>NZ_CP077290.1:1205433-2410867 GCF_019047785.1 Enterobacter cancerogenus | reverse complement strand
GGGGGATAAAATCGTGATTGGCCACCTTTATATCGAGCGCCGTATGGTGCCGCTCAATATCTGGCTTGAGCAGTCAGAAGGCCAGGCGCTACGCGATGCGATTGAAGAGTACGGTAACGCCATCCGCCAGCTTGCCGCCGCCAATATTTTCCCTGGCGATATGCTGTTTAAAAACTTTGGCGTGACGCGCCACGGTCGGGTGGTGTTCTACGATTACGATGAAATTTGCTATATGACTGAGGTGAATTTCCGCGATATTCCCCCGCCGCGCCACCCGGAGGATGAGCTGTCCGGTGAGCCGTGGTACAGCGTCTCGCCGGGCGATGTGTTTCCCGAGGAGTTTCGCCACTGGCTGTGCGCTGACCCGCGTATCAGGCCATTATTTGAGGAGATGCACGACGACCTGTTCCGCGCCGACTACTGGCGCGAACTGCAAACGCGGATCAAGAACGGGCACGTTGAAGACGTTTACGCCTACCGCCGCAAGCAGCGGTTTAGCATCCGGTTTTCTCCAGGAGAAGGGCTCGAATGTAGGCCGGGTAAGGCGTAGCCGCCTCCCGGCAAACCCATCTTAACGGATCCCACCGTACGCCAGCGTCACCTCTTTCGCCGCCTTAATCACCAGCGCGCCCAGCTCCGTTACGCGGTCGTCGGTCATGCGTGAGATCGGCCCGGAAATCGAAATGGCGGCGAACGGCTCGCGATGCTCGTCAAAAATACAGGCCGCCAGGCAGCGCAGACCCAGGGCGTGCTCTTCGTCATCAAACGAATAGCCGCGCTTACGTGTCAGGGCTAAATCTTCTTTCAGGTGCACCGGCGAAACCAGGGTGGCGTGGGTGTAGGCGTGTAGTCCTTTGCGGTGCAGCAACCCCGTCACCTGCTCTTCGCTGAGCTGCGACAAAAATGCTTTTCCCGCGCCGGAGGCGTGCATCGGCAGCTTGCCGCCAATCGGGGCGGACATGCGCATCAGCTGCGTACATTGGACCTGGTCGATAATGACCGCCTGATGATCGCTCTGGTCCAGCACGGCCAGGTTCACCGTCTCGCCGGAGTCCTCCATCAGCTTGCGCAGAATAGGGTGGACAATCGCCAGCAGATTACGGCTCTGCAGGAAGCTGCTCCCCACGATAAACGCATGTGCGCCCACCGCCCAGTGCCCCAGCTCGCCGACCTGGCGGACGAAGCCCAGCTGCTGCATGGTGGTCAGCAGGCGGTGTGTGGTGGAGTTGGGAAGCCCGGCCTGCTGCGCCAGTTCCGTGAGGGCCACGCTGCCGTGCGAATCGGCTATCCATTCCAGCAGCTTCAAACCCCGCGTCAGCGATTGAACCTGTCCGCCGGGTTGCGCTGAGGGGGTGGCAGCAGGTTTTCTGCCGCGTTTAGCGGGAACGGTCGCGACCATGGGCAACTCCTTTTTCTGTATCGTGGAAATCATTTTCGTTTTATTTGGTGAATTTGCAACCGTATCCTGACTGATCGGAGGAGTGATGGTGAACATGTCTCATGTTACCGCTGAGTGACTTTTCCGCCCTGCGAGAATATGCCAGTATGGACCGCAGCCTTTTGGCCATGTTGAGCGTTGTCGGGAGCAAGTGTGAGCAGCAAAGTAGAGCAACTGCGTGCGCAGTTAAATGAACGAATTCTGGTGCTGGACGGCGGCATGGGCACCATGATCCAGGGCTATCGCCTCAGTGAAGACGATTTCCGCGGCGAACGCTTTGCCGACTGGCCATGCGATCTCAAAGGCAACAATGACCTGCTGGTGTTAAGCAAACCGCAGGTGATTGCCGATATCCACAACGCCTACTTTGAGGCGGGTGCCGATATCGTTGAAACCAACACCTTTAACTCGACAACCATCGCCATGGCGGATTACCAGATGGAATCCCTGTCGGCGGAGATCAACTTCGAGGCGGCAAAGCTGGCGCGCGCCTGCGCCGATGAATGGACCGCCCGCACGCCGGACAAACCGCGCTACGTTGCCGGTGTGCTTGGCCCGACGAACCGCACCGCGTCGATCTCACCGGACGTGAACGATCCGGCGTTTCGTAATATCACTTTTGACCAGCTGGTGGTCGCCTACCGGGAATCGACCAAAGCGCTGGTGGAAGGCGGGTCCGACCTGATCCTGATTGAAACGGTATTCGACACCCTTAACGCCAAGGCCGCCATCTACGCGGTGAAAGCGGAGTTCGAGGCGCTGGGCGTGGACCTGCCGATCATGATTTCCGGCACCATCACCGACGCCTCCGGGCGCACGCTCTCCGGCCAGACGACGGAGGCGTTTTACAACTCTTTGCGCCATGCCGACGCGCTCACCTTCGGCCTGAACTGCGCGCTGGGGCCAGACGAACTGCGCCAGTATGTGCAGGAGTTGTCCCGCATCGCGGAGTGCTACGTCACCGCGCACCCGAACGCCGGGCTGCCAAACGCCTTTGGCGAATACGATCTGGATGCGGACACCATGGCGGCGCAAATCCGCGAGTGGGCCGAGTCTGGCTTCCTGAACATCGTTGGCGGCTGCTGCGGCACCACGCCGGCGCACATCGCCGCCATGAGTAACGCGGTGGCAGGGCTACCGCCGCGTAAGCTGCCTGAGCTTCCGGTTGCCTGCCGTCTCTCCGGTCTTGAGCCGTTAACCATTGGCGATGAAAGCCTGTTTGTGAACGTGGGCGAGCGTACTAACGTGACCGGTTCTGCAAAGTTCAAACGGCTGATTAAAGAAGAGAAATACAGCGAAGCGCTGGACGTGGCGCGTCAGCAGGTGGAGAGCGGCGCGCAGATTATCGATATCAACATGGATGAGGGGATGCTCGACGCCGAAGCGGCGATGGTGCGTTTCCTGAACCTGATCGCCGGTGAGCCGGACATCGCCCGCGTGCCGATCATGATCGACTCCTCCAAATGGGACGTCATCGAAAAAGGGCTGAAGTGTATTCAGGGCAAAGGCATCGTTAACTCGATTTCGATGAAAGAGGGCGTCGAGAGTTTTATCCATCATGCGAAGCAGGTACGTCGCTACGGCGCCGCCGTGGTGGTGATGGCCTTTGACGAAGTCGGCCAGGCCGATACCCGCGAGCGCAAAATTGAGATCTGCCGCCGCGCGTACAAAATTTTGACCGAAGAGGTGGGCTTCCCGCCGGAAGACATCATCTTCGACCCGAACATCTTCGCCGTGGCAACCGGCATTGAAGAACATAATAACTACGCGCAGGACTTTATCGGCGCGTGCGAAGACATCAAACGCGAGCTGCCGCACGCGCTGATCTCAGGCGGCGTCTCCAACGTCTCGTTCTCGTTTCGCGGTAACGACCCGGTACGCGAGGCGATCCACGCCGTGTTCCTTTACTACGCCATCCGTAACGGGATGGACATGGGCATCGTCAACGCCGGGCAACTGGCCATTTATGACGACCTGCCCGCCGAACTGCGCGACGCGGTGGAGGATGTGATCCTTAACCGTCGCGACGACGCTACCGAACGCATGCTGGATCTGGCTGAGAAATACCGCGGCAGTAAATCCGATGAGGCGGTAAACGTTCAGCAGGCCGAGTGGCGCGCCTGGGACGTGAAAAAGCGTCTGGAGTATTCGCTGGTTAAAGGCATCACCGAATTTATTGAATTCGACACCGAAGAGGCCCGCCAGCAGGCAACGCGCCCGATAGAAGTGATTGAAGGCCCGCTGATGGACGGCATGAACGTGGTCGGCGACCTGTTTGGCGAAGGCAAAATGTTCCTGCCGCAGGTGGTGAAGTCCGCACGCGTGATGAAACAGGCGGTGGCCTACCTTGAGCCGTACATCGAAGCCAGCAAAGAGAAAGGCTCCAGCAACGGCAAGATGGTGATCGCCACCGTCAAGGGCGACGTGCACGACATCGGCAAGAATATCGTCGGCGTGGTTTTGCAGTGTAACAACTACGAGATTATCGACCTTGGCGTGATGGTCCCGGCGGATAAAATCCTCAAAACCGCGCGGGAAGTGAACGCCGACCTGATTGGCCTCTCCGGGCTGATTACCCCGTCGCTGGACGAGATGGTCTTTGTTGCCAAAGAGATGGAGCGTCAGGGCTTTACTATTCCGTTGCTGATCGGCGGGGCGACCACCTCAAAAGCGCACACGGCGGTGAAAATCGAACAGAACTACAGCGGGCCGACGGTGTACGTGCAGAACGCCTCGCGCACCGTGGGCGTGGTGTCCGCGCTACTGTCCGACACCCAGCGCGATGAGTTCGTGGCGCGTACCCGAAAAGAGTACGAAACCGTGCGCATCCAGCACGGGCGCAAGAAACCGCGCACGCCACCGGTCTCGCTTCAGGCGGCGCGTGAAAACGATCTGGCATTCGACTGGTCAGCCTATACGCCGCCGGTAGCGCATCGTCTGGGCGTGCAGGACGTCACTGCCAGCATTGAAACGCTGCGCAACTACATCGACTGGACGCCGTTCTTTATGACCTGGTCGCTGGCAGGCAAATACCCGCGCATTTTGGAAGATGAGGTGGTGGGCGAAGAGGCAAAACGTCTGTTTAACGATGCCAACGACATGCTCGACAGGCTGAGCGCGGAGAAAACGCTCAACCCGCGCGGCGTGGTGGGCCTGTTCCCGGCGAACCGCGTGGGGGACGATATCGAAATTTATCGCGATGAAACCCGCACCCACGTGCTGGCGGTGAGCCATCACCTGCGCCAGCAAACGGAGAAAGTGGGCTTTGCCAACTACTGCCTGGCGGATTTCGTCGCACCGAAGTTAAGCGGTAAAGCCGACTATATCGGCGCGTTTGCCGTGACCGGTGGGCTGGAAGAGGACGCGCTGGCAGAGGCGTTCGACGCGCAGCATGATGATTACAATAAAATCATGATCAAAGCGATTGCCGACCGTCTGGCGGAAGCCTTCGCCGAATATCTGCACGAGCGCGTGCGCAAGGTGCACTGGGGCTACGCGGCGAATGAAAACCTGAGCAACGAAGAGCTGATCCGCGAAAACTATCAGGGCATTCGTCCGGCACCAGGCTATCCTGCCTGCCCGGAGCACACCGAGAAGGGGACGATCTGGAAACTGCTGGACGTGGTGGCGCATACCGGGATGAAGCTCACCGAGTCCTTCGCCATGTGGCCGGGCGCGTCTGTCTCCGGCTGGTACTTTAGCCATCCGGACAGCAAATACTTTGCGGTGGCACAGCTTCAGCGCGATCAGGTAGAAGACTACGCCCTGCGCAAAGGGATGAGCGTGTCGGAAGTGGAGCGCTGGTTAGCCCCTAATTTGGGCTACGACGCAGACTGACGTCACCTTTCCTTACAACAAACAGGGCGCTCATCAGGCGCCCTGTCTCTTTCTTACATTTAAACCCTTATACTGGAAGAAGGTTCTGGCCATATTGCCCGGTGGCGCTGCGCTTACCGGTCCTGTGCGTAGGCCGGATAAGGCGTAACCGCCATCCGGCAAGACAGCGCGCAGTAAACCTCAGGAAAACAGATAACGATAAGGAGGAACACTTTCCGTGCTGACGTTGTTACATCTGCTCTCTGCAGTCGCACTGCTGGTGTGGGGCACTCATATTGTCCGCACCGGCGTGATGCGCGTGTTTGGCGCGCGTTTACGCACCGTTCTCAGCGGCAGCGTTGAGAAGAAGCCGCTCGCCTTTTGCGCGGGCATCGGCGTAACGGCGCTGGTGCAAAGCAGTAATGCGACCACCATGCTCGTCACCTCGTTTGTGGCGCAGGATTTGGTGGCGCTCGCCCCGGCGCTGGTGATTGTTCTCGGTGCCGATGTCGGGACCGCGCTGATGGCGCGCGTGCTGACCTTCGATCTCTCCTGGCTGTCGCCGCTGCTGATATTTATCGGCGTGATTTTCTTCCTGAGCCGTAAGCAGAGCCGTGCCGGGCAGCTTGGCCGCGTGGGCATTGGCCTTGGGCTGATCCTGCTGGCACTGGAGCTGATTGTGCAGGCGGTGACGCCGATCACCCAGGCCAACGGGGTGCAGGTCATCTTTGCCTCCCTGACCGGCGATATCATGCTGGATGCGCTCATCGGCGCGGTGTTCGCCATCGTCAGCTACTCGAGCCTGGCAGCCGTGCTGCTGACCGCGACGCTTACCGCCGCAGGGGTCATTTCCTTCCCGGTGGCGCTCTGTCTGGTGATCGGTGCCAACCTTGGTTCGGGCCTGCTGGCGATGCTCAACAACAGCGCCGCCAACGCCGCCGCACGCCGCGTGGCGCTCGGCAGCCTGCTGTTTAAGCTGGTGGGCAGCCTGATTATCCTGCCGTTTGTCCATCCGCTGGCGAACCTGATGGATAACCTGCCGCTGCCGAAAGCCGAGCTGGTGATCTATTTCCACGTCTTCTACAACCTGGTGCGTTGCCTGACGATGGTCCCCTTCGCCGCGCCGATGGCCCGTTTCTGCGAGCGCCTCATTCGGGATGAACCCGAGCTGGACGCCCGCCTGAAACCGAAGCATCTTGATACCTCCGTGCTGGATACCCCGGCGCTGGCTATTGCCAACGCCGCCCGCGAAACGCTGCGCATGGGCGATGCGATGGAAACTATGCTCGAAGGGCTGCAAAAAGTGATGCATGGCGAGCCGCGCGAGGAGAAAGAGCTGCGAAAGCTGGCGGACGACATCAACGTGCTCTATACCGCCATCAAGCTCTATCTGGCGCGCATCCCGCAGGACGAGCTGGCGGAAGAGGAGTCCCGCCGCTGGGCGGAAATCATCGAAATGTCCCTCAACCTGGAGCAGGCCTCAGATATCGTCGAGCGCATGGGCAGTGAAATTGCGGATAAATCCCTTGCCGCGCGTCGCGCCTTCTCCGTTGAAGGGCTTAAGGAGCTGGAGGCGCTGCATGAGCAGCTGGTCAGCAACCTGAAGCTGGCGCTGTCGGTCTTCTTCTCCAGCGACGTACCGAGCGCGCGTCGGCTGCGGCGCAACAAGCACCGCTTCCGCATTCTCAACCGCCGCTATTCGCACGCCCACGTTGAGCGTCTGCATCAGCAAAACGTGCAGAGCATTGAGACCAGCTCCCTGCACCTGGGGCTGCTGGGCGATATGAAACGTCTTAACTCGCTGTTCTGCGCGGTGGCCTACAGCGTAATGGAGCAGCCGGACGAAGATGACGAGCGGGATGAGTATTAATCTCTGAAAGCGCCTCGCAGTTTGCTTTCGTCAGGCGTGACGACATCCTTTCCCAACTGTAACGTTGCATCGCGGGTAAAGCACTTATCCGCGCTGCGACGTTTTTATGTTTTTGGGTGTATAAAATTTTATACAAGGATGTGGTATGCTTTCACAAAGGCCGGCAATGCGGCCTATCGCATGGATGGGAAGTGCGTACGACGATTTGCTCGGCTTCCCGGAAGAGATTCGAAGAGACGCGGGTTATCAACTGCACCGCCTGCAGTCTGGTCTGGAGGCCGCAGACTGGAAGCCCATGTCAGAGATTGGCAAAGGCGTTGCTGAAATTCGGCTTCGGGGAAATACAGGGGCATTTCGTATTCTTTACCTGGCCCGTTTTGACGACGCTGTGTATGTACTTCATTGCTTTAACAAGAAAACACAGCGGACATCAGGCCAGGATAAACAGATTGCAAAGGTACGTTTGCATGCGGCGCTTGATGCCCGGAGGGGTTAAAGATGGGAAAGAACATTGATACTAAAATTCGCCATGTGACGGCGGCAGACGCCAACATTTTTGCCGAGCTGGGGTTTGACAGGGATGAGGCTGAACGGTTACGGGAAAAAGCTGGCAAGGAAGTGGAGCAACTGCTGGCGATCAAGCGACAGCTTATGCTGGAAATCTCCACGTGGATCGCTGAAAACAAGCTGCGCCAGGCTGACGCAGCGGCAAGACTGAACGTCTCCCGCCCACGTGTCTCCGACGTTGTGAACCTTAAAACGAGCAAGTTTACGCTTGATACGCTGGTCATGATGCTGAGTAAACTTGGAAAACCTGTCTCAGTTACCGTGGGCTAATCTTTTTACCAGCCCAAACCTAAGGTATATTTCGCCCTTCACAGGAGAAACTATGCTGCCAACTCAATCAACCCGATTAAACAAATACATTAGCGAGAGCGGGATCTGCTCACGTCGCGAGGCGGACCGTTACATTGAACAAGGTAACGTGTTCCTCAACGGCAAACGCGCCACCATCGGCGACCAGGTTGTTCCTGGCGATGTGGTCAAAGTGAATGGTCAGCTCATTGAACCGCGTGATGCAGAAGACCTGGTATTTATCGCGTTGAACAAACCGGTTGGTATCGTCAGTACCACGGAAGATGGCGAGCGGGACAATATTGTGGATTTTGTTAACCACAGCAGCCGCATCTTCCCGATTGGGCGTCTGGATAAAGACTCTCAGGGGCTGATTTTTCTCACCAACCACGGCGACCTGGTGAACAAAATTCTGCGCGCCGGTAACGATCACGAGAAAGAGTACATCGTGACGGTGAACAAGCCGGTCACGGACGAGTTCATCCGTGGTATGGGCGCGGGGGTGCCGATTCTGGGCACCGTAACGAAGAAGTGCAAGGTTAAGAAAGAAGCACCGTTTGCGTTTCGCATTACCCTGGTGCAGGGTCTGAACCGTCAGATCCGCCGCATGTGCGAGCACTTTGGGTATGACGTGACGAAGCTGGAGCGCACCCGCATCATGAACGTGAGCCTGTCCGGCATTCCGCTGGGCGAGTGGCGTGATTTAACGGATGACGAGCTGATCGAGCTGTTCAGGCTTATCGAAAATTCGTCGTCCGAAGCGAAGCCGAAGGCCAAAGCCAAACCGAAAACCCAGGCCATTAAACGCCCGGTGGTAAAGGCTCCGCCAGCGGAAGAGAAAGGGCGAGGCAAGCCGGCGAACGGGAAACGCTTCGCGCAGCCGGGCCGTAAAAAGAAAGGGCGCTAATTAGCGCCTTCCGCGTGTCGAGGTTGTGGCAGACCAGGAAAATGTCGCCTCTCTATCGGGTTTATACGCCTGCTCTTTTTTCAGTTTGCGGGCTTTTTTCGCTTCGGCGTCGCGCTGCGCCATCAGCTTGTCGATGTACTCTTTTTTAACCTGATTGGTTTCGGCGTTGGTCAGCGTGCGGCCATGCGCGATGCGGGCGCGGTCAAGAAGCGTTTTGAGTTCGCGCTGCTCGGCTTCCGTCATGTCTTTCTGGGTCAGTCGTGGTGTCGCCATTGCTGGAACCTCCTGATGGGGAGGCTCCAGTGTAAAGCATGTGACGTCAATTAACGTTGTTCCACCACATCTTTTTTCGCGGGTTCATCAATCGGCTTGCCTGACCAGTAGCCCGCCAGCAGCGAGCCGGACAGGTTATGCCAGACGGAGAACAGCGCGCCCGGCAGGGCCGCCAGCGGCGAGAAGTAAATCTTACCGAGCGCCGCCGCCAGGCCGGAGTTCTGCATCCCTACCTCGATCGCCAGCGTGCGGCAGGTCGACTCGTCAAAGCCAAACAGCTTACCGCCCCAGTAGCCGCCTAACAGGCCGATGGTGTTATGCAGCACCACCGCGATGATGACAACAAAGCCCACGGACGCAATGTGCGAGGCGGAACCGGCCACCACAGCGCTGATGATCGCCAGAATGCAGACCATCGAAAAGGCGGGAAGATACGGCTCGATCGCTTTCACTACGCGGGGGAACAGGTGGTGAATCACCAGACCCAGCGCAATCGGGATCACCACAATTTGCAGAATGCTTAGCAGCATGCCCATCACGTCAACCTGAATGTGCGCGTCCACGTACAGGCGGGTGAGCAGCGGCGTGGCAATCACCCCTACCAGCGTGGAAACGGACGAAATGGTTACCGAGAGCGCGACGTCACCTTTTGCCAGATAGATCATCACGTTGGATGCCGTACCGCTGGCGACGCTTCCCACCAGCACCATTCCAGCGGAGAGGTCGGGCGGCATCTTAAAAGCCATGGCCAGCAGCCACGCGGCGAGCGGCATCACCAGATAGTGCAGGAAAATCCCTGCGGCGACAGGGGCGGGGCGCGACAGCACGCGCTTAAAATCGTCAATTTTCAGGTGCACGCCCATGCCGAGCATAATCAGCATAAGCAGAGTGGTGACCCACGGGCCAATGCCAGTGAAGGTGCCAGGGGTGTAATACGCGAGTACAGACAGCAGCAGCGCCCATAACGGGAACAGCCGGGTGATGGCGGATAACATAATGAATTCCTTGCAGTATTGTCGTGTTGTTTAGTTATAAAAAAGCCGGGTCTGAGCCCGGCTTATCGATATTGTTTAACGTGCTAACGAATTTTATTCAAACAAATTCTGATGAAGTTTTTGCACTACCTGCTCCGCCTGATCCGCAGGCACCAGGAAGCAGAGGTTATAGCTGGACGCGCCGTAGCAAATCATGCGGATGCTGAACGGGTCGAGCACGCCGAAGACCTCTTTGCCTACGCCGCAGGCGCGGGACAGCTTGTTGCCGATGATGGCAACCAGCGCCAGATCCTCTTCCACTTCAACGCGGCACAGCTCCGACAGCTCAATCAGCAGCGACTGGGTCAGCAGGGTGTCACCGGTGGAGGTGGAGCCGGTGGTGTCCAGCGTCAGCGCGATGCTCACTTCGGAAGTGGTGATCAGGTCTACGGAGATATTATGGCGCGCCAGGATGCCGAACACTTCCGCCAGGAAACCACGGGAGTGCAGCATATTATGGCTGTGCAGCGTGACCAGCGTCTGGCGGCGACGCAGGGCCAGAGCGCGGAACAGCGGCGGGTTTTCGGTTTTTTTGCAGACCAGCGTTCCGCCCGCCTGTGGATCTTTGCTGGAGCCCACGAACACCGGAATATCGCTGCGTACCGCGGGCAGCAGGGTTGCCGGGTGCAGCACCTTCGCGCCGAAGGTCGCCATTTCGGCGGCCTCTTCAAAGGCAATGACGTCAATGCGTTTCGCAGCAGATACCACGCGCGGGTCGGTGGTGTAGATACCCGGCACGTCCGTCCAGATATCCACGCGGGTGGCATGCAGGGCTTCGCCAAGCAGGGCGGCGGTGTAGTCGCTGCCGCCACGGCCCAGAGTCGTGGTGCGGCCTTTGGCCTCGCTGCCGATAAACCCCTGAGTGATGACGATACCCTCTTCCAGACGCGGCGCAAGCTGCTGGCTGGTCAGTTCGGCCAGCGCTTCCACATCCGGCTCGGCGCGGCCAAAACGGTCGCTGGTGCGCATTACTTTACGCACGTCAAACCACTGCGCCTGGATATTGCGCTCGCGCATGATCTCAACGAACAGCAGAGTCGACATCAGTTCGCCATGGCTGACCAGTTCATCGGTCAGGGCGGTTGAGGTCGCCAGAGAGGCGGCTTCCGCCAGCGTGGTGATGTTTTCCAGCAGGCGTTCCACTTCTTCGCGGATGACGTTCGGATTCTGCAGACGTTCAAGAATATCGAACTGAATTTTGCGCAGCGCATCCAGCTTCACGAACCGTTCCGTCGCTTCCAGTCCTTCAGACAGAGAAACCAGCAGGTTCGTCACGCCAGCGGAGGCAGAAAGCACCACCATGCGGGTATTCGGATCGGCCAGCACCACATCGGCGCTGCGGTTCATGGCGTCGTAATCCGCCACACTGGTGCCGCCAAACTTGGCGACCACAAAACTCGTCATAACAACCTCGTGTCAGGGAATGAATAAAGCGACCTTGGCACAAGAGTGAAACGAAAGCAGGTGCAGGCGCAAAATACGGCCCTATAAATAAAATGCGGGGGAGGTCCTGTCAATGCTGGGATTATGCGGATTTTTTATGGGGGGGTACCCCTCAGTAACAGGACTAATAACAGGGCCATATTTTATGCTTCGTTTTGCCGCAACGGGGGGCATATTTACCCACCCCAGAGGGGCCATCCAGCAGCTATACTTTTCGGGTCTTTTCACCTGCGTTTGATGCAGACCAGGGCAATGGCATAAAAACCATCACAATTTTTATTTGCAGGCGCTACAATCGACCGCAGTCACAATTCTCAAATCAGAAGAGTATTGCTAATGAAAAACATCAACCCAACGCAGACCTCTGCCTGGCAGGCATTACAGAAACATTTTGATGAAATGAAAGACGTCACCATCGCGGATCTGTTCGCGAAAGATGCCGATCGTTTCAGTAAGTTCTCCGCGACCTTCGATGACCTGATGCTGGTGGATTTCTCCAAAAACCGCATCACCGAAGAGACGCTGGCTAAGCTGCAGGATCTGGCGAAAGAGACTGAACTGGCTGACGCCATCAAATCCATGTTCTCCGGTGAGAAAATTAACCGTACCGAAGATCGCGCCGTACTGCACGTTGCGCTGCGTAACCGCAGCAACACGCCGATTATCGTTGATGGCAAAGACGTGATGCCAGAAGTCAACGCGGTACTGGAGAAGATGAAAACCTTCTCCGAATCCATCATCTCCGGAAGCTGGAAAGGCTACACCGGGAAAGCCATCACCGACGTGGTCAACATCGGTATCGGCGGTTCTGACCTCGGTCCGTTCATGGTGACCGAAGCGCTGCGTCCGTACAAAAACCACCTCAACATGCACTTTGTCTCGAACGTAGATGGTACCCACATTGCCGAAGTGCTGAAGACGGTTAACCCGGAAACCACGCTGTTCCTGGTGGCATCCAAAACCTTCACCACCCAGGAAACCATGACCAACGCCCACAGCGCGCGCGACTGGTTCCTGAAAACCGCAGGTGACAACAAGCACGTGGCGAAACACTTCGCAGCGCTTTCTACCAACGGTAAAGCGGTGGGCGAGTTCGGCATCGACACGGCGAATATGTTTGAGTTCTGGGACTGGGTTGGCGGCCGCTACTCTCTGTGGTCCGCGATTGGCCTGTCCATCATCCTGTCCGTTGGCTTCGACAACTTCGTTGAGCTGCTCTCCGGCGCGCACGCGATGGATCAACACTTCGCCACCACCGCACCTGAGAAAAACCTGCCAGTGCTGCTGGCGCTGATTGGCATCTGGTACAACAATTTCTTCGGCGCTGAAACCGAAGCGATCCTGCCGTACGATCAGTATATGCACCGCTTTGCGGCCTATTTCCAGCAGGGCAACATGGAATCCAACGGTAAATACGTTGACCGTAACGGCAACGCGGTGGATTACCAGACTGGCCCAATCATCTGGGGCGAACCGGGCACCAACGGCCAGCACGCGTTCTACCAGCTGATTCACCAGGGCACCAAAATGGTACCGTGCGATTTCATCGCCCCGGCTATCACACACAACCCGCTGTCCGACCACCATCCTAAGCTGCTGTCTAACTTCTTCGCGCAGACTGAAGCGCTGGCGTTCGGCAAATCACGTGAGGTGGTAGAGCAGGAATACCGCGATCAGGGTAAAGATCCGGCGACGCTGGACCACGTTGTGCCGTTCAAGGTGTTCGAAGGCAACCGCCCAACCAACTCCATCCTGCTGCGCGAAATCACCCCGTTCAGCCTGGGGGCGCTGATTGCGCTGTATGAGCACAAAATCTTCACGCAGGGCGCGATCCTGAACATCTTCACCTTTGACCAGTGGGGCGTAGAGCTGGGCAAACAGCTGGCAAACCGCATTCTGCCGGAGCTGGGTGATGATAAAAACGTCGACAGCCACGACAGCTCAACGAATGGTTTGATTAACCGTTATAAAGCATGGCGTGCGTAATTAATATGTCATGAAAAAAGCCGGCGTAATGCCGGCTTTTTTATCGGATAATTCCGCATGTCTGTTAGTTAACTCAAATTCCTGCTGTGAGTTTAATCTGAAAAAGGCTGTAAACCATTTAGTTACTGCGGTTTATTTTAGGAATATACGCAGGTGCGTTATTATTGCATTAATTATATCTTCATGTTTTTAAACATTTTTATATTAGATTAATTATTCTTAACCATCCGTTTTAACCAATAATCTGAAAACCCTTCTGCTATTTCCTCATGCGGTAATCCCTCTGCTTTAGTTGTGTATACTCGATTCCGCCTGAATTTCTTTTCGGGCAAATCTCCATTCATTCATTGAAGGGAAATTGTTATGAAGAAAGTACTGTATGGCATTTTTGCCATATCTGCGCTTGCGGCGACATCTGTCTATGCGGCTCCGGTTCAGGTCGGAGAAGCGGCAGGGTCGGCAGCGACGTCTGCGTCTGCGGGGAGTTCTACCGCATCCAGCACGAGCACCGTAAGTTCAGCCGTGGGTGTCGCGCTGGCGGCAACCGGTGGCGGTGATGGCTCCAATACCGGAACCACGACCACTACGACGACCAGCACCCAGTAATACCGGGTGTTTTAATCATAACCACACTTCGGTGTGGTTATTTCGCCCCTTCGGAGAAGAGTCGTGAAGCGACCTGCAATCATCCTGATTTGCCTGCTGTTGCAGGCATGCTCGGCCACCACTAAAGGGCTGGGACATTCCCTGTGGGACAGCATGTTTGGCACGCCGGGCGTGCATCTGACCGATGACGAACTGCAGAACATGCCCTATGCCAGCCAGTACATGCAGTTAAACGATGGCCCGCAGCTGTTTGTGGTGCTCGCTTTCGATGAAAACGGGCAGCAGAAATGGGTGACGCAGGATCAGGCCACCATCGTGACGCAGCATGGCCGGATTGTGAAAACGCTGCTCGGCGGTGACAACCTGCTGGAGGTAAATAATCTCGCAGCCGATCCGCTCATCAAGCCTGACCAGGTCATCGACGGCGCAAGCTGGACGCGCACGATGGGCTGGACCGAGCACAAGCAGGTGCGCTACGCCACGGCCCGCTCGACCTTCCGCTGGGACGGTACGGACAGCGTGCAGGTGGGCAGCGACGAAACGCAGGTTCGCGTGCTGGATGAAGAGGTGAAAACCGATCAGGCGACCTGGCACAACCGCTACTGGGTGGACGAAGAGGGGCAGATCCGTCAGTCCCTGCAGTTCCTCGGCGCCGGTTTCTTCCCGGTGAAAACCACCCTGATCAAGGCGGCGAAATCATGAAAAAGACCGTTATCGCCATCGTGCTGCTCGCCGGCTTTGCCGCGCCGCTGGCCTGGTCTGCGGGCACCGTGAAGGTATACACGCCGGAGAACGCGCAGCCTAAAACCTTAACCAACGCCGGACACCTGCTCGATCTCGTCGGGCAACCGAGGCTGGCCAATAGCTGGTGGCCCGGCGCGGTGATCGGCGAGCGGCAGGCGTCGGTTGAGGCCGAACAAAAGCATAACGCGCTCCTCGCCCGACTGACCGGGTTAGCCAGTCAGGAAGATGGTGATGACGCCGCCGCCATCAACAGCGTACGTCAGCAGCTTCAGGCGCTGAAGGTCACCGGACGCCAGACGATAAACCTCGATCCCGATGTCGTGCGCGTGGCGGAAAAGGGGAATCCGGCGCTGGAAGGGGAATACACGCTCTGGCTGCCGACGCAGCCGTCAACCGTCACCGTAATGGGGCTCATCAGCAGCCCGGGCAAAAAGCCTTTTACGCCGGGCCGCGACGTGGCGAGCTATCTCGACGAGCAAAGCCTGCTCAGCGGGGCGGATAACAGCTACGCCTGGATCGTCTATCCGGACGGGCATACCCAAAAAGCGCCCGTGGCGTACTGGAATAAGCGCCATATTGAACCCATGCCCGGCAGCGTGATTTTTGTCGGTTTTGCCGACCATTTCTGGACGAAGGCGTATGACGGGCTGAATGCCGATATCCTTCATTCCCTGACGCAGCGGATCCCGGATTAATGAAAAAAACCTATCTCTACAGCATGCTGGCGCTGTGCGTCAGCGCCGCCTGCCATGCAGAAACCTGGCCCGCGCCCATCGGCCCGTCGCAATCCGATTTTGGCGGCGTCGGTTTACTGCAAACGCCTACCGCGCGGATGGCGCGTGAAGGTGAAATCAGCCTTAACTACCGCGATAACGATCAGTATCGCTACTACTCTGCGTCGGTGCAGCTGTTCCCGTGGCTCGAAACCACGCTGCGCTATACCGACGTGCGCACGAAACAGTACAGCAGCGTCGACGCATTCTCCGGCGATCAAACCTATAAAGACAAAGCCTTCGACGTGAAGCTGCGCCTGTGGGAAGAGAGCTACTGGATGCCACAGGTCTCCGTCGGCGCGAAAGATATCGGCGGTACCGGCCTGTTTGATGCGGAATACGTTGTGGCCAGCAAAGCCTGGGGACCGTTTGATTTCTCACTCGGCCTCGGCTGGGGCTACCTCGGTACCAGCGGCAACGTCAAAAACCCGTTCTGCTCCTACAGCGACAAATATTGCTACCGGGATAACAGCTATAAAAAAGCCGGCTCCATCAACGGCGACCAGATGTTCCACGGCCCGGCCTCGCTGTTTGGCGGCATCGAATACCAAACGCCGTGGCAACCGCTGCGCCTGAAGCTGGAGTATGAAGGGAATAACTACAGCGAAGATTTCGCCGGGAAGATTGAGCAGAAGAGCAAGTTTAACGTCGGTGCCATTTACCGCGTCACCGACTGGGCCGACGTTAACCTCAGCTACGAGCGCGGCAATACAGTGATGTTTGGCTTCACACTGCGCACCAACTTTAACGATATGCGTCCGCACTATAACGACAATGCCCGGCCTGCGTACCAGCCGGAGCCGCAGGACGCCATCATCCAGCACTCCGTCGTCGCCAACCAGCTGACGCTGCTGAAGTACAACGCCGGATTTGCCGATCCGAAGATCCAGACTAAGGGCGATACGCTCTACGTTACCGGCGAGCAGGTGAAGTATCGTGACTCGCGCGAAGGGATCGAACGCGCTAACCGGATCGTTATGAACGATCTGCCCGAGGGGATCCGCACGATCCGCGTAACGGAAAACCGCCTTAACCTGCCGCAGGTGACCACGGAAACCGACGTTGCCAGCCTGCGTCGTCATCTTGAGGGCGAACCGCTGGGGCATGAAACCGAGCTGGTTCAAAAACGCATCGAGCCGGTCGTGCCGGAATCGACCGAGCAGGGCTGGTACATTGATAAATCGCGCTTTGATTTCCACATCGACCCGGTGCTGAACCAGTCCGTCGGCGGGCCGGAAAACTTCTACATGTACCAGCTTGGCGTGATGGCAACCGCGGATCTGTGGGTTACCGACCACCTGCTGACCACCGGCAGCCTGTTCGGCAACATTGCCAACAACTACGACAAGTTCAACTACACCAACCCGCCGAACGACTCGAAGCTGCCGCGCGTGCGTACCCGCGTGCGTGAATATGTGCAGAACAACGCCTACGTGAACAATCTGCAGGCCAACTACTTCCAGTACTTCGGCAACGGTTTTTACGGCCAGGTGTACGGCGGCTATCTGGAAACCATGTACGGTGGCGCGGGGGCGGAGGTGCTTTACCGCCCTGTCGACAGCAACTGGGCGTTCGGCATTGACGCCAACTATGTGAAACAGCGTGACTGGCGCAGCGCCCAGGACATGATGAAGTTCACCGACTACAGCGTCAAAACGGGCCATCTCACCGCCTACTGGACGCCGTCGTTCGCCCAGGATGTGCTGGTCAAAGCCAGCGTCGGCCAGTATCTGGCAGGCGACAAGGGCGGCACGCTGGACATCTCGAAACACTTCGACAGCGGCGTGGTCGTGGGCGGCTATGCCACCATCACTAACGTTTCGCCGGACGAATACGGGGAAGGGGATTTCACCAAAGGCGTGTATGTCTCGATTCCGCTGGATCTGTTCTCGTCAGGCCCAACCCGCAGCCGTGCCGCCGTGGGCTGGACGCCGCTGACGCGCGACGGGGGCCAGCAGCTTGGACGTAAGTTCCAGTTGTATGACATGACCAGCGATAAGAACATTAACTTCCGTTGATGCTGCTTGCCCGGCCTACGGTTTTTGTAGGCCCGGTAAGCGGAGCGCCACCGGGCGAATGAGCAAAACATAAACAAAAAATATAGATCCCCGTCACATTTTTGCGTTATACAGGAACCTCGTCCTGGAGAATGAGGTGCTGTATGACATCCCTGACTCGCCCACGCGTTGAGTTTATCTCAACCATCCTCCAGACCGTGCTGAACCTCGGTCTGCTGAGCCTTGGTCTGATTCTGGTCGTCTTTCTCGGCAAAGAGACGGTGCATCTGGCGGATGTGCTCTTCGCCCCTGAGCAAACCAGCAAGTATGCGCTGGTGGAAGGCCTGGTGGTCTACTTTCTCTACTTTGAATTTATCGCCCTGATTGTGAAGTATTTTCAGTCCGGCTTTCACTTCCCGCTGCGCTACTTTGTCTATATCGGGATCACCGCGATAGTGCGGCTGATCATCGTCGATCACAAATCCCCGCTCGACGTGCTGATCTACTCGGCGGCGATCCTGTTGCTGGTGATCACCCTCTGGCTGTGCAACTCGAAGCGGCTGAAACGCGAATAAAAAAAGGGCGCTCCGGGGAGCGCCTAACAGTCACAAGTTGGTTCAATACAATACGTCAAAGTTGAGGGTTGCAGTGGCATAACACATTGAAACTTAACCTTTCACACCGCCCGCTGTCAGGCCGTTAACCAGCCAGCGCTGTGCCAGCAGGAACACGACGGTAATCGGGATAGCGGAAAGGACGGCCGCAGCGGCAAAGTCGCCCCACAGGTAGTTTTGCGGGTTGAGGTATTGCTGCATCCCGACCGCCAGCGTGTAGCTGTTAACATCACGCAGCAGCAGGGAAGCGACCGGAACTTCGGTGATTGCGGCGATAAACGACAGAATAAACACCACCGCCAGAATCGGCACTGACAGCGGCAGAAGCACGAGGCGGAACGCCTGCCACGGGGTTGCGCCATCCAGCGCCGCCGCTTCTTCCAGCGAGCCGTCGATGGTTTCGAAATACCCTTTGATGGTCCACACGTGCAGGGCGATACCGCCGAGATAGGCGAAGATCACGCCGCCGTGTGTATTAAGACCGATAAACGGCACGTACTGGCCCAGGCGGTCAAACAGGGCATACAACGCCACCAGCGAAAGCACCGCGGGGAACATCTGGAAAATCAGCATCCCTTTCAGCAGCGTTGCTTTGCCCGGGAAACGCATACGGGCAAAGGCGTAAGCACAGGTGGTGGACAGCGTCACAATACCGATTGCGGTGATGGTCGCCACTTTCACGGAGTTCCACAGCCACAGCAGCACCGGGAACGGCGGCGGCGTGACGCGGCCATCCGCGTGCTCAACGCTAAAGCCCAGCGCGAGCTTCCAGTGCTCCCAGGAGATTTCATCCGGGATCAGGCTGCCGGTTGCGAAGTTGCCCGAACGCAGGGAAATCGCGATGACCATCAGCAGCGGGAACATAATTGCCGCGATAAATATCAGCAGGCCTAAGTGCGTTGCGAAGAGGCGCAGCTTTTGAGATTTGGGTTGGACCATAGACATATTCTGTGCCCTCCTTAGTCGAATTTCATGCGTGTGGCTTTCAGGTTCACAATCGCCAGCGCGCCCACCAGCAGGAAGATCAGCGTGGCAATTGCCGCCGCCAGGCCGAAGTCCTGACCGCCGCCGCCCTCAAAGGCGATGCGGTAGGTGTAGCTCACCAGCAGGTCGGTATAGCCTGCCGGGGTGGTAGTGCCCAGGCGGTCCGGCCCACCGTTGGTCAACAGCTGAATCAGCACGAAGTTGTTAAAGTTAAAGGCAAAGCTGGCGATCATCAGCGGGGTCAGCGGCTTGATGAGCAGCGGCAGCGTAATTCTGAAGAAGTTCTGGAACGGGCCTGCGCCGTCCATCGCCGAGGCTTCGTACAGATCGTCCGGGATAGCCTTCAGCAGCCCCATGCACAGGATCATCATGTACGGATAGCCCAGCCAGGTGTTGACGATGATAATCATCGATCGGGCGGTCGTCGGGTCGCTGAACCAGGCCGGTTTGATGCCAAACAGCGCGCTCAGCATCATGTTGATTTCACCGAAGCTCTGGTTAAACAGCCCTTTGAAAATCAGAATTGAGATAAACGACGGCACGGCGTAGGGCAGGATCAGCAGCACGCGGTAAATCGCTTTGCCCTTCAGGGATTCCCACTCCACCAGGCACGCCAGTACCATGCCCACGGCGACGGTCAGGATCACGGTCAGCACCGAGAAGACCACCGTCCAGACGAAGATGGCGAAGAACGGTTTCTGGATCCCTTCGTCGGTAAAGACGCGGGTGAAGTTATCCCAGCCGATGGTCACGGTGTAGCCCGGGCTGAGTTTGTCGTCGCCCCAGCTGCCGTCGGCATTCACCGACTGATAAAAACCGATATCGTTGTTCGGACGGTACTTCACGCCGCTCTGGTTGTTGGTCAGCGTGCCGTCATCCGCTTTGGTGTAAAGCGGCTGGGTGCCGGAGAACTGGCGCAGCGAGCTCATGGTCACTTTGCTTTCATCCGGCAGTTCGGCGGTGAGCTGGGTCAGCGCCTGACGATTCTGGGTGATGATACGCAGGTTTGCACGTTCACCTTCCGGCAGGGCTGCGGCCTCTTTCAGGGGCAGCTTTTGTTCGCCGCCAAATGTGAATGCGTCGGAGATAAAGACCTTTTGGGTTTCCTGGTCAGTGAGCGCTAACTTCCACTTATTGCCTTCAGGATACAGGCCGAAGTTAAAGGTTTTACCCGCCTGATAAGAACGGTCCATCAGCACCTGCACCGCGCGTTCCTGCGCGAGCTGGTTGGTACTGCTGTAGTTGGTGAAGGCGATGGCGATGGTGCAGATCAGCGGGAACAGTACGAACAGCCCCATCCCGGCCACGCCCGGATAGACATAGCGCCAGGCGTAAGCTTTACGGTTGGCGAAAATATACAGGCCAGCAGAGCTTAAAATCAGCGTCATGATGGCGAACAGGTACTCCCCTTGTACGTACATTAAAACAACAAGGTAACCCACCAGCAGACAGAGTAGACCAATCACTGACCACTTCAGCGCGTCGCTTTGCCACCAGCGTTTCTTTTTAATGACATCCATGGGGTTCTTCCTCTACAACGGTGGAAACTTTTCGTCAGGTGGCGCTGTGCTTACCTGACCTACGGATCGTGCCGTAGTTGTAGGGCGGGTAAGCGCAAGCGCCACCCGCCGTTTTTCTGCTTACTTGGTGATACGACCCTGCGCATCTTTCAGTGCTGCGTCGACGGTCTGGCGACCGCTTGCGGCGTTGATTACCGCGGTACGGGTGGCGTACCAGAATGCGGCCATCTGAGGGATATTAGGCATGATTTCGCCCTTCTGGGCGTTATCCATCGTTGCCGCGATACGCGGATCCTTCGCCAGCGTGTCCTGGAACGATTTCAGTGCCACGGCGCCCAGCGGTTTGTCCTTGTTCACTTCCTCCAGACCCTGATCGGTCAGCAGGTAGTTTTCCAGGAACTCTTTCGCCAGCTCTTTGTTCGGACTGGCGGCGTTGATGCCCGCGCTCAGCACGCCAACGAACGGTTTAGACGGCTTGCCTTTGAAGGTTGGCAGCAGCGTGACGCCGTAGTTGATTTTGCTCTTGTCGATGTTGCTCCAGGCCCACGGACCGTTGATGGTCATCGCGGTTTCGCCTTTGTTGAACGCCGCTTCCGCGATGGAGTAGTCGGTATCCGCGTTCATGTGTTTGTTCTTGATCAGATCAACCAGGAAGCCCAGACCGGCTTTCGCGCCGGCGTTGTCCACGCCCACGTCTTTCACGTCGTACTTGCCGTTTTCAAACTTGAACGCGTAACCGCCGTCGGCAGCAATCAGCGGCCAGGTGAAGTACGGCTCTTGCAGGTTGAACATCAGGGCGCTCTTACCTTTTGCCTTCAGTTCTTTATCCAGGGCAGGGATCTCTTCCCAGGTTTTCGGTGGGTTTGGCACCAGGTCTTTGTTGTAAATCAGCGAAAGCGCTTCAACCGAAACAGGGTAGGCGATCAGTTTGCCGTTATAACGAACCGCGTCCCAGGTGAACGGGAACAGTTTGTCCTGGAAGGCTTTGTCTGGCGTCACTTCAGCCAGCAGGCCTGATTGGGCGTAACCACCGAAACGGTCATGCGCCCAGAAGATGATGTCCGGGCCGTCGCCGGTCGCCGCAACCTGCGGGAATTTCTCTTCCAGCTTGTCCGGGTGTTCAACGGTCACTTTGATGCCGGTGTCTTTCTCGAATTTTTTACCCACTTCGGCCAGGCCGTTATAGCCTTTGTCGCCGTTAATCCAGATAACCAGCTTACCTTCTTCAATTTTGGCGAGAGCCGGTGCGGAAATCATCATTGCTGCCAGGGCGGACAATGCGAAAACGCGTGCGCCAGTCTTGATCTTCATATCTGCCATCCTTTTTGGTGATGTGCTCAGGGTACGTCTGTAGTGGTTCAACGTGACTCAGTCTCCTTATTTGACATCCTCTTTCCATCCTCCTGAGCCCTACGCCCCACCCCCTGTTAATGTGATCTCCGTTGCATAAATTTAAGTTATGAGTGCTGGCGCACACAAAAGCCCACTGATTTTTGCAGGCTGCTTCACGATTTTCGCCTAAGCCCACCGGCGCTGGTCGCAGAGCCTGCTCTCTCATCCTCCCGCCTCCTCCCCCATGAAAAAGGTGGGGGGTGGAGGATTCACGAAAGTAATGGAAGACGCATAGTGAACTTATCTTGAATGTTTCTGTCGGTGACAGGTTGTAACGAAGGGAGAAGGGCATGGCGAGCGTACAGCTGCGTAATGTAACGAAAGCCTGGGGCGACGTAGTGGTGTCAAAAGACATCAATCTGGACATCAACGAGGGCGAGTTCGTGGTGTTCGTCGGTCCATCTGGCTGTGGTAAATCGACTCTGCTGCGTATGATTGCCGGTCTTGAAACCATCACCAGCGGTGATTTGTTCATTGGTGAAAGCCGGATGAACGACATCCCGCCCGCCGAACGTGGCGTTGGTATGGTCTTCCAGTCCTATGCGCTTTATCCCCATCTGTCCGTTGCTGAAAACATGTCCTTTGGCCTGAAGCTGGCTGGGGCGAAAAAAGAGATCATCAACCAGCGCGTGACCCAGGTCGCCGAAGTATTACAGCTGGCGCACCTGCTGGAGCGTAAACCAAAAGCGCTCTCCGGTGGTCAGCGTCAGCGCGTGGCAATTGGCCGTACGCTGGTGGCGGAACCGCGCGTGTTCCTGCTGGATGAACCACTTTCTAACCTGGATGCCGCCCTGCGCGTCCAGATGCGTATCGAAATCTCCCGTCTGCACAAGCGCCTTGGCCGCACGATGATTTACGTCACCCACGATCAGGTCGAAGCGATGACGCTGGCCGACAAAATTGTGGTGCTGGACGCCGGTCGCGTCGCGCAGGTGGGCAAACCGCTGGAGCTGTATCACTACCCGGCAGACCGCTTTGTCGCGGGCTTTATTGGCTCGCCGAAGATGAACTTCCTGCCCGTTAAAGTGACCGCCACGGCGATTGAACAGGTACAGGTGGAGCTGCCAAACCGTCAGCAAGTGTGGCTGCCGGTCGACAGCGCTAACGTACAGGTCGGGGCAAATATGTCCCTCGGCATTCGTCCTGAGCATCTGCTGCCAAGCCACATCGCCGATGTGACGCTGGAAGGGATTGTTCAGGTCGTCGAACAACTTGGTCACGAAACACAGATTCATATCCAGATCCCCGCCATCCGTCAGAACCTGGTTTACCGCCAGAACGACGTGGTGTTGGTAGAAGAGGGTGCCACATTCGCTATCGGTTTGCCGCCAGAGCGCTGTCATCTGTTCCGTGAAGATGGCACCGCATGTCGTCGGCTGCATAAAGAGCCAGGCGTCTAAGCAATCCCAATAATAAGCACGAAACCGACAGGTGAAGTGTTCAAAGAAAAGCAATGATCTCAGGAGATAGAACGATGATTACTCTGCGCAAAGTCCCCCTGGCAGTCGCCATTGCGGCAGGCATCCTGTCTGCCCAGGCGGGTGCCGTAGACTTTAAAGGTTATGCTCGTTCCGGCATTGGCTGGACCGGAAGTGGCGGTGAACAACAGTGTTTCCAGGCAACCGGTGCTCAAAGTAAATACCGTCTCGGTAACGAATGTGAAACCTATGCGGAACTGAAACTGGGTCAGGAAGTGTGGAAAGAAGGTGACAAGAGCTTCTACTTCGACACTAACGTTGCCTATTCCGTGTCTCAGCAGAACGACTGGGAATCCACCAGTCCGGCCTTCCGTGAAGCAAACGTGCAGGGTAAAAACCTGATTGAATGGCTGCCAGGCTCCACCATCTGGGCCGGTAAGCGCTTCTATCAGCGTCATGACGTTCACATGATCGACTTCTACTACTGGGATATCTCAGGTCCTGGTGCGGGTATCGAAAACATCGATCTGGGCTTCGGTAAACTCTCTCTGGCAGCCACCCGCTCTTCTGAAGCAGGCGGTTCTGCAACCTTCGCCGATCGTGACGCGAACGGTGACCGTATCTATGACAACGTCGTACCAAACGACGTGTTCGACGTGCGTTTAGCCGGTATGGAAATCAACCCAGGCGGTACGCTGGAGCTGGGCGTTGACTACGGTCACACCAACATTCCTGATGACTACTACCTGCAGCCTGGCGCTTCTAAAGATGGTTGGCTCTTAACCGCCGAACATACCCAGAGCATGATGAAAGGCTTCAACAAGTTCGTTCTGCAGTACGGTACGGACTCCATGACCTCTAACGGTAAAGGCATCCCGCAAGGCGGAAGCATTGATAACGATGGTTCCATGTGGCGTGTGCTGGACCACGGTGCAATCACCCTGGCTGAGCGTTGGGACCTGATGTACGTCGGTATGTATCAGAATATCGACCGTGACAATAACAACGGTACCGAGTGGTGGACCGTGGGTGTTCGTCCAATGTACAAATGGACGCCGATCATGAGCACCTTGCTGGAAGTGGGCTACGACAACGTTAAATCGCAGAAAACCGACGACCGAAACAGCCAGTACAAAATCACCCTTGCCCAGCAGTGGCAGGCAGGCGACAGCATCTGGTCTCGTCCGGCAATCCGCGTCTTCGCAACCTACGCGAAGTGGGATGAGAAGTGGGGTTATGCAACCAACGACGACGCTGGTTACACCTCTGGCGTGGCGTATAACGATACTTCCGCGAAGACCTTCAGCCGTGGTGATAACGACGAGTGGACCTTCGGTGCCCAGATGGAAATCTGGTGGTAATTCGCAAGACCTGACGTAATGACCGAAAAGAGGGGCGCAAGCCCCTCTCTCCTTAGGGCGCTGCGCGCTATTGCCTGGCCACCGCAGCGTTCACGCTATCAGAGGTAATAACAATGAAAATGAAGAAAAGTCTCGTCGCGCTGTGCCTCTCTGCGGGCCTGCTGGCTAGTGCGCCAGCCATCACCTTTGCAGATGTCAATTTCGTTCCTCAGAATACCAGTGCTGCGCCAGCGATCCCGGCGGCGTCACTTCAGCAGCTGGTGTGGACGCCGGTTGATCAATCGAAAGTACAAACCACACAGCTTTCCGCTGGCGGTCAGTCACTGAACGTGCCGGGCATCAGCGGCCCGGTTGCCGCGTTTAGCGTGCCGGCCAACATCGGTGAATTAACCCTTACGCTGACCAGCGAAGTGAACAAGCAGACCAGCGTTTTTGCCCCTAACGTGCTGATCCTCGACCAAAACATGACGCCGTCAGCGTTCTTCCCAAGCAATTACTTTAACTATCAGGAACCGGGCGTAATGAGCGCGGACCGCCTGGAAGGGGTGATGCGCCTGACGCCAGCGCTGGGGCAGCAAAAAATTTACGTGTTGGTCTTTACCACCGACAACGATCTCCAGCAAACCACGAAGCTGGTTGACCCGGCAAAAGCCTATGCAAAAGGTACCGGAAACGCGGTTCCTGATATTCCGGACCCGCTTGCCCGCCACACCACCGATGGCCTGGTCAAACTGAAAGTGTCTACGAACAGCGCGTCCAGCGTGCTCGTTGGCCCATTGTTCGGCTCGTCTGGACCAGGTCCGGTGACGGTAGGTAACACCGCGGCGCCGGTATACGCAGCGCCTGTCGCGGCAGCACCAGCGGCCGCTGCGTCAGCGCCGGCACCGGCGAAAAAAGCTGAGCCAGTACTGAACGATACCGAAACCTATTTCAACAACGCCATTAAGCAGGCGGTGAAAAACGGCGACGTCGACAAAGCGCTGAAACTGCTTGATGAAGCCGAGCGTTTAGGGTCGACCACTGCCCGTTCCACCTTTATCAGCAGTGTAAAAGGCAAGGGGTGACCGTCTCCCCACAGTGCTGATTTGTTCGTTTTAGTGCGCCTGAGTGGGCGCACTTTTTTTCGTACCGCCCGTGCTGTTGCGCCATTGTTGCGATAGTGATCGCTAAATATCGTTTGGCCGCCCTCAATCTGCTTTTCTGCGATACAATGCGATAACGTTATGTATCGGAGAGTCTGGCATGTCACACCCTGCGCTTATGCACCTGCGTGCGCTGCGCTATTTAGACCACATACCCGCGCTTGACCCGGCGCAGCTCGACTGGCTGCTGCTGGAAGATTCCATGACAAAACGTTTTGAACAACAGGGAAAAACGGTCACGGTGACGCTGATTCAGGAAGGGTTTGTCTCAACTGATGAGATTGCCGATGAACTGCCGCTGCTGCCGCGTGAAGAACGCTACTGGTTACGTGAAATTTTACTGTGTGCCGACGGCGAGCCGTGGCTTGCCGGGCGGACAGTGGTGCCTGAATCAACGCTTTCCGGGCCTGAGCTCGCACTGCAACGACTGGGAAAAACGCCGCTGGGGCGCTATCTTTTTACTTCGTCCGAGTTAACCCGAGATTTTATTGAGATTGGTCGCGATGCCGATCTGTGGGGACGCCGTTCCCGTCTTCGCCTGAGTGGTAAACCGTTAATACTGACGGAGCTGTTTCTACCCGCATCGCCGTTGTACTAAGAGGAAGAAAAAAATGGAGTGGAGTCTGACGCAGGACAAGCTGCTGGCCTATCACCGCTTGATGCGTACCGATAAGCCCATTGGCGCGTTGCTGCTGCTGTGGCCAACGTTATGGGCGCTGTGGGTAGCCACCCCGGGCTTACCGCCGCTGTGGATCCTGGCGGTGTTTGTGGCAGGTGTCTGGCTGATGCGCGCCGCAGGCTGCGTGGTCAACGATTATGCCGACAGAAAATTTGACGGCCACGTTAAGCGTACGGCCAACCGCCCGCTGCCGAGTGGTCAGGTTACCGAGAAAGAGGCCCGCACGCTGTTCGTGGTGCTGATTGCGCTCTCCTTCCTGCTGGTGTTAACCCTGAACACCATGACGATCCTGCTCTCCGTGGCCGCACTGGCACTGGCGTGGGTCTATCCGTTTATGAAGCGCTATACCCATCTTCCGCAGGTGGTGCTGGGCGCGGCGTTTGGCTGGTCGATCCCGATGGCATTTGCGGCGGTGAGCGAATCCGTACCGCTCAGCTGCTGGCTTATGTTCCTGGCAAATATTCTCTGGGCCGTGGCGTACGATACGCAATATGCGATGGTCGACCGTGACGATGACCTCAAGATTGGCATCAAATCAACGGCGATCCTGTTTGGCCGTCATGACAAGCTGATCATCGGCATTATGCAGGTCGCGGTTGTGGCCCTGATGGTCGCCATTGGTCGCCTGAACGGGCTGAACTGGGAGTTTTACTGGTCCGTACTGGTGGCCGGACTGCTGTTTGCGTATCAGCAAAAGCTGATTGCGAAGCGTGAGCGTGAAGCCTGCTTTAAGGCGTTTTTAAACAATAACTACGTTGGCCTGGTGCTGTTTATCGGGCTGGCGATGAGTTACTGGTCATAAAAAAGCCGGGTGATGGCTTCGCCTTACCCGGCCTACGATTTAGCGGAACATGTAGGCCGGGTAAGCGTTAGCGCCACCCGGCTTTAACATCATTCGCCCTGCGTCGCACTCTCGATCGTTAAACGCACGTCCGAGGTAATCAGGTCTGCCAGCATCTGGTAGATCTTCATCGTCTCTTCCGGCTCGGCATCGCCCGTGTCGCTGATAAACCCTTCATCACGCAGCGTCAGCACCAGAGAGCTGAACACGGCCTTGTCGAAGAATTCCGGCGCGTTAATGCCGTGCAGAACGGACAGGCGCTGGGCCAGCGTCCGGCTCTCTTTTTCCAGCGTACCGCGGTTGATGGACGGGTTCGCGCTCAGCAGCCAGAAGGTAATAGCGTAGCGCTGCAGCGTCTCACGCGCGCCTGCCGCCAGCAGTTGCAGCGTCCGGGAACGTGATGGGTTGATGTTCAGCTCGTCTTCGGTGACGGTCACCAGCCCCTGACGACGCATCTCTTCCGTCAATTTATCCAGCTCTGCCGCCAGCTCATCTTTGCTCCAGCGCAGGAACAGCTCCGCTTTCAGCATCGGGTAGATGGCCGCGATATGGCGCAGCAGCTCCTGGCGAGAAATACGACGATGCTGGGTAATGATGGCAGCCATCAGCGACGGCAGCATCAGCATATGCGTGATGTTGTTGCGATAGTAGGTCATCAGCACGGCCTGCTCGCGCGGCAGAATGATGATATCGCCGATCGTATCTTTTTCGACTTCAAACTTGTTCATCTGCAGCGCATGGTCGATAAGCTCGCTGGCGGTGGCAGAAGGCACGGTAGAGTCGGTGGAGTACGGAACATTACGCATAATGTCGAGGTAGCAATCGAGCTGCTCGGTCAATTGTTCACGAGTCAGAGAACGCTGGCGCGAGGCCAGAAGCGCCGTACAGCACAGGTTCATGGCGTTCGCCGCACCTGCGTTGTTAATGCGCACCATCAGCTCCGAGGCGATGCCGTTTACCGTTGGCGTCAGCCAGGCCGGGCGTACCGCTTCGATGGGGTCGATAGATTCGCGCCACTCCGGAACGTGGTGGTTAAGGTAGGTCATCAGCGGCATTGGCTCGCCGAAGTTCACGTAGCCCTGACCGAGGTTGCGCAGCTTGCTCAGCCCACGCAGCATCTGCGGCAGGCTCTCTTTCTCTTTGGTCGCACCGCGCAGCTCTTTTGCGTAGGTGCCCACTTCCATGACGTGCTCATAGCCGATGTAGATAGGCACCAGCGTAATCGGACGCGTGCCGCCACGCAGCATCGCCTGAATGGTCATCGACAGCGTGCCGGTCTTCGGATCGAGCAGGCGACCGGTTCGGGAGCGTCCGCCTTCGACAAAGTACTCAACGGAATAACCGCGGCTGAACAGCTCGCCCAGATATTCACGGAACACGGTGGAGTAAAGCTTGTTGCCCTTAAAGGTACGGCGAATAAAGAACGCACCCAGACGGCGGAAGATCGGCCCTGCTGGCCAGAAGTTCAGGTTAATACCGGCCGCGATGTGCGGCGGCACCAGGCCCTGATGATAAAGCACGTAGGAAAGCAGCAGGTAGTCCATGTGGCTGCGGTGGCAGGGCACATAAACAATCTCGTGGCCGTCGTGTGCCAGCTGACGCACGCGCTCGGCGTTGTGGACGTTAATCCCCTGATAGAGGCGGTTCCACGTGAAGCTGAGAATACGGTCAGAAAGCCGGATCATCTCGTAAGAGAAGTTCGCGGCGATCTCTTCCATCAGCGCAATGGCGTTTTGCTGGGCTTTCTCATGCGAGATTTTCTTGCTGCGCGCTTCGTCTTCGACGGCGCGAGCAATGGCTTTTGACGCCAGAAGCTTGTTGAACAGATCCTGACGCGCCGGGAGACGCGGGCCAACCGCGGCCAGACGCTGACGCGCAAAGTGCATACGCGCCACGCGCGCCAGTTTTTGCGCAATGATTTTGTCGGTGCCGTGTTCGTCTGCCATGCGGCGCAACGAAACGGAAGGGGAGAAACGGACAAAGCTGTCGCGCCCCAGCCAGGAGACGGCGAAGAATTTCTGGATGCCGTTGAGCATGCGCAGCGGTGGGTTCTCCTCGCCTTTTTCGCGGCCCGGACGACGACCAAACATCACGGAGACCGGTACCATCTGCACATCCAGGCCAGGATTGCTGCGGTGCAGGTCGAGATAGTCATGGAACAGCTTGATGGACTCTTCTTTCGGCGTGTAATAGGTGAACACGCGCGGCCCGCCGTGGATAAACACATAGCGTGGCAGCAATGTGCCATCAACTTCCAGCGGTTCTAGCGGGTCGGGAAGGTCATGCGCCAGACACTGGGCGCGAAGCGTCAGTAGGTCAGCCTTCGAGTTATAAGGCAAAACGTACATAATAGGGCGCGACGTATCGAGCCCTAATTCCAGCGCGGGTTCTGCTGGGATAGACTTACTTTTTACCAGGACGCTTAATGGTAAATTAAGTAACTTGTAGTAAATTCGTGGCCAGCCGGACATAAACGATGTAAAGCCTCTGGTTAATAATGCAATTGCGGCGCAAGGATAACAGAAAGCGCGCAAGATTTCTGTTGTTACCCGTCATACTTCAGGCTGCAGCAAAACGCGCTGCGGCTATATACACTGCATCCTTCAGGCTCGCCTGAGGCAGCATGAATGATTTTGTGTATAGTTACTGACGCTATTTCCACTATAAGGTTCTTTTAATGGCCAATAATACCACTGGGTTAACCCGAATCATCAAAGCTGCAGGCTATTCATGGAAAGGTTTCCGCGCCGCATGGATCAATGAAGCTGCTTTCCGCCAGGAAGCGGTTGCCGCGATTGTCGCGGTTATCATCGCGTGTTTCCTTGATGTTGATGCCATAACCCGCGTACTCCTCATTGGTTCCGTACTTCTGGTGATGATAGTGGAAATTATCAATAGCGCTATTGAGGCAGTGGTAGACCGAATTGGTTCAGAATTTCATGAGCTTTCGGGTCGCGCTAAAGATATGGGATCGGCTGCCGTGCTGCTGGCGATTATCATCGCAGCCATCACCTGGGTCACGCTGCTTTGGTCACATTTCCGATGAGCCTCGAGGAATAATTAAGTCCCTGGTTTTTTGTGCAGTTTTTGGTTCCAAAATCGCCTTTGACTGTATATACTCACAGCATAACTGTATATACACCCAGGGGGCGGAATGAAAGCGTTAACGACCAGGCAGCAAGAGGTGTTTGATCTCATTCGGGATCATATCGGCCAGACGGGTATGCCACCCACGCGTGCAGAAATCGCGCAGCGTCTGGGTTTCCGCTCTCCAAACGCGGCTGAGGAACACCTCAAAGCGCTGGCGCGTAAAGGCGTCATTGAGATTGTTTCTGGCGCATCACGCGGTATTCGTCTGCTTGTTGAAGAAGAGACGGGTATTCCGCTGATTGGCCGTGTTGCGGCGGGTGAACCGCTGCTGGCACAGCAGCATATCGAAAGCCACTATCAGGTGGACCCCGGTATGTTTAAGCCGAGCGCTGATTTCCTGCTGCGCGTTAGCGGGATGTCGATGAAAGACATCGGTATTCTCGATGGCGATCTGCTGGCGGTTCACAAAACGCAGGACGTACGCAACGGTCAGGTTGTGGTTGCGCGTATCGATGATGAAGTGACCGTTAAGCGCCTGAAGAAACAAGGCAATACCGTGCAGCTGCTGCCGGAAAACAACGAATTCACGCCTATTGTGGTAGACCTGCGCGAACACAGCTTCTCCATTGAAGGGCTGGCCGTTGGCGTTATCCGCAACGGCGAATGGCTGTAATCTCTTCCTGACGGGCTGCGGTTTCTCCGTGGCCCGTCTCGTTTTATCGTCCCCGGTATTCTCCCATGTCACTGCTGACTGCTTCTGATAAGGCACTCTGGCGTCTCGCGCTGCCGATGATTTTTTCCAATATTACCGTTCCTCTGCTCGGCCTGGTGGACACGGCGGTTATTGGTCATCTGGATTCCCCCGTCTATCTGGGCGGCGTGGCGATTGGCGCCACGGCAACCAGCTTCCTCTTTATGCTGCTGCTCTTTTTACGTATGAGCACCACAGGTCTAACGGCCCAGGCCTACGGCGCGAAAGATCCGCTGCGGCTGGCGCGTGCGCTGGTTCAACCTTTACTCCTGGCGCTCGGTGCAGGCGCGCTGATCGTTTTGCTGCGCACGCCGCTGATAGACCTGGCGCTGCATATTGTGGGCGGCAGCGAAGCAGTGCTGGAGCAGGCGCGGCGTTTCCTTGAAATCCGCTGGCTGAGTGCGCCCGCTTCGCTGGCAAACCTGGTTCTGCTTGGCTGGCTGCTGGGCGTGCAGTACGCCCGCGCGCCGGTGATCCTGCTGGTGGTCGGTAACCTGCTCAACATTGTGCTCGATCTCTGGCTGGTCATGGGCCTGCACATGAACGTGCGGGGGGCGGCGCTGGCAACCGCAATCGCCGAGTACGGGACATTTTTGATCGGCTTGTGGATGGTCGGGCGCGTTCTGGCGATGCGCGGGATCTCGGTTGCGCTGCTCAAAACCGCCTGGCGGGGCAATATGCGTAAGCTACTGGCGCTCAATCGGGACATCATGCTGCGCTCGCTGCTGTTACAGCTCTGCTTCGGCGCGCTGACGGTCTTCGGGGCGCGCCTTGGGCCAGAAATCGTTGCCGTCAATGCGGTGTTAATGACGCTCCTGACCTTTACCGCCTACGCGCTGGATGGTTTTGCCTATGCGGTTGAAGCCCATTCCGGGCAGGCATACGGTGCGCGTGAAAGCGGCCAGCTTCGCGAAGTATGGCGGGCGGCGTGTCGTCAGTCGGGAATGGTCGCGCTGGCGTTTGCGCTGATCTACGCCTGTTTCGGTGGGCATATCATTGCGCTGCTCACCTCACTCCCGGCGCTGCGTGAACTGGCCAGCCATTACCTCATCTGGCAGGTGATCCTGCCGGTGGTGGGGGTCTGGTGTTATCTGCTGGACGGTATGTTTATTGGTGCGACGCGAGGCGCGGAAATGCGCAACAGCATGGCAGTTGCGGCGGCCGGTTTTGGTCTGACGCTCTTTACGCTGCCGTACCTGGGTAACCATGGTTTGTGGCTGGCGCTTGCGGTATTCCTCTCCCTGCGGGGCCTCTCGCTGGCCTTTATATGGCGTCGTCACTGGCGAAACAACACCTGGTTTCCTGCCCGTCCTGATATATCGTGACGGTTAAAGATTCTGAATATAAATCGGGCTGCCGAATCCCTGACTATAATAATTATCACGTCCAGCAGAAATGCATGTACCGGGCGATACAAATTTACGCTTAACACGAGGACACGATTATGAATAAAGACGAAATCGGCGGCAACTGGAAGCAATTCAAAGGTAAAGCGAAAGAACAGTGGGGTAAACTCACCGATGACGACATGACCGTTATCGAAGGTAAACGTGACCAGCTGGTAGGTAAAATCCAGGAGCGTTACGGTTACGAGAAAGATCAGGCGGAAACCGAAGTCAAAGACTGGGAAACCCGTAACGACTATCGCTGGTAATTGATTACCACCCGTGCGAACACGGAAGTACCCCTGAGGGCGGCCATGAGCCGCCTTTTCTTTTGCCGCTAGCGGGGTTTTTTCTTCACCAGGATGGAGTGGTCATGCTGACATGCGTCCTGATGGCTGCAGGATTCCACTTCCACGCAGGCGGAGCATAACCCGTGTGCTTCAATGACGTTATGGCGCAGCGCGAAGCCCATTTTGGCCGCCAGCGTATGCATGATGTCTTCAACCCCTTCCGCACCTTCTTCTTTCACCGCGCCACAGCGATCGCAGATAAACATTGCGGACGTATGGGTGGGCTGATCGAACAGGTGACACAGCACGTAGCTGTTGGTCGATTCCACCTTATGCACAAAGCCCTGCTCAAGCAGGAAATCCAGCGCGCGATAGACGGTGGGCGGTTTTGCCTGCGGTTCGCTTTCACGCAGCAGGTCAAGCAGATCGTACGCGCTGATGGCACCTTGTTGCAGGCTCATCAGACGCAGTACCTCAAGGCGCTGCGGAGTCAGGCGCACATTGCGTTGCGCGCACAGCTTTTCAGCCTGCACTAACAGCTCTGTTGTGGACTTATCCATGAAGCACCTCGGGTGTAATAGGGCGGAAAACCCTCACTTTATCATGTTCTGTTAAAAACACCGAGTTTCCCCAGGCTGTGCTATACCTGTCGCATTGCAACAGCGGACATTAACCATGAAAAGACCTGACTGCATTCGACACTGGCGCGACGTTGAAGGCCCGGACGACGCAACCTATCCCGACAGCAACGAACTGTTTTCCATCGGCGCACCGCTGGCCCGCAGGCTTGGGCTGAGCCGCATGGGTATTCATCATGAGCGTTTACCGCCGGGCCGACGCACCTCTTATCCGCATGCGGAAAGCGATGAAGAGGAGTTTGTTTACGTGCTGGAAGGCTACCCGGAAGCCTGGATCAACGGTTATCTGTGGAAGCTGGAACCGGGCGACAGCGTGGGTTTTCCTGCCGGAACCGGCGTTTGCCATACCTTTATCAACAATACCGAGGAGGAGGTACGGTTACTGGTGGTGGGAGAGGCCAATAAAAAGCACAACCGCATCTACTATCCGCTCAACCCGGTGTATGCCGCTACGCGTGAAGACCGCTGGGTTGACCATCCTCCGCAGTTTTTTGGCCCGCACGATGGAAAAGTTGGGCGAAAATAATTTCCTCTTCTATAAATATTGAGGGCCGTCACACATAACAACAGGCCCTCACGGAATTTTATTTAGGGAAAGAAATAGCGGGTCTTTTCGTTCTTATTCACAGCAATAGTTCGTTCCTGTTTGGGTGATAACAGACGGGAGTTATTTCATAACAGACTATAAGACGAGCATACTGTGAAAAAACATTTTAAATTTTCGGTGGTTAGCATCGCTGTCTCCCTGTTTATGGCAAATCAGGCGGGAGCAGCCAATACCTGGGCGGAGGCGAGAAGCGACGCAATGGGTGGAACGGGCGTCGCGGCGGGGAGCTATGGCAGCGGGGCGTTAATCAACCCGGCGTTATTAGCAAAGGCAAAACCCGAGGACGATGTTACGGTAATAATACCGTCCGTTGGCGCGCAAATTACGGATAAAGACAACCTTCAGGACGAAATTGATAACATCAACGATAAGATCAATCGCTATCAGGATGTTATTGATAATCTCACCCCCATCGACATCATTACCAATCCGTTAGGCTCAATTAATCAGTTCCAGGGCGCGGCGAAAGATCTCGCTGACGAGTTGGATTACCTTAAAGGCAAAACCGCCCGTGCTTCAGCCGGTGCAGGGATTGCCGTCAGCATTCCTAACGACGTGCTCTCCGTGGCGTTTATGGCTAAAGGTTATGCCCACGGGCGCGTCAGCTCCTCTATCGATCAGCAGGATATTGATTACCTGCGCGGGATCCAACGAAGTGATGCGGTGGCCGCAGGCGTGGCGCTGGATGCTGCGCTGAACGGTACTGACCAAATCACCAAAAACCTCAACTCCACGGCCTCTGGCCGCGCGGCGATTGTCTCCGACTACGGTATCGCCGTTGCCCGTCAGTTCGACCTGGGCGGCGTACCGGTCTCCGTGGGCGTGACGCCAAAACTGCAGAAAACCTGGGTCTATAACTACACCACATCGATTTACGATTACGACAGCAACAAGTGGAATGATAGCCGCTACCGTACGGACGACACCGGTTTTAACGTTGATGCGGGTATTGCCGCCGATTTCGGTGAACACTGGACGGTGGGCGTGAGCGGGCAGAACCTGATGTCGCGCGATATCGACACCAAAGATGTTCGCATCCGCAATGGCCGCACGGGTGAAGTGGTGAGCTACAAAGATACCTATCAGATCCGCCCGCTGGTCACCGCCGGTGCCGCCTGGCATAACGATCTGGTGACGCTAACCGCCGACGGTGACTTGACCGAAACCAAAGGCTTTAAGAGTGAAGATACCTCTCAGTACGTCGGCGTAGGTGCTGAAGTCACGCCGCTGAGCTGGCTGGCGGTGCGTGCGGGTTACCGTGCCGACGTGAAGGGTAACGACAGCAATGTCTTTACCGGCGGTCTGGGCTTTGCGCCGTTCAACACGGTCCACGTAGACCTGATGGGACTGTATGGGGAAGATGAAACCTGGGGCGCAGGCGCGCAGCTCAGCATGACGTTCTAACTCTTCAGGGCACTATCAAGGGTGCCCTTTGCTTATCCGTGTGCTGCTTTTGTAAGGGTATCGCTTATCCATTGGTTTACGCTTTTACCTGAAACTTCAGCCGCGATGCTTATGGCAGAATGAACTTCCGGAGAGATGCGCAAACTGATTTTTCCGCTTGCCGGGCGCAGAGGCTCCCGGCCTTGTTCCGCACAATAAGCCAGATAGTCATCCACTGCTTCTTCAAATGCCTTGCGCAGAGCAGCGACATTATCCGCATGAAAACCGATAACATCTCTTATGCCCGCTACATGCCCCACGAAGCAAAGATCTTCATCACTATAGTCGATTTTTGCGGCATAACCTTTATAAGTCATGGTGTTAATCATGGTGATACTCCTACGGCGATGAGAAACGCCATCGCGTCGCGAACCTGATAAACCTTCGCTTCTTTATCCGGATGGGGGCGATGAAACGAAGCCACAACCTCATTAATTTCAAACCTGACCCTTGAACCATTCCCTTCAGAAACTTTTGCGCCCAGCGCGACAAAAAGCGCTTCGATTTTTCGCCATTCAAGCGAGCTGGGTGTCGGTAACGAAAAAATGAGCTGCAATGTTTTTTGGTGGCGGGCGTTCAGTGTTTTCATTTTTGATAGCTTCCATGTAGTTTTCTTCCCCGCCAGGTTAAAATAAATGATATCACTATTTGATATCACATCAAGCCGAATCGTATCCTTTTTGAGCCTGTGTTATAGTAGCGCTCCTTTTCCACCAGATGCTTAAAACTTCGCCATGTCGTCAGAATTACAGACCGCTTTCCCTGCTAACCGTTTCTCCATAGCGCCGATGCTCGACTGGACGGACAGACACTGCCGCTACTTCCTGCGCCAGCTCTCCCGCCATACGCTGCTGTACACCGAAATGGTGACCACCGGGGCGATTATCCACGGGAAAGGGGACTATCTGGCCTACAGCGATGAAGAGCATCCGGTTGCGCTGCAGCTGGGCGGGAGCGATCCGGCGGCGCTGGCGCAGTGCGCAAAGCTTGCCGAAGCGCGCGGTTACGACGAGATCAACCTCAACGTTGGCTGCCCGTCCGATCGCGTGCAAAACGGTATGTTTGGCGCATGCCTGATGGGGAACGCACAGTTGGTGGCCGACAGCATCAAAGCCATGCGCGACGTGGTTTCGATTCCGGTCACGGTGAAAACGCGTATCGGCATTGACGACCAGGACAGCTACGAATTCCTGTGCGATTTCATCGACACGGTCTCAGGCAAAGGGGAGTGCGAGATGTTCATCATCCACGCGCGTAAAGCCTGGCTCTCCGGCCTTAGCCCGAAAGAGAACCGTGAAATCCCACCGCTGGACTACCCGCGCGTATACCAGCTGAAGCGTGACTTCCCGCATCTGACGATGTCGATTAACGGCGGCATAAAATCGCTTGAAGAGGCCAAAACGCATCTGGCCCATATGGACGGCGTGATGGTTGGTCGCGAGGCGTATCAAAACCCTGGCATCCTGGCGACGGTCGATCGCGAAATCTTTGGCGTTGAGGGCGCTGACACTGACCCCGTATCCGTCGTACGCGCAATGTACCCTTACATTGAACGCGAGCTGAGCAGCGGAACCTGGCTCGGCCACATTACGCGTCACATGCTCGGCCTGTTCCAGGGGATTCCGGGGGCGCGCCAGTGGCGACGCTATCTCAGTGAAAATGCGCACAAAGCGGGGGCCGATATTGACGTGCTTGAGCACGCCCTGCGTCTGGTTGCCGATAAGCGATAAATTTCGCTAAAAGATAGTCAAATTCACTACGCCTCGCAAAATCCTGCGGGGCGTTTTGCTTTCAGAACAACGGGTTAGTTTTGGCACGTTTCTTGTAATGGTTAACGCATTATTCGGGAACTCGTGGGAGAGCACCATGCTGGAACTACTTTTTGTGATTGGCTTTTTTGTCATGCTGATGGTGACGGGCGTCTCGTTACTTGGCATTCTCGCGGCGCTGGTCGTCGCAACGGTGGTGATGTTTATCGGCGGGTTGTTTGCCCTGACGATCAAGCTGTTGCCGTGGCTGCTGCTGGCGGTTGCCGTCGTGTGGGCTATACGGGCCATTAAATCGCCAAAACTCCCCACTTATCAGCGTAATAACCGGTTCCGTTACTAAGGTATTGAGGGGTTCGTCACATACCTGCAACTTTTCCGGCGGCGGAGCTTAGAACAGAATAGGATTTACTTATCGAATCTGTCACTATGGCTGCCGCTACAGAATTCATCGAGCTGTACCCTACATACAGCCGAACTAAAAAAAGAAAGGGCTTCCCACGGGAAGCCCAATTTCTTTTCAGGGATCAGGGAATAAGCAGACTCGACCCTTGTGTCGCCCGACTCTCCAGCACCTCGTGCGCACGCTGCGCATCGGCCAGCGGATATTTCTGCGCATCTGCCACATCCACCTTAATCACGCCGCTGGCGATCAGCGAGAACAGTTCGTTGCTGGCTTCCTCCAGCTCCTCGCGGTTGGTGATGTAGCCCTGCAGGGAAGGACGCGTCACGTACAGCGACCCTTTCTGGTTCAAAATCCCAAGGTTAACGCCGGTCACGGCCCCGGAGGCGTTACCGAAGCTAACCATCAGGCCGCGGCGCTGCAGGCAGTCCAGCGACGATTCCCAGGTGTCTTTGCCTACCGAGTCATACACCACGCGCACTTTTTTGCCGCCGGTGATCTCTTTTAAACGCTCGACGAGGCTCTCTTCACGGTAGTTAATGATCTGCCACGCGCCCGCCTCTTTTGCGCGCTGGGCTTTTTGCGCACTGCCTACGGTGCCAATCAGCTTCGCACCTAACGCCTTCGCCCACTGACAGGCGATTAACCCTACGCCCCCGGCGGCGGCGTGGAACAGGAACTGCTCGTCCGGTTTGATTTCGTAGGTTTTGCGCAGCAGGTAATAGACCGTCAGCCCTTTCAGGAATGAGGCCGCGGCCTGTTCAAAGGAGATCGCATTCGGCAGCAGGGCGGCTTTATCCGCCGGAACGTTGTGGACAGAGCTGTACGCGCCGAGCGCCGACTGGGCGTACACCACGCGATCGCCCTCTTTAAGATGCTTAACGGCGCTGCCGACGCCGATGACCACGCCCGCCGCCTCGGTTCCCAGCCCGCTCGGCATGGACGGTGGCGGATAGAGACCGCCGCGAATGTAGGTATCGATGTAGTTAATACCGATAGCTTTGTTTTCAACCTGGACTTCATTTTCGCCAGGCGCGCCGGGGGTAAACTCCACCGCTTTAAGCACTTCTGGTCCGCCATGTTTCTGGAATTCAATGCGCGTTGCCATGCTCCCTCCGTCAGAAAAATATGGTAATCTTTCGACCCACTCTTTATCTCGGTAACTCCATTCACTATGGCAGGAAACAAACCCTTCAACAAACAGACTGAACCCCGCGACCGTGATTTTCAGGTAGCCGGGTTAAAAGTCCCGCCGCACTCGATTGAAGCGGAACAGTCGGTGTTGGGCGGTTTAATGCTGGATAACGAGCGCTGGGACGATGTCGCCGAGCGCGTCGTCGCAGAGGATTTCTATACCCGCCCGCACCGCCATATCTTCACCGAAATGGCGCGCCTGCAGGAGTCCGGCAGCCCGATTGACCTGATCACGCTCGCGGAATCGCTGGAGCGCCTGGGGCAGCTGGACAGCGTCGGCGGCTTTGCTTATCTGGCAGAACTCTCGAAAAACACGCCAAGTGCGGCCAACATCAGCGCATATGCAGACATTGTGCGCGAACGTGCGGTCGTGCGCGAGATGATCTCGGTGGCGAACGAAATCGCCGAGGCCGGTTTCGATCCGCAGGGGCGCACCAGCGAAGACCTGCTCGATCTCGCCGAGTCTCGCGTCTTTAAAATCGCCGAAAGCCGCGCCAATAAAGACGAAGGCCCGAAGAACATCGCCGAGGTGCTCGATGCCACCGTCGCGCGTATTGAACAGCTTTTCCAGCAGCCGCACGATGGCGTAACCGGCGTCAACACGGGCTATGACGATCTCAACAAGAAAACCGCTGGCCTGCAGCCGTCGGATTTGATTATCGTGGCCGCGCGTCCGTCGATGGGTAAAACGACATTTGCGATGAACCTCGTCGAAAACGCGGCGATGTTGCAGGATAAACCGGTGCTTATCTTCAGTCTTGAGATGCCCTCGGAGCAGATCATGATGCGTTCCCTGGCATCGCTGTCCCGCGTGGACCAGACCCGCATCCGTACCGGCCAGCTTGACGACGAGGACTGGGCGCGTATTTCCGGCACCATGGGCATACTGCTGGAAAAACGTAACATCTATATCGATGACTCCTCCGGCCTGACGCCAACGGAAGTGCGCTCCCGCGCGCGCCGTATCGCTCGTGAACATGGCGGGATCGGCCTCATCATGATCGACTACCTCCAGCTGATGCGCGTGCCGTCGCTCTCCGACAACCGTACGCTGGAGATCGCTGAAATTTCCCGCTCGCTCAAGGCGTTAGCCAAAGAGTTGCAGGTGCCGGTGGTGGCGCTTTCCCAGCTTAACCGCTCTCTGGAGCAGCGTGCCGACAAGCGCCCGGTCAACTCCGACCTGCGTGAATCCGGCTCCATCGAGCAGGATGCCGACTTAATCATGTTTATCTATCGTGATGAGGTGTATCACGAGAACAGCGACCTGAAGGGGATCGCTGAAATTATTATTGGTAAGCAACGTAACGGCCCAATCGGTACGGTACGTCTGACCTTTAATGGACAATGGTCACGCTTTGATAACTATGCGGGACCGCAGTACGACGACGAATAAGGAATTCAAATGCAAGCGGCAACTGTTGTTATTAACCGCCGCGCTCTGCGACACAACCTGCAACGTCTGCGTGAACTGGCACCTGCCAGCAAGCTCGTTGCAGTCGTGAAAGCGAACGCTTACGGACACGGTCTTCTGGAGACCGCGCGAACGCTCCCCGATGCCGACGCTTTTGGCGTTGCCCGTCTCGAAGAAGCACTCCGCCTGCGCGCGGGCGGGATTACCCAGCCGATTTTACTGCTCGAAGGCTTTTTTGAAGCCGCCGATCTGCCGACCATTGCCGAACAGCATCTGCATACTTCGGTTCATAACGAAGAACAGCTGGTGGCGCTTGAAACGGCCGAGCTTAGCGAGCCGGTCACCGTATGGATGAAGCTTGATACCGGTATGCACCGCCTCGGCGTGCGCCCGGAAGATGCAGAAACGTTCTACCAGCGCCTGTGCCAGTGCAAAAACGTCCGCCAGCCGGTGAACATCGTCAGCCACTTTGCCCGCGCCGACGAACCTGAATGCGGCGCAACCGAGCAGCAGCTTGATATCTTCAACACCTTCTGCGAAGGCAAGCCCGGCGCGCGCTCTATTGCGGCCTCCGGCGGCATTCTGCTGTGGCCGCAGTCCCATTTCGACTGGGCGCGTCCGGGGATTATTCTTTACGGCGTATCGCCGCTGGAGCATAAGCCGTGGGGGCCTGATTTTGGCTTCCAGCCGGTGATGTCGCTGGTCTCTAACCTGATCGCCGTGCGCGAGCACAAAGCCGGGGAGCCGGTGGGCTACGGCGGCACCTGGACCAGCGAGCGCGATACCCGTCTGGGCGTGGTGGCGATGGGCTACGGCGATGGCTACCCGCGCGCCGCGCCGTCCGGCACGCCGGTACTGGTAAATGGCCGCGAAGTGAAGCTGGTAGGCCGCGTGGCGATGGACATGATCTGCGTTGACCTTGGGCCAGATGCCCAGGACAAAGCGGGCGACGACGTGGTGATGTGGGGCGAGGGGCTGCCCGTCGAGCGCATCGCGGAAATGACTGGAGTAAGTGCTTACGAACTTATTACGCGCCTGACGTCACGCGTCGCGATGAAGTACATAGACTGAACCCATCAGGGGGAGGCCCGGCGCGCCTCCCCCCGCAACGTTAACATCCCCTCGATCTTATTCTGCTTCCGGTTTATTGTTGAATTCCCTGCCTGATAATAATCCGGAGAACCATCGCGTGTTTCAGAAAGTAGACGCCTACGCTGGCGACCCCATTCTCTCCTTGATGGAGCGTTTCAAAGAAGATCCCCGCAGCGATAAAGTGAACCTCAGCATTGGCCTTTATTACAACGAGGAGGGCATTATTCCTCAGCTGCAGGCGGTAGCCGACGCCGAAGCGCGTCTTAACGCGACACCGCATGGCGCCTCGCTTTACCTGCCGATGGAAGGGCTGAACAGCTACCGTAACACCGTCGCTCCGCTGCTGTTTGGCGACGATCATCCGGTGCTGGCGCAAAAGCGCGTGGCGACGATCCAGACGCTAGGCGGCTCGGGCGCGCTGAAGGTCGGGGCGGACTTCCTGAAAAAATACTTCCCGGATTCCGGCGTATGGGTCAGCGACCCGACGTGGGAAAACCACGTGGCCATTTTCGAAGGCGCAGGCTTTAAGGTCGAGACCTATCCGTGGTTCGACAGCAAAACCAACGGCGTGCGCGTGAATGCCCTGCTTGAAAAACTGAACACCCTGCCAGCGCGCAGCATTGTTCTGCTGCATCCGTGCTGCCACAACCCAACGGGGGCGGACCTGACCCATTCTGAGTGGGATGCGGTCATTGAGGTGCTGAAGGCGCGCGATCTCATCCCGTTCCTCGACATCGCCTATCAGGGCTTTGGTGCAGGGATGGAAGACGATGCGTACGCCATTCGCGCCGTGGCCCACGCCGGGCTGCCTGCGCTTATCAGCAACTCCTTCTCTAAAATCTTCTCCCTGTACGGCGAGCGCGTGGGCGGCCTGTCGGTCGTGTGTGAAGATGCCGAAGCGGCCGGGCGCGTGCTTGGGCAACTGAAAGCCACGGTGCGCCGCATCTACTCCAGCCCGCCGAACTTTGGGGCGCAGGTCGTTGCAACGGTGCTCGGTGACGAACAGCTGAAAGCCAACTGGCTTGCGGAAGTGGAATCGATGCGCAAGCGTATCCTGTCGATGCGCCAGGAGCTGGTGAATGTGCTGAAAGAGGCGGTGCCGGGGCATAACTTCGACTACCTGCTGAAACAGCGCGGCATGTTCAGTTATACCGGCCTGAGCGCCGCACAGGTCGATCGTCTGCGCGAGGAGTTCGGCGTCTACCTGATCGCCAGCGGCCGCATGTGCGTGGCGGGCCTGAACGCCAATAACGTCCAGCGCGTGGCGCAGGCGTTTGCTGCTGTAATGTAAGCACTCACTACGGTTTCTCCGTCTCCCTGTGGGGGAGGACATCAGGCCGCCGTGCAGTCTTATCGCCCGGTGGCGCTCCGCTTACCGGGCCTACGGGCTGGGTGTTCTCCCTCTCCCTGTGGGGGAGGGCATCAGGCCGCCGAGCAGCCTAATCGCCCGGTGGCGCTTCGCTTACCGGGCCTACGGGCTGGGTGTTCTCCCTCTCCCTGCGTGAGAGGGCATCAGGCCGCCGTGCAGTCTAATCGCCCGGTGGCGCTTACGCTTACCGGGCCTACGGGCTGGGTGTTCTCCCTCTCCCTGTGGGGGAGGGCATCAGGCCGCCGAGCAGCCTAATCGCCCGGTGGCGCTTCGCTTACCGGGCCTACGGGCTGGGTGTTCTCCCTCTCCCTGTGGGAGAGGGCATCAGGCCGCCGAGCAGCCTAATCGCCCGGTGGCGCTCCGCTTACCGGGCCTACGGGCTGGGTGTTCTCCCTCTCCCTGTGGGAGAGGGCCGGGGTGAGGGCATCAGGCTGCTCAGGTCGATGTCTCGCTTTGTGATCGTCTTCTTTTTCTTCAGATTGATAAGCAAAAACTCCTTTTCTTCCCCTGCCGCTGGGGTTATGGTCGGATAGTTTTTTGACCACTCACACAAAATAAAACGATAACAAACTGAATATTCAGGGGAAAATATGCGCAAGATCACACTGGCGCTCAGCGCCGCCTGCTTATTGTTCTCGCTTAACAGTGCCGTAGTTGCACGCGCATCTGCGCCGACGCCGCTTTACACCGGCACCACCGCCGCCATCCTTGCCGAGCAAGCCCCCATTCACTGGGTCTCCGTGGCACAAATTGAAAACAGCCTGATGGGCCGGGCACCCATGGCCGTCGGCTTCGACATCGACGACACCGTGCTGTTCTCCAGCCCCGGCTTCTGGCGCGGCAAGAAAACCTTCTCGCCGGACAGCGAAGCCTATCTGCAAAACCCGGAGTTCTGGGAAAAAATGAATAACGGCTGGGACGAGTTCAGCATTCCGAAAGAGGTTGCCCGGGCGCTGATCGCCATGCACGTTAAGCGCGGCGACAGCATCTACTTCGTCACCGGTCGTAGCCAGACCAAAACCGAGACTGTCTCTAAAACCCTGCAGGACGATTTTTTGATCCCGGCGGCCAGCATGAACCCGGTGATTTTTGCGGGTGATAAAGAGGGGCAAAACACCAAAACCCAGTGGCTTGAGCAGAAAAATATCAAAGTGTTCTACGGGGATTCTGACAACGACATCACCGCCGCGCACGACGTGGGGGCCAGAGGGATTCGGGTGTTACGCGCCTCGAAATCTCAACCTATCGCCCGCTGCCGATGGCCGGAAAGTTTGGCGAAGAGGTGATTGTTAACTCAGAGTATTAATAGCCGCGCGGCGGGCCGGATCCTTTTTTAATCAAATCTTGCCGCCGCGGGTTTTACCTTTCGCCTTCTTGCTGCACACTTAGAAAGATTCATCTTTCTTAACGGAGCAGCCAATGTGGTATCAACAGACCCTGACCCTGAGCGCAAAATCGCGCGGATTTCACCTGGTGACGGACGAAGTCGTCGGGCAAATCCGCGATTTATCGCGCGTCAAAACGGGTTTGCTGCACCTGCTGCTTCAGCACACGTCCGCCTCTCTCACGTTAAACGAAAACTGCGATCCCACCGTCCGGTCTGATATGGAACGGCATTTTCTCAAAACCGTGCCCGACAACGCCGCCTATGAGCATGACTATGAGGGGGCGGACGATATGCCTTCGCATATCAAATCCTCTTTGCTGGGGGTATCGCTGATGCTGCCGGTACACCAGGGGCGGCTGATGCTGGGCACGTGGCAAGGGATCTGGCTGGGAGAGCATCGCATTCACTGTGGTCCGCGTAAAATTATCGCTACGCTACAAGGGGAATAAAGATGACAATTTCGGAGATACTTCAGTATTGCATGAACAAATCAGGCGCGGAGCAAAGCGTCCACAACGACTGGAAAGCCACGCAGATAAAGGTCGGCGACGTGCTTTTTGCGATGGTCAAAGAGGTTGAAGGCCGCCCGGCGGCAGCGCTGAAAACCAGCCCGGAACTGGCCGATCTGCTGCGTCAGCAGCATCATGATGTGAGGCCGAGCCAGCATCTCAATAAGGCGCACTGGAGCACCGTGTATCTCGACGGTTCGATTCCCGATTCACAGATTTACTACCTGGTGGATGCCTCTTATCAGCAGGCAATAGAGCTGCTGCCTGAACAGGTCAGACAGCAGCTGTCGGTATGATTACTTCAACAACGGCTTGAGGAAGCGCGCGGTGTGCGAGGCTTCGCACTCAGCAACGGTCTCTGGCGTGCCGGAGACGAGGATTTCACCGCCGCCGCTGCCGCCTTCCGGACCCAGATCGACGATCCAGTCTGCCGTCTTAATCACGTCCAGGTTGTGCTCAATCACCACGATGGTGTTGCCCTGATCGCGAAGCTGATGCAGAACGTCGAGCAGTTGCTGAATATCTGCAAAATGCAGGCCGGTGGTTGGCTCATCGAGAATGTACAGCGTCTGGCCGGTGCCGCGCTTGGACAGCTCGCGCGCCAGCTTCACGCGCTGCGCCTCGCCGCCCGAGAGCGTGGTGGCAGACTGCCCAAGGCGAATATAGGTCAAACCTACGTCCATCAACGTTTGCAGCTTACGCGCCAGCGCAGGGACGGCGTCAAAGAACTCGCGCGCCTCTTCGATGGTCATATCCAGCACTTCGTGGATGGTTTTGCCCTTGTACTTAATCTCCAGTGTTTCGCGGTTATAGCGCTTGCCTTTGCACTGGTCGCACGGCACGTAGATATCCGGCAGGAAGTGCATCTCGACCTTGATCACGCCGTCGCCCTGACAGGCTTCACAGCGACCACCGCGAACGTTAAAGCTGAAACGTCCTGGCGTATACCCGCGCGAGCGTGATTCCGGCACGCCGGCAAACAGCTCACGTACGGGCGTGAACACGCCGGTATAGGTCGCCGGGTTGGAACGCGGTGTGCGTCCAATCGGACTTTGGTCGATGTCGATAACCTTGTCGAAATGCTCCAGCCCGTGAATCTCGCGATACGGTGCAGGCTCAGCGAGCGTCGCGCCGTTGAGCTGCGTCTGCGCAATCGGGAACAGCGTATCGTTGATAAGCGTCGATTTACCGGAACCGGACACGCCGGTAATACAGGTAAACAGGCCAACCGGCAGCGTCAGAGTCACGTCTTTCAGGTTGTTCCCGCGCGCGCCGGTCAGTTTCAGCACTTTTTCCGGGTTGGCTGGCACGCGCTGTTTCGGCACTTCAATTTTGCGCTTGCCGCTCATGTACTGGCCGGTCAGCGAATCCGGTACCGCCATGATGTCTTTCAGCGTCCCTTCAGCCACGACCTGGCCGCCGTGCACACCCGCGCCCGGGCCAATATCGATAACGTGGTCAGCGGCGCGGATAGCGTCTTCGTCGTGCTCGACCACAATCACCGTGTTGCCGAGGTCGCGCAGGTGAACCAGCGTGCCGAGCAGTCGCTCGTTGTCGCGCTGGTGCAGGCCGATGGACGGCTCATCCAGCACGTACATTACGCCCACCAGGCCCGCGCCAATCTGGCTTGCCAGACGGATACGCTGCGCTTCACCACCGGAGAGCGTTTCCGCAGAGCGGGAAAGCGTCAGGTAGTTCAGGCCGACGTTCACCAGGAATTTCAGACGATCGCCAATCTCTTTCAGCACTTTTTCAGCGATTTTCGCCCGCTGGCCGGAGAGTTTCAGGTTGGTGAAGAAGTCCATCGCGTGACCGATGCTCATGTCTGAGATGGTCGGCAGCGCCGTGTTTTCGACAAACACGTGGCGCGCCTCGCGACGCAGACGGGTACCCTCACAGGTTGCACAGGAGCGGTTGCTGATGAACTTCGCCAGCTCCTCGCGCACCGCGCTGGATTCGGTCTCTTTGTAGCGGCGCTCCATGTTGTGCAGCACCCCTTCGAACGGGTGGCGACGCACGGAGGTATCACCGCGATCGTTCATGTACTTGAACTCGATGTTCTCTTTAGCGGAACCGAACAGGATCACTTTGTGCACGTTTGCGCTCAGGCTGGCCCAGGGGGCTTCAACGTCGAACTTATAGTGCTCTGCCAGCGATTTCAGCATCTGGAAGTAGTAAAAGTTACGCTTATCCCAGCCGCGAATCGCACCGCCCGCCAGGGACAGCTCCGGGTTCTGGATCACGCGGTCCGGGTCGAAATACTGCTGCACGCCCAGGCCGTCACACGTCGGACACGCGCCCGCCGGGTTGTTGAAGGAGAACAGGCGCGGTTCCAGTTCGCGCATGCTGTAGCCGCAGATCGGGCAGGCAAAGTTGGCGGAGAAGAGCAGCTCTTCCGCTTTGGTGTCGTCCATATCGGAGACCACCGCCGTACCGCCGGAAAGCTCCAGCGCGGTTTCAAACGACTCCGCCAGACGTGTTGCCAGATCTTCACGCACTTTAAAGCGGTCAATCACCACTTCGATGGTGTGTTTCTTCTGCAGTTCCAGCTTCGGTGGATCGGACAGGTCGCACACTTCGCCGTCGATACGGGCGCGGATATAGCCCTGGCTTGCCAGGTTCTCCAGCGTTTTGGTGTGCTCGCCCTTACGCTCTTTGATGATGGGCGCAAGCAGCATCAGGCGTTTGCCTTCCGGCTGAGACAGCACGTTATCGACCATCTGGCTGACGGTTTGCGCCGCCAGCGGCACGTCGTGATCCGGACAGCGCGGCTCACCCACGCGGGCATACAGCAGACGCAGGTAGTCATGAATTTCAGTAATGGTACCGACCGTTGAACGCGGGTTATGCGAGGTCGATTTTTGCTCGATGGAGATAGCCGGTGATAACCCTTCAATATGGTCAACGTCCGGTTTTTCCATCAGCGACAGAAACTGGCGCGCGTACGCGGAGAGTGATTCAACGTAGCGACGCTGCCCTTCGGCATACAGGGTGTCGAAAGCCAGTGAGGATTTGCCAGACCCCGAAAGCCCGGTCACGACGATGAGTTTGTCGCGAGGGATGACGAGGTTGATATTTTTGAGATTGTGGGTGCGAGCGCCCCGTACTTCGATCTTATCCATTCACCTTTCCCGGTAGAAACTCGGATGCCTGGTATGTTTGAAGGACAACCGGCAGAAACGGCTAATTATGACACAATTTAACCTGTCTGGATATACAGTATTGGAATGCAATTTCTGATTCACTGTGTAACAATGTCGCGTTAGCGTGAGAACTCTGGAACGTGCTACGCAACTATCAAAGTAGCGTATGGAAATGGTACACTCGCGCGTTTACACTATTAAGAAACGTATTCAGGAGACACGAACATGGCCAGCAGAGGCGTAAACAAGGTGATTCTCGTCGGTAATCTGGGCCAGGACCCGGAAGTACGCTACATGCCGAGTGGTGGCGCAGTTGCCAACATTACGCTGGCTACGTCCGAATCCTGGCGTGATAAAGCGACCGGTGAGATGAAAGAGCAGACTGAATGGCACCGCGTTGTGCTGTTTGGCAAACTGGCTGAAGTGGCCGGTGAATATCTGCGTAAGGGTTCTCAGGTCTATATCGAAGGCCAGCTGCGTACCCGCAAATGGACCGATCAGTCCGGCGCCGAGAAGTACACCACTGAAGTGGTGGTAAACGTTGGCGGCACCATGCAGATGCTGGGTGGCCGTCAGGGCGGTGGCGCACCGGCAGGTGGCGGCCAGAACCAGCAGCAGGGCGGTTGGGGTCAGCCTCAGCAGCCACAGGGTGGCAACCAGTTCAGCGGCGGCGCGCAGTCTCGTCCGCAGCAGCAGTCCGCACCGGCACCGTCTAACGAACCGCCAATGGACTTCGACGACGACATCCCGTTCTAAGCCTTTCGCGCTTAGTCGTAAAAAAAAGCCCCGAAAGGGGCTTTTTTATTTCTGGTTCGCGTAGCGTTGTAAAAACCGGGTGAAGTCGCTGAAGCTGAGCGGTTTCGAAAAAAAATAGCCCTGCAAACAGTCAATCTCATTCGCCTTGAGATAGGCCACTTGATAGTCATACTCAACGCCTTCCGCCGTCGTCAGGATATTCATCCGCTTTGCCATATCAATCACGCAGTCAATCAGCGGCGTCGCGGTGTCCTGCGAAATCTGCCGGGTAAACATGCGGTCAATCTTAATGCTGTCAGGATTAAGGTTGGTGATAAACGCCAGGTTGGAAAACCCCGTGCCAAAATCATCCAGCGCGATTTTAATGCCGCTGCGCTTAATGTGGGCAATCTTCGCCACAAGCGCATCGCTGATATCAATGTTTTCGCGCTCGGTAATCTCAAACACCAGGGTGATGCCAAGCTCCGCAAACGTGGCTGCCCAGTCATCGATAAACCGATCGAAGGAATTGTCCACCACATGCGCATGGCTGATGTTCAGGTTGAGCTTAAAGCCCGGCTGAAAGGTGGCACCACCCTGCCGCAGGTCGTGAACTACCTGTTCCAGCAAACTTTCCGTCAGGTCGATAATCAGCCCGGTGCTTTCCGCCACCGGGATGAAAACGTCAGGAGGAATAAAGCCCAGCTCGGCGTGATGCCACCTTGCCAGTACCTCTGCTCCCGCCACCGTGTTGGTTCTGGCGCAAATCAGCGGCTGATAGTGCGGGTGAATTTGATGCTGTCTGATGGCGCTGGCCAGCTGCGCGTACAGAGAATGGCGGCGGAGCGCCAGCAGCCAGGTCAGAGTCGCCATGATGGTCGACATCGACAAAATAAAGGCGATGGAGAGCCATGAGGCGGTCACGAACCCAATAATTTCGCCTATCTCCGGCCTTCTCCATGCCAGCGAGTACAAGGATGAGTGGGCCGGAAACGGTTCATAGTTGGCAAATTGTGCCGTCGCGAGTGACCCTTTTTGCAGCCCGGCGGCGTTCAGCGTTTTACCTGATACCTGAATAATCAGATCGTTGCCCATTACCTCCAGCAGAAAGCGCAGGTCGGACGCGACGTAAAGCGTTCCCTGAGGAAAATGGCTTATCAGTGAAATAACGCTAATGTCGGGGGCACTAAGGGCGTTCGACATCCACACCGTTTTATCCAGCGGAAGCCGGTAAGTGACGCTGGCGTGTTTATTCGCTAACAGAGAAGAACAGCTAATGTGCTGATTGTGAACGAAGTTTATCGAGTAAATATGCATATAGCGGCCCGGCAGCATATTCAGCGCTTTCTCGACGTTAAAATTGCAGACTTTGCCCAGCAGCGCTGACGCCTGGCGGGAGGCTTCATGCGCATCCCGCAGCATGCTGTCCAGAATCGACTGCACGTAGCGCGCCTGCTCCGCCATGCGCTTTTGATGGTTATCCAGCCCGTTAATCATCGCCAGCGTAGTGGTGACCACCAGCGTAAGCAAAAACGCGATACCGGCGGCCAGTACGCGGTTTTTGGTCTTACGCAAAAAATTTTGCTGATACATGGTGGTGCGCCTTACGCGCGTTCCGGCTGCATATACTGCTGATGGAAGGCCTCTTTGCTCACCGGGCGAGAGAACAGGAAACCCTGGCCGTATTTCACGCCGTGACGCAGCATGGTGGAGACATGGGTGTAGTTTTCGATGCCTTCAATGACCACGTCCACGTCGACATCCTCCACGTACGCCAGCATGGCGAAGGTATTGTCGAGGCGGTTTGCGGCTAGACAGCTTCTGTCGAGCTTGATGTAGTCGGGCAAATAGAGCGCCAGCCGCGACCGGAGCTTTTCCAGACAATCAATCCCGTCCCAGGCCAGGTTGATCCCCGCATCGTGCAACATATCGAGGTTCTGCTTCACCGTCTCATCAAGCTGGTCAGCGCCATCGGTGATCTCAAACACCAGATTGCGTGGCGCGAGCGGGTGCGCAGCAATCAGCGCAAGCACGCGGGCAGCAAAGTGGCTGTCCTGAAGCTGCACCCAGGAGATATTGAACGTAAAAAGCTGGTTATCAAGATGCTCGCGCGGCTGGCCGGCAAGAAATTTAAACGCCTGCGCCAGGATGTAATCCCCCATCGGCAGAATACCGCCGGTTTTTTCCAGCTCGCTGATGAACAGATGAGGCGGCACAATATTGCGCCTGTGCGTGCCTCGCACCAGCACTTCGCCGCCGATGCAGACAAACCGTGAGAGATCGAAAATCGGCTGGATAACGAAATCGATACCCGAGTCGAGTTTATTTTTTTCGACACACTGCACGACAAAATGCGTACTCTTTTCCATGCCAGCCTCGTAGCCACAACAATACAGCCTTAAACGACACAAACGCCGCCCAACTTAACCGGGCGATCAGCTGGCGATGATTTTATTTTTACCGCTTTTCTTGGCCTGATAGAGCAGTTTATCGGCACGGCCCAGGGTGTCTGGCAACGAGGTGCCTCCCATCTTGCACAGCCCCGCGCTAAACGAGACGTTAAGATCGTGTTCTCTGAACGACCGTGTATTCACCGTAATTCGCCACTTTTCGAGGTAGCTTAATGCTTTTTCGGCGCTAATCCCCTGGAACAGAACCGCAAACTCTTCTCCGCCGTAGCGGTAGAGGGTGATATTTTCCAGACCGCGCAGCCGCGAGCCCAGTTCAGCCACGGTTTTCAGCACCAGATCGCCTACCGTATGCCCCCAGGTATCGTTAATCATCTTGAAGTTATCGATATCCACCATCGCCAGATGGGTGTTCGGCTCACTGTTACAGCGCGCCGCATCGGCATCAAACGCGCGACGGTTTTTCAGCCCGGTAAGCCCGTCGGTCAGCGCCTCGTGCGCCGTTTTCTCCTGCCGCTGCTGCGAGCTGTGGATCTCTTCGAAAATCAGCTCCTCCACGCTGGCGGGCTTGATCGTGCCGCCGCGGATGCTCGCCGCAATGCGCATAAAGATGGCGTTAAGCGCGGCTCGGGTCGACCACCAGCAGAAGAGCAGGGCAATAAGCGCGCACAGCGTTCCCCAGAGCGTGCTCAGGCACTGTTGAAAGGCAAGGTTGTTTAGCTCGCTCTGCTCCACTTCGTGCACCAGCAGCCAGGACTGGGAGCCGACCGTGCGGTAGGTGTAGTAGCGGTCGTCCATCACGAAGTCGCCGCGATGCTCCCGGGCGTTCAGCGCGATAGCTTTAAGCCTCTGCGGGTCGAACTGGTAGCCCGGATTGATCACCAGCTCGCCCTGACGGTTCATCACAAAGGTCCGACTCTTCATGGGGGGCAGCGCGGTGCTGAGGATCTCGGTGCTTTTTTCCATGTCCAGATTCAGCGCCAGAACGCCCGTATTCGACCCGTCCGAGCCGTTAATGATGGGCAACGAAATGGTAATTACGCGCTCTCTGTGAGCGAAAGGGTCGCGGCTGACGCTGTAGTGCGCCTCGTCCGAGTCTTCGATGGAAATCGAAAACCACGACTCTTTGCGTGGGTCCCATTTCTGCTCTTGATCGTCGCTAAGCGGGACATAAGGAAGGCGGATATAGCTGCCATTATTGTCCACGTGAATGATTGAGAGGGCGTCCGGCATAATGCGCAGGCGTTCGATCATCCAGTTGCGCAGCGTCCTGTCGTTTTCGTGTATTTTGTCGAATTTATGCTGATCGGCGGCGATGCGCGTCATTTCCCGCACGATACGCTCGTAACCATCCAGATATTTATCAAGGAACGATGCGACATTGCTGATATATAGACGGTTATGTCTTTTATTCGCTTCCTGCGTGGCGGTCCATTGCGAAAGGGCAACCAGCGTACCGACCACAATAAACGTCACGGCAAGTACGGCGAAACAAATATTTAACGGCCTTCTGAAATTCAAACTGTCGATCACTGATAACTCCGGATCATTCTCGTTATACCAGACAAGAGGTATGTACTTAGCGGGATAATGGCAACTCGTTGAGGAAATGTTTAAATGCGTTGGGATAATGGCTCTGAACTACAAACAGTTAACAACGAGTAAAAATAACGCTGAAGACAAAGGGTACCTGCTCACTTTTTGATTGTCAAAGTCGATCGAATAATAAATATTGATCGATGAAATCAATCATGATTTTTTTGGAAAAAATACATAACTATTATCGATCGATATATTCACATTGATTGGTTAAAACGATCTTTATGGTCGTAAGTTTTTGGTTAGTATTAATATAATCAGTATGTTGCATGATGTTGTATGGCGAGGGAGAGGCTAAAGCGAATGCAATGCGTTCGTTATGAAATTAATGTGGGTTTTATGCCAAAAGGGCAGGAAATACCCTTTCCTGCAATAAGGAAAATCTATTTCCTGCAGAATAACAGATGTTAATTATTCGTTTCTTAAATCGTATTCAATGAGCGTCCAGTTAACGGGATAACCATTTTGCCAGGGTAATGTTTCTCCCTTTTTAACATTTACAACATTCGTTACGGCAGAATGATCGATTTGCCATAAACCACTTTGTGGGCAAATATTCCCGCTGGCGCGTTTAATCCCCAGAGGACGCCGGGTGGGATCCGTTTGGGAGCCATAGGCGGCAACCGTCGCCATGGTCAGATTACTGCTGTCTATTTTCATCGCTCATTTTTCCAGAGTTAATACATTCCGTATTAAAAATGCGACAAAATTTGTACATAACTTAACAGAATTGCTGCATTGTCCATTCATATAACTACGGTGAATGGTTTATATTGCAATAAAGCCTCTCCTTCGCCACAATAGCCGCCCTTTTGAATGAAAGTTGAACAAAAATGAAACACCGCTGCTTTAGCCTACTGTTTTTACTAACATTATTGTTTAGCGGCGGCGCGATGGCGATAAACTGCCAGCGCGCGGTCACGCCGCTGGAGAATACCATTTGCAATAATGACAATCTCCACTGGCTGAATAGCACCCTCTCCCTGATCTATAACCAGGCGATTCTGGAGGAGGGGGTAGCAGACATCGATAAAAAATATGACGAGTGGGAAAAGCTGCTGGAGAAATGTACCTCAGACACCTGCATAGAACGTGCTTACTATGCCGGCATCAGTGCGATCTCCGACACCGACCGTAATTTCAAATGGGAAGGAAAATGGTGGAACATGCTGGCGCCCAATATGAGCGGCGGCGTGATCCAGTTCAGCCGAAACGCCCAGTGGAGCGTCACCCTGGATATTCGCGCCTGGGCAGGCATCAATGAAGACGAATTTACCGCCGAAGCAAGGCGGCTGTACGGCATGCTGGCCGTTGAACGCGTGGTGGACACCAGCAACTGCAAGCTCTTGCTGATCCCCAGAAAGGACGGCTCGTTGCAGGTATACAGTAATTCCGACTGGGGATGCCGTTTATCCATGCCCACCGGGGTGTTCCTGGACGGCGCGTATAAGCTTTCCGAAACCGACCCCCGGCCAAAAGCCACCTTGCTCTCTCTCGGTATCTTCCCGGATAGCGCGTTGGATGAGAAATTCCGCGCCCTGGTGGGGGAGGATTATCAAAACTTCGTCGACAGTGCCAACGTCTATATCTACCAGAACGATATCGACAATATCGGCGCGCGCGTGCTCTCAATGTGGGTTCAGGGTGCCGCGAACAGCCGCACGGCTATCATCATGTACACGCCAAAAGGCGAGATTTGGGCAGGCCGGATCTCTCCGGTGAAAGGTGGCGGGCTGGAACTGCGCTACTACAGCACCGACGGCAGCGACCAGCGTAAAATGCCGCGTACGCTGGCCGCCTGGAAGGTGCGTTTTCTCGACGAGTAGTTACGCCAGCGTGCCGACGATGGTGAGATCGCTGTCGTCCGGCACTTCGTTGTACGACAGCACGTGCAGGTTGCTGGCAAACAGACGCCCGTAACGTGAAATCAGCGGCCGCAGCTGAGGCGTCACCAGTAGCAGCGGCGGCAGACCCTTCGCTTTCATCTGCTCCTGAATCACAGGCATCGTGTTTTGCAGCTGCGTCAGGATGTTCGGATCAACGGCAAAACTGTCCAGCGCCACCTTGCCGGTTTGCTGAGACTGGTTCAACGCTGCCAGCAAAATATTCTCCAGCGCGTTATCAATGGTATAAGCCGCCAGCTTTTGCCGATCGCCGTTAATGGCGTGGAGGATGGCGCGGCGCAGCGCGTAACGCACGTCAGCGGTAAGCAGAATCGGATCCTTGGTCACGGCTGAGCTTTCCAGTAGCGTAGAGGCAATGGTGACAATATCCTTCAGGGACACCTGCTCCAGCAGTAGCTGCCGGTAAATGCGCAGCAGCAGGCTAAAGTTGAGCGCATTCGAGAGATCTTCCGCCAGCTTCGGCGCCTGCAGCGCCAGACGCGCGTGCAGGTGGGTGATATCGTCATAATTAAACAGCTCCGGCAGATGCTCGCGCGCCACCTTGTTGACGTGCGTTGCCACCACGCTGGCGCAATCCACCACCTGATAGCCCAGGTTCAGCGCTTTGGCCTTCTGGTCAGGATCGATCCAGACGATCGCCATGCCGTAGGCCGGATCGGTATCCAGCACGCCGTCAATTTCGCCGTACAGCTCTGCGCCTGGAATGGCCATCAGCTTCTCGGCATACACTTCGCCGAGCGCCGTGCGGATGCCATTGATGTAGATCGCGTACTGGGCGGGCTTCAGGCGGAAGTTCTCCCGGATGCGGATCTCCGGCAGCAGCACGCCACACTGTTCAGACACCACCTGACGCACGCCGCGAATACGCTGCGATAGCGGGCTTCCTTTCGCCGTATCGATAAGCGTCACCAGCTTATAGCCCAGATTCAGCCCAATCGGCTCGACGAGCGGAATACTTTCCCAGTTAATCGCAGGCGTCGCGTCCGTTGCCAGCGCGTCGCTAATGGCGTCGTAGTCGGTCTCTTCGGCGGCGGGCTTCACGATCTTGCTCTGTCGCCAGGCGGCAAACAGCAAAAGGGCGGTGAAGCACAGGAACGCGATGTGCGGCATGCCGGGGACAATCGCCAGGATGAACATGACGAAGGCGGCGGTATACAGCACCTGCGGTTTCGCCAGCAGCTGCGTTTTAATCTCATCGCTGACGTCGTCGCCGTCGCTGACGCGGGTCACGATAATCGCGGCGGCGGTGGCGAGCAGCAGGGACGGGATCTGCGCGGCCAGGCCGTCACCGATGGTCAGCAGAACGTACTGCTGGAAGGCGTGACTGGCATCCAGATTGTATTTGAAGATACCGATGCAAATCCCGCCGATGACGTTGATGACCAGCACCATGATCCCGGCGATGGCGTCACCACGCACAAACTTCGAGGCACCGTCCATCGCACCGTAGAAGTCGGCCTCTTTCGACACCTCTTTACGGCGGTCTCGCGCCTGGTTTTGGTTAATCAGCCCGGCGTTAAGGTCGGCGTCGATCGCCATCTGTTTACCCGGCAGGGCATCCAGCGTAAAGCGGGCCGACACTTCAGAAATACGTTCCGCCCCTTTGGTGACCACCACAAAGTTGATGATCATCAGGATGATAAAGACCACGAACCCGACCACGAAGTCGCCGCCAATCACCACCTGACCAAAGGCTTCGATAACCTTACCGGCCGCGCCTTCGCCCTCATGACCATGCAGCAACACCACGCGGGTAGAGGCGACGTTCAGGGTAAGTCGCATCAGCGTGGTGATCAGCAGCAGCGTCGGGAAGACGGCAAAATCCAGCGGACGCTGCATATTGACCGCCACCAGCAGCACCACTACCGCCAGCACAATGTTGAAGGTAAATAAGATATCCAGCATCAGCGGGGACAATGGCAGCATGACCATTGCCAGCACGCACAGAAGCAGTACCGGAACGCCTATTCGCCCTTTACTGAGTATGGCAAGCGCCTGCTGTAACTTACTATTCGCCATCGGCTTTTAAGACCTCTTTTGGAATGTTTATCTGCCTGTTCAGGCGGGGTTTTTGTTCAAGCTGGCCGGTACGCCAGGATTTAATCTGCATGACGTAGGTCAGCACATGCGCAATCGCGCGAAAAAGCTGGGCCGGAATTTGCTGGTTTACGCGGGTGGTGTGGTAAACCGCACGCGCCAGCGGTGGGAATTCGACCACTTCAATCTGGTGATGGCGAGCCACGTCCCGGATATGGAGCGCAATATCGTCCATGCCTTTTGCCACGATGTAGGGCGCTTCGGCTTTTTTCGGATCGTATTTGAGCGCAACCGCGTAGTGCGTCGGGTTCGTGATAATCACGTCTGCCTCCGGCACGGTACGGTTGATCTGCCCCATCGCCATCTGACGCTGAAGCTGGCGTATACGGCCTTTGATCTGCGGGTTACCGTCGTTGTTTTTGTACTCTTCTTTCACCTCTTGCTTGGTCATGCGCATTTTTTTGGTGAACATGAACTTCGCCAGCGGCACGTCGAGCAGGGCGAAGATCACAATCACCGCAATGAAATAGACCAGCACGTGATGCAGAATGCCAAACCCGTGATGAATCGCCTGACTCAGGCTCAGCCGCTGCAGGTGCAGCAGCGGGTTGAGCGAGCTGTGCACCATGGTGTAAAGCACCGCCAGAATAATGCCGCACTTGAGCATCATCTTGCCGACGTCAACGTAGTGGCTGCTGGAGAACATGCGCTTCACGCCGCTGATGGGGCTGAGTTTTTTAAAGTCGGGCTTGAGCTTTGAAACGGTGAACACCCAGCCGCCCGGGACCAGGCTTGCCACGATGCAGGCGAGGGGGATCGGTGCCAGGGTGATGATAAAGCGGATAATCACCCACACGTTCAACATCAAAAACTGGCTCAACGCCCCCTGGTCATCCAGCCGTCCCGCCATCATGCCGACCGAGGTAAAAGACTCCTCGACCAGCGTTTTGTAATAGGGGAAAAAGGTGCCCATGGTGATGAACGACGCCAGCAGGCCCACGGCCATAGTGAGATCTTTGGAACGCGGGAGATCACCCTTTTCGCGCGCTTTGCGCAGCTTTTGCGCTGTGGGTTTTTCACTTTTATCGCCACCGGCCGCCATCAGTGCGTCCTCACGGCTTCGAGCCTGGCCAGGATTTCGGTGGTCAGGTTGAGATAGTGGTCGGGAATATTGGTCATCATCATCGAAATACAGAGCAGGCCAAACAGCATGCTGATTGGAAAGCCCAGCGAGAACAGGTTGAGCGTAGGCGAGACGCGGTTAAGCAGCCCGAAGCCGCCCTGCACAATCAGCATTACAAAGGTGGTCGGGATCGCGATAAGCGTGGCCGACGACATAATCCAGCCCAGGCTCTGCACAATCAGCAGCAGGGTGGGTTTATTGATGGCCTGGCCGATGGGCCACCAGACAAAGCCTTTGTAGAGAATAGTGACCACCAGCAGGTGCCCGTCCATCACGAAAAACAGCAGGCCGCAGAAGATGTAGATCATCTGCGAAATCACCGTGGTTGAGCTGCCGTTCACCGGGTCGTTCATCATCGCCATGCCGAGACCCATATTCATTGAAAGAATATGTCCCGCCGTTTGCAGCGCAACGAAGACCAGCTGCATCGCCATGCCAAACAGCATGCCCCACAGCAGCTGTTCACCGATGAGCAGGACAGTGCGCATCGACATCAGCTCGGTGATCAGCACTTTTTCCGGCAGCATCGGGGTGATGATTGCCGCCAGCGCCAGTGCCAGCACGGTTTTGATACGTCGGCTGAAGGCGCGGTTGTCCAGCACCGGGCAGAAGTGCAGAAACGCCAGAATGCGGAAAAACGGAAAAACCAGCGCCAGCAGCGGGTTGATCAGCGTAGAGATATCAATGCCCATTGCCCGCTATCCCACCAGCGCCGCCGCCTGCTGAAAAATATTGACGGTGAAATCTACCAGTTGGGTAAGCATCCATTTACCGCCAATAATCAGCACCGCCAGCGTGACCAGAAGGCGCGGCAGGAAGCTCAGCGTTTGTTCGTTAATTTGCGTGGTCGCCTGAAAGATACTGACGCACAGGCCGACAATCAGGCTGGGAATAATCGCTACGGCGGAGATAATCAGCACCAGCTTAATGCCGGTTGCCATGATGTCCCCGGCAATGTCCATCGTGACCATTGCTAAAGCCCCTGCACGCTGGAGGTAAGCGTACCGACAATCAGCGTCCAGCCGTCGCACAGGACAAACAGCATCAGCTTGAACGGCAGCGAAACAATCAGCGGCGAAAGCATCATCATCCCCATTGCCATCAGGATACTGGCGACAATCAGGTCAATGACCAGGAAAGGAATGTAGATCATAAAGCCTATCTGGAACGCGGTTTTCAGCTCGCTCAACAGATACGCCGGGGTCACCACCGTTAAATCCTGCTCTTTCGGATCGCCCGTCACGCCCGCAATCGTCATCATCTGCGACATGGCTTTATTGCTGGTTTGTGCCAGCATAAAGTTTTTCAGCGGCGCTTCCGCCTTGCCGAACGCCTGCTTCATGGTGATCTCGTCATTCTGAAACGGCACGATGGCGTCCTGATAAATGGTGGTCCACACCGGGCGCATCACCAGCAGCGTGAGCGCCAGCGCAATCCCGGTCAGGATTTTATTGGGTGGACTTTGCTGCAGGCCGAGCGCCTGGCGCAGGATCGCCAGCACGATGATAAAGCGCGTAAAGCAGGTCATCATCATCAGCATCACCGGGAGCAGACCCAGCAATGTCATCAGGATCAGGATTTCAATTTTGACGTTGTAATCCTGGCCGCCAGCGGTAGTGGACGAACTGAACAGGGTGATATCGCCGTTCGCCGCCAGCAGTTGCGGAGAGACCAGTAAACCGCCCAACAGCAGCCACGGCAGGGCGGTGCGCAGGTGCAACGTCATCTTGTTAACTCGCCCAGCTCTTTGCTATTGAATTCGAGAATGCGCAGGCCGTACTTATCGTTCAGCACAACCGCTTCCGCTTTACCAAACAGGATGCCGTTGACTTTAATATCCAGCGGCTCGCCGGCCATTTTATCCAGCTCAATCACCGAGTCGTGACCGACGGTCATCAGCTCTGCCAGCGACACCTCAACGGAGGCCACTTCCAGCGTCAGCGTGACGGGTATACGGCTGAACAGCGCCATTTTGCGCAGATCGTCAATGCCTGCCGGCGATTCCGGTTCCGCCTGGATGTCCATGCGGATATTGCCCTCAACGGTCTCTTCACGCGGCATCTCGCCGAGATTCAGGTCGCCAAAATCCAGGGACTGGCTCAGGTCTTGTTGCAGATCACTCATAATGCTTCTCAATGGTTCTGTCGTTAAATTCACAGAGTAATAACTTGCCGCGATCTTCAGCGATTTTGGCGTCAAAAATCTGTTCTTTGCCGATATACACAGGAATGTTTTCGTTAATATTGACCGGGATAATATCCCCCGGCTTTATCCGCGCCAGCTGGGCCACGGTGAGGTTGAGGCTGGTCACATGGCCGTGAAGCTTCAGCGGCAGACCGTAAAATATCCTTTCGATTTGGGCGGGCGTCGGCGGCGCTTGTCGGCTGGTGGCCTGATCGGCGTCAGGCGAGCGCAGTTTTGCCAGCAGGTGATCGACATGCGCGTTATCAAACAGCAGGGTAAAGCTGCCCTGCTCATAGCCTTCGAGGGTAAAGGTGACGCACCAGGACCACTGATTAATGACGGTGGTGTTATCACTTTTAATCTCAACGTCCTGGCCGAACGTCTCTTTGTCGATTAATAATCGCGTGAGATCCAGCCCAATTTTATTTTTCAGGCGATCTTCGGTTTTTGTCACCGGCTGATGAACGTCCAGCGATTTATTACGGCTCTCTTTTCCCAGTCCGTAATAATCGTGAAGTATTTGCAACAGCAGCGTGCGTTCAATACTAAAGGCCATTGATCCAAACGGCGTTGAAAAGAGCTGCGTATTTTTATATGTCTGGTCGATGGCAAAGGTCATCGACTGCAGCGCGACGTTGACACGCAATTTTTTCAGAAAATAAATGCTTAAACGCGCATCGAAGATATCAAAACTGTCGTTCATCATCTTGGGCAATTTATGCCACGGACGTCCAAGCTTGCTCACGTCGAGCTTTACCATATCGGGGAGCGCCTGACGTTGGTAGATTCTGATTCGCTGAGGAGCTGCTTGCATAGATCTTCCGGATAACGATCGCCGTAAGCATAAAGCAGATGTCTTTACACATTGCTTAGCGGCATAAAAATATTTAAGTTTTGTTTAACCGTGTCGCTTTGTGAGTGAGTCGGTCTGCGTCACTATAAAGCCATATTGTCGGGTGGCTTTATTAGGGATATGAATTAGACGCTGTTCGTCTGTCATAATCAAGATGCCATGGATTATTAATTCGTTATTTTAGCTCGATTAATGTGCATTAATAAATCCTGTAACTTAATGATTTTTAAGGATTAAGATTTTAATACCCATTAAAAACAAGACAATTCCTAACGGTGAGTTATAATGCGCTCCAGTCATGAATTCCCGTATTGAAAAATACCCGGTTAATTCGCTGTTATCCATATTGAATAGGCGTCTTTTGATAATGTACCTGAAAAGGTGCAGCGGGCCCGTATTCGCTCCAGGTTAACAATTAGCTTAAATGTTGGTGAGTTGTTATGAGTATTGTTATTGAACATGAAGCCCATAATGAAAATGGATTTGTTGCCCGTGCGCCAGAAAGCATAAATGTATTTTCATTAGCCCGTCGTGTTGCTAAATATAATGTGTCGGTACTCATTACAGGCGAGACGGGTACAGGCAAAGAGTGCGTTTCCCGCTACATTCATGAAAATGCCTTAGGGGCAGATGCGCCTTACGTTGGCGTCAATTGCGCGGCGATTCCGGAAAGTATGCTCGAAGCCATTTTATTCGGCTACGAAAAAGGTGCATTTACCGGTGCGGTTACCAGCGTGGCGGGTAAATTTGAACAGGCCAACGGCGGAACGCTGCTGCTGGATGAAATTGGTGATATGCCATTAGCCCTGCAGGCGAAATTATTACGCGTATTGCAGGAGCAGGAAGTCGAACGTCTGGGAAGCCATAAAAAAATCCCTCTGGATATTCGTCTTGTAGCGTCTACCAATAAAGATTTGCAGCAGGAAATTGCGGAGGGACGTTTCCGTCAGGATCTGTTCTACCGTATTTCCGTGGTGCCGATTCATATCACGCCGCTGCGCGAGCGCCGTCTGGATATTATTCCAATGGCGATGCGTTTTATCGCTAAATATAAAGCCTTTCATAAAGGCAATATTCGCCTGAGCGAAGAGGCCCGTCAGGCGCTGCTGACCTATGACTGGCCGGGCAACGTGCGCGAGCTGGAGAACGTGATTCAGCGCGGCATGATCCTGAGTAACGGTGAAGTGATCACCGCCAATGATTTTGGCCTGCCCGTTCCGGCCACGATGACGGCCACGTCAGGCGTCGATTTGATGCCCGCCTACCGCGAAGCGCAGGCTGCACCGTCGGCCATCGGCAACGTTAAGCTGCACGGGCGTATGGCGGAGTACCAGTACATCATCGAACTGCTGAAACGCCACAACGGCAATAAGTCGAAAACCGCCGCGTTTTTAGGCATCACCCCGCGCGCACTGCGCTACCGACTCGCCTCGATGCGCGAAGAAGGTATCAATATCGAGTGCTATTCCTGATGCGTGCAAGAGACTAACACCATGGACAACATTACCGCTCTCGGTATGCAGGCCCGCCAGCAGGCGATGCTGGACAGACTGCACAACACCGCCGCCGTGGCCTCCTCGGGGGGGATCGGCGCGTCGACGTTTATTGCGCCAGGTGCCGATTTCCAAGGCGTGAACAGCGCACGCGATCTCTCTTTTTCGCAGGTTCTGAATAACGCTATCGACAACGTTGATGCCATGCAGCACGCCGCAGGGGCAAAGCAAAAAGCCATTGAGCTGGGTCAGAGTGACGATCTGGCCGGGGCGATGATTGAATCGCAAAAAGCCAGCGTGGCCTTCTCCGCCATGATGCAGGTTCGTAACAAGCTCACCACTGCGCTCGACGAAGTGATGAATACTCCGCTGTAAGGTTTCCCTCGTGCTGACAAAGTTAAAAGATACATTTTCTGCCCTCCCGCTGCCGACCGGGCGCATCAAACCGCAATGGCTTATGGCGGCGGGTGGTGTGCTGCTGGTGGCGGCGATCGTTTTCTCTCTCTGGCGCAGCAATCAGGGCTATGTCGCACTGTACGGCAGCGATGAAAAACTCCCGGTGGCGCAGGTGGTTGAGGTGCTGGGCGCAGAGTCCATTGCGTATCGCATCAATCCTGACAACGGCCAGATCCTCGTTCCGGAAGATAAACTCCCGCGCGCGCGTATGGCGCTGGCGGCAAAAGGCATTACCGCCGTGATGCCGGACGGCTACGAGCTGATGGACAAAGACGAGATGCTCGGCAGCAGCCAGTTTGTGCAAAACGTTCGCTACAAGCGCAGCCTGGAGGGAGAACTGGCCCGCAGCATTATGGCGCTGGATCCGGTCGAGAATGCGCGCGTCCACCTGGGGCTGAGCGAGTCCAGCTCGTTTGTGATGACCAACAAACCCCAGAGCAGCGCCTCGGTGATGCTCCAGCTGCGCTACGGCAAGCATCTTGATGAACAGCAGGTGGCGGCCATTGTCCAGCTGGTGGCGGGGAGCGTGCCGGGTATGCAGCCGGGCAGCGTGCGCGTGGTGGATCAGGCGGGCAATTTACTCTCGGAAAACGGCCAGCAGGGCGGCACCAGCATGGCGAGCATTCGTCAGGGGCGTGACGTCATTGAGCGCATCAAAAACGAAACCACCAACAATATTGCCGCGCTGTTGTCCCCGCTGTTTGGCAACGAGAATTTCCGCATCAGCGTGACGCCGACCGTTGACATGAGCAGCGTCGAAGAGACGCAGGAGCGCCTGGGTAAAGAACCCCAGGTCAGCGATGAAAATATCTCGCGCGAGAACACCACTAACGAGCTGGCGATGGGTATCCCCGGTTCGCTCAGCAACCGCCCGGTAAACCAGCCTGCGCCCGCTACCCCGCCGATGGCGGCTAACGCGCAGACGGCACAAACCGAGACGCAAAACCGCACGCCCAGCTCGCTCTCCAGCCGTTCGCAGGAGCAGCGTAAATATGCCTTCGACCGCGACATTCGTCATATCCGCCATCCCGGCTACAAGCTGGAGAAACTGCGCGTGGCGGTGGCGTTAAACCAGGCGGCTAAGCCGCTCGCCAGCATGACGCCGGAACAACTCACCGCCTTAACCCGGCTGGTGGAAGACGCGGCGGGCATTGAAAAAGACCGCGGTGATTCCCTGACGCTGGACCGGCTGGCCTTTATCGACAGAACGCCAGACGGCTTCCCGGAGCCGAAGTGGTGGCAGGACCCGAACATTCAGTACTGGGGGCAAAACGGCGGCATCGGCATGCTGATCCTGCTCGCGCTGCTGTTCGGCCTGCGTCCGCTGGCGCAGCGCTACGGTCGACGTGAACCTGTCGAGCTGGCGGCGATTGAAGGAAGCGCCCAGACCGAGGCGATTGAGAACGACATGGTAACCACCGAATCCGGTCTGACCGGCCTGCCTGGCCCGGCGTTCAATCAGGACACCGAACTGCCGCCGCAAAGCTCTGGCCTTGAAACCAAGGTGGAGTACCTGCAAATGCTGGCGGAAAACGAAACGGAACGTATGGCTGAAGTACTGAAACAATGGATCAACAGCAATGAGCGAACTGACAATACGTAACAGCAGTAAGGGCAGCGTCAAAACAGGACGCAGCCGACTGGAACAGGCCGCCATTTTGTTGCTCAGCGTGGGCGAAGAAGCGGCGGCGAAAGTGATGCAGAAGATGAACCGCGATGAGGTCATTCTGCTGAGCGACACCATGGCGCGTCTGCACGGCGTAAAAGTCGATCACGCCCGCCACGCGATGAACAACTTCTTTGATGACTACCGCGAGCAGAGCGGCATCAACGGCGCGTCGCGCAGCTACCTGCGCGGGATCCTCGAAAAAGCGCTGGGCGGCGAGATTGCCAGCAGCGTGATCAACGGCATTTACGGCGATGAAATCCGCCACCGTATGGCGCGCCTGCAGTGGGTGGATGTCCCGCAGCTGGCGGCGCTGATCGAGCAGGAACACCTCCAGCTTCAGGCCGTGTTCCTCGCGTTTCTGCCCCCGGACGTGGCGGCGGGGGTGCTGAGCGCGCTGTCCCCGGAGCGTCAGGATGAGATTGTCTGGCGCGTGGCGCGCCTGGACGACGTTAACCGCGACGTGATTGACGAGCTGGACCGGCTCATCGAGCGCGGCGTGGCGGTGCTTTCCGAGCACGGTTCAAAAGTGGTTGGCATCAAACACGCGGCCAACATCGTCAACCGCATTTCCGGCAACCAGCAGCAACTGCTCGACCAACTGCGCGAGCGCGATGCCGACGTGGTGGATGAGCTGGAAGAGGAGATGTACGAGTTCTTCATCCTCAGCCGTCAAACCCCGGCGACGCTGCAACGCCTGATGGAAGAAATTGCCATTGAAGAGTGGGCGATTGCGCTTAAGGGCACCGAGCCGGTGCTGCGTCAGGCCATCTTCAACGTGATGCCGAAACGCCAGGTGACGCTGCTGCAATCCACCACCACCCGTCTGGGGCCGGTGCCGGTGAGCCGTATCGAACACGTGCGTAAAGAGATCATGGCGACGGTGCGCCAGCTGGCGGAAGAGGGCGAAATTCAGGTTCAGCTGTTCACCGAGCAGACCATGGAGTAACCCATGTACAAAAAACAAAGCTTACCGCTGAGCGCCCTGACCAACAGCCGACAGGCGGTGATTAAACCGCGTCTGCACAAGTTTCCGCCGCTGCGCAAACGTCGCGTGGCCCAGAGTCTCCCCGACGAGATGCGCCACGTCCCGGACGATGCCGCCCTGCAATCCCAACTGCAGCAGGGCTTTCAGGAAGGGCTGAACAGCGGTTTCGCGCAGGGGCTGGAAGAGGGCAAAGAGGAAGGATATCAGGAAGGATTACGCCTCGGTTTTGACGAGGGGGTGCGCAAGGGCCGCTCTGAAGGCAAAACGCAGGCGCGCCAGCAGTTCCTCGAAGCCGCGCACCCGCTGGACAGCATTATCGCCTCGATGGAAAGCTTCATGGCGAATTACGAACAGCGTCGCCGGGAAGAATTATTGCAGCTGGTGGAAAAAGTGACCCGCCAGGTGATCCGCTGCGAGCTGACCCTGCATCCGACGCAAATCCTTACCCTCGTGGAGGAGGCGCTTGCCGCGCTGCCGCAGCAGCCGGAGCAGGTCAAAGTGCTGCTCAACAGCGACGAGCATCGCCGCATCAGCGAAGCGGAGCCGGACAAAGCGGCGCACTGGGGGCTGACCGCAGACCCCGACCTGCCGCCCGGCGAGTGCCGGGTGATCACCAATACCACCGAGATGGACGTGGGCTGCCAGCACCGCCTCGATCAGTGTATGGACGCTCTGAAAGCTAACCTGCTGCCGGAATCGCACGATGAGTGATCACGATTTCGAGCAGGTCCTGCGCTCGCTTGAAAACATTAACCTCGCCCGCGTGGCCGGAAGGCTGGTGCGCGTGGCGGGCATTCTGCTGGAGTGCGTCGGCTGCCGTCTGGCCGTGGGCCAGCTGTGCCAGGTGGAAGGGGGCGAGGGCGAGCTGATTGACGCCCAGGTGGTCGGGTTTGACCGCGACGTCACCTTTCTGATGCCCTTCAAACAGCCTGCCGGACTGATGGCGGGCGCGCGCGTCTTTCCGATGGACAAACAGCACGGAGTGCTGATTGGCGACCAGTGGCTCGGGCGCGTGGTCAACGGCCTTGGCGAACCGATCGACGACAAAGGCAAGCTGACCGGCGATACCGTGCTGCCGCAGCAGCTCCCGCAGGTTCATCCGCTAAAACGCCAGCCGGTTGCGGAGCCGCTCGACGTTGGCGTGCGGGCGATCAACGGCCTGCTGACCATTGGCAAAGGCCAGCGTGTGGGGCTGATGGCGGGCAGCGGCGTGGGGAAAAGCGTGCTGCTCGGGATGATCACCCGCTACACCCAGGCCGAAGTGGTGGTGGTTGGGCTTATCGGCGAGCGTGGACGCGAGGTCAAAGAGTTTATCGACCACTCGCTGGGCGAGGCGGGACGCCGTAAATCGGTGATTGTCGCCGCCCCGGCGGATGAGTCGCCGCTGATGCGCATTAAAGCCACCGAGCTGTGCCATACCATCGCCAGCTACTACCGCGACAAAGGCAAGGACGTGCTGCTGCTGGTCGATTCCCTTACCCGCTATGCCATGGCGCAGCGTGAGATCGCGCTCTCGCTGGGCGAACCGCCTGCCACTAAAGGCTATCCGCCGTCGGCGTTTGGCCTGATCCCGAAGCTGGTTGAAAGCGCGGGCAACAGTGAAAGCCTGGGCTCCATGACTGCCATCTACACCGTGCTGGCAGAAGGTGACGATCAGCAGGACCCGATTGTCGACTGCGCGCGCGCCGTGCTCGACGGCCATATCGTCCTCTCGCGTCATCTGGCAGAGGCCGGGCACTATCCGGCGATTGATATCGGTCAGTCCATCAGCCGCTGTATGAGCCAGGTGACGGAACAGGATCATCAACGCGCCGCCCGCACCCTCAAGCAGCTTTACGCCGAATACCAGAGCATTAAGCCGCTGATCCCGTTGGGTGGCTACGTGGCGGGAGCCGATCCCGTGGCCGACAGAGCGGTCAACCTCTCGCCGGCGATAACCCGTTTCCTGCAGCAGGAAGTGCAGAACGCGGCCCCGCTCGGCAACACCATTGCCGACCTTAACGCGCTGGCCCAGGCAGGATAATTCGCGATGAGCAAACTGATTACTACCCTTGAACAGCTACACCTGCTGCGCAACCGCGCGGTGAACGATCTCAGTGCCCGTCTGGCCTCCCAGCAGCAGCTGTGCCAGCGGCTGGAGAAGAATATTGACGCCCTGACCCACCTGGCGAACAACAGCGTGCAGGAGATGCAGGGCAGCGCAACGCTGCTGTGCAATCAGTCCGGCTATAAGCGCCATATTCAGCGCGTGATCGACTGGCAGAAGCAGGAGCAGGCGCTGGCGCACGTCGAGGCTCAAAAACTTCAGGGCAACCTGCTGGCGGAGTCTCGCCGCGAAAAAAGCCTCGAAGTGGTGCTGGAATCGCGTCGGAAAGAGCATCGTCTGGCGCAGGAGCGCCGCGATCAGAAAACCACGGACGCGGTCTCCGCCCAGTGCTGGCTGCGTCAACAACAGGCACAGCGACACCGATAAATGAGCAACCTGATGCAGACGCTGCTGAAACGCCAGCAGCAGAAAAAGACCTACGCGACCCCGTTTGTGAGCGTCGTCTGTCCGACCTGGAATCGCCGGGCGTTTTTGCCCTATCTGCTCTATATCTTCCAGTATCAGGACTACCCGGCCGACAAGCGCGAGCTGATTATTCTTGATGATTCGGAACAGAGTAACGAAGACCTGATCGCCATGATGGTCGACCCTGCGGTGGGTAACGTGCGCTACGTGCACAGCCCGGAGCGGCTCGATCTCGGTAAGAAGCGCAACATGCTGAACGAGATGGCGAGCGGCGAGTACATCCTCTGTTTTGACGATGACGACTATTATCCGCCGACCAAAATCAGCACGCAGGTGGCGGCGATGCAGCATAACAACGCGCTGTTTTCCGGTAGCGACACCATCTATATCTGGTACAGCCATCTCGATAAAATTTACCGCACGCACGCTTTTGGTGAGCGCCATGCGCTCAACGGCACGTTCGGCTATCACCGCAACTTCCTGAAAAATCACCGTTATGAAGACACGGCCACCCTCGCGGAAGAGCAGGCGTTTCTGAACAATTTCACCGCGCCGATACAGCAGATCGATCCGCGCGACGCGATTTTGTGTATCTCCCACAGCGCCAACACCTACGACAAAGATTTTGTGCTTGGCTCCTCCACGCCGGTGGACCTGACGCTGGAGGATTTTGTCACCGACCGCAACCTGCTGAGCCACTACCGGCGTCTGAGCCAGGCACCGCTGAGCACCTCGGTGGACTGGGCCGCGTTTGACAAGGTGGCGGTGATGTATGACCCGGCGCAGCCCGAGGTTCTTGCGGCGCAGCTGCAGGCGCTCTCCTCGCTGGGGCTTGATAACCACCATCTGGTGCCGTTCGCCCGCGACCCCGGCCATAGCGAGCTGGAGGCGCACATTCAGGTGCTGGACGTGGCGCAACGTGAGCAGTGGCGCAGCGTGGTGCTGCTTGATGCTCGCCTGAAGTATGTGCGCAAAGAGAACTCGCTGAAAACGGTCAATCAGCTGCTGAGCCGTTTGCCGCATATCGACTGGCAGGTAGTGTTGCTGGGGGCGCGATATAACGACATCTCGCTTCTGAAAGCGTTGCCCGGCGTAGCGCGTGTGCTGAGCGCCGGTTGCGGCTGTGCCTATGCCGTTAACGGCAGCTATATCCCGACGCTGCGTGATTTTTACCAACAGGCGCACGAGCATGGCGTCAGCCTCGACGCCTGCTGGCCCATGCAGATGCAGTCTCACTGCTGGCTGGGGTTACAGCCCAGCTTTGCCTTTTTACCTGAGATCCCCGATCCCGCCAGCGGTGACGTTATCGACTGTACCCACTGGTTTTTTCGCAAAAACTTTCAATGAGTATCGCCGCCACTGTAGCGGCTGGAGCAGCATGTATGGAATTGATAGAACAGTACCAACCTGAATACGTGATCAGGTTTAACGCACGCGACGCGGCGTGCGAATGCCCGGCCTGTCAGGACGCCGCTGGCGACTGGCCAAAAACGCGTCTGACGGTGGGAAACCAGCAGCGAGAGAGCCTCAACGCGGCCTGCGAAAGCGCGGCGCGGGAGATCCTGCTAAACCCGGAAGCCTTTATGCTGCATTCCGGCGAAACCGAAACTGACGGCATTGCGGAGCATAGCCTCTGGGATGAAGCCTTAAACCAGCAGTGTATAAACATGGCGGTCCATCCAGGGCTGACGCTGGAAAGCCGCCTCTACGCCATCGGCGTGCTCCTCAGCAAGGCGCAGCGCTATCGTGATGAGAACCAGTGCGACCCGCAGGATCTCATCGCCATGGGCGAACAGCTTGCGCAGCTGGCTGAGGCGGGCATTTTAAACGAGCAACTGTCTCTGCTGCCGCCGATTGAGGTGAACCGCGTCGAGGCGCTGGGCGAGATGGGCGCAATGCGCCTGAACCTGAATGTGCCGGGTATGCAGAAAATGATGCTGATGTTCAAGCTCAGCGAACTGGCGGTAATGCAGCCGGCACGACTGCAGGAACGTTTACGCGAACTCGATGCGAAACAGATCCCGCTCTTTTCTGAGCAGCCCTTCATTGTGCACAACGTCCTGCTGTATCGTTTGTACGGCGACTATTTCCCGTGCCGTAACGTCAGCAACTATGGCGTGGCGTTAAAATCCTTAACGCGGCAGTTCTTCCAGTTGAAGATGCTCTGTGCCATGTGGCTTGAAGATAACGCACAATTAACGGCAGATGAGTTTACCGGGCTGTTCAGCGCGTGGTACGCCTGGCAGGCTCAGGATGCGAGTGAAGACGAGAATGATGTCAGTGCGGATTTCGTGCTGCTGTGTGGATTATCGTTAATCTGAAAAAAGCGGCTGTTGCCGCTTTTTTTACGTTATCGCATCAAGGGGTTTAAAGAATAACGGGCGGTAGTCAATGTGGGTTTGCTCAATATCGCTCTTATCAGGCGCCTGATAGCCGGCGCAGGGGTAAAGGCCCAGCCAACAGTCTTTCATCATTAAATGCCACCAGTGAACATCCAGCGCAAAGCATTGTGGGTCACCGCCCTGCTCAAGATAAGCCAGGCTTTGGCGGAAATTGGCCAGCAGATGGGGATAATAGTGACGTTTCACCCGGTAGGCGCAGGCGCACCACGCCTGATTAACGCGAAGCAGGTAATCGACACTTTTTAAAGGCGTTACGCGATGATAGTTGGCGGAAAGAAACGCCACATCCCAACGGACGGCATCGAGCGTATGAAGCCATTTGTTCAGACGTGAAATATTCTCATCGTCGCGCACAAACTGAAAATCATCTTCAAAAATTAAAACATCTTCCCAATCGCTTTCCATCGCCATCTCCAGTACGGCGATATGTGACTTCACGCAGCCAAGGGCACCCGGCGACGCCTTGATAGCATCGAAGCGGATGATTTTCTCTTTCGGCGCAAGCAGTTCACGGAGATGATGCTTCATGCGCACATTCCGATCGCGACGATGGGCGAGGTTGATATAGATGATGCGGGAAAACGCGTCCCAGTGAATAGTTTCCATAAGCGTTAATGTCTGATAAACGCGCGGGCGGTGGCTTCCGCGATAGGCGTTTGGGCGCGAACCTCAACGCCGGTAAAGAGATAATGATGAAGATACTTTTTCAATCGCTCATGATCGAAGTGTTTGTAAAAGGCGCGGCCTAAGATTTCAACAGGTTTATGATACAGCTGCGCTTCTATTCCTACGGTCGAGTTAATCGTTAGTACCCGGCCAGAGGCTTTGATCAAATCCAGCGTGTTCTCCTGCGTAATAATAAAATTATGCTGCTGCTGGAGACGAGCGATATCAAGCAATTCGTCGGGTGCAGTTTCCGCCGGATGGATCTTGACCACCAGTTCCCGCTTTTCCTGTCGTGCGGCGCGACAGCCGTGAAGAATAGCCTCTTTATTACGCAGCTCGGCATTAAGCCAAAGCTGTGTATCGTACGAGACCTGCAGCGGCAGGAACAGAAAGCCTTGTTTGCGCGGCAGAACGGTGTCTTTTGCGATTTTCGCAATCAGAGGTGTACAGGGATTGTTGCGTGCCTGCAGCGGTGGCTGGCGTTTTTCAGTTTCGTAGTAGGCCATCCATTCTGCATGAAATTCGTCTGACACGGCAGGAAGGGCATCAAGGCATGAAGGGTTTTTCGCCAGCGCGGAAAGCGCATTTGCCCCCTCGGGATCGATAAACACCTTATTGGGAAAATTCGCCAGTTCGGTATAACGCGTGACAATATTGTGTTGCTGACAAAAAAGCGCGGCAGGCTTTTCTGCCAGCCCATTGCCGGAACAAAGGATCATTTTCGTCAGGGCCCTAAGTTCGGGCTTATTCATCAGTTGCAGCAGAAGATACAAATAAAGATTCCAGCAACGCTCAAAGGACATTCCCTGTATTAAAAATTCACGGGAAATACGAATGTCGCGTTCAATACGGGAATATATCGCGGGCTTATGCTGTTGAAAGGCCTGTGGCGAAGGGATGTCGATTTCACCGCTAATCCCCAAAATCGCGTGCTGACCTGGCTGTGTACTCAGCCAGTCGGTAATCTGCTGCCAGGGGGAGATGGCAATAATGTTCTGCTGCTCGCTGACGGGCAATCCTTGAATAACACGACAGTAGAAACGCGTGTTTTCAATCGTTTCCATGTAAAAACCGATCATTAGCGCCCCTGCTCATACAGCCAGTTTTCCGGCTCGCTGATATTTAACAGATTTTGCAGGATGTCCTGCTGCATGGTCAGCACCGTAATATTGCGATCATTCAGCGCCTTGCACTCGGCGGCGACCTGTTCAAGGGAACCCCAGAGGGTGGTTAACTGTTTTTGGTGGGCAGCAGGAAGGCGAGAAAAGAGCGTGCGCAGGCCGGGCGTGCCGACGGGAATACCCAGTTGGGTGAGCAGCTGGTAGCGCTGTTTGCTGTTGTGCGACAGTTGCTCGTAGCAGGCGATAAGCTGCGGGTTAAGCTGGTCCAGCTTTGCCGTATCGCGTGCAATAAGCCACTGGCGCTGGTCGGCGAGCAGGGTTTTCAGTTTGCCATAGGTGTCGCGGTCTTCGACCATACCCTGAACCAGCGTTTTGACGCACTGTGCGGCGTTACTCATTTTTACCTCTGATAATATTTCTCGATTGCGCTGGTCAGCGAGTCGAGATCGACGCTGATTTTCCCGCTGGCAATCGCTTCTTTCATACTGGCTACACGCGCCATGTCGACCTCTGGCAGAGCTGCCATCTGGGTCTGCGCATCGCCAAGAACGGGGTCGATGGCTGCGGTTTTTGTCGTTTTCATCTCTTCAGCGCCGGTCTTGCGCACCGGGGCCGCAGAGCTGGCCTGGTTGATCGCGCTCGTCATTGCATACTGGCTGGATGTCACTTTCATCGCATTACTCCATCATCGGATTTTTATTGGTCGTTTTCGCCGGGGCGGAAAGTGGCTTTCCGGGCGCCTTACCAGGGTAAAGCGGCGCATGAACGGCAAAACTTAAATGCGGCGAGGATTTTATTTCGCCGCGCTATAGCCGGTTCTGACAACGCCCATATCAATGACCATTGCCGTCACTTCGCGCTCGCTGCTCTCGTTTTTCACCTTGATCATCTCCCCCTTACGGCCCTTTTTCGACGCAATCCCCATGGTGCGTGCTTCCACGCCGTCCTGGTCGGCAATCATTAACACCCGCTGGCCGCGCTCGACCATGACCGGTGAATCCAGCTGGCTCAGGCTCAGCGGCTGCAACTCGCGGATACGGCGTTTCAGCGTCAGGCCCACCACGTCGTCCGGGCGGGTGATGTAGCCGCTGCGCAAATTGCTGATATTGAATTTTCTGCGCGTGATGTCGGACGCGGTCATCACATGCCCGCGCTCCAGGGTGTTTTTGGCCATCAGCACCTGCAGGTAGATGTCCGGTTTGACCGTGACGGCGATGTCCCACCCGCTTGCGGCGTCGCAGCGCACGTCAAAGCGCAGGCGGCGCAAGTCCAGGCGCTCGCCGCCCGGTGAGCTGAGGCTCAGCGGCACGGGGCACGGGGCGTAGTTCGATATCTCGGCGGGAATAAACAGGTTGAGCTTCGCCTGGTAATCCTCCCAGCGCTGACGTTCCGCCTCATGACGAATGAGGTCGGCGGCCTGCTGCTGAACGCGGGCATAGACCTGCTTGCGCGCGGTGGAGGGTTGCGGCTGTGCCACGGCGGAAAACGCGAGAAAGCAGAGCAGCGCAGTCGGCATGGCCCGGCGGAAACGGCGCTTCCCGTTTGCGGTCGCGGTTGTAGGTAAATCTTTATAAATCATGATGTTGTAAACCTGGCACGATAGTTGCTTTAAAAGGCTGAAGCAACAGGACTATCGCAGCGTCCATCATCACGAAGGAGTGAGTTGTGAGTATTACGTTTGATAAGGCATTGGGTGTTCATCCGCAGGCTGTAGCACTTCGACTTTCCAGGGCGGAACTGCTTTCAGCAAATCTGGCTAACGTCGATACCCCCAATTTCCAGGCTAAAGATATTGATTTTGCCGCTGAGATGCAACGTTCGCAGCGGGATTTCTTTCCCGGCTCAGCGCCGCAGGAGATGTATCGCGTGCCCTATCAGCCCTCCTCGGACGGCAACACCGTCGCGCTGGATGTGGAACAGGCGGAGTTTTCTAAAAACGTGCAGGACTACCAGATGAGCCTGGCGTTTTTAAACATGAAATTCACCGGCCTGAAGAAGGCAATTGAAGGTAAGTAATTGAATCAGGTGACAGAAAATGGCTTTTAGCGATATCTACCGCGTTTCGGGTTCAGCAATGACGGCGCAAACCGTTCGCCTCAATACCATCGCCAGTAACCTCGCCAACGCCGAAACCCCGGCGGTGGATGAGGGGAATGTGTACAAGGCGCGTCGTCCGGTATTTGCCGCGGTTTACCAGAACGATGAGCTGATGAGCGACAAGGCCCTGTCCGGTGCCCGCGTTCAGGTTCTGGACGTGGTGGAATCAGGAAATGCGGTGCAACGCTACGAGCCGCATCACCCGATGGCTAACCCGGACGGCTACGTCTGGTACCCGGACATCAACGTGGTGGAAGAGATGGCCGACATGATGTCGGCGTCGCGTAACTTCGAAACCAACGTCGATGTTCTTAACAATGTGAAAAGCATGCAGCAGAGCCTGCTGCGTCTTGGTGAGGCGTAATACATGAGCGTAAACGGCGTTTCGACTCAAGCGAGCGATACCGCAACCACAACGGACAGCGGCATCGCCCCCAACGACAACAGTGCAGCAGGGATGACCAATCTCTTTATGAAGCTGCTGGTGGCGCAGATCCAGAACCAGGATCCGCTTAACCCGACGGACGGGACCGAGTACGTCGGCCAGCTCGCGCAGCTGACGCAGGTGCAGTCGATGGAAAACATGACGGTGGGGATGCAGAACATCGGCGTGCTGATGGACAACCTGCAAACCCTGTCGACGGGCAACCTCGTCGGGCAAAAAGTGATGGTGCAAACCGACACGCTCCAGACCGATGGCAGCACCAGCGTCGATGGCCGCCTGACGCTGGAACATGCCGCCAATACCGTTACCGTCATTCTGAAAGACGAGAGCGGCAAGGAAACCAAAGTTGAGCTGGGCAAGCAGGAAGCCGGAGAGGTGAACTTTACCGTCGACCCGAAAGCACTGGGGCTGAAAGAGGGTAAATACACCATGACGGTCGTTACCGACACCGATGAGCAGAAGGTGCCGATCGAAGTGAGCGGCGTGGTGAACAACGTGCGTATCCCCGTCGATGGCAGCGCGATTGTGCTCAATATTCCGGGCATTGGCGATGTGCCTTATCACCAGATCACGCAGTTTGGCCAGACGCAGTCGAACACCAACACTTCCAAAAAATTGATGAGTTAATCAGGAACCTTTATGAGCTTTGATATTGCAATTTCTGGCTTGAACGCCATCAACGAGCAGCTGGGCGCGATCTCTAACAACATTGCTAACTCCGGGACCGTGGGGTTCAAGTCTGGCCGTGCGGAGTTTGCGTCTCTGTATGCCGAAGGTCAGCCGCTGGGCGTGGGCGTGACCAACGTTGCGCAGAGTATTTCCAAAAACGGAACCGTTTTTGCCTCTGCCAGCAGCCTCGATCTGGCGATCAACGGCCAGGGCTTTTTCGTCATGCGCGACAGTTCAGGCACCACGGCCTATACCCGCGCGGGCTACATGCAGACCGACAGCAACGGTAATTTGGTCAATAACCAGGGCATGTACCTGCAGGGTTATCCAGTCGATGCTAACGGCGTGATCCAGACCGGGACCGTCGGCAACCTGACCATCAGCAGTGGCTCACTTCCGGCAAAAGCAACCAGCTCGCTGGACTTCACGGCTAACCTCAACGCCAACGAGGACAAACCGAAGACGGCAACGTTTGATCCGACCGACGAAACCTCCTACAACCACACCTACGCCACCCAGGTGTATGACTCGTTAGGCCGTGAACACACCCTGAAGCAGTACTTCGTGAAAACCGACGATAACACCTGGCAGGTGCACTACTACATGGACGATAAGTCCATGGGCGACGCGAAGGACATGACCTTTAACGAGCAGGGCATTCTGTTGAAGCCTAACGGTGCGGTCAATCTCACTGCCGCCATCCCCGGTGCGGACAGCATTTCCCTGGACCTGAACTACAACGGCACGACCCAGTTTGGCTCCGATTTCTCCGTCAGCAAAAACAACGGTAATGGCTATGCCTCCGGCGAGCGTACCGGCCAGACCATTGATAAAGACGGCAGCGTATACGCGACCTTCTCTAACGGCGAGCGTCTGCTGCAGGGGCAGGTGGTCCTGGCGAACTTCTCTAACCCGAACGGCCTGTCCTCACAAAACGGCACCACCTGGACGCAGACCGCCAGCTCCGGCGCACCGCTGCTCGGCACGCCGGGCACCGGATTGCTGGGCGCGCTGACCTCCAACACCCTGGAAGGCTCTAACGTGAACCTGACGGATGAACTGGTCGGGCTGATGACCGCCCAGCGTAACTATCAGGCCAACACCAAAGTGATCAGCACCAACGACAGCATGATGACGGCGCTGTTCCAGGCGGTGTAATGGACCACTTAATCTATACCGCCGTGAGCGGGGCCTCCCGTAGCCTCGCGCAGCAGCAGATCCACGCCAACAACCTGGCGAACGTCAACACGCAGGGGTTCCGTCACGATCTGGATAACGCCCTGTCGCAGCAGATCCAGGGCGAGGGGTATGCCTCACGCTTTCTGGTGCAGCAGCAGCAGGGCGGCGTTGACCTGACGCCGGGCGCCACGCGTGACACCGGGCGCGATCTCGACGTTGCCATCAAAGGCAGCGGCCTGATTGCGCTGGTGAGCGGCAACCGCGAGGTCTATACCCGCAACGGCCAGATCCAGGTCGGCCCGGAAGGGGATCTGACCATCGACGGCTTGCCCGTGGCTGGCGACAACGGCCCGATCGTGCTGCCGCCGTTCTCGTCCATCAACATCGCTGACGACGGCGTGATCTCCATCGTACCGGACGACGGCAACGTGGCCGCGCCGATGGACGTCGACCGCATCAAGCTGGTGGATATCCCCGCGTCGCAGCTCAGCAAAGATGCGGCCGGATTTATGATCACTAACGCCAACGTCAATCCGCGCACGGAGGAGGTGGAGCTGGTCTCGGGCCATCTCGAAAGCTCTAACGTGTCGGCGATTTCTGAGATGGTCGCCAGCATTGCCCTTAACCGCCAGTTCGAAGCGCAAATCAAGATGATGAAGGCGGCGGAAGATCTGGCGACGGCAGGCAACCGCCTGCTGCGTAACACCTGATGTAGTAAGGAATAACGATGAATCCTGCTTTATGGATCAGTAAAACCGGTCTTGCCGCGCAAGACGCCAGGATGAGCGCAATCTCCAATAACCTGGCGAACGTTAATACCACCGGGTTCAAGCGCGACCGCGTGATGTTCGCCGATCTGTTTTACCAGAATCAGCGCACGCCGGGTGGCCAGCTTGATCAAAACAACACCTCGCCAACCGGTATTCAGTTCGGGACCGGCGTAAAAATCCTCGGCACCCAGAAAGAGTTCTCGACCGGCAACATTCAGAACACCGGACAGAAGCTGGACGTGGCGATCACCGGTCAGGGCTTTTTCCAGGTTGAAACCAGCGATGGCGATATTGCCTATACCCGCGCTGGTAACTTCCAGAAAAACCCGGACGGCATGCTGACCAACGCGCAGGGGCTGCCGCTGGTGCCGCAGATTGAGCTGCCGGACAACGTGAAAGATATCCAGATTGGCAAAGACGGCACCGTCACCGCCACGGTAGCGGGCGAAACCGATCCGGTGGAGTTGGGCCAGATTACGCTGGTCAATTTCGTCAATCCGGCCGGACTGGAAGCCATCGGCGGCAATCTCTATCGCGAAACGGCAGCAAGCGGTGAAGCGGTAGAGGGTGTGGCGGGAGAAGAGGCGTTCGGTCAACTCGAGCAGGGGTCGCTGGAAGGCTCGAACGTCCAGGTGGTGGAAGAGATGGTCGATATGATCACCGTCCAGCGCGCCTATGAGATGAACGCCAAAATGGTCTCGGCGGCGGATGACATGCTGAAGTTTGTCACGCAGTCGATGTAACGCGTGAAGCGAAGTGAACGAAAAATGAAAAAGCAGTTAGTTATCGGCTTTTTTGCGCTGCTGCTGGCCGGGTGTGAAAGCCCGGCCCTGCTGGTGCATAAAGACGACGCGGCCTTCGCGCCGCCGGAAGATTTTAGTCTGCCACCCACTCAGGTACAGGGGGGCGGTCTCTACAACGCCAATTACAACTGGTCGTTAACCCAGGATCGCCGCGCCTACCGCGTGGGCGACATTCTGACGGTAAAGCTGGATGAATCCACTCAGGCCAGCAAGCAGGCGCGCACCAACTTTGGTAAGAAAAACGATGTCTCTATCGGCGTGCCGGAGGCTTTCGGCCACTCGGTGGATAAGCTCTCTGGCTCGATAGACGGCAACCGTAACTTCAATGGTAATGCCACCTCACAGCAGCAGAACAGCCTGCGCGGTGCCATCACCGTTGCGGTCTACAAGGTGCTGCCGAACGGCGTGCTGGCGATCCGCGGGGAAAAATGGCTCACCCTCAACCAGGGGGATGAGTACATGCGTGTCACCGGGCTGGTGCGTGCGGAGGATATCGAGCGCGATAACTCGGTCTCGTCTCAGCGCATTGCCAACGCGCGGATCTCCTATGCCGGACGCGGCGCGCTCAGCGATGCCAACTCGGCAGGCTGGCTGACCCGCTTCTTCAACCATCCGCTGTTCCCGATTTAATGGAGTCTGCCATGCGTAAAGCAATGCTATTTCTGATGCTGCTGTGGTCGACAGGCGCGGCGGCGGAGCGTCTGGGCAACGTCGTGGATATTCAGGGCGTGCGCGGCAACCAGCTGGTGGGCTACAGCCTGGTGGTTGGTCTGGACGGGACCGGCGATAAAAATCAGGTGAAGTTTACCAGCCAGTCGGTGACCAACATGCTGCGCCAGTTTGGCGTTCAGCTGCCGACCAAAATTGACCCGAAGGTGAAGAACGTCGCCGCCGTGGCGATCAGCGCCACGCTGCCGCCGGGCTACGCGCGGGGTCAGGCAATTGACGTGACCGTCTCCTCCATCGGCGATGCCAAAAGCCTGCGCGGCGGAACGCTGCTCCTCACCCAGCTGCGCGGTGCGGACGGTGAAGTCTACGCCCTGGCGCAGGGGAACGTGGTGGTCGGCGGCGTTAAGGCCGAAGGCAACAGCGGCTCCAGCGTGACCATCAATACTCCCACCGTAGGTCGCGTGCCGAACGGCGGCTCGGTGGAGCGCGAAATTGCGTCCGATTTTCAGCAAAACCAGCAGGTGATCCTCAACCTGAAACGCCCTAGCTTCAAAACCGCCAACAGCGTGGCGGTTGCGCTGAACAATGCGTTTGGCTCGGGCACGGCGACGGCGCAGAGCGCGACGAACGTGGCGGTTAACGCCCCGCTGGCTGCCGGTGAGCGCGTGGCCTTTATGTCGATGCTGGAAGATGTGCAGATCAACGCCGGCAAGCAGCCGCCGCGCGTGGTGTTTAACGCCCGCACCGGAACGGTGGTGATTGGCGACGGCGTGGTGGTGCGCGCGGCGGCGGTGTCGCACGGCAATCTGACCGTGACCATACGCGAATCGTCCAACGTCAGCCAGCCGGGCGCCTTTAGCCAGGGCCGGACCGTGGTCACCCCGGACAGCGACGTCAACGTCGATCGTGGCCGTGGGCAGATGGTTGAGATCTCGGCGGGAACCAGCCTGCGCAGCATTGTGAACACGCTGAACAGCCTGGGTGCCGCGCCGGATGACACGATGGCGATCCTGCAGGCACTGCATGAAGCGGGCGCGCTGGATGCGGAACTGGTCGTCATTTAAGGAGACAGCATGCTACAGGCGATTCACTCTCAGACCAGCGTACTGCCCGGTGATATCACCGGGCAGGTGAAACCGCAGAACCTTGAGCAGGCGGCGGAGCAGTTCGAAGCCATGTTTTTACGCTCAATGATGAAACAGATGCGAAAAGCGTCTCAGGCGCTGGTGGACGATAACCCGTTCGACAGCAAACAGCAGCGCATGATGCAGGAGTTCTACGACGACAAGCTCACTTCTCAGCTGGCATCGCAGCGCAGCACCGGCATGGCGCAGATGATTATTGCGCAGTTGGGGCCGCAGGAGAGCGCGTCGCTTAAGAATGGGTCCCGCGCGGTCGCTTTAGAGGAACATCCACAGGAATTAAAAACCCCCGTTGTGCCGGTAATGCGTCGCGGGCAGGAGTAAACCATGAACATGATCAATATTGCCTGGAGCGGTTTGCAGGCGGCGCAGTTTGGGATGAGCGTGACCTCCATGAACATCTCTAACGCGCTGACGCCGGGCTACAGCCGTCAGGGTATTATCCAGAGCTCGGTGGTGACCATGGGCCAGGGCGGCATGTCCGCCGGGGCCGGGGTGCAGGTCGAGAGTATTCGCCGCGTCTCCGATCAGTACCTGACCAATCAGGTGTGGCAGAGCAACAGCAAGGCCAGCTACTACGGCATCAACAACCAGTATCTTAGTTCGCTTGAGAAAGTGATCGGCACCGATTCCACCAGCCTGGGCACCGGTCTGGACGACTTCTTTTCCGCATTAAGCGCGTTGACCAAAGAACCGGAAAGCGAAGCAAGCCGTCAGCAGCTGCTGAACCAGGCCGGCTCGCTGGCGACCCGCTTTAACAACATGAACGACTTCATTAACAGCCAGAAGACGTCGGTCACTAACCAGCGCAACACCATGGTAGGGCAGATCAACAGCCTGACGGCGGGGATCGCGGATTACAATAAAAAAATCATGGAGATGGACTCCACCGGCGGCAACAGCAACGTGCTGCGCGACCAGCGCGATGAGCTGGTCAAACAGCTAAGCACCTATGCCGATGTGAAAGTCACTGAGGACAGCAACGGCAGCTACGCCGTGGCGATGAAAAACGGTCAGCCGCTGGTCAGCGGCAAAGTGGCGGGCGAGCTGAGCAGTAGCCTCGACGGCAACGGTAATCCGGTGTTAAGCCTGAACTTCTCCAATACCAGCTTCTCATTAAATCCGTCGACGGGCGGGCAGCTCGGCGCGCTGTACGACTATGAAACCGGCGAACTGGCACAGATGCAGTCGTCGGTGCAGGGCATGGCAGAGGCCGTGGCAACGCTCTTCAACGACCAGCTGGCGAAAGGCTTCGATAAGAACGGTAATCCTGGTAAACCGTTGTTCACTTTTGACCTGAAAAACCCGGCCGGGATTTTGCAGGTTAACGATCTCAAGCAGGACGAGCTGGCCCTCTCCGACAATCCGGACGAGCAGGGTAACGATGGCAACCTGCAGGAGCTGATCAAGATTAAAAACCAGAAGGTCGACATCGGCGGCATGGGCAATATGAGCCTCAACGAAGGGGCCGCGGCGATCATCTCCAATATCGGTATCGCCAGTAAAAAATCCAAAAGCGAGCTTGAAGCGGCACAGGGCGTACTGGACCAGGCGCAGTTGCAGCGCAATAACCTCAGTGCGGTAAACAATGACGAAGAGGCGATTAACCTGCAGGTTTACATGCAGGCGTATCAGTCCAACGTCAAGGTGATCGCCACCGGCAACCAGATTTTCAACGATCTGTTAGGCCTGTTTTAACCGGCGTTAAGGAACCCAACTATGCGAATCAGTAGTCTTTATAACTCCGACGCCATGATGGCGCAGCTTGGTGTTAACGGCACCCGCATGAGCAAGCTGATGGAACAGATGGCCACGCAGAAGCGGATCAACGTCCCGTCAGACGATCCGGTTGCCGCCACGCGCCTGGTGCAGCTTAACCGCGAACAGTCGGCCATTAAGCAGTACCAGAGCAACATCACCGGCCTGAGCGGTTCACTCTCAGGCCAGGAGGCGCACGTGACCGCCATGAGCAACCAGCTGCTGTCGATGAACGATAAGCTGCTGGCTGCCGCCAACGGCACGCACAGCAGTGAAGATATGAAAGGGTTTGGCGCGGAACTGTCGTCCATGCTCGATTCGCTGGTGGCGTCGATCAACGCCCAAAACGAAAGCGGCGGATACCTCTTCTCCGGCACCAAAACCGATACCAAACCGGTGGTGTGGGATGAAACCCAGGGCAAATACGTTTATCAGGGCAATAACGGCACGCGTGAAACCACGGTGGCGAATGGCGTAAACGTGACGGAAAACACCAACGTCACGGCGGCGTTCTCCGGCAGCGGCGACGATCTGGAGATGCTGAACAAGCTCAAGGCGCTGAGCGATAAGATGCAGGACCCGAATGTGCCGGTCACGGACTATCAGGACGATATCAACGAGATGATTTCGCTTTCCGGTCAGACCCGTGACAAGGTGGCGGCGCTGTTTACCGACCTGGGTGGCCGTCAAAACCGCCTGACGATGCTGGCCGATGCGCATACGGATGTCAGCATGGCGAACGACCAGGTGGTACGCGATCTCTCCGACGCCGACCCGGCGACGACCTCGATTAACCTGCAGCTCTATACCAACTCGGTGCAGATCACCAACAAAGCGTACAGCATGATTAGCCAGCTCTCGCTCTTCAGTATGTTGTAATGGTTATGCAAGTCGGCTTAAAAACAACCTCGTTAACCACCACGCCCGGCGCCGTCAGAACGACGCCGGGCGCGGCACCCTCTATTGCGCGTACCGGGCAGGCGGAAAACGTACGTCACAACGCGCCGTCGTTTCCCGAATCTGCGCTGCTTTCACGACGCCCGCTGCGCTACAACGTTCAGTTGAACCAGCAGCTCACGGCGGTGCAAAAGGCGGAAAATTATCTCTCAGAAACCGAGACGCAGCTGCTGATGCTGCGCCATCAGGCGACGCGCGGCAACGCCAGCGAGCCGTCGGCCTCCGTTAACGCGCTGTTGCAGCAGCGCAGCACGCTGTCGGGCGGAACGGTTGATCGCAACTTTAACGTCACCCTGCAGCAAAAAAGCCAGGTGACGTTTACCCTGCCTGGGCTGGAAAAAATACTCGAACAAACCCCGGGCGAGACGCTGGTGTTTGCACTCGGCGGCAGCAAGCGTGAGCTGACGGGCGTGTCGATACCGGCAAACGCCACGCCGCGTCAGGCGCTGGTACAGCTTAACGTCGGGCTGGGTCGGCTGGGCATTCACGCCGCGTTAAAAAGCGACGGGCAGGCGGTGTTTCAGGTGGATGAGGCGCGCTGGCCGCGGGTAAGCCAGCATTTGAGCGTGCGCGGTGAAGGGCAGCAGTTCCCGGCGGAGGCCTTTACGCTACTTGCGCCGCAGGCGGAAGTCAGCCAGGAGGATGAAGTCGGGCAGCTTACGCGCCAGTGGGAGCGGGGGGCCAGCGGCAAGCTTCAGCAGACGCTGGAAAAAATTACCCGCGAGCGGAGCAAGCTGCATCAGCATCAGGAGCGCGTCTCATCGCGTATTCAGGATATGTCGACGGCCTATACGCCGCGCGAAGCGCTCGACACGGCGCGGGCGCTGGGCGATGCCCTGGCGAAAAGCGGTAAGCAGTTCGGATTGCTTTCTCAGGCGCTGTCGGCGCAGGGGAACGTTTCGCTGACCACGGTGAAGAATTTATTGGGTTAAGCTTTTTTTCCGGCCGGGGCGGCTGATGGCTGCCGCCCCGACGTCTTGCAGAAACCGCCTCTGCGTTTACTTGCGCAGGGGATACAAAAATATCGCCCCGCTTTGCCCTGCCACCAGCTGTTCGGCACTGCCATTGACCGGCTGCATCCAAAAATCAACGTGCATCAGCATATCCACCAGGCCATCAATCATCAGCCCCTTCTGGGCGGTGCTGTAGTAGATCGGCGTATAGGAATAGAACCGCTTACCGTTTTGCTCGTTGATTTCAGTGAATTTGCCCTTCAGCACGAACCGGTTGTCATTCGGGCTGGTGATGGTCGTCAAAATGGCATGGTTGACGGTTTGCATATGCGAGTCGTAAATCTCTTTACGTTTCGACATGAGGTCGTAAAAGCCCAGCTGCAAAAAACCTTCGATATTGGCCTGCGGCGAAACGGGGGTGTGCCATACCCGCACGCCGGTAAAGACCGCGGCGGCAATCAGAACGTAGCTCAGCAGCCACTTCCAGTTAAGAACAGGTTTCCATCTCACTGATTTTCCTCCTCGTTTCGCGAAGTATGAGATTGTTCAGTTGCGTCGGGTCGATGCGCCAGTGGTAGATCGCCATCACCAGCTGTTTGCTGTCGCAGCGGCTTTTTAACGCGAAGGTGTAGTTCAGCGTCTGGTTGATGCTCTGGTAATAGACGGTCATCTGCACTGACTGCGGCTTGAGTTGCTGATTAATGGCGTAAAGCGAATCTTTAATCTTGCTGTAAAAATCCTCTTTATTCATCGCCAGGCGGTTGGCTTCGGAGATCTCGTAGATGCGGATATTGCTGTAAACGCCCGTCTCCTGTTCGGTTGCGATCAGGCGTGAACCCTGCGATGTGGCGTATTGCCAGCCCGCCGCCCCGCTGATAGCCACCACGATGAAAACCAGTAAAGCGATGAACAGGTGATGACGCCGTGGCCGCGGTGCGTCCTGAAAGGTCATCGCCTGGAGCTGAACGGCTTCCGGCTCCGGCTGAACGAGGAGATCCGGCGCGGGCGGCAGTATGTCTGGCTCCTCGGTCACAACCTCCTCAACCTGCGCGGCGGGCGGCTCGATGTCTTCACTGTCATGCTCAACGGCGCGGCACCAGGCCTGCTCCAGCAAATACCCTTTTTTGGGAATGGTTTTAATAATTTTTTGAGCTTTGCCATCATCTTCCAGCGCGGTGCGTAATGCGTGAATGGCGTTTGGAAGGCTATTATTCCCGATAACCCGCCGCTCCCAGACGAGGGTGGTAAGTTCTTCTCGGGTCAGTATTTTTCCGGCATTGTTTACAAGGACATCAAGTAGCTTTAATTGATACTCGCCCAGACGTTTTCTTTCACCTGTAACAAGGCTAATAATCGCGCCTGAGGGTAAATCGACTAACCAGTTGTTGATTGAATAATAGGTTTTATTCATGGCAAGTGATGGTGGATATCCACTCCTGAAGAATTTAATTTGCCAGGCATTGTGCACAAGTTAAGCACAATGCTTAATGTAAATTAATCATTAAGTCCGTTTAAAATTCGCTGGGAATTGCCGCTTGCCTGCGGAAATGGTGCAAAGAAAAGACACAGCCTGGTGTGAAAAGCTACAATTCCCGGTTTGCAGGGGGAAAATTAACCTGGCGATTTAGGCCTTTTCGTAGGCGTGATTAGGAAGATTCGCTTCCGGGACACATTTTTACGCTATAAAAGTGTGATGTGCAACAAATTATTAAACGAATAATTTGATGGCGTATTAATACCTTTCATTAAAAGTTAAAAAATATCAAGTTTTGATATTGTTGTTAACAGTTTTTGCCGCGTTGTAATTAAATTGATCTGTGCAGATATTTTGCGAATGAGATTCTTTCCTTTTTGTAAATAAAAAACGTAAGCAATTGTAATATTAATTTAAGTTTCGGACTCTCTGTGCCGCTTTTATTTCTTTTTTAATTGTTTTTTAAGTTCTTTCTTATTCGCTTCCCGGCGAAGCGCGCGTATCGGGTGCGATAAACAGATAAATAATTTTTTTTCATTTTCGATTTAATTCGCCATCACGCTGTGTCGTTTTACCTGAGTACCAGAGAGAAGAACCTGACAGACAGGTTCAAAAGGAGAATTCAAACATGGCACTTTCTATTTTTACTAACGCCTCTTCCATGGCTTCTGTTAACGCGCTGAATAAATCCAACAGCATGCTGTCTACTGCAATGGAGCGTCTGGGTACCGGTAAACGCATCAACTCCGCAGCGGATGACGCAGCAGGCCTGCAGATCGCTACCCGTCTTCAGGGTCAGTCCAACGGTATGGCCGTTGCACAGCGCAACATCTCTGATGCAACCGCGCTGATGCAGACCGCTGAAGGCGCGTTTGATGAAGTAAGCAACATTATGTACCGCATGAAAGACCTGGCAACCCAGGCAGCGAACGACACGAACCAGGAAAAAGACCGTGATGCGATCAACCAGGAACTGAACGAACTGAATTCAGAACTGAACAACATCATGAAAAACACCTCTTACGGCGGCGAAAAACTTTTCGCTTCCGGCGGTAAATTCACCAAAGAGATGAACTTCCAGATCGGTTCAACCGCAGATGAGAAGATGACCGTCGATCTGTCCAAAGAATTCAAAGTTTCCGCATCTGGCGCATCCGGTGCTGCCACTTCCATGATCGACGCAGATGGTAACTTCACCGGTATTAGCGCGTCCGGCTCTAAATACCTGTCTACCGTAAGCGGCGCGAGCGGCGCATCAGCAACAACTACCATCGACCTTAAAGATGCTGAAGCGGCACAGGCCTTTATGAAAGACCTGGAATCTACCCTGAACAGCGTCGGTAACGTACGTGCGAAGCTGGGTGCCAACATTAACCGTCTGGGCCATACCGCGGCGAACCTCGCGAATATGAAAGACAACACCGACCTGGCGATTGGTAACATTCAGAACGCTGATTTCGCGTCTGAAGCGTCGAGCATGACGCAGAACCAGATGCTGGTACAAACCAGTATGTCCATGCTGAAGCAGTCCAACAGCATGTCCGGTATGGTCATGTCCCTGCTGGGCTAATCACGGTCTCGCTTGAAAAACACCGCTTTAGGGCGGTGTTTTTGTTTGCAATTTTCCCTTTCCTGCCTTCCCCGTTGAGGGAAGACATGCTTCCTCTTTATTTAAAATCTATTTTATATCAATGGATTAAAAATTGGCACGGTGTTTGCTTAACGATGTTGTATTGAGCAACAGGTGCGTCTGGAGAACAGAATAATGGCAGATTTCAGCAGTATCGACCCCCAAACGCTGGCGCAGCAGATGGCGATGATGTCAATCACAGCGCTGCAGAACCAGCTCGGCACCAAAACGTCTACGCTCAATAGCCAGCAAAAAGCGCTGGACTCTCTGCGTACTGCGTTAACTGATTTCCGTAGTGCAATGAGCGGGCTAAACGGAACCGGTAGCGGCATGTTAAAAAATGCTGCCACTACCAGTCGTGACGGGGTCGCGACCGTGACCGCAGGCACGACTGCTTCGAAAGGGACCTACAATATTCAGGTTAACGCGCTTGCCTCAGCGCACCAGGTTGGTTTCGATGGCATGTCGGATGAGTACATTAAAAACGCTTCCGGCACGCTGGATATTACCGTGGGCGAAGAAACGCTCACCGTTGACCTGACGGACATGTCTAGCCTGAGCGATCTGACCAAGGCAATCAACGGCAATGAAGATAACCCTGGTGTCACCGCGTCGCTGATGCGCACGGATGGCAAAGTGACCCTCATGCTGAGCAGCGACGAGAGCGGTGTGGCCAATGAAATCACCGTTGGCGGCAGCGCAGGTTTCGGGCAGGGGACCTTAACGCCAAAAGAAATTTCTCCTGCGCGTGATGCTGAACTTAAGATGGGCGATATGACTTTCACCAGCAGCTCGAACAAGCTCGATAAGCTGATTGAAGGCGTCACGATTGATTTAACCGCCACCACCGACGGCAAGCCGCTCACCATCACCGTTGGCACCGATACTGCAGGTACGACGGAGCAGCTGCAAGGCTTTATCGATTCCTATAACACTCTGAAAGATACCCTTAAAAAGCTGACCCAGAGCGGAAACGATAAGGAAGAGCGCGGCGCGTTTGCCGGTGATGCCACCATTTCTTCGCTCGATCGCGAGTTGAACGACACCCTGCGTAAAGTGTTTGGCGATGCGCGTATGTCCGATTTCGGCATCACCGCTGATAAAGACGGCAAGCTTGAGCTTGATAGCAAAAAGCTTGATGAGGCGCTGAAGGCCGATCCCCACAAGATTAACGATCTCTTTAACGGCAAAGAGGGGCTGCTGTCCGGCATGGATAAATCCCTCGACCGCTACCTGAACTCCACCAACGGCTTGCTGAAGGGCCGTCAGGAAGTGCTTGACCGACAGCAGGGCGATATCGACACCAAAACCGAAGCCATGAACGCGCGCTATGAATCGTCTTACAACCGCTACCTGAAGCAATTCACCCAGTTGCAGAAAGCGATGACGTCGATGAACAGCACCATGAGCATGTTTGGCTTAGCGTAAGGAAAGAAAAGTTATGTATGGGAACGAACAGCAGGGTTACGGCAGTTATCAGCAGTCTGATTTAGCTATTCAGGCTGCCGCCGCGAACCCTCATCAGCTGGTATTGATGCTTTTTAACGGCCTGATGGACGAGCTGGTTCGCGCCAAAAGTCATATTGCGGCCCGCCGCTATGAGCAAAAGGCGCAAAGTATCAACAAGTGCATCGATATTCTCAATGCCCTCACCAGCTCGCTGGATTTTGAAAAGGGCGGCGAGCTGGCGTTAAGCCTGGCCAACCTTTACGACTACTGCGTGTATCGGCTTTACGATGCCAGCCACAAGCTCTCCGTCGCAAGCATCGAAGAAGTGGAGGTGATCCTCGCTAACCTGCAGGACGGCTGGGAAAGAATGGGGACGCAGCAGAATGGATGATGTACAGGTCATGCGTTATCTGGCGCGTTCCCTGACTCATGCGGCCAGTCAGCACGACTGGCCGGCAATGCAGGACGTTGACGCCCAGATCGCTGCGCTGCTGGCCTCGCTGAAAGGCCAGACCCTGAGCGCGGAAAAACGCGAGGCGCTGGCTGACCTTCAGCAAACGCACGCCAACGTCAGCCGATTCTGCCAGGCGCAAAGCGACGACCTGGAGCAGAAGATGGCGAGCGCGCGTCGTAATCGGGAAGGGGCGACCGCCTACGCGCTGTTTGCCGATGCTGAGGATAGGGGCCAATGAACCTGATGCTTTCACAGATGACGCAGCTTCCCGTTGCTGCCGATCCGACCGACGTCGCGCCGGTGCAGCCCGCCGACGCCGGGGCTGCCGCTGTGCCCGAAAATCAGGATGCGGCCAGCCAGGCCACACCTGCCTTTAACGACGCGCTGCTGAATATCGTTAATTCGCTGCTGGGCGGCGAGCAGCCGCGCGACAACGCCATGGTTCTGGCCGACGTGAAAGCGAAAGACGACAGCGATGACGACCAGGACACGCAGACCCCTGATGCACAAACGCTGGCGCAAAACCTGATCGGTTCGCCGCAGCAACTGCTGGATGCGCTGCTGATGGCCAGCCGGATGCCGACGAAAACGCTTAACGCGACGTCGGAGAGCGTACCGCTACCCGGCGACAGGCTGAAGATGCAGAGTTTCGCCGTGGGCAATCCGCCCATTGCCACACCGCTGAAAGCCGTGCCGCAGCCGATGACCTTATCCCTCACGCCCGAGCCTGCAACGGATGCGGCGATCAAACCGGCGATGACGGAATTCACCAAAACGCTGGCAACGGTGCTGCCCGTGGCCGGGCAACCGACTGCCGTGCAGACCCCGTCCACCGTGACGGACAAACAGCCGGTTAACCTGCCGCCGATCAAGATGGACGCCGACGAAGCAAAGTGGGCGCAGCAGCTGCACAGCGCGCTTAACGATCGTCTGCAGATCCAGGTCCGAAACCAGGTTCAGCACGCCACGATCCGTCTGGATCCGCCGGAGATGGGCAAAGTGGATATCTCCCTGCAGATCGAAAACGGGCGCATGCAGGTGCATATCAGCGCCAGCAACGGCGAGACCTACCGCTCGCTCCAGCAGATCAGCAATGAACTGCGCCAGAGCCTGACCGAGCAAAACTTTGTTCAGGTCAACGTGCAGGTCTCTTCCCAGTCGGGACAGCATCAGCAGCGACAGCAGCAGTCGGGCAGCGCTCAGGAAGCAAACCCGATGGCGGGCGCGGTGATAGACGCAGACGACGGCTTTACGACGGCTGACCACGACGATTCAGTACTACTTACGGTTTAAGCATACCCATTATGACATTGAAGACTTTTTCTTTAGGGCTGGTTATTGCCCTTATCGCAGCAACGTTCGCCGCTGTACTCACCGTTGTGGGTACACACCTTCTGAGCCAGGACGAGCATAAACGCTCGGCCATCACCAGCCTCTTTACCTCTTCCGATGACGAGAGCGTGGTGGAGTTTGTAGAAATTAAAAACGTGGTCGTCACCTTAAAAAGCCGCGGCGATTCCGAGCGCTACCTGCTGCTTGAGCTGGCGCTGACCACGGGAAGCGCGGCCGATACGCACCGTGCCGAAGAGCTTTCACCCGCCATTCGCGGGGCGACCGTCAACCTGCTGTCGGCAATGGATTACGACGCCGTGCGCGCGATGAGTGTGGAAGTGCTGCGCGACAAGCTGATGAACGCCTATTCGGAACGCTTCAAGAGCCTGAATACGCGGATGCCGTTTAAGGACGTAATCATCAGCAAAATGGTTTTCCAGTAAGTAACGGCCGTTGATGGAAATGAATGATTTTATTGCGGATGACTCGCTGACCCCGGCGGATGAAGCGAAATACGTGAGCGCCTGGTTGCCCCTGGTACATCGCGTGGTGAAACAGCTCGCCTGGCAGACCAGCAGCGTCATGGACAGAGAGGATATGGAACAGATCGCCCTGATGGGGCTGCTGACCGCTCTGCGCCGCTATGGTCACCCGGACGAGCAGTTTGGAGCCTACGCCGCCCAGCGTATTCGCGGAGCGGTGCTGGATGAGCTGCGCGAGCTGGACTGGCGTCCACGTCGGCTGCGACAGAAGAGCCATAAGCTAAACGACGCGATCCGCGAAGTGACCCGCAAGCTGGGCCGAACGCCGAGCTTTGAGGATCTGAGCACGCATCTTTCCATCACCGCCGAGGAGTACCACGAATACTTGCTGCTGGACTGTGCCAAGACGCTGGAAAGTCTCGATGAATTACTGGGCGGGGATGCCCTGAACGGTACGCTAAATACCCGTTCGCTGGAGGACGAAATGGTCACCAGCGGGACGTTAAGGGCTGCGCTGGCAAGCCTTGATGAGCGCGAGCAGTTAATTCTCTCGCTCTATTACCAGCATGAGATGAGTTTGAAGGAGATCGCGTTAGTGCTCGACTTAACCGAGGCGCGCGTTTGTCAGCTCAATAAAAAGATCGCTCAAAAGATCCAGTGTTTTTTCCAGAAGTGAAAGGTATATGCAAAAGTTTCTCGGTATTTTCATCATTTTCGCCTGCGTCGTCGGCGGTTTTCTTATGTCCGGTGGGCGGCTGGCCTCGTTCTGGCAGCCCGGTGAGATCATCATCATTCTCGGTGCCGGTCTGGGCGCCATGGTGCTGGCTAATCCCAAGCCGGTGCTGGCGGAAATGTATCGCCAGTTTCGCGGCATTATGCGTAAAAACGAATACACCGATGAGTATCAGCGTCAGCTTCTGATGCTGCTGTTTGAACTGCTGGAGCTGGTGCAGGACGGCGGTCTGAAGGTGCTGGATGAACACATCGAAGTGCCAGAAAGCAGCCCGCTTTTCCAGAAGTACCCGCTGATTTTGCAAAACAAAGCCATCATCACCTTTATTGCGGATAACTTCCGTCTGATGGCGATGGGCAAAATCAACGAACACGAGCTGGAAGGGATCCTGGAGCAGGAGCTGGTGGCGATGGAAGAGAACCTGCTGCAGCCGTCCCGCTCGCTGCAGCGTACCGCGGAAGCGATGCCGGGCTTCGGGATCTGCGCGGCAGTACTGGGGATCATCATCACCATGCAGTCGATCGATGGTTCGATTGCGGTGATCGGCGTCAAAGTGGCGGCGGCGCTGGTCGGCACCTTCCTCGGCGTGTTCTTCTGCTACTGCCTGATGGATCCCGTGGCGAACGCCATGGAGCAGCGGACCAAGAAGCAGATGGCGGTTATCGAGTGCGTGCGTACCGTGCTGGTCAACCACGTGGCCGGTAAACCCACGCTGCTGGCGGTGGATGCGGGGCGCAAAATGCTGCCGCTGGATTCAAAACCGACCTTCGCGACGCTGGACAGCTGGGTGAACCAAATGACGGGTGAATCCTGATGCGTGGCACTCGCGGTAAAGAACATACCACGATCATCAAACGCTCCTCGCGCAAAAGCCATGATACTTTTCATGGCGGCGCGTGGAAGGTGGCCTTTGCCGACTTCACCCTCGCCATGATGGCGCTGTTTATGGTGCTGTGGATCATGGGGTCGGTAACGGAGGAGGAGCGTAAAGAGATCGTTTCTCAGCTTAACGGCGAATCCATTTTTGACGGACAGACGCTGTCGCCCATCACCCAGCCTAACGGCGTGGGCGGCAAAATCGCGGTGACCGAAAAACGCGATCGCGGCGATCATAAGCACCCGCAGAAAGAGACGCCGACGCCAGCGGCGATGGCCAAAAGCGCCAGCCTCGACGACGTGAAGTCGCGTTCGCAGAACGAGATTGAAGATCTCGCCCGCATTATCATGAAAATCACGTCAGCCTATGATGCACAGTCAAACCTCAAAATTGAGATTGTGCCGCAAGGGTTGCGCATTCTGATCACCGACGATCAAAAACGCGAAATGTTCCAGCGCAGCAGCGCGATCTTAACGCCGTTCTTCAAACGCCTGTTAACCGAGTTTGCCCCGGCGCTGAACAAGATCGACAACAAGATCATCATTACCGGGCATACGGATGCCACGCGTTTTCGCGACCAGGATCTTTATAACAACTACAACCTGTCCGGCGAACGCGCAATGCAGGCGCGCAAAGTGCTGACCCATGCCGGGCTGGATCAGGACAAGGTGCTGCAGGTGAGCGGTATGGCGGATCAGATGCTTCTCGATCCGGCGAATCCGCTCAGCTCATCGAACAGGCGTATTGAGATCATGGTCCTGACCCACTCGGCCAGCGACTCGCTGTACCAGTTCTTTGGCCAACACGGTGAAAAGGTCATCAAGCCGATCGTCGATAAACTCACGCAGCAGAACTAACGATTTTACGATGTTTACTCTGAACCCCCTGCAAAAAGCGGCCGGACTGGCCCTCGCCGCCGCGCTGATGATGGCGTGCAGCCCTTCCGTTCAGGCTGCGCCACGCAGTGAAAAAATGGCGGCCACCGAGAAGGAAAAGGCGGCCAAGGCCAGGATGCGCAACCGGGAAGCGCTGCTGAAAAAGAGCCGCGTGCGCCTGGCGGTGGTGCCTGTCACGCCGGAACAGAAGCGACGTGAAAGCGAAAAGCGTCGTCTTGAGCGCGCAGAAAACCGCGAGCTGCTGGCGATGCACAAGCGCTGGCAGCCCGGAAAGCTGTCCACTGACATGATCTGGGAACCGCTGCCGGGCGAGAAGATCAGCCCGCGCCTGCAGGCCTCGCTTAAACAGGTGATTCACCTGTTGCAGCAGCAGCTTGGCAAACCCTACGTCTGGGGCGGCGAGACGCCGGAGCAGGGGTTCGACTGTAGCGGCCTGGTGTTCTACGCCTTTAACCCGGTATTGAGCCGCACCCTGCCGCGCACGGCCAACGGGATGTTCCAGGACCGCACGCTGCGCCCGATCAAACAAGAGAAACTGCGTCGCGGCGACCTGGTCTTTTTCAACATTAGCCAGCGCCCGGGGGCCGACCACGTCGGCGTTTACCTGGGCGACGGACAATTTATCGAAGCGCCGCGCACCGGTCTGAATATCCGCGTGAGCCAGCTTTCCGACAGCTTCTGGCAGGACCACTACCTCGGTGCCCGCCGGATATTAACTGAAGAGGCCGTCCTGTAACGGCCTGACGCTGAATACCCCCTCAAGGTATGCGCCGCCAGGGATGGCCCTCCTGTATAAAGATTGACTGAGAGACTTGTATGAACCAGACGCGTAAAAAATTTGCCATTGATGATGGCTCCACCAACGTCAAAATCAGCTGGATTGAGAATGGCACGCTGAAAACCGTGGTCTCGCCCAACTCTTTCCGTAAAGACTGGAAGAGCGCGGCGCTGCTGCGCGGCCAGGCGGTGCATAACTACACCATCGGCACCACCAAATACACCTACGACGCCACCTCGGACAAGGCGCTGTCGACCACCCATATCGACTATCAGTACGACGATCTGAACCTGCTGGCGGTACACCACGCGCTGCTGCAAACCGGCGTGACCCCGTGTGACGTTGAAGTGATTGTGACGCTGCCGATCACCCAGTTCTATAACCCGGACGACTGCCAGCGCAATGAAGATCGCATTGAGGCGAAGCGTCAGAACCTGATGCGCGATATTACGCTCAACAAGGGCGAGTTGTTCCGTATCGTCGATGTTCAGGTGATGCCGGAAAGCCTGCCAGCCGCGCTGTCGCATCTGCTGAATTCCAGCGTTAACGAATTCACAAAATCGCTGGTGGTGGACTGCGGTGGCACCACCCTGGATATGGGCATCGTCGTGGGGGAATTTGACGATGTTTCCGCCATTTACGGTAACAATGAAATTGGCGTGGCGATGGTCACGGACGCGACGCGTAAGCTGCTCGCCGCCGCCGACAGCGACTCAAGCTACCTGGTGGCGAATGAGCTGATCAAGCGCCGTCACGACCTCGACTTCGTGAAAAGCGTCATTAACGACGAATCGCGTATCGACGAGATCCTCGAAAAAATCGACATCAAGATTCAGGAACTGGGCGATCAGGTGGCGTATGAGGCGAAGAAATTTGCCAAAAACCCGAACCGCGTTTACCTGGTGGGTGGCGGTGCGCATCTGATTGAAGGCGCGATTCGGGAAGCGTACGCCACCCTTGGCGACCGCGTGGTCACTATCGACAACCCGCAAAGCGCGCTGTCGCGCGAAATTTGCCTCTATCACTCGGACGCGGGCGCGCAGACCATCGATGAACCGTTAATGGCCGAGGTGGGCGAGGATGCATAAGGGGCAGATCCGCCGCGTTAACCTCTCCCTTCACCTGACGCCGGAACAGTCGCACGCGGATCGGCGTGCGATGCAGCAGCTGCAAAAATGGCATCAGTCGGTAAACCAGGCAGACAGCGTTGACGATGCCAACATGGCTATCCGTGGTTTTCATCGTGACGTCTACCTGGCCGGTTTGCAGCTGTTTCTGTTAGATCCGGCGCTCTGCCACCATGTGGCGGAGTCGCTGGGGCGCGAAAATCTCACGCTCAGTGCGCTGCTGGGCGAGCTTCAGCCCGCACCGGAAAAGCAGGAGGAGCCATCCGCACAGCTGATGGAACTGCAAAAAATTCGTGAGGAGGTCGCCGCGCTTAAGCCTCTGATGGAACAGCACAAACTCGCACTGCAGCAGCTACGCATGGCGGCAAAGACCGCCAGCGCGCCAGCGCCCGAACGCGATAACGTTGAAGTGAGCAAGGTTGACGCACCGGTAGAGAAAATGCAGAAGATCCGCCAGAAAGGGATCTTCTGAGGCGAGGTCCCTTTGTCTGAACATCGTCAGGGATGGGGGCAAAGGGAAACGCGGATCAGGTAATGACGACCGGCCAGTCGGGTGGGGTATGGCTCATGGCTTCTACCATCACCACTTTGACGTTTTCCCATATGGCGGCGATATCCAGCAGGGTGATGCCAAGCAGTCCCGTAGCGAACCAGCAGGCCGCGCCGACGCCCAGCAAGGTGCTGATCACCGCGAGACCGGCGTAGTCAGATTTACGAAACTGAATATTCAGCGTGCTGGCTAAAAACATCAATACCGCACTGCACAAGGGCCAGCGCAGGAGAACCATGCTGGTTGTAATGGTTGCCATAAAACCCATCCTCAAAACAGACGAACTACACTGAAACAGTGTCTTGCGTTACATAATATGTGTGAACTATATCACGTTTGTAGATTTATTCGCCAGCCTCAGGTGGGTAAAAAGCGGGTATTTATAACCAGTGAAAATATATCTTCGCAGGCGCAGCAGGCGTTTTCTCCTCCTCTTTATAATAAATTCATCAGGATAGGCAAAGCGCGGCAATAACCCGTAAGGTGTATAACGTTTACAGTATCAGACCTATGGATTATGCTTGAGTGGATAAATAAATGTACCAGCGGCAAATACGTCAGATTGATGATTTATTTGGCTTTTTTATTATTTCGTACCTTTTCATTTACACTCAGCCCTTATTTGACCATTCGGTTTATTCTTTTTCTTATCTGATTTGCTGTGGTTGCTATTTCATTAATGACCTGCGAAAAAAAGATGAAAGTAAAAAGAAACAAGATTGTTAATGACAGCATGCAGGCGCTGCACGCTCTGGCAAAACTGATCCCTCAACTTAACGCACAGTGTTCCCTGGCGGAGATGCTGAAAACCATCAACGGCGCGCTGGGCTCGACGCTTGCCTGGGTCAGCGTTGACGGGGAAGGGGTGCAGCGGGTGGTGAGCGCAGGTGAGGTCACCTGCCACCCCTTTGAAGTGGCGGATTTTCTTGCCAGCACATTGCTGCAACGCCATCATCGCGCCTGGCGCGTGATCTACTGGAAAGAAAACATTGGTCGGGCGCACTTTGCCCCGCAGCATCCGGGCTGTGCGCAATTGCAGAGCGGGGTGCTCTGCAAACTCTCAACCCGGCACGGGCAGTGCAGCGGGTATTTCTTTCTGGCGTTCGATGAAAAACTGTCTGCTTTGCCGATCCTGAAAAATATCGTTGCGCTGCTGGTCGAAAAATTAAAAGACTACTTTGAAGAGATGCTTGCCCGTGAAAAAACGGCGCAGGAAATGCAGCGGGTCGTCACGCAATATAAAACCCTGTTTGAACGTGCACCGGTGTTAATGAACGCGTTCGACAGGCATAACCGCTGCGTCTTGTGGAACGCCGAGTGTGAAAAGGTGTTCGGCTGGAGCAGGGCGGAGATTGCGGCCCATGCGGACCCGCTAACGTTGTTTTATCCCGATCCGGACGAGCGACGGCGGGTCAGAGAGTCGGTTCATCACTCGCCGCTAAAAGACATGTATGAATGGCATCCGGTACGCAAGGACGGCACGCCGCTCACCATCCTCTGGTCGAATATCCTGCTGCCGGACAACTCCATTCTCAATATTGGCCTCGACATCACCGAACGTAAAAAAGCCGAGCAACGGCTGGCCGTGAAGGCGACCACTGACGATCTCACCGGCTGCCTTAACCGTTCCGCCATTTTGCACCAGCTGAAAATGGCGCTGGCGGTGAACTCCCGTCACGATCCCCGCAGCCATTTCTGCGTGCTGATGTTCGACCTGGATTATTTCAAGCAGATTAACGATGGGTGGGGACATCAGGTGGGCGATGCGGCGCTGCGCCATTTCTGCGACTGCATTCGCGCGCTTAGCCCGGCGGGTTCACTGCTGGGGCGCGTGGGCGGTGAGGAATTTTTACTTCTGCTGGCAGGGGGCAATGGGGAGGCGGCCACGCGGTTGTCCGCCCGGTTACGGACGATGCTTAGCAGCAAACCTCTGCAGGTGGGGAATAAAAGCCTGGTGCTCTCCTTTAGCGCGGGCGTGGTCGAGGTGTGCCTGGGACAACGCGACTCGTCGGCGTTACTCACGCGAGCCGATAAAGCATTATATGATGCCAAACGTACGGGAAGAGGAAAAACCGTGGTGGCGTCAGATTATTTATAACGCAACGCATTAACGCCGTGTGCGCAAATAACGCGACATTTATGTTCAGGCTGTACTTTTTTCATGCTGACGTCAGTTGTTTTAATCAACGATCCCCGGCTGTGTTATCTTAAACGTCCTGCTTTTGGTGGATAATTATTTTCCTTAATTGAAACGGAACGAATTCCTTCAGTTTGGCTTACGGGAAAATATTATCGTCATAACGATTTTTAAGATTTTTAATACGAAAAGTCAGTTGCTAACTTCGCATGATTCATGCAACGTAATCACCTGTTTGTCAAAGCATCCGGCCTTCAGTACTACAGGCGTACAACATGCAGGGATATAGGGCGGGAAATGAATCGTAGCGCGCGGCGCAAGCTGCTCAGGGTGGTAGGGATCATCATGGTAGTTATGCTGCCGGTGATGCTTGCGCTATGGTTTGCCCAGCTCAGAGCCGTGTCGGAGACCACCAGCCAGCTGCGCACCTTTGCCGAACTGGCGCTGGATAAAACCGAGCTGGTGATTCAACAGGTGGATTTAGCCCGGGACGATGCCGAAAAATATCAGGGTGAGCGGTGTACCCCTGCGCATCGTCAATATATGTTGAATGTTGTTCGCGCCCGCCTGTTCGTCGCTGATTTAATTTATGCCGAGGGGCAAAATTTTCTCTGTTCGACCGTATTAACCCCAGACCAGCCTTACGCTATCCCCACCGCCAATTTCATCCGTAAACCCGACGTCGCTATCTATTATTATCGCGATACGCCCTTTTTTCCGGGCTATAAAATGACGTATATGCAGCGGGGAAATTATGTGGTGGTGGTCAATCCGCTTTTTTACAGCGAAGTGATGTCATCCGACCATTCATTGTTGTGGGGGATGTATGACACGGTCACCAATGCATTATTTTCCGTCAGCGCAAAAGCGGATATTTCATTATTAAATTCGGTGATTGGCGATAAGGAATCGGCATTTCAAAAAGATGACCGCTTCTATACGATCGTCAAATCTGAAAAACGACCTATAGCGGCGATTGTGTCCACATCCACTGCCCGCTTTTATGAAACGCTTTATCACCAGGCAACCCTGACGCTGCCGCTGGGCATGATCTGCAGCCTGATTATTCTGCTGGTCTGGTCGCGTACCCACCGTGAATTCAACTCTCCGGGGCGATTGCTCCATCGGGCGCTGAATAAACGCCAGCTTTGCGTGCACTACCAGCCGATTATCGATATTAAAAATAATCAGTGCGTCGGTGCAGAGGCGCTGCTGCGCTGGCCGGGATTTAACGGGCAGGTGATGAGCCCGGCAGAGTTCATCCCGCTGGCTGAAAAAGAGGGGATGATCGAACGCATCACGGACTACGTCGTGGAAGAGGTCTTTAGCGATCTCGGACACTACCTGGCAAACCATCCGCAGCTGTATATCTCGATTAACCTTTCGGCATCGGACTTCCACTCCTCGCGGCTGATCGCCATGATCTCTGACAAGGCCAGATACTTCGCCGTGCGCGCGCAGCAGATCAAAATCGAGGTGACGGAGCGCGGGTTTATCGATGTGCCGAAAACCACGCCGGTGATCCAGGCCTTCCGCCAGGCGGGCTATGAGGTGGCAATCGATGATTTCGGCACCGGCTATTCCAACCTGCACAACCTCTATTCCCTGAACGTCGATATTCTGAAAATTGATAAATCCTTTATCGATACCTTAGCCACCAACAGCACCAGCCACCTGATTGCCGAGCACATCATCGAAATGGCGCAGAGCCTGCGTCTGAAAACCATTGCGGAAGGGGTGGAGACGGCAGAGCAGGTGAGCTGGCTGTTAAAGCGCGGCGTGCAGTATTGTCAGGGATGGCACTTCGCGAAAGCGATGCCGCCGCAGGAGTTTATCTCCTGGCAGCAGCAACCTCTGGGCTAACACGCCTTAGTTCAACTGGTGGCGATAATCGCTCGGCGTGCGGTCAAATTCGCGGCGGAAGACGCGGGAAAAGGTCTGCTGCGACACGTATCCCAGATCCATCGCGATATCAAAAATGGGCCGCTGCGTAGAGCGTAGCGCCTGCGCCGCCAGCAGTAATCTGCGCTGGCGGATGTACTCACCCAGCGTCTGGTGCATGACGGTGCGGAACATTCTCTGTAAGTACCATTTTGAATAGCCCGACTTCTTTGCGACCACATCAATGTTCAACGGTTGGTCGATATGTTCATCAATCCATTCAATAAGTGTCTGAATAATTTGCTGATGCGACATAAGGTTGCCCCTCTGTAGATACATCTATCTCGGTTAATTCGTCGTTTTCTCTGCGGGGGAGTATAATTCCTCAAGTTAACTTGAGGTAAAGAGGTTTTATGGAAAAGAGATTGCCGCGAATAAAAGCGCTGTTAACCCCCGGAGAAGTGGCTAAGCGAAGCGGCGTGGCGGTATCGGCGCTCCACTTCTATGAAAGCAAAGGGTTAATTAAAAGCATCCGCAATGCGGGCAACCAGCGGCGCTACACCCGCGACGTGCTGCGCTATGTGGCGATTATCAAAATTGCGCAACGCATCGGCATCCCCCTGGCGACCATCGGCGATGCCTTTGGCGTGTTGCCGGAAGGCCACTCCCTTAGCCCAAAAGAGTGGAAGGAGCTGTCATCCCAGTGGCGGGAGGAGCTTGACCGGCGCATCCACACCCTGGTGGCCCTGCGCGATGAACTGGACGGGTGCATTGGCTGCGGGTGTCTGTCGCGAAGCGATTGCCCGTTGCGTAACCCCGGCGACAGGCTGGGCGAGCAGGGCACAGGGGCGCGATTGCTGGAGGAGGAGTGAATGCGTGCGTTCGCCGGGTGGCGCTTCGCTTACCCGGCCTGCGTTTTGCCCGCAATCCTCAATCCCGCAGCTACCACCCGGCAAATTCCCGCACGCATAAAAAAACTAAAGCGCCACAGGAGGGCGCTTTAGTTTATTCCCGGTCTTTGTCTTTCTCTCTATCCCGCTGGTTCACAGGAGGGTTTCCCCCGACATCAGCACCCCTCGTGTCGAGCAAGTTGGGTGAGGTTCCGGTTTGTGCTGACACTTTAATTCTATCCAGGCCCGGCTATTTCGCCAGCGCAGCTGAACGCTTTTTAGCCGAAATTTTTTCGCGATGTTGTTCGATTTTCTATAGTTAAAAGTGATCATTCACAGGAGAAGACGATGCTAAAGGTCCACCATCTTAACCAGTCGCGTTCACATCGGGTCATCTGGGCGCTTGAAGAACTTTCTCTGCCCTATGAGATTGTTCACTACCAGCGTGAAAAGACGATGCTGGCACCCGAGTCGCTCAAAAAAGTGCACCCGCTGGGGAAATCGCCGGTGCTGGAAGATAACGGCCTGATTCTGGCGGAATCCGGCGCGATCCTCGAATACCTGCAGGAAACCTACGATGCCGATTCCCGGCTCAAGCCGCAGGATGCCGCCGACAAGGTGCAGTACCGCTTCTGGCTGCATTATGCCGAAGGCTCGCTGATGCCGTTGCTCCTGATGAAGCTGGTTTTCAACAGCCTCGGCAAACCGCCGGTGCCGTTTGGCCTGCGAACGCTGGGTAAAGCGCTGGGGCAGGGGGTACAAAAAGCCTATCTCAACCGCCAGCTGGAAACCCACGCGCGCTTTATCGAATCCCATCTTGCGCAACACAGTTGGTTTGCCGGGGAGACGCTGAGCATGGCCGATATTCAGATGAGCTTCCCGATTTTCGCCCTGCTGTCGCGAGGCGGCATTGAAAACCTGCCGCACACCCGCGCATGGAAAGCAAAAGTTGAGAACCTCCCGGCCTGGCAGAGAACCCTCGAAAAAGGAGGGTCGCTGACCCTTCCCGGTGACGCGTAACTGTTACGAAAATGCGCATCCACGGTAACGTTTGCGCATCCTCTGCTTATTTCTTCGGCGACATACGCGAAAATTAGTCCAAAACGAGAAAGTTCAGTTGAAAAGGGCGGGGATTAGGCTAGATAATCGTTTGCCTTAAATTGACCACCCGTTTTGTAAGCGCGGAGCTAAACGTTTGCTTTTTTTGTGACGCCCCTTTCGTCGCAAACGTAGCACAAGGATTTGACGTTTAGCTGGCAGTGGAGTCTCCACCACGTTTGCAGGCGATCTAAAAAAATTCTCAGGGGATGTTTTCTATGTCTACGCCATCTGCGCGTACCGGCGGTTCGCTTGACGCCATGTTTAAAATTTCTGCGCGCGGCAGCACCGTGCGTCAGGAAGTTGTTGCCGGGCTGACCACGTTTCTGGCGATGGTTTACTCCGTCATCGTTGTGCCGGGCATGCTGGGCAAGGCGGGCTTCCCGCCAGCGGCTGTCTTTGTTGCCACCTGCCTCGTGGCGGGCGTTGGTTCAATCGTCATGGGCCTGTGGGCGAACCTGCCGCTGGCTATCGGCTGCGCCATCTCGCTGACCGCCTTTACCGCGTTCAGCCTGGTGCTGGGTCAACACATTAGCGTACCGGTTGCCCTCGGTGCCGTGTTCCTGATGGGCGTGCTGTTTACCATTATCTCCGCAACCGGTATTCGTAGCTGGATTTTGCGCAACCTGCCGCAGGGCGTGGCGCACGGCACCGGTATCGGTATCGGCCTGTTCCTGCTGCTGATTGCCGCAAACGGCGTTGGCCTGGTGATCAAGAACCCGCTGGACGGCCTGCCGGTTGCGCTGGGCAACTTCGCCAGCTTCCCGGTGATCATGTCCCTGGTGGGGCTGGCGGTGATTATTGGTCTGGAAAAACTGAAAGTGCCTGGCGGCATTCTGCTGACCATTATCGGTGTGTCCATTGTTGGCCTGATCTTCGACCCGACCGTGCACTTCTCCGGCATTTTTGCCATGCCGTCGCTGAGCGATGACAACGGCAACTCCCTGATTGGCAGCCTGGATATCGTGGGCGCACTGAACCCGGTGATCCTGCCAAGCGTGCTGGCGCTGGTGATGACGGCGGTGTTTGATGCCACCGGGACCATCCGCGCGGTCGCCGGTCAGGCGAACCTGCTGGATAAAGACGGCCAGATTATTGATGGCGGCAAAGCGCTGACGACCGACTCTTTGAGCAGCGTCTTCTCCGGCCTGGTAGGGGCGGCCCCGGCAGCGGTGTACATTGAGTCCGCAGCGGGCACGGCGGCAGGCGGTAAAACCGGCCTGACGGCGATCACCGTGGGCGTGCTGTTCCTGCTGATCCTGTTCCTCTCTCCGCTCTCCTACCTGGTGCCTGCTTACGCAACCGCACCGGCGCTGATGTACGTCGGCCTGCTGATGCTGAGCAACGTGGCGAAAATCGACTTTGCCGATTTTGTGGATGCCATGTCAGGCCTCATTACCGCAGTGTTCATCGTGCTGACCTGCAACATCGTGACCGGTATCATGATCGGCTTCGCGTCGCTGGTCATTGGTCGCCTGGTCTCCGGCGAGTGGCGCAAGCTGAACATCGGCACCGTGGTGATCGCCATCGCGCTGGTGGCGTTCTACGCGGGCGGCTGGGCCATCTGATTTGTCTTTTCCTGCGAAAACGGGTGGCTCAGGCCGCCCGTTTTTATTTTCAGAACTCATCTCGTTGCCTTTTGCGTTACTCTGGAGAGGATAGACTGAAAGGCACGACGCCTTTTGAAGTACATAAGCAACACAGCAAACAGGGAACGCATGGAAATCTTCTTCACAATACTCATCATGATCCTGGTGGTTTCGTTATCGGGGGTGGTCACACGCGTACTGCCCTTCCAGCTACCGCTTCCACTTATGCAAATTGCTATCGGCGCGCTGCTGGCGTGGCCGACGTTTGGCCTGCACGTCGAGTTCGACCCCGAACTGTTCCTCGTGCTGTTTATTCCGCCGCTGCTGTTCGCCGATGGCTGGAAAACGCCGACCCGCGAATTCCTTGAGCACGGGCGAGAGATCTTCGGCCTGGCGCTGGCGCTGGTGGTGGTCACCGTGGTCGGGATTGGCTACCTGATCTACTGGACGGTGCCGGGCATTCCGCTTATTCCGGCCTTTGCGCTGGCGGCCGTGCTCTCGCCAACCGATGCCGTGGCGCTGTCCGGCATTGTCGGCGAAGGTCGTATTCCGAAGAAAATCATGGGCATTTTGCAGGGCGAGGCGCTGATGAACGACGCCTCTGGCCTGGTCGCCCTGAAGTTTGCCGTGGCGGTCGCGATGGGGACGATGGTCTTCACCGTGGGCGGCGCGACCATGGAATTCTTTAAGGTGGCGATCGGCGGTATTCTGGCGGGCTTCGTGGTGAGCTGGCTGTATGGCCGTTCGCTGCGCTTCCTCAGCCGCTGGGGCGGCGATGAGCCGGCCACCCAGATCGTGCTGCTGTTCCTGCTGCCGTTTGCCTCTTACCTGATTGCCGAACACATTGGCGTGTCGGGCATTCTGGCGGCGGTTGCGGCGGGGATGACCATCACCCGCTCCGGCGTGATGCGCCGCGCGCCGCTGGCGATGCGTCTGCGCGCCAACAGCACCTGGGCGATGCTGGAATTTGTCTTTAACGGCATGGTGTTCCTGCTGTTGGGCCTGCAGCTGCCGGGCATTCTGGAGTCGTCGCTGGTGGCGGCAGAAGCTGACCCTAACGTCGAAACCTGGATGCTGTTCACCGATATCGTGCTGATCTACCTGGCGCTGATGCTGGTGCGTTTCGGCTGGCTGTGGACGATGAAGAACTTCAGCATGCGCTTCCTGAAGAAAAAGCCGATGGAGTTCGGTTCGTGGTCCACCCGCGAGCTGCTGATCGCCTCCTTTGCGGGCGTGCGCGGGGCGATTACCCTCGCCGGTGTGCTCTCCATTCCGCTACTGCTGCCCACGGGCGACGTCTTCCCGGCGCGTTACGAGCTGGTCTTCCTGGCGGCGGGCGTGATCCTGTTCTCGCTGTTTGTCGGCGTGATCATGCTGCCGATGCTGCTCCAGCATATTGATGTCGGTGATTCTGGCCAGCAGCACAAAGAGGAGCGGATTGCCCGGGCGGCCACCGCCGAAGTGGCGATTGTGGCGATCCAGAAGATGGAGGAGCGCCTTGCCGCAGACAGCGAAGAGAACATTGATAACCAGCTGCTGACCGAGGTGAGTTCCCGCGTGATCGGTAATTTACGTCGCCGCGCGGACGGACGTAACGACGTGGAAAGCTCGCTGCAGGAAGAGAACCTGGAGCGCCGGTTCCGCCTGGCGGCGCTGCGCTCCGAGCGCGCCGAGCTGTATCACCTGCGCGCCACGCGCCAGATCAGCAACGAGACGCTGCAAAAGCTGCTGCACGATCTGGACCTGCTGGAAGCGCTGTTGGTAGAGAATCAGTAGCGTTTTGCCCGGTGGCGCTGCGCTTACCGGGCCTACAAGTCCTGTAGGCCGGGTAAGGCGAAGCCGCCACCCGGCTATTCAGGCGGCATCCAAACCCCTCGCAGCATTTCAGGACGAGTAGGCCGGGTAAGGCGAAGTCGCCACCCGGCTATTCAGGCGGCATCCAACCCCCTCGCAGCATTTCAGGACGAGTAGGCCGGGTAAGGCGAAGCCGCCACCCGGCTATTCAGGCGGTGTCCAACCCCCTCGCAGCATTTCAGGACGAGTAGGCCGGGTAAGGCGAAGCCGCCACCCGGCTATTCAGGCGGCATCCAAAACCCCTCGCAGCATTTCAGCCACGCCTGTGCGCTGTGCGACAAATAGACCCCTTCGCGCCAAATCATGCCCAGCTGCCAGTGCAGCTCGCTCTCCAGCGGGATCCAGCGCAGGGTGTTTTTATCCAGCCGTTCGCAAATGGGCTGCGGCAGGATCGCAATCCCCACGCCCGCCTGCACCATCGCCGCCAGAAAGTCCCACTGGCCGCTGCGTACCGCGATGCGCGGCTTGACGTTATGCTGCTGAAACAGCGCCATCAGCTGGCGGCTGAGCGCGAAATCTTCGTTGTAGATCAAAAGCGGATGCTCGCCGAGCTGCTCGGGTTTCACCGAGTCGATGTGCAGCCATTCACCGGAACGTGGCACCAGCACGCACAGCGGATGGCTGAACAGGGGCAGCGTCGCCAGACCGCTCTCCTCCTCAACCGGCAGCGCCGTCATCGCCACGTCCAGTTCGCCGTTGGTCACGGCCTGCTGCACCGTCAGGCCGCCAAACTCGGCAATTTTAAGCTCCACGCCGGGGTAGCGCTGGCGAAACAGGCTGATGGGCCCGGCCATCATCATGCCAACCATCGGCGGAATGCCCAGGCGCAGCAGCCCCTTCGTCAGGTGATTGATATCACCCAGCTCCGCTTCCAGCTGGCGAAACTCCGCGAGGATCGCCAGCCCGCGCTCAAACACCACGCGCCCGGTGTCGGTCAGCAGAAGCTTGCGCCCGTCGCGGATAAGCAGGGTACAGTTCAGTTCATCTTCAAGGTTTTTTAGCATCTTGCTGATGGTGGGCTGGGTGACAAATAACTTCTCCGCTGCGCGGGTAAAACTTTGCTGGCGAACAACTTCGACAAAATAGCGCAGCGTTCTTATGTCCATGATTATTCCTCGGAACTATACCTTCGATGATTTTAATTCATTTCTGCCCGGGGCGTGCGCTCACTATACTGGCGCTCCGTCTCATTTTTGAGGAAATCACCCATGGCCGTGGCGTTAGGCCGTTTCACGCCTGCCGTTGTACAACGACTCCAGGTACCGGTTCAGGTACTGCTTTATGCCGGACTCTTTGTTTTTGCTGAATATCTTGTCGGCTGGCTGCATCTGCCGCTGCCCGCCAATCTGGTGGGGATGGTGCTGATGCTGACGCTCATTCTCTGCCGCATACTTCCCCTGAACTGGGTGCGCGCCGGGGCGCGCTGGCTGCTGGCGGAAATGCTGCTGTTCTTTGTGCCGGCGGTGGTGGCGGTGGTGAACTACGCGCAGCTGCTGATGGTCGACGGCTGGCGTATTTTTGCGGTCATCGCGCTGAGCACGCTGATGGTGCTGGGTGCTACCGCGTGGGTGGTGGATAAAGTCTACCGCTTTGAAATCAGCAGGCAGAAGCATGACTAATTTTCAGATCAGCGTTTTGTGCCTGGTGGCTACCCTGGTTATCTATTTTGCCAACAAGCGGCTGTATCGTCGTTTTCACGCGCTGCCGCTGATGCCGCTGGTGTTCACGCCGATCCTGCTGGTGCTGATGCTGGTGTTCGGGCACATCTCCTGGCAGAACTACATCGGCGAGTCCCACTGGCTGCTGTGGCTGCTCGGCCCGGCGACCATCGCCTTTGCGGTGCCGGTGTACGACAACCTCGCGATCATCAAACGCCACTGGATGTCGCTGAGCGCGGGGGTGATGACCGCCACGGTGGTGGCCGTGTGCAGCTCCGTCTGGCTGGCGCGGTTGTTTACCCTCTCCGATGAGATCCAGCGCAGCCTGGCCGTGCGCTCGGTCACCACGCCGTTTGCGCTGGCGGCGGCGAAACCGCTCGGTGGCCAGCCGGATCTGGTGGCGCTGTTTGTGGTCGTCACGGGCGTGTTTGGCATGGCGGTTGGCGATATGCTGTTTTTGCGTCTCTCCATCCGTGAAGGGATGGCCAAAGGGGCAGGATTTGGTGCGGCGTCGCACGGTGCAGGCACGGCGCGGTCGTATGAGCTGGGTCAGCAGGAGGGCGTTGTGGCAAGCCTGGTGATGATGCTTTCGGGCGTGGTGATGGTGCTGATCGCGCCGCTGGTGGCGTGGGTGATGTTTTAACTCCCCGGCCCTGCGGCCGGGGAGGGAGGCTTAGTGCGCGTGGCCCTGTTCTACACCCAGGCCGGTTTGTGAGCGGATAAACTGGGCGCGGAATTTCTCGCGTTCCAGGTTGCCCTCCGGTGAGTTGTCCGTCGCCGAGAACAACCAGATACCGATAAACGCCACGGCGATAGAGAACAGCGCCGGGTATTCATACGGGAAGATGGCGCTTTCGTGACCGAGGATCTGCACCCAAATCGTCGGGCCGAGGATCATCAAAATCACCGCCGTCAGCAGCCCCAGCCAGCCGCCAATCATTGCCCCACGGGTGGTCAGCTTCGACCAGTACATGGAGAGCAGAATGATTGGGAAGTTACAGCTTGCCGCAATTGAGAAGGCCAGCCCCACCATAAAGGCGATGTTCTGTTTCTCGAACAAAATCCCCAGCAGGATCGCCACCACGCCCAGTACCAGCACGGTGATTTTGGACACTTTCAGCTCGTCGCGTTCGCTCGCCCCTTTGCGGATCACGTTGGCATAGAGATCGTGCGAAACCGCCGATGCCCCGGCCAGCGTCAGCCCGGCGACCACCGCCAGAATGGTGGCAAAGGCCACGGCGGAGATAAAGCCGAGGAACAGGTTACCGCCCACCGCGTCGGCCAGATGCACTGCCGCCATGTTGTTACCGCCAATCAGCGCGCCCGCCGCGTCCTTGAACGCCGGATTCGCCCCCACCAGCATGATGGCGCCAAAGCCGATGATAAAGGTCAGGATATAGAAGTAGCCCATAAACCCGGTGGCGTAGAAGACGCTCTTACGCGCTTCACGCGCGTCTGCCACCGTGAAGAAGCGCATCAGGATGTGCGGCAGGCCCGCCGTACCGAACATCAACCCGAGGCCGAGCGAAAGGGCAGAGATAGGGTCTTTCACCAGCCCGCCCGGGCTCATGATCGCTTCCCCTTTCGGGTGCACCGCCATCGCTTCGGTGAACAGGTTATTGAAGCTGAAACCAACGTGCTTCATCACCATAAAGGCCATAAAGCTCGCGCCGAACAGCAGCAGCACCGCTTTGATGATCTGCACCCATGTCGTGGCGAGCATGCCGCCAAACAGAACGTACATCACCATCAGCACGCCGACCAGCACCACCGCAACGTGGTAGTTCAGGCCGAACAGCAGTTCAATCAGTTTGCCTGCGCCAACCATCTGCGCAATCAGGTACAGCGCCACGACCACCAGCGAGCCGCAGGCGGAGAGGGTGCGAATAGGCCCCTGTTTCAGGCGATACGATGCCACGTCGGCGAAGGTGTAGCGCCCGAGGTTGCGCAAACGCTCGGCAATCAGGAACAGAATGATCGGCCAGCCCACCAGGAAGCCGAGGGAGTAAATCAGGCCGTCATAGCCGGAGGTGTAAACCAGGGCAGAAATGCCAAGGAACGACGCGGCAGACATAAAGTCACCCGCAATCGCCAGCCCGTTCTGAAAACCGGTAATGTTGCCGCCCGCGGTGTAGTAATCGTTACGCGAGCGCACGCGCTTCGACGCCCAGTAGGTGATGTACAGGGTCAGCAGCACGAAGATCAGGAACATGATGATCGCCTGCCAGTTGGTCGGCTGGCGCTGCACGTCGCCGGTCAGGGCATCCGCAGCCTGGGCTGCAAAGGGAAGTGTGGCGGCAAGCGCCGTCAGGACTCGCTTCATGATGCTTTTACCTCGCGCAGAACGGCCTTGTTAAGACGATCGAATTCTCCGTTCGCGCGCCAGACGTACACGCCGGTCAGGACAAACGAAATGACAATCACGCCAATACCAATCGGAATGCCGCGCGTGACGCTGGTGCCCGCGTGCAGCGGCGTGCCGAGCCAGTGCGGGGCAAAGGCGATCAGTAAGATAAAGCCGACGTAGATAATCAGCATGATGATGGAAAGTAAGAAGGCAAACCGTTGCCGTTTTTCGACGAGCTCCCTGTAGTGCGCACTGTTCTCTATCTGCTGACAAATATGGTCATTCATCACAGAGTCTCCAAAGGTAAGGTTGGTTTGTTTTTGTCCCCTCTCCCTGAGGGAGAGGGTTAGGGTGAGGGTGAAGGAAGGAGCGGTCTGATGCCCTCACCCCGGCCCTCTCCCACGGGGAGAGGGAGAAAATTACGAAGGCATTGCGATGGCCTGCTTCTCTTCGAGCAGTTTGTCCACCACGCCAGGATCGGCAAGCGTTGAGGTATCGCCGAGGTTGTTGGTATCGCCCGCCGCGATTTTGCGCAGGATACGGCGCATGATCTTGCCGGAGCGGGTTTTCGGCAGCGAGTCGGTCCAGTGCAGAACATCCGGCGTGGCAAGCGGGCCAATCTCTTTACGCACCCAGTTGCGCACCTCGGCATACAGCTCTGGCGACGGTTCTTCGCCGTGGTTCAGCGTGACGTAGGCATAAATCGCCTGGCCCTTAATGTTGTGCGGGATCCCAACAACTGCGGCTTCAGCAATTTTCGGATGGGACACCAGCGCGGATTCGATTTCTGCCGTGCCCAGACGGTGGCCGGAGACGTTCAGCACGTCATCCACGCGCCCGGTGATCCAGTAGTAACCGTCTTCGTCACGCCGTGCGCCGTCGCCGCTGAAATACATGTTTTTAAAGGTGGAGAAGTAGGTCTGCTCGAAGCGCTCATGATCGCCAAACAGGGTGCGGGCCTGGCCAGGCCAGGAATCAACGATCACCAGGTTGCCCTCGGTGGCGCCCTCAAGCGGATTACCTTCGTTATCCACCAGCGCCGGCTGCACGCCGAAGAACGGACGCGTTGCCGACCCCGCTTTCAGCGGCGTGGCACCCGGCAGCGGGGTGATCATGAACCCGCCGGTTTCGGTCTGCCACCAGGTATCCATCACCGGGCATTTCTCGTTGCCGATCTTCTTCCAGTACCACTCCCAGGCTTCCGGGTTAATCGGCTCGCCCACAGAACCCAGAATGCGCAGCGAAGAGCGGTCGGTGCCTTCAATCGCCTTATCCCCTTCCGCCATCAGGGCGCGGATCGCCGTAGGGGCGGTATAGAGAATGTTAACCTGATGTTTGTCGACCACCTGGCACATGCGCGCCGGGGTCGGCCAGTTTGGCACGCCCTCGAACATCAGGGTGGTGGCCCCGCAGGCCAGCGGGCCGTACAGCAGGTAGCTGTGGCCGGTGACCCAGCCTACGTCGGCGGTACACCAGTAAATGTCGCCCGGATGGTAATCGAACACATATTTGAAGGTGGTCGCCGCGTAAACCAGATAGCCGCCGGTGGTGTGCAGCACGCCCTTCGGCTTGCCGGTCGACCCGGAGGTATAAAGGATAAACAGCGGATCTTCGGCGTTCATCTCTTCTGGCTGATGCTGGTCGCTGGCGTTCGCCATCAGGTCGCTCCACCACAGGTCGCGTCCTTCGTGCCAGTCGATGTTGCCGCCGGTACGTTTGAATACGATAACGTTGCTGATGGTTTTTACGTTCGGGTTTTTCAGCGCCTCATCGACGTTTTTCTTCAGCGGAATGCCGCGCCCGGCGCGTACGCCTTCATCGGCGGTGATCACAAGCTTAGAACTGGAGTCGATGATGCGCCCGGCCACTGCTTCAGGCGAAAAGCCGCCGAAAATAACGGAGTGGATCGCGCCGATACGCGCGCAGGCCAGCATCGCCACGGCCGCTTCCGGGACCATTGGCATATAAATCGCCACAACGTCGCCTTTTTTGATGCCCTGGTCCAGCAGCACGTTGGCAAAGCGGCACACGTCGCGGTGCAGTTCTTTATAGGTAATGTGTTTACTCTGAGAAGCGTCGTCGCCTTCCCAGATGATGGCCGTTTCATTGCCGCGCTCGGCAAGGTGGCGATCCAGGCAATTTGCCGCCAGGTTTAGCGTGCCGTCTTCATACCATTTAATGGAGACGTTATCCGGCGCGAAGGAGGTGTTTTTCACCTTCTGATAGGGCGTGATCCAGTCAAGAATATGACCCTGCTCACCCCAGAACGCATCCGGGCTGGTGATGGATTGCTGATACTTCTCGTGGTACTGCTCGGGGCTTATCAGGCAACGGTCCGCAATGTTTGCGGGAATGTCGTGTTTGTGTACTTGGCTCATGGCTTTTTTTCTCCTTGTAAGATGTTAATAATATGTCGCAAAAACGTTAAGAGTAGGGGCTTTACAAGCTTTGTTTAGGATTTGGGCGGCAGATCACGCATTGTCTGTCCAGGTTGAAAAATGAGCGAATGACACTTTGAAGGGAAATAATTTACGCGAAAGATTATTCACATTTAGTTGGAAAAAAGCGTTTTTATAACAAAAGGTTATTTATAAGAATTATTACAAATTCGCGTCACAGACCCTTTTTGTAGTGAAAAGCCTCGTTCTTTAAGGCTTGCGCAGCATGCCGTGCAAATGATACTCATACGGCGCGTTAAAAAATCCCATAAACCAACGCAACACAATTCATACCCTTTCAGTATGTCCCCATTTTCATGCAGTTCTGATGGAGTGGAGATTTCATTGAGGAAGTCTGTTTTTATGAAAAATTTGAAAGTCAGCCTGGCCTGGCAGATCCTGCTGGCCCTTGTGCTGGGCATCTTACTGGGCAGTTACCTCCATTATCATAGCGACAGCCGCGAGTGGCTGATTGCGAACCTGCTCTCCCCGGCAGGCGATATATTTATTCATCTGATCAAGATGATTGTCGTCCCGATTGTGATCTCGACGCTGGTGGTCGGTATTGCAGGCGTGGGTGATGCGAAGCAGCTGGGTCGTATCGGCGCTAAAACCATCATCTATTTCGAAGTGATCACGACGGTCGCCATTATTCTGGGTATCACCCTGGCGAACGTGTTTCAGCCCGGCTCCGGGATTGATATGTCGCAACTGGCGACGGTGGATATTTCGAAATACCAAAGTACAACCGCTGATGTGCAGAGCCATGCCCATGGGCTGATGGGCACTATTCTTTCGCTGGTGCCAACCAACATCGTGGCGTCTATGGCGAAGGGCGAGATGCTGCCGATCATCTTCTTCTCGGTATTGTTTGGTCTGGGGCTTTCTTCCCTGCCTGCGACCCACCGTGAACCGCTGGTGACCGTCTTCCGCTCTATCTCTGAAACCATGTTCAAAGTGACCCACATGGTGATGCGCTACGCGCCGGTCGGGGTATTTGCGCTGATCGCCGTGACCGTGGCGAACTTCGGCTTCGCCTCACTGTGGCCGCTGGCGAAGCTGGTGATTCTGGTGCACTTCGCGATCCTGTTCTTCGCGCTGGTGGTGCTGGGCCTCGTGGCGCGCCTGTGCGGGCTGAGCATCTGGATCCTGATCCGTATCCTGAAAGACGAGCTGATTCTGGCGTACTCTACGGCCAGCTCTGAAAGCGTGCTGCCGCGTATTATTGAGAAGATGGAGGCCTACGGTGCCCCGGCGTCTATTACCAGCTTTGTGGTGCCGACCGGTTACTCCTTTAACCTCGATGGCTCAACGCTCTATCAAAGTATTGCGGCAATCTTTATCGCGCAACTGTACGGGATTGACCTCTCCCTGTGGCAGGAAATCGTGCTGGTGCTGACCTTAATGGTCACCTCAAAAGGTATCGCCGGTGTGCCGGGTGTGTCGTTTGTGGTGCTGCTGGCGACGCTGGGCAGCGTCGGTATTCCGCTGGAAGGCCTGGCGTTTATTGCCGGCGTCGACCGTATCCTCGACATGGCGCGTACCGCGCTGAACGTGGTGGGTAATGCGCTGGCGGTGCTGGTGATCGCCAAGTGGGAACACAAGTTTGACCGTAAGAAAGCGCTGGCGTATGAACGCGATGTGCTGGGTCGATTTGATAAGACGGCAGATCAGTAACATCCTAAGCCCGGTGGCGCTGCGCTACCGGGCCTACGGATTTGTTGGCCGGGTAAGGCGAAGCCGCCACCCGGCATTTACTCCCCGCTCAATGCATCAAACTCCTCGCATCCCGTATCAAACCCTTCAGTACAGCTCAGGTTTAACCAGTACAGCGCCTTCTGTTTGTTTGGCGTGATAAAGCCTTTTTCGCCCTGCTGGAACAGCATTCCCGCCCAGTACTCAGCGTAACCCGTCCGCGACAGCGAGGAGCTGCGCTTAAACCAGGAGGCGGCTTTAACGTCATCCTGCGCCACCTCAACGCCGTTGGCATAAATCAGCCCCAGCAGCATTTGCGCATCAACGGCCGAATCGCTTTCTATATCCCCGGTAGCACCCTCCAGAAGCTGAATCGCCTGCGGATAATCGGGTTTACCCGCCTGGGTGTTCACCAGCAGACGCGCCAGCATAATCGCACCGCGTTTACTGCCCGCGATGGTGGCCTGCTGCGCCAGCGCTATGGCCTGAGCGTATTCCCCCTGGGAAAAATGGATCTGTGACAGCAGTCCCATGGCGTCGACGTCTCCGCCTTTTGCCGCTTTTTCAGCCCACAGCGCCGCCTGTGTGCTGTCGCCGGAACTGAACCAGGTGTCGGCCAGATAATACTGGGCGCGCGCGTCGCCCGCTTCGGCCTGCTGCCTGTACTGACTGCCAATCTCATCGGCATGGGCAAGCGAGGTAAATACAAGCAACAACAGTAAAATGGGTTTCATGGATTCTTATCAGTAAGGTACATAGCGCGCAGTATAATCGCGGTCACAAAAGAAAAAAACGGGTGCATTAAGACCTCAGCATCCTACAAGCCGGGCGGAACGGCTGTTCCGCCCGATGAGGTTAGCCTGAAATACAGGCTAATTTCGCCGCCACCTCCTGATGTTCACTCTTTATTGTGAGTTCGCATAACTTGCCGCGATTAATAAAGGCGAATATCACTATAGTCAGGCAAATAATTGAAACAATGCCTAACGCAGCTTTTAATGGCGTCATGCCTTTTACTCCTTGTCAAAAAAAGAATAAGAGGCTACCCTCAACTTGTTGGTAGTTGGGGAGGGTAGCCTCGGGTAAATGCAAATTTCCCGGGGCTCTCCACTTTCTGTCCCTCAACAATGCTCAAGACAGAAAGTCTTAAGCACCCGCCGCCTATCTTATCCTTATGAATTGAAATGCAAAGATGTAATTCTTTTTGACGCAAATTACATTATTTTGCGAGACGCCTTCCGGGATAAATATATTTAAATATAATGAGTGTATTTAAAATAAAAAGGGGATGAATATATCATCCCCTTTATTCACCGTTTAATTAACGGCTTCACCCCATCGCGCTTTCGCGCAGCCGGGTTTTCAGCTTCGTATATTCGTCAATCACATAGCGTTCAGCGGCGTGCTGATCGGCAATGGGATCTACGCGCACGGCGCAGTATTTATACTCCGGTGTTTTGGTTATCGGGCTGAGGTTCTCCGTCACCAGTTCGTTACAGGCGCCGATCCACCACTGGTAGGTCATATAGACCGCCCCTTTGTTCGGCCTGTCGCTGACCTGCGCACGGGTAATGATCCGCCCCTTACGCGAGCTTACCCACACCAGCGCTTCATCTTCAATGCCCAGACGCTCGGCGTCGGCAGTGTTGATCTGCGCATAGCCGGGCTCATCTGCCAGCGCGGCGAGCGCAGCACAGTTGCCGGTCATTGAACGGCAGGAGTAGTGGCCCACCTCACGCACCGTGGAGAGCACCATCGGATACTCGTCGGTGAGTTTATCGACAGGCGCGACCCAGTCGCAGGTGAAGAACTGCGCCAGCCCGTTCGGGGTGTCGAACTTCTCTTCAAAGAGATACGACGTGCCCTGATCGGCGTCTGACTCATCGCGGCACGGCCACTGGATGTACCCCAGCTCACCCATTTTTTCATAGGTGGCACCGGTGAAGTCCGGACACAGATTTCGCAGCTCGTCCCAGATCTCCTGCGTGTTGTTGTAGTGCATTGGATAACCCATGCGGGTGGCAATTTCGCTGATGATCTGCCAGTCCGTTTTCAGGTCCCACTTTGGCTCTACCGCTTTGAAGAAGCGCTGGAAGCCGCGATCCGCTGCGGTGTAGACACCTTCATGCTCGCCCCAGGAGGTCGACGGTAAAATCACATCCGCCGCGGCCGCCGTTTTGGTCATAAAGATGTCCTGCACAATCACCAGCTCAAGATCCTCAAACCCTTTGCGCACCGCAGACAGCTCGGCGTCGGTCTGGAGCGGATCTTCGCCCATGATGTAGGCCGCGCGCACTTCGCCGTGCGCCGCGCGGTGCGGCAGCTCGCTGATACGATAGCCGGTGTGCTCAGGCAGGCTCTCCACGCCCCAGGCCTTCGCAAACTTCGTGCGGTTTTCCGGGTCTTTCACGTACTGATAGCCCGGATAGGTATCCGGCAGCGCTCCCATATCACACGCGCCCTGCACGTTGTTCTGCCCACGTACCGGGTTTACGCCGACGTGCGCTTTGCCGAGGTTGCCGGTCAGCATCGCGAGGCTGGTCAGCGAACGCACGGTTTCCACGCCCTGATAGAACTGGGTAACGCCCATGCCCCACAGGATAGCTGCGGTTTTTGCCCCCGCGTACATCCGCGCGGCCTGGCGAATTTCCTGCGCGCTGACGCCGGTTATCGCTTCAACCGACTCTGGCGTATAACCTTCGACAATTTTCCGGTACTCTTCAAAGCCCTCTGTACGGCTGGCGACAAACGCCTGGTCGTAGAGATTTTCCTCAATGATGACGTGCCCCATCGCATTCAGCAGCGCGATATTCGAGCCGTTTTTCAGCGCGATGTGCATATCCGCGATGCGCGCAGTTTCGATTTTACGCGGATCGCAGACGATGATTTTCGCCCCGTTGCGCTTCGCGTTAATCACGTGATTGGCGACGATAGGGTGAGAATCCGCCGGGTTATAGCCAAAGATAAACACCAGATCGGTGTTATCTATTTCGTTAATCGCATTACTCATTGCGCCGTTACCGACCGACTGGTGCAGACCTGCAACCGATGGGCCGTGTCAAACGCGCGCGCAGCAGTCGACGTTATTGGTACCAATAACGGCGCGTGCGAATTTTTGCATCACATAGTTGGTTTCATTCCCTGTCCCGCGCGACGAGCCGGTGGTCTGAATGGCATCCGGACCGTACTTGGCTTTGATGGCGCTCAGGCGCGTGGCGACGTAGTCCAGCGCCTCGTCCCAGGAGACGGATTCCAGCCTGCCACCGCGCTCGCGGCGGATCATGGGGGTTTTCAGGCGCGGGGTAAGGATCTGGGTATCGTTAATAAAATCCCAGCCATAGTAGCCTTTCAGGCACAGCGTCCCTTGGTTGGTTTTCCCCTGTGCTGCCTCCGCCCGGACGATTTTGCCGTTATCGACCACCAGGTGGATCTTGCAACCTGAGGCACAATAAGGACACACCGTGACGACTTTTTTCATCAGTCTGCTCCCGTTAGTCAATTCTTTCGCAGTGACTATGCAGCTTCTATGCCATGTTTTTGATGTGGGTATTGCCTGACGCTACGGGCGATGTGTCGTCAGAACCCTGACGAAAAGCGGTCAATCGTCAAAATTGACGTGTCGAACGGGCCGTGTATGTGACAAAGCAGGCGAGGATTATTTGAGATTTCTCCGCTACCTCGCTCCCGGGACGTTCATTACCGTAAAGCCAGCTCAACCGCTGCGAGACTGGCTTTATGAAACGTTACTCTACCGCTCTGTTATTTGGCCTGCTGACGCTGACCGGCCAGGTTCATGCCGATGTGATTGATGATGCCATTGGCAACATTCAGCAGGCGATTAACGACGCCTATAATCCCGGCAACAGCCGTAGCGATGATGATGATCGGTATGACGATCGTCGCCGTACGGACAGCCGCCAGTATGACGATCGCCGCAGGCAGCTCGAGGACAGACGCCGTCGCCTGGATGAACGTCAGCGCCAGCTCGACGACGATCGGCGGCAGTTAGAGGAAGATGAGCGGCGGTTAGAGGATGATTACGATAGGTGATACCGTGCGGCCTGATGCCCTCACCCCGGCCCTCTCCCACAGGGAGAGGGAGAAAACCGGCTAGTCCAGCGCCAGCACCATCCCGTCATAGCCCGCTTCAAACCCTTCCGGCAGCGGGTTATCCATCATCCAGACGTCAAACTGATGGCTGATATGCGTCAGGATCACCTGCGGGCAACCAATCACCTTGTTCAGGGCGATGACCGTGTTGAGATCACAATGGTTGCGCGGCGTTTCGGCGCGTGGTTCATGACTACAGTCGATGATCATCGCCTGTGGCCGGTTGTTGAGCAGGAACTTGACCGTTTTCTCCGGCAGACCGGCGGTGTCGGACAGCCAGGCCACGCGGCTGTGAGCGCTTTCCAGCAGGTAGCCAAAGGTCAGCTTTGAGTGGTTAAGCGGCAGCGGCGTGACTCGCAGACCCTGAAGTTCGAAGACGACAAAGGGCTCGACCCTATGGCTGAAATCGAGAATGCCGGGGTGTTTGAACAGATCATCGCAGCCCGCCTCGTCCGGCGGACCGTACACCGGGATTGCCGCGCCCACGCCCCAGCGCAGGGGAAACAGTCCCTGAACATGATCCATATGGTAATGCGTCAGTAAAAACTGCTGGAAGCTGCCAGCCGGCCAGTCGTCCATCAGGTGTGGAATGCCCGCATCCAGCAGGGTCACCGCGTCATTGAATTTGACCGCCGCGCTGCAGGGACGACGACGGTGATTTTCCTGCAACCGCGCCCGGCGGCAGGCCGGACAGTCGCAGCCAAATACCGGCACCAGCTGAGCGCCACCCGTGCCCGTTAACGTAATCGTCAGACTCATATCGTACCTTTACAGCGGTTTGGTGAACCTGAAATGGCTTTGCGTGTACCCTTCGCGTAGATAAAAGCGGTGCGCATCCACGCGCTTCACGCTGGTGGACAGCTCCGTCAGCTCGGCACCTGCCTGGCGCGCGACCTCCTCTGCCCACGCCAGCAGTTGGCTGCCCACTTTCAACCCACGCGCCTGCGGCATCACCACCAGCTCCTGGATCTCGCCGATCCATCTGGCGTGATGCAGGTGAAACTGCATATGCAGGCCGATCATGCCGATAACCTGCCCGTCCAGTTCGGCAAGCTGGTAGCGCATGTTGTGGTCCTGCAGGTTGGCAAGATAGCCTGCGTGAAACGCCTGATGGTCGAATTCTGCCTGCTTAAGTTCGCAGATCAGGGAATAGACGATTTGCGCGTCGTCGGGGGTGGCGGGGCGAAGCGGGCAGTCAGGCATGCTGATTCTCCTTCTGGCGGATAAGCGATAAAAAGGTCTCGACTGACTGTAGCAAACTTCCATCGTTATTGAGGATATGACACGCCGACGGGGTATAACGCGCCGCCCGTTCGAGCCGCTGATCGATTTCGCGGGCCGATTCGCGGCCCCGGGCGTGCAGGCGATGGCGCAACACCTCGGGCGACACCTCCAGGCAGACCGGCAGCAGCGCCGCCGCATAGCGGGCGCGCGCCTGCGGCAGATGGGCGCGCGAGCCGTTAACCAGCACGTCGAAACCGGCATGCAGCCACAGGTCGATCTCAATGCCGACGCCGTAGTACAGGCCGTTGGCGTGCCAGCTTAGCGCCAGCAGGTTTTGCCCGGCGCGGGTGAAAAACTCCTGCTCGCTTAGCGCAATGTGGTTCTCACTCCCGGCATGGGCCGGGCGGGTAATATAGCGATGCGCGACCAGCAGCTGCGCATGCTCGCGCTCGCGCAGGGCCGACAGCAGGCTGTCCTTACCGGAGCCGGATGGCCCCATCAACCAGATCAATTTTCCCATCAGAACACCCGTTTTCCCTGACGCCAGACATGGTCGATATGAACGTGCTCGCCCTTGCGGTGCGCCAGCACCAGGTCTGCCCGTTTGCCTTCGGCAATCTCGCCGCGATCGTGAAGATTCAGCGCCGATGCCGGGTTTTTGGTCACCAGACGGATCGCCTGCGGCAGGGTGAAACGGTTGTCATCGTCATCCGCCACGCGGAAGGCCGCGTCCAGCAGGCTTGCCGGGTAATAGTCAGAGGAGAGAATATCCAGCAGGCCGAGCGAGGCGAGCTTGCTTGCCGCCACGTTGCCGGAGTGGGAGCCGCCGCGCACGATGTTGGGTGCACCCATCAGCACGTTCATACCGTGCCTGCGTGAGGCGTCTGCTGCTTCGAACGTGGTAGGAAATTCAGCGATAACGCTGCCAAGCTGGTGTGATTCGAAGACATGATCGTGCGTGGCGTCATCGTGGCTTGCGAGGGCGATGCTGCGCGCCCGGCACATCGCGGCAATGGCGAGGCGGTTGGGCTGCGACCACTGCGCGGCCAGCGCCAGCTGCTCCTCTTCATAACGGGCCATCTCCTCGTTGTTCAGGGAGTATTTGCCCTGGTAGTACTCGCGATATTTTTCAATGTTGGCGAACTGGCGCTGGCCGGGCGAGTGATCCATTAGCGAGACCAGTGAAACCGGCTCGCGCTCCACCAGCTTTTCAAACAGCGGCAGGGTGGTGTGGTGCGGCAGTTCGCAGCGCAGATGCAGGCGATGCTCGGCGCGGTTCAGGCCGCGTTTCTGCGTCTCTTCCACGGCGTTAATCATCTTCTCCAGATTCTCAAGGCGGTCGCCGCCATCGCGCACGTCGCCGATGGCTACCGCGTCCAGCACGGTGGTGATGCCGCTGGCGACCATCAGCGCGTCGTGGCTGCTCATCGCTGAATGGGCGGGCCAGTCGACCTTCGGACGTGGGGTGAAGAATTTGTCCAGGTTATCGGTATGCAGTTCGATCAGCCCCGGCAGCAGCCAGCCGCCGTCGCCGTCCATCGCCGCGGGCGCGCGGCTCTGGGTTTCAGCGAACGCGCGGATGACGCCGTCCTGGATCTCGATTGAGCCGTCAACCACCTCATTTTCCAGCACCAGCTTTACGTTATTGATAATCATGCAGGGGTCCCCATCGGGTGCAGTCTGTCCGCCACGCGGGCGCGCACGGCTTCGTCGTGGAAGATCCCGACGATCGCCGCGCCGCGCGCTTTGGCCTGTTCGATCAACGCCACCACGGCCGCGCTGTTTTTTTCGTCCAGCGAAGCGGTGGGTTCGTCGAGAAGGAGAATCGGGTAGTCGACGATAAAGCCGCGCGCGATGTTAACGCGCTGCTGCTCGCCGCCGGAAAAGGTCGACGGGGCGAGGTGCCACAGGCGTTCCGGCACGTTCAGGCGCGTCAGCAGGTCGGCAGCTTTGACGGTGCAGGTCTCGCGCGGCATGCCGAGATCGAGCAGGGGTTGCATGACCACGTCCAGGGCCGAGACGCGGGGGATCACCCGCAGGAACTGGCTGACCCAGCCGATCGTCGAGCGACGCACTTCGAGAACCTTGCGCGCCGGGGCTTGTACAAGATCGACCCACTCGTCGTGATGACGGATGCGAATATGGCCTTCGTCCGGCAGGTAGTTGGCGTACAGGGAGCGCAGCAGGGTGGATTTGCCGCTGCCGGAGTGACCGTGCAGCACTACGCATTCGCCGCGGGTGACCTCAAGCGAGGCGTTTTGCAGGACCGGCAGGCGCACGCCGTTTTGCTGGTGGAGCACAAAGGTTTTACTGACATTTTCAACGTGGATCATGTTGGCCTCGCGGGATTTTTGCCGGGTGGCGCTTTGCTTACCCGGCCTACAGGTAATACTGGTGCGGTGGTCATTTTCCGGGTGGCGGCTTCGCCTTACCCGGCCTACAGGTGTGGTGTTGTTTGGCTGTTCGTAGGCCGGGTAAGCGCAGCGCCACCCGGCGACAGCGGCCTCAGTTCTGCAACACCGACGACACCAGCAGCTGGGTGTACGGATGATGCGGATCGTCGAGCACGCGGTCGGTTAACCCACTTTCCACCACCTGACCCTGCTTCATCACCAGCAGACGGTCGGCCAGCAGGCGCGCAACGCCCAAATCGTGGGTGACAATCACCACCGCCAGGTTCAGCTCCACCACCAGACCGCGCAGCAGGTCGAGCAGTCGCGCCTGCACGGAGACGTCGAGGCCGCCCGTTGGCTCATCCATAAACACCAGCTTCGGATGGGTCACCAGATTGCGGGCAATCTGTAAGCGCTGCTGCATACCGCCGGAAAAGGTGGTTGGCAGATCGTCGATGCGCGAGGCGGGGATCTCAACCTCCTCCAGCCAGTGCTGCGCCGTGGCGCGGATGTTGCCGTAGTGGCGCGCGCCGGTCGCCATCAGCCGTTCGCCGATATTGCCCCCCGCCGAAACCTGACGGCGCAGGCCGTCCATCGGGTGCTGATGCACTACGCCCCACTCGGTGCGCAGCAGGCGGCGGCGCTCGGCCTCGCTCATGCCGTACAGCGATGCCCCCTCATAGAGAATGTCGCCGTTTTGTGGCGTCAGACGCGCGGAGATCGATTTCAGCAGGGTGGTTTTGCCGGAGCCGGACTCGCCGACAATTCCCAGCACTTCCCCTGGCCACAGCTCGAACGACACGTCGCTAAAGCCTTTGCCCGGCGCGTAAAGGTGGGTCAGGTTGTTAACCGAAAGCAGCGGTTTCATTGGCTGTTGGCCTCGCTCTGTTGGCGGCAGTAGTCGGTGTCGGAGCAGACAAACATCCGTTTGCCCGTATCATCCAGCACCACTTCGTCCAGATAGCTGTGCGTTGAGCCGCAGATGGCGCACGGCTCGTCCCAGGCCTGCACCGTAAACGGATGGTCGTCAAAATCGAGACTCTCCACGCGGGTATAGGGCGGAACGGCATAAATGCGTTTTTCGCGCCCGGCACCAAACAGCTGGAGGGCGGGCATCATGTCCATCTTCGGGTTATCGAATTTCGGGATCGGGGACGGGTCCATCACGTAGCGCCCGTTTACCTTTACCGGGTAGGCGTAAGTGGTGGCGATATGGCCGAAGCGGGCGATATCCTCATACAGTTTCACCTGCATCACGCCGTACTCTTCCAGAGCGTGCATGGTGCGGGTCTCGGTTTCGCGCGGCTCGATAAAGCGCAGCGGCTCGGGGATGGGCACCTGGAAAATCAAAATCTGATCTTCCGCGAGCGGCGTTTCAGGGATGCGGTGACGGGTCTGGATCAGCGTCGCGTCTTCGGTTTTTTCGGTGGTGTTCACGCCCGTGACACGTTTGAAGAAGTTGCGAATTGACACCGCGTTGGTGGTGTCGTCCGCGCCCTGGTCGATAACCTTCAGCACGTCCGCTTCGCCGATGACGCTGGCGGTGAGCTGAATGCCGCCGGTGCCCCAGCCGTAGGGCATCGGCATTTCGCGTCCGCCGAACGGCACCTGATAGCCCGGAATGGCGACGGCTTTCAGGATGGCGCGGCGGATCATGCGTTTGGTTTGCTCGTCCAGATAGGCAAAGTTGTAGCCGCTTAAGTTAGCCATGTTTGCGCTCCCGTTGCAGGCGTTTCAGCAGTTCCAGTTCGGCCTGGAAATCGACGTAGTGGGGCAGCTTGAGGTGCGACACAAAGCCTGCGGCCTCGACGTTGTCGGCGTGGGCCAGCACGAACTCTTCGTCCTGCGCCGGGCCTGCGACGTGCTCGCCGTAGTCCGGCGCCTGGAGCGCACGGTCAACCAGCGCCATCGCCATCGCCTTGCGCTCGCCCATGCCGAACACCAGCCCGTATCCGCGGGTAAAGTGCGGGTCATCGTTCTCCGGCGCGACAAAGCCGTTAACCATTTCGCATTCGGTGACCATCAGTTCGCCGACGTTTACTGCAAAACCGAGCTCTTCCGGCACGATATTGACGTTGATATAGCCACTGCGGATCTCCGCCGCAAACGGATGGTTGCGCCCGTAGCCGCGCTGGGTGGAGTAGGCCAGCGCCAGCAGATACCCCTCGTCGCCGCGCATCAGTTGCTGCAGGCGCGACGAGCGTGAGCACGGATAGACCGGCGGCGTGCGGGTAATGTCGTCAGGCACCGTGCCGGAATCTTCTTCCGCTTTTGCCAGGCTCTGCTTCGCCAGCAGGCTAAAGACGTGCGGAGAGGCTTCCTGCGCGGCATCGGAGGTGGCAAGCGACGGCGCGTCGCCGTTCGCCAGCAGGGTGAAATCCAGCAGGCGGTGGGTGTAATCGTAGGTCGGGCCAAGCAGCTGACCGCCGGGAATATCCTTGTAAACGGCCGAGATACGGCGCTCCAGGCGCATGTCGGCGGTATTCACCGGCTCGCTCACCGCCAGCTTTGCCAGCGTAGTGCGGTACGCACGCAGCAGGAAAATCGCTTCGACGTTATCGCCGCTGGCCTGCTTCAGCGCCAGCGCCGCCAGCTCGCGGTCGGCAACGCCGCCTTCGGTCATTACGCGGTCGACGGCCAGGTTTAACTGCTGCTCAACCTGGGCAACGCTCAGCTCGGGAAGCTGGGCATCGCCCCGACGCCGGTGCGCCTGCAGCGTATGGGCGGCGGCAATCGCCTTCTCGCCCCCTTTAACGGCTACGTACATCAGCACACCTCCACGTGGGTGGTCCGCGGGATCGCCAGCAGGCGTTCGCCGCAGGTGAGGATCAGGTCGATGCCGAGCGGGAATGGGTGCGGGCGCTCGGTTAGCTCATGGATGATGCACTCCGGCAGCTGCGGGGCGACCATGCGTTCATCGGCAATGCCCGCGCCGGTCAGGCGCAGCATGCGGCCACCGCTCAGGCTGGCGACCTGCAGGATCAGCGTGGCGCTGGTTTCCGGGGCCACGGCGCTGCCTTCGCTCAGGGCGTTGAGCTGCTCGTGGCTGATCTGCTCGTCGGCCACGGCAAACACCGCCTGCTGGGGCTGATCAACCAGCGGGGCGCTGGTGTGAAAACGCAGGTTCTGACAGGCAATATCGTTCGCCATCGCGCCGGAAAGCCACACCGGCGTGTCGTTGTCGGCCAGCGTCAGCAGCACGCTGGTGGTGGCGAGGTTCAGCGGCAGCCAGCCCTGCGAAAGCTGATGCAGCGAGACGATGACGCCCGGCTCGCTCATGGCTTTCAGCAGGCGACGAAAACTTTGTTGGGCATCCTGGACGGCCAGGGTAAAAGCGGGTTGAAGCGTCATGCGTTATCTCCGCGAACGAGCGTAAAGAAGTCGACCCGGCTGGTGTTGACCTCGGCCTGACGGGCGGCAAGGCGCGCGGCGCGGTCGGCTTCCAGCGGGGCAATCAGGGTTTCCATAAGCGACTGGAAATGCGGGTGTTCCTGCAGCAGCGCGTCGATTACCGCGCAGCGTTCGGCGTGCTGTTTATCGCGTCCGAGAACGTAGCCGTAACCCAGCGTGCCGCTGTTCAGACGAATAACGGCGCGGGTGAGGGTTGCATCGCCGGCAAAAAAGCGATCGCCCGTGCCGCCCATGCGCGCCTGGATTTGTACCAGGCCAATTTCCGGGGCGCGGAGGGTCTCGTAATCGGGGGCCAGATTGAGCGCGTTCATGCGCGCCTGCAGCGCAGCGGGCTGGCTGTGGGCCAGGACGCGCATCCAGCGCTGACGGGGGGCGGTATCGAAGTGCATTCAGTGCTCCATGGTGAATTCAATCATGTCGGCGCGGGTCAGGCTGACGGAGTACTCCGTTGCGTTGATTTCGCCGTCACGGTGGTTGAGGGTGCGCACGCAGAGCAGCGGGGCCATGTTGGGGATCTCCAGCACCTTGCTCTCTTTTGCCTGCGCGCGGCGGGCGCTGATGCGCGTCTGGGTGCGTTTGAGCGCGATGCCCGTGGCATCCTGCAGAAAGTCATGCAGCGAACCGCTGGCGAAGTGTTGCAGCACCGGCCAGAGGGAGAGGTCTGCAAAGTAGTGGTCGATCTGGCACACCGCTACGCCGTTGACCCGGCGCAGGGTGCGCAGGTGTACGACGTTTTCACCTTCGGCAATGCCCAGCGCGTCCGCCACGTGGCTGGAGGCCGGGCGCAGCACCGACAGCAGCTTTTCGCTGGTCGGGTGGCTGCCCTGATCGAGCAGGTTCTGGCTAAAGCGCGCCTGCGCATTCAGCGGGTAGTCGAACGGGCGCATCAGCACCAGTACGCCGACGCCCTGACGGCGCTGCACCCAGCCGCGCTCGACCAGCTGATCGATAGCCCGGCGCAGGGTATGGCGGTTGACCTCGTAGCGGTCAGCAAGCTGCTGCTCGGCGGGCAGATAGTCCCCGCAGCGGTAGTGCGTGCGCAGCTCCACTTCGAGCTTCGCCGCGATCTCCTGCCAGCGGGTGGGGTAACTGGTCGGATGTCTGGATAAGTGCATAGATAACAAAGCCTCGCTTCTCAGATGAAGTGCTTACGCAAACGTTGAGAGAGGAAATCCAGCAGGCTGACGGTGATGATGATGAGCACCATCAGGGCGCAGGTTTGCTGGAACTGGAAGCCGCGAATCGCTTCCCACAGGGTGACGCCAATCCCGCCCGCGCCGACCATGCCGACGACGGTTGCCGAGCGAACGTTAGATTCAAAGCGGTAGAGCGAATAGGAGATCAGCAGCGGCATGACCTGCGGCAGTACGCCGTAGAGGATCTCTTCAATTTTGTTGGCCCCGGTGGCGCGTATGCCCTCGACCGGGCCAGGTTCAATGGCTTCCACCGCTTCGGAGAGCAGCTTGGAGAGCACGCCGGTGGTGTGTATAAACAGCGCCATTACGCCCGCAAACGGGCCGAGACCGACGGCGACCACAAACAACATGGCGAAGACCATTTCATTGATGGCGCGGCAGGCGTCCATCAGGCGGCGCATCGGCTGATAAACCCACCATGGCACGATGTTTTCGGCGCTCATCAGGCCAAACGGGATGGAGAGGATGACGGCGAGGGCGGTGCCCCAGACGGCGATTTGCAGGGTAATGGCCATTTCGCCAAGGTAATCCTGCCACTGGCTGAAGTCCGGCGGGAAGAAATCGGCGGCGAAGGTCGCCATGTTGCCCGCGTCTTTGACCAGCAGCAGCGGGTCCATTTCCGCGCCCTTCCAGGAGATAACGAGCACCGCCAGCAGAATGGCCCAGCTGATCAGCGAGAACCAGCTGCGCTTTGGCGGTGGGAGTGTGATGGTTTGCATGGTGACTCCTTTGGGTTTAGTCCCCTCTCCCTTGAGGGAGAGGGTTAGGGTGAGGGGGATATGTGCACGCTGATGCCCTCACCCCGGCCCTCTCCCACAGGGAGAGGGAGAAAAGATTTACTGCACCGCTTTATTCACGCTGGTCATCGCGCCGAGCGCGGCGGTCAGGCGGTCGAGATCGTCCAGCTGCGCCTGAATTTCAGACACTTTGCTGGTCTTCTCGTCCTCCTTCAGCCCCTTGTTGTTCTTCACGCCCTGCATCTGTTTGAACAGCGCCAGCTGGCGAATCGGGACCAGCTGCAGGTCGCTTGAGGCGCGGAACGGTGCCCAACCCAGCTTCTCCAGAACGGCTTTTTCTTCCGGCGTTTTGCCGTAGGTCATAAAGAAGTCGTACACCTTGTCCTTGGTGCTTTCGGAGAGGTTTTTACGCCACACAATCGGGTCGCCCGGGATCAGCGGTGATTTCCAGATCACCTTCAGTTCTTTCAGCTTGTCCGGCGCGGAGGTCTTCAGCTTGTCGAGGTTTTCGGTGTTATTGGTTGCAACGTCCACCTGCTTGTTCGCGACGGCCAGGGCGTTGGTTTCGTGGCTGGCGTTGACGGTGCGCTTGAAGTCGCTGGCGGAGGCGTTGTTTTTGGCGAAGACGTAATAGCCCGGCACCAGGAACCCGGAGGTGGAGTTCGGGTCGCCGTTGCCAAAGGTCAGATCCTTGCGTTTGGCGAGCAGATCGTTGAGGTTATTGATCGGGCTGTCTTTGTTAACGATCAGCACGCTCCAGTAGCCCGGGGAGCCATCTGCCGCCACGGTCTGCGCAAATACCTGGCCATTGGCGCGGTCTACCGCTTCCATTGCGGAGAGGTTGCCGTACCAGGCGATGTCCACTTTGTTAAAGCGCATCCCCTGGATGATGCCCGCGTAATCCGGGGCGAAGAAGGCGTTCACTTTGATCCCCAGTTTAGTTTCCATATCTTTCAGGAACGGTTCCCACTGAGGCTTCAGGTTTTGCTGTGACTCCGTCGAAATAATGCCAAAGTTCAGCGCTTTTTCCTGCTCCTGGGCGTATGCCGGGCTTAACAGGGTGCTGATGCTGAACATGCTGGTAAAGGCCAGCGCGGCAACGGCTTTGTAGCTCATGTACTTTCCTCGGATCGGGTGAATTAAGCAGCCTGCGCGCTCTCTTCGACGCGGTTTATGCTGCGGTAGAGATGGTCAAAACGGTCGTTATCAAACTGATGGCTTGCGCCATCAAAGAACACATGTCCCTGACGCAGGGCGACGATGCGTTCGCAGTAGCGCAGGGCGTAGTCCACCTGGTGCAGCGTGACCACCACGGTGATGCCGTCGTTCTGGTTGATGTCGCGCAGGGTCTCCATCACGATGCGCGCCGATTCCGGATCCAGCGAGGCGATGGGTTCATCGGCCAGAATGATTTTCGCTTTCTGCATCAGGGCGCGGGCAATCGCGACGCGCTGCTGTTGTCCACCGGACAGGGTAGACACGCGCTGGTGGGCGAAATGGGCCATGCCGACGCGGGTCAGCGCCTGCAGCGCCTCTTGCTTCTGTTGGGGAGAGAACCAGCGCAGGCAGGTGCGCCAGAACGGGGTGCTGCCGAGCGCGCCGATGAGCACGTTCTCCAGCACCGTCAGGCGGTTCACCAGGTTGAACTGCTGGAAGATGTAGCCCGTCTGGGCGCGGCTTTTACGGATATCGCTCGCCAGACGGCCGGCGCGCTGGACGGTATTACCCAGCAGCTCGACGTGGCTTTCCGGCGTTTTATCGCAGGTAATGAGGCCACTTAAATGGCGCAGCAGGGTGGATTTCCCTGAACCGGATGGCCCCAGCAGCGCCACCATTTCGCCCTGCTGGACGGTCAGATCAACGGCGTGCAGAGCCTTGTTGTGATGAAAGGTCTTGCTGAGTTTCTCGACGCGGATGACGGTTTGCATGTGCGGGGCCTCATTGAAAATGTGGCCTCATGCTGGCGCATCAATATGACATTTGGGTTAAGTTCCGGTTGCGGGAAGTTGAAGAGTTGAGGTGAAAGCGATGACAGTCCATGCAGGACCGGTCAGCGCAGCCTCACCGGGCGTTGTTGCCGGCTACGCTGCGCTTATCCCGCCTACGACGTTTGTTGATGTTTAACCACGTTAACCATCCACGGCACGCCGTATTTGTCGGTGACTTTCCCGAACCCGTGCGCCCAGAAGGTCTCCTGCCAGGCCATGTCAACGTTGCCGCCTTCGGCCAGGTTATCGAACCAGCGTTTACCTTCTGCCACGTCCTGCGTGTCCAGTACCAGCGTGAAACCGGCGTATTGCGCGCTGCTACCGGGGGGCTGGCCGTCGCTCATCATGATATCGCTGCCCGCGATGCGAACGTTGGAGTGGGCGATGGCCGTATCAGGGAACTGCATGCCGGAGGGGCAGCCTTCTTCGCTGCTGTCGTCTTTCGGCATGTCGCCGTAGGTCATTGAATAGAGAATGTCTGCACCGAGCGCGTGCTGATAGAAGACGGACGCTTCTGCACAATTGCCGGAGAATGAGATGTAGGGACTTAATGGCATAATCATTACCTCAGGTAAGAAAAGCCCATTAAGTGTAGTGCCAGACAGCCCGGTAAGCGAAGCGCCACCGGGCAGGGAAATCAGTTCTTTTTCACGAACTCGGATTTCAGCTTCATCGGGCCAAAGCCGTCGATTTTGCAATCAATGTTGTGGTCGCCTTCCACCAGACGGATATTCTTCACTTTAGTGCCGATTTTCAGCATGGAGGAGCTGCCTTTTACCTTCAGGTCTTTCACCACGGTTACGCTGTCGCCGTCTGCCAGCAGGTTACCGTTAGCATCTTTCACTACCAGCGCATCGTTATCCTGCGAAGGCTCTGCGTCATTCCATTCGTGAGCGCATTCCGGGCAGATAAACATTCCGCTATCTTCATAGGTGTATTCAGAGTTGCATTTCGGGCAGTGTGGAAGTGACATGTTGGTATCCTCAAAAAGTGGTTAACACGCTGGAAAATGCCAGCTAAATGACGGCAGAGTGCCGAAAAAGGCGGCAAGTATAGCGCAAATCCACACTGTTGTCGGTGACATTCAGAAATAAAAACGGGTGAAATACACGCCAGGAATGACATTTCCTGTCAGTCGCTTTAGCCATTCTGATGGCACGACCTCGCCGGAAAGCAATTACGCTAAATATATCGAATATTTTATTGCATCAAATTGCTACGCCCTTCCATTTCGGATAAGGTTAAGCAACACGCTGTTATTTTCCCGCGAACGCTCAGGTTACGCATTCCGTGACGATGAGAGGACACCCCTCATTTTAGGTGGGTAAATAATGATGATATATCCTGAAGTTTCCTGAAAACAGGCTTAGCTTTTAATCTTTTGGCTTTCTGGTCAAGGGTGATGCTTTACATATCTGGCACGGAAAGTAATTAATTTTTGATTGCCATCAAATAGTTATATTTAGCGAACGTGTTTTCCATACGTGATCATATAAGCCGTAAAACAATAATTAAAACATCGTAGCTTAATAAAAGTAATAAATTTGCGTTAGGGGAAGGCTTTTATCATGCACACACAGACTATTTTTGAATTAAGCCAGGAAGCTGAACGCTTGTTACAGCTTTCCCTGCAGAATCTCGATACGTTGAAATCAATGCCGATGGCGATGTTGAACAGCACAACATCTGCCATGAGCGGTGAAAAGAATAATGTTTTGCCTTTGCATTTCAGCACGCGCGGCGTCGACGCGCAGCAGGCCATGCTGAATAATGAATTACGCAAAATAACCCGTCTTGAAATGGTATTGGCCATTGTCGGGACCATGAAGGCCGGTAAGTCCACCACCATTAATGCGATTGTCGGAACGGAAGTGCTGCCAAACCGTAACCGGCCCATGACCGCGTTGCCTACGCTCATCCGCCATACGCCAGGGCAGAAGGAGCCGATCCTGCACTTCTCTCATGTCTCGCCTATTGATACGTTGATCCAGCAGTTGCAGCAAAAGCTCTGCGATTACGATCGCGGCAAGCTGGCGCAGCGGCTGGAAATTGATAAAGACATGAACACCCTGCTGGAGCGGATCGAAAAAGGTGAGGCGTTTGAAAAACATCACCTGGGGGCCGAGCCGATATTCCACTGCCTGAAAAGCCTGAACGACCTGGTTCGCCTCTCGCTGGCGCTGGGCGTGGATTTTCCGTTCTCTGAATATGCGGCCATTGAGCACATCCCGGTGATTGAGGTGGAGTTTGTTCACCTGGCGGGTCTGGACGCGCATCTGGGCCAGCTGACGCTGCTCGACACGCCGGGGCCAAACGAGGCCGGGCAGCCGCATCTGCAAAAAATGCTCGCTGAACAGCTGGCGCGCGCTTCGGCGGTGCTGGCGGTAATGGATTATACCCAGCTTAAGTCGATTTCTGACCACGAGGTGCGCCAGGCGATTTCCGCCGCAGGGAAATCGGTGCCGCTGTACGCCCTGGTGAATAAATTCGATCAGAAAGATCGCAACAGCGATGACGAAGAGCAGGTGCGCGCGATGATCTCCGGCACGCTGATGAAGGGAAATATCTCTCCAGGGCAGATTTACCCGGTCTCGTCCATGTGGGCGTATCTGGCAAACCGCGCGCGCTATGAGCTGACCACTCACGGTCGGTTGCCTAATCATCAGGCCCAGCGTTGGGTGCAGGATTTTGCCGAAGCGGCGCTGGGACGCCGCTGGCGCACGGCTGATTTAGATGATATCGACCATATCCGTCATGCCGCCGATCTGCTGTGGGAAGACTCATTGTTTGAGCAGCCGATCCGTAAGCTGATTTACGCCGCCTATGCCAATGCGTCGCTGTTTGCCCTGCGCTCAGCGTCGCATAAGTTGCTGAACTATGCGCAAAACGCCCGGGAATATCTTGATTTCCGCTATCAGGGGCTGACGGTGGCCTTTGACGAACTGGAACTGAATATCGCCCGGCTTGAAGATGATATGGCGATGTTGCAGACGCGCCAGAACGTGGTCAGCGATGAAGTGGCGCATGAGGTTGAGCAGACCCTTACCGCCACCGATGCGTTTATGGCTCAGCAAAATCGCTCGCTTCGACAGGCGATTGGTGATGTCTTTAGCCGCCAGGCGCTATTGAATGTCGCGGGGGTTGATCCACACAGCCCGCGCCGAAGTGAGCCGGACGCGCTGCTCCAGCTGGTGCTGGAAGATGAAGGGCAGGCGCAGGTGGTGCTGAGCAAGATCCGCTCTTCCTGCGAGCTGATCATGCTGGATGCGCAGAATAAAATCAGCCGGGAGCTGGCGCTCCGCTTCGATCAGCTGGAATCTACGCTGGCGCGCTCGCTGAATGAGGCGATGCGTCCCATTGAGACGCGTATTAAGGAACAGCTGAGCCATGCCGGGTTCCGGGCGAGGATCAGCTTCCCGGCGTTTCAGGCAAACCAGCTTAACTTCAACACGCGGGGGCTGTTCAACGACGCTATCGTGCTGGATAACCGCCCGGCCGGACAGCCGTCGGTGACGGGAGGTGTGCGCGATACGGTATCCCGCTGGCTGAACAATCCGGGCTGGGGCTGGGAAGATTATGTGGTGACGCGAACGCGGTATGTTATTGACGTTGGTCAGCTCCATGACAAGTTTAAGCAGCATATTGACCAGTTTTGTGAACAAATCCGTAAAGCTTTGTCGGCGCAGGTCGATGTCTCTGTCAGGGCGGGTATGGCAACGTTCTTTGCAGAATTTTCGTTATGCCTGACCGGATTACAAGAAAGCTTGCGTGATAGCCTCGCAGTTCGTCAGCAAAATGAGCACGCCACCCGGGCGCTCAGCCAGCTGTTGAAGCAAAGTATTACAACTGCGACGTGGATTCAGGAAGATACCCGACTGTTACGCGATGATATTCAAACCTTATTCGCGGCAGAGCAACCATGACAACACAGCTACTGGACGGTCCCGGGCGGACGCTGGAGTGTATTCATCCAAAATTTATGGTCGATCTTGTTCAGGGGGTGGACGCGACGCGTCATGCCCACCTCGGGCCGCAGCAGGTGCAGTTTCGTGAGCGTTTGACGCAGGAGATAATGACGCATACCCGGCTGCGGCCGTGGGCGATGGCGGGAATGCTCAACGAAAATGCAGCGTTGCGACTGGGGCTGGCGGAAAAATTAGCCGGTATGCTCGACCCGGGCCATCTGGCGCTGACCCGGATGACGGAAAAACTGCAGACCCTGCGCCAGCAGGCAGGCCCGCGCGCTTCGCAGTCTCCCGGCCTTCTTCAGCAGTACAGCGAACTCTCTTCGCATTTTCAGCAACGTGCCGCTTATAAAGAGAAGGCGCTTACCCAGCGCGGCCTTACCGTGCAGGCAGGGGAGCACAGCGAACAGATTTTTACCCGCTGGCGCGCCGGGCATTATGACGGCTGGTCGCTTGCCGGGCGGTGCTATATTGCCCTGGAGGAGCTGCGCTGGGGGGCGTTTGGCGATGCCTGTCGCCTGGCAAATGAAGACGTCGCCGTAATGCTTAAGGATGACCTGCGCAGCATGGCGGCCAACTACCTTGCGCAGGAAATTAATGCTTCTCCCGCGACCCGACATTTTTATCATCAATGGCTAACGACGCCCGCGGCTCCCGGGCTAATGGATCATAAAGACATGCTCGGCTGGTTGGGCGACTGGTGTCAGGGGGACAGTCATCCGGTGAGCTGGTCTGTGACGCAAAACTGGCAAACGGTGGCGCTGGGTATGCCGAGGCTGTGCTCTGCCAGACGGCTGGCGGACGGGATGGTTGAAGAGATTTTCAGTTAACGTTTTCCCCTCACCCACAGGGTGAGGGGATGGCTTGATGCTGTTAATGATGCATTTCGACTGGCTCAGGCTTCGGTTGCTCTGGTGCAACATTCCCGAAGCGTTTGGCGTACAGCGCGGTAATGATAGGTACCAGAATCGCGGTGACAATCACGCTGGCGGCAACCAGGGCGGTGGCGGACGCGGCAACCGGTTCGAACGCAGGGTTAATCTGGGCGATGATCACCGGGTTTGCTACCGCGGCACCCGCAGCTGAAGAGGCGGCAACCCCTGCCGTGCCGTTTCCTCCCCCTATCACGCGGTCGGCGATGATCAGCGGAATACCGGTGATGACGATGACCGCCACACCCAGAACGATGCCCAGCAGGCCGGTATCGAGGATCACATTCAGGTTAATAGTGTTACCCAGCGCGAAACCGAAGAACGGGATCAGCACCGGCGTGGCTTTACTGAAGAAATCACGCAGATCGTGGTCGAGGTTGCCTAACGCAAAACCGATCAGGAACGGCAGGATCGCGCCGACAAAATGATGCGGTTCGAATGACGCCAGACCGGCAGAACCGAGGATCAGCATTGTCATCAGCGGACCAGATTCCAGCGACATCAATACGAATGCCCCGGATTCTTCTTTGGTGCCGTACTGGTTCATCAGGCTGGCATATAAACCACCGTTGGTCATATCCATTGCGGAGACGATGGCCAGAACGGATAACCCTGCAAAGAATCCGGTCTGAATACCGTTTTCGGGAATAAACAGCGCGCAGACCATTGCCACTATCCAGGCGACGGCAATCTTAGTGAGGACCAGCGTACCGGACTTGCGTAATACGGTGCCCGTCGCGCGTAAGTTTATTGACGCACCAATACAAAAAAACCATACCGCCAGAATCGGCACCGTGCCGGTTATCATCCCTTTTGTGAATCCGCCAAAATATGCCCCGGTATCCGGTGCCAGCGTATTTAAGATTGCGCCTAGTACCAGGGGAACCAGCATCATCCCACCGGGAATGCGTTCTATCGTGGCTTTAATCTTCATGTTTAACCCTCACATCTCGTCCCGCGTGGTTGGCGGAAAATTTAAAAAATAGTGCAATAAATTCAATTGATTAATCGATTAAGGAATCGGTTAATGCGTTATCCATGCAATAAAATTAATTAAGGTCTTTCTGAACACGTTCAGCAGAACGCGCCGGGAGCGCTAAGTTCGGATTTATCATGCGATCAATGGAATGATGATTCAATGAAAATAAAACAGTGTTTTAGTTATCTTTGTCACATATTTAATGTAAACATCAGACGCGCTTTTTGATAATTAAACTTTATGTAAAGTTGATGTGAAGAAATGTGGTTTGTTTCTTGTTGCCGGTGTGCAAAAACAGCGAGGAGGGTTAAACCTAAGCGTGAAAAAAAGGACGCCGTTGGCATGAATTGACGAAAGCTGACGAGGGGGAAATATATATGTGAAGTTGATCACAAATATAAACGCTGGTAGGGTAAAGAGGTCATTAACTGCCCATGCAGGCGTCAACAGGTTCGGTTGTATCGACGTGAAACGTCAATGTAAGTAAACCTGCTACGCTTGAATTAGGAGATTCGCATGGAGCGGATCTCAGGTTCACAGATCGCCATAAAGACTGTGGAACGGACAGGGCTGAGTCTACGAGGAAAGCTATGCTTAGAAGGAAAAAGGTAAAACCCATCACGCTTCGCGATGTCACTATTATTGATGACGCGAAATTGCGTAAAGCGATCACCGCTGCCTCGCTCGGTAATGCGATGGAGTGGTTTGATTTTGGTGTCTACGGCTTTGTGGCCTACGCGTTAGGTAAAGTATTCTTCCCCGGTGCCGATCCCAGCCTGCAGATGATTGCAGCATTGGGTACGTTCTCTGTTCCCTTCCTGATTCGCCCGCTGGGCGGCCTGTTCTTCGGGATGCTGGGTGACAAATACGGTCGCCAGAAAATCCTTGCTATTACTATTGTGATTATGTCGATAAGTACATTCTGTATCGGCCTAATTCCGTCTTACGCCTCTATTGGTATTTGGGCACCGATCCTGCTGCTGCTCTGTAAAATGGCTCAAGGCTTCTCCGTGGGCGGTGAATATACCGGCGCGTCGATCTTCGTCGCGGAATATTCCCCGGACCGTAAGCGTGGCTTTATGGGAAGCTGGCTGGACTTTGGCTCGATTGCCGGGTTTGTCATGGGCGCAGGCGTGGTCGTTCTGATCTCCACCGTGGTCGGTGAGGCGAACTTCCTCGAATGGGGCTGGCGTATTCCGTTCTTTATAGCATTGCCGCTGGGCATCATTGGCCTTTACCTGCGTCATGCATTAGAAGAGACACCGGCGTTCCAGCAGCACGTTGAGAAGCTGGAGCAGGGCGACCGTGAAGGACTGCAGGACGGCCCGAAAGTGTCGTTTAAAGAGATTGCGACTAAGCACTGGCGTAGCCTGTTGACCTGTATCGGTCTGGTGATTTCGACCAACGTGACCTATTACATGTTGCTCACCTATATGCCGAGCTACCTGTCGCATAACCTGCATTACTCTGAAGACCACGGCGTGCTGATTATTATCGCCATTATGGTCGGTATGCTGTTCGTGCAGCCGATTATGGGGTTAATGAGCGACCGCTTTGGCCGTAAGCCCTTTATTATTCTGGGTAGCGTTGCGCTGTTTGCGCTGGCGATCCCCGCGTTTATTCTGATTAACAGTAACGTGCTGGGCCTGATTTTTGCCGGGCTGCTGATGCTGGCGGTGATCCTTAACTGCTTTATCGGGGTTATGGCGTCGACGCTACCGGCGATGTTCCCGACGCATATTCGCTACAGCGCGCTGGCCGCCGCGTTTAATATCTCGGTTCTGATTGCGGGCCTGACCCCAACGCTTGCCGCCTCGCTGGTGGAAAGCACCCAGAACCTGATGATGCCGGCTTATTATCTGATGGTCATTGCGGTGATTGGTCTGATTACTGGTATCACCATGAAGGAGACGGCCAACCGTCCGCTGAAAGGGGCGACGCCTGCCGCTTCGGATATTGCGGAAGCGAAGGATATCCTGCGTGAGCACTACGATAACGTAGAGCAGAAGATTGAAGACATCGATGCAGAGATTGAAGAGCTTCAGAAAAAACGCACCCGACTGGTGGATCAACATCCACGGATTAACGAGTAATAAAAAACCCGCCGCTGGCGGGTTTTTTTTAGCATCCTGCAGCGATGTAGTCGCCGTTGGCGCTGATGGGGATCACCGTCAGGAACAGGACGGTGGCAAATAGGATCAGAATGACCCCGCCGGCAATTTTGACCGCCGGAACCAGCCAGCTCAGCGAGGAGCTGCCGCCGAACCAGGCCACCGTACGTTCACGGGCGTAACGTACTGCCAGCGATAACCCCATAATAGAAAGCGCTGTTCCCAGCGACATCGTCATTACCGCGGCGATCCCCCACGTCACAATCCCCAGTGCGTTCGAGAACATCAGGATCATTATTGCGCCGCTGCATGGCCGCGCGCCGATTGCCAGAATCACGCCCAGGCGCGTTTTCCAGTCACCTTTTGTCAGGTCCGCGCCCACGCCGTGGTGCCCGCAACCGCAGTTTTCATCGTGCTGGTGAGGTCTGATGGCCCGAATGGTCATTCTGCGCGGGCGCAGGCTTTTCAGTGCCTGGTAAATGACAAACGCGCCGAATGCGCCAATCAGCACCGCGCTTATCTTCTCTACATACCAGCGGCTGGTGCTGATATCGCCCGAGGCGAGGTTAAAACCCACGGCCAGGATAAAGACAAAGAGAACGGCGCTTGCGCCCTGCATCAGGCTACCAAGAAAGGGGACAACGCGTGCGGCGAGTTCGCTCTCTTTATTGGTGCTGAGATAGGTGGTGACAATGAATTTGCCATGGCCCGGACCTATGGCGTGGAGTACGCCATAAAGGAAAGCACCCGTTATTAGCCATAATCCACCGCTGTACTGGTGATTGTTCAGTTGAAGCAGGTACATCACCAGATAGCGATGCAGGGTAATCTGCGTTGCCAGACACCACTGGATAAAGGCATTCCAGTGGGCATGCAGGGTGAATCCTGCGAAGAGGAGTACCAGCAGCATTATTCCTGCTGTGGGGATACGCCAGTCTCGGCTGAGACGTTGTGTTGTCATGGGGTGGCCTGCCGGGGAGTATTTTTCGCCAGTATAGTCGATTTTGTCTCGCTAAATGTAGGATCGCGCAGCGCGGGCAGGCCCGATTGTGGATAAGTCTGTGTGTAAAAAGGTATAAGGCGGGGTTTTGCTGTGGAATGCAGCAGTCAGTCATTTTTCTGTCATTTAGCGGTTGCGGCGGCGCGAGAACTCCCTATAATGCGCCTCCATCGACACGGCGGATGTGAATCACTTCACACAACAACCGGTCGGTTGAAGAGAAAAAATCCTGAGATTCAGGGTTGACTCTGAAAGAGGAAAGCGTAATATACGCCACCTCGCGACAGAGCGCTAAAGCGCGTCGCAACTGCTCTTTAACAATTTATCAGACAATCTGTGTGGGCACTCAAAGTGACATGGATTCTTAACGTCGCAAGACGAAAAATGAATACCAAGTCTCTGAGTGAACATACGTAATTCATTACGAAGTTTAATTCACGAGCATCAAACTTAAATTGAAGAGTTTGATCATGGCTCAGATTGAACGCTGGCGGCAGGCCTAACACATGCAAGTCGAACGGTAGCACAGAGAGCTTGCTCTCGGGTGACGAGTGGCGGACGGGTGAGTAATGTCTGGGAAACTGCCTGATGGAGGGGGATAACTACTGGAAACGGTAGCTAATACCGCATAACGTCGCAAGACCAAAGAGGGGGACCTTCGGGCCTCTTGCCATCAGATGTGCCCAGATGGGATTAGCTAGTAGGTGGGGTAACGGCTCACCTAGGCGACGATCCCTAGCTGGTCTGAGAGGATGACCAGCCACACTGGAACTGAGACACGGTCCAGACTCCTACGGGAGGCAGCAGTGGGGAATATTGCACAATGGGCGCAAGCCTGATGCAGCCATGCCGCGTGTATGAAGAAGGCCTTCGGGTTGTAAAGTACTTTCAGCGGGGAGGAAGGTGTTGTGGTTAATAACCACAGCAATTGACGTTACCCGCAGAAGAAGCACCGGCTAACTCCGTGCCAGCAGCCGCGGTAATACGGAGGGTGCAAGCGTTAATCGGAATTACTGGGCGTAAAGCGCACGCAGGCGGTCTGTCAAGTCGGATGTGAAATCCCCGGGCTCAACCTGGGAACTGCATTCGAAACTGGCAGGCTAGAGTCTTGTAGAGGGGGGTAGAATTCCAGGTGTAGCGGTGAAATGCGTAGAGATCTGGAGGAATACCGGTGGCGAAGGCGGCCCCCTGGACAAAGACTGACGCTCAGGTGCGAAAGCGTGGGGAGCAAACAGGATTAGATACCCTGGTAGTCCACGCCGTAAACGATGTCGACTTGGAGGTTGTGCCCTTGAGGCGTGGCTTCCGGAGCTAACGCGTTAAGTCGACCGCCTGGGGAGTACGGCCGCAAGGTTAAAACTCAAATGAATTGACGGGGGCCCGCACAAGCGGTGGAGCATGTGGTTTAATTCGATGCAACGCGAAGAACCTTACCTACTCTTGACATCCAGAGAACTTTCCAGAGATGGATTGGTGCCTTCGGGAACTCTGAGACAGGTGCTGCATGGCTGTCGTCAGCTCGTGTTGTGAAATGTTGGGTTAAGTCCCGCAACGAGCGCAACCCTTATCCTTTGTTGCCAGCGGTTAGGCCGGGAACTCAAAGGAGACTGCCAGTGATAAACTGGAGGAAGGTGGGGATGACGTCAAGTCATCATGGCCCTTACGAGTAGGGCTACACACGTGCTACAATGGCGCATACAAAGAGAAGCGACCTCGCGAGAGCAAGCGGACCTCATAAAGTGCGTCGTAGTCCGGATTGGAGTCTGCAACTCGACTCCATGAAGTCGGAATCGCTAGTAATCGTAGATCAGAATGCTACGGTGAATACGTTCCCGGGCCTTGTACACACCGCCCGTCACACCATGGGAGTGGGTTGCAAAAGAAGTAGGTAGCTTAACCTTCGGGAGGGCGCTTACCACTTTGTGATTCATGACTGGGGTGAAGTCGTAACAAGGTAACCGTAGGGGAACCTGCGGTTGGATCACCTCCTTACCTTAAAGAACCTGCCTTTGTAGTGCTCACACAGATTGTCTGATGAAAAGTAAATAGCAAGGCGTCTTGCGATTGAGACTGACACGTCCCCTTCGTCTAGAGGCCCAGGACACCGCCCTTTCACGGCGGTAACAGGGGTTCGAATCCCCTAGGGGACGCCACTTGCTGGTTCGTGAGTGAAAGTCACCTGCCTCAGTATCTCAAAACTCATCTTCGGGTGACGTTTGAGATATTTGCTCTTTAAAAATCTGGATCAAGCTGAAAATTGAAACGACACACATGTTATGTGTGTTCGAGTCTCTCAAATTTTCGCAAGTCGATGGTGAATCGAAAGAAACATCTTCGGGTTGTGAGGTTAAGCGACTAAGCGTACACGGTGGATGCCCTGGCAGTCAGAGGCGATGAAGGACGTGCTAATCTGCGAAAAGCGACGGCGAGGTGATATGAACCTTTGACCCGTCGATGTCCGAATGGGGAAACCCAGTGCAATTCGTTGCACTATCGTTAACTGAATACATAGGTTAACGAGGCGAACCGGGGGAACTGAAACATCTAAGTACCCCGAGGAAAAGAAATCAACCGAGATTCCCCCAGTAGCGGCGAGCGAACGGGGAGCAGCCCGGAGTCTGAATCAGCTTGTGTGTTAGTGGAACGGTCTGGAAAGTCCGACGGTACAGGGTGATAGTCCCGTACACGAAAGCACACATGCTGTGAACTCGAAGAGTAGGGCGGGACACGTGGTATCCTGTCTGAATATGGGGGGACCATCCTCCAAGGCTAAATACTCCTGACTGACCGATAGTGAACCAGTACCGTGAGGGAAAGGCGAAAAGAACCCCGGCGAGGGGAGTGAAAAAGAACCTGAAACCGTGTACGTACAAGCAGTGGGAGCCTCTTTATGGGGTGACTGCGTACCTTTTGTATAATGGGTCAGCGACTTATATTCTGTAGCAAGGTTAACCGTATAGGGGAGCCGAAGGGAAACCGAGTCTTAACTGGGCGTTAAGTTGCAGGGTATAGACCCGAAACCCGGTGATCTAGCCATGGGCAGGTTGAAGGTTGGGTAACACTAACTGGAGGACCGAACCGACTAATGTTGAAAAATTAGCGGATGACCTGTGGCTGGGGGTGAAAGGCCAATCAAACCGGGAGATAGCTGGTTCTCCCCGAAAGCTATTTAGGTAGCGCCTCGTGAATTCATCTTCGGGGGTAGAGCACTGTTTCGGCTAGGGGGCCATCCCGGCTTACCAACCCGATGCAAACTACGAATACCGAAGAATGTTATCACGGGAGACACACGGCGGGTGCTAACGTCCGTCGTGAAGAGGGAAACAACCCAGACCGCCAGCTAAGGTCCCAAAGTCATGGTTAAGTGGGAAACGATGTGGGAAGGCACAGACAGCCAGGATGTTGGCTTAGAAGCAGCCATCATTTAAAGAAAGCGTAATAGCTCACTGGTCGAGTCGGCCTGCGCGGAAGATGTAACGGGGCTAAACCATGCACCGAAGCTGCGGCAGCGACGCTTATGCGTTGTTGGGTAGGGGAGCGTTCTGTAAGCCGTTGAAGGTGTGCCGTGAGGCATGCTGGAGGTATCAGAAGTGCGAATGCTGACATAAGTAACGATAAAGCGGGTGAAAAGCCCGCTCGCCGGAAGACCAAGGGTTCCTGTCCAACGTTAATCGGGGCAGGGTGAGTCGACCCCTAAGGCGAGGCCGAAAGGCGTAGTCGATGGGAAACAGGTTAATATTCCTGTACTTGGTGTTACTGCGAAGGGGGGACGGAGAAGGCTATGTTAGCCGGGCGACGGTTGTCCCGGTTTAAGCATGTAGGCGGAGGTTCCAGGTAAATCCGGTACCTTTTAACGCTGAGGTGTGATGACGAGGCACTACGGTGCTGAAGTAACAAATGCCCTGCTTCCAGGAAAAGCCTCTAAGCATCAGGTAACACGAAATCGTACCCCAAACCGACACAGGTGGTCAGGTAGAGAATACCAAGGCGCTTGAGAGAACTCGGGTGAAGGAACTAGGCAAAATGGTGCCGTAACTTCGGGAGAAGGCACGCTGATATGTAGGTGAAGCCCCTGCGGGTGGAGCTGAAATCAGTCGAAGATACCAGCTGGCTGCAACTGTTTATTAAAAACACAGCACTGTGCAAACACGAAAGTGGACGTATACGGTGTGACGCCTGCCCGGTGCCGGAAGGTTAATTGATGGGGTTAGCGGCAACGCGAAGCTCTTGATCGAAGCCCCGGTAAACGGCGGCCGTAACTATAACGGTCCTAAGGTAGCGAAATTCCTTGTCGGGTAAGTTCCGACCTGCACGAATGGCGTAATGATGGCCAGGCTGTCTCCACCCGAGACTCAGTGAAATTGAACTCGCTGTGAAGATGCAGTGTACCCGCGGCAAGACGGAAAGACCCCGTGAACCTTTACTATAGCTTGACACTGAACACTGGTCCTTGATGTGTAGGATAGGTGGGAGGCTTTGAAGCGTGGACGCCAGTCTGCGTGGAGCCGTCCTTGAAATACCACCCTTTAATGGCTGGTGTTCTAACGTTGACCCGTAATCCGGGTTGCGGACAGTGTCTGGTGGGTAGTTTGACTGGGGCGGTCTCCTCCCAAAGAGTAACGGAGGAGCACGAAGGTTAGCTAATCCTGGTCGGACATCAGGAGGTTAGTGCAATGGCATAAGCTAGCTTGACTGCGAGAGTGACGGCTCGAGCAGGTGCGAAAGCAGGTCATAGTGATCCGGTGGTTCTGAATGGAAGGGCCATCGCTCAACGGATAAAAGGTACTCCGGGGATAACAGGCTGATACCGCCCAAGAGTTCATATCGACGGCGGTGTTTGGCACCTCGATGTCGGCTCATCACATCCTGGGGCTGAAGTAGGTCCCAAGGGTATGGCTGTTCGCCATTTAAAGTGGTACGCGAGCTGGGTTTAGAACGTCGTGAGACAGTTCGGTCCCTATCTGCCGTGGGCGCTGGAGAATTGAGGGGGGCTGCTCCTAGTACGAGAGGACCGGAGTGGACGCATCACTGGTGTTCGGGTTGTCATGCCAATGGCACTGCCCGGTAGCTAAATGCGGAAGAGATAAGTGCTGAAAGCATCTAAGCACGAAACTTGCCCCGAGATGAGTTCTCCCTGAGACTTTAAGTCTCCTGAAGGAACGTTGAAGACGACGACGTTGATAGGTCGGGTGTGTAAGCGCAGCGATGCGTTGAGCTAACCGATACTAATGAACCGTGAGGCTTAACCTTACAACGCCGAAGCTGTTTCGGCGAAGAGACAGACAATCAAATTTCAGCTTTGATACAGATTAACAGAATTTGCCTGGCGGCTTTAGCGCGGTGGTCCCACCTGACCCCATGCCGAACTCAGAAGTGAAACGCCGTAGCGCCGATGGTAGTGTGGGGTCTCCCCATGTGAGAGTAGGGAACTGCCAGGCATCAAACAAGAAGAACCCCGTACCGTAAGGTGCGGGGTTTTTTGCTTTTGGTTGGGATGAGGCGAAGCTATAACAGCTGATAAAAACGTTCCAGGATCAGTCCGGTAGCTTATTAGAAAAGAAAAGCTACCGACTGAAAGTATGAGTGTTTCAACGTTTAAAAGACGGAAAATCAAAAATATTAAGAACTTTTCTTGCAGCTAATAAGGCTTCAGGAAGACTCTTCAAGATAGATGATCTTGTCTGTGTCAAAGCTGCTATGCATTTGAATGATCTCAATATTCATGATGTTTTCATCACAATGCTTATCGCCATTCATAATCACGAACTTAACGTTTTTATCCTTCATACTGAAAAAAGAGGTTCCAAAACATCCCGCAATGTTTTTAGGTAATAACCTCTGAGTATGAAGATACTCTAACGGAATATTATCCGGAAGCACTGTAATATTATTACCCAGGGCTGTGCATAGTTCATGATTTAATTCATGATTGGCTGGATGGCCTTTGTAAATTATGGACGTCTCATTAGGCAGCATCCCTGAAGATTTAAGCTCAGTGATTTTTCTTAACATTGCCTGATGATGCGCAGTTCTCTTTCGAATATCAGGGTAGAAAGTTGTTAGAAAGAGCGTGGCATCTCTATATTTTGCTATTGCTGATAATCGTACACGAAGGTCTTCAGGAATATTTAACAATCGGTCCCATATTCCACTATTTGATAGCAACGAGATATCACCCTCTTTATAGGATAAAGGAATTATGGAAGGTTGCAGTTCATCAAAGAAGTGGTTTTTTACCGTTTTGTTATAAAAAGGTTCGAGTAAATAGTACTTTGTATCAATAAAATAATGCCAAATATAATTATCGGCAATATTCCATTCCCATGAGCCCAACGGTTTATTCATCATTAAAAGGTGCTGGAACACTTCCGACCTTTCACGCATCATTTTTCTCAATAGTTTACCATCAAATCGACCTATCATAACGCGTTGAATAATGGTGCCGGTGCCATCATCATACAGATGAAGTTTAAGTTGCTTTAACGGTATCTTCGGCAAAACTCTTTGTAATAATGGTACTAATATAACTGTTTCATGGATAATGTTTGTATGAATTTCAATTGTATAGTCCTTTTTATTGGCGATGAATTTAGCAACGCTATCGAGTTTTTGTGATAAATATTCATTAACATTGTAAGAAAATACAGTTCTGCCATTTACTAGCGCAGCGTTATTTAACTTTAATCTCCCAAGGATAAGGATACTGAAGACGTTTTCGTCATCAATGGACTGAACATAATTGTTCAATTGCTGCGTCAAAGGAAGGGACGCTGGTTCAATATAGATTTTTAGGGTTTTCATGCTCATATTTTTTTAAGTCTTCGTTTTCGAATACATTAATTAAATATTTTATGCAATTCCTATGCCAATTATTGTTTGCGCTATTTGGTAGGCTTTGATGGGTTGGAACAAAAAAAAGGAAGTCTTTCTTCCGTAAAAGGAAGGTATGTTTCGTATTTAATGAAGTGTTAGCAGAGCTATGGGGACCAAAGCAGGTAATGCCTGGTAGACTGAATGCCAGGGGAGGGAACTGTATTTCCAGAAAGCAAAAACCCAGCCATAGGCTGGGTTCTTTAAATAGTGGTGCCCGGACTCGGAATCGAACCAAGGACACGGGGATTTTCAATCCCCTGCTCTACCGACTGAGCTATCCGGGCAACGGAGCGCATTAAACCGCAATCACGCCTGACCGTCAACATTATTTCGGGAAAAGCCGTTCAACTGCTTAACTTTGCGTCAATATGACGGTTTACGCAGCGAAAACGACAAATTTACCGCTTAAGCTTAGGTCAATGCCCCACCCATACGGCACTGGGCGAAGCGCAGAATATCTTCTGCCAGTCGATGTGCTGTTTCCACGTCGGCATGACTACGGTTTACCAGCATACGGCTCAGGCAGCCCTCCAGCACCAGCTCCATCTGTTTAGCCACCATCGCCGGATCGTCCACTTCAAGCGTAGTCAGCAGCTCATGGGTGAAGTCATGCGCCGCACGCTTTTGCTGATCCGCCAGCTGGTGAATCGGATGGCCTGGGTCCGGGTAGAACGTACAGGCGGCGATAAACAGACAGCCCGGATAGCGGTTGTTGCTTACGCATTCGGACAGGGCGGTATAACGCGCCAGCAGTTTCTGTTCTGTCGTCAGCTCTTCATTTAACATCAACTGCCTGCGCCAGGCATCAACCTGTTGGCTAAGATAGCGCAGGGCATCGTAAAGCAGCGCTTCTTTATCAGGCCAGAAGCGTGTTAATTCATCCAGAGGGTAATCGATACGGTCGGCGACCATCTCAAGCGTGGTGCTGGCGATCCCTTGAATCTCAAGTAATTGCAGGGCTTGTCCCAGTACGTCTTCGCGTTGCACGGTTTTCTCCTCCGCTGTTCCCACGGTTTGTCCCGTTTAAAGTGTTGTTTACGGTTGGCGATCGTGCAAATGCGCACTGAACGCTGCAGCATCCATAAACCCGGTGACACGCAGTGCCGGTTGTTCTTCGCCCTGTTCATTGAAAAACAGGATCGTAGGCAGACCGAGCACGTTAAGTTGCTTAAGCAGGGCCTTATCCTGCGGGCTGTTTGCCGTGACGTTCGCCTGTAGCAGAACCGTCTCTTTCAGCGCACGTTGCACCTGCTGATCGCTAAAGGTGTATTTTTCAAACTCTTTGCAGGCCACGCACCAGTCGGCATAGAGGTCCAGCATTACGGGTTTCCCCTTTGCCTGAACCAGCGCGCGGTTAAGTTCATCCACGTTTTTAATCTGCGTGAAGCTGAGATGCGCCTGCGATTGACCCGCTGGCGCACCAAACGCCCAGTCCTGCAGCGGACGAACGCTTATCAGTGCGGCGGCAAGGAGAAGAACTTGTACCAGACGCATCCACGGTTTTTTTGCCCCGAGGCTGACGATAAATGCCCAGGCGAAGAACGCCACGCCGAGCATCGCCCACAGACGTGTGCCCCAAACGTCACCGATGATGCGTTCCAGCAGGAAAACCGGCAGGGCCAGGATCACAAAGCCAAATGCCGTTTTAACCGTCTCCATCCACGGGCCATTTTTAGGCAGCAGGCGGTTGCCAAACACCGTAACCAGGATCAGCGGCAGGCCCATACCCAGTGCGTAAAGATAAAGCGTACCGCCGCCCAGCCACATATTACCGCTCTGGGCGATGTACAGCAGGATCGCGCTAAGTGGCGCGGTTGTGCACGGAGAGCAAATCAGTCCGGCGATGGCCCCCATCGCGAACACACCGCCTGCTGAGCCGCCCTGCTGACGATTACTCATCAGCGTTAAGCGTGTCTGCAGGGAAGAGGGCAGTTGCAGGGTAAACAGGCCGAACATCGACAGTGCCAGCAGAATAAACACGCCCGACAGGCCGATGAGCACATACGGATGCTGAAGTGCTGCCTGGAACTGTAGCCCGGCTGCGGCCACAACAAGGCCAAGCGCCGTATAGGTCAGCGCCATGCCCTGTACGTAAATAAAGGCCAGTAGCAGCGCACGGGCGGTGGACAGACGTTGCTTACCGCCCAGCACAATGCCTGAAATCAGCGGATACATCGGCAGCACGCACGGGGTAAAGGCGATGCCAATACCAATCAGTAAGGCCCAGAGCGCGGAGAAAGGAAGGTCTGAAGCGCTCTCCCCCTCATCCTTCACGTTGGAAGGTGGAGGTGAAATGGTGGCGGCAGCGCTTACTTCACTTAGGGGAACCACCTTCGTCTCAGGGGGGTAGCAGAACCCCGCGTCGGCGCAGCCCTGGTAAGTGATCGTCAGCGTGGCACCTTTGTCGGCCTGATTTACCGTAACGGGCACGTCCAGCCGCTGGCGATAGATTTCGCTTTTGCCATAAAACTCATCCTCGTGCCACTCGCCGGCGGGCATCTGTAATGCGCCTACGCTTGCCTGAGCGGGCGTGATGCTGACCTGCTTGCGGTAGAGGTAATAGCCCTCTTTCACCTGCCAGGTGAGGTTGAGGTCGTGCTGGTTCTGCTGAAAATCAAAAACAAACGCCTGGTCAGCAGGAATAAAGTTTGAACGGCCGGGTGCGTCAAACAACCCGGCAAAGGCTGATGTGCTGCACAGCAGCAGGATCAGCGTAAAGAAGCGTTGAGCCATGAGAGATAATCGTTATCGCCGTGGACGACTGGCAGCGCCAGCAGTTCTGGAGTTTGGTAAGGATGATGAGACTTAAGGCAATCAAGGAGCGCCTGCTGGTTCGCCAGGTTGGTTTTAAGCAGCATCTGGACTTCGTATTCTTGTTCCAGTTTGCCTTCCCAGTAGTAGAGGGACGTGGCACCGGGAAGAAGAGTCACACAGGCGGCCAGTTTCTCGGCCAGCACTTTAGCGGCGAGATCCTGGGCAGAGGCTTCATCTGGGGCGGTACAAAGTACGACAACAGCATCAGGCGTGTTCACAAGTCGACCTCCTCATCACGAAAGGCCTCACTATATCACGCACGGCGGGTGGTCATTAATGAAACGGGCCGCAGAGCGGCCCGATTTTAACTATTTTTACAACGGCTAACGGTTTACAGAACGATACCGCCGATGATAAAGCCGAGGATAACGCACAGGGAAATCGCGACGACGCCCGGGATCAGGAACGCGTGGTTAAACACGTACTTCCCGATACGGGTCGAACCGGTGTCATCCATCTCAACCGCCGCCAGCAGGGTTGGATACGTTGGCAGCACGAACAGCGCAGATACCGCGGCGAAAGAGGCGATCGCGGTCAGTGGCGTTACGCCCAGCATCAGGGCCGCTGGCATCAACGCTTTGGTGGTCGCCGCCTGAGAGTAAAGGAGGGTCGCCGCGAAGAACAGCACCACGGCCAGCAGCCACGGATAGTTATGCAGCAGGTCGCCTGCAATGGTTTGGATATCGCTGATGTGGGCTTTCACGAAGGTATCGCCAAGCCATGCCACGCCAAGCACGCAAACGCAGGCGCTCATGCCGGATTTAAAGGTGCTGGCGTTCAGCACTTCGCTGGTGTCGATTTTACAGGTAATGCTAATCAGCGTGGCGATAGTCAGCATAAACACCACAATCGCTTCGTTACGCGGCAGAACCGGGTTCTGGATCAAGCCCACGGTGTCGCTGATGGCGGTGGCGTAGAACATCACGGCAACGATACCAATCAGGAACAGCAGTACGGAGCGTTTTGCGTGCGGCTTCAGCTCGAAGACCTGGCTGCCGCGCAGTTTCACTTCACCTTTCGCCAGACGTTCCTGATAAACCGGGTCATCTTTCAGCTCGGCGCCCAGGAAGTTACACAGCACGGCGGTAATCATCACGGCAATCAGCGTGACCGGAATACAGATGGCCAGCAGCGTCAGGTAGCTCACGCCCATCGGCTCCAGAATACCGGCGAAGAAGACCACGGCGGCGGAAATGGGCGATGCGGTGATGGCAATCTGAGACGCCACAACCGCGATAGAGAGCGGGCGAGAAGGGCGGATACCCTGCTCTTTCGCCACTTCGGTGATCACCGGCAGCGTGGAGAAGGCGGTGTGCCCGGTACCGGCGAGAATGGTCATAAACCAGGTCACCAGAGGCGCAAGGAAGGTGATGTATTTGGGATGGCGGCGCAGCATACGCTCCGCCAGGCTGACCAGGTAGTCCATCCCGCCAGCCACCTGCATGGCGGCGATAGCGGCGATAACCGCCATGATGATTTCGATGACGTCAAACGGGATTGCGCCGGGTTTGATCTGGAAGATCAGGGTGAGAACGAGCACCCCGAGACCACCGGCAAACCCAATGCCAATGCCCCCGAGTCTTGCTCCCAGATAAATCGCCAACAGGACGATGACGAGTTCTGCTCCAAACATATATGCCTTCCTTGTTTATTAACAAGTTGATATTAAATTGTTGTGTAATTGGTAATGCTTAAAAAGAAAAAAGGCACGTCACAAGTGACGTGCCTTTCGGTAGCTTAGCCTGAACTGTTACTGTTCGCTTTCATCGGTATAACGTTTCGCTTTATAGGCCGGATGCATCAGGTTTTGAGCTGAGAAGATATCGTCCAGCTCGGCTTCGGTCAACAGACCTCTCTCCAGCACCACTTCACGTACGCTCTTACCGGTCTCGGCACAAATTTTGCCGACGATATCCCCGTTGTGGTGACCGATGAACGGGTTCAGGTAGGTGACGATGCCGATGGAGTTGTAAACGTAGCCTTCACACACTTCTTTATTTGCGGTGATGCCGTTAATGCATTTTTCCAGCAGGTTGTAGCAGGCGTTAGTCAGGATGTGAATGGATTCAAACATCGCCTGACCGATTACCGGCTCCATCACGTTGAGCTGCAGCTGACCGGCTTCAGAAGCCATGGTAACGGTAGTGTCGTTCCCGATAACTTTAAAGCAAACCTGGTTAACCACTTCTGGCACCACCGGGTTGACTTTGGCTGGCATAATAGAGGAACCCGCCTGCAGCTCTGGCAGGTTGATTTCGTTCAGGCCGGCGCGCGGGCCAGAAGAGAGCAGGCGCAGGTCGTTACAGATTTTGGAGAGCTTCACCGCCAGACGTTTCAGGGCACTGTGAACCATCACGTAAGCGCCGCAGTCGGAGGTGGCTTCAATCAGGTCTTCTGCAGGCACAACCGGCAGGTTAGAAACTTCGGCCAGCTTCTGTACCGCCAACTGCTGATAGCCGTCCGGCGTGTTCAGACGCGTACCGATGGCGGTCGCGCCGAGGTTAACTTCCAGCAGCAGCTCAGAAGTGCGCAGCAGGTTTTTGGTTTCTTCATTCAGCAGCACGTTAAACGCGTGGAATTCCTGACCGAGGGTCATTGGCACCGCGTCCTGCAGCTGGGTACGGCCCATCTTCAGGATATCCTGGAACTCAACCGCTTTGCGCTGGAAGCCTTCGCCGAGCTGGTTAATCGCGTCGACCAGTTTCACCACGGAGGCATATACCGCAATGCGGAAGCCGGTCGGGTAGGCGTCGTTGGTGGACTGGCATTTGTTAACGTGGTCGTTCGGGTTCAGGTACTGGTATTCACCTTTCTGGTGACCCATCAGCTCCAGGCCGATGTTTGCCAGCACCTCGTTGGTATTCATGTTGACGGAGGTACCCGCGCCGCCCTGATAGACGTCAACCGGGAACTGGTCCATGCATTTGCCGTTGTTCAGCACTTCATCGCAGGCGGCGATAATCGCATTTGCGGCGCTTTTCGGAATGGTTTGCAGCTCTTTATTCGCCAGTGCTGCGGCCTTTTTCACCATCACCATGCCACGCACAAATTCAGGGATGTCGCTGATTTTGCTGTTGCTGATGTAGAAGTTTTCAATCGCTCTCAGAGTGTGAACACCATAGTAGGCATCCGCTGGAACTTCCCTGGTACCCAACAAGTCTTCTTCGATACGAATGTTGTTTAACATGTGAACCTTCTTTTCAAGCTGCCGATGGATTGTACTAAACACACAGTATATATGTGGTTTTGAATATTTTCTGACCGACGATTATTCCCTCAATCAGCCAGATGTTCGAGATCATATGCTGATGATAGCGAATTGCCGTAAGCTGGATCACTTATTATCGTCTCGATCACATGATAATTATTAATCTGTGAAATGAGTCACCGCTTTAATATTTCCAGAAAAAATATCCGTGCAAACCGATTGAATTTTGGCTAACCGTCACCATCTCTTATAGACGCGCTTCGCGAACACATTCAGACAGGGGCCTTACGGCACCTGCCATACAGGAGATGCCAGTGCGCTGGATACCGTTTATTGCTTTCTTTCTCTACGTTTACATCGAGATTTCGATTTTCATTCAGGTTGCTCATGTGTTGGGCGTCCTGCTGACGCTGATTCTGGTGATCTTCACCTCCGTTATCGGCATGTCGCTGGTGCGCAACCAGGGCTTCAAGAACTTCCTGTTAATGCAGCAGAAGATGGCCGCAGGCGAAAGCCCAGCCGCCGAGATGATCAAAAGTGTGTCGCTGATTATTGCGGGCCTGCTGCTGATCCTGCCGGGGTTCTTTACCGATTTCCTCGGCCTGTTGCTGCTGTTACCGCCGGTTCAAAAGCACCTGACCATGAAACTGCTGCCGCATCTGCGATTCAATCGCGTGCCAGGCGGTGGTTTCAGCACCGGCCCTGGCGACACGTTCGACGGGGAGTATCAGCGTAAGGACGACCAGCGCGACCGTTTAGACCATAAAGACGACCGATAAATTTTCTTGTGTGGCGCTTCGCTAACTTGCAACTAGCGGAGCGCACCGCGCGTCGGCAAAAACGCCCACAGTCCCGCCAGCATGACAATGGCGTACAGGCTTTTCCAGCCCACCATCGCCAGCAGCAGCAGACACAGCACACCTCCGACGATCGCTAACGCTTTATAACGCCCCTTCAGCAAACGGCAGCCTGCCAGCATGCACAGCAGATAAATCATGATGAAGATGCCGTTGGCGTAGACGATTAACGCATCAAGATTGATGTCCAGGCCGTAAATGCACAGCGTGCTCACCACACAGCAGCCCAGCACGGCATTAAGCGCATTCAACGGCAGCTGACGTTTGGACAAGCGCGCAAGGCGGCTTTCGGGTTTGTACAACGCCTGCGACCATACCAGGCGCGCAAAGCTCTGGATGTAGATGTTAAGGCTGGCAAAGCAGGCCAGATAGCCAATCACACACGCGACCCACAGCGCTTTCACACCAAACAGCTGCACCACGATCCCCGGCAGCGACGCAGCGGCAGCTTTATCTGCGCCAAACGCATTAAAATGCAGCACAAGAACGGTGCAGGCCCAATACACCGTGCCCGCCAGCAGCAGGCCGATCATCAGCGCGCGCGGGAAGTCGCGTTCGGGCTGTTTAAATTCTGACGCCAGATGAGCAAAGGCCTCCAGCCCGACAAAACACCAGAACATCACGGAAAGCGCGGCGAACAGCTGGGAATGATCGACATCCTTCATCGCCGGGAACGGAATGTCCGCGACGTTGATATCGCCCGCCCACCAGATAGCGGCAATGAGTGCGACGATCAGCACCGCGACCAGCGTTTGCAGGTTAGCGCTGGAACTCGCCCCGCGTGACCCAACCCACCAGACAATCGCCAGCGTACCCAGCTCGGCCAGCAGGAGCTGCTCGTGATGCCAGCCAAAAAGCGCCTGCCCAAAGCCAGCCGCAATATGCAGCGCGGCAGGCAGGCCGACCGGGATCACCGAAAGAAACAGCCAGCCCGTCACGCGCTCCAGACGTGGACCGAATGCCATCCCGACAAAGTGCGCCACCCCGCCTGCGCTGGGGAAGTGCCGCCCGAGGATCGCAAAAACAATCGCCACCGGGAAAACCAGCACAATCAGCACCGGCCAGGCCCACAGGCTGTTATTTCCCGCGACCAGCGCCGCCAGCGCGGGGACCGCAAAAACGCCCGTGCCAAGTAAAGAGGTGGAGAGCAACCCTATGCCCTGCGCCAGCCCCAGCTCCTGTTTCAGTCCACTCATTTACATCGTCCTGCCGCCATCAAAAGAGAGGCGATGGTAACACTTTCGCAAATTTTTTTTCGATTCCCCCTTGAAGGGGTAAAAAGCTATCCCCATCTCTCAGTGCACTAGCCGGAAACCGCGTGCGGACCGGCGTCATCCATAACTGATAATGACTTTCTCAAAGGAGAGCTATCAATGAGTATTCGTCCGTTACATGATCGTGTGATCGTCAAACGTAAAGAAGTTGAAACTAAGTCTGCAGGCGGCATCGTTCTGACCGGTTCTGCAGCAGCCAAATCAACGCGTGGCGAAATCATCGCTGTCGGTAAGGGCCGCATCCTGGAAAACGGAACTGTGCAGCCTCTGGACGTTAAAGTTGGTGACATCGTCATTTTCAACGATGGCTACGGCGTGAAATCCGAGAAGATCGACAATGAAGAAGTGTTGATCATGTCCGAGAGCGATATTCTGGCAATTGTTGAAGCGTAATCTACGCACGAAACTGTACGAATTTGAGGAAAAAAGAACATGGCAGCTAAAGACGTAAAATTCGGTAACGACGCTCGTGTGAAAATGCTGCGCGGCGTAAACGTGCTGGCAGATGCAGTTAAAGTCACTCTTGGCCCGAAAGGCCGCAACGTAGTGCTGGATAAATCCTTCGGCGCTCCAACCATCACCAAAGATGGTGTTTCTGTTGCACGTGAAATCGAACTGGAAGACAAATTCGAAAACATGGGCGCGCAGATGGTGAAAGAAGTTGCCTCTAAAGCGAACGACGCTGCAGGCGACGGTACCACCACCGCGACCGTGCTGGCTCAGGCTATCATCACTGAAGGCCTGAAAGCCGTTGCGGCGGGCATGAACCCAATGGATCTGAAACGTGGTATCGACAAAGCTGTCGCCTCCGCCGTTGAAGAACTGAAAGCGCTGTCCGTACCGTGCTCTGACTCTAAAGCGATTGCTCAGGTTGGTACTATCTCCGCTAACTCCGACGAAACCGTAGGTAAGCTGATCGCAGAAGCGATGGACAAAGTCGGCAAAGAAGGCGTGATCACCGTTGAAGACGGTACCGGTCTGGAAGACGAACTGGACGTAGTTGAAGGTATGCAGTTCGACCGCGGTTACCTGTCTCCATACTTCATCAACAAGCCAGAAACCGGTGCAGTTGAGCTGGAAAGCCCGTTCATCCTGCTGGCTGACAAAAAAATCTCCAACATCCGCGAAATGCTGCCAGTGCTGGAAGCCGTTGCGAAAGCAGGCAAGCCGCTGGTTATCATCGCTGAAGACGTTGAAGGCGAAGCGCTGGCAACCCTGGTGGTTAACACCATGCGTGGCATCGTGAAAGTGGCTGCGGTTAAAGCACCTGGCTTCGGCGATCGTCGTAAAGCGATGCTGCAGGATATCGCAACCCTGACCGGCGGTACCGTCATCTCCGAAGAGATCGGTATGGAGCTGGAAAAAGCCACTCTGGAAGACCTGGGCCAGGCGAAACGCGTTGTCATCAACAAAGACACCACCACCATCATCGATGGCGTGGGTGAAGAAGGCGCAATCCAGGGCCGTGTGGCTCAGATCCGTAAGCAGATCGAAGAAGCGACCTCTGATTACGACCGTGAAAAACTGCAGGAGCGCGTAGCGAAACTGGCTGGCGGTGTTGCGGTAATCAAAGTCGGTGCTGCGACCGAAGTTGAAATGAAAGAGAAGAAAGCGCGCGTTGACGATGCCCTGCACGCAACCCGTGCTGCGGTAGAAGAAGGCGTCGTTGCTGGTGGTGGTGTCGCGCTGGTGCGTGTAGCCGCTAAACTGGCTAACCTGACTGCTCAGAACGAAGATCAGAACGTGGGTATCAAAGTTGCGCTGCGCGCGATGGAAGCACCTCTGCGTCAGATCGTGTCCAACGCCGGTGAAGAGCCGTCTGTTGTGACTAACAACGTGAAAGCAGGTGAAGGTAACTACGGTTACAACGCAGCAACTGAAGAATACGGCAACATGATCGACTTCGGTATTCTGGACCCAACAAAAGTGACCCGTTCTGCTCTGCAGTATGCGGCATCTGTTGCTGGCCTGATGATCACCACCGAGTGCATGGTGACCGACCTGCCTAAAAGCGATGCGCCTGACTTAGGTGCTGCTGGTATGGGCGGCATGGGTGGAATGGGCGGCATGATGTAATCATGCAGTTCTGCCCTTTGCAGAAATAAAGAAGCCCCCGACAGCAATGTCGGGGGTTTTTTTTTAGACGAGCAGCTGCATCACCCACAGAGAGACCAGCGCGTTAATCACGCAGAGGGTGATAATGTGCGGATAGTATTTTGGGTCAACGCCTGCGGTACCCAGGCAGCGCCCCGTGTTTTGCACCGGATTGCCCATCAGGTAAATTGCCGGGAGAAGAACGGTAGCATCGTGTCCATTCAGCGTTCCTGCGGCCACCAGGCTGGCGCAGACGCCCACGCCTCCGCCCATACTCATCACCGAAGCCAGCAGCACCGTCGCCGCTGCGCCCGGCAGCCCCCAGAGCGCCATGACGGGTTCACATACCTTACCCACTATATCCAGCAGGCCCGTTACCTTGAGTGCCTGAATGATAACGAAGGCCATGACCACATTGGGTAGCAGGCTGGTGGTGGCAATGGTAAAGCCGCGGCGGGCACCCTCGATAAACAGATCCATGATGTTTTTACGCGGCTGGGCGATCATTGGCTTCCTCCTGACTATGTCGGCCTTCGATGCGGGCAATCCACAGGCGAAGAAGATTCGCGCCAACAAATTTAAACACCAGAATGACGGCCAGCGGCGTAATCACCGGGACGGTGATAAAGGTAAAGAGCGCAGCGCCTGAAGAGAAATAGTTCGTTATGATGGCGCTTCCGCTGGTCTGGAAGGTGGCGAAAATGGCGCGTTCCCGCCCGGTAATCGTCCCTTCGTCAGCGAGTTCTTTGGTCATCCCCGCGGCAGCATCGGTATTTTGCAGGTTGGCGATCAGCGCCAGCGAGCATACGCCGGGTACCCCGAGCAGCGGGCGCAACACCGGCGTCATCAGCTGCTGCGCGGCGCGCAGCCCGCCTAATCCTTCGGTCACGGCGATAATGCCGAGCGATAAAATGACCGAGGGTGCCAGCTCAAGGGCAAACAAGAACCCGTCTTTCGCCCCCGTACCGCCCTCGCCGCGAAACGTCAGCGCGCCGTTCACCGCGCCAAAGCTGCCGTTAATGACGGTAAAATCCAGCACGCGCCACCATTCGGTGCTTTTAGCGAAGAAACCTGAAAAAAATACAATGGTAAGCACAAACGCCAGATAGCCCACCCATGTCACTTTTTCCTCTCCTGAGGATGATCTACTCATGAAGCCCCCTTTTTTATGCCGTACAAAAGTTGTACGTGGCACCACTAAAAACGATTAAGGGCTAAAACACGATACCTCAAAGGTTAATATCGGAATTCATTTAGGATAAGAAAGGCATGCGAGGCGGAATCTGACTCGCAGAAATGCTCAGCGTTTTTCTTTTGGTCATCTTTTAGGTATAAGATTTACACACGGACAACTGAGTCCAGCTTTTTGAAAACGAGGAATAACATGCGCGTACAAGTCTGTGCAGGGATCGTAGGTGCAGCATTGCTGCTGGCGGGTTGTAGCTCCAGCAATGAGCTGTCGGCGGCTGGTCAAAGCGTTCGCTTTGTGGAAGACAAACCGGGTAGCGAATGCCAACTGTTAGGCACAGCCTCCGGTAAACAAAGCAACTGGCTTTCCGGGCAACACGGTGAAGAGGGCGGCTCTATGCGCGGCGCGGCAAACGCCCTGCGTAACCAGGCTGCAGCAATGGGAGGCAACGTGATTTACGGCGTGAGCAGCCCAACGCAGAGTATGCTGTCCAGCTTCGTCCCAACGGCCAGCCAGATGAACGGCCAGGTCTATAAGTGCCCGAACTGATTGCCTTTTCCCTCTCCCGTCGGGAGAGGGAAAACTAGCTCTGACGCAGCTGCAAATCCAGCGGCGTCTTGCTTGGCTCACCGCCAATCTCGCGCGCCAGTTTCGGCACCATATAGCCAGAGACCAGCGTTAGCAGTTCGCGCACGATCTGCCGCGCCTCTTCATCCGTCACCATAAAATGTGCCGCCCCCTGAACGCGATCCAGCACATGCAGGTAATAGGGCATCACGCCTGCATCAAACAGCGCATTGCTCAGATCGGCCAGCACGCGGGCATTATCATTGACGCCGCGCAGCAGCACGCTCTGGTTCAGCAGCGTCACGCCTGCCTGACGCAGGCGAATCATCGCCGCCCGAAATTCATCGTCAATTTCGTTGGCGTGGTTGATATGGTTGACCAGCAAAACCTGTAAACGAGACTGCGCAAGGCGCGAAACCAGCCCGTCGGTGATCCGCGCCGGGATCACGATCGGCAGACGGCTATGAATGCGCAGACGCTTAATATGCGGGATGGCTTCAAGCTGGGTCAGCAGCCAGTCCAGCTCGTGATCTTTTGCCATCAGCGGGTCGCCACCGGAAAAAATGATCTCATCCAGTTCCGGGTGGGCGGCGATATAGTCCAGCGCGACCTGCCAGTTACGCTTGTTTCCCTGATTATCAGCGTAGGGGAAGTGACGGCGGAAACAATAACGGCAATTTACCGCACAGCCGCCTTTCACCAGCAGCAGAGCGCGGTTAAGGTATTTATGCAGCAAACCCGGCACGACGCTGTTCTGCTCTTCCAGCGGGTCGGTGCTGTAACCCGGCGCAGTGACAAACTCATCCTGGGAAGTAAGCGTTTGTTTTAGTAACGGATCGTCAGGGTTACCTTTCTCCATGCGGGCGACAAACGCGCGGGGTACGCGCAGGGCAAACAGGCGCTTTGCCTCACGGCCTGCGAGCAATGTTTGATGCCCTTCGAGGTCTAAGAGACGCAGCAATTCATCAGGACTGGTGATTACATCGGCAAGTTGCGATAACCAATCTTCTCTGGACGGGGTGTTTAGGGTTACAATATGCGCCATTTTGTGGCTTAGCTACCAGTTAACAAATTTAGAGGGCCTTATGGCAACGTACTATAGCAACGATTTTCGTGCTGGTCTTAAAATCATGATGGACGGCGAACCGTATGCGGTTGAAGCCAGCGAATTCGTTAAACCAGGTAAAGGCCAGGCGTTCGCGCGCGTTAAGCTGCGCCGTCTGCTGACCGGTACCCGTGTAGAAAAAACCTTCAAGTCTACTGACTCCGCTGAAGGCGCAGATGTTGTCGATATGAACCTGACTTACCTGTACAACGACGGTGAGTTCTGGCATTTCATGAACAACACGACTTTCGAACAGCTGTCTGCTGACGAGAAAGCCGTAGGTGACAGCGCTAAATGGCTGCTGGACCAGGCCGAGTGCATCGTGACCCTGTGGAACGGCCAGCCTATCGCTGTGACCCCACCTAACTTCGTAGAGCTGGAAATCGTTGAAACCGATCCAGGTCTGAAGGGCGACACCGCAGGTACTGGCGGTAAGCCAGCTAAACTGTCCACCGGTGCCGTGGTTAAAGTTCCGCTGTTCGTACAGACTGGCGAAGTGATCAAAGTGGATACCCGCTCCGGCGAATACGTATCCCGCGTGAAGTAATTCATGTAGATGATGAAAGGCGCAGCGCCCGCTGCGCCTGATTTTCAGGCACGGATGATGAAACGTATCGTAAAAATTCTGCTTCTGTTAGCGATTTCCAGCGCGTTCCTTTCCGGATGCAACACCGCACGCGGCATGGGCGAAGATATTCAGGATCTTGGCCATATCATTTCCCACGCAGCCAGCTAATCCCGTCTAATTTTCCTAAAAATTGTTCCTTCTCCGTCAAGCGCCGGGATCTTGTCTATCCTTAAGTTGCTATACACAAAATAACTTTGGCTATAAAAGGAAGATATTATGGTTAAGAAAACAATTGCAGCGATCTTTTCTGTTCTGGTGCTGTCTTCGGTACTGACCGCATGTAATACCACCCGTGGTGTAGGGGAAGATATCTCTGACGGTGGTAGTGCCATTTCTGGTGCAGCGACTAAAGCTCAGAACTGATGAGACAGGACGGTACGGCGTGTCGTCTCTCCGTACCGTCAATTTTCACTTTCCTGCAGCGATAAAAACGGCGAAAAGCGCGTATCCATATGCAATTTCATGCGAATATTGCGTTTATACGTATAAACCGTCTTTCCATTAATGCTCAGGTGGCTGGCAATCTTTTGGTTGCTTGCACCATCCATCCACAGCGTTAGCACTTTTTCTTCCTGCCGGGTTAACAGCGGGGCCGCCGCCTGTGGGATCGCCACGCGCGTACACATCGTCAGCGCGTCGTTAATCACCGTTGCCACCTGTTCGAGATCGGTTTTTTTGTGCAGTGACGACCATACCGGGAACTGCGCCACATAATCTGCCATCGCTTTCTCCTCGCCCGACTGCAATAAAATAAAAGGCAGCGTTTCGCTGGCTATCAGCAAGGAAGAGAGCTGCTGAAAATGGTGAATGTCCTGTCTGAAACCGTGTAAGTCAGCGATAACTAACGTCGGTTTCCACTGCAGGATGTGCTCTCGGGCAAGAAACAGATTATTCAGGCCGGTCACAACGAAGTCACCCGGAAACAGGCCTGAGTGATTGAGCCAGTCTTCAATCCCGGCGCGGGTGAAGTGACAACGGTCAATCAAAAGAATTTTGAACATATTGTATTCGCAGTCGGCTAGTGGTTTGGCTTCCTGCCATCAGAAAGCACACCATCATAGAGAAGTCGGATGAGTGATAAATGCCTGAACTGCACGGCATACTGAGGCTATTTCTTGCCTTAACGCGTTCAGCAAAAAAGGATTGAAAAAAAATCGCACGCTAACCAAAATAGGGCGTGTAACCTCTGCCTTGCGGGACGACCCGTGAGCGCCTCTTTCACCGGGGACGGCCCCAACTTTCACTGAAGTTAAGGAGCCTGAGATGTCCTGGATTATTCTCTTTATTGCCGGTCTGCTCGAAGTGGTATGGGCCATTGGCCTGAAATATACCCATGGTTTCACCCGCCTGACCCCAAGCGTCATTACCGTCACCGCGATGATTGTGAGCATTGTCCTGCTGTCATGGGCGATGCGTTCTCTGCCCGTGGGTACAGCCTATGCCGTCTGGACAGGCATTGGTGCCGTCGGTGCGGCGATAACCGGGATCTTACTGCTGGGAGAATCAGCGAGCCTGGCGCGCATCGCCAGCCTCGCGCTGATTGTTGCCGGGATCATAGGGCTGAAGCTCAGCACGCATTAATGCGGCTGCTCTACCCAGATTAATTTCGTTACATCAAACCCTTGCCGGGTCGCAACGTCGAGCATCTGCTGTTTCATTTCGGGTGAAAGGGTTGGCGTGCGGGAGAGTATCCACAGATAGCTGCGATCCGGCCCGCAAATCAGCGCATGGCGATACTCTCTGTCGAGTGCGATCACGTTGTATCCGCCGTAGAACGGGCCAATAAACGAGATCTTCATGGCGGCTCTGTGCGGATCGCCGGTAAAGTAGGCTTTACCCACAGACTGCTGCCACATCTCACGATCTGGATTATATCCCCGGTTAACGACCTGAATACCGCCGTCATCCATTGAGCTGTAATGTGCCGTGACTTTTTCTAATCGGCGTTCAAAGCGATGATCGAGGCGGGCGATTTCATACCAGGTGCCAAGGAAGTGTTGTGCGTCGAAATTGCTGACGACAGTCACGCCAGGAGGAGGGGTAGGGGAGCTGCAGGCAACGACTAAAAACGCGGCTGTCACTGCGGCGATAACAGGCAGAATGCGCATAGGTGTTTCCTTACTGGTTTTTTGTTAAGTGTAGATGACAGCAAGGAAAATGCGGGTTTTGTACGTTGTTGACTGGCGGAGGCCGGGTGGACGAAGCCGCCACCCGGCAACGCGTTACTGCAGTGCGTTAAGGATCTGGTAAGCCGCTTCTACCCGGGCAGGGTTCGGATAGCTCTTGTTCGCCAGCATCACGATCCCCAGTTGCTTCTCGGGAATGAAGGCCACGTAGCTGCCGAACCCGCCGGTTGAGCCCGTTTTATGGACCCACGAGGCCTTAACCGGTGGTGCCGGAGGGTTTACTTCTCGCGCGGGTAACGCTGCCAGCGCGATCTTATTATCACTGCCATCGATAATCGTTTTGCCATCGACCGGCCAGTTCAGCATCTCCCAGCCCAGCCCCTGATACATCGACCCAACGCGCCAGTAGCGTGACTGTGCCAGGGCAATACCCTGTTTAAGTGATGTAGCCTGAACGCGCTCCGGTGCCATGTTTACCATCACCCAGCTCGCCATGTCTTCGGCGTTGCTTTTTACGCCATAGGCTTCGCCGTCCAGCATACCCGGTGAAACGTGGACCGCTTTCCCGTCGCGATAGCCCCAGGCGTAATGCTGCTCTTCGGATTTCGGAACCTGGATCCAGGTATGATCGAGCTTCAGCGGCTTCAGGACGCGCGTGGTCATGGCCTGCTCAAAGCCCATTCCAGAGGGCTTGACCGCCAGCGCCCCAAAGAGGCCGATGCTGGAATTGGCATACAGGCGCGTGGTGCCCGGTTTCCACTGCGGCTGCCACGTTTGATAGAAGTTCAGCAGGGCGGCCGGGTCGGTGACGTTATCCGGCACCTGTAACGGCAGGCCACCGGCGGTGTAGGTGGCGAGATCCAGCAGGCGAATGCCCTGCCACTGCTTGCCGGTCAGTTCAGGCCAGTACCTCGTCACCGGATCGTTAAGCGAAATTTCGCCGCGGGCAATGGCATCGCCGCCCAGCACGCCGGTGAAAGTTTTACTGACAGAGCCTAGCTCGAATAAGGTCTGCGGCGTGACGGGTGTGTTTGCAGCAACATCGGCTTTGCCGAAGGTGAAGTAGTGCGGCTGGCCCTGATAGATCACCGCCACCGCCATGCCCGGAATGGACTGTGCTTTCATCAGAGGCGTCACGGTGCGCTTCACCACCTTTGCCAGCTCTTTTTCTGACAGGGAGGACGCGAGGGCTGAGCATGAAACGCCGAGAAGCAGGGCGCAGAAAACGAGTTTTTTCTTCATCAGTTATCTTCCGTAATAGCGTGTAAGGGAGTGTCCGGGCCCATAAGACGAGCGTAGTCTGTGGGATTTGACAGCCGCTGACAAACGGTTAAATTTAGCATGAGCTGTAAATTTTTCTAACGGACGAGCCTATGACGCGCAGCTACATCCCGCTTAATTCACTTCGTGCTTTTGAAGCTGCCGCCCGGCATCTGAGCTTTACGCATGCCGCTATCGAGCTGAACGTCACCCACTCTGCCATCAGCCAGCACGTCAAGGCGCTGGAGCAGCACCTGAACTGCCAGCTCTTTATCCGCGTTTCGCGAGGTTTGATGCTGACCACGGAAGGGGAAAATTTGCTGCCGGTGCTGAACGATTCCTTTGATCGTATCGCCGGTATGTTAGATCGCTTTGCAAATCACCGGGCGCAGGAGAAGCTGAAAATCGGCGTCGTGGGGACGTTTGCGACCGGCGTGTTATTTTCGCAGCTTGATGATTTCCGCCGCCGCTGCCCGCATATCGATCTTCAGCTGTCTACACACAACAACCGCGTCGATCCGGCGGCTGAAGGGCTGGATTACACGATCCGCTACGGCGGCGGAGCGTGGCACGGCACCGAGGCAACGTTTCTGTGCCATGCCCCGCTGGCCCCGCTCTGTACGCCAGCCATTGCCGCCAGACTGCGCACCCCGGCCGACATACTGAAATTTACCCTGCTGCGTTCGTATCGACGGGATGAATGGACGGCGTGGATGGCAGCGGTGGGCGAGCATCCACCTTCACCGACGCACCGGGTTATGGTCTTTGATTCGTCCGTCACTATGCTGGAGGCCGCCCAGGCCGGCGTGGGGATCGCTATCGCACCTGTCGATATGTTTAGCCATTTACTCGCCCGCGAGCGTATCGTGCAGCCGTTTGCGGCGCAGATCGATCTGGGCAGTTACTGGCTGACGCGGCTGCAGTCGCGTGTGGAAACGCCCGCCATGCGCGAATTCGCCCAGTGGCTGGTGGAGAAGATGCCGCACTAGAAGGCCCGCCGGGTGGCGGGCCAGAACGATCACAGGGTGACGACGGCGATCAGGGTGACCACGGTCAGGATGGTGGCCAGGCCGTAGAAGACCCATTTCCCGTTTGGAACGTGGATTTTCAGGTCGTGCATCGCGTGGTGAATGCGGTGCAAGCCGAGCCACAGGGGCAGGACGATCATCAGGAAGATGAACACGCGGCCAATAAAGCTGCTGGCAAACGCGAGGACGCGTTCATAACCCAGCGCATCGCCCGGGAACAGCCCGAGCGGCAGCATAATGCCGACCAGCAGGACAATCACCGGTGCGATGATGGCGCTCCACATGCCGCCTGCACCGAACAACCCCCAGAAAACCGGCTCGTCAGAACGTTTTGGATTCGGATTGATCACGGTAGTCTCCTTACCAGAACAGTGCGACAAACAGAATGACCACAGTAACCACTGCCGTCACCGCCCACAGCCCTTTAATCACAGGCTCTGGTCCCATTTTCTCGCCTTTAACGATGATGTTCGCCGCCTTGGGTGCCAGTTCAAACCAGGTTTTGGTATGCAGCAGCGCCGCAGCGAGCACGATCAGGTTCAGCACCACGATGATCGGGTTTTGCAGGAAACCCACAAAACTCGCCCAGGATTCGGGGCCGTGCTTAAGGGCAAAAATGCCGTAGATAAGCTCCAGACTGAACCACACCGCGGGAACTGCCGTCCCTTCACGCAGCATATAGAAGCGATAAAACGGCAGTTTTTTCCACCAGGTGGACGGCATCGGCCGCACATAGGCTTTGCGTTTAGTCGTCATCATGCACTCCTTAGCGTGGTTTCAGGGTTGCGATAAGAAAGTCTTTCGAGCTTTCTACTTTCCCCTGCTGAATAGCGGCAGCCGGGTCGACGTGCTTTGGACAGACTTCGGAGCAGTAGCCCACAAAGGTGCAGGTCCAGACGCCGTTCTGGCTGTTAAGCTGCGCCATACGTTCTTTTTTGCCGTGGTCGCGGCTGTCCTCGTTATAGCGGTGCGCCAGGGTAATGGCGGCCGGGCCGATGAACTCCGGGTTCAGGCCAAACTGTGGGCACGCGGCATAGCACAGGCCGCAGTTGATGCAGCCGGAGAACTGATGGTATTTCGCCATCTGCGCCGGGGTTTGCGTATTCGGGCCTTGATCCGGCGTGCGCGGGTTGCCAATGATGTACGGCTTAATGGCCTCCAGACTTTCGATAAAGTGGGTCATATCGACCACCAGATCGCGTTCGATCGGGAAATTGCCCAGCGCTTCAACCTTGATGCCTTTGGTGTAGTCGCGCAGGAAGGTCTTACAGGCCAGCTTCGGCACCTTGTTGACCATCATGCCGCAGGAGCCGCAGATCGCCATACGGCACGACCAGCGATAGCTCAGATCCGGCGCCAGGTTATCTTTGATATACCCGAGCGCATCCAGCAGGGAGGTTTGCTCGTCATAGGGCACTTCATAAAAAGCGCTGTGCGGCGCGGTGTCCACTTCCGGGTTGTAGCGCACCACTTCAACTTTCATTTTTTGCATCTCAGCCATTCGCCTTCTCCTTCTTCTCGGCGGCTTCTGCTTCTGCACCGTACACGCGTTTCGCCGGTGGCAGCGTGGTGATCTTCACGTCGCTGTAGTCCAGACGAGTGGTGCCATCCGCGTCGCGCCAGGCGAGAGTATGTTTCAGGAAATTGACGTCATCACGTTCCGTACAACCTTCATCCAGACGCTGGTGGGCACCGCGTGACTCTTTACGCGCCAGCGCCGAGTGCGCCATACATTCCGCGACGTTCAGACCGTGGCCCAGCTCAATGGTATAGAGCAGGTCGGTATTGAAAACGCTGGAGGTGTCGGTGATGCGTACATGCCTGAACCGTTCCTGCAGCTCCGCCAATTTGTCGACGGTTTTCTGCATCAGCTCTGGCGTACGGTAGATGCCGCAGCCTTCTTCCATCGACAGGCCCATTTCGTCGCGGATCTTCGACCAGTTTTCGTTGCCTTCCTGATTCACCAGGTCTTTGAGCCGTTTTTCAACGTCGGCAACCTGCGCATCCAGCGCCGCACCGTTGGCTTCACCTGCCGTGGCGGCACGCTCCATCGCGCGCTCGCCCGCCATGCGACCAAAGACCACCAGCTCGGCCAGCGAGTTGGACCCCAGACGGTTTGCGCCGTGCAGGCCCACGGAGGAGCACTCGCCAACGGCGAACAGGCCTTTAATGCGGGTTTCACACTGCTGGTCGGTTTCGATCCCGCCCATGGTGTAGTGCGCGGTTGGACGCACCGGAATGGGCTCTTTCACCGGATCGACGCCAACGTATGCTTTCGCCAGCTCGCAGATGAACGGCAAGCGCTCCAGCAGTTTCTTCTCGCCGAGATGACGCAGATCGAGGTGAACCACATCGCCGCGCGGCGTGGAGATGGTGTTGCCTTTGCGCCATTCGTGCCAGAAAGCCTGAGACACTTTGTCGCGTGGACCCAGCTCCATGTATTTGTTCTTCGGCTCGCCGAGCGGTGTTTCTGGCCCCATACCGTAATCCTGCAGGTAGCGATAGCCGTTTTTATTAACCAAAATGCCGCCTTCACCGCGGCAGCCTTCCGTCATCAGAATGCCGGAGCCTGGCAGACCGGTTGGGTGATACTGGACAAACTCCATATCGCGCAGCGGCACGCCGTGGCGGAGCGCCATGCCCATGCCGTCGCCGGTGACGATACCGCCGTTGGTGTTGTAGCGATAAACGCGCCCCGCACCGCCCGTTGCCATCACCACCGCTTTCGCGCGGATCTGCACAAGGGTGCCTTCCATCATGTTCATCGCCACCAGACCGCGCGCTTCGCCCTCATCCACCAGGATGTCGAGGACGAAGTGCTCGTCAAAGCGCTGAATTTGTGGGAACTGAAGGGAGGTCTGGAACAGGGTGTGGAGCATGTGGAAGCCGGTTTTGTCGGCGGCGAACCAGGTTCGTTCTATCTTCATGCCGCCGAAGCGACGAACGTTGACGCTGCCGTCCGGGCGGCGACTCCACGGGCAACCCCATTGCTCAAGCTGGGTCATCTCCGTGGGGCAGTGATGCACGAAGTAGTCAACGACATCCTGTTCGCAAAGCCAGTCGCCCCCTGCAACCGTGTCGTGGAAATGGTATTCGAAGCTGTCATGATCCTGCGCAACGGCGGCGGACCCTCCTTCAGCGGCAACGGTGTGGCTGCGCATCGGATAGACTTTTGAAATCAGAGCGATTTTAGCGTTTGGATTAGCTTGTGCCGCAGCAATTGCTGCGCGTAATCCAGCCCCGCCAGCGCCTATTACGGCAAGATCGGCTTGAAAAGTTTGCACGACATTCCTCCAGATTTTTGTTTTCCCGCAATGCGTGAGTTAAAGGCAGTTCACCTGTCCAAACGGACGATTGCGAAAGCGATTCCACTGCTCCTTTATGGGTAAAACAGTATAACCGGATGGATATGAGGGAAATTTGACGTGTTCGATTTTTTTGCTGTTCTGTGCGGTGATTTATCATGGTGATTGATGAATTGCGTCACGTAATTTCACTCATGAATGAAAAGCAGCTTTTTACTGTGCAAAATTTGTCTCTGCCCCGCCTGTCGAGTAGACTTCGTGCCCTTGTCTGAAATCGGAGAAAAACTCATGAGCGAAACGGCAACCTGGCAGCCGAGCGCATCCATCCCAAACCTGCTTAAACGCGCGGCCATTATGGCGGAGATCCGTCGTTTCTTTGCCGATCGCGGAGTCCTTGAGGTGGAAACGCCGTGCATGAGCCAGGCAACGGTAACGGATATTCATCTGGTCCCGTTTGAAACCCGTTTTGTTGGCCCTGGCCACTCACAGGGGATGAATCTCTATCTGATGACCAGCCCGGAATACCATATGAAGCGCCTGCTGGCGGCGGGCTGTGGCCCGGTGTATCAGCTGTGCCGTAGCTTCCGTAATGAAGAGATGGGCCGTCACCATAATCCGGAATTCACTATGCTGGAGTGGTACCGTCCGCATTACGACATGTATCGCCTGATGAACGAGGTGGACGACCTGCTGCAACAGGTGCTGGACTGCGCGGAAGCCGAGACGCTTTCCTATCAGCAGGCGTTCCAGCGCCATCTGGAAATCGATCCGCTGTCTGCCGACAAAGCGCAGCTGCGCGACGCGGCGGCAAAACTGGATCTCAGCAACGTGGCGGAGACGGAAGAAGATCGCGACACGCTGCTGCAACTGCTGTTTACCTTCGGCGTTGAGCCGCAGATCGGCAAAGATCGCCCAACGTTCGTCTATCACTTCCCGGCAAGCCAGGCCTCGCTGGCGCAGATCAGTACGGAAGATCACCGCGTAGCTGAACGTTTTGAGGTCTACTACAAAGGCATCGAGCTGGCGAATGGCTTCCACGAACTGACCGACGCGCGCGAACAGCAGCAGCGTTTCGAACAGGACAACCGCAAGCGTAACGCCCGGGGCCTGCCGCAACAGCCGATCGACGTGAATCTGCTGGAAGCCCTGAAAGCCGGCCTGCCCGATTGTTCCGGCGTGGCGTTGGGTGTTGACCGTCTGGTGATGCTGGCGCTTGGCGCAGAGCAGCTTGGCGACGTGATTGCATTTACGGTCGACCGCGCGTAATACAATACTGGGTGGCGCGCGAGCCTGCCCGGTGTGTCTCTCTCCCTGGCAATAAACCTTTCCAGTAAATATTCATGGCATCAATAACTGCCAGCGTCGCGTTACGCAGGTTATTTTCCTAATTTGCCCTGAATAGCCACACTTTTCGTCTGGTCATCTGCTACCATCCGCGCAGTTTATTTCGCTTTGGATGGTTCTATGTCCCACTCAATGAAAAAAATGACCCTGACCGGTCTTATCCTGATGATTTTTACGTCAGTGTTTGGCTTTGCTAACAGCCCTTCGGCGTTTTACCTGATGGGCTACAGCGCGACGCCGTTTTATATCGTCTCTGCTCTGTTCTTCTTTATTCCGTTTGCGCTGATGATGGCGGAGATGGGGTCTGCTTATCGCAAGGAAGAGGGCGGGATTTACTCGTGGATGAACAACAGCATCGGGCCGCGCTACGCGTTTATCGGCACCTTTATGTGGTTCTCTTCCTACGTGGTCTGGATGGTCAGTACCGCCGCCAAGGTGTGGGTACCTTTCTCGACGTTTCTCTTTGGGGCAGATAAAACGCAGGTCTGGTCTTTGGCTGGGCTGAGCTCCACGCAGGTTGTCGGGATCCTCGCGGTCTGCTGGATGGTGGTAGTGACGCTGGTGGCGTCGAAAGGCATCAACAAAATCGCGCGCATAACCGCCGTGGGCGGTATTTCAGTTATGTGTCTGAACCTGGTCCTGCTGTTGGTGAGCATCGCGATTTTGTGTCTCAACGGCGGCCACTTTGCGCAGGAGGTGAATTTCGTTTCGTCACCTAACCCGAGCTATCAGTCCGGCCTCGCGATGCTCTCTTTTGTGGTGTTTGCCATCTTTGCCTATGGCGGTATAGAAGCGGTGGGCGGCCTGGTCGATAAAACCGAGAACCCGGAAAAGAACTTTGCCAAAGGCATTATCTTCGCGGCGATAGTTATCTCTGTCGGCTACTCGCTGGCGATTTTTCTCTGGGGTGTGAGCACCAACTGGCAGCAGGTGTTAAGCAACGATACCACTAACCTTGGCAATATCACTTACGTGCTGATGAAGAGCCTGGGGATGACGCTCGGGCAGGCACTGCAGCTGACGCCGGATGCGGCCACGACGATGGGCGTCTGGTTCGCGCGTATCACCGGCCTGTCGATGTTCCTCGCCTATACCGGTGCCTTCTTTACGCTTATCTATTCGCCGCTAAAAGCGATTATCCAGGGAACGCCAAAAGCGCTGTGGCCAGCCCGCATGACGCAGCTCAATACGGCAGGTATGCCTGCGAACGCCATGTGGATGCAGTGCCTGCTGGTCTGCGTGTTTATTCTTCTGGTGTCGTTCGGTGGGGATACTGCCTCTGCGTTTTACAACAAGCTGACCCTGATGGCGAACGTATCAATGACGCTGCCCTATCTTTTCCTGACCCTGGCGTTCCCGTTCTTTAAGGCGAAGCAGGATCTCGAACGTCCGTTCGTGATTTTCAAAACCCGCGCCGCCACGCTGCTGGCCACCACCGTCGTCGTGCTGGTAGTGGCTTTTGCGAATATCTTCACCGTGATCCAGCCGGTCATTGAGGCCAATGACTGGAACAGCGCGCTGTGGATGGTCGGTGGCCCGATCTTCTTCTCGCTGATGGCGATGGGGATTTATGAGAATTACCGTCGTCGTACGACGGCCTATCTCACAGAAACGGCATAGTGGATTAAACCCCCTCCCGAACGGGAGGGGCTCACTACAAACTCCCTGCCGGGCGCGTACGCGCCGCTGACGACAGCGTCCTTCCCGTCTTACGTCCATCCAGCGTTTCAAGGCGCATCTGGAACGGTGGGAACGGCATATCAATACCGTGTTCGCGGAAGCCTGCCAGAATCAGCTGGTGGATCTCATGGCGCAGCGGCATACGGTGCCCCATTTCGGCGGCGTAGATACGCAGTTCGAAGATCTGGATCCCCTGCTGCAAATCGACGAGGAACACTTCCGGTGGCGGGTTGTCGATCACCAGCGTGCAGCGCTCTGCCGCCGTGTAGAGGATCTGCGTCACCTCTTCGCTGTTAGCATCCGACGGTGCAGGCACCGTCAGCACCACACGCGTCACGGAGTCGGACAGCGACCAGTTGATAAACTGCTCGGTGATAAACGCCTTGTTCGGCACGATAATCTCTTTGCGGTCCCAGTCGCTGATGGTCGTGGCGCGGGTGTTGATTTTGGTGATGCTGCCGGTCAAATCGCGGATCGTCACCGTATCGCCAATACGAATCGGTTTTTCGAACAGGATAATCAGGCCGGAGATGAAGTTTGCGAAGATCTCCTGCAGACCAAAACCCAGCCCCACACCAAGTGCCGCGACCAGCCACTGCAGTTTCGACCACTCGATACCAATCATCGAGAAGCCCACCAGCCCGCCGAAGAGCAGGATCAGGTATTTGGTGATCGTCGTGATCGCATACCCCGTACCGGGGGTGAGATCCAGATGCTGCAACAGCGCCAGCTCCAGCAGGGCCGGGAAGTTCCGCACCAGCTGGGTGGTGATAATCAGCACCAGAATGGCAATCAGCACGGCCCCCAGGGTGATTGGCTCCAGGCTTTCAACTCCTTGAACCGTCGAGGTCACATCCCACAGGGAGATGTTCTCAAGGAAGCCAAACGCCGAGTGGATCTCTGACCACAGGACGATGACCGACAGCAGTGCGATGAGCATCAGGATGGATCGCACCAGACGCAGGGACTGGGTACTGATGGCATCGAGATCCAGCTCGACCTCGTCCACCTCTGCGGTGCCTTCGGTGCTGTTGGTGTGATGCGACTCCTCTTCGCCGCGGGCGCGCTGGGCAAGGATTTCAGCACGACGATGCTTGGCGCGATCAAACGCCAGACGACGGCGCTGGATGAGCATCCACCGGCGGATAATGTGGTAAACCACCAGCAGCAGGAACCAGATCGCTACCGAGGTTTCCAGACGCGCCAGCAAGGCCTGCGCGGTGGCAAGGTAACCCACCGCCGCCGCCAGAATCGCCACCAGCGGCGCGCTTAGCAGTAAATTCCACAGCAGGCGGTTAAACATGTTATCGCCGCTGCCGGTTTTATCGACATAGAGCGGAATGCCCGCTCGTTTCAGGCTCAGCGTCACGATCGCCAGTGCTCCACAAATCAGCATAAAGCAGAGACGACCCAAAGAGCCGGAGAACTCGCGGTCGTTAAGATTATCAAACATGATCAGCGCCATGATCAGCGGCACAATCAGCCCGATGCTCATCAGGTAATAGCGCATGGCGCGCGCAACGCGGTTACGCGGCCAGCCAAAGTGGGCGATGAACAGGCTGTTAGGGCGCGCGAACGTGGCGCAAATCATCACGACCCATAGCAGCGGTACGGTGGCGGTAACGCCATCACCAATCGCGACCGCCAGCGGATAAGGCCAGGCTTCCCGCAGGCCATATCCGAGCGTCATCCACAGCACCGGCAGCGGTGAGGCGACGAGAATCGACCAGAACACGGTGCGCAGCGTCAGCCAGAAATGATCCTGAGTGACTTTGCCCACGCGGGCGCTGGAACGTTCGAGGAAGCGGGTGAAGTGTCTGCGCGAGTAAATGCTGAACCCCACCAGAATGAGCGCCCCCAGCAGCGGGAAGATGGTCTCTTTGCTGGTGATCATCATCACGCTGGCCTGACCCAACTGGCTAAAGGTATCAAGCGAAATCAGGCGGCGAAGATCCTGCACAATCTCAATCGGCCACGAGAAGGTCATTGGCCGCACGTCAGACGTCCAGAACAGATAGCGGTGCGTCGCCTCGTTGACCTCTTTCAGCGCGTCTTCCAGCTGGCTGTTGGAGACCTTCAGCTTGGTAAGTTCCAGGATCAGCGTGTCGCCACCCTGCAGCAGGGAGTTGAGCAGTTCACGCTGGGTGCGCATCTGTGCTTCAAGAATACGGCTTTGCTCGCTGGTCAGCGGCTGGCCGTCAGCCTGACGGATCTGGCGGATTTGCGGCTGCTTGTTGAGAAGGTCTTCAAAGTGCAGACGCTGAACGCGCAGCTGCGCCATTTCGGTGTCAAGCTGCTGCGGTTTTGGCATCTCCGGCAGGCGGGCAACCTGGGCGCGTAACGCTTCGCCGAGCAGGTTTGAAGAGCCAAGCCACTGGGACTGTTCGCGCAGCGTATTGAGCGCCTGGCGCACCTGCAGAGTTTGATTCGTGGCCTGACGCTGCTGCGAGGCAACCAGATCCATACGCTGCGCCTGCTGATTCAGCGCGGCAGAAAGCTCGCGGTTAACCCTGAACTGATCGACGATCCCGGTCGGCAGGTTTGCGCTGTTTTCAGCAAGCAGTTCCGTGCTTTCCAGCGCGCGCTCTGCTTCACGCTGGCGCTGGCTGTTGAGCTGATTGCGCAGGGCCTGCAGATAGGCGTCTAACTGCTGGCTCTGCTTCTGCGCCAGCTCGGCGCGCATGCGTGAAAGCTCCTGGCGGTTATTGGCGGAAAGCTGCGCCAGCTCCAGCTCATCAACCAGCGCCTTGAGTCTGGCGGATTCTGCCTGCAGTCCAAGGTTTTGCGCCTGGCTTTGAGGCGTGCTGCCGGTTTGGGTACCGACGCGGCGTTCGACATCGTTTAACTGACGGCGGGCGTCGGTTTGCTGCTGTGGTAACTGGCTGAGCGAGTCGGCAATTTCACGCGCGCGCTCCTGCTCCTGCTGGGCCTGACGGCTTTTTTCGAGAAGCTGGCTGCTGACCTGGAGGATCTCCTGGTTCAGCGCGTCAGACGTCAAGCCGACAGGGACGTTGCGAGGTTCATCGCGCAGGTTATTAAGCTGCGAGCGCAGGGTCTGCGAGAGTTTAGGGAAGTTATCGATAACCTGCTGATACTGCTGGGCGCGCTCGAGGGAGCCTTTACGTTCCTCAAGCGCGTTCAGCGCGGCCTGGAGCGACTCGACGGTCTCTGGCTGAGCGGGTTTCGCCGCTTTTGCCTGCTCCAGCTCCTGGGTTATCTGTTTGGCGTCGGGGGCCGTCGCTGCGTACGCCCCCATGCTGAGGCACCAGGCCATCAGTAGAACGATAATCGGGCGCACGTCAGCGATCCTTCTGTTGTTAGCCTTGGTCTTTGTTGTCGTCAACCAGCGGGCTGGCGTCGTGCTCGGCTTTGATCTCTTCTTCCGCCAGCGGTGCAGGCTCTGCGTCTGGTGTGACGAGCGCTTCGGCAGAAACTGCCAGCGGCTGGCCGAGTTTGGTCACCGACAGGCTTTGGAGCTGTTCCACCAGGTGCACTTTACCCGGCGCAAACAGGTTGATCACGGTAGAGCCGAGCTTAAAGCGGCCCATCTCCTGGCCTTTCAGCAGGGCAACAGAGCCTTCATCTTCCCCGGCAGGCCAGGTCCAGCGTTTGATCACCCCTTCGCGTGGTGGGGTGATGGTGCCCGCCCAGACGGTTTCGATACTGCCGACGATGGTTGCGCCTACCAGAATTTGCGCCATTGGGCCAAATTCGGTATCAAACAGGCAGATCACACGCTCGTTACGGGCGAACAGGTTTGGAACGTTCTGTGCGGTCAGGTGGTTTACGGAGAAGAGATCGCCCGGCACGTAGATCATTTCACGCAGAATACCGTTACACGGCATATGGACGCGGTGGTAGTCGCGCGGTGACAAATAGGTGGTGGCAAACGAACCGTTACGGAACAGGTCGGCCATCAAATAGTTACCCGCCAGCAGCGCTTCCAGGCTGTAGTTATGGCCCTTCGCCTGCAAAATTTTGTCGTCTTCAATTTTACCCAACTGGCTGATCACGCCGTCGGCAGGCATCACCAGCACGTTAGGATCGGTGTTAAGCGGGCGAACTTCGTCGCGCAGGGGGCGCACGAAGAATTCGTTGAAGGTGCGGTAGCTGGCGGTATCCGGTTTCTGCGCCTCTTTCATGTCGACCTTGTAGTATTTCACAAACAGATCGATGACCAGTTTGGTCAGCCAGCCCGCTCGTTTGCTTGCGCCCCAGCCCGCCAGGCGAGTGAGCCACAGTTTTGGCAGAATGTATTGAAGCGAAAGTTTAAATGAGTTTAACAAGGTAGCCTCCAGGCCATTGTTTTGTCGTTCCTGATCCGGCTGCAGACAGCCGGATCCTTAAAAAGGGGGACGATTTTAGCGATGCTTAGCGTAGTTGTCAGTTATCAGAATCGGAAAAGTTTTTACGCGTTTTTACCTGATCCATGCTCTCAAGAATGCGGTGATAATTTTCGAAACGTGTTTCTGCAATTTTACCGTTTTCGACCGCTTCGCGGATGGCGCAGCCTGGATCATTGTCATGTTTACAGTCGCGGTATTTGCAAGCGCCTAAATAGTCATGGAATTCGACAAATCCGTTGAAGATTTGTTCCGGCTCGAGGTGCCATAAACCGAATTCACGCACGCCCGGGGAGTCGATCACATCGCCGCCGTGCGGGAAATGATACAGGCGTGAAGCCGTAGTGGTGTGCTGACCAAGACCCGAGACGCCAGAAACGTCGTTCGTCAGGATTTCCTGCTGCAGGCCAAGAAGGTTATTCAGCAGGCTCGATTTGCCCACCCCGGACTGCCCGGCAAAGATGCTGATGCGATCGGTCAACGCCTCTTCGAGCGGCTTCAGGCCGTCTTTGGTGTGGCTCGACACCATCAGCACGCGATAACCGATGTTGCGGTAGATATCCATCTGCTCGTTGACGAACGCCATGCCGTCGTCATCCAGCAGGTCGATTTTGTTCAGCACGATGATCGGCTCAACCTGCAGCGTCTCACAGGCCACGAGATAGCGGTCGATAATGTTGAGCGACAGCTCGGGCAAAATCGCCGACACGATAACGATCTGGTTAATGTTGGCGGCAATGGGCTTCACGCCGTCGTAGAAATCGGGACGGGTCAGCACCGAGGTGCGTTCATGTACGGCTTCGACAATGCCTTTTACCGTTACGCCTTCCGCCGCTTCTTTACCCGGGCGCCATACCACGCGGTCGCCGGTCACCAGCGAACGGATGGTGCGTCGGATATTGCAGCGGTGGATCGCGCCGTCGGCGGCTTCGACATCTGCGTGCATACCGAAACGGCTAATCACTACGCCTTCCGTCGCTTCGCCAAACAGATTGTCGTCGTAATCGGGCTTCTCCGTAGTGGTTTTAAGACGGCGCTGGTGATTGGCATTCACCCGACGCTGCTGCCCTTTGGAGAGTTTATTTTTACTCAATCGCGCTGGCTCCTGGTCGCCCGTAACGGGCAAAACCTCTATGATACACTCTAATTAATACTAGTTAACCTGCTACTGCCGGTTATGCGAGAAGGGTGGAAAATAACATGAGCGCGGACGAAAACAACCTGATTTGGATCGATCTTGAAATGACCGGGCTGGATCCCGAGAGAGATCGCATCATTGAAATCGCAACGCTGGTCACCGATGCGAACCTCAATATTCTGGCGGAGGGGCCAACCATCGCGGTGCATCAGTCCGATGAGCAGCTTGCGCTGATGGATGAGTGGAACGTGCGTACCCATACGGGGAGTGGTCTGGTGGACCGCGTGAAGGCCAGCACCCAGGGCGACCGCGAAGCAGAGCTGGCCACCCTCGAATTCCTCAAACAGTGGGTGCCGGAGGGGAAATCACCTATCTGTGGGAACAGCATCGGTCAGGATCGTCGTTTTCTCTTTAAGTACATGCCGGAGCTGGAGTCTTACTTCCACTACCGTTATCTGGACGTGAGCACGCTGAAAGAGTTGGCCCGTCGCTGGAAACCGGAAATCCTGGATGGCTTCAAAAAGCAGGGGACCCACCAGGCGATGGATGACATCCGTGAGTCGGTGGCTGAGCTGGCCTACTACCGCGAAAACTTTATTAGGCTTTGATTTTGAGGCCCGGCACGCTTGCGTTGCCGGGTTTTTGCCGTTAAATTGCTCAGCTTGCTGATTAATTAATCACTTGAACGGAATTTCAAAAAAATCGCTTCAGGAGGGGTTGCAGCCAAACGGATTTCTCGTATAATGCGCCTCCCGTAACGACAGAGAATTACACGTTACGACAGCAACAAAAGCAGTACAGATTTGCGGGAATAGCTCAGTTGGTAGAGCACGACCTTGCCAAGGTCGGGGTCGCGAGTTCGAGTCTCGTTTCCCGCTCCAAAATTTGAAAGTGCTTTCACAGCACGGACCACCCAAGCGGGAATAGCTCAGTTGGTAGAGCACGACCTTGCCAAGGTCGGGGTCGCGAGTTCGAGTCTCGTTTCCCGCTCCAAAATTTGAAAGTGCTTTCACAGCACGAACCACCCAAGCGGGAATAGCTCAGTTGGTAGAGCACGACCTTGCCAAGGTCGGGGTCGCGAGTTCGAGTCTCGTTTCCCGCTCCAAATTCTTCTTCCAGTCAAAATTATCCACAGCGTAAAGTCATGCTGGGGACGTTTCCCGTTGCATTTGAAATATTCTTGTAAACAGAGTTATCCACAGAACGCCTGACGTATCCGAAACGGCTGAAACCTTAGCAGGGTGAATAATATCTTTTTAACATGCTGTTTTTCATGAAGAAAATTTGATTGCAAAATGTTAACGCGATCGCTTGATCTCGTTGTCAGCCCTGATAGCGCTTGAGTTTTTATTTTTATTCACAGGCTGTGAATATATCAAGCATCCCGTATCAGCCCTTTTTCAATCACCCGCACCAGGCGCTGTTTCTTCGGCAGTTGCACTTCAACGACGCAGGCATTTCGCTTCTCAATTTGCTGCGCAATCGCCCATTCTATGTGTTCATCGAGAAGTGGGTGCTCACCTCTGCGGCTTTCAAGCGCCTGAATATTGGCTTCATCCCAGGGGGCATTTCCCAGCGCGACGGCGACGTTACGCAGCCAGCGCAGGTGGCCGATACGACGGATAGCCGAACCTTCCGTGACTTTCAGGAACCAGGCTTCGGTCCAGGCGAACAGTTCGATGAGTTGTGGCGCATGAAGCGCTTTGCGCGGGCTAAAGTCCTCTTCCTCGGTGAGTTGCGAGTAGCGATTCCACGGGCAGATCAGCTGGCAGTCGTCGCAGCCGTAGATGCGGTTGCCGATGAGCGGGCGAAACGCTTCGGGGATTGCGCCTTCGAGTTCAATCGTGAGATAGGAGATGCAGCGGCGCGCGTCGACGACATACGGCTCGACGATTGCCCCGGTCGGGCAGATGGTCATACAGGCCACACAGCGCCCACAGCCTTCTTCTACCGGCCCGTCAATGGGCAGCGGTAAATCAATGAGCAACTCCCCGAGGAAAAAGAAGGAGCCGGCGTCACGGCTCAGGATAAGTGAGTGCTTACCTGTCCAGCCAAGCCCGGCTTTTTCGGCAATCGGACGCTCAAGAATAGGCGCGGAGTCAACAAACGGTCTAAAATTCAGCGAAACACAGTGCTGCTGAATAGTTTCCCCAAGTTTTTTTAAGCGGTTACGCAGAAGCTTATGGTAATCACGCCCGAGGGCATACCGACTGACGTAGCCCAACGAGGGATTTTTTAGCGTGCGCGCAAATGCCGCGTTGGCAGGCAGGTAGTTCATGCGCACGCTGATCACGCGTAACGTGCCCGGCAAAAGCTCGTGTGGACGGGCGCGCATCATGCCGTGACGCGCCATCCACTCCATCTCGCCGTGGTACTGTTTGTCCAGCCAGGCCTGCAATTTTGGCTCGCTGGCAGAGAGATCGGTATCGGTGATACCCACTTTCTGGAAGCCAAGTTCAGCACCCCACTGTTTAATTTTTTGCGCTAACTGATTGAGATCGAGGGGCTGTGACATGACGGACCATACTGTGAAGAAAAACCCCGCAAGTATACCACATTCCATCTGGCATGCGGATGACCTCCGCCATGCCGAAAAAGAGGCGGCCGACAGCCTGGGGATTACCCTGTATGAGTTGATGCAGCGGGCGGGCGAAGCGGCATTTAACGTTGCCCGGACGGCCTACCCGGATGCATCGCACTGGCTGATTTTATGCGGACATGGCAATAACGGCGGGGACGGCTATGTGGTCGCACGTCTGGCCGTTGCCGCCGGTCTTCGCGTCACGTTGCTTGCGCAGGAGAGCGATAAGCCCCTGCCAGAAGAAGCCAGCGCCGCGCGGGATGCCTGGCTTAACGCGGGCGGTATGATCCACGCGCCGGACATTCTCTGGCCGGATGATGTCGCGCTGATCGTTGATGGGCTGCTGGGGACTGGGCTGCACAGCGCGCCGCGCGACAGCGTTGCGGCGCTGATTGAACGCGCCAACGCGCATGCTGCACCGGTGGTGGCGCTGGATATCCCTTCCGGATTGATCGCGCAGACCGGAGCCACGCCGGGTGCGGTGATTAACGCCGCTCACACCGTGACCTTTATCGCCCTCAAACCTGGCCTGCTCACCGGTAAAGCGCGGGATGTGGTCGGCCTGCTGCACCACAGTACGCTGGGGCTGGACGGCTGGCTGGCCGGACAGGAGACAAATCTTTCACGTTTTGATGCCTCGCAGCTTGCCCACTGGTTGCCGCCGCGCCGTCCAACGTCCCATAAGGGCGACCAGGGGCGGCTGGTGATTATCGGAGGCGATACCGGTACCGCAGGCGCGATCCGCATGACCGGCGAAGCGGCGCTACGCTGCGGAGCAGGGCTGGTGCGGGTGCTGACGCGCAGCGAAAATATTGTTCCGATTATCACCGCCCGCCCGGAACTGATGGTGCATGAATTGACCCCAAAATCGCTTGAGGAGAGTCTCGAGTGGGCGGATGTGGTGGTGATTGGTCCGGGGCTGGGACAAGAAGCCTGGGGCAAACAAGCCCTGCAAAAGGTGGAGAATTTCCGTAAACCGATGCTCTGGGATGCCGACGCGCTGAACCTTCTGGCAATCAACCCGGATACGCGTCACAATCGCATTCTGACGCCGCACCCCGGCGAAGCCGCGCGGTTGCTTAACTGCAGCGTGGCAGAAATTGAAAGCGATCGCTTACTTTCTGCCCAGCGTCTGGTAAAACGTTACGGAGGTGTTGTTGTCCTCAAAGGGGCAGGGACCGTCGTTGCCAGTGACGTTTTGCAGGGCATCATTGATGCCGGCAACGCGGGAATGGCCAGCGGCGGCATGGGCGATGTGCTTTCCGGCATCATTGGCGCATTGCTCGGACAGAAACTTCCCCTATATGATGCAGCCTGCGTGGGCTGCGTAGCCCACGGGGCGGCAGCCGACAGGCTGGCAGCGCGTTACGGCACGCGCGGTATGCTGGCCACCGATCTTTTTTGCACGCTGCGGCGTGTAGTTAACCCGGATGTGATTGACGTAGAAAATGACTAATCGAGCGATTTCTTTACCTGATGAACAAGCCACTTTGGATTTCGGCACGCGCGTGGCGCAGGCCTGTCAGGGGGCAACCGTCATTTATCTGTATGGAGATTTAGGCGCGGGTAAAACAACCTTCAGCCGTGGGTTCCTGCAGGCGTTAGGCCATAAAGGGAATGTGAAAAGCCCAACCTACACGCTGGTTGAGCCTTATACCCTGGACCATGTTACGGTCTATCACTTTGATTTATACCGCCTTGCGGACCCGGAGGAGCTGGAGTTTATGGGGATCCGTGATTATTTTGCCAACGACGCCATTTGCCTGGTGGAGTGGCCGCAGCAAGGTGCGGGTGTGCTGCCTGACCCGGATGTCGAAATTCACTTAGAGTACCAGGCGCAAGGGCGTGAGGCACGCATCAGTGCTGTTTCCTCATCAGGGTGTTCCTTACTGGCCCGTCTGGCCGGTTAAGCGTAGGAATGACGGGATGATTAATCGCGTTAAAGGTTGGTTGTTAGCTGCAACGGTGCTGCTGTGCGCGCAGGCCGGGGCGGCGAATCTTTCGGATATTCAGGTCTCCAATGGCGATAGCCAGGCCCGCATCACCTTCAGCTTTATGGGTGATCCTGAGTATGCCTTCTCACAAATCGACAGCCACAGCGTGGCGCTCGATATCAAACAAACCGGCGTGATCCAGGGGCTGCCGCTGCAGTTTAGCGGAAATAACCTGGTGAAAAGCATCCGGTCCGGAACGCCAAAGGACAGCCAGTCGCTACGGCTGGTGGTGGATCTGACCGAAAAAGGGAAGACGAAGGCGGTTAAGCAGCAAAACGGCTCGAATTATACGGTGGTCTTTACCATCAACGCCGATGCGCCTCCGCCACCTCCACCGCCGCCTGCGCCGGTGGTCGCGAAACGCGTGGAAACGCCGGTTTATACCCCGCGTCCCGCTGAGCCTGCCCGTAATCCGTTCAAATCGCAGGACGATCGCATCACTGTGGCGACCAGCAGCAATACGGTGACGCGCCCGGCGGCCAGCGCACGTCGTGCGACGGTCAGCGGAGACAAGGTGATTATCGCCATTGATGCCGGTCACGGTGGGCAAGACCCCGGTGCGATTGGGCCGGGCGGCACGCGCGAGAAAAATGTCACTATCGCCATCGCCCGCAAGCTGCGTACGCTGCTCAACGACGACCCGATGTTTAAAGGCGTGCTGACCCGCGACGGGGATTACTTTATCTCGGTCATGGGCCGTTCGGACGTGGCGCGTAAGCAAAATGCTAACTTCCTGGTGTCGATTCATGCGGATGCGGCTCCGAATCGTGATGCCACCGGAGCGTCCGTCTGGGTGCTCTCAAACCGTCGCGCCAACAGCGAAATGGCGGGCTGGCTGGAGCAGCATGAGAAACAGTCCGAGCTGTTAGGCGGCGCGGGCGACGTGCTGGCAAACAGCCAGTCTGACCCGTATCTCAGCCAGGCCGTGCTGGATTTACAGTTCGGTCATTCTCAGCGCGTCGGGTATGATGTCGCCACCAATGTACTGAACCAGTTACAAAGCGTGGGCGTGCTGCACAAGCGGCGTCCTGAACATGCCAGCCTCGGCGTTCTGCGCTCGCCGGATATCCCGTCGATTCTGGTGGAAACCGGCTTTATCAGTAATAACGGTGAAGAACGTTTGCTGGGAAGCGACAGCTACCAGCAGAAAATTGCCGAAGCGATTTATAACGGTCTGCGTAAATATTTTGACGCGCATCCGCTGCAGGCGGCACCGCAGGGCGGCGTGAGCCAGACGGCCAGCGCCGCGTTACCGGGTGAGATGACCGCGACCAATTAAGGAGACGTCATGCCGATTCAGATTCTCCCGCCGCAGCTCGCGAACCAAATCGCCGCCGGTGAGGTGGTTGAACGCCCTGCATCGGTGGTGAAGGAGCTGGTGGAAAACAGCCTCGATGCGGGCGCAACCCGCATCGATATTGATATCGAACGCGGTGGCGCGAAGCTTATCCGCATTCGGGACAACGGCTGCGGCATCAAAAAGGACGAGCTGGCGTTAGCTCTGGCGCGCCATGCCACCAGTAAAATCGCCTCGCTTGACGACCTGGAAGCGATTATCAGCCTGGGTTTTCGCGGCGAGGCGCTTGCCAGTATTAGTTCCGTTTCACGTCTTACGCTCACCTCCCGCACGGCCGAACAGCAGGAGGCCTGGCAAGCCTACGCCGAAGGGCGCGACATGGACGTGACGGTGAAACCTGCCGCACATCCCGTTGGCACCACGCTGGAAGTGCTGGATCTGTTTTACAACACGCCCGCCCGACGCAAGTTCATGCGCACCGAGAAGACCGAATTCGGCCATATCGATGAGATTATTCGCCGCATCGCGCTGGCGCGGTTTGATGTCACGATCAACCTCAGCCATAACGGCAAAGTCATGCGCCAGTACCGCGCGGTCGCTGAAGGCGGTCAAAAAGAGCGCCGCCTGGGTGCCATCTGCGGAACGCCCTTCCTCGAGCACGCGCTGGCGATTGAGTGGCAGCATGGCGATTTGGCCCTGCGCGGCTGGGTGGCCGATCCTAAGGTGAGCAGCGCCGCGTTTGCTGAGGTTCAGTACTGCTACGTCAACGGCCGTATGATGCGCGACCGCTTGATCAACCACGCGATTCGCCAGGCCTGTGAAGAGAAGCTCGGCGCGGATCAGCAGCCCGCCTTTGTGCTCTATCTGGATATTGACCCGCACCAGGTTGACGTTAACGTTCATCCGGCCAAGCATGAGGTCCGTTTCCATCAGTCGCGCCTGGTGCATGATTTTATTTATCAGGGCGTGGTGAGCGTGTTGCAGCAGCAGGCAGAGCCGACGTTACCGCTGGACGACAGCGAGCCGTCTGCGCGTTCACTGCCGGAAAACCGGGTCGCCGCGGGGCGTAACCACTTTGCCGAACCCGCCGTTGCGCGTGAACCGGCGGCACCGCGATTCGCCGCGTCCGGCAGCACGCCGCGAGCCACGGGGGCGAACTACCCGAACGCCCAGCCGGGTTATCAAAAGCAGCAGGGGGCGTTGTACCGCAAGCTGCTGGATACGCCAGCCGTTGAGCATAAAGAACGCATTGCGGTCTCTACGCCTTCGCTGGACGGCCACAGTCAGAGCTTTGGACGGGTATTGACCATCATCGCGCCGGATGTCGCGCTGCTCGAACGCGAAGGGCAACTGATGCTGCTGGCGCTGCCGGTGGCGGAACGCTGGCTCAAACAGGCGCAACTGACGCCGGGGATCAATACCGCTTGCGCACAGCCGCTCCTGATCCCCGTACGCCTGAAAATAACCGCACAGGAAGCAGCGGTATTGCAGCGTGCAACGCCGTTACTGGCGGAAATGGGTATTGAAATCGCACTTGAAGCGCAGCATGTGACCATTCGCGCAGTGCCTTTACCCTTACGCCAACAAAATTTACAAAACTTGATTCCTGAACTGATAGGCTACCTGGCGCAACAGACAACGTCTGATGCCGCGAATACCGCGCAGTGGATTGCTCGCCATCTGGCAAGTGAACACGCTGCATGGAGTATGGCGCAGGCCATTACCGTGCTGGCGGAGGTGGAACGCCTTTGTCCGCATCTGGTAAAAGCGCCACCGGGTGGATTATTACAACCTGTTGATTTAAAAACGGCGATGACCGCCCTGAAAGATGATTGATGTAAGCAAGGCGAGCCTGCCTAAGGCAATTTTTTTAATGGGGCCGACGGCCTCCGGTAAAACAGCATTAGCCATTGAGCTGCGTAAAGTTTTGCCTGTAGAGTTGATTAGCGTTGATTCTGCCCTCATTTACCGGGGGATGGACATTGGCACGGCGAAGCCAGACGCAGACGAACTGCGCGCGGCACCGCATCGTTTGCTGGATATTCTTGACCCGGCTCAGGCTTATTCGGCAGCCGATTTTCGCCGCGATGCCCTGGCCGAAATGGCCGACATTACGGCGGCAGGACGAATACCGCTGCTGGTTGGCGGTACCATGCTCTACTTTAAGGCGCTTCTGGAGGGGTTATCACCTCTGCCATCGGCGGATCCTGAGGTAAGAGCAAAGATTGAGCAGCAGGCGGCAGAGCAAGGGTGGGACGTTTTGCACAAGCAACTGGCACAAGTCGATCCGGTTGCCGCAGCACGGATTCATCCAAATGATCCGCAAAGGCTTTCCCGGGCACTGGAAGTTTTTTTCATTTCGGGTAAAACTTTAACGGAACTGACGCAAACGTCAGGAGAGGCTCTGCCGTATCAGGTGCATCAGTTCGCCATCGCCCCGGCGAGCCGTGAACTGCTCCATCAACGAATTGAGCAGCGTTTTCATCAGATGTTGGCTTCAGATTTTGAAGCAGAAGTGCGGGCGCTTTTTGCCCGTGGAGATTTGCATACGGACATGCCTTCCATTCGTTGTGTGGGATACCGCCAGATGTGGTCGTATCTTGAAGGTGAGATTTCATACGATGAAATGGTTTATCGAGGTGTTTGCGCCACGAGGCAGTTAGCGAAGCGCCAGATCACCTGGTTGCGCGGTTGGGAGGGGGTTCACTGGTTAGACAGTGAAAAACCACAACAGGCGTTAAACGAAGTGATTGAGGTTATTGGTGATATCGCTCACTGAATGTGTACAATTAAGCCGTATCGTGCGCAATTTTTCAGAATCGCAAGGTTCTAAGTACAAAACAAGCATATAAGGAAAAGATAGAATGGCTAAGGGGCAATCTTTACAAGATCCGTTCCTGAACGCATTGCGTCGGGAACGTGTTCCAGTTTCTATTTATTTGGTGAATGGTATTAAGCTGCAAGGTCAGATTGAGTCTTTCGATCAGTTCGTGATTCTGTTGAAAAACACGGTCAGCCAGATGGTCTATAAGCACGCTATTTCTACTGTTGTTCCGTCTCGTCCGGTATCTCATCACAGCAATAACGCTGGCGGCGGCACAGGTAGTAACTACCATCATGGTAGCAACGCACAGGGTTCTACTGCCCCTGCGCAGGACAGCGACGATACCGAATAAGGTTTCGGCTGTTATCCACACGGGGAGCCAGGGATCCTGCGTTCCCCGTTGATCTTTATTGAGAGGTTTACGCTTGTTTGACCGTTATGATGCCGGTGAGCAGGCGGTGCTGGTACACATCTATTTTTCGCAAGACAAAGATATGGAAGACCTCCAGGAGTTTGAAACTCTGGTCTCTTCCGCTGGCGTCGAAGCAATGCAGGTGATTACCGGTAGCCGTAAAGCGCCGCACCCGAAGTATTTTGTTGGTGAAGGTAAAGCAGTTGAAATTGCGGATGCCGTTAAAGCAACCGGCGCATCAGTCGTGTTGTTTGATCACGCGCTGTCTCCCGCTCAGGAGCGTAATCTTGAAGCACTTTGCGAATGTCGGGTTATCGATCGCACTGGGCTAATTTTAGATATTTTTGCTCAGCGTGCGCGTACCCATGAAGGGAAGCTGCAGGTTGAGCTGGCGCAGCTGCGCCATCTGGCGACGCGTCTTGTGCGTGGCTGGACCCACCTTGAAAGACAAAAGGGCGGGATTGGTTTACGCGGTCCGGGTGAAACCCAGCTCGAAACCGACCGCCGTTTGCTGCGTGGCCGTATTACCCAGATCCTCTCACGCCTGGAACGCGTAGAGAAACAGCGTGAGCAGGGACGTCGGGCGCGAACGAAAGCCGACATCCCGACGGTGTCGCTGGTGGGCTATACCAACGCCGGTAAATCCACCCTGTTTAACCAGATAACCGAGGCTCAGGTGTATGCCGCAGACCAGCTGTTTGCGACCCTGGACCCAACGCTGCGTCGTATTGACGTTGCGGACGTCGGTGAAACGGTGCTGGCGGATACCGTAGGGTTTATCCGCCATTTGCCGCACGATCTGGTGGCAGCGTTTAAAGCCACCCTGCAGGAGACGCGCCAGGCGACCTTGCTGCTGCACGTTATTGACGCAGCAGACGTGCGCGTGCAGGAGAACATCGACGCGGTAAACGTGGTGCTCGAAGAGATCGAGGCCCACGAAATCCCGACGCTGCTGGTGATGAACAAAATCGATATGCTGGAGGATTTCGAGCCGCGTATCGACCGAGATGAAGAGAACAAACCGATTCGGGTCTGGCTTTCTGCCCAGACCGGTGTTGGTGTGCCACTGCTTTTCCAGGCTTTGACAGAACGTCTTTCCGGTGAGGTAGCTCAGCACACGCTGCGACTGCCGCCACAGGAAGGCAGGCTGCGCAGCCGGTTTTATCAGCTTCAGGCGATAGAAAAAGAGTGGATGGAGGATGACGGCAGCGTGGGGATGCAGGTGCGTATGCCGATCGTTGACTGGCGTCGCCTCTGTAAACAAGAACCTGCGCTGGTCGACTATATCGTCTGATCAGAAAGGGGATGCCTGAATAATTCGCCCTTGCATAACAAATATGGAGCATATACATGGCGTGGAATCAGCCCGGTAATAACGGACAAGACCGCGACCCGTGGGGAAGCAGCAATAATCAAGGCGGCAACTCTGGGGGAAATGGCAACAAAGGTGGTCGCGAGCAGGGGCCGCCGGATCTGGATGACATCTTCCGTAAGCTCAGCAAAAAGCTGGGTGGGTTAGGTGGGGGTAAAGGTTCTGGCACGGGTGGAAATTCCACTCAGGGACCTCGCCCGCAAATGGGTGGCCGCATCGTGGGCATTGTTGCTGCTGCCGTGGTGATCATCTGGGCAGCCAGCGGGTTCTACACCATTAAAGAAGCGGAGCGCGGCGTGGTAACCCGTTTTGGTAAGTTCAGCCATCTGGTTGAGCCGGGCCTGAACTGGAAACCGACCTTCATTGACGACGTGACCGCTGTAAACGTGGAATCCGTCCGTGAACTGGCCGCCTCTGGCGTAATGCTGACTTCTGACGAAAACGTCGTGCGCGTTGAAATGAACGTGCAGTACCGGGTGACCGATCCAGAACGTTATCTGTTTAGCGTGACCAGCGCGGACGACAGCCTGCGTCAGGCAACCGACAGCGCCCTGCGCGGCGTGATCGGCAAGTACACCATGGACCGCATCCTGACGGAAGGTCGTACCGTTATTCGTAGCGATACCCAGCGTGAGCTGGAAGAGACCATTCGCCCGTACAACATGGGTATCACCCTGCTGGACGTCAACTTCCAGGCTGCACGTCCGCCGGAAGAGGTGAAAGCCGCATTTGACGATGCGATTGCCGCGCGTGAAAACGAGCAGCAGTACATCCGTGAAGCGGAAGCGTACATCAACGAAGTTCAGCCGCGTGCTAACGGTCAGGCGCAGCGTATTCTGGAAGAAGCGCGTGCGTATAAGACGCAGACCATCCTGGAAGCACAGGGTGAGGTTGCGCGTTTCGCGAAGATCCTGCCGGAGTATAAAGCGGCTCCGGAAATTACCCGTGAGCGTCTGTATATCGAAACCATGGAAAAAGTGCTGAGCCACACGCGTAAAGTGCTGGTTAACGACAGCAAGGGCGGGAACCTGATGGTTCTGCCGCTGGATCAGATGCTGAAAGGCGGTTCTGCACCGGCTGCGAAAGACACCAGCGGCGCAAACAACCTGCTGCGTCTGCCGCCAGCCTCAAAGGGCAGCTCCAGCGCGAACACAACGCCTTCTTCGAACGATGGTGACATTATGGACCAACGCCGTGCTAACGCGCAGCGTAACGACTACCAGCGTCAGGGGGAATAAGGATGCGTAAGTCAGTTATTGCGATCATCATCATCGTACTGGTCGTGCTTTACACCTCGATCTTTGTGGTGAAAGAGGGTGAGCGTGGGATCAAATTCCAGTTCAGCAGCGTCGTGCGTGATGGCGACAAGCGTCCGGTGATCTATGAGCCGGGCCTGCACTTCAAGGTTCCGTTTATTCAGTCGGTGAAAACGCTCGATGCGCGTATTCAGACTATGGATAACCAGGCCGACCGTTTTGTGACAAAAGAGAAAAAAGACCTGATCGTTGATTCCTACATCAAATGGCGCATCAGTGATTTCAGCCGCTACTTCCTGGCGACAGGCGGCGGTGACGTTTCTCAGGCAGAAGTGCTGCTGAAACGTAAGTTCTCTGACCGTCTGCGTTCTGAAATTGGTCGTCTGGACGTGAAAGATATCGTTACCGACTCCCGTGGTCGTCTGACTCTCGAAGTGCGTGATGCGCTGAACTCCGGTTCTGCGGGTACGGAAGACGAGGTGGAAACTCCGGCTGCGGATGACGCGATTGCCAAAGCGGCTGAGCGTGTTCAGACGGAAACCAACGGCAACGTGCCGGTGATCAATCCGAACAGTATGGCGGCGCTGGGTATCGAAGTGGTCGATGTGCGTATCAAGCAGATCAACCTGCCTGCAGAAGTGTCTGAGGCGATTTACAACCGTATGCGCGCCGAGCGTGAAGCGGTAGCCCGTCGTCACCGTTCACAGGGTCAGGAAGAGGCTGAGAAGCTGCGTGCAGCGGCGGACTACGAAGTGACCAAGACGCTGGCGGAATCTGAGCGTCAGGGCCGTATCCTGCGCGGTGAAGGTGATGCCGAAGCGGCGAAACTGTTTGCTGATGCCTTCAGCCAGGATCCTGACTTCTACGCCTTCATCCGTAGCCTGCGTGCTTACGAGAATAGCTTCCAGAGCAACCAGGATGTGATGGTGCTCAGCCCGGACAGCGATTTCTTCCGTTATATGAAGACGCCAAGTAACGCGACACGCTAATTAATTTACATTCGGTAAGTCGTAAAGCGAAAGGGTGGCCAATGGGCCACCCTTTTTACGTTAAGTGTAAGGTCTGCGCCTGGTTACAATTCATCGATCAGATAACGAAAATTACAGGTCGTACTGAATAAACCCGCGCCAAGGTGCTGGGTGTCTGCCTGCACCTGAATATCATAAAGCTCAGTGTCGGTCATGGGGTGTTTAGAAATACTGGTGGTGACGCGGGGATCGTCGCAACCCAACACACTGACGGAAACACCGGTAGAAACGTAGCGACAATAGACACCACGATCGTTCATCTGGCTACCATCGCACAACTGACCCCCTTCCATTAAATAGGTTTGTAATATCGTTTCTACCCTGCCGCCATTGGGGGTTAGAATCAGTTGTTTTTCATGTTGAACCTGGTCTTTACTCCAGGAGATATCGTAGGTGGCGACAGGCACCGTCGGGCAAGCCGTTTCGCGTGTTGGAGGCGATGTCCACGATTTTCCGGTAGAGGGATCGATACTCACGGTATATTGCGCGATATTCCATGGGCAATCCTGACCCTCAAAGTGTACGGAGTACGAAACATCTAAACTGCCGCATGCCCACAGGGTGGTGTCAATTCCAGGGCAGTGCGATGAGGCAATGTCATTCTTTTGAGCACGGAGTATCTCTATTTTAGGGAGATGAGAGCTGCTCCAGGAAATTAAAGTGGGCGTGCCTAATCCTCTCTCGACAGCATCGGTTGCATCGTAAAGACCATTTTCAGTGGAATTAGAGGATGGGAACGCCACGTGAAGTTGAATATTAGCTTGAACACTGGGGCTTTTAAGATAAGCAAAATAAACGAGAAAGTGCGTTTGGCTTTTCAGGTTATCGGTAGTCGCCATTGCTGATGATGTGAATAACATCGTCAACATAAGCGAAAAAAGAATAAATAATGCAGGTAATTTTTTCATTTATAAATACTCAAACGTGGCGGTTGCCGTTGCGATAAAAGTACCTGGCATCACCCGAGTCCCGGAAACGGTTTGTAGCCATGCGTTCAGGATCAGTTCGTTACTGCCCGGATTTAACGCGAACGTTGCCCCCGCCGGACGATTGAACAACACTTGCGTGCCTGCTAATGTTTCAAGCCCAATCGCAAAACCACTGGCGGTCGATCCGCTATCAAGGGCCAGAAACCCCGGCAGCGCCTGTTCTTCTGAGCCTGAAAATGTCACCCGTAGGCCGTTTTTCAGCGTTGGTCCACTGCAGTCTTTAAGCGAAATAACCAGCTTTGCGCGTGCCGATTGACCGCGCAACATTAAATCCGGCGCAGCCATTTCTGGAAACACGACCTCACCCAACGTTTCTCCATGTATCACGGGTTTACAAAAGGTGGTCAGCAAGGTTCCACTAAAATGAAGGTTATCCGTCGCTGCAAACAGGGGCTGAAGCCCCCCACACAGCAATAGCCCGCCCATCAGGAGTCGTGCTGTTATTCGATGTATCATTGATAGTCCACCTGAAGCGTTGCCCATGCTTCAAAGTTGCCCTCAGGAAGCGTAACGCCATTTTTTTTAATCGGCACAGCCTTCAGCACCGGCTGCGTCGCTGGATTAATAGTAAGCGCTGTGCCGATGGTAAAAGGTTGATCATCATGAGTTATTTTTATTCCAAGACCGTTAATATCGGTATTGACGGCGGCATCGTTAAAGTCGGACTGCGTCGCCATTAGCGTTAACGTCATGGTCATGTATGCATCACGGACCGTCGAATCACAGTCGATGGTGTAAGGGATTTCCTTCATGTAGTTAATGCCATTGATATCATCGATCTGCATTTCAGCGAAAGGAACTTCAATGGTTTCATTGTTGCTAATGACGCATTGTTGCGGGTTCACAAGATAACCGTGAAAGTTGACATCGGCACTGGCCATGGCGTCATGCGTGAAAACGAAGAGTAATACAAGCATCAATGGTTTCATTGGTAATCGACCACCATTGTTGCGGTGGCATTAAACTCAGCCGCCTGAAGTGATGTCGATGCTTCCTTCACTGGCACGACTTCCAGTTCGGGAGCGGCCTGAGTATAAGTAAAGTTAAGCCAGTCGGTTGTGCCTGGCTTAATCACTGTTTTATCCGCTTTATTCTGTAAGCGCAGCCCAAAGCCCTCAATGTTGGTTTTGAGCACCTGCTCGCCATTAATGACGGTCGTCTCGCCCTGTAACTGCAGCTTGAGATAATCACTTATCCTCGTCTGACAATCCATTGCGTAGTTCACGGGCTGTGTATAGTGTCCACCGTCCACTTTGGTGGTGACAACGTTTCCAAATTCCACCGTTCCGCCGTTGATGACGCAGGGAATAGGAACATTAATTAATACCGTAAGCGACATATCGACGTATTTACTGCCGGCAAAACATACTGTGTTTGCGCTGATGAACACGATGATCAGACTCCAGATGACAGTGCGCAGCATTTCATAATTCTCCTGCGACTATTTCTTCAGACTTTTTTCTTCATTTACGCTGCACGTATTCGCTGCGCATGTGAAGTACAAAGAAGGACGTCCGCCGTAGTCATTTACGTATCCCAGAACAGGTTCGCTGCCGAGATCGGCAGATTTCACCTTCAGCGGCTGGCTGGCGAAGGGGGCGAGTATAATGGGCTCAAAGCCAGCGGCAGTTTTATCCTTGCTGGGACCGGCACTGCTGATGACCACGAAATACGGCGTGGGGTTCTTCACCGTATAGCTGTCGCTGGTTCGGGTAAGCGTCAGCTGATGTTGCCACGGATGCTGGGGATCCAACGCAGGCAGCGCCGCGGGACGATAAAACAGCTTAATCCGCGTTTGAAGAGCGATTTGCAATACGTTAGGTTTGCTGCTCTTCGGCGGGATTTCGCGGATGTTGAAATAGAACATCGTCTCGCGATCCTGCGGCAAAGAGGCCAATCCAGGCATTCCCTGTACTTTTACCTGACCGGTGGCCGTGGGTTCAATTCGTTGAACGGGCGGCAGTACCGTCAGTGGCGAGCTGATCTTTTGTCCTGTACTGGTCTCGATCCATGCTTGCGCCAGATACGGCAGCGATTGGTTGTCGTTTCTTAGCGTGATGCTGACCGATTTTTGATCGCCGCGGAAAATCACGCGCGTTCTGTCAGGAACGACGGCGGCCTGAGCCGCAAGTGTGGACATCAGCAGGCTACCTGCGATGAGTTTTACGGTACGTGAATGAAAAATCTTCATAGTGCTTTTCCTGAGGAGGTGGCGTGAGCTGGTGTCCCGGAAATATTTTCGGGGGTAGGGGGCAGCTTAAGCCGATTCGTTTGTTGCTGAATGGCCGGAATGGTTTGCACCGGCGTGTTTGGACCGACGGGTTTATCGTTGCGGCAGGGTAAAAACACACCATTAAACAGGTCATTCGGGAGTGGGGTTGGAAGCGCGATCTCGCAATGATCGTCGCCATTCCATGAAACCTGCATTTTCTCGCCGGGGTTAACGCCCACCAGATAGACGCTGCCATTTTCATCTACCAGCCCTACCTGCTGTTGGCGATGGTTTTTTACCTCTGCACCAAGCGGTGGGTGGCTACCATTACTCATGCGCAGTACCGCCATGGCTTTCACGCCGCTGATCACATCAAACTGACGATAGCCAATTGCGCCGGACGTGAGCGTTGCCTGAGCAATTGAACGCAAGGCCTCAGCATTCTCCGGGAGGTGATCAATGTCGATGCGGATATCGTTCCGATTGTAGTCGTTAACATCGGATATAATGGCCTTGCCAAAGCGGTTGGTGTAAACCGGATCGCTGTAACCGCCAACCGGGATATCCGGGACGCCGCTGGTGTCCACAAGCAGGCGCGTACCGCCGGGGATTGACGTACGGTGTAGCGCGCCACCCTGGGTGGTTAACGTTGCGCCGCCGGTTAGGGATAATCCCACCGATGAATAGTCTCCATCCACATAGCTGGCATTCATATCCACATCGGCATAGCTACCTGTGTGGCGATAGTAACCATCCACCGATGTGGCATGTTCTGACTGACCAACATTAACCTGGTAGTTGTTATGGTTATCAAGTTGCTCATAATAGCCAACCCGGTTCGAGGTAGAGTTATCGTCGAATGAACCGCTGTAGCTTAGCGTGCGGTTATCACCCAAGGGTACACTCAGCGATAAATAGAGACCGTCATCTTTTTCATTATCGAATTCATTGCGAAAAGCGTTGAGCGACAGGCTGATATTTCTGATACGGCTGATATCAAAATATTTAGAAACCATAACGTTGTAGTTATTCTGGTCCTGACGATCCCAATAGGTTCGTTGCGTCCAGTTGAAATACATGTTCAGCCCAGGTCCGATGAAATTCTGGTTGTAACTCATGGTGAACATCTCTTTATCGTGACCCGCGCGAATATTTTCGCCATTGCGAGCGTCAAGAGACTCATTCATCGTCATGAACTTTTCTTCAGAAAAGCGGTAACCCGCAAAGGAGAGACGGCTGTGCAGTTCGTCGAAGTTTTTGGCATAGCTGATGCGGAAAGAATTGCCCTGCAACGTCCCGGTCCCATAACCGGTGTCTTCGGTCAGGTGTGTACGGGAGTTTGTCACATCAACGGCGAGTGCACCGAGGATAGCCAGATCGCGGCCCACACCCAATGCCAGTGCCTGATAATCTTGTTCGCCAATCATTCCACCGTATAACGACCATCCGTTAGCGATCCCCCAGGACGCTTCTCCAACGCCAAAGGGGGATCCTTCCATATGAAGGTCCCAGCTTTGTGGTCGACCCACTGCCGCTTTATAGCGAACCTGATCCAGGCGGGTCAGGAACGGGATAGAGGCCGTGGTGACATCATATTCCTGAACGTTGCCGTCTTGTTCTTCGACGCGTACGTGCAGATCGCCCGTGGTCGACTGGCTGATATCCTGGATATGGAAAGGCCCTGCCGGTACCTGCTTCTCATACAGAACACGATTTTGTTGGCTAACAATGACCTTAGCGACACTCCTGGCGACGCCAATGATGTCCGGCGCATAGCCTCGAAGATTGGGAGGCAGCATCTGGTCGTCTGTACGTATGCTGGCCCCAGCATAGTTGAAACTGTCAAAGATATCTGACTGCAGATAATCTTCACCCAGCGTCAGCTGCGCGCTAAGACTGGGCAGAGCACGATACGCATAGTAGCGATTCCAGTTCCACTGTTGGTATGTTTGGTCATCCAGACGCTGATAATTTCCTTGCCAGTCAGCGCGTAAACGCCATGCGCCGATATTCGCACCTACTGTACCGTTACCGCTGATATCATGCTCATTACCGCTGCCATCCATGCGATGTTCATGGTCAGCGTTAACGTTATAGTCAAAAAGAATACCTGAAACGCCGTTATCCCAGCGCGACGGGGGATCCCAATTTTTATCGGTGTACTCAAGGTAAGCCTGAGGAAGCGTGATATTTAATGCGGAATGGCTGAGATCGGCTTCAATTTCCATGCCGTCTAACTGCCCAGGTTTCAGGCAGGCGCCATCTTTAATCCAAATGAATTTTTCTGTCAGTGCGGGTTGAATACCTAATAAGGAGACCAATTGAGGTGACAGACACGCAAAGCTATTTTTTGACGAATCGTCCGCAGCGTACCACATAATGGTATGCTCATCTGGCAGGGCGCTATTATTTATAAAAACCTGGAGATCGTAAGAACCTGGTAATACATATCCTTTGCGAGAAAAACGGCTAATGTCATAACTCGCCCCTTCCTGAGATTCCAGGAATTGGGTATTGAATTCTACGTTTTCTTCCGCCAGGCCAATATATGATTGACAGGCAAGCGTAAACGCTATGACATTTGTCAAACTTTTGAGGCTGAAATGAGGACCGGGCGGCATAGTATGAATTATTCCTTCGACATTGCGATGTCATGTTGTTTCATATTCCCCTGCCGCATCATGCAGCAGGGGAATATGTTTATTACAGGTACGTAATCTGGAAACTGGTCATGCTGGAAAATTCACCCGTGTCGACAGTTGCCGCAGCAGTATCGCCCTGAACCCATGCTTTGAAACGCAGGGTTTGATCGGCCATAGCTTTACCCGCTGTATCTTTCTTCATGAGCTGGGTTGCTGCTGTACCCATACGCAGTTCGGTACCTTTGCTGTCAGCCATCACAATGTAGGCGCCTTTCATTTCACCGCCAGCACCCATTAAAGCCAGGTTACCGGCGTGGGTAGTAGATTCGTTACCATTTGCGTTAAAGACAATGGACATATTTGTCTGAGCGTCAAATACGCAGTTTACGAGTTCAATGTCAAAATCAACTTTCTGTGTCAGGCCTGCTTTCAGTGATGCAGTACCCAGGTTTTCGCCCAAACTAATGGTCTGGTTTTCGTCTCCAATCTTAATAGAGCATGGAGATTCTACGATTTTGCCGACAAACGTCACGGTACCATCGTTGGCGCCTGTTGTAGTTTCCTCTGCCTGAGCGACAGACATTGCACTACCCAAAACCAACGCAGCAGCGAGCGTCGTTTTAACAACGTTTTTCATTTTTCATCCTTAATGTATTAAAAAACAGGCATTAATAAATATGCGGTTATTGATAACCAAGTGGAGGTATGCCTCAGTCTCCAGCATCTTTGAAAGCAATTCATGACCCGATCGGAAGAAGGGGAGGGGAACACTTTGAAAAGAGATAAATAACTTAGTTAATGTAAATCCTCATGAACTAAGTGTATTTAATATTATTTTACAAGAATAATCTGTATCACTGATTGTTACAATCAACAATTACTTACATGTATTTTAAGTAATCTTTATGGATTTTGAACATCAAATAATATTTATACTGGGGAGTATGCTATGGGTTAAGTCTGACATACTTTATGATTTTACTCATGATTACCTGGCTTAAAATAATATCCCAGGAGTATATTTGTTAAATAAATATAAATTGTCTTTTATATCTATTATTTAAGTGTATCTTTCTGGGTTGTTCATATTTTAAACGGAAAAAGCGCAGGAAAAATGAGGGCCAAGGTATGTTACAGTCACAGGCATGACAACGGATACGATTCGATAATAGTAAGAAGGATAGTCGCGTGAACTCACACATCTTGCTGGCGCTTGCTCTGGTTTTAGTATTGGAAGGTCTCGGGCCGATGCTCTATCCCCGTGCGTGGAAAAAGATGATTCTGGCGATGACACACTTGCCAGAAAATACGTTGCGTCGATTTGGTGGTGCTCTTGTGGTTGCCGGGATCGTTATCTACTACATGTTGAGGAAAACGATTGGCTGATCAAAAAGTGGTCGGATTTGGCATGTTTTAGGGTCAAAAAGTGCTGTATATCTGAAAAAGCGATGGTAGAATCCATTTTTAAGCAATCGGTGATTTTGAAAAAATGGGTAACAACGTCGTCGTACTGGGCACCCAATGGGGTGACGAAGGTAAAGGGAAGATCGTTGATCTTCTGACTGAACGGGCTAAATATGTTGTACGCTATCAGGGCGGTCACAACGCAGGCCATACTCTCGTAATCAACGGTGAAAAAACCGTCCTCCATCTTATTCCATCAGGCATTCTTCGCGAAAACGTCACCAGCATCATCGGTAACGGCGTCGTGCTGTCTCCTGCTGCCCTGATGAAAGAGATGAAAGGTCTGGAAGACCGTGGTATTCCTGTTCGCGAGCGTCTCCTGCTCTCCGAAGCCTGCCCGCTGATCCTGGATTATCACGTGGCGCTGGATGTGGCACGTGAAAAAGCGCGTGGCGCGAAAGCGATCGGGACGACCGGTCGTGGTATCGGCCCGGCTTACGAAGACAAAGTAGCACGTCGCGGTCTGCGCGTCGGCGACCTCTTCGATAAAGCGACCTTTGCTGAAAAACTGAAAGAAGTGATGGAATATCACAACTTCCAGCTGGTTAACTTCTATAAAGCTGACGCCGTTGACTACCAGAAAGTGCTGGATGACGTCATGGCGATTGCTGACATCCTGACCGGTATGGTTGTTGATGTTTCCGATCTGCTGGACCAGGCGCGCAAGCGTGGCGATTTCGTCATGTTCGAGGGTGCGCAGGGTACGCTGCTGGACATCGACCACGGTACCTATCCGTACGTGACCTCCTCTAACACCACCGCAGGTGGCGTGGCGACCGGCTCTGGTCTGGGTCCACGTTATGTGGATTACGTTCTGGGTATCATCAAAGCGTACTCCACGCGTGTGGGTGCAGGTCCATTCCCGACCGAGCTGTTTGATGAAACTGGCGAGCTCCTGTGCAAGCAGGGTAACGAGTTTGGCGCGACCACCGGTCGTCGTCGTCGTACCGGCTGGCTGGACGCGGTTGCCGTACGTCGTGCCGTGCAGATCAACTCCCTGTCTGGCTTCTGCCTGACCAAGCTGGACGTGCTGGACGGCCTGAAAGAGGTGAAAATCTGCGTAGGTTACCGTATGCCAGATGGCCGCGAAGTGACCACCACGCCGCTGGCTGCTGACGACTGGGAAGGCATCGAGCCAATCTACGAAACCATGCCGGGCTGGTCTGAGACCACCTTCGGTGTGAAAGAGCGTAGCGGCCTGCCGCAGGCGGCGCTGGATTACATCAAGCGTATTGAAGAACTGACCGAAGTGCCGATCGATATTATTTCTACCGGCCCGGATCGTACTGAAACGATGATCCTGCGCGACCCGTTCGACGCATAATCTTCGTGACTGCTGGCCTGCGGGGTGACCCGTAGGCCGGATAAGCGTAGCGCCATCCGGCGACCCCTCCTGGATATCCGCTTTTTCGCCCCGTCTGTCAAATAAATTAGCCGCTACCTGGCTGGCTGGTTTATCATCATTAATGAATATCTCTGCGGTTTGACCGCGTTTTTCCTTATTTCCTGAGGTTGATGTGCAGTTAACAAGTTTCACCGATTACGGCTTACGCGCGCTCATTTACATGGCGTCGTTACCCGCCGGGAAAATGACAAGTATCTCTGAAGTCACAGAGGTATACGGCGTGTCCCGTAATCATATGGTCAAAATAATCAATCAACTTAGTCGTGCCGGATACGTTGCTGCCGTCCGCGGGAAGAATGGTGGGATCCGCCTGGGTAAACCGGCGCAGAGTATTCGTGTTGGGGATGTGGTACGTGAACTGGAGCCCTTGTCTCTGGTGAACTGCAGCAGCGCATTTTGCCACATCACCCCCGCTTGTCGCCTGAAACAGGCGCTTTCTCAGGCCGTGCAAAGTTTTCTCAAGGAACTGGATAACTACACGCTGGCCGATTTGGTTGAAGAGAATCAACCGCTTTATAAATTATTGCTGGTGGAATGAAGAAAATTTCCACCGGAGCTGACAACGGAGGAACCGACATGTCACATGATCCTTTCCAGGAACGCGAAGCCGAAAAATACGCGAATCCTATCCCCAGCCGCGAGTTCATCATTGAACACTTAACCAAACGCGAAAAACCCGCCAATCGTGAAGAACTTGCCGTTGAATTAAACATTGAAGGTGAAGAGCAAACCGAAGCCCTTCGCCGCCGCCTGCGCGCCATGGAGCGCGACGGGCAACTGGTCTTTACCCGCCGCCAGTGCTACGCCCTGCCTGAACGTCTCGATCTGCTGAAAGGCACGGTCATTGGACATCGCGATGGCTTTGGCTTCCTGCGCGTGGAAGGCCGTAAAGACGATCTCTATCTCTCATCCGAACAGATGAAGATGTGTATCCACGGCGATCAGATCCTGGCGCAGCCGCTGGGGGCCGATCGTAAAGGCCGCCGTGAGGCGCGCGTGGTGCGCGTGCTGGTACCGAAAACCAGCCAGATTGTGGGTCGCTACTTTACCGATGCAGGCGTGGGCTTTGTGGTGCCGGACGACAGCCGTCTGAGCTTCGACATCCTGATCCCGCCTGAAGAGGTGATGGGCGCGCGCATGGGCTTTGTGGTGGTGGTTGAACTCACCCAGCGTCCAACCCGCCGTACCAAAGCGGTAGGTAAAATCGTCGAAGTGCTGGGCGATAACATGGGCACCGGTATGGCCGTCGATATGGCGCTGCGTACCCATGAGATCCCGTACGTCTGGCCGAAAGCGGTTGAAGAGCAAATCGAAAACCTGCGTGAAGAAGTGCCGGAAGAGTCCAAAGTGGGCCGCGTGGATCTGCGCGCCCTGCCGCTGGTGACCATCGATGGCGAAGACGCCCGCGACTTCGATGATGCCGTATACTGCGAGAAGAAACGCGGTGGCGGCTGGCGTCTGTGGGTTGCGATTGCCGACGTCAGTTACTATGTGCGTCCGAATACCCCGCTGGACAACGAAGCGCGCAGCCGTGGAACCTCGGTCTACTTCCCGTCACAGGTTGTGCCGATGCTGCCGGAAGTGCTCTCCAATGGCCTCTGCTCGCTGAACCCGCAGGTTGATCGTCTGTGTATGGTCTGCGAAATGACCATCTCGACCAAGGGCCGCTTAACCGGCTACAAATTCTACGAAGCGGTGATGAGCTCGCACGCGCGCCTGACCTATACCAAGGTCTGGCATATGCTGCAGGGCGACCAGGATCTGCGCGAACAGTACGCGCCGCTGGTCAAGCACATCGAAGAGCTGCATAACCTCTACAAAACGCTGGATCAGGCGCGCGAAGAGCGCGGCGGGATTTCGTTTGAGAGCGAAGAGGCGAAGTTTATCTTCAACGCCGAGCGTCGTATCGAGCGCATCGAGCAGACCCAGCGCAACGATGCGCATAAGCTGATTGAAGAGTGCATGATCCTGGCGAACATCTCAGCGGCACGTTTCGTTGAGAAAGCCAAAGAGCCTGCGCTGTTCCGTATCCACGATAAGCCGACGACGGAAGCAGTGAATTCGTTCCGCACCGTTCTGTCCGAATTAGGACTGGAACTGCCTGGCGGCAACAAGCCAGAGCCGCGTGATTACGCCGAGCTGCTGGAGTCCATTGGCGACCGCCCGGATGCAGAAATGCTGCAAACCATGCTGTTGCGTTCCATGAAGCAGGCGATTTACGATCCGGAAAACCGGGGCCACTTTGGCCTGGCGCTACAGTCTTACGCGCACTTTACCTCGCCGATCCGTCGTTATCCGGACCTCTCTCTGCACCGCGCCATCAAGTATCTGCTGGCTCAGGAGCAGGGTCACAAAGGTAACACCACCGAAACCGGCGGCTATCACTACTCGATGGACGAGATGCTGCAGCTTGGTCAGCACTGCTCCATGGCTGAACGCCGCGCCGACGAAGCCACGCGTGATGTGGCTGACTGGCTGAAGTGTGACTTTATGCTGGATCAGGTCGGCAACGTCTTTAAAGGCGTGATTGCCAGCGTGACCGGCTTTGGGTTCTTCGTGCGTCTGGATGAGCTGTTTATCGACGGTCTGGTGCACGTTTCCAGCCTGGATAACGACTACTACCGCTTCGACCAGGTGGGCCAGCGCCTGATTGGCGAATCCGGTGGCCAGACCTATCGCCTGGGCGACCGCGTGGAAGTGAAAGTTGAAGCCGTCAATATGGACGACCGTAAAATCGACTTCAGCCTGATCTCCAGCGAGCGTGCGCCGCGTAACGTCGGCAAAACCGAGCGTGAAAGAGCGAAAAAAGGTGGCAACGGCAACGCGGGTGGTAAACGCCGTCAGGCCGGTAAAAAGGTAAACTTTGAGCCGGACAGTGCCTTCCGTGGCGAGAAGAAACAGAAGCCGAAGGCAGCGAAGAAAGATGCCCGGAAAGCGAAGAAGCCTTCTACCAAAACCCAGAAAATCGCGGCCGCTACCAAAGCAAAACGCGCTGCGAAGAAACAGCAGGCGGAGTAAACTACTCTGCTAATCTGACCCTCTCCCGAAAAGGGAGGGGGACAAGCATTGTCATAATGAGAACCATCAATGAGTGAAATGATTTACGGCATCCACGCGGTGCAGGCCCTGCTGGAGCGCGCGCCGGAGCGTTTTCAGGAAGTGTTTATTCTGAAAGGGCGTGAAGACAAACGTCTGATGCCGCTGATCCACGCGCTGGAAGCGCAGGGCGTGGTGATCCAGCTGGCGAACCGTCAGTACCTGGATGAGAAAAGTGAAGGCGCGGTTCACCAGGGCATTATTGCGCGCGTGAAGCCGGGCCGTCAGTACCAGGAAAACGATCTGCCGGATCTGATTGCCGGGCTGGATAACCCGTTCTTCCTGATCCTTGATGGCGTGACCGATCCGCACAACCTCGGCGCGTGCCTGCGCAGCGCCGATGCGGCGGGCGTCCACGCGGTGATCGTACCAAGAGACCGCTCAGCGCAGCTGAACGCGACGGCCAAAAAAGTGGCCTGCGGCGCGGCGGAAAACGTACCGCTGATCCGCGTGACCAACCTGGCGCGCACCATGCGTCTGCTGCAGGAAGAGAATATCTGGATCGTCGGTACGGCTGGCGAAGCGGATCACACCCTGTACCAAAGCAAGATGACCGGCCGCATGGCGCTGGTGATGGGCGCAGAAGGAGAAGGCATGCGTCGCCTGACGCGCGAGCACTGTGACGAGCTGATCAGCATTCCGATGGCTGGTAGCGTGTCGTCGCTGAACGTCTCCGTCGCGACGGGCATCTGCCTGTTTGAAGCGGTGCGTCAGCGTAGTTGATTTTCGCCCGGTGGCGCTTCGCTTACCGGGCCTACGGTTTTGTAAGCCGGGTAAGGCGAAGCCGCCACCCGGCAAAACAACCTCACTCCTCTAATGCCCGCAAATGGTCATCCTTCCTCAATGTCATCAGCGCCACGATGCTCACCACCGCCGTTGCCATTACGTAATAGGCCGGAATATCAAGATTGCCCGTCTCTTTAATCAGACTGGTAATGATTAAGCCCGCACAGCCTGAGAAAATCGCATTCGACAGGGAATAGGCCAGCCCAAGCCCGGTATAGCGCACGCGCGTCGGGAACATCTCCGAGAGCATGGCCGGACCTGGGCCCGCCAGCATCCCCACCAGACCGCCTGCAATTAGCACCACGATGGCTTTGACGGCCAGCGTGCTCGACTCCGCCTGCAGGATGTTGAGCAGCGGAAGGGCGAGGATCAGCAGCAGCGCGGCGGCGATAATCATCACCGTACGGCGTCCTATCTTATCGCTCAGGATCCCCGACGGAATGATGGTGAGCGCAAAGCCAATATTTGAAATCACCGCAATCAGCAGCGCCTGATTGAACCCGGTATGCAGGGCCGACTGCAGATAGGTTGGCATGATCACCAGGTAGGTATAGCCCGCCGCGGACCACACCATGACCCGGCCAATGCCCGTCACGATGGCCCTAAGCGTAGCCGCAGTGTCGGCCTGAGCGACAGCCGGTTTCTCTTTTTGCTGCACAAAACTTGGCGTCTCTTCCATACTGACCCGCAGCCACAGCGCAACCGCGCCCATAGGCAGCGCGAGGAAGAACGGAATGCGCCATCCCCAGTCGTGGAGCGCCTCGGGAGTGAGCAGTACGGAGAGCAGCGCCACAATGCCCGCACCCGCTAACAGCCCCAGCGCCACGGTGAAGGACTGCCACGCGCCGTACAGGCCGCGCTTGCCGCGTGGTGCGAACTCGGTCATCAGTGACACGGCCCCGCCGTATTCCCCTCCGGCAAACAGCCCCTGCAGGATGCGAAGCAGGGTGATGATCAGCGGTGCGGCAATCCCGATGCTGGCATAGACCGGCACAATACCGATGGCGGCAGTGGCGAGCGTCATCAGGACCAGCACGATAATCAGCGTCGGTTTACGGCCAATCTTGTCGCCAATACGGCCAAACACCACCGCGCCCAGCGGGCGAAAGAAGAAGGCGATGGCAAACGAGGCGTAGGTGAGGATCAGGCTGGTTAGCCCCGTTTCACCGTCGAGCTGGAAAAAATTCTTCGCAATCACGGTCGCCAGGAAACCGTAGACCGCAAACTCGTACCACTCGATGAAGTTACCTATGGAGCCTGCAATTAATGCACGCTTGTGCGCATCCGGTTGCATAACGATCCTCGCAGAAAAGAGTAAGAATAAATTATTCAACAAAAGCGCTACCATGAAATAGTTTATTCTTATGTTCTGTGAGCTATTTCACGAAGCCTTTCAATGCGATCGCCAGCATGTGACCCGACTCCCATGCAGCCCGCAGGCGCTCTGTCCATACTTATCTTCATTGCCACTGAAGGAGGGAGACAGTATGCACTGGCAGACTCACACCGTTTTCAATCAACCTTCCCCGCTCTCTAACAGCAATCTTTTCCTCTCGGACTGCGCCCTGCGCGACGCGGTGGCGCGCGAAGGTGCCGAATGGGACATGGATCTTCTCGCCAGCATTGGGCAGCAGCTGGGCACGGCGGAATCGCTGGAGCTGGGCAGGCTGGCCAACGTGAACCCGCCCGAACTGCTGCGTTATGATGCGATGGGCGGACGGCTTGACGACGTCCGTTTCCACCCCGCGTGGCACCTGCTGATGCAGGGGCTGTGCGCCAACCGGGTGCATAACCTGGCGTGGGAAGAGGAGGCGCGTAAAGGCTCCTTCGTCGCCCGGGCTGCACGCTTTGTGCTGCATGCGCAGGTGGAAGCGGGCACGCTTTGCCCTATCACCATGACCTTTGCCGCCACGCCGCTGCTGCTGCAGGCGCTGCCCAAGCCCTTCGAAAGCTGGCGAAACCCGCTGCTCGGTGACCGTTACGATCCGCATCTGGCCCCCGGTGGGCAGAAACGGGGGCTGCTTATCGGTATGGGGATGACGGAAAAACAGGGCGGCTCCGACGTGCTGAGCAATACCACGAAGGCGGAAAAATGCAGTGACGGCAGCTACCGGCTGGTGGGCCACAAATGGTTTTTCTCCGTCCCACAAAGCGATGCTCATCTGGTGCTGGCGCAGGCGAAGGGCGGTTTATCCTGCTTTTTTGTTCCGCGTTTCTTGCCTGACGGACAGCGCAACGCCGTGCGCCTGGAGCGCCTGAAGGACAAGCTGGGTAACCGCTCTAATGCCAGCAGCGAGGCCGAGTTTCTGGATGCCTCCGGCTGGCTGCTGGGCGAGGAGGGGGAAGGGGTTCGGCAAATCCTCAAAATGGGCGGGCTGACGCGCTTCGACTGCGCGCTCGGTAGCCACGGGCTTATGCGCAGGGCGCTTTCGGTGGCGCTGTATCATGCCCATCAGCGGCAGACGTTTGGAAAAAACCTGATCGACCAGCCTCTGATGCGCGAGGTGCTTAGCCGGATGGCGCTGGTGCTGGAGGGGCAAACCGCGCTGCTGTTTCGTCTTGCCCGCGCATGGGATAAGCGCGCCGATCCGCAGGAGATGGCCTGGGCGCGGCTTTTCACTCCGGCCGCGAAATTCAGCGTATGCAAGGCAGGCATTCCCTTTGTGGCGGAAGCGATGGAAGTGCTGGGGGGGACAGGCTACTGCGAAGATAACGAACTGCCACGCCTGTACCGGGAAATGCCGGTGAACAGCATCTGGGAAGGCTCCGGGAACATTATGTGCCTGGACGTGCTGCGGGTCCTGACGAAGCAGCCGGGAATGCTCGACCTGCTCAGCGACGACTTCGCCCAGGTAAAAGGGCAGGATCGCCACTTCGATCGCAGCTGGCGGCAGCTACAGCAGAAACTGCGTAAGCCTCAGGAGGCGCAGGGCAGGGAGATTGCCCGCCAGCTCAGTTTGCTGGGCGCGGGAAGCCAGATGCTGCGGCACGCCTCGCCGCCGATGGCGCAGGCGTGGTGTCGCATGATGCTGGATACCCGTGGCGGAACGCTGATGAGCGAACAGGTGCAAAATGACCTGCTGCTGCGCGCCACGGGCAGGGTGGGTTAATCTTTCAGCTGGAACAGGCTTACCAGCCGGGCGAGGTGCGATCCTTGCTCGCGCAGCGCGTGTGCGGTTTGCTCGCTGCGTGAAACGCGATCGGCGTTGATGTGCGACGCTTCACCAATGTGGGTCATGGCCAGGTTAACCTGGCCAATCCCGGCGGACTGTTCGCGGGAGGCATGGTTAATTTCAGTCACCAGCTGGCTGATGTTATCGATGTGAACGATGATGGCATCCATCGCCAGGCGCGTCTGCTCGGAAAGCGCGTGCCCCTCGCTCACTTTGTTCAGCGTGTCGCCAATCAGCTGCTCAATCTCTTTCACCGCGTTGGCGCTGCGTGCCGCCAGGGCGCGGACCTCCTGCGCGACCACCGCGAAACCTTTGCCATGCTCGCCCGCCCTTGCCGCTTCGACTGCCGCATTGAGGGCCAGGATGTTGGTCTGGAAAGCGATTGACTCGATCACGCGCGTGATATCTTCAATGCGTTTTGACGCGTCACGAATATCATCCATGGTGGCAACGGCGTGGGTGACCGTTTCACCGCCCTGATGCACCGCGCGCGACGTCTCTGCGACGAGCTGCTGCGTTTGCTCCATGTTGGCCGCATTTTGCTGCACCGTCGCGGCCAGCTGCTCCATGCTGGCGGAGGTCTCTTCTACGCTGCTGGCCTGCTTGTTGATCTGCTCTGAAATCTCGCCGCTATCGTTGGCCAGCGCGTTGGTTCCGGTCCGAATGTCGCCTGCGGCCTCACGGACCTGAATAACGATCTTTTGCAGGCCATCCCCGATACCGTTGATCGCCGCGATCAGCTGGCCGACCTCATCCTGGCGCGTCACTGGCAGGTTTGCCCGCAGATCGCCTGCCGCGTACAGGCGGGCAAGGTGGATCACATTGCGTAACGGGCGCGTAAGCATGCGACGGATAATCATGACGAACAGCCCTGCAAACAGCACCGATAACGCCACGCCCGCCAGCAAGAAGCGATCGCGCAGGTGATTCACGTTTGAGAGCAGTACTGCTTTATCCACCTCGCCCACGATGGTCCAGTTCCAGCCCGGAAGCGGGGTGTAGGCCATTTTGAGCGTGCGGCCATCATCACTGATCCGCTCCAGCGTACCGGCGGTATCGCTCAGCAACTGCTGTTGCGTGGCGCTATCCCATTTGGGCAATTGTCCCTCTTCGCTGTTGTGGAACAGGTATTGCCCGCGGGTCTTCCCGGTGCTGCGATCGAGAACGAAAAAGTGTCCACTTTCACCGAGGCGACGGTTAAGGATTTTCTCGCGCATGACGTCCCAGGAGTGGGTGATATCCACCCCGACAAAAATAATGCCGATCACCTGGCCGTCACTGTTTTTGACGGGCTGATACTGGGTGATATAACGCTTGCCGAAAAGCAGCGCCAGCCCACGGTACACTTCCCCTTTGGTGACGGCGGCAAACGCCGGGCTGGTGGTATCCAGCACGGTACCCATTGCGCGTTCGCCATTCTCTTTGCGCAGGGACGTGGCGACACGGATAAAGTCATTACCGCTGCGGACAAACAGCGTCGAAATCGCACCGGTTCGATTGAGGAAGTCGTCGGAAAGGGCATTGTTATCATGCAGCCCGGTCTCGCCGCCTTTCAGCAGGGGAACGGTTAATCCGTTGATCGTCCTGCTCTCGGCGGAATCGACATGTAACGGTTGCGGAAGAAAGGTGGTGAAAAGCCGGGTATAACTTTCGACCTCTTCGCTCAGGCTGGTGTTGAACATCTCGACCATATCCACCATGCCGGTGGACTGATTATGCAGATCCTCAACGGCCAGTGATTCCAGCTGCTGGCTGGCCTTATGGCTGAGAAGAAAAGTGAACAGCAGAAACAGAATGGCGACGCTCACGCCGGTCAGCAGCGATAGCTTAGTGCCCAGGCCTGCACGGCGGAAAAAACTGATCATAAATTGCTCATTATTAAAAAGGTATGGCTTTTCAACGGCAGAGCAGGGCTAACATTTACTCTATAAATGTAACTGGATGTTATTTATTTGTTTTATTAATGGCTTATAAGGTGATGAAAGATTTGCAAAAATGAAAAGCCACTAAAAATAAGTGGCTTTTACTGGGAGGGATTATGCATAGAGAATGGCCTGTACTCGCCAGTGATCGACATGATGGTCTTCCTGCATCTGGATAATGCGATACCACGATGCACCCTGCTCATCGGCTTTTAATGCAACGACACGTTCAACATCTTGTGGACTTCCCGAAATATTATTTACGGAGATATGACCAATCTCATTCAGACCCGTTACGCAATCTGCGCTGGCGAATTCCGCCGACTGCGCGGTCGTGCTTACAAGGCCCGCTGAGAGCAACAGAGAGGTTAAAGCAAGAGTTCGTTTCATTGTCAGCTCCATTTCACATGTCTCCGGTATCCGCCGGGCAATCCTTCGCGAATAAACTCACTTCCATTGTTGCTGGCATGGAGTTTATTGTGGACAGGAAAATGTCTATGGACGCAAAGCAGTGTAAATGTCGTTCAAATGATCGCCGTTATTTACGGTATAAAATGGCCTGCGAGTACCACTGTCCCGTAATAATGGTTTCGTCGACCATAATGATGACGTAATAATCTGCTTTGGCGGCGACGGCTTGTGCTCTGATTGCCTCCTCCGCGTCGTCCGGGGAACCGCGCACCATCGCAGAGACGGTGCCCATTCGTTGTAATCCTTCCGTCTGATTACGACGAATTTCCTGCGGGCGATCGGTGACCGGCGGAGCGGGTTGTGGTGTCCCCTGCAGCGCGCTACAGCCGCCAAGCAGAGAGACCAGCAATAAAGCAGCAAACCTGCGCATAACCATATCTCGTTTCCTGATAGCCATAGTGTAGTTGTCTGTAAATTTAGTTTTGGGGGAATGTTCCCGAAGTGTTAGCTGGGGCGTAATTTTCGAATGAAAATATCGTGAAACCGTAACCCAGTTCTCAACATTATGAATCATCCGGTAGCCCAGGAGTGACAATGATTGAACTTGAAACACGACGCCTCGGCGATAATGAAATATTACACGCTTTTCCCGCCGGAAAAGGTGAACACCCGCTGCCCACCGTGGTTTTTTACCATGGGTTTACCTCATCGAAGCTGGTATACAGCTATTTTGCCGTGGCGCTGGCGCAGGCGGGTTTTCGCGTCGTGATGCCGGATGCCCCCGACCACGGCGCGCGATTCACAGGTAACGAGGCGGCCCGGCTTGGTCAGTTCTGGCACATCCTGCACGGCAATCTCACGGAATTCGCCGGGCTGCGTGATGCGCTTCGTCAGTCAGGGCTGGTGGCGGATGACCGCCTGGCGGTCGCGGGAGCCTCCATGGGCGGGATGACGGCGTTGGGCATTATGGCCCGCCATCCGGAGGTGAGGGCCGTGGCTTGCCTGATGGGATCGGGTTACTTTACCACGCTGGCGAAAACGCTTTTCCCGCCGCAGGCACCCCAGGAAATTGAAGGGTTGCTGGCGGAATGGGACGTCAGCCATGCGCTGGCGCAGCTGGCCGATCGTCCGCTGCTGTTATGGCATGGCGATGCGGACGACGTCGTGCCGCCCGGCGAAACGTTCCGTCTGCAGCAGGCGTTACAGCGTGAAGGGCTGGACAGCAATCTCACCTGTTTGTGGGAAGCCGGTGTGCGGCACCGCATTACGCCGACGGCGCTGGACGCGACCGTGGCATTTTTCCGCCAGCATCTTTAAACGCGCAGCACCGTTACGCCCTGGTCTTCCAGCTTCTGGAGGATCTCAGGGTTAGCGCTTTTTCCGGTGATCACCATGTCAATCTGCTCAGCCCGGCTGAACAGCATACCTGCGCGCTCGCCCACTTTGCTGCTGTCGACCAGAACAACGAGCTTACCGACCACGTTAAGCATGTTCTGTTCTGCCATGGCGGTCAGCATATCGGTTTTATACAAACCGTCGGTGGTTAGCCCTTTACCGCTGGTAAACATCCAGTGCCCGGCGTAGAGGCTGTTTTCACTGTCCTGTGGGCTCAGCGTGATCGACTGGCTCTTATTATACTGGCCGCCCATGATCACCACGCTTTCGTGCTCCTGATCGATAAGGTAGTTGGCCAGCGGCAGATAGTTGGTGATGATTTGCACCGGCTTACCGCACATTTCCCTGCCCAGCAGAAACGCCGTTGAACCGCAGTTAATCACCACGCTTTCGCCCGGGTTAACCAGCTGCGACGCCGCTCTGGCGATACGCACTTTTTCATCATGATTCAGCGCCTGATGAATATTCATCGGCGTCCAGCGCGGGCGCTGTTGGCTGATGGCTTCTGCACCGTTACGGACTTTCTTGAGCTTGCCGCTCTCATCCAGCTTGTTGATATCTCGCCGTGCCGTTGCGGGGGAAATCCCTAAACGTTCAATCACTTTTTCGACGGTGATAAACCCCGTTTGCGCCAGGAGTTCCAGTAATATTTGATGTCGTTGCGCTTCCGTCATGAGCTATTCCGATAAGTATTGATTTGAAAAGATGATATTTGAAATAGCATGAAATTACTAAGATAAATGGAAAATCGCCAGGCTTTGGGCCTGGCGACGGGGCGCATCAATCAGAGGAATGATTTGAACGGCAGGTCTGGTTCAATGGTGAAGCAATCATCGAATCCGCGCGGATAGTGATATTCAAGATTGTCTTTATCCAGCGGCCAGGTGAACTTGCCGCCAACCTGCCAGATGAACGGCTTAAAGCCGTACTTCAGACGATCTTTTTTCATCTCCCACAGCACGCGGATCTCCTGCGGATCGGCCTGGAAGTTTGACCAGATATCGTGGTGGAACGGGATCACCACTTTGGTATTCAGCGCTTCCGCCATGCGCAGCATATCGGCGCTGGTCATTTTATCGGTAATGCCGCGCGGGTTTTCGCCGTAGGAGCCGAGCGCAACGTCAATCTGATGCTCATTACCGTGCTTCGCGTAGTAGTTGGAGTAGTGTGAATCGCCGCTGTGGTACAGCGAACCGCCCGGTGTTTTGAACAGGTAGTTCACCGCACGTTCGTCCATGCCGTCCGGCAGCACGCCTGCGGCTTTCTGGTCGGCAGGCAGCGTGATAAGCGCCGTGCGGTCAAAGGCATCCAGCGCGTGGATCTCCGTATCTTTGATTTTCACCACGTCGCCCGGTTTCATGACGATGCAGCGCTCTTTTGGCACGCCCCAGCCGATCCATAAATCGACGCAGGTCTGTGGCCCGATGAAAGGAACATCATCGGCGCAGTTTTGCATCACCGCGGCAGCGACGTTGACGTCGATGTGATCGTTATGATCGTGAGTGGAAAGCACGGCGTCGATCTGGCGAATGGCGAAAGGATCAAGCACAAACGGCGTGGTGCGCAGGTTCGGCTGAAGTTTTTCTACGCCTGCCATGCGCTGCATCTGATGGCCCTTTTTCATCAGCGGGTTGCCGTGGCTCTGTTTGCCTGTCCCACACCAGAAATCGACGCAAATGTTGGCGCCGCCTTCAGATTTCAGCCAAATCCCCGTGCAGCCGAGCCACCACATTGCAAAGGTGCCAGGCGCAACCTGTTCCTGCTCAATCTCTTCATTCAGCCAGCAACCCCATTCCGGGAAGGTGCTCAGAATCCATGATTCACGGGTGATGGTGTTCACTTTACTCATCGTTCGACTCCTGCGTTCAATCAAAAGTAATCATATTGTGATTTGATGTGATTAATGCTGGCACTCTTTGATTCGGTTTGCAATGGCTAAATTACAGCTATTTTTCCCGTAAATTCCTTATGAGATCTGTTTTTGAGTTGTTAAAACATCAAGTATTTACGATTAATACAATGAAATTTAAGGATAAAATTATTCTTTAAAATCGGAAGTGAAAATCATTACTGCTGATGTGGAAATAAATTGCGTGATGCGTCACAAATAATCAAATGCAATCTTGTGGTGATTATTTGTGATTAATAGAGTGATGGCACCAACCACCCGGGGTTTGCCCCTCGTGTTACCCTTTTCTGGAGAGAGTTATGGAGATCCTCTACAACGTCTTTACCGTGTTCTTCAATCAGGTAATGACCAACGCCCCGCTGCTGCTGGGTATCGTGACGTGCCTGGGCTACATCCTTCTGCGTAAAAGCGTTAGCGTCATCATCAAAGGCACCATCAAAACCATTATCGGTTTCATGCTGCTGCAGGCAGGGTCGGGCATTTTGACCGGCACCTTTAAACCGGTGGTGGCCAAAATGTCGGAAGTGTACGGCATTAACGGTGCGATCTCAGATACTTACGCTTCCATGATGGCGACCATCGATCGTATGGGTGATGCCTACAGTTGGGTGGGCTATGCGGTTCTGCTCGCGCTGGCGCTGAACATCATTTATGTGCTGCTACGCCGGATAACGGGCATTCGCACCATCATGCTGACGGGCCACATCATGTTTCAGCAGGCGGGGCTGATTGCGGTTTCCCTCTATATTTTCGGCTACCCAATGTGGACCACCATCATCTTCACGGCGGTGATGGTGTCGCTCTACTGGGGCATCACCTCCAACATGATGTACAAGCCGACCCAGGAAGTGACCGACGGCTGCGGCTTCTCCATCGGCCACCAGCAGCAGTTTGCCTCATGGATCGCCTATAAAGTTGCGCCTTACCTGGGCAAAAAAGAGGAGAGCGTCGAAGACCTCAAGCTGCCCGGCTGGCTGAATATTTTCCACGACAACATCGTCTCGACGGCAATTGTAATGACGATCTTCTTCGGTGCCATTCTGCTCTCCTTTGGCATTGACGTGGTGCAGGCGATGGCGGGCAAAACCCACTGGACGGTCTATATCCTGCAGACCGGTTTCTCCTTCGCCGTCGCCATTTTCATCATCACTCAGGGCGTGCGCATGTTCGTCGCTGAACTGTCAGAGGCCTTTAACGGTATCTCTCAGCGGCTGATCCCTGGCGCAGTGCTGGCAATTGACTGTGCAGCTATCTATAGCTTCGCGCCAAACGCCGTGGTCTGGGGCTTTATGTGGGGCACCATCGGTCAGTTGATTGCGGTGGGTATCCTGGTGGGCTGCGGCTCGTCCATTCTGATCATTCCTGGCTTTATCCCGATGTTCTTCTCCAACGCCACGATCGGCGTCTTTGCGAACCACTTCGGCGGCTGGCGCGCGGCGCTCAAGATCTGTCTGGTGATGGGCATGGTTGAGATCTTCGGCTGCGTGTGGGCGGTCAAGCTCACCGGCATGAGCGCCTGGATGGGTATGGCCGACTGGTCAATTCTGGCGCCGCCAATGATGCAGGGCTTCGCCTCCGTTGGGCTGGTCTTTATGGCCGTCATCATCCTGATTGCACTGGTTTATATGTTCTTCGCTGGCCGTACGCTGCGAGCTGAAGAAGATGCGGAAAAACAAACAGCAGAAGTTTCTGCTCACTAAGGAGTTTCGATTATGACCGTACGTATCCTGGCTGTGTGTGGCAATGGGCAAGGTAGCTCCATGATCATGAAGATGAAAGTGGATCAGTTTTTAACCCAGTCAAACATTGACCACACGGTGAACAGCTGCGCGGTGGGTGAATACAAAAGTGAACTGAACGGCGCGGACATCATCATCGCCTCTACCCATATCGCCGGTGAAATCACCGTGACGGGCAACAAGTATGTGGTGGGCGTGCGCAACATGCTCTCGCCGGCTGATTTTGGACCAAAGCTGCTGGACGTGATCAAAGAACACTTCCCTCAAGACGTGAAGTAAGGACGCCACATGAAACTACGTGATTCGCTGGCAGAGAATAATTCCATTCTTTTACAGGCCGAGGCCAGCACATGGCAAGAGGCGGTGAAGCTTGGTGTGGATCTGTTGGTTAACGCCGACGTTGTCGAGCCGCGCTACTACCAGGCGATCCTCGACGGAGTTGAGCAGCATGGTCCCTATTTCGTCATTGCGCCAGGGCTGGCGATGCCGCATGGACGTCCGGAAGAGGGCGTCAAAAAAACCGGTTTTGCGCTGGTAACACTGAAAACGCCGCTGGCGTTCAACCATGAAGATAACGACCCGGTCGACATCCTGATCACCATGGCGGCTGTCGATGCCAACACCCATCAGGAGGTCGGCATCATGCAGATCGTCAACCTGTTTGATGACGAAGCGAATTTTGACCGTTTACGTGCCTGCCGTACCGCGCAGGACGTCCTGGATTTAATTGATCACGCCACTGCGGCGTCCGTTTAAGAGGAATTTATCATGGCATTACCGATGTTGCAGGTTGCGCTGGACAACCAGACGCTCTCTCACGCTTATGAAACGACCCGCCTGATTGCGGAAGAAGTGGACATTATTGAAGTGGGCACCATTCTGTGCGTGGGCGAAGGTGTCCGCGCCGTTCGCGACCTGAAAGCGCTTTATCCGCACAAAATCGTGCTGGCCGATGCCAAAATTGCCGATGCGGGCAAAATTCTCTCCCGTATGTGTTTTGAAGCCAACGCGGACTGGGTCACCGTGATCTGCTGTGCGGATATCAACACCGCCAAAGGGGCGCTGGACGTGGCGAAAGAGTTTAATGGCGACGTGCAGATTGAGCTGACCGGCTTCTGGACCTGGGAACAGGCGCAGGAGTGGCGCGATGCCGGTATTCAACAGGTGGTGTATCACCGCAGCCGCGATGCGCAGGCCGCGGGCGTTGCCTGGGGCGAGGCCGACATCAGCGCGATTAAACGACTGGCGGACATGGGCTTTAAAGTCACCGTGACCGGTGGCCTGGCGCTGGAAGAGCTGCCGCTGTTCCAGGGCATTCCGATTCACGTCTTTATTGCGGGCCGTAGCATCCGTGATGCGGCGTCTCCGGTAGAAGCCGCGCGCCAGTTCAAACGTTCAATCGCTCAGCTTTGGGGCTAAGGAGCGGGTATGTTGTCTAAACAGGTCCCGCTTGGCATTTATGAAAAGGCACTCCCTGCGGGGGAGTGCTGGCTGGAGCGGCTGCAGCTGGCAAAACAGCTGGGGTTTGATTTTGTCGAAATGTCTGTGGACGAGACGGACGCGCGTCTGGCACGCCTCGACTGGAGCCGCGAGCAGCGCCTGGCGCTGGTGAACGCGGTTGCGGAAACCGGCGTACGCGTGCCGTCCATGTGCCTTAGCGCCCACCGACGTTTTCCGCTTGGCAGCGAAGATGATGCGGTACGCGCTGAAAGTCTGGCGATTATGCGGAAAGCCATTCGTTTCGCGCAGGATGTCGGTATCCGCGTGATCCAGCTGGCGGGTTACGATGTTTACTATCAGGAAGCCAACGACGAAACGCGCCGACGCTTTCGGGACGGCCTGAAAGAGAGCGTTGAAATGGCAAGCCGCGCGCAGGTGACGCTGGCTATGGAGATCATGGACTACCCGCTCATGAACTCCATCAGCAAAGCGCTTGGTTACGCCCATTATCTGAACAATCCATGGTTCCAGCTCTACCCGGACATCGGCAATTTATCGGCGTGGGATAACGACGTACAGATGGAGCTGCAGGCGGGCATCGGGCATATCGTGGCGGTGCATGTTAAAGACACCCGCCCTGGCGTGTTCAAAAACGTGCCGTTCGGCACGGGGGTGGTGGATTTCGAGCGCTGCTTCGAAACGCTCAAACAAACCGGCTATTGCGGGCCCTACCTGATTGAGATGTGGAGCGAAACGTCGGAAGACCCGGCGGCTGAAGTGGCGAAAGCGCGCGACTGGGTGCGCGAGCGCATGGCCCGGGCAGGGTTGCTGGAGGCTGAACATGCAGAGGCTTAAGCAGCAGGTGTTTGAAGCCAATATGGATCTCCCGCGCTATGGCCTGGTGACGTTCACCTGGGGTAACGTCAGCGCCATCGATCGCGAGCGGGGGCTGATAGTGATTAAGCCCAGCGGCGTAGCGTATGAGGTCATGAAGGCTGACGACATGGTGGTGGTGGATCTCGACGGAAACGTCGTCGACGGCAGCTGGCGTCCCTCGTCGGATACGGCCACGCACCTGGCGCTGTACCGGCGTTATCCCTCCCTGGGCGGTGTGGTGCATACCCACTCCACGCACGCCACCGCATGGGCACAGGCGGGGCTGGCGATCCCGGCGCTGGGCACGACGCATGCCGACTACTTTTTTGGCGACATTCCGTGCACGCGTGCATTAACGCAGGCCGAAGTGGAAGGCGAGTACGAGCTCAATACCGGGAAGGTGATTATCGACACGTTGGGCGAGTGTGAGCCCCTGCATACGCCGGGGATTGTGGTCTATCAGCACGGTCCGTTCTCATGGGGTAAAGACGCCCACGACGCAGTGCATAACGCGGTGGTGATGGAAGAGGTCGCAAAGATGGCGTGGATTGCCCGCGGCATTAACCCGCAACTGCGCGACATCGATGATTACCTGATGAATAAGCATTTCATGCGCAAGCACGGCCCGAATGCCTATTACGGGCAGAAGTAAATAAGTGCTCTGGAATACCAAAACAGTTGTAACCGGCGGTATTCCGGAGCCATTCACAAAAAAAGCCCCCGGGCAGGGGGCAAATAAAAGCATGGCTATGTCTCGTTGTTGGCTTTCCTGGTGCTAGCGTTATCGGTAGATATCTGCACTGGCGTGCATATTGCCGTTGCTGCCGGGCTCATGCGTCAGTATGACGTGATAGTAGGTGGCCCCCTGTGCATCGGTCTCTTGATTAAGTGCCTGATCTGCTTCGCTTTCGGTGGCGAAATTATGATTGATGTAGATTACGCCTAAGCTCTGCACATCATCCATGTTTTTGGCCTGTCGGCCATCTATCTTGATGGCTGCCATCGCGTTTGCACTGAGCAAAAGCGCAGCCATTACGGCAATTGCGATCTTTTTCATGATATGCGCTCCACGACTGCGTGCTGTGTGACGGTGAGTGCTCTCCTTTTGTCTTTGGATTGGCGTTGATTAAAGTGTAATCGCTTCTGTGACGGGGATGCGTGACCATTTCTGATGCACTTGTTCAAAAAAACAGCGCTTATGAATGTGATTAATTTTAAATCATCCACTTAAACCCGCTTTACGCTTAGTGCGAATTATTTGTGCAACTCGCTTGAGTTTCCCGGGGCGCGCAAGTATTATGACGCGTCAATTTTTCAGCCGACCTTTAACACGTTCCTTGCCTCCCCGGGCCTCGGCTGACCCAGACAGGAGGCTGAATAATCCGTAAGGAGCAATTCGATGCGTCATTACGAAATCGTTTTTATGGTCCATCCTGACCAGAGCGAACAGGTTCCGGGCATGATCGAGCGCTACACTGGTGCAATCACTGCAGCAGAAGGCACGATCCACCGTCTGGAAGACTGGGGCCGCCGTCAGCTGGCTTATCCGATCAACAAACTGCACAAAGCTCACTACGTTCTGATGAACGTTGAAGCGCCGCAGGAAGCGATCGATGAGCTGGAAACTAACTTCCGCTTCAACGATGCCGTTATCCGCAGCATGGTTATGCGTACCAAACACGCAGTGACCGAAGCATCTCCGATGGTTAAAGCGAAAGACGAGCGCCGTGAGCGTCGCGATGATTTCGCAAACGAAACCGCAGATGATTCTGATGCTGGGGATTCTGAAGAGTAATTTCTGATGACCAACCGTCTGGTGTTGTCCGGTACCGTGTGCAGGACCCCCCTTCGAAAGGTCAGCCCATCAGGAATTCCGCATTGCCAGTTCGTGCTTGAGCATCGTTCTGTGCAAGAGGAAGCCGGGTTTCACCGGCAGGCGTGGTGCCAAATGCCCGTTATTATTAGCGGACACGAAAACCAGGCCATTACTCACAGTATAACGGTCGGTAGCGCAGTAACGGTTCAGGGGTTCATTTCATGCCACAAGGCAAAGAACGGCCTGAGCAAAATGGTTCTGCATGCCGAGCAGATTGATTTGATAGATTCTGGAGACTAGCCAAATGGCACGTTATTTCCGTCGTCGCAAGTTCTGCCGTTTCACCGCGGAAGGCGTTGTTGAGATTGATTACAAAGACATCGCAACGTTGAAAAACTACATTACCGAAAGCGGTAAAATTGTCCCGAGCCGTATCACCGGTACTCGTGCAAAATACCAGCGTCAGCTGGCTCGCTGCATCAAGCGCGCTCGCTACCTGTCCCTGCTGCCGTATACCGATCGTCATCAGTAATCGGCCGCTGTCTATTAACGACTTTAAGAGGATAAGGTAATGCAAGTTATTCTGCTTGATAAAGTAGCAAACCTGGGTAGCCTGGGTGATCAGGTTAACGTTAAAGCGGGCTACGCTCGTAACTTCCTGGTACCACAGGGTAAAGCTGTTCCAGCTACCAAGAAAAACGTAGAGTTTTTCGAAGCACGTCGTGCTGAACTGGAAGCCAAACTGGCTGACGTTCTGGCGGCTGCTAACGCTCGCGCTGAGTCAATCAACGCACTGGGCACCGTTACCATCGCGTCTAAAGCTGGCGACGAAGGTAAACTGTTCGGTTCCATCGGTACCCGCGACATCGCTGATGCAGTAACTGCAGCAGGCGTGAAAGTGGCTAAGAGCGAAGTTCGTATGCCGAACGGCGTTCTGCGTACCACTGGTGAGCACGAAGTTGACTTCCAGGTTCACAGCGAAGTGTTCGCTAAACTGGTAGTTAACGTTGTAGCTGAGTAATTTTTTACTCTGCTCACGTCAAATCGCCGGCCTTGTGCCGGCGTTTTGCTTTTCAGACCTCTCAGAATTTCGCTTTTATCCTTGTAGGGCAGCCATTCCTGGCGCATTCTTGATAATAAATTGAAACGCCATTTTATCTTTGAGATTTGCCATGGATACCGCTCTGCCTGTGCCCGTCTTTGCCCGTCGACATGTAGCCTATGCCTGCGCCACGCTCTGCTGTCTGCTTTGGGGGAGCTCCTACCCGGCGATTAAAAGCGGCTACGAACTTTTCCAGATTGCGACAGATGATATCCCATCAAAAGTGGTGTTTGCCGGATACCGGTTCCTGTTTGCCGGTGCGTTGCTGCTGCTCTTTGCGCTGGCACAGCGAAAGCCCATTGCCAGGCTTACGCCTGCACAGTTTGGTCAGCTTACGATCCTTGGCCTGACCCAGACCTCGATTCAGTACACCTTCTTTTATATCGGCCTGGCTTATACCACGGGCGTTAACGGTTCGATCATGAATGCGACCGGGACGTTTTTCAGCGTGCTTCTGGCGCACTTTATCTACCACAACGACAAGCTGAGCTATAACAAAACGCTTGGCTGTATTCTCGGGTTTGCCGGCGTAATGCTGGTGAATTTTCACAGCGGGCTAAGTGAGTTCCACTTTGTCTGGAACGGCGACGGGTTCGTGGTGCTGGCCGCCTTTATTCTGTCGGCGGCGACGCTCTACGGGAAACGCATCTCCCAGACCGTCGACCCCACGGTGATGACGGGCTGGCAGCTGGCGATTGGCGGCCTTGTGCTGGTGATCGGCGGATATGTAACGGGCGGCACACTGGAGGTACACAGCTTCACCGCCGCGGCGGTGCTGGGGTATTTGACGTTGCTGTCATCCGTGGCGTTTGCCCTGTGGAGCGTGCTGCTTAAGGTGAACCGCGTGAGCATGATTGCCCCGTTCAACTTTGTGGTGCCGGTGGCGGGCACTGTGCTGTCCGCTATCTTCCTCGGCGAAAACATTCTTGATATCAAATATGCGATTGCGCTGGTACTGGTCTGTTCGGGGATTTGGTGGGTGAATAAGCGGCGTGCCTGAGAACAGAATGCCGGGCGGCGGCTTCGCCTTACCCGGCCTGCGGAATTAACGTGCTCTGATAAAACTGCCGTCCGTCTGGCGGGTAAACAGCACCTGCTGACCATTTCCTGTATCAATCGTTAAGCCGGTGACCACCCCGCTGGCGTTCTGGCGGATCTGCACCATCTGGCCGTTTTGCAGGTTGCTGAGTGGTTTACCCGCGCCTTCTACCTGCGCCATGGCGTAAACGTCTGTCGCTGGCAGGTTGTGGTCGCGGAAAAGTTGGGCCAGCGTTTTACCCGGCTCTACGCGATAAGAGCGCCACTGCTGCTCAATGCCGGTTGGCTGCTGAGCCTGAGGCTCAACGGGCGCAGCGGCCTGATCCTGGGGCTGCTCTTCCTGAACAGGTTCAGGTTCGACCGGTGCCATCTGACCCGGATCGTTGGACGGCGTAACAAGCTGAGTTTGTATCGGCTGCGAGTCTGGCTGCGGCCGGGTCTGGGACTGGATATCCAGCTGCGCATTGCGGGTGACGGGTGCCGTGTCGGCGTCGTCGCCCCCCGAAGGAAGCAGGAAGCCAACGATGACCAGCAGCGCGCCAATGATGATCCCTCTGCGGTGCAGAGGAGGCAGCGGGTCCATGAGGCGAAAGTTGTCCGGCGCATGCCAGATTTTCGCCAGGGTAGGTTTCAGTTCAAATCGCCCGGGCATGGCTCTCCTCCTGCTCCGCGTCTTTTTATCCTGTGCTCCGAAGTATAGTTCGCTAACTGCCTGAACGGCGTGGCAAACCCGACATCCGTGACATCAGTTCGGGATTAATCCTGGTCCCCTCTATTGTTTCTGTTTCGCTGCGGTTTGTCACCTTTACTTAAGACAAAGTTTTACCCATAAGAGCATGGCTGATATGCTGCCCGCTACTTTAAATGTGATGGAAGGAAAACCCATGACCACCCCGACTTTTGACACTATCGAAGCGCAGGCAAGCTACGGCATCGGCTTGCAGGTAGGACAGCAGCTGAGCGAATCCGGCCTGGAAGGTCTGTTACCGGAAGCGCTGGTGGCGGGTATCGCTGACGCGCTGGAAGGCAATCACCCGGCCGTTCCGGTTGACGTTGTTCACCGCGCGCTGCGTGAAATTCATGAACGTGCTGACGCCGTGCGTCGCGCGCGCTTCGAAGAGATGGCAGCAGATGGCGTGAAATATCTGGAAGAAAACCGTGAGCGTGAAGGCGTGAACAGCACCGAGTCTGGCCTGCAGTTCCGCGTGATCAAGCAGGGCGACGGCGCTATCCCGGCGCGTACCGACCACGTTCGCGTACATTATACCGGTAAGCTTATCGACGGCACCGTGTTCGACAGTTCCGTACAGCGCGGTGAACCGGCTGAATTCCCGGTCAACGGCGTTATCGCAGGCTGGATCGAAGCGCTGATCCTGATGCCAGTGGGTTCCAAATGGGAACTGACTATTCCTCAAAACCTGGCCTATGGTGAACGTGGTGCAGGCGCATCCATCCCGCCATTCAGCACCCTGGTCTTTGAAGTCGAGCTGCTGGAAATCCTGTAATCGGCTTTTCTTATTTTCCTCTCTCCGCTCGGGGAGAGGAAAATAGCGAGAAAACCTATAGTTACGCCGGAATCAACATTTTATCTTGCAAACAAAACAGTTGCGTGTATTTTTGTGAGCTGTTTCGCGTTGTATGAGTGATATGACACTCACTTTAAACATATTATTAACATAATATCCAAATCATAGTATTCATCCCGCCGATTCTTACCTAATATCGATGAGTCCTTACGCAGGGACCGTCAATTTTTTGACGTATTTAAAGGCCAGAAGAGCCTTAACAACACAGACAGGCATATACAGGAAAATATCACATGGTAGATCAGGTTAAAGTCGCCGCCGCTGAAGAGGCGGCGTCTGAACAGTCGCTACGGCGAAATCTCACAAACCGTCATATCCAGCTTATTGCCATTGGGGGTGCCATCGGTACCGGGCTGTTTATGGGGTCGGGCAAAACCATTAGCCTTGCCGGGCCGTCGATCATCTTCGTTTATATGATCATCGGTTTTATGCTCTTTTTCGTGATGCGTGCAATGGGTGAATTGCTGCTCTCGAACCTCGAATACAAATCCTTTAGCGACTTTGCTTCCGATCTGCTCGGCCCCTGGGCGGGCTATTTCACCGGCTGGACCTACTGGTTCTGCTGGGTAGTGACCGGCATGGCGGACGTCGTCGCCATCACGGCGTATGCACAATTTTGGTTCCCCGGTCTGTCGGACTGGGTGGCCTCGCTGGCGGTGATTGTCCTGCTGCTGAGCCTGAACCTGGCCACCGTAAAAATGTTCGGTGAGATGGAGTTCTGGTTCGCGATGATCAAAATCGTCGCTATCGTCGCGCTGATCGTGGTCGGCCTGGTGATGGTACTGACGCACTTCCAGTCACCAACCGGCGTTCAGGCGTCATTTGCTCACCTGTGGAATGACGGCGGCTGGTTCCCGAAAGGCATCAGCGGCTTCTTTGCTGGTTTCCAGATTGCGGTATTCGCGTTCGTGGGGATTGAGCTGGTCGGAACCACGGCGGCGGAAACCAAAGATCCGGAGAAATCCCTGCCGCGCGCCATCAACTCGATTCCGATTCGTATCATCATGTTCTACGTGTTCGCGCTGATTATTATCATGTCCGTCACGCCGTGGAGCTCGGTGGTGCCAACCAAGAGCCCGTTCGTAGAGCTGTTCGTGCTGGTGGGGCTGCCTGCGGCAGCGAGCCTGATCAACTTCGTGGTACTGACCTCAGCGGCCTCGTCTGCTAACAGCGGCGTGTTCTCGACCAGCCGTATGCTGTTTGGTCTGGCGCAGGAAGGCGTCGCGCCGAGCGCGTTTGCCAAACTCTCTAAGCGCGCGGTACCGGCGAAAGGGCTGACCTTCTCCTGTATCTGCCTGCTGGGCGGCGTGGTGATGCTTTACGTTAACCCAAGCGTGATCGGGGCGTTCACGATGATCACCACGGTCTCGGCGATCCTGTTCATGTTCGTCTGGACCATCATCCTGTGCTCCTATCTGGTGTACCGCAAACAGCGTCCTCATCTGCATGAGAAATCAATCTACAAAATGCCGCTGGGCAAGCTGATGTGCTGGGTATGCATGGCCTTCTTCGTGTTCGTGCTGGTGCTGCTGACGCTGGAAGATGATACCCGTCAGGCGTTGATCGTCACGCCGCTGTGGTTTATCGCGCTGGGGCTGGGCTGGCTGTTTATCGGCAAAAAACGTATGGCTGGCATGCGTAAGTAAAAAAAGGCCACACCAGGTGTGGCCGAATTCGGACTTCATGAAGGCGCTCTCGGGCGCCTTTTTTTACTCGCCTGCGAGGGCACGCGGGAACAGAACGTTGTTCTCAAGACTGATGTGTTCCATCAGGTCGTCGATCATTTCGTTAATGCCGTTGTACATCGCTTTCCACGTTGTACAGGCTTCCGGCGGCGGGGTGACGTTGTTGGTGGTGTGTTTAATCACTTCCAGCAGTTCGCCCGCGTCGTCGTGTTCGCTTTCCATCACGCTGATGGGCCCCATGGCCTGGCTGCCCATTCCCTGTTTGATCATCGGGAAGAGGATCTGCTCTTCTTTCATCATATGGCTGGACAACTCTTCGTGCAGCATGGAGAGGTATTTCGCCAGCCCGCGCGGGACGGACGGTTTATCGGCATGTACACGCTCAACCTTGGTCGCCTGCAGGATCAGCTCTGGCAGCTGTTCGCGGTGACGGTCGTGGTAACGCACGATGATGTGGTCGATGATGTCGGCCAGCGCGGTTGTGCGCCAGTCTTTTTCGACAGGCTGCTCGGCCAGTTTTGCCAGCTCGGCTTCGATAAACCCGACATCCAGCTCTTTGCGCGCTGCGGCACGCGCCAGCGTTTGCTTACCGCCGCAGCAGTAATCCATGTCGTATTTACGAAACAGCGCAGAAGCGCGTGGGATGGAGAGCGCCAGCTCGCCGAGGGGTTGGTCGCGGAAGGCCATAGCAGTTACCTCATCATCAATAATATAAGATGCATTTTAAATGCATCTTTAAGCCGAAGCTATAACCCTTTAGGGGCAAGGGTAAAACACGACGGCGATCACAAAAAAATCCTCTTAGTTAACTTGCTGAATGAATGCAGGAAATAGCTTTCGAAAGTTTTTAAAGGTGGAGAAACAGTAAACAACCTGCTGCGCCTGCCGATAGATACACGTCGGACAATACCTGCATATAAAAAGGCAACGCATGTTTAAACGTATAAAAGTCATAACCCTTCTGATTTCGGTGCTGCTGGTGCTCGGCATCATGCAACTGATCTCTGCGGGCATTTTCATTAATGCGCTGAATAACGATAAAGAGAACTTCACCGTTTCTCAGCTTTCCAGCCAGAACGTGGCGGAGTTTACCGACGCGTGGATCAGCCTGAACCAGGCACGCGTGACCCTGAACCGCGGCATGCTGCGTCTGCAAAGCAGCATGGCGAATCAAATTAACGGCGGGCAGCTGAACGAGCTGGTGACCACCGCGAAAAACCTGCTGGCCGATGCGCAGGCGCATTACGACAAATATTACGCGCTGCCTGAAACGCCGGGTATGGATGAAAAACTGGCCGACCGGCTGGAAGAGCAGTATCGCATTTACTCCGCCACGCTGACGCAAATGAACGTTCTGCTGGGCCAGGGCAATCTGGAAGATATGTTCAAGCAAAATGCTGAACAGAAGCAGACGGCGATGCAAAAGGTGTATCGCGAGTGGCGTGAGGCGCAGGCTGCGCTGACCAGTAAAGGTATCCAGGATAATGAAAGCGACTATAAGCGCATTCTGTGGATCCTCTCGGCGGTGATGCTTCTGGTGATTGCGGTGATTATCTCCAGCTGGATAGCGATGCGTCGCGTGCTGCTGCTGCCGCTGGACGAGGTGATTCAGCATATCCGCGCTATCGCCGCAGGGGATTTGACCCAGCCGATTCAGGCGCAGGGTAAGAATGAGATGGCCGTACTGGCGCGCAACGTTCAGGAGATGCAAACGTCGCTGGCGAACACGGTCGGGGTGGTGCGTGAAGGCGCAGACACAATCTATACCGGCGCGGGTGAAATCTCTGCGGGCAGCAACGATCTCTCTTCCCGTACCGAGCAGCAGGCCGCGTCGCTGGAAGAAACCGCCGCCAGCATGGAACAGCTCACCGCGACCGTGAAGCAAAACGCCGATAACGCCCGTCAGGCGTCCCGTCTGGCGCTGGATGCGTCTTCCACCGCGAAGAAGGGCGGCAACGTGGTAGAGGGTGTGGTGCGCACGATGGATGAGATCGCCACCAGTTCCAGCAAAATCGCGCAGATTACCAACGTGATTGACGGTATTGCCTTCCAGACCAACATTCTGGCGCTGAATGCGGCAGTTGAAGCGGCACGTGCGGGCGAGCAGGGCCGCGGCTTTGCGGTCGTTGCGGGCGAAGTTCGTACGCTTGCCCAGCGCAGCGCGCAGGCGGCAAAAGAGATCAAAGGATTGATTGATGATTCCGGCGAGCGCGTCAGCGCAGGCTCACAGCTGGTCAACGAGGCCGGTGCGACCATGGCGGAGATCGTCAGCGCGGTAACCCGCGTCACCGACATCATGGGTGAAATCGCCTCGGCGTCTGACGAGCAGAGCCGCGGCATTGATCAGGTCGGCCAGGCGGTAGCCGAGATGGACCGCGTGACGCAGCAGAACGCCTCGCTGGTGGAGGAGTCTGCGGCAGCAGCGGCGGCGCTGGAAGATCAGGCCGCTCGCCTGAACGACGCGGTGGCGGTGTTTAAGATTACCCGCAGCCAGGCGGTGAAAGCGGCGCCGGTGAAAACCTACGCACCAAAAGCGCAGCCCGTCGCGACAGCATCTGAAGCGAACTGGGAAACGTTTTAACATCATGCCGCTTACCCGGCCTACGTTCGAGAACATTCCAGGCCGGGTAAGGCCAGCCGCCACCCGGCGAAAAGCTCACACCTCCGACGCCGGAACAACCCTCGGTTTTTCCGGCTTCGCCCTTACCGCTATCACCACCCCAATCACCAGCAACGCGATCCCGCAGGCCGTTAACAGCGGCGGCACGCTCTGGCGCATCAGGAAGGTGTAGAGCAGCCCGGCGAGGGTTTCAAAGACAATCAGCGGCCCTAAGATCACCGTCGGCAACTTCTGGCTGGCGATATTCCAGCACAGCGCACCCACCCATGAACACAGCACCGCAATGGCAATCATCAGCCCGACGAATACCCACGGGCGCGGCCCCAGGGGCAGAGCGAATGCCGACTGCTGGCTCCCCAGCCAGAGACACGCCCCGGCATAGCCCGCCAACGAGACAGGGAGCGTCACCAGCGCCTGCGCTGTCGCCCACATCATCGGATGTTTGTCGGGATTTTCCCGCAGCCAGCGCGCGTTGCGCAGGGCATACCACGCCCAGCACACGACAGAAATGAAGGCTAAAAAAATCCCCGAACCGTAGCGCCATAAGCTGAAGTCGGCCAGCCCGTGACGCAGCTCGGCAACATTCACGCATATCAGCCCCACGGCAATGCACACCAGGGCGGGCAGCATCTTCGACCACGCCAGTTTGCCATCCCGCTGGCTGTAAAGCAGATTCGCGAACACAGGAATAACGACCGGCAGCGTGCCGATAATCATGGTCGAAACGGGCGCGCCGGTGCGCTGAATGGCGCTTGCCAGGCAGGCGTAGTAGATAAGGTTACCCATCATGGTTAACCCCAGCGCCGTCCACCAGTCCCGGCGGCTCAGCTGCCGGAGCCGCGCACGGCCCAGCCACGCCAGCGGGATAGCGATCAGCCCCAGCGCCAGGTAGCGTCCGGTGGACTGTAAAATGGCCGGATACTCCGGCACGATCAGAGGGCCGACAAAAATCAGCCCCCACATCAGACCTGCAAGCAGGGCATACAACACGCCGCTAATCATTTTTCCATCCACATTGAATTGTTCAACATCCAGTGTAGGAGGGGAAAATGTGTACGTATTGTATGAGGTTGCGCATTAACGCGACGTAACCTGCTTCTGGTAACGCACGGGCGTAATGCCGTAGCGGTGGGTAAAGGCGCGGGTTAAATGCGACTGATCGGTTAGCCCGGTTGCGGCAGCCACATCGGCGGCGGGCATGCCCTGGGTGAGAAATGCCTTGGCGCGCCACAGGCGGATAGCCATCAGCATCTGGTGCGGCGTCACGTGAAAATGGGCTTTGAACTGGCGCTGAAAATGGTAAGGGCTAAGCGAGACCACGTTTGCCAGCTCGTCGAGCGTCAGGGAGTGCATGTAGTTGTCGTGCAGATACTCGCGCACGCGCTCGAAGCGGTGCGCGCCTTCCTGAACCACCGGCGCGTGGCGGGCGAGGGGCTGGAAGCTCTCAATCAACGTCAGCAGCAGGCCTTTTTGCGCCAGCGGATCCTGCGTATGCCACAGGCCGTAGATCAGCTGGCCAATTCGCTGCGAGCGCACGGGGTCGTAGCGGGTCACGTCGCTAAACCACCAGTGGCGCAGGCCGGTCACCTCTTCCAGTAGCCCGGGTTCGATATAGACCATCCGGTAGCGCCAGCCATCTTCCGTGGCGGACTCGCCGGTGTGGATCTCGTCCGGGTTCATGGTGACAACGGATTTTTCCGGCGCAAGGTGCTGCGTGCCGCGGTAGCGAAAGCGCTCGGCACCGGTCTCGATAGTGCCGATGCCGAAGGCTTCGTGGGTGTGAGGCTCAAAGGCGTAGCCGGAGATATGCGCGTGATAAAGCTCGAGGCCCGGCAGGTGCGGCAGATGGCGAAAGCGCGCGCTGTCTCTCTCATCGGGGAACTGATCGGGTACGCCTTGCACGGTGAGCCTCCTTGTGGGTCATCTCGTTATTATCAGAGATGACCCGTGGGGATGCCACAAAAAATAACCAGGCCGTAACAATTACAGGATGGCGCTGATGCTCTGCGCCAGCGGCGTCGTCGGGCGACCAATCAGGTTACTGAGCGTACGGCTGTCGTCGAACAGACCGCCTTTCGATGCGCCAGTGTCGGAGTCAGCCAGCATATCCGCGAGACCGGCAGGCAGGCCTGCGCCCTTCAGTGTGGCGGCAAAATCTGCTTCGCTCAGGTTTTGGTAGGCCACCTTTTTCCCGCTCTGTTTGCTCAGCTCAGCCGCCAGCTCGCTCAGCGTCCAGGCGTTATCGCCCGCCAGCTCATAAACCTTGCCAGCGTGGCCCTCTTCTGAAATCACTTTTGCGGCGGCCGCGGCGTAATCCGCACGGGTCGCAGAGGCAATTTTGCCTTCACCCGCCGCGCCGATAAACACGCCGTGCTCAAGGGCCGGTGGCACGCTTGCCAGATAGTTTTCGGTATACCAGCCGTTGCGCAGCAGAGCGTAAGGCACGCCGGACTCTGCCAGCGCTTTTTCGGTTTGTACGTGCTCAACGTGCAGGCCCAGCGGCGAGGTATCCGCATGCAGCAGGCTGGTGTAGGCAATAAATTTCACTCCGGAGGCTTTGGCGGCGTTAATCACGTTCTGATGCTGCGCGGCGCGCTGGCCCACTTCGCTGGAGGAGATTAAAAGCAGTTTATCCACGCCGCCCAGCGCGGCGGTGAACGCGGCTTCGTCAGCGTAATCCGCCTGGCGAACCACCACTCCCTGCTGGCTCAGCGCGTCGGCTTTCGCCGGGTTACGCACAATGGCGACAATCTGTTTCGCCGGAACGGTTTTTAACAGCTGTTCAATAACGAGGTGGCCAAGCTGGCCGGTTGCGCCGGTAATCGCGATCATGATCATTCTCCTTCGTGTTTGTCTGGTGTTATGGCACACTATCACCATCACTAACTTTTAGTAAGTACGTACAAAAAGGTAAGTATGAAAATGACGATACCGACGCTCAGCGAGCAAATGCGCGACGGAAATCTCTTTGCTGAGCAGTGCCCTTCCCGGGACGTGCTCAAGCATGTCACCAGCCGCTGGGGCGTGCTGATCCTCGTGGCGCTACGCCAGGGGACGCATCGCTTCAGCGATCTGCGGCGCAAGATGGGCGGGGTGAGCGAAAAGATGCTGGCCCAGTCGCTGCAGGCGCTGGAACAGGACGGGTTTGTCGACCGGGTTTCGTATCCGGTCGTACCGCCGCACGTGGAATATAGCCTCACGCCGTTAGGCATTGAGGTGAGCGAGAAGGTGGCCGCGCTGGCCGACTGGATAGAACTGAACACGCCGCAGGTGCTGGCGAACCGGGATGAGCGGGCGGCGTAAAAGCCGGGTGGCGGCTCGGCCTACACGATCGCGTAGGTCGGGTAAGCGAAGCGCCACCCGACACAATCACCGCTACTTGCTCAGGTCTACCTGATAAATCGCGAACCCGATATCATCGGTCGCCACCTTTTTCATCGGATACTGCGCCTTGTCCTTGATAAACGTGGCCGCCTTATCAGACGGAGAGGTTTCAAAGCGGATATCCAGCGGCGTATCGCTGTGGATCGGTGCCAGACGCCAGTTGTTGTCGACCGCCGGATGAATTGCGCCCGTTTTCTTCGATTCTGCGCCGATCCACGCCGCCAGCACCGAGCGGTTCTCGTCCGGTGAGGCAAAGGCGATGTGGTCGTCACCCGTGCCGGCAAACTTCCCGCCGTAGGCGCGATAGTTATTGGTCACGACGAGGAAGGTCGCATTCGGATCGATAGCCTTGCCGTTGAAGGTCAGGTTCTTGATGCGCTCCGCCTGCGGATGAAGGGCCTGGCACTCGCCGTCATATTTTGCGGGCTGGGTGACATCAATCTGGTATTTCACGCCGTCGATCACGTCAAAATTGTAGGTGCGGAACCCGTCCCAGTTGATCAGCGACTGCGGCTTACTGCTGTTCGGGTCAATCTGGTTAAACTGCCCGGCGGAGCACTCCAGCCACTCCTTCACCTCGCTGCCCGTCGCTTTCACCACGACCAGCGTGTTTGGGTAGAGATAAAGATCGGCGGCGTTACGGAAGGTGAGCTGGCCTTTTTCAACCTCAACGTAGCTGGCCGGATCGTTCTTGCGCCCGCCCACCTTGAACGGCGCGGCAGCGGAGAGCACCGGCAGTTTTGCCAGGTCCGGATCGCCCTGAATATAGTGTTCGGCGTAGGCTTTCTGCGCCATGTTAACCACCTGAACGGTCGGGTCGTCCTGCACCAGCGCCAGGAAGCTGTACATGTTATCGGCTGATTTACCAATCGGCTTGCTGACGAATTCACGCGTGGCGTCATGGTCATGCTTCAGCACGTCGACCAGCTTTTTATCCTCACCCGCCAGCGATTTTTTGGCAGCTGCGTCGTAGATCGGGCGCGCTTCGGCTTTCGACTGAATCACCTTCCAGCTGCCGCTGTCGTTATTAAGAACCAGATCCACCACGCCAAGATGGTCTCCCCACATGCCCGGCATCACCGACGGCACGCCGTTGAGCGTGCCCTTGTCGATATCCGCGCCTTTGATACTGGCGAAATCTTTCCCCGGGAAGACCGCGTGGGCGTGACCAAACAGAATCGCATCCACGCCTTTCACTTCACTCAGGTAGTAGACCGAGTTTTCCGCCATGACCTGATACGGATCGGCTGACAGGCCAGAGTGGGCGACAACGACCACCACATCGGCCCCTTTCTCGCGCATCTCCGGTACGTATTTGCGCGCGGTCTCGGTGATGTCGTTCACCGTCACCTTCCCGTCGAGGTTCGCTTTATCCCACGTCATGATTTGCGGCGGGACAAAACCGATATAGCCAATTTTCAGCGTCTGGGTGTTACCGTCTTTATCGACCACCTGTGTCTCTTTAATCAGGTAAGGGGTGAACAGGGGCTTTTGGGTCTTAACGTCGATGATATTGGCGTTAACGTACGGGAATTTCGCGCCAGCGAGCGCATCGTGAAGGTACGTCAGACCGTAGTTGAACTCGTGGTTGCCGAGGTTACCGACGGTATAATCCAGGGTGTTCATCGCTTTATAGACCGGGTGGATCTCCCCTTTTTTTATCCCTTTCGCCGCCATGTAATCCCCGAGCGGGCTGCCCTGGATCACATCTCCGTTATCGACCAGCACGCTGTTTTTCACTTCGCCCCGGGCGGCGTTGATCAAACTTGCGGTGCGTACCAGTCCAAATTTTTCAGTAGGCGTATCTTTGTAGTAATCGAAGTCCATCATGTTGCTGTGCAGGTCGGTCGTTTCCAGGATCCGAAGATCCACCGTCGCCGCCTGTACGCTTGCTGCAATCAGCGTTGCCAGAAGGGTTGCGCTAAACTTAATCATCACAGGAGTCCTTTTTTCGATCCAGGCCACAAAAGAATATGTATCTATAGTGCGTTGCTTACAGAAGTGTGAATCCTGCCAGAAATGAGGATGATTTAACCGGGATTGCTTCACAGATAGCGGAATTGTTCACATTACGATATAACTAAAACAATAAGTTATGCCCACTGCGTTAACGAAGAGGTGGAGAATGTTAGATAAAATTTGTCAGCTCGCACGGGATGCGGGTGATGCCATCATGCAGGTTTACGACGGTACAACGCCGATGGATGTGGTCAGCAAAGCGGACGACTCCCCGGTAACGGCGGCGGATATCGCGGCGCATGGCATTATTCTGAAAGGCCTGCAGGCGCTAACGCCAGATATCCCCGTGTTATCAGAAGAAGCCCCGCAAAGCTGGGATGAGCGCCAGCACTGGCAGCGTTACTGGCTGGTGGACCCGCTGGACGGCACCAAAGAGTTTATTAAGCGTAACGGTGAATTCACGGTCAATATCGCCCTGATTGAAAAAGGCAAAGCGGTACTGGGGGTGGTCTACGCGCCGGTCATGAACGTGATGTACAGCGCGGCAGAAGGTAAGGCCTGGAAAGAGGAGTGCGGCGTGCGCAAGCAGATCCAGGTCCGCGATGCACGTCCGCCGCTGGTGGTCATCAGCCGTTCGCACAGCGACAGCGAGTTGCAGGAATATCTGCAACAGCTGGGTGAGCACCAGACCACGTCGATTGGCTCTTCGCTGAAGTTCTGCCTGGTGGCAGAAGGGCAGGCGCAGCTTTATCCGCGTTTCGGGCCAACCAACGTCTGGGACACGGCGGCAGGCCACGCGGTTGCCGCGGCGGCCGGGGCACATGTCCACGACTGGCAGGGCAAGCCGCTGGACTATACCCCGCGCGAGTCTTTCCTCAATCCCGGCTTTCGCGTTTCGCTGTACTAATCCAGCAGCTTATGCAGCAGGGCGACGACCTGCTGCACCTCATCCTGCGTCAGCGCCCCGTCTTTCACCCACTGCACGCGGCCCTCTTTATCCAGCACCATAATCGCCGAGCTTTCTTCATCCAGCGCCCAGGCCTTACGCGTCACACCGTTGCTGTCGACGATAAACTGCGACCAGGGGTAGAGCTTTTTATTGCTCTCAAGGCTTGAGCGCACAAACATCCCGGAGCCGGGAATGGCATCGTCGGTGTTCACAATCGTGGTGGTCTGGTAGCGGTCATGCGGCAGTTTTGCGGCCTTGATCGCTTCCACCAGGGTTGCGTTTTTCTCTTTTGCCGATGTACGGCCAGCAATATGTTGTACAACTCTCACTTTCCCTGCGAGCTGCGCGCTATTCCAGGGTTTGTAGCTAAACTTATCATTGTCGAGAATCAATTCTCCCCGGTCTGCAATACCGACTGGCGGTACGCGTTGTCCTTTTTCAATGTTGTGCGCGCAAGCCCACAGGGGCAGAAGCAGACATGCTGCTCCCAGGATGCTACGTAGGGTCATGGTGTTTCCTTATTATTTGCAGGTGATCCGACCACTTGGTCATGCACTTTTAATCATAAGTGCGATCAATGAGGTTTTCCCGCAATCCCGATGCCAGTTTGCGGGTGAACGCACATATCCATGAAAAAACGACGGCTTATACTGCGCTCAGTCACGGTTTGCAAAGATTATTCTGATTAATTGTAATCATACGGTAAATAAACTTATGCACACTGGGTAACAACGAGGTTCTGGTCTATAGTCATTGGGCAATAAAATTTGCGCTCCGGACAGTCGGGCCGATTGTGGCACCGCAAGAGCGTATGATTCGCAGGAGAGACAAGAATGAAAATTTTCCAACGCTACAACCCGCTTCAGGTGGCGAAGTACGTGAAGATCCTGTTCCGTGGACGGTTGTACATCAAGGATGTTGGCGCTTTTGAGTTCGATAAGGGCAAAATCCTTATCCCAAAAGTGAAGGACAAACAGCATTTTTCTGTGATGTCCGAAGTCAACCGTCAGGTTATGCGTCTGCAAACTGAGATGGCTTAACCAACGTGCTATGCAGTAGTAAATAAGCAGTAGTAGATAAAAAGACGGCTCCCGATGGGAGCCGTTGATGTTTGTGGGGACAGGCACGTTATGCCGAGACCTTCTCTTCCGCATCCGGCAGCTTTGGCACCAGCACGGTCGGTTTGTTGTCAATGCGCGTCACCAGCAGCTGGTCGATGCGGTAGTTATCAATATCCACCACTTCAAACTTAAACCCGGAGAACTTCACCGAGTCGGTGCGTTTCGGGATTTTGCGCAGCATGAACATCATAAAGCCGCCAATGGTCTCGTAGTTGCCGGACTGCGGGAACTCGTCGATATCCAGCACGCGCATCACGTCTTCAATTGGCGTACCGCCGTCAATCAGCCATGAGTTGTCATCACGCTGAACGATTTGCTCTTCCAGCCCCTGGCCGACCAGGTCGCCCATCAGCGTGGTCATTACGTCGTTGAGGGTGATAATCCCCACCACCAGCGCGTATTCGTTCATGATCACCGCGAAGTCTTCCCCGGCGGATTTGAAACTTTCCAGCGCTTCAGAGAGCGTCAGGGTGTCCGGCACAATCAGGGTATTGCGGATCTGCACGCCGCTGTTGAGCGCCAGGCTCTGATTCGCCAGCACCCGGTTCAGCAGGTCTTTAGAGTCGACGTAACCGATGATGTGGTCAATGTCTTCATTACAAACCAGGAACTTAGAATGCGGATGTTCTGCGACTTTTTGCTTCAGGCTCTGTTCGTCTTCGTGAAGATCGAACCAAATCACGTTTTCACGCCCGGTCATGGACGACGGCACGGTACGGGATTCAAGTTCAAATACGTTCTCGATAAGCTCGTGCTCCTGTTTGCGCAGCACGCCCGCCAGGGCTCCCGCTTCGAAGACCGCGTAGATATCGTCAGAGGTGATGTCGTCTTTACGTACCATCGGGATTTTGAACAGGCGGAAGATGCTATTAGCCAGACCGTTGAAGAACCAGACCAGCGGGCGGAACAGGAACAGGCAGAAGCGCATCGGGTTGATGATACGCAAAGCCACGGCTTCAGGCGCAATCATACCGATGCGTTTCGGGGTTAAATCCGCAAACAAAATGAACAGGCCCGTCACCAGCGAGAAGGAGAGGATGAAGCTCAACTGCTCGGAGAGTTCCGGTGAAAAGTAGCGTGAGAACAGGCCGTGGAACACCGGCGAGAACGCCGCATCGCCCACGATACCGCCCAGAATGGCGACCGCGTTCAGGCCAATCTGCACCACGGTAAAGAACATGCCGGGGTTTTCCTGCATCTTCAGAATGCGTGATGCATTGATGTTGCCCTCGTCGGCAAGCAGCTTGAGTTTGATTTTACGGGAGGCGGCCAGCGAGATCTCGGATATCGAGAAAAATGCACTGACCGCGATAAGACAAAGTATTACTAAAATACTGTTTAACATAGTTTATCCGGCTTCAGCCAGATCCTCGGAAGGGAAGTTGATTACGTTTGTGTGAAGACACATAGAACACGGCTCGTAGCGTTGAGCCGATTATTTCAGCGGTAGTATAGCGTAAAGACCTGTAAATCTGCCAGAGGTCACGGTTTCGTCACGGCAGCTGTGGCAGGAGCCGGGCCATTGGCGGCCCGGCAGTCTACCCTGAGCGCCTATTTTGCGCCTGACAGGCTAACGTTTCCTGTCGTGCGACGCGTGGCATCGCCTCCCCACACTTCGTCATACTCATAGCCTGTGAGCTGCTTGATGACGACGCGGGTAGTGTCGTCGCAGTCGCGGTAATCACCGCCAAGCTTGCGGCGGGCAATCTCCCTGAGCAGCGTTTTGTGGGTTTCCCGGGTGAGTTTGAACCGGTAGGTGGTGAAGAAACTCACCGCCAGCAGCGCCGCCGTGGCGAAGATCATCAGCCCGATGATGGCGTTCAGCGCGCTTTCCGGCTGCGCGCCGCTGCCTTTCACGAAACCAGACTCCTGCAACACCAGGCCGATAATCATGATGGCAATCGCCACGGTACTTTTGCGCGTCAGCACCATCACGCCTGCAAAAATTCCTTCGCGGCGCTGCTGTGTGACCATCTCATCAATATCGGGAATAAAGCTGTAGATGTTCCAGGGGATGTAATAAAGCCCGGAACGCGCGGCACCCAGCAGGATAAAGACCGCCGAGAACACCAGGGTCGGCACCTGCGTTTTGGTGAGATAAACCGTAAAAAGAAACGCCAGCACGCAGAAAATACAGCCGTAGGAGAACCGCAGCGCGGCGGAAGGGGTCATGTTGAGCCGGTTTAACAGCAGCATAAAGCCATAGGTTCCCGGCACCGAAGCAAAGGCGGCAATACTCAGCCAGCCGGACACGGCGGCGGCATCCTGACTCAGGCAATACACCACGTAGTAGGTAAAGACTGAGCCAAACACGTCCATGGCGGTAAACGAGAAGATATAAATCATGATATGCAGCCGGAACGCCCGAATACGGAAGGACGAGAAGAGATCGAGCACCAGATATTTTAAATGGTTGACGAGACCGCTGCTGCGCTGATTATCGACCTTAAAGCTGGACTCCTGCTGTACGTCTTTGGCTTCCCAGGTGGTAAACCAGGTAATAAAGACCGCGATACAGAAGACGCAGGAAAATATCAGTCCGGTGAGGGTATAGGTAAACGGATTATCTTTGCCGGTAAATTGCATGATAACGCCGGGAACGGAGACCGCTAAAAAGCCCCCCAGCTGCGAGCAGATCATCCGCACCCCGGAGAGGCGGCTACGTTCCTCGTAGCGATTGGTCATCTCTGCCGCCAGCGTTTCCCACGGCACCAGCACCATCGCCGACAGCAACTCGATGGACAGATAGGTGCCAAGGTAGTACCAGTAGCCCATGTCCGTCAGCCACAGCAGGGCATAGAGAAACATCAGGGGCGAACTCAGCAATAAAAAGAAGCGCCGCCGCCCGAATTTACGCCCGAGCCAGGTATCACCGAAATTATCGGTAACGTAGCCCATAATCGGGCTTAAGAGGGCATCAATGACGCGGGCGATGGCAAAGATGGAGCCGGCCTCGACGACCGACAACCCGCAATAGGTAGTATAAAAAAATAACAGCCAGGTGCCGATAATGGCGAAAGCGCCTCCGCCAAACAGATCGGTTATGCCGTAGCCAAGCGCCACGCCATAACCAACTCTACGTTCAGTTGGTTTGACCATAATATTGTCCAGTGTAGGGTAATGAATGACCCGTTTTCGGGTCGTATTTTTATTAAGTTCTGGAATGCAAATTACGATTTAGTGGGTGATATCTATCCATTGCCGTAGTTGAGATGACCTATAAATTGCCTCCACAAGCCTGAGTGAGTGTCCGGCGGCGCGGATATCGGTGTAGTCCGTCACCTCCGGGTGAAGAAGGGCGTGATAAAAGCGGCGGATCGCCTGCTGGTGGCCCAGCCCCCAGTAGCTTTTGGCCGTGCCGTCCGGGGCTGCGTCGCTCGCCAGCCGGATGCGCTCCCCGGACGCGATCCGCCAGAGGGTGTTGTCGTTAAGCTGCAGCGTGCCGTGCTCGCAGTGGATCTCCAGCAGCAGGGGCGAGTCCGTGGTATTGCAGTTGCTGGCGTAAAACAGTCCGCGCGCGCCGTTGGCAAAGTGCAGCGTGGCCATCGCGCTGTCCTCTCCTTCGGTCACGTCGGCCAGTTCGCCGCTGTCGACCACCCCTTTTAGCCGGGTGACGCCGCCTGCGAACCACTGCATCAGGTCGAGGGTGTGAATGGCCTGGTTAATCAGCAGGCTGCCGCCCTCCGTTGCCAGACGACCGCGCCAGGGACTGTCGGTGTAATACGCCCCCGACCGGGACCAGGTGAGCACCGCCCGGATGCTCAGCATTCTCCCCAGCCCGCCGTCCTCCAGCTCTTTACGGATGCGCAGGCTGGTCGGGTTGAGCCGGTTCTGGTAGCACACGCCGAGCTTGCCGGTCGCCTGCGCGGCGGCCGCCATGATGTCGGCCAGTTCGCTGCTGTTCATCACCACCGGTTTTTCGCAAAATACGTGCTTACCGGCATTAAGCGCCGCCAGGATCATGTTTTTATGCTCGAAATGGGGCGTGCAGATATGCACCACGTCGAGGGTGTCATCGAGCAGCATCTCCCGGTAATCCTGATAAAAGCGGCACTGATAGGCCATTCCCAGCTTCAGCCCTTTCACGCTGTCGGTATCGGCCAGCGCGCGCAGCGCAACGTTGGGGATCTGACGCAGGGCGTTCACATGGCAGCTGTGAATGGCCCCGCAGCCGATAATGGCGCTGTTAAGCATGTCCATCGGCGTCTCCCTTATCCTGCCGCGTTCGCGAGCATTTGCGCCTTCACGCACAGCTCGGCGGCCTTAAAGGCGTGCGCCTGGGTCATGGCGTTTTCCGTGCGGTGCAGGCAGTCGAGGATCAGTTCGCCAAAGAACGGGAACCCGACCTGCCCGGCAACGGGGTAGCGGAACTCACCCTCCTTGTTGACGAGATACACCACGTCCTGCTCGCCGCGGGTCAAATCGACGTACTTGCGGATCTCGATATACCCCTCGGTACCCAGCAGCGTCAGCCGTCCGTCGCCCCAGGTCGACAGCCCGTCCGGGGTGAACCAGTCGCAGCGGAAATAGCCGCTCGCGCCGTTCTCACCTTTGATCATCGCGTCACCGAAATCTTCAAACGCCGGGTACTGCGGATGGTTCACGTTGCGCACCTGGCTGGCAACGATGTGGGCCTCGTGGTTGCCGGTGTAAAACAGGAACTGCTCGATCTGGTGGCTGCCGATGTCGCAGAGGATGCCGCCGAAGTCGCGGCGATCGTAGAACCACGCCGGGCGGCCCTGTCCCTCACGGTGTGGCCCCATGCCCAGCGTCTGCACCACGCGGCCAATCGCCCCCTGCTGCACCAACTGTCCGGCGAACACGGCGCTTTCTACGTGCAGGCGTTCGCTGTAGTAAACCGCGTATTTTTTACCGGTCTTCTCCACCATTGCTTTGGCGTCGGCCAGCTGTTCAAGGGTGGTCAGCGGCGCTTTGTCGGTAAAATAGTCCTTACCGGCGGCCATGGCTTTCAGCCCCAGCGCGCAGCGCCCGGAGGGAATGGCGGCCCCGGCCACCAGGCGCACCGCGTCATCGCTGAGAATAACCTCCAGCGAACGGGCCACTTTCACCTGCGGATACTGCTGCACAAACGCATCCACCTTCACCGGATCGGGATCGTAAACCCATTTCAGCGTCGCACCCGCCTCAATCAGCCCGTTGCACATGCCATAGATATGCCCGTGATCGAGCGCGGCGGCGGCAAAGACAAACTCGCCTTCCTGCACGACCGGCTGTGGCTTGCCGACCGGCGCGTAGTTCATTCCGTCATTTTTATTCATTGTCAGACTCCTCGATCCAGATCTTTGCCCAGAGGGATAGCGCCCACTTCGCTGAAGTTAGCGACGCTGGTGGATTTCTCGTAAAAGCGGGGGGCGAGCGCGTTGGTCCCGCCGGTGCGGTAAAACGGATCGTCGCGAAGGATTGGCAGCGACACCACCGCGCGCGTAATCGACGATTTATAGATCGCCGTAATCAGCTCCAGGGCACGCTTGCCCTGCACGCCATCGACCAGCGGAGCCGTGCCTTGCTCAATGGCATCAAGCAGGTCGTTGATCTGCCCGGTGTGCAGCGTCCATTTGAGCGTTGGCGTCTCCTGAAATACGGTGTTAAGCCGCGCTTCCCGCTGCCGATCCTGTACCTCCTGCGGGAAACCGTTGTCGGCGCTGACGCTGGCGTAGGCCTGCCACGGCGCGGAGATGCGCGCCTTATCGCCCTGAATAATGATTTTTTGATCTTCCCCGTGATGGACCACCGACGCGGTGATCTGCGCGAGCGCGCCGCTGGGGTATTTGAAAATGGCGGCGCTGAGATCCTCCACCTCGGCGTTGTCGTGCGCCACGTTGGTCATCATCGCCACCACCTCGGACGGGAAGCCGAGCATCCACTGAACGGCGTCGATGTGGTGTACGGCGTGATTAAGCGTGCAGCCGCCGCCCTCTTTCTCCCAGGTGCCGCGCCACCACAGGTCGTAGTAGCAGTGGCCGCGCCACCAGAAGGAGTCTACCTGAGCGTGGCAGACAGTCCCCGCAAGGCCCGAGTCCAGCGCCGCCTTCAGCCGCCAGAAGGCGTCGGTAAACCGGTTCTGGGCAATCACCGAGAGGATTTTGCCGCTCGACTGTTGGGCGGCGATCATCGCGTCGCACTCCTCCAGCGAGGCGGCCATCGGTTTTTCACACAGCACGTTGCAGCCGGCATGAAGCGCGTCAATGCTAATCCCGGCATGCACGTAGGGCGGGGTACACACGTCAACGATATCGAGATTGGGTTCAGATTCCAGCATCTGCCGGTGGCTTTCGTACACCCGGGCGTCCGTCAGGCCGTAGCGCACTTTTTTCTCGTGCGCCTTGTCCGGGTAGATATCGACCAGCGCCACAATCCGGCAGCGCGATCCAAACTGTAAATAGCCCTGAATATGGTTATGGGAGATATTGCCTGTTCCCACGATGGCGACATTGATCATGCTCTCTCCTCGGTCGTTACCAGGTGCCAGAGGCATCCAGGGTGATGCTGGTGGCCTCTTTGTCGGCAGAGGTGGCGATGCGCTGCTGAAGCAGGCGCAGATACTGTTTTTCGTTGAGCGGCAGTTCCACCCAGTCGTCGGTCCAGGTGGAAAGGTGCATCGCGTTGGAGAGCGTCAGCCCGCGAATGCCTTCCAGACCGGGGGCAATCAGCGGCTCGCCGCGCAGGATCGCCGCGCAGAAGTTAGCGGTAATGACGTGATGCTCGCTGTATTCCGGGGCCACGGGGATCGTGACTTCCCAGCACTCCGGCTCGCCGAAGCCGTTCTGCCAGCGGGCGTTAAATGCGGTTTCGGATTCGCGCAGTCGCCAGAAGCGCAGTTTGCCTTCTTCCACGACCACTTTGCCGCGGTCACCTGCAATCTCCAGGCGGTTGGTGCCCGGCGTTTCGGCGACGGTGGTGATAAACACCCCGGTGGCCCCGTTGGCGTATTCGGCGTAGGCCGTAACCTCGTCTTCAACCTCGATATCGCGGTGTTTGCCGAACTGGCAAAACGCGCGCAGACGCACCGGCATGCCCACCAGCCACTGCCAGAGATCGAGCTGATGCGGGTCCTGGTTGAGCAGCACGCCGCCGCCTTCACCCTTCCAGGTGGCGCGCCAGCCGCCGGAGTTGTAGTAGCTCTGCGAGCGATACCAGTTGGTGATTATCCAGTTGGAGCGGCGGATTTCGCCCAGCTCGCCGCTGTCGATCAGGTCTTTAACCTTCTGATAGAGCGGGTTAGGGCGCTGGTTATACATGATGCCAAAGGTCACGTCGCACTCGCGGGCGCAGGCGTTCATCTCCTGCACCTGTGCGGTGTAAACCCCCGCCGGTTTCTCGCACAGGGTATGAATGCCGCTGCGCATCGCCAGCATCGACAGGCGCGGATGGTCGTAATGCGGAGTGGCGACGATAACCGCGTCAATAAGCCCGCTCTGGAGCATCTCCTGCGCGTCGCTGAACAGAGGAATATCGCCTGTCAGCTGGCGAATCGCCGGATGCTTTTCCGGCGCATTGTCGCAAACCGCCGTCAGGCAGGCGTCGCTGACGGTGCCCGCCAGTAAATAGCGCGCGTGAACCGTACCAATATTACCGATTCCAATAATGCCAAAACGTACCTTTTCCATGTCACACCTTAATTTCAGTCGAAAAGAGTGATGACCGGAAAATAAGAAAGGGATGACGCAGCGACAATGTGTTTTTGTGAGAATACTCGCAACCTCCTTAAGTAATCTCTAACGACATTGAAATTTGGTTTTAAAATCAATGCGCTGTTTCTGCAAATATTTGCAAAAACCGAATGTGAGCGAGGTCACGCAATGCCGGGAAAATTAAAAATGGAGGAGATCGCCGCCCTGACGGGATATTCCGTCAGTACCGTTTCCAGGGTGTTAAGCGGTAAATCCTATACCAGCGACAAGGCCCGGGAGGCCATTGTCAGCACCGCGCGGGAGCTGGGCGTGCTGGAGTCGATGGCCAGCGGGCGTCTGCTGATTAACGGCATTGCGGTGTTTGCTCCGGAAAGAACCTTTCAGGGGCGCGGCGATATATTTTATCTGGAAGTGACCAAAGGTATTGCAGAGGCCAGCGCACCGCATAATGTCTGGGTGAGCTATTGCGGATTAGAAGAACAGAATGCCGACGTAAAATTATTCCTCGAAAAGGCGAGCCATAAAAATATTAACGCGGTAATTATCATTGGAACTGATGATTCCACCATTTTTAAACTGGCCGGGACGCTGAATAAACCCTGTGTGTTAATTAATTCGGTCGACAGGGATCGCCTGCTCGATTCCGTTTCGCCCGACCATCGCGCCATCGGGTTTACCGCCATGCAGTATCTTTTTGAGCAGGGGCATCGTCGGGTATTAACCCTGACCTGCCTGCGGCGGGAAACGCTCTACGCGCGGCTGGACGGCATCAAAGAGGCGTATCGCCATTTTCACGTCAATTTTGAGCCGCAGCGCGACCTGCTGGTGACGGAGTGGTTTACCGCAGAGGAGGCCGAGCGCGCGCTGGACGAGTGGTTGTCGGGTCATGACCGAGCGCAGTGGCCGGAGGTGATTTTCCCCAACAGTACCAGCATGACGGAGGGCGTACTCAGGGTGCTGGCGCGCCGTGGGCTGCGGATACCGGAAGATATCTCCCTTATTACGACCGATTTTGCGTGGAACCTTGAACACCGGCTGGATAAACCGGTCACCGGGATAACGGTGCCCTGCCGCGATCTTGGCATTGAAGCGGTGCACCTGCTGCAGACGCGCCTGAACCGGCCACAGGCGCCGGTCTATAACCTGCTGCTGCAGGGAAAAGCGGTAGATTACGGGTCGGTGAGTAACGCCACGCGCCACGCAGCTCGCGTGGCGCTGAAGCAGTAATCAGGCCAGCTGTGGCGGCAGGCACACGCCGATGCCCCCGATCCCGCAGTAGCCGTACGGATTTTTATGCAAATATTGCTGGTGGTCGTCCTCTGCATAGTAAAACGGCTTCGCCGTGGCGATTTCGGTGGTCACCTGGCGTTTATCGCCCGCGTCATGCATGGCCTGCTGGAAGCGTTCCAGGCTGGCGCGTGCGGCGGCATCCTGCTCGGGGGTGAGCGGATAAATGGCGGAGCGATACTGCGTACCGTGGTCGTTACCCTGCTGCATACCCTGCGCCGGATCGTGATTTTCCCAGAACACCTGCAGAAGCTGTTCATAGCTGATGATGGCCGGGTCATATACCACGCGCACCGCTTCCGCGTGGCCGGTATCACCGGAGCACACTTCGCGGTAGGTTGGGTTTGGCGTGTAGCCCCCGGTATAGCCTGCGGCGGTACTGTAAACGCCGGGAAGCTGCCAGAACAGACGTTCCACGCCCCAGAAGCAGCCCATCGCGAACAGGGCGATCTCCATTCCATCAGGAACGTTTGTCATTGAATGGTGATTTACGGCGTGTAACGTCGCCACTGGCATGGGGGTATTGCGTCCCGGTAATGCATCGGCTTGCGAAACCAGATGCTTTTTGTCGAATAAACTCACGGTGGGGCCTCCGGGGTAGCGATGTTTCGGTTAAGGTTGTCACGGCGCGTTTAATTGAACACAATAAACGCGCTGAATGAGTCTAGATTTAATCATAAGAAATATTTGGGTGTTAAACCCTTTTTCAACCCACGAATTGGGTTTTGGGCTGTAAAGCCGTGAGAAGCCGTGGAACGGCACTTCATTTTGCTTCCAGGGGTGGATACAGGGATATTCAGGAGAAAACGTGACAAAGATCCGCCAGTTATGTTTCGTCAGCCTGTTGCTGACAAGCGGGGTTGCCAGCGCGGCGAATGTCCGTTTGCAGGTTGAAGGGTTATCCGGGGCGCTGGAAAAAAACGTTCGTGCGCAGCTGTCAACGATCCAGAGTGACGAAGTGACGCCGGACCGGCGATTTCGCGCGCGCGTGGATGATGCGATCCGCGACGGGCTAAAGGCGCTGGGGTATTACGAACCGACCATCGATTTCGACCTGCGTCCGCCTCCGGCTAAAGGGCGGCAGGTACTCATTGCCCGCGTCTCGCCCGGGGAACCGGTAAAAATAGGCGGTACCAACGTGGTGCTGCGCGGCGACGCGCGTACCGACCGGGATTATCTCGACCTGCTGAGCACGCGCCCGCGCGTCGGCACCGTGCTTAACCACGGCGACTACGATCGTTTCAAAAAGTCATTAACCAGCGTGTCGCTGCGCAAAGGTTACTTTGACAGCCAGTTCAATAAAAGCCAGCTGGGCGTGGCGCTCGACAGACACCAGGCCTTCTGGGATATCGATTATGACAGCGGCGAGCGCTACCGCTTTGGGGCGGTGACCTTTGAAGGTTCGCAAATTCGCGAAGAGTACCTGCAAAACCTGGTGCCGTTCAAAACGGGCGATTATTACCAGTCGAGCGATCTGGCCGAGCTGAACCGTCGTCTGTCGGCTACCGGCTGGTTTAACTCGGTGGTCGTTGCGCCGGAATTTGATAAATCGCGCAAAACGAAAGTTCTGCCGCTGCATGGCGTGGTTTCGCCGCGCACGGAAAACACCATCGAAACCGGGGTAGGTTATTCCACGGATGTGGGGCCGCGGGTGAAGGCGACGTGGAAAAAGCCGTGGATGAACTCCTACGGCCACAGCCTGACCACCAGCGCCAGCATCTCCGCGCCCGAGCAGCAGCTCGATTTTAGCTACAAGATGCCGCTGCTGAAGAACCCGCTTGAGCAATACTATTTGCTGCAGGGCGGCTTCAAGCGTACCGATTTGAACGATACCGAGCAGGACTCCACCACGCTTGCGGTCTCACGCTTCTGGGATCTCTCCAGCGGCTGGCAGCGCGCCATCAACCTGCGCTGGAGTCTCGACCACTTTACTCAGGCCAACGTCACCAATACCACCATGCTGCTTTATCCGGGCGTGATGATCAGCCGTACCCGCTCGCGCGGTGGCCTGATGCCAACCTGGGGTGATTCCCAGCGCTACTCCATCGACTATTCCAACACGATGTGGGGGTCCGACGTGGACTTCACGGTCGTGCAGGCGCAAAACGTCTGGATCCGAACGCTGCTGGATAAACACCGCTTCGTGATGCGCGGCAACCTTGGCTGGATCGAAACCGATGATTTTGAGCGCGTTCCGCCGGATCTGCGCTTCTTCGCCGGGGGCGACCGCAGTATTCGTGGCTATAAGTACAAATCAATCTCGCCGGAAAACGACAAAGGCCAGCTCACCGGGGCATCCAAGCTGGCAACCGGCTCGCTGGAGTATCAATACAACGTCAGCGGCAAGTGGTGGGGCGCGATGTTCGTTGACGGCGGTGAAGCAGTTAACGACATCCGCAGAAGCGATTTCAAAACCGGCGCGGGCGTAGGCGTGCGCTGGCAGTCGCCCGTCGGGCCTATCAAGCTCGACTTTGCCGTGCCGGTGGGTGACAAAGACGAACACGGTTTACAGTTTTACATCGGTCTGGGGCCTGAATTATGAGTTTATGGAAGAAGATAAGCCTCGGGGTGCTGATATTTATCGTGCTGTTGCTTGGTACGGTGGCGTTTCTGGTCGGAACGACCACGGGTTTACACCTGCTGTTTAACGCGGCTAACCGCTGGGTGCCGGGGCTGGAGATAGGCCAGGTCACCGGCGGCTGGCGCGATCTGCGTCTGAAAAACATTCGTTATGAGCAGCCGGGCGTAGCGGTTAACGCCGGTGAATTCCATCTGGCGGTGAAGCTGGGCTGCCTGCGGGACAGCAAGCTCTGCGTAAACGATCTGTCGCTAAAAGATGTGAACGTGGCGATAGATTCGAAAAAAATGCCGAAGTCAGAGCCGGTGCAGGAAGAGGACAGCGGTCCGCTTAACCTCTCCACGCCGTACCCGATTGCGCTCTACCGGGTGGCGCTGGACAACGTCAATGTCAAAATTGACGACACCACCGTGTCGGTAATGGATTTCACCTCCGGCCTGCGCTGGCAGGAGAAAAACCTCACCCTGACGCCCACCTCCCTGCAGGGGCTGCTGATTGCCCTGCCGAAGGTGGCCGAGGTGGCGCAGGAGGAGGTGGTTGAACCGAAGATCCAGAACCCGCAGCCGGATGAAAAACCGCTGGGCGAAACGCTGAAGGATCTGTTCTCGAAACCGGTCCTGCCGGAGATGACCGACGTTCATCTGCCGCTGAACCTTAATATCGAAGAGTTTAAAGGCGAGCAGTTGCGCCTGACCGGTGACACCGATTTAACCGTCTTTAACATGCTGCTCAAGGTCAGCAGTATCGACGGCAACATGAAGCTCGATGCGCTGGATATCGACACCAACCAGGGTTCGGTCAACGCCACGGGCAATGCGCTGCTGCGCGATAACTGGCCGGTGGATATCACCCTGAACAGCGCGCTCAACATCGACCCGCTGAAAGGCGAGAAGGTGAAGCTGAAGGTTGGCGGTGCGCTGCGCGAGAAGCTGGAGTTTGGCATTAACCTCTCCGGGCCGGTGGACATGGTGCTGCGCGGGCAAACGCAACTGGCGCAGGCCGGATTACCGATCAACCTGGAGATTGTCAGCCAGCAGCTTTACTGGCCGTTTACCGGCGAAAAACAGTTCCAGGCCGACGATCTGAAGCTGAAGCTGAGCGGCAAAATGACCGACTATACGCTGTCGTTCCGCACGGCGGTGAAAGGCCAGGGCGTGCCGCCCGCGACGATTACGCTGGATGCGAAGGGCAACGAGCAGCAGGTTAATCTCGACAAGCTCACCGTGGCGGCGCTGGAAGGTACCACCGAGCTGACCGCGCTGCTGGACTGGCAGCAGGCCATCAGCTGGCGGGGCGAGCTTAAGCTCAAGGGGATCAACACCGCCAAAGAGGTGCCGGACTGGCCGTCGAAACTTGATGGCCTGATCAAAACCCGGGGCAGCCTGTACGGCGGTACGTGGCAGATGGACGTGCCGGAAATCAAGCTCACCGGTAACGTGAAGCAGAACAAGGTCAACGTTGAAGGCGCGGTGAAGGGCAACAGCTACCTGCAATGGACGATTCCCGGCCTGCACGTGGCGCTGGGGCGTAACACCGCGGATATCAAAGGCGAGCTGGGGGTGAAAGACCTCGAACTGGACGCCACCATCGATGCGCCAAATCTCGATAACGCCCTGCCGGGCCTTGGCGGCACGGCAAAAGGTCTGGTGAAGGTGCGCGGGACGGTGGATGCACCGCAGTTGCTGGCGGATATCACCGCCAATAACCTGCGCTGGCAGGAGCTGTCCGTTGCGCGCGTTCGCGTGGACGGGGATGTGAAATCCACGGACCAGATTGGCGGTAACCTGAACCTGCGCGTGGAGCGCATCTCTCAGCCCGGCGTGAACATCAACCTGGTCACGCTCGACGCCAAAGGCAACGAGAAGCAGCACGATCTCCAGCTACGGGTGCAGGGCGAGCCGGTTTCAGGGCAGCTTCACCTGGCGGGCAGCTTCGATCGCAAAGCGGCGCGCTGGAAAGGGACGCTGGATAACACCCGTTTCAGTACGCCGGTCGGGCCGCTGGCGCTGTCGCGCTCAATCGCGCTGGACTACCGCAACGCCGAGCAGAAGATCAGCATTGGGCCACACTGCTGGACCAACCCGAATGCCGAACTGTGCGTACCGCAAACCATTGATGCCGGTGCAGAAGGGCGCGCGCAGGTGAATCTCAAACGCTTCGACCTGGCGATGCTTAAACCCTTCATGCCTGACACCACGCAGGCCAGCGGCGTATTCACCGGCAAGGCCGACGTGGCGTGGGACACCACCAAAGAGGGCTTGCCGGAGGGCAGCGTGTCGCTCTCCGGGCGCAACGTGAAGGTAACGCAGGAGGTCAATGACGCCTCGCTACCGGTCGCGTTCGACACCCTGAACGTCAACGCGGAGCTGCGTAACAACCGCGCGGAGCTGGGATGGCTTATCCGCCTGACCAACAACGGCCAGTTTGACGGGCAGGTGCAAATCACCGATCCGCAGGGGCGGCGTAATCTCGGCGGCAACGTCAATATCCGCAACTTCAATCTGGCGATGGTCAACCCGATTTTCTCTCGCGGAGAGAAAGCGGCGGGCACCCTGAACGCTAACCTGCGTCTGGCGGGGGACGCCCAGGGGCCGCAGCTGTTCGGCCAGATGCAGCTGAACGGCATTGATATTGACGGGAACTTCATGCCGTTTGATATGCAGCCGAGCCAGCTTTCAATGAACTTTAACGGCAGGAGTTCGACCCTGGCCGGGGTTGTGCGCACGCAGCAAGGGCAAATCAACCTGAGCGGTGATGCGGACTGGAGCCAGCTGGATAACTGGCGTGCGCGCGTCGCGGCGAAGGGCAGCCGGGTACGCATTACGGTGCCACCGATGGTGCGCCTGGACGTGTCGCCGGATGTCGTCTTTGAGGCGACGCCAAGCCTCTTTACGCTTGATGGACGCGTGGACGTGCCGTGGGCGCGTATCGTGGTTCACGAGGTGCCGGAAAGCGCGGTGGGCGTCTCCAGTGACGAAGTTATGCTCAATGAAAATCTGAAACCTGTCGAACAGAAGAGCGCTGGCATCCCGATCAATAGTAATCTTATTGTGCACGTGGGGAATAACGTGCGTTTGGATGCGTTTGGGCTGAAGGCAAGGCTGACGGGCGATCTGAAAGTGGCGCAGGATCAGCAGGGACTTGGCCTCAACGGACAAATCAATATTCCTGAAGGGCGTTTCCACGCCTACGGTCAGGATCTGATTGTGCGTAAAGGCGAACTGCTGTTCTCCGGCCCGCCGGATCAACCGCTGCTGAACATCGAAGCGATTCGTAACCCTGAGGCCACCGAAAACGACGTCATTGCGGGCGTGCGTGTCACCGGCTCTGCCGACGAACCGAAGGCGGAAATCTTCTCCGACCCGGCGATGTCGCAACAGGAAGCGTTGTCTTACCTGCTGCGCGGGCAAGGTCTGGATAGCGGTCAGAGCGACAGTGCGGCGATGACGTCAATGTTAGTCGGTCTGGGGGTTGCACAAAGTGGTCAGGTTGTGGGTAAAATCGGCGAGACGTTCGGCGTAAGCAATCTGGCACTGGATACTCAGGGCGTGGGTGACTCTTCGCAGGTAGTGGTCAGCGGCTACGTACTGCCGGGTCTGCAGGTAAAATACGGTGTGGGGATCTTTGACTCACTGGCAACACTCACGCTACGCTATCGCCTGATGCCTAAGCTATATCTGGAAGCAGTGTCTGGCGTAGACCAGGCACTTGATCTGCTCTATCAGTTTGAGTTTTAGCAATGCGAATATTTGTTTACGGCAGTTTACGCACCAAGCAAGGCAACAGTCACTGGATGACCAACGCCCTGCTGCTGGGAAATTACAATATCGAGAACTACCAGTTGTACAGTCTGGGCCACTATCCAGGCGCGGTTCCGGGAAACGGAACGGTACAGGGTGAGGTTTATCGTATTGATAATGCCACGTTAGCCGAACTTGATGCCTTGCGCACCAGGGGCGGTGAATACGCTCGCCAGTTGATCCAGACGCCGTACGGGAGTGCATGGATGTACGTGTACCAACGTTCGGTCGAAGGGTTAACGCTGATTGAAAGCGGTAACTGGTTAGACAGAGACCAGTACTGAGAAAAACAACGCCACCGCAAGGTGGCGTTGTTTTTTGCGCCTTATGCCGGATGACCCGGCCTGCATGTTCATTGCAGGACCGTGCAAGCGTAGCGCCGCCGGGCGACACTCTTCAGCCACAAAAAAGCCCCGGCTCGCGGGGCTTTCAGCAATCGGCAGTAAGAATTACTTCTTAGCCGCACGCTCGAAGGACGCAACGATTTCTGCTTTAGCCGCTTCAGCGTTGTCCCAACCGTCAACTTTAACCCATTTGCCTTTTTCGAGGTCTTTGTAGTGCTCGAAGAAGTGAGTGATCTGCGCTTTCAGCAGCTCTGGCAGGTCGTTCACATCTTTAATGTGATCGTACTCTTTGCTCAGCTTGGTGTGCGGGACCGCAACCAGTTTGGCATCTTCGCCCGCTTCGTCGGTCATTTTCAGCACGCCAACTGGACGGCAGCGAATGACTGCGCCTGGCTGCAGTGGGTATGGCGTTGGGACCAGCACGTCAACCGGGTCACCGTCCAGAGACAGGGTGTGGTTGATGTAACCGTAGTTGCACGGATAGAACATCGCGGTAGACATGAAACGGTCTACGAACAGGGCACCGGTGTCTTTGTCGATTTCGTATTTGATAGGATCTGCGTTGGCCGGGATTTCGATAACAACGTAGATGTCTTCTGGCAGTTCTTTACCCGCAGGGACGTTGAGTAAGCTCATGTCTGTGTCCTTTAAAATGGATGGTAAACAAGTGGCAGGTATTATAGCCAACTGGCGCTGAATGTCTCCGCCTGTTTTCGCCTTCTCTGCCCCGCAAGCCCACTTTTCAGACCCTTTCCATGACAGGAAAATCCATAAACTCAGCCGCATTTTAAATGCCGAAATGAAAGCGATTACAAACTTGTGATTAACGTTTTATTCACTTTTCTGAAGTGTGATGTAACGCAATCCGTTACATCTCGCATTGGCTATAGTTTTTTCGCAGAACATCTTTTAACCAACAATAAACACCCTACGAGGACGTTCATATGTGGAAGCGCTTACTTCTTGTCACAGCAGTTTCGGCAGCCATGTCGTCTATGGCGATGGCTGCACCCTTAACCGTAGGATTTTCGCAGGTCGGCTCTGAATCCGGCTGGCGCGCCGCGGAGACCAGCGTGGCAAAAAGCGAGGCCGAAAAACGCGGTATCACGCTGAAAATTGCCGACGGCCAGCAAAAACAAGAGAACCAAATCAAAGCGGTACGCTCCTTCATCGCTCAGGGCGTAGATGCCATCTTCATTGCCCCGGTGGTCGCGACAGGCTGGGAGCCGGTACTGAAGGAAGCGAAAGATGCTGAAATTCCGGTCTTCCTGCTCGATCGTTCCATCGATGTAAAAGACAAATCTCTCTATATGACCACCGTGACGGCTGACAACGTGCTGGAAGGCAAATTGATCGGCGACTGGCTGGTGAAGCAGGTTGACGGCAAACCGTGCAACGTCGTTGAGCTGCAGGGCACCGTCGGCGCAAGCGTGGCCATCGACCGTAAGAAAGGCTTTGCCGAGGCCATCGCTAAGGCGCCAAACATTAAGATTATCCGTTCCCAGTCCGGCGACTTTACCCGCAGCAAAGGTAAAGAGGTAATGGAGAGCTTTATCAAGGCGGAAAACAACGGCAAAAACATCTGCATGGTTTACGCCCATAACGATGACATGGTGATCGGTGCGATCCAGGCGATTAAAGAAGCGGGCCTCAAGCCGGGCAAAGATATTCTCACTGGCTCTATCGACGGCGTGCCGGATATCTATAAAGCGATGATGGATGGCGAAGCGAACGCCAGCGTTGAGCTGACCCCTAACATGGCCGGCCCGGCATTCGACGCGCTGGAGAAATTCAAGAAAGACGGCACTAAGCCTGAACAGCTGACCATTACCAAATCGACGCTCTACCTGCCGGACACGGCGAAAGAAGAGTTAGAGAAGAAGAAAAATATGGGTTACTAAGCCAGTAAAATTGCCGGGTGGCGCTGCGCTAACCCGGCCTACGCTACGCTTTTTTGTAGGCCGGATAAGCGTAGCGCCATCCGGCTTGATGCAGGGGGAACCATGACCACCGAACACCATCAGGAAATCCTCCGCACAGAGGGCTTAAGCAAATTCTTTCCCGGCGTAAAAGCGCTGGATAACGTCGATTTCAGCCTGCGTCGCGGCGAAATCATGGCGTTGCTCGGCGAAAACGGCGCGGGAAAATCCACCCTGATTAAGGCGCTGACCGGCGTCTATCACGCCGATCGCGGCACCCTCTGGCTGGAGGGCAACGTCATTTCGCCGAAAAATACCGCCCATGCCCAACAGCTGGGGATTGGCACGGTGTATCAGGAAGTGAACCTGCTGCCGAATATGTCGGTGGCGGACAACCTGTTTATTGGCCGGGAACCCAGGCGCTTCGGCCTGCTGCGCCGTAAAGAGATGGAAGCGCGGGCCACGGCGCTGATGGCGTCTTATGGCTTCTCGCTCGACGTTCGCGAACCGCTGAACCGTTTTTCTGTGGCGATGCAGCAGATCGTGGCCATTTGCCGCGCCATCGATCTGTCGGCAAAAGTGCTGATCCTCGATGAGCCGACCGCCAGTCTCGACACCCAGGAAGTGGAAATGCTGTTCACCCTGATGCGCCAGCTGCGCGATCGGGGGGTGAGCCTGATCTTCGTCACCCACTTCCTCGATCAGGTGTATGACGTCAGCGATCGCATTACCGTTCTGCGTAACGGCAGCTTTGTCGGTTGCCGCGAAACCCGCGAGCTGCCGCAGATTGAGCTGGTCAAAATGATGCTGGGCCGCGAACTGGAGACCAACGCGCTGCAGCGTGCGGGCCGTACGCTTCTCAGCGATAAACCGGTCGCTGCGTTTAGCGGTTTCGGCAAAAAAGGGGTGATTGCGCCGTTCGATCTGCAGGTACGCCCCGGCGAGATCGTCGGTCTGGCGGGGCTGTTAGGATCGGGCCGCACCGAAACTGCCGAGGTGATCTTCGGGATCAAGCCTGCCGACAGTGGCAGCGCGCTGATCAAAGGCAAACCGCAAACCCTGCGATCGCCGCATCAGGCGTCGTGTCTTGGCGTCGGTTTCTGCCCGGAAGACCGCAAAACGGACGGCATTATTGCCGCCGCCTCGGTGCGCGAAAACATCATTCTCGCCCTGCAGGCGCAGCGCGGCTGGCTCAGGCCGATCCCGCGTAGAGAGCAAAACGCCATTGCTGAACGCTTTATCCGCCAGCTCGGCATCCGCACCCCGAGCGCGGAGCAGCCCATTGAGTTTCTCTCGGGCGGTAACCAGCAGAAGGTGCTGCTGTCACGCTGGCTGCTGACCAAACCGCAGTTCCTGATCCTCGACGAGCCGACGCGCGGTATCGACGTGGGCGCGCACGCCGAAATTATCCGGCTGATTGAAACGCTCTGCGCCGACGGGCTGGCGCTGCTGGTGATTTCGTCTGAGCTGGAGGAGCTGGTGGGCTATGCCGATCGGGTCATTATCATGCGCGATCGCAAGCAGGTCGCCGAGATCCCGCTGGATAAGCTCTCCGTTCCGGCAATCATGAACGCCATTGCGGCATAAGGAGTTAATCGTGATGTCCCGTTCACTTTCGCACACCGGCGAGACAAAGCGCCGCTTCACCTGGCCGACCGGCACGCCGCAAATCATCGCGCTGCTGCTGGTTCTGCTGGTGGACAGCCTGGTTGCGCCGCATTTCTTCCAGATAATCGTGCAGGATGGCCGCCTGTTTGGCAGCCCGATTGATATTTTAAACCGCGCCGCCCCGGTGGCGCTGCTGGCGATTGGCATGACGCTGGTGATTGCCACCGGCGGGATCGACCTCTCCGTCGGCGCCGTGATGGCCATTGCCGGCGCGACGGCCGCGTCGATGACCGTTGCCGGCCACGGCCTGCCGATGGTGCTGCTTGCCGCGCTGGGTGCTGGGGTACTGGCCGGGCTGTGGAACGGCATTCTGGTCGCCGTGCTGAAAATACAGCCGTTTGTTGCCACCCTGATTTTAATGGTTGCCGGACGCGGCGTGGCGCAGCTGATTACCTCCGGGCAGATTGTCACCTTTGACTCGCCGAGCCTGGCGTGGATCGGCAGCGGCAATTTTCTCTACTTCCCGATGCCGGTGATTATTGCCCTGGTGACGCTGATCGTGTTCTGGCTCTTTACCCGCAAAACGGCGCTCGGCATGTTCATTGAAGCCGTGGGAATCAACATTCGCGCGGCGAAAAACGCCGGGGTGAATACGCGGCTGATGGTGATGCTGACCTACGTGCTAAGCGGCGTATGTGCCGCTATTGCCGGGGTGATCGTCGCGGCGGATATTCGCGGAGCCGATGCCAACAACGCCGGGCTATGGCTGGAGCTGGATGCGATCCTCGCGGTCGTTATCGGCGGCGGTTCGCTGATGGGCGGGCGTTTTAACCTGCTGCTCTCGGTGACGGGCGCGCTGATTATTCAGGGGATGAATACCGGGATCCTGCTCTCCGGTTTCCAGCCTGAGCTAAACCAGGTGGTGAAAGCGGTGGTCGTGCTTTGCGTGCTGATCGTTCAGTCGCCGCGCTTCGTCAGCATCATTAAGGGGATCCGGGGCCATGATAAAACGTAATTTACCGTTGATGATTACACTGGGCGTGTTTGTGCTGGGCTATCTCTACTGCCTGACGCAATTCCCCGGCTTCGCCTCCACGCGGGTGATCTGCAATATCCTGACCGATAACGCCTTTTTAGGCATTATTGCCGTCGGAATGACCTTTGTGATCCTCTCCGGCGGGATCGATCTTTCCGTTGGCTCGGTGATCGCCTTTACCGGCGTGTTCCTCGCCAAAGCGATTGGCTTCTGGGGGATCTCACCGCTGCTGGCTTTCCCGCTGGTGCTGGTGATGGGCTGCGCGTTCGGCGCGTTTATGGGGCTGCTGATCGACGCACTCAAAATCCCGGCGTTCATTATTACCCTCGCCGGGATGTTCTTCCTGCGCGGCGTAAGCTATCTGGTGTCGGAGGAGTCGATTCCGATTAACCATCCTGTCTACGACACGCTCTCCAGCCTGGCGTGGAAAATTCCCGGCGGCGGGCGGCTGAGCGCGATGGGGCTGCTGATGCTGGGCGTGGTGGTAATTGGGATCTTCCTTGCGCACCGTACCCGCTTTGGTAATCAGGTGTATGCCATTGGCGGTAGCGCCACCTCGGCGAACCTGATGGGGATCTCCACGCGCAGCACGACGATCCGCATTTACATGCTTTCTACCGGGCTGGCGACGCTGGCTGGGATCGTGTTCTCGATTTATACCCAGGCAGGCTACGCGCTGGCGGGCGTGGGGGTAGAACTGGATGCGATCGCATCGGTGGTGATTGGCGGTACGCTGCTCAGCGGCGGCGTGGGCACGGTGCTCGGCACGCTGTTTGGCGTGGCGATCCAGGGGCTGATTCAAACCTATATCAACTTTGACGGCACGCTAAGCTCATGGTGGACGAAGATTGCCATCGGCATTCTGCTGTTTATCTTTATCGCCCTGCAGCGCGGCCTGACGGTACTCTGGGAGAACCGCCAAAGCTCGCCGGTTACACGCGTAAACGTGTCGACAACAAAGTGATAACACACTGAAATTGCTTAAAGACTAAACATTTTCCGGTAGCGGCCGATACCCTTATTTTATGCCCAGAAATATCTCGCTACCGGAAATAATATCATGCTTAAAACGCTATCGATTCGTACCGGCTTGCTTTCTTTACTGGCCGTTATGACCCTTCTGCTGCTGATTGTCAGCGGCATTGGCATTTATGCCCTCACACAGAGCTCTTCTTCACTCCAGCGCATCAACCACCTTCAGGGTGAGCAGATGGTGCAGCTTAATTCGGGTTACACGCTGATCCTGCGTGCGCGCAATGAAGCGGGCCAGGCCGTCCGCATGATGGAAATCGGCATGCTCGACGACGCGGCAAACGCGGTGAAGAACATTCAACAGGAAGTCATACAGGCCCAGAAAACGCTGAAAGCCGTTATTGACGGCGGCGTGGCGGATACGCAGGGGCAACAGCTGCTGGACAAGGTCGCGGCGAGCCTTGCGGCCTATAACCAGCAGGGGATCAACCCGATGCTGAAAGCCCTGAACGACCAGAGCGCGGATGGCTACTACGATCTGCTGGAGAACGCCCTGGTGCCGGTGGCGAAGCGGTTTGATAACGATATGCAGGCGTTTCAGGCGTGGAGCGACGCGCGGGGCAAAGCCGAAGTGAACGCCGTGCAGGCGAGTAAAACCCGGGTGATGATCCTGATCGTGGTGGCGGCGCTGCTGACGGCGGGCATTATCGTGCTGGCCTGGCTGGTTCTGCGCCATATGCTGCTTAAGCCGTTGTCGGCCTCTATTGCTCAGCTGGAGCATGTGGCGGCGGGCGACCTGACGCATACGCTCAACGCCCCGGCAAGCCAGGAGTTTAACCGCTTAAATGCGGCCATCGAGGAGATGCGCCAGTCGTTGATGGGCTCGGTGCTGCGCGTGCGCGATGCCAGTTCGCAGATCGATACCGGCAGCCGCGAGCTTACGGCGGGCAACATCAACCTCGCCCAGCGCACGGAATCGACTGCCACCTCGCTGGAGCAAACGGCGGCCAGCATGGAGGAGATTACCGCGACGGTGAAACTCAACGCAGACAATGCGGAACAGGCGCACCAGCTGGCGAAAACTGTTTCCGACACCGCCGATCACGGCAGCGAAATGGTCTGCTATGTGATTGAGAAGATGCGTGATATCTCCGGCAGCTCGGCGCGTATTGCTGACATCCTGAGCGTGATCGATGGCATCGCGTTCCAGACCAACATTCTGGCGCTAAACGCCTCCGTTGAGGCGGCGCGTGCGGGCGAGCAGGGGCGGGGGTTTGCGGTGGTTGCGGGCGAAGTGCGAAATCTGGCCAGCCGAAGCGCCGATGCCGCTAAAGAGATCCGCGCGCTTATCAGCGATTCGCAAACCCACGTGAATGAAGGGAGCGAGCTGGCGCAGCAGGCGGGGGAAACGATGGATGAGATCGCCACCGAAGTGCTGCGTATGACCAAACTGATGCGTGAAATCGCGACAGCGTCTCATGAACAGAGTCGTGGTATTGAGCAGGTCAATATTGCGGTCAACCAGATGGACGAAACCGCGCAGCAAAATGCGGCGCTGGTCCAGCAATCCTCTGCTGCGACGCACTCGCTGGAAGAACAGTCGCGCGAATTATTGGCTGCGATGGCGTCCTTTAAGCTGACGGCACAAACGGCCTGAAAACAGGCCTCCACCCTGGCGCTTGCGCCAGGGTTTATATTGTCGCTGAATTAATCGCGCCGATATTATCGTGAATACCGCCCATTAATATTTCCAGCGTGGTGGTTAACGCCAGCGCTTTTTCGGTGGGTTCAAGATACAGCCCTTTACGAATAAAGAGCGGCTCACTAAAGAGCTGCGTGAAACGCTTTAACGCCAGGCTCACCGCCGGGCGCGACATCTCCAGACGCACAGACGCCTTCGCCAGGCTTTTACAGCGAACCACCTCAATAAAGACAGGAATAAGATTTAAATCGATGCCGGTACAGGCTCGGGAATAGTTTTTCATCACCGGTATGCTCCAGGGAATATTTCATAAACTGTTATGAAAATAATGCAGGAGCGAGGATGCGGATTAAAGCGCCATTTTTATATTCATTTATACGGTTAACGATATAAATAAAAAGGGGAGCCAGAGCAGCTCCCCCTATTGCGTGCGTTATGCGTCCGGGTATTCGCGGATCATCCGCTCAACGTCTTCAACCATATGGTTGTTGCCGACGAAGAACGAGCGGCGCTGGTGCAGGCTTTCCGGCACGATGTCCAGAATGCGTTGCTTACCGTCGCTCGCCTTGCCGCCCGCCTGCTCGGCCAGGAACGCCATCGGGTTGCATTCGTACAGCAGGCGCAGCTTGCCGTCGGGGTGGCTGGCGGTGCTTGGGTAGAGATAGATCCCGCCCTTCAGCAGGTTGCGGTGGAAGTCCGCGACCAGAGAGCCGATATAACGTGAGGTATACGGGCGCTGGGTGGCTTTATCTTCTTCCTGGCAGAACTTGATGTACTTCTTCACGCCGTTCGGGAACTTGATGTAGTTGCCTTCGTTGATGGAGTAGGTGCTGCCTTTCTCCGGGAAGCGCATGCGCTCCTGACACAGGCAGAACACGCCCAGTGACGGATCGTAGGTGAACGCATGAACGCCACAGCCGGTGGTGTACACCAGCATGGTTGAGGAGCCATACACCACGTAACCCGCGGCCACCTGCTGGCTGCCCGGTTGCAGGAAATCTTCTTCCGTTACCGGCGTGCCAACAGGCGTGACGCGGCGGTAAATGGAGAAAATGGTACCCACAGAGACGTTAACGTCGATGTTAGAGGAGCCATCGAGCGGGTCCATCAGAACAACGTATTTTGCGTGCTCGCACCCTTCGAAAACGACGATTTCATCTTCTTCTTCAGAGGCGATACCCGCAACGATGTCGCGCGCGCGCAGTGCAGCTTTCAGTTTTTCATTTGCGAACAGGTCAAGTTTCTGCTGAACCTCGCCCTGAACGTTCTCGGCACCGCTGGCACCCAGGATATCGACCAGACCGGCCTTGTTGATATCGCGGTGGATGATCTTAGCGCCCAGCTTTATTGCCGACAGCAAAGCAGTCAGTTCACCCGTAGCATGAGAGAACTCGTGCTGCTTTTCGACAATAAATTCACCTAACGTTTTCATAACACTTTCCCTGCATCTTATGTGAGTAGAGCGATCGTATGTTCACTAAAACGACTAAAGCCCAACAATCTTAACAAATATTCAAATAGTAGCGCAGAGGTGAATCGCGCCAGCAAAATACGGATTTACCTGAAATGCGTTTCACACCCGCTGACATGTGAGTAAAATGTGCGCCACATTGAAGAAGGATAGTGACGTATGCGCATTCATATTTTGGGGATTTGTGGCACTTTCATGGGCGGCCTGGCATTGCTGGCACGCGCGCAGGGCCACGAAGTGACAGGTTCGGACGCCAATGTGTATCCGCCGATGAGCACGCTTCTGGAGAAAGAGGGGATCTCCCTTATTCAGGGATATGATGCCAGTCAGTTAGAGCCGCAGCCGGATCTCGTCATCATTGGCAATGCCATGACCCGGGGTAATCCGTGTGTTGAAGCGGTGCTGGAACGCAATATACCGTTCATGTCTGGCCCGCAGTGGCTGCATGATTTTGTGCTGCGCGACCGCTGGGTCGTCGCCGTGGCCGGGACGCACGGTAAAACCACCACCGCCGGGATGGCGACCTGGATCCTCGAAGCCTGCGGCTACAAGCCGGGCTTCGTGATTGGCGGCGTGCCGGGGAACTTCGACGTCTCTGCGCGCCTGGGCGACAGCCCGTTCTTTGTCATCGAAGCCGATGAGTATGACTGCGCGTTCTTTGATAAACGCTCCAAGTTCGTGCACTACTGCCCGCGCACGCTGATCCTCAACAACCTTGAATTCGACCACGCCGATATTTTCGACGACCTGAAAGCCATTCAGAAGCAGTTCCACCACCTGGTACGCATCGTGCCGGGGCAGGGCCGTATCATCCTGCCGGAGAACGACATTAATCTGAAACAGACGATGGCGATGGGCTGCTGGAGCGAGCAGGAGCTGGTGGGCGAGCAGGGTCACTGGCAGGCGAAAAAACGTAACGCTGATGCCTCCGAGTGGGATGTGCTGCTCGACGGCGAAAAAGTGGGTGAAGTGAAGTGGGGCCTGGTCGGTGAGCACAACATGCACAACGGCCTGATGGCGATTGCCGCGGCGCGTCACGTCGGCGTTGTGCCTGCGGATGCGGCGAAGGCGCTGGGCACGTTTATCAACGCCCGCCGTCGTCTGGAGCTGCGCGGTGAAGCGCATGGCGTGACGGTATACGATGACTTCGCGCATCACCCAACCGCCATTCTGGCGACGCTGGCGGCCCTGCGCGGCAAGGTCGGCGGTACCGCGCGCATTCTGGCGGTGCTGGAGCCGCGCTCTAACACCATGAAGATGGGGATCTGCAAAGACGACCTCGCGCCGTCGTTAGGCCGCGCCGATGAGGTCTTCCTGTTGCAGCCGCAGCATATTCCGTGGCAGGTCGCGGAAGTGGCCGACGCCTGCATTCAGCCTGCGCACTGGAGCGCGGACGTAGATGTGCTGGCGGATATGGTGGTGAAAGCGGCACAGCCTGGCGATCACATTCTGGTGATGAGCAACGGCGGGTTTGGTGGGATCCATCAGAAGCTGCTCGATGGTTTGGCTAAGAAAGCGGAAGCGGCCATCGACGCGTAAAAAAAAGCCCGGTGGCGCTTGCGCTTACCGGGCCTACGTTCCTCTTCTTCCTCTCCCCTATGGGGAGAGGGCGGGGTGAGGGGAACAGATTACTCTTCGTTCTCGGCCAGCTCGCGCAGATACTGGAAAATCAGGCGCGCGGACTTCGGCGGCTTATTCCCTTCTTTCTCTTTCTTCGCGTTGCGGATCAACGAACGCAGCTGCTGGCGGTCGGCATCCGGCCACAGGTTCAGCACTTCGGCTACTGCGTCATCGCCCTGTTCAATCAGACGGTCGCGGATTTGCTCCAGCTTATGGAACAACGCAACCTGCTGGTTATGACGGTTCTTGAGCTTATCCAGCGCCTGACGAATAGGATCGACATCGCGCTGACGCAGCATTTTACCAATCAACTGAAGCTGGCGGCGACGGCCCTCTTTTTTGATTTTCTGTGCCAGTTCAATGGCGTCACGCAGATCCTGGTCGAGCGGGATCTTATCCAGCGCGTTTTTACCCAGTTCTACCAGTTCCGCGCCAAGCTGTTTTAACTCTTCGGCGTCACGTTTAATTTCACTTTTACTGACCCAGATGATCTCATCATCTTCGTCTTCGATGTCATCACCGGGAACGTCGTCGAGCCAGTCTTCGGGCTGCTTAGTCATGTCAGGCTCCTTAAAAAAGAGGCTAATGTTACCAGTTAAGACGCGCACTGAAAAACGGTTCTCTGTTAGACTTCAGTTAACTCTCTCTTACAGTATGGCATTTGCGATGAAAGTAACCTCACAAGTTGAAGCGCAGCGTAAGATTCTGGAAGAAGCCGTCTCCACCGCGTTGACGCTCGCTTCAGGTAAATCAGATGGCGCCGAAGTGGCGGTCAGCAAAACCACCGGCATCAGCGTGAGCACCCGCTATGGCGAAGTGGAGAATGTAGAATTCAACAGCGACGGCGCACTGGGGATCACGGTCTATCACCAGAATCGCAAAGGCAGCGCGTCATCCACCGATCTCAGCCCGGATGCCATCGCCCGTACGGTGCAGGCGGCGCTGGATATCGCGCGCTACACCTCGCCGGATCCTTACGCGGGCGTGGCAGATAAAGAGCTGCTGGCGTTCGACGCCCCGGACCTCGATCTTTTCCACCCGGCCGACGTCACCCCTGATGAGGCGATCGAGATGGCCGCGCGCGCCGAGCAGGCCTCCCTGCAGGCCGATAAGCGCATTACCAATACCGAAGGCGGCAGCTTTAACAGCCACTACGGTATTAAAGTTTTTGGCAACAGCCACGGCATGTTGCAGGGCTACTGCTCGACCCGTCACTCGCTCTCCAGCTGCGTGATAGCCGAAGAAAACGGCGATATGGAGCGGGATTACGCCTACACCATTGGCCGCGCACTGGGCGATTTGCAGTCGCCTGAGTGGGTAGGGGCCGAGTGCGCCCAGCGCACATTGTCGCGCCTGTCTCCTCGTAAGCTCTCCACCATGAAAGCCCCGGTCATTTTTGCCAATGAAGTGGCGACCGGCCTGTTTGGTCATCTGGTGGGCGCGATTGCCGGCGGCTCGGTTTACCGTAAATCCACCTTCCTGCTCGACTCGCTGGGCAAGCAGATCCTGCCGGAGTGGCTGACCATTGAAGAGCATCCGCACCTGCTGAAAGGGCTGGCCTCTACGCCGTTCGACAGCGAAGGCGTGCGCACCGAGCGTCGCGACATTATTAAAGACGGTGTTCTGACCCAGTGGTTGCTCACCAACTACTCCGCGCGCAAGCTGGGGCTGAAAAGCACCGGTCACGCGGGCGGCATCCATAACTGGCGCATCGCCGGACAGGGCCTGAACTTTGAACAGATGCTGAAAGAGATGGGCACCGGTCTGGTGGTCACCGAGCTGATGGGCCAGGGCGTCAGCGGCATTACCGGCGACTATTCGCGCGGTGCGGCGGGCTTCTGGGTCGAAAACGGCGAAATTCAGTATCCGGTGAGCGAAATTACCATCGCCGGCAACCTGAAGGAGATGTGGCGCAACATCGTTACGGTCGGTAACGATATTGAAACACGTAGCAATATTCAGTGTGGTTCAGTGCTTCTGCCCGAGATGAAGATTGCGGGCCAATAGATGTCGCCTGAGTAAATAATAAAAAAGGAAGTGAGCAATGCGTAAACACCTGTTAGCAATCGTCGCCGCGTCAACGCTGGTTCTTGGTTCTTCTGCGTTTGCCGCCGATCTTGAAGACAACATGGACATCCTCAGCCAAAACCTGAAGGTTGTGCAGAAAACGGACAATGCGTCTGAGATGAAAGACGCACTGACCAACATGCGTGAAGCGGCGCTGGATGCCCAAAAAGCCACGCCGCCGAAGCTGGAAAATAAAGCCCCTGACAGCCCCGAAATGAAGGACTTCCGCCACGGGTTTGACGTGCTGGTGGGCCAGATTGACGGCGCGCTGAAGCTGGCGAACGAAGGCAAAGTGAAGGAAGCCAAAGCGGCAGCCGATGGGTTTGTGGCGACACGCAACACGTACCACAAGAAATACCGTTAACCGATCGCGCATCCGAAAGACAAGCAGCGGGGGCCAATGGCCCCCGTTTTTATGCGCGGTGATAAGTAAACCCTATCACCATCACATTTTTGCCTCACCGCCCCTGAACGTTTTCGTTTCCTCTGCCCGCATTTGACCGCCTGAATACGTGACATTCATCACGTAAATACAGCGGTTTATCCAGATTCACCGCATTTATGTGGCACAGATCACTGCCGCTGCTCGCCTTTCCACTTCGAAGTGGAAAACAACTCGCTACAAACAATTCCTCCCCGGCGTTAGTTTGGTTCCAGAGCCATTAACGGGGTAAGACCAGTGATTAACGGAGCGGTAATGAACGACGTTGGGGAACAGGCGGTGCAAACAGAGCAGCTCGCCAACACCATGCTGCAGCAGGTCTACGCCCTGCTGGCCCGGCACGACATCATCCCGAATGCAGTACAGGAGCAGATGCTGACCTCCCACGTCCGCGCGATGGCGCACCGGTCCGTGACCGGCGAGCCGCTGCCGGAGGTTGAAGCGGAGCTGTTCGACGAAATTTCACCCGATTCAATGCGGCTTGCCCGTGAAGTGGTAGCGCAGTTTGGCAATCTTCCAGATGAAGAAGCCTGGCTGCTCTCCGTTCACTTTGAAGTCGCGAAAGACAACCTTTAAGGAGAAATACCATGGAACAAATTACCGTTGTGATTGGCGACCGCCTGGGCAAAGGACAGAAAGTGGCTGCGGGTGTGGAAAAAGCGGGTGGCCGCGCGGTTGTTGTGCCAGGCATGGCAGCGGACATGAAGCTGGGTGACGTGATGAAGGCGGAAAACGCGACCTTCGGCATCTCCTTCTGCGGCAGCGGCGGCGCGGGGGCTATCACCGCACAAACCAAATATGGCTACAAAGCGAAATACGGCATGCGTTCCGTGGACGAGGGCGTGACCGCCATCAACGAAGGCTGCAACGTGCTGGGCTTTGGCTTTATGGATAAAGAAGAGCTGGGCGAGCGTCTGGTCCAGGCGTGGCAGAAGAAGCACGGCGCGTAAGCATGAAAGAACAGTTCACGACAACGGTGAGAGTGAAGGGCAAAGGCGACGCTAAGGCGCGCGCCTTTGCCGATGCGCTCAACCAGGTTCAGGCCGCGGTGATGAAAGCCTCACCGCATATCTTACTGCGTATTGAGCCACAGGATGTGCAGGTCGTTCAGGCGCAAGAAGCGGTGCGTAAAGAAGCCTTTCTGTTCTTCTTTCTGCGCCGGGAAAGACGCACCTACAGCGTGGAGCTGGATGTGACCGTCAACGTGACCGCCATCAATCTTGACCAGGTGGATTTCGTCACGCAACGCTGATTATTGATAAAAGGGCAGACTGATGTTCTTAATTATTTTAATAAAATCGCTCATCATTGGCGGCCTGGTTGGCGTCGGTGTTGGCGCCGGGGCTGCACGCATGTTTCATGCGCCTACCACTCAGGGTATGGGCGCGTTTCGTACGTTGGGGGAACTGAACTCCTGTGAAGGGGATCCGGCTTCTCACTTCTCCTTTGGATTAGGTTTCTTCTTTAACGCCTGGGCCTCTTCGGTGGCAGCAGGTGCCTTCACACAGGACGTTGACCACCGCATCATCCCTAACTGGGGTGCCGCGGCGCTGATGATCAAAAACCGTAACGTCGGCGAAACGCTGCACGACCCACGCAAAATGGCGATTGCCTGCGGCGTGATCGGCATGCTCGTCGTGACCTTCCTTAACCTTACCGCCTCTTCCGTTCCCGCCGCGCTTCAGGTCACCGCCGTGAAGGTGCTGGTCCCTGCGGCCAACCTGCTGGTGAATACCGTGATGCCGGTGATCTTCTGGCTGGCGGCCATTGACGCGGGTAAAAAATCCGGCTTCTGGGCTACCGTGTTTGGCGGCGCGGCGCAGCTGATCATGGGTAACGCCGTACCGGGTCTGGTGCTGGGTATCCTGATTGGTAAAGGCGTTGAAGAGAGCGGCTGGAACCATGTCACCAAAGTGATGATGGCGGCTATCGTTCTGCTGTTCGTACTGAGCGGCTTCTTCCGCGGCTTCGACATGAAGATGATCGAATCCTTCCATCTGACCGTGCCGAACTGGCTCGACATGATCCACAACTCGCTCAGCGGTAAATAACAGGAGCCTCGATATGGAACAGAATAAAGGTTTTTGGTATGCCGACTGGTCGTTCCCGATCTTCGTTGGCCTGCTCTCCTCCGGCGTGTTCGCCGGGACACACATGTACTACCTGTACGGCATCGGCGCGTTTAACGAAGTGGCCTTCGTGGCGATGCTGAAAGCGGGAATGGACACCGGCGTGTACGGCGCGGTCGCCGCGTTTGGCGCCAGCTTCCTGTTCGCGCGCATTATTGAAGGGTCGCTGGTCGGTATTCTGGATATCGGCGGGGCGATCCAGACCGGCGTAGGCCTTGGTGTACCGGCGCTGCTGCTGGGCGCGGGAATTATGTTCCCGGTGACCAACTTTATTGCCGCGCTGATAACCGGTCTGGTGATTGGCCTGGCGATTGGCTACGTCATCATTCTGGCGCGTAAGTTCACCATCAACCAGAGCAACTCCACCTACGGCGCTGACGTGATGATGGGTGCGGGAAACGCCTCTGGCCGCTTCCTCGGACCCTTGATCATCCTCAGCGCCATGACCGCCTCCATTCCGATTGGCGTGGGTTCACTGCTGGGCGCACTGCTGTTTTACATCTGGCAGAAGCCGATTACCGGCGGCGCCATCCTCGGTGCGATGCTGTTGGGCTGGCTGTTCCCGGTCGCCCTTTAATACCTGCGGGCGCTGATGCGCCCGCCTTATCAGGAGATCCCCATGTTTGATTTACTCCTGCGCCGTGCGCGCCTTACCGACGATACCCTGACCGATATCGCCATTCAGGACGGGAAAATCGCGGCGCTGGGCGAAATTGACGCTCCCGCACGTAAAACGGTCGAGCTGAACGGCGATGTGTTTGTCAGCGCCGGCTGGATCGATTCTCACGTTCACTGCTACCCGAACTCCCCGATTTACCACGACGAGCCGGACAGCGTCGGCATTGCCACCGGCGTCACCTCCGTAGTAGACGCGGGCAGTACCGGGGCCGACGACGTTGACGATTTCTACGAGATTACCCGCAAGGCCTCAACCGAGGTCTTTGCCCTGCTGAACATCTCCCGCGTTGGGCTGATCGCCCAAAATGAACTCGCCAATATGGCGAATATCGACGCCGGGGCGGTGAAGCAGGCGGTAGCGCGCTACCCTGATTTTATCGTTGGTCTGAAAGCGCGCATGAGCAGCAGCGTGGTGGGTGAAAACGGCATTACGCCACTGGTGCGCGCGAAAGCCATTCAGAAAGAGAACGGCGATCTGCCGCTGATGGTGCACATCGGCAACAACCCGCCGAACCTCGATGAAATTGCCGAACTGCTGAGCAGCGGCGACATCATTACTCACTGCTACAACGGCAAGCCGAACCGCATTCTGACGCCCTCCGGCGAGCTGCGCGCGTCTATCACCGCCGCCCTGAAGCGCGGCGTGCGACTCGACGTCGGCCACGGCACGGCGAGCTTTAGCTTTGAAGTGGCGAAACGCGCCATCGCGATGGGCATTCTGCCGCACACCATCAGCTCGGATATCTACTGCCGCAACCGCATCAACGGCCCGGTAGGCTCACTGGCGAGCGTGATGTCGAAATTCCTCGCCATCGGCATGTCGCTGCCGCAGGTGATCGCCTGCGTGACCGCCAATGCCGCCGACGGCCTGCGCCTGACGCACAAAGGGCGGATTGAGCCGGGTCTCGACGCCGATCTGACGCTCTTCACCCTCAAACGCCAGCCAACGCTGCTGGTGGATGCTGAAAACGACAGCCTGCAGGCTGAACACATTCTGGTGCCGCTTGCCGCCATCCGCGCGGGCAAGGGCTACATGACCGAACAAGGGAGCACGGAACATGCCTTCGATTTATGAGAAGTACAATTTAAAGCAGGTTATCAACACCTCTGGCCGCATGACGGCGCTGGGTGTCTCCACGCCGCGCCCGGAAGTGGTGCAGGCGGCAATGGACGGCATGAACCACTACTTCGAGATGAAAGATCTGGTCAACAAAACCGGGGAGTACATCGCGAAGCTGCTGGACGTGGAAGGCGCGACGGTGGTTTCCTGCGCCTCGGCGGGTATCGCGCAATCCGTGGCGGCGGTCCTGGTCAAAGACAGCGACTGGCTGCTGGAAAACCTGCACGTTACCCCGATTGAGAACAACGAAATCGTCCTGCCGAAAGGGCACAACGTCAACTTTGGCGCGCCGGTCGGCACCATGGTGGCGCTGGGTGGCGGCAAGCTGGTGGAAGCTGGCTACGCGAACGAATGCTCTGCCGATCAGCTGGCGGCGGCGATCACCCCGCGCACTGCAGCGATCCTCTACATCAAATCACACCACTGCGTGCAAAAAAGCATGCTCAGCGTCGAGCAGGCGGCGGTTGTCGCCCGTAAGCACGATCTGCCGCTGATCGTTGATGCCGCAGCGGAAGAAGATCTGCACGCTTACTACCGCTCCGGCGCGGACCTGGTGATCTACAGCGGCGCGAAAGCCATTGAAGGCCCGACCAGCGGCCTGGTGATCGGCAAAACCCAGTACGTCGAGTGGGTGAAACGTCAGACGGCGGGCATTGGCCGCGCCATGAAGGTAGGCAAGGAGGGGATCCTCGGCCTGACCTGCGCCATCGAACACTACCTGACAGCGACCAAAGAGAGCGGGGCGGAGATGGTGGCGAAGATGACGCCGTTTATCGATGCGCTTAACACCCTGAACGGCGTCACGGCGCGCGTGGTCTGGGACAGCGCCGGTCGCGATATCGCCCGCACCGAGATTAAATTTGACGAAGCCACCACCGGCGTTGGCACCGGTGACCTGGTGAATAAGCTCAAGCAGGGTGAATACGCCATCTACTTCCGTGGTTACAAGGCCAACGAAGGGATTATCGAGGCGGACGTGCGCAGCGTGAATGCTGACCAGCTGAATATTGTGTACCGCCGCATTAGCGAAGTATTAGGACAGGAGAAAAACGCATGAAACTGACCCCCAATTTTTACCGTGACCGCGTGTGCCTCAACGTGCTGGCAGGCTCCAAAGCCAACGCCAGCGCCATCTACGAGGCGGCGGAAGGCCACGTGCTGGTGGGCGTGCTCTCCAAAAATTATCCGGACGTAGACAGCGCGGTCGCCGACATGCGCGAGTACGCCGCGCTTATCGATAACGCGCTTTCCGTGGGGCTGGGCGCGGGCGATCCGAACCAGTCTGCAATGGTGAGCGAAATCTCCCGTCAGGTGCAGCCGCAGCACGTTAATCAGGTCTTTACCGGCGTCGCCACCAGCCGTGCGCTGCTGGGGCAGAGCGATTCCGTGGTGAACGGCCTGGTCTCGCCAACCGGCACCGTCGGCATGGTCAAGATCTCCACCGGCCCGCTGAGCAGCGCGGCACCGGATGGTATCGTCCCGGTTGAAACCGCCATTGCCCTGCTGAAAGATTTCGGCGGCAGCTCCATCAAATACTTCCCGATGGGCGGTCTGAAGTGCCGCGATGAGTACACCGCGGTGGCGCAAGCCTGCGCCCGTCACGACTTCTGGCTCGAGCCGACCGGTGGTATCGATCTGGAAAACTTTGAAGAGATCCTGCAGATTGCTCTGGACGCGGGCGTGAGCAAGATCATACCGCATATTTACAGTTCGATTATCGATAAAGCCAGCGGCGATACGCGCCCGGAAGATGTGCGCACGCTGCTGGAGATGACGAAGAAGCTGGTTAAGTAGTCTTTACCCCTCACCCCGGCCCTCTCCCCAAAGGGGAGAGGGTGTAATCGTCCCCTCTCCCCTTTGGGGAGAGGGTTAGGGTGAGGGGCACAAACCGCACAAAACCAAAGGAGCCACCATGCACACCCGCAATCTGCTCGTCGCTTCACTCTCGTTACTCGCTACCACCGCCATCGCCCAGACGCAGTACGCCTGGGTGGGAACCTACAACCCAAACGGTGAAGGGCTGTACCGCTTTACCCTCGACCCGCAAACCGGTGCGCTCGCGAACAAAACGCTGGTGAGCAAGCTGCCGAACGCCGCGCAGCTGACCGTCTCACACGACGGTAAAACGCTGTATCTGGCAAGCGAGGTGGAGCAGGGCGTAGTGCAGGCGCTGCGCATCGGTGACAACGGCGATCTGAGCGAGTTAAATCAGGTGGCCTCCGGCGGCGCGGGGCCGGTCTATCTCTCCCTGACGCCAAACGGTCTGCATCTGCTGGTGGCGAATTACGTGAGCGGGTCAATCGCCGTTTTACCGGTTAAGGCGGACGGCAGCCTGGGTGAGGCCACGGATACCCATCAGGATCGCGGGGAACCGGGAGCGGCCAAACCCGAGGCGGCAGCGGAAGGCAGCTTCGCGATGAGCGATCATAACGGCCCACATGCGCACATGATCGCCGCCGATCCGAGCGGGAAGTACGTGTTTTCTACCGATCTGGGGCTGGATCGGATCTATCAGTATCGCTTTGACGAACGATCCGGAAAACTTAGCCCGAACGATCCGCCGTTCATCAGCGCCTCTTCAAAAGGTGCCGGGCCACGACACTTCGTCTTTACGCCAAAAGGCGATGCCCTGTGGCTGATTAACGAAGAAGCTTCGACACTGACCCATTATACGCTGGACAACGCAGGCCGATTGAAAGAGGGCAAAACGGTCTCCGCCCTGCCCGCGGGGTATAAAGGCACCAGCTTTGCCGCCGGGCTGGCGTTGAGCGCGGACGGCAAGCAGCTGTATGTGGCTAATCGTTTGCATAACAGCATCGGGCACTTTACCGTAACAGCGGACGGCACGCTGACGCACCGGGACGACGTCTGGACGCGGGGCGATTACCCGCGCACCCTGACGCTCGATAAACAAGGGCGCTGGCTTTACGTAATGAACCAGTGCAGCGACAACATTACCCGCTTTCGCGTGGCGCAGGACGGCAAGCTGAGCGCAGAGCCAGACTATACGCCGGTCGGCAGCCCATCCCAGATGGTCATTTCACCCTAAGCAGTAAGAGGACAACGACGTGCGATTTCCGAACCAACGTTTAGCGCAACTTTTCGATCTGTTGCAAAACGAGACGCTGCCGCAGGACGAGCTGGCGCAGCGGCTGTCGGTCTCCACGCGAACCGTCCGTGCTGACATCACCGCCCTGAACGCGCTGCTGGCGAGCCACGGGGCGCAGTTTATTCTGAGCCGTGGCAATGGCTATCAGCTGAAAATTGACGACGCCGCGCGTTATCAGCAGCTGCAGGCCTCTCACCCGCGCGCGCTGCGCATACCGCGAACCGGGCCGGAGCGCGTGCACTATCTGGTGGTGCGTTTTCTGACGTCAGCGTTTTCAATCAAGCTGGAAGATTTGGCCGACGAGTGGTTTATCAGCCGCGCCACGCTGCAAAGCGACATGGTGGAGGTGCGTGAGCTTTTCCAGCGCTATAACCTGACGCTGGAAACCCGTCCGCGCCACGGCATGAAGCTGTTTGGCAGCGAGATGTCGACGCGCGCGTGCCTGACCGACCTGCTGTGGGAGCTGGCGCAGCAGGACAGCCTGAACCCGCTGGTCACCGACGTGGCGCTCAACGCCGGCGTGCCGGAGCAGATGGTCACGGTGCTGCACGACGCGCTGACCCGCCACCATATCCGCCTGACCGATGAAGGCGAGCTGTTCCTGCGCCTGTACTGTGCGGTCTCGGTGCGTCGCATCAGCGAAGGTTATCCGCTGCCGGAGTTCCACGCGGAGGATGTCGAGGAGAACGTGCGCGAGGCGGCAAAAGATATTGCGGTGACCATCCAGCAGCTCGCGGGCAAGCCGCTTTCCCCTTCCGAGGAGAACTGGCTGTGCGTCCACATTGCGGCGCGGCAGATCCAGGAGATCGCGCCGAGCGCGATCAACGCCGATGATGACGAAGCCCTGGTCAACTATATCCTGCGCTATATCAACACCCACTATAACTACAACCTGCTGAGCGACGAGCAGCTGCATGCCGACCTGCTCACGCACATCAAAACCATGATCACCCGCGTGCGCTATCAGATAATGATCCCCAACCCGTTGCTGGATAACATCAAGCAGCACTACCCGATGGCCTGGGATATGACGCTGGCGGCGGTGTCGAGCTGGGGCAAATACACCCCGTATGTGATCAGCGAAAACGAAATAGGCTTCCTGGTGCTGCATATCGGCGTCGGGCTGGAGCGTCACTACAATATTGGCTACCAGCGCCAGCCGCGCGTGCTGCTGGTGTGCGACGCCGGTAACGCGATGGTACGAATGATTGAGGCGGTGCTGCAGCGCAAATACCCGCAGATTGAGGTCACGCGCACGCTGACGTTGCGCGAGTACGAGCTGGCTGACGCTATCAGCGAAGACTTCGTGATCTCCACCGCCCGCGTGAGTGAAAAGTCCAAACCGGTGGTGATGATCGCGCCGTTCCCGACGGACTACCAACTGGAGCAAATCGGCAAGCTGGTGCTGGTGGACCGCACCCGTCCGTGGATGCTGGATAAATACTTCGACGCGGCCCATTTTCGCATTCTTGATACGCCGATTGACCAGCAAACGCTGTTCCGGGAGCTGTGTGACCAGCTTGAAAGCGAAGGATTCGTTGGTGCGGAATTTCTGGATTCGGTTGTTGAGCGTGAAGCCATCGTCAGCACCATGCTCGGTGACGGTATCGCGCTGCCGCACTCCCTGGGACTGCTGGCGCAGAAAACGGTGGTCTATACGGTGCTGGCCCCGCAGGGCATCCCGTGGGGCGATGAAACCGCGCACGTCATCTTCCTGCTCGCCATCAGCAAGCGCGAGTATGAAGAGGCAATGGCGATCTACGACATTTTCGTCACCTTCCTGCGCGAGCGCGCCATGACGCGACTCTGCAGTTGCGGGAGTTTTGACGCGTTTAAGGCGGTAGCGATGGAGAGCTTGAGCCGGTTTTGAATGAGCGGTGAAAGGATATTCACCTGCGCTCAGCGCAAATGGTGCACAACCTGATTGCTGCTGCCGCGCCAGATCAGTGCCGGATCTTTCAGGTCCTGCACAAACTTGCCGTCGACCAGCACGTTGATCAGGTCCACCACTTCCCTCTGTTGAGCATCCAGCTCATCCAGCCTATAGCCGGTCCAGACCCAGATATCTTTTCCGGCGCACTCGCGGCGAATACGTTTCACCAGCTTCAGGATCTCCGGCACGTTCTGCGGATGGAGCGGATCGCCACCAGAGAGTGAAATACCCTGACGGGAAATGCGTGTGTCGTTCAGATCGGCGATGATCCGATCCGCCATTTCATCGGTGAACGGCAGACCGGAATTCAGACGCCAGGTGCTTTTGTTGTAGCAGCCAGGGCATTCGTGAACGCAGCCTGCCACAAAAAGCGTGCAGCGTGTGCCGGGGCCGTTGACGATATCGACGGGATAATACTGATGATAATTCATAGTGTTAACCTGATGCCCTCACCCCGGTCCTCTCCCACAGGGAGAGGGAGAAAACCGGCGGCAGGCATAACAATGTGCTCAATCTATTCCCTCTCCCTTGAGGGAGAGGGGTAGGGTGAGGGGGAGAACCCGGCGAAGAACTTAACCGATCTGCCCATTCCCCAAATGCTTCACGCGGCGCTTCACTTCTTCCTGCTTACCGGCGTTGAACGGACGCGCGTCCGGGCTGCCGAGATAGCCGCACACGCGGCGGGTAACGGAGACGCGGGCCGCATCATGGTTACCGCATTTCGGGCAGGTGAAGCCTTTGCTGGTGCACTCAAACTCACCGGTGAAGCCGCACTCGTAGCACTCGTCGATTGGCGTGTTAGTGCCGTAATACGGAACGTGCTGATAGCTGTAATCCCATACGTCTTCCAGCGCCTTCAGGTTGTGCTGGATGTTCGGGTACTCGCCGTAGCAGATGAAGCCGCCGCTGGCGATAGGCGGGTAGGCCGCTTCAAAGTCGATCTTGTCGTACGGGTTCACCTTTTTCTCAACGTCCAGGTGGAAGCTGTTGGTGTAGTAGCCTTTGTCGGTTACACCTTCCACGATGCCGAACTCGGCGGCGTCCAGACGGCAGAAGCGGTCGCACAGGTTTTCGCTTGGCGTGCTGTACAGGCTAAAGCCGTAGCCGGTTTCGTCTTTCCACTGGTCAACGGCATCGCGCAGACGCTGAACAATCGCAACGCCTTTCTCACGCAGCGCTTCGCTGTCGTAAACGTGTTTGTCACCAAACAGCGCGTTAATGGTTTCGTGAATGCCGATGTAACCGAGAGAAATCGATGCGCGACCGTTTTTGAAGATCTCGGATACGTCATCGTCCGCCTTCAGACGCACGCCGCAGGCCCCTTCCATATAAAGGATGGGCGCCACGCGGGCTTTCACCCCTTCAAGACGCGCGATGCGGGTCATCAGCGCCTTGCGGGCCAGCTGCAGACGTTCGTCCAGCAGCGTCCAGAACGCCGCTTCGTTACCTTTGGCCTCCAGCGCGATGCGCGGCAGGTTAAGGCTGATCACGCCCAGGTTGTTGCGCCCGTCGTGGATCTGCTCGCCGTTTTCGTCTTCATACACGCCGAGGAAGCTGCGGCAGCCCATTGGCGTTTTGAACGAGCCGGTAACCTTAACCACCTGGTCATAGTTGAGGATGTCCGGGTACATGCGCTTGCTCGCGCACTCCAGCGCCAGTTGTTTGATATCGTAGTTGGGATCGCCAAACTTGTGGTTCAGGCCGTCGCGGATGGCGAACACCAGCTTCGGGAACACCGCGGTTTTGCGGTTTTTGCCCAGACCAGAGATGCGGTTACGCAGAATCGACTGCTGGATCAGACGCGACTCCCAGCTGGTGCCGAGGCCAAAACCGAAGGTAACGAACGGCGTCTGGCCGTTGGCGGTATGCAGCGTGTTGACTTCATATTCCAGAGACTGGAACGCGTCGTAGCACTCTTTCTCGGTGCGGGAGTGGGCGTAGCCGTCAGCGTCCGGGATCTGCCACTCTTCCGCCGTTTTACGGTGCTTATTGAAGCTCTCGGTCACGAACGGTGCCAACACTTCATCGATGCGGTTGATGGTAGTGCCACCGTAAATATGGCTCGCCACCTGGGCGATGATCTGCGCCGTGACCGCCGTCGCGGTGGAGATCGATTTTGGCGGCTCGATCTCGGCGTTCCCCATCTTAAAGCCCTGGGTCAGCATGCCTTTCAGGTCGATCAGCATGCAGTTGAACATCGGGAAGAACGGTGAATAGTCGAGATCGTGGTAGTGGATCTCGCCGCGCTCGTGCGCGGAGACCACGTCACGCGGCAGCAGGTGCTGGCGGGCGTAGTGTTTGGCGACAATACCGGCCAGCAGGTCGCGCTGGGTGGGGATCACTTTACTGTCTTTATTGGCATTTTCATTGAGCAGCGAGGAGTTTGTCTGCTCCACCAGGCCACGAATTTCCTGGTTCAGGCGACCGCGTTTTTCACGCTGGACGTCACGATCGTGACGGTACTCGATGTAGGCACGCGCCAGTTGCTTGTACGGCCCGGACATCAGCTGGTTTTCAACCGCGGTCTGGATCTCGTTGATGTCCACCTGGCTGCGTTCATTCATCTGGCTGCTAACGATTTCTGCGACGGTGGCGCAGTAATCTGCGTCATCGACTCCCGCTGCTTTAGCTGCACGAAGAATGGCTTCTTTGATGCGCTCTGATTTAAACGGCACTTTACAGCCATCACGCTTCATCACATGCGGTGTCATGATCACTCCATTTTAAAAACAGGTTATCCACAAAGGCGGGGAAGTATTCACCGGATGGATTATCAACCGGGCCAGTCACTTCCCTCGTTCCCGACACTTGTTATCCACAATTCCGGCCAGCGTCGATGCCGTCTTGTTGTTGGAATAGTAGACGATAAATACAAGATGTTGGGTCGGGCTGCATTTTAATGGCTATATATAGTGATTTGCATCAAACATGTTTGCGATTTTTTTGATTCAGAACAAAGTAAAAAGACGAGAGTACAAACGGCGGGCGCTACAGCCTTTGTAAAAAATAAAGGAAAAATCCGGTTATTTTTACAACAAAAACAGGCGCTCAGCGTGGGTGACCCTGAGCGCCAGCGCGTTAGCCCAGACCGAGAAGCCAGCGTAATCCGGCATGCAGAAAGGCTGCCGCCGCGATCGCCCCAAGGATCGTGGGAAGTAAAAGGGAGCGGGCAGGTTTATCGTTAGTCGCCGTATGCGCTTCGGCATTAAGGGCGGATAACGCCTCTTCGCACGTACGCGCTGCCAGCAGGCGGTTGCGCACGCGTTCATCCGTGAGGGAGGAGGTCAGCGTGGTCAGCAGCTGCATATGCGTGCTGCCCGCTTCGGCTTCCGGGATGGCCAGCAGGAAAACCATTCTGACGTCTTCATCGCCCTCCAGACCGGGCCAGAGAATGGGGTCGTCAAACAGCGCCAGGCAAAACGCCGCCCGCTGGACCACGGGCGACTTACCGTGGGGTACGGCAAGCTCCTCGCCAAGCGCGGTGGGGCCTTCACTCTCGCGTTGCAGCACGCAGCGAATAAACGCCTCTTTATCGCCGATCAGGTTGCGCGCCGCCAGGGAGGCGGACATCCGCTCGATCAGCGCGTCAGGCGTAGATAAAGGGGGATTGATAAAAATCAGGTCCGGGTACGTCAACGCACGCAAATTCATATTAAACCTCAAGCAAAAAGTCGCAGGTACAGGAAGGGGCAATCAGGGTTACCGGCGCAACGGGTTCTTCGAGATAGTTGATCTGTAAAAGCCCGGCCAGGTTCTCGGGAACCGGCACCGGCTGCGTTCCGGCGTTAAATACCCGTACGATGGTCCCGGACAGAGTGCGCGCATGGGGCAGCGCAGAGAGAATGAGTGGCTCCGGCAACGACAGCAATGAACATTCCGCCGGAAGATGCCGCTCGGGATGGCGCAGCTGAAAGCGCTCGAGGCGATTATCCAGCGTGTGCAGGGATTGCCGCTGGTAGGTAAAGGGCTGACCGCAGGCCTGATTTTCCAGCTGACGCAGCGTGAGATGGTCGGCATTGTCCGCCAGCGCAACGCTAAAGGAAAAGTGCAGCGGCTTGAGCAGCTGCGCATCCGGTGTTTCGACCACCGTATTGTTAATGCCCGATGCGCGCCCTGGTCGCCACTCAAGGTTGCTACGCCCCAGTACGCCAGTGGACTTAAACAGCGTCAGCGCAATAGCAGCCTGTTTCGCCCCGACAACCTGAAACTCTTTCATGCCGCGGCTGTTTACCACCAGCGCTTTTCCCGGCTCGGCGATGGCGATGATCCCCTCGCTGGTTTCGATATCCACCGGCCGCTCGCGATAGTGCGCCTGCCAGTTCAGGTCGTCACACCCCGTTGGGCGGTGAACGATGGCGAACGGCTGCGACGCAATGGACGTCCGGGTACGGATGTCGCTGTTAATGAGCAGGCGCAACCGATGGTCGCAGACGCTATTTTCAAGAGAGATATCAACATACAGATTGGGGTCGCCCTGACGCAGCTCGCACACGACGTGGACCGTGAGCGGTATGAAGCTGTTATCCGTGCGGGAAGAGAGGTCTTGCGGCAGATATAACAGGGCCTCAAGCTCCATCCGCTCAATGAGCGAATGCTTTTTGCAGTCGATCAGGGTGAAGTGCCAGCAGCGGGTGGGTTCATCCTCCGGCAGGGGCGAAAAGTCGTAACTGTCTCCGGCATCCGCACAGTCTTCGAAGCTAAACAGCCCGGTGATGCACCTGCCGTTGCGCTTATCGTGAAGCGTAAGCGTACCGGCGTCGATTGCCAGCCGACAGACTTCATTTTCAATCTCGCTGGCCGTTTTCTGGCGCGTCGGCACAAACGCTGCGGGGTTGGCTTGAACGGTAATGGCCCGGTAGCCAACGGCAGGCAGCGCCTGCGCCAGCAGCGCAATGTGCCAGCGGTAATAAGGCGGCAGGGGCGTTTCACATTCCCCCTGCGAACCGAGAGAGATAACGCTTCCTCCGGGCAGGGTTTCTCTGGTCAGCACCTCAAAGGTGAGCGGCTTACCCTGATGCGTCAGCGCGATATTGTCGGCGCGGCTGTACAACGTGGTTTTGACCACGCGACTGGTGCGGCTTGGCAGGGCGTTGAAGATAAGCAGATCGCCGTCGTCGCAGCTTGCCATCGCCAGCCCTTTAACGACCAGATTCCACAGGCTGTGGCAAAGCTGCCAGGTCTGCTCCAGGCGATGAAGAATATCCCGGTTCGTCGCGTCGCTGTTACATCCGCCCATGGAGTCATGGGCATGGCAGCGCAGCAGTTTTTTCCACAGGGTATCGACCAGCCCCAGATTGACCGGAATTCCCTGATGGCGCGCAATCGCAATTGCAGGCTCCAGCTGGCGCAGGATGAACTGTTCAATCTCGTCGTTTTTCTTTTTGATGTCGTAGCGCACGGAGCCGATGGTTTTGTGGATCCGGGTGTAGCGCGGTGATTTCAGCTCGCCTTCCCATTCCTCAAGCCGCTCGCGCTGCGGGCGCAGGCTCTCCACGTACTCCTCAAGCGAGCTGAGGAAATAGCGGTCTCGGGCGGGGGAGCGCTCGCTGGCCGTTTGCAGCGTGCGCGGCAGCGTCGGGTCGATGCTAACCTGATCGCCGCCGCAGGGCAGCAGCAGGTTGTCGATGCCCGCACGTTCGCGCAGCAGATCGACAATCGGGAAGATTTTGTTTTCAAGATGGTGGGGATCGGCGTGCATATTTTTGGCCGCGCCGTAACCCAGCGCCATCGCGCAGGCGATAACCGTTTCGCCAGAGGGGGCGCGCCACAGAAACTGGCTGTTTTTGACCATGCGATCGTGGTCGATCCCGCGCCAGAAGACGATGTTATCGATATTGCAGCCGCGCAGGATCGTTGGTATTTGCGCGTTGTGTCCGAAGGTGTCCGGCAGATAGCCCACCTGCATCGCGTGCCCGAGCGCCCGCGCGGCGGCGATGCCATATTTCAGGTTACGCACGATCGACTCACCGTGAACGTTCCAACTGTCGGTTTGGGTATACCACGGCCCGACAAACAGCCGTTTCTCGCTGACCAGCTTCTTCAGGCGCGGCGTGTATTCCGGATTCACGGCCAGGAAGTCGTCCACCACCGCCATCTGCCCATCAAGATGGTAGCAACGGTAGGCCGGGTCCTGCTCCAGCGTGTCGATAACGTCTGCAAAGTTCCAGGATGCCAGCACCGTGCTGTCCTGACGCGTGAAATACCACTCCTGATCCCAGTGCGTATGGGCAATAACGTGAATTTGACTCATGATATTTCCCTTAATCCGCGTTTTTAGGGCTGACGTAGAGCACGCCTAACGCGCAGATCAGCGCGCCCACGCACACGCTGGCAAGATAGCCTGCCACGTTCGTGGCCAGCGGCCATCCCCAGATGGCGGGCAGGGGAAGCGTCTGCTTCACTTCCAGAGCAATCGCCAGCAGCGCGCCAGAGACGGCGCCGATCATAAACACGGGGATCAGGCGCGGGTTTTTCAGGATGAAGGGGATTGCGCCCTCTGAAATGCCAATCAGGCCCAGCAGCAGCGAGGTACTGCCAACGGTTTTCTCTTCGCGGGAAAACACGTCCGGCAGGCCAAAGCGACCGTTCAGGAACGCCGCAAGGCCGACGCCGATGGAGGGGATCACGATGGATAATTCGCGGGCGGTTAAATCAAAGGTTTCGCTCACGCCGTTCAGGCCGAGCGCCACCGATCCCGCCGCTTTATTGACAGGCCCACCCAGATCGAACGCGGTGCCTGCGGCGATCATCGCTGAATAGAAGCCGCGTCCGGTATCGCCTGCCGAGGTAAAAAACACCACCATCAGCTGGTTGAGTGAACCGAAAACCGGATTGATCAGATATTCCATCACCATCACCAGCGTGATGCCGGTGATCAGCGGCACGAGCAGCATGGTTTTGATGGTGGTGAGTTGCTGGCGGACGTGGATAGTATCGTTAAGCCACCGCACCAGATAACCCACGAAAAAGCCGATGCCAATGGCGCCAAAAAAGCCCGACGGCATAAAGGTCGCAATGTCGAAAAAGCGCTTATACACCTCATCGGACATAATGCCGCCGATAAGCCCAGGGATCAGGGCGGGCTTGCCGGCAATCGAAAACGCCAGATACATGGCGAACACCGGATACATGAACTTAATGGTCATAAAGCCGAGCTTATCCAGCAGGCTAAACGGTGAATGCTCAATGTTGATGAATTGCCCGGTGATTTTGGCCGTCGCCATCATCAGGCCGCCCATTACAACCACGGGTAACATGTAGCTGATGGCCGCCATGATGTGGCCGATAAAAATCTGGTAGGCGGAGCGCGTAATCTCCGGCTCGTGTTCCCCGGCTTCGGCGCGTTTTCCCATCGCTAAAGCCTGGCGCAGGTAGCGATCGGTATCCTTGATAAGCTCCTGGGTGCGCGTTTTAAGGTGCGGGACACGCTCAAAACGTTCCACATCCTGAATGGGCACGTCGGTCGCCAGGATAATCGCGCTGGCGCTGGCAATGTCCTGTTTGGTGAGCCTGTTTTTGACGCCGTCGCTTCCCTGCGTTTCGACCTTGACCTCAATGTTGTGCTGTTTCGCCCAGGCCATAATTTTATTGGCGGCCATAAACGTGTGCGCTATTCCTGTCGGACAGGCCGTTACAGCGATAATTTTTTGTTTCATCATTGTAATAAATTCCTGACTGTGAAAATAACGGCAGTATAAAGAGAAATAAAAACAAGCCTTAATGTTTGCTAATACTAATTGCGTATCACGATACGCCTTGATGCAATGTGTGAAGCGCCTTCCAGAGACTATTTCCGCGAGCTGTTAATATAGCGTCTGGTTTTAACAGGGCGTGATATATGAATTCTTTTCAGGGAAGTGAACGTTTAATATTTGAATACATCCAGTTCCATGCGCATTCTATTTCTAATATTTCCGCAAAAGAGATTGCCCGGGATACATTTACCACCACGACATCGGTTAACCGCGTCTGTAAAAAGATGGGGTATAAGAGCTATACCGAGCTTCGGTATCGTTTTCTGGGCGATCAATCGCTGGCCTCACCCGCCGCCCCCTGCGGGGTGGCAAATGAAGAGGGGATTGTGACGGAGGTCTCCGGGCTGCTGGTGCACGCCAGCCATATCTACCTGTACGCGCGGGGTGCCTCGCTTACCAGCCTCAACTACCTGTCGCGCTTTTTGTCGCTGGCGAGCCTGCCGCATCTGATCCTCAACGACATGCACCAGCTCACGCGCGTGTCGAAAGGGACGCTGGTGCTGATCAGTAAATCAGGCGAGACCCAGTCGCTTATCGAAATGGCGCGTAACGCGCTGCGAAAAGGGCTGAAGATTGTGGCGATCACCCGTCAGGGATCGTCGCTGGCTGCTTTGGCGACGCTGTGCTGGCCGTTAACAATTGATATCAGCGCGGTTTCGCTCTATCAGCGGGAAGGGCAGCTTGAGCTGCTAAGTGCCGTGGACCGCATCGGCTGCAGGCTTTTGCAGCACGATGCGGTATAAGGTCGCGGTTAAAGCTGTTTAACAATGCCCAGGCGAACGGCGTAATCATTTTTATGATTGCCGTCGTCATCGATGTAGGTTTTATCCAGCGAGACCAGTTCGACATACGGCGTCCAGCCGTCGTCGAGTTTATAGTTAAACGCCACGGTATGCTCCCAGTAGGTATCATCCCCGGTCCCCTGATCGACATTATCCTGCCAGCGGAAACGCGGGTTATAGGACATACCGAATTTACCGATGTTATAGGCAAACCAGATATCGAACTGATGGGATTCACGGCGGGTATAGCCGCTGCCGTCCAGCTGTTTATCGCTGTGCGCGTCGTTTACGGTGTTGTAGCGATAGCGTGTGGAGAGATTGAGGCCATTGTCGAAGGCTTTCCATCCCTGAATAAAGGGACGGTAGTGCGTGTTGCTGGCGGTGAAAACGGTCACCATACCGGGCGCAACGGCGAAACCATTGCCGAGATCGAAGCGCCAGCGTGTCTCAATTTCCTGCGCGGCTTCGGTTAAGCCTTTATCGTCGGCGTTATATCGATCGGTATCGCCAAAAAAGGTATCGTTATGATTTTGTGCAGCCTCAACGGAAAAGTAAAAACCGTTATCCGCCTGATGCATAACCTTAATACGGGAGTCGTTAACGTCAGAGCGCGTATTATGACCGAAACGCAGATCGACGGCGGTATTTCCGCACCATCCCTGAGTGCTGATCAATAATGCGCTAATACAACTTGCTTTAATAATTGTCTGTTTCATCATATCCTGCCGGGGTTATTTAATTGGCAGGGCTATTTTTATTTTTGCCGTTGCAATATGTAAAAGTTATTGTCATACATTTAGCGTATCGCTAAACGCGGAAATAGCGGAGATACGACCCGCGCCGTATCTCCTGAGGTTTACGCCTGCAGCCACCAGACGGCTTCAAACGGCCGGAGCACTGCCGCGTCTGGACCGGCATAGTTGCTCATTACCACGTTCCACTCGCCATGCAGGGCATCGGGACGCCACTCCTGAGGCGCAGGGCTGAGGTTTGCGGCCACGATCAGAGTTTGCCCCTGCCACTGGCGGCGGTAGCACCACAGATAAGGGTGGTCAGGCAGAAGATCCTCATAATCCCCCCACGTCAGCACTGGCAGGGTTTTACGCAGACGAATCAGGGCTTGATAGGTATAAAACACCGAATCCGGGTCACCCAGCGCCGCGCGGGCGTTCACGGTTTCGTAGTTATCGCAGACGCTAATCCAGGGTTCGCCTGCGGTAAAGCCCGCGTTGTGCGAGGCATCCCACTGCATTGGCGTGCGGCCATTATCGCGGGATTTACTCGCCAGGATCGCCAGCAGTTCATCCGGATCGCGACCGGTTGCCCGCAGTTCGGCGAACATGTTCAGACTTTCCACGTCGCGATAGTCGGTGATGCGCGTGAAGTGCGGGTTGGTCATGCCAATCTCTTCGCCCTGATAGATATAAGGCGTGCCCTGCATGCCGTGCAACACCATGCCGAGCATCTTCGCGGCGACGACGCGGTATTCCCCCTCGTCACCAAAGCGCGACACAATGCGCGGCTGATCGTGGTTACACCAGAACAGCGCGTTCCAGGCTTTGTTATGCATCCCCTGCTGCCAGTGGCTGAACAGGGTTTTCAGCGCCACGAAGTTTGGTTTTGCCTTCGTCCACTTTTCGCCGCCGGGATAATCGACCTTGAGGTGATGGAAATTAAAGGTCATCGACAGCTCGCGGCCATCGAGCGATGCGTACTGCTGGCAGTTCTCCAGCGAGGTGGATGACATTTCGCCTACGGTCATCAGGTTGCGCGGCGTAAAGACGTCGCGGCTCAGCTCCTGCAGATACTCGTGAATGCGCGGCCCGTCGGTATAGAAGCGGCGGCCATCGCCCACGTCGTCGTTCGGGAAATTCTGGTCTTTTGAAATCAGGTTGATCACGTCGAGACGCAGACCGTCCACGCCGCGATCGGCCCAGAATTCGCACACGCTTTTTAGCTCGGCGCGCACGTCAGGATTCTCCCAGTTGAGGTCCGCCTGCTCCGGGGCGAAAAGGTGCAGATAATACTGCTCGCTTTCGGCATGCCAGCGCCAGGCGTTGCCGCCGAATTTCGAACGCCAGTTGTTAGGCAACTGGTCCGGCGTGCCGTCGCGCCAGATGTAGAACTGACGATACGGGCTGGCTTTATTCAGCGATTCGCGGAACCAGGCGTGCTGCGTTGAGGTGTGGTTCAGCACCATATCCAGAACAATGCGAATGCCGCGCTGGTGCGCCTCGGCGACCAACTCATCAAAATCGTCCAGCGTACCGTAGGCCGGATCGATGGCGGTGTAATTCGCCACATCGTAACCGTTATCCACCTGCGGAGAGATGTAAAACGGCGTCAGCCAGATGGCGTCGATCCCGAGCGTTTTGAGGTAATCAAGACGCTGCGTTACGCCGCGTAAATCGCCGGTGCCGCGCCCGGTCGTGTCCTGGAAGCTCTTCGGGTAGATCTGATAGATGACGCCGTTCTGCCACCAGTGAGGAAGGGTATTCATAATGCGTTCCTGCAAATGCGAAGGGGGCGCAACTGCGCCCCGAAAGATAACGTTAGACGATCTGGAGCGTGCCCTGACGGAATTTACGCTGGTATATCACGGTGGTGAGCGCCATCGGGACGATAATTGCGATGGCCATTGCCAGGGCAAACACCTGCCAGAACGCGGGCTGAATGGAGAGGATGCCCGGCAGGCCGCCGACGCCGATCCCGTTCGCTATCACGCCGTTCAGGCCACACAGCAGGCCCGCCAGGCCGGAGCCGATCATTGCGCAGAGCATCGGGAAGCGGTACTTCAGGTTGATGCCGTACATTGCCGGTTCGGTCACGCCGAGGTAGGCGGAGATCGCCGCCGGAACGGAGATTTCACGTTCGTTATGCTTGCGGCTGACGATGATAATGCCGGTGACCGCAGAAGCCTGTGCGATGTTAGAGAGCGCAATGATTGGCCAGACCGGCGTGCCGCCAAGGCTTTGGATCATCTGCATATCAATCGCCAGCGTGGTCTGATGCACGCCGGTGATCACCAGCGGGGCATACAGGAAGCCAAACAGCGCGGCACCAATCGGCGCGAAGCTGCCGGTCATCAGGTGACGCACCGCGAAGGCCACACCGTCGCCAATCAGGCGGCCAAACGGACCGATAAAGGCATGCGCGAGGAACACCGCAATAATCAACGAGCTGACCGGCACTACCACCAGATAGAGATAATCCGGCACCATGCGCTTGATGCGCGTCTCGATAAAGCCCAGCGTCAGGCCTGCGAGCAGGGCGGGAATCACCTGCGCCTGATAACCGACTTTCGCGATGGTAAACAGGCCGAAGTTCCATACCTCCGGCACCTGCTGACCAAGTAAGTAAGCGTTCATTAACTGTGGAGAGACCAGCGTGACGCCCAGTACGATGCCGAGAATCGGCGTACCGCCCATCTTGCGCACCGCGGACCAGCAGATCCCCACCGGCAGATAGAAGAAGATCGCTTCGCCAATCAGCCACAGGAAATCATAGATGCTTTGCAGGGCCGGGTACATCTGCGCCAGCGTTTTGCCGTCGCTCATCGGCACGTCCCCGATGACGTTGCGGAACCCTAAGATTAAGCCCCCGCTGATCAGCGCCGGCAGCAGCGGGAAGAAAATCTCTGCGAAATGGGAGATAAGCTGTTCGTGCCACTTCATATTCTGGCGCGCGGCTTTCTTCGCCTGCTCTTTATCGGCGGAGGAATGCCCGGTTGTCGCCAGCAGAGCCTGATAGTAATCGCCCACTTCGGTACCAATAACGACCTGGAACTGACCGGCGTTGGTAAAGCAGCCTTTGACCATCGACAGCTCTTCAATGGCTTTAGGGTTGGCTTTGGCCGGATCGTTCAGCACGAAGCGCAGGCGGGTAATACAGTGGCTGACGGTCGCAATGTTCTCGCGTCCGCCGACCAGGACGATCAGCTGGTCGATATCTGCTTGTCTGACTTTACTCATCATGAAACCTCATGATCTATTGATAGGGGTTATGACCTGAGCGCAAGCCTACTCTTTAAGCGTGACGGCGAAAACGGGAACGTTCCCGAAATTGGGGGAGGATCACAATAATCTGATGTTGGATGGTTAAGCTAGGTGTGAGGGAATAACGATCTGGCGCGGCTCCGCGCGACCATTAATCTGCTCTATCAACTGCGCGGCTGCCTGTCGGCCAGACTCCGCGTAGCCGGGGTCGACGGTGATGATCTCCGGGTGCAGGAACTTCATCAGCGGCGTGCTGCCCACGCTTGCGACCTGCAGATTGGTAATACGCTGTTCATGTAAATACTTACTTACGCCAAGCGCCAGAGTATCCGTGGCGCAGACCAGCGCGGTGGTTTGGGGCGTCAGGACGCTTGCGGCCTGCTCATACCCTTGCTTCATGCCCAGGCCCGGCAGGGACGCCACGGCGGGGAGGTTATGTTTTTTACAGAACGTCAGGTATGCCTCGTGGCGGCGCTTGCCGGTGGTCACGTCGGTATGCGGGACGCCCAGATAGCTTATATAGCGATGGCCCTGCTCGAACAGGCGCTGCATCAGGGTGATAATCGCCCCCTCGTCATCGTAACAAACGGAGGCGAACCCGCTGGCATCACGCGCCAGCAGCACCAGCGACCGCTGCCACGGCTTAAGTATCTCGTCCTGAATCCCGGAAAAGCCAAACAGCACCACGCCATCAATGTTGCGGCGCTGGAGCATGCCCAGGTGCTCTTCCACCATCTGCGGCGAGAACTTGCTTTCCATCATGATGGGATCGTAACCCTGCTCATAAAAGGCGGGAAGCATGGTCTGTACGGCGAGGTTTTCTGAGAGAGAATCCAGACGCGAGACGATAATGGCGACGACTTTATCGCTCTGACCACGCATGGCGCGCGCAGAGCGGGAAGGGGAAAAACCGTGCTGATTCATCACCGCCTCGACGCGTTCACGCGTGCGTTCGCTGACACCGCTTTCGTTGTTGAGCACGCGCGAGACGGTGGATTTCCCCACGCCGCTTAAACGCGCAATGTCTTTAATCGTAAGGCGGTTCTGCATGCTGTTTTCCCTGTAACAACGACAAAATGGTCAATTGAGCCTAATGCTATAGCGCGAATTGGCTATGGGCAAAGTCTGGTTTACGTTAGGTTTATTTGCCTGGGGTTATAATACCGCCCGAATCGTCACAAACGGTATGGATAAATCCTTATACTGCGCGGCGACATCCCACTTTTTACTTACCGGAGGCTATATGGATCCCGATCCCGCCCCTCTCCTGAACGGGAGAGCAATTTCTTTCCGGTAAGCCAGCCTCCGCGCTGCTCACCGGTTACGTGAGGCAGCGCGTTTTAAACGCTCCTGCTTGAAATCTTAAGTGCCCCTCAGGCCCGGCTTTGTCGCGCCTGCAGGAAAGACTGCATCCGCCCGGCGGATGCGGGGAGCTTACTATGCTTAAAAATATTACTCGCCAGCTGCTTGCCCAGCTGAGCCGTCATCTGCCACGTCGCCTGACCGAGCGCGACCCGCTGCCGAACGCCAAACATCTGGCCGGTGCGGCGATCCCGGCATCCCTGACCGAACGCTGCCTGAATGTGGCGGCAATGGATGAAAATGAAGTCTGGCGCGCCTTTGGCGGACATCCGGAAGGGCTGAACGCGCTTGAAGTGGAAAAAATCCGCGCCGTGCACGGCGACAACCAGATTCCGGCGCAAAAGCCGTCTCCGTGGTGGGTGCACCTGTGGCACTGCTACCGTAACCCGTTCAACCTGCTGCTGACCGTGCTGGGCATTATCTCCTACGCGACCGAAGATCTGTTTGCCGCCGGGGTGATTGCGCTGATGGTGGGCATCTCCACGCTGCTCAATTTCATTCAGGAAGCCCGCTCCACCAAAGCGGCGGACGCCCTGAAAGCGATGGTCAGCAACACGGCGACCGTCTCCCGCGTGATTAACGATCTGGGGGAAAACGCCTGGGTTGAGCTGCCTATCGACCAGCTGGTGCCGGGCGATCTGGTGAAGCTCGCCGCCGGGGATATGATCCCCGCGGATTTACGCATCATTCAGGCTCGCGATCTGTTTGTGGCGCAGGCCTCGCTGACCGGTGAATCCCTGCCGGTTGAGAAAGTGGCGCGCACTCGTGAGCCGCAGCAGGTGAATCCGCTGGAGTGCGATACCCTGTGCTTTATGGGCACCACGGTGGTGAGCGGCACGGCGCAGGCGATTGTCACCGCGACCGGGGGCAGCACCTGGTTCGGGCAGCTGGCCGGGCGCGTCACCGAGCAGGAGAGCGAGCCGAATGCGTTCCAGAAGGGCATTGGCCGCGTCAGCATGCTGCTGATCCGCTTTATGATGGTGATGACGCCAATTGTGCTGCTGATCAACGGCTACACCAAGGGCGACTGGTGGGAAGCGGCGCTGTTCGCGCTCTCCGTGGCCGTCGGCCTGACGCCGGAAATGCTGCCGATGATTGTGACCTCCACCCTGGCACGCGGGGCAGTCAAACTCTCTAAGCAAAAAGTTATCGTTAAGCACCTCGACGCCATTCAAAACTTCGGCGCGATGGACATTCTCTGCACCGATAAAACCGGCACGCTGACCCAGGACAAAATCGTGCTGGAGAACCACACCGATATCGCCGGTAAAACCAGCGATCGCGTGCTGCACAGCGCCTGGCTCAACAGCCATTACCAGACCGGGCTGAAAAACCTGCTCGACGTCGCCGTGCTGGAAGGCGTAGACGAAGAGTCTGCCCGCACGCTCTCTGGCCGCTGGCAAAAGGTGGATGAGATCCCGTTCGACTTCGAGCGCCGCCGCATGTCGGTTGTGGTGAGCGAGCAAGAGGATGTGCATCAGCTGATTTGCAAAGGGGCGCTGCAGGAGATCCTCAACGTTTCAACCCAGGTGCGCCATAACGGCGAGATTGTGCCGCTGGACGACACCATGCTGCGCCGCATCAAACGCGTCACCGACAACCTGAACCGACAGGGACTGCGCGTGGTGGCGGTAGCCAGCAAGTTCCTGCCCGCGCGGGAAGGGGACTATCAGCGTATCGATGAATCCGATTTGATCCTCGAAGGTTACATCGCATTCCTCGATCCGCCGAAAGAGACCACCGCGCCGGCGCTGAAGGCGCTGAAGGCCAGCGGTATTACCGTGAAAATCCTGACCGGCGACAGCGAGCTGGTGGCGGCGAAAGTGTGCCACGAAGTGGGGCTGGACGCGGGCGATGTGGTGGTGGGCAGCGACATTGAGCCCCTGTCCGACGATGAGCTGGCGGCCCTTGCCCAGCGCACCACGCTGTTTGCCCGCCTGACGCCGATGCACAAAGAGCGCATAGTCACTCTGCTACGCCGTGAAGGCCACGTGGTCGGCTTTATGGGCGACGGCATTAACGATGCCCCTGCACTGCGCGCGGCGGACATTGGTATTTCCGTCGACGGCGCGGTGGATATTGCCCGTGAAGCGGCGGATATCATCCTGCTGGAAAAGAGCCTGATGGTGCTGGAGGAGGGCGTGATCGAAGGGCGTCGGACCTTTGCCAACATGCTTAAGTACATCAAGATGACCGCCAGCTCCAACTTTGGTAACGTCTTCAGCGTGCTGGTAGCGAGCGCGTTCCTGCCGTTCTTGCCAATGCTGCCGCTGCACCTGCTGATCCAGAACCTGATGTACGATGTCTCTCAGGTGGCGATCCCGTTTGATAACGTTGATGATGAGCAGATCCAGAAGCCGCAGCGCTGGAATCCGTCCGATCTTGGCCGCTTTATGCTGTTCTTCGGCCCGATCAGCTCGATCTTCGACATCCTGACCTTCTGCCTGATGTGGTTTGTGTTCCACGCTAACACGCCTGAACACCAGACGCTGTTCCAGTCCGGCTGGTTCGTGGTGGGGTTGCTGTCGCAAACGCTGGTGGTGCATATGATCCGCACGCGCCGCATTCCGTTCATCCAGAGCCGTGCCGCATGGCCGCTGATCGTCATGACCGGCATCGTGATGGCGCTCGGTATCGCGCTGCCGTTCTCGCCGCTGGCGAGCTACCTGCAGCTGCAGGCGCTGCCGCTGAGCTACTTCCCATGGCTGGTGGCGATCCTCGCGGGTTACATGGTGCTGACGCAGATGGTGAAAGGGTTCTATGCGCGCCGGTATGGGTGGCAGTGATTTTTTGCCGGGTGGCGGCTTCGCCTTACCCGGCCTACTTCCGTCACGTAGGCCCGGTAAGCGCAGCGCCACCGGGCAATAGCTTTCCTCCTAAATTCAACAACCTGTGATCTGCGTCGGCCCTTGCGCTTGACGACAATTTGTACGCATGTTAACAAAATGTTTTGCCTTTATTTGGCCCGTCAGATAAGGAACATTCATGTTACGGTACAGTCTCTTAACCGCCGGGCTTATGCTCGGCGCTTCCGCATTTGCCGCACCGGCAGGCGATCTCCCGTTGATGCCCTGGCCTGCAAAGGTCGAACGCCCCACCACGCAGGGGGCGCTGGTACTCACCGATAACCTCTCCGTCAGCGTCAGCGGCGACGATCTTGGTGAGGCGGTCAACCGTCTGCGCCAGCGTATTGCCCTGCAAACCGGCTGGACGCTCCAGCCGCAGGCCGGGAAACCTGAAAAACCCACCATCCGCATTGCGATAGCCAAAAAGGTCAAACCGCAGCCGCTGCCCGACAGCGATGAAAGCTACAGGCTCGTTGTGGATGCCAGCGGCGTGACGATCTCGGCCAACACGCGTTTTGGCGCACTGCGCGGGATGGAAACGCTGCTCCAGCTTGTTCAAAACGGCGCGGAAAACACCTCGCTGCCGTGGGTGACGATAGAGGATTCCCCCCGCTTCCCGTGGCGCGGCCTGCTGCTGGATTCGGCGCGGCATTTCATTCCCCTGCCGGATATCAAACGTCAAATTGACGGTATGGCGGCGGCAAAGCTCAACGTGCTGCACTGGCATTTGACCGACGATCAGGGCTGGCGCTTCACCTCGACGCGCTACCCTAAACTGACCCAGCTTGCCAGCGACGGGCTGTTTTATACCCCTGAGCAGATGCGCGAGATCGTGCGTTACGCCACCGAACGCGGCATCCGCGTGGTGCCGGAAATCGACATGCCGGGCCACGCTTCGGCAATTGCCGTGGCCTATCCTGAGCTGATGAGTGCCCCGGGGCCGTATCAGATGGAACGCCACTGGGGCGTGCTGAAGCCGGTTCTCGATCCGACAAAAGAGGCGACCTATACCTTTGCCGACGCGATGGTCAGCGAACTGGCAGCGATCTTCCCCGACCCGTATCTGCATATCGGCGGTGACGAGGTGGACGACACCCAATGGAAAGAAAACGCCGCCATTCAGACATTTATGCGCGATAACAAACTGGCGGACAGCCACGCGCTGCAGGCACACTTCAACCGTCGGCTGGAGACGATCCTCGAAAAACATCATCGGCAGATGGTTGGCTGGGACGAGATCTTCCATCCCGATCTGCCGAAAAGCATTCTGATCCAGTCCTGGCAGGGACAGGACGCGCTGGGGCAGGTGGCGCAGAAGGGCTATAAAGGGATCCTTTCGACGGGCTTCTACCTCGACCAGCCGCAGTCCACCGCCTACCACTATCGCAACGAAATTATCCCCCAGGGGCTGAACGGGGTGGATGTTATTGCCGATGACGACAGCGCGCAGAGCTGGTCCTTCTCCATGCCGCGCCTGAAAGGCAAGCCGGTAGAGGGGAGCTTTACGCTGGTGAAAGGCAATGCGGGCTGGCGCGGGTTCATTGATTTTGCCGGCAAATCTCGCCGTGCGGTGCAGGATATCCAGTGGCGCGACGACAATCAGGTGACCTTCACCGTGGACACCTGGATGGGGGAAACGCGACCGGTGGTTTCTGTTAATAACGACACCCTCGGCGGCTATTTCCTGGTGGGTAACGCCCGATATCCGATCGTCGGCAAACGGCTGGATGAGATACCGAAAGGCGTCGCCCCGGTCGTTCCGTCGCCCGGCAACCAGGCCAACCTGCTCGGCGGTGAAGCCGCGCTGTGGGCGGAAAACGTGGTCGCCCCGGTGCTGGACATTCGCCTGTGGCCGCGCGCCTTTGCCGTGGCGGAGCGGCTGTGGTCGGCGCAGGATGTCAACGACGTCGATAACATGTACACCCGCCTGCAGGCGATGGACAGCTGGACGACGGTGTCGGTGGGCCTCCAGCAGCACACCCAGCAGCAGGTGCAGTTTACCCGTCTGGCAAACAGCGCCGATACCTTACCGCTGCAGATCCTCGCCCAGGCGATTGAACCGGCGCAGTATTACACCCGCCAGCACCTTAAGTTCCAGGCCGGAAATTATCATCAGTTTGAGCCGCTTAACCGCCTGGCGGATGCCCTGAATGCAGAAAGCCTGACCGTGCGTCAGATGAATAAATGGGTCGACAGGCTGGTCAGCGACGCCGAAGACACGGAAAGCGCCGACGCGCTGCGCCGCGTCTTCAACCGCTGGCAGAACAACACCAGCGATGCGCTGGCCTTAAGCGAGAACAGTTACCAGCTGAAGGCCATCAAGCCGGTGATTCAGGAGGTGGATAAACTGGCGTCGATAGGTCTGCGGCTGACCGATCTGGTGGCGCGTCAGGGGACGCTGGACGATAAAGAGATTGCCTCGATTCAGAACGAACTGGATAACGCGGCGAAGATTCAGGATGAGGTGGTGATTGCGGCGGTTTATCCGCTGGAGACGCTGCTGCGCGCCACGCGGAATCAGTAAAAAGAGAAGCCCGGTAGCGCTTCGCTTATCGGGCCTACGTAACGTGTAGGCCCGGCAAACACAGTGCCGCCGGGCGCAAAAGCAACGGAATGCTTCAGATTAGTTCTTCAGAATCCACGCTTCTTTCCAGTGAGCGCCAACGCCTGGCTCATACTGGTTTGCCGTTGGGCTGTACTGCACGCAGTAGCCGCTGTAAGGGAAAGGCTTACACTGGTAAGTCTTGCCATTTTTTGGCTGCAATACCACGGTACCTGCTTTGTACGACCCGATGTTCTGCGGGAAGGTGAAGTCGTAGCTGCCGGTGTTACCGCTTGCAGAATCTTCTTCCAGCATCAGGTTCAGCACGTCCTGAGCGAACATCGTGCCGTCTTTGTTGGTCGCGTAGTATTTCAGCATGTGGTGGCCTGCGGTCACGTCGGTCAGGTTCATGGTCACGTCCTGGTTGGCGTTATTCATGTCCTGCTTCACATAACCTTTTTCCGCACCCATGTGGTTCATGACGTGCGCTTCCAGGTTCACATCACCGTGGGTATTCACGTGGAAGGTGACGGTTGCGTTGCCGTTTTCAATTTTGCTGTACTGCAGGTTAGATACGGCGATGGTTTCGCTCACGTCAGCCTGCTGCTCTTCATAGGAGATAGCAACGGACTTCAGCTGGCTGCCGTCTTTCACGAACACGCTGTTTGCGCCGTGAACCGGGTTGATTTCACCGCTTTCATCTTTAACGCCAACGCGAACGTCGCCGTGTGCGTTGTTGATCTGCTGCGCCAGGTCGTAAGACCACTGGTTCGCATCACCCTGTTCAGCAGAGGCGATGGTCAGTTCAGTGCGCATAGAGGCCACTTCGCCGTTTGCGTCGAAGAAGCGCGCGATCACTTTGTCGCCTGCGTTCAGGTTATTACCTGCGATCTGGCCGTTCAGCGTCTTAGTCCACTCGGACACGACAACTGGCGTTTCGTCTGGCGTCACGTTGCCGCCGTTACCGAAATCAACGTCGATAGCCTGGTAGAAGCTGTTAGAGGTATCGGCAATTTCCCAAACGCCATAAATAACCTGGTAACCGGTACGCTCAGGCACATTACAATTCATTGTCTGACGCTGAGCAGGTGCCTGGCCATTACCGTTAACGGTACAGAATGGTGTTAATTCGAATTGATCGCGGGTCAGCGGTTTATTCGGGTTCCAGTTTTGTTTGGTAATATAATAACGCCAGTTAGTCGTTTTATGTGGCGCAGTATGATACCAGACGAACTGGTGTGGACCGGCCGTCATAGGGCTTTTCGTCCACGCATTCAGGCTCTGTTTATCGAGCTGGGAATACTGAGAAATACCGGCGCTGGCGAGTTGACCATCAGGCGGCATCGCGCCAGTAGGGAAACCGGAGGATTTTTCCACGCTCTGCGGTTCGTACTGAACGGTACCGCAATCAATATTTTGACCGAGCTTACACATATAAGCACGGCTGGCTGGAGACTCAATATATCCATGAGCAAATGCAGAAGAGGCAACGGTCAATGTTGCGATTGCAAATGCGATTTTTGAAAGTTTCATTACTCGTCCATTAAAAGAAAGTATTACTTGGCGAATAAAGTCTAATAATGGACAAGGTTATCTGTCATTTTATACAGAGAGTAAAAATGGTCGAAATAAAAAAGGCAGCCGTAGCTGCCTTGAATTCATTGAAATATATTATCGACGTACGGCGATCGCTTCAATTTCAATTTTCACGTCTTTTGGCAGACGCGCCACTTCCACGCAGGAGCGCGCCGGGAAGGTAGCGTTATGCTCGGTGAAGAACGCTTCGTAGGTCGCGTTCACGGTCGCGAAGTCGTTCAGGTCTTTAACGAAAACGGTCGTTTTCACGATATCGCCCACTTTCAGGCCCGCTGATTCCACAATCGCCTGCACGTTTTCCAGTGACTGACGCGCCTGTGCGGCTACGTCTTCCGCCACTTCACCGGTTTTTGGGTTCACCGGGATCTGACCGGAGGTGATGATCATGCTGCCCAGATCAACGCCCTGAACGTATGGGCCAATAGCGGCTGGTGCATTTTCCGTCGCAAGTACTTTGCTCATGTTTTCTCCAGAATTACAGCGTTAAGAATGTTCCCGGCCATTATAACAGCCGGGTTTTCATTACCAACCTCAATTAGTTGGCCAGCACCACATAATGAGAAAACTCTTTTTCACAGTATTTGCATTTGAGTGCGATGTCGTTCGCGCGCTTTTTCACTGCAAAACTGGATGAAACTGGCTCAGCATGGCTGATGCAGTTGCTGTTCGGGCAGACCAGCACGCTCTCAATACGATCCGGCAGGCTCGGGCGGGATTTGCCCACCACGTCATAGTCGTCGATGCGGTTCACCGTGGCGTCCGGCGCGTACAGGGAAAGCTGGTTGACCTGCTCGTCGGTCAGGAAGGTGTTCTCGATTTTGATCAGGTCTTTGCGGCCCATCTCGCCCGACGGCAGGTTCAGGCCGATGGTGATGCGCTGGTCGGTTTCGGTCAGTTTGAACAGGGTCAACAGCTTAAAGCCGACCTGCGCAGGGATGTGGTCAATCACGGTGCCACGTTTGATGGCTTCAACCTGGAGTTTGTTATCGTGTGTCATTGTCGTTTCCCCTTACAGAGCCAAATCGCGATTCAGAACCAGTGCCAGTAACGCCTGGCGAGCGAAGATGCCGTTCCCGGCCTGCTGGAAGTACCAGGCATGCGGGGTTTTATCCACGTCGGTGTTGATTTCATCGATGCGTGGCAGCGGGTGCAATACCTTCATGTTGTCGCGCGCCCCCTCGAGGTCGCTGGCGCGCAGGACAAACTGTGCCTTCACGTTGGCATATTCAGACGGATCCAGACGCTCTTTCTGCACCCGGGTCATATACAGAATATCGACGTTGCCCACCACCTCTTCGATGCTGGCGTGCAGGCTCCACGCGATGCCTTTTTCATCGAGCATGTCGAGAATGTACTGCGGCATCGCCAGCGCGTCCGGGGCGATAAAGAAGAAGCGGTTGCCGTTAAATTTCGCCAGCGCCTGGGTCAGGGAGTGAACGGTGCGGCCATATTTCAGGTCGCCGACCATGGCGATGTTCAGGTTTTCCAGCGTGCCCTGGGTTTCCTGAATGGTGAACAGATCCAGCAGGGTCTGCGTGGGATGCTGGTTCGCACCGTCGCCGGCGTTCAGCACCGGAATGCCGCCGGAAAATTCGGTCGCCAGACGGGCGGCCCCTTCCTGCGGATGGCGCATGACAATCGCATCAACGTAAGTACTGATAACCGAAATGGTATCCGCCAGGGTCTCGCCTTTTTTACCCAGCGACGTGTTGCTGCTGTCCGAGAAGCCCACCACGCTCGCGCCCAGGCGGTGCATGGAGGTTTCAAAGGAGAGGCGCGTGCGGGTCGAGGCTTCAAAGAAGCAGCTCGCGATCACCTTGTGCTTCAGCAGCTCCGGTTGCGGATTCGCTTTCAGTTTTGCCGCGGTTTCCAGAACCAGTTCCAGCTCTTCGCGGCTGAGGTCGTTTATGGAAATGATGTGTTTTTGATAAAGCGGATTCATGTTTATCTCCTGACGCCGGGCAAAAAAAAGCCCCTCAAATGAGGGGCTCTGGGAATAGGGTACGCAACGGGAAGAAAAACGGCAGGCCAGCGTCTGATTTCAGACGCGGTAAGACGATATGTCGTACACGCTTGACCATGCTTCCTCCCGGCAAATTGTCGGGCATTATACGCACCCCGTTATGCGGATCAAGCGATTTAATGCACGCTTTACTCAATGCAAACGGTTCTTTGTGAATATTAATGCGTTCTGAGTAAATAATTAATTTGCTTATGCACCAGTGCGGTGCGCTTCACGACACGCGGTGCCACCCAGACGATACTGCTTCCGGCAACCACGCCTAAAATTTCCGGTAACTGGTGATAATCCAGAATACGCGCCACCGCGCGGCCATATCCGGCGACGGTATGGATAAGGATAAATTCGCTATTGTGCTCCACGCTGACCACCATTTCGGAAACGGTGCGCGCGGCGTCGGGGGCAGGGCGCAGCTGTGGATTCAACGAATAAATCTTTAGCCCTTTGGCATTTCGAATTTTTATGACTCCGAGCAACTTCAGCAGGCGCGAAACGGTGGACTGGCTGATGGTCTCAAAGCCATGTTCCTGCAGGTCGCGGCGGATCTCCTCCTGGGAGAGATAGCTCTTTTCGGCGATCAGACGCTGGCACACCGTCAGCTGTAGTTGCTCTTTGGGTGAGTACTCTTCGTAATCCATCATATTTACCCTATCAGTTCCCGAAATAACCGGTGGCGCTGCACCGATCCGTAGGCCGGACAGACGCAGCGCCATCCGGCAAATTACAACAATGCACCCAGGCTTAACGCCACCATAATCACCACCGTCAGGATCGCCAGCAGCGGCGCCACCCATTTGAGATAACGCACGTAAGGCACGCGGGCGATAGCCAGCCCGCCCATCACGACGGCAGAGGTAGGAGTGACCAGGTTAACGATGCCGGATGCCGACTGGTAAGCCGTGACCACCAGGTCGCGGTTGACGTTAGCGAAATCGGCGAGCGGCGCCATGATCGGCATCGTCAGTACGGCCAGGCCGGACGAAGAAGGCACAAGAAACGACAAAACCACCTCCAGCCAGTACATCACGTTGATGAACGCCACCGTGGATAAGCCGGTGACCAGACCTTCCGCACTGTGCAAAATGGTGTGGGTAATCATGCCCTTATCCATGATGACTACGATACCGCGCGCGATGCCGATAATCAGCGCGACGCCCAGCAAATCTCGTGCGCCGTTGATAAACGTGGAGGTCAGTTCCTCTTCACTCATGCGAGCGATCAGGCCCACGATAATCGCGCTGGCAAGGAACACCGCCGAGATTTCCGCCATCCACCAGCCGAGCACCGCCACGCCGTAGATCATCACCGCGAAGGCGAGCGCGAAGATCAGCAGGATAAGTTTACGCACCGGGGTAAATTCCAGCGACTGCTCGCCCTTGTTGCCAAGGAAGTGGGCGAGGTTCTCCTCCTGCTTGTCCGCAACGATGGAGAGTGACGGATCCTTGCGCACTTTGCGGGCGTAACGCATTACCCACGCCACGCAGATGAGCCAGCCAATCACCAGCAGCGCCACGCGTAAGGCGATACCGTTGGTGAAGGGGATCCCCGCCGCGTTGGCGGCGATCACCGTGGCGAACGGGTTAATGGTGGAGCCGAGCGTACCGATCCCCGCGCCGAGCAGGACGGTGGAGGCCGCAACCACCGGATCGAAACGGGCGGCCAGCATCACCGGCACCAGCAGGGTGTAAAACGGCAGCGACTCTTCAGCCATGCCATAAATCGTGCCGCCTGCGGCAAACAGCGCCATCAGGATCGGGATCATCCACTCTTCGCGTCCGCGAAGGCGGGTGGTGACGCGCTCGATCCCGGCGTCGATCGCCCCGGTTTTGGTGACGATCCCGAGAAAACCGCCGATGATCAGGATAAACAGCGCGACGTCGATCGCCCCGGCCTGGCCGGATTCCGGATCGTACAGCCCGGCGATCGGTGCCATCAGCACGGAGACCAGTCCCTGCGGATGCGCTGCGACGTGCGCGTAGGTGCCGGCCACCGGTACCTCTTTACCGAGCGCCTCGTTCATCGCCATGTGGTACTGCCCGGCCGGTACAATCCACGTCAGCACGGCAACCACGGCAATCAGGAAAAAGAGAATGGTGTAAGCGGAGGGAAATTTGAACTTGCCCATGATGTTCTCCTCAACCCGGCGCACCCGAGGTGCGCCGGGCGGTGATTAGTCGCCGAGTGTCGCCACCATGACCGCTTTAATGGTGTGCATGCGGTTCTCTGCTTCGTCGAAGACGATGGAGTTCGGGGACTCAAAGACCTCTTCCGTCACTTCCAGCCCCTTCAGGCCGTAGGCCATCTCGATTTCGCGGCCCACTTTGGTGTGCTCGTTGTGGAACGCCGGCAGGCAGTGCATGAACTTCACGTTCGGGTTGCCGGTGGCCTTCATCACGCTGGCGTTGATTTGGTACGGCGTCATCAGACTGACGCGCTCGGCCCAGGCCTCTTTTGGCTCGCCCATCGACACCCACACGTCGGTGTAGAGGAAATCGGTGCCCTGGACGCCTTCTTCCACGTCGTCGGTCAGCGTGATGCGCGCTCCGGTCTCTTTGGCGATGGCCCGGCACTGCTCAACCAGCCCGGCCTCTGGCCAGAAGGATTTCGGTGCGACCAGGCGAATATCCATCCCCATTTTGGCCGCGCCGACCATCAGCGAGTTGCCCATGTTGTTCCGCGCGTCGCCCAGGTAGGCAAAGCTCAGCTCCGGCAGGGTTTTGCCCGGTGCGTGCTCCAGCATGGTCATCAGGTCGGCGAGGATCTGCGTCGGGTGGAACTCATCGGTCAGGCCGTTCCACACCGGCACGCCCGCGTACTCGCCCAGCTCTTCCACAATCGCCTGGCCGAAGCCGCGATATTCGATGCCGTCATACATCCGTCCCAGCACGCGGGCGGTGTCTTTCATCGACTCTTTATGGCCAATCTGCGATCCGCTTGGGCCGAGGTAAGTCACCTGCGCGCCCTGGTCAAATGCGCCCACTTCAAACGCGCAGCGGGTGCGGGTGGAGGTTTTTTCAAAGATCAGGGCGATGTTTTTACCGACTAACGTCCGCTTTTCGCGTCCGGCTTTTTTGGCGGCCTTAAGCTCGATGGCAAGGTCGATCAGGTACTGGATCTCGGCGGGGGTGAAGTCCAGCAGTTTCAGAAAGTTGCGGTTTTTCAGGTTGATGGTCATGGGTAAATCCTTTTTGAAATTAAAGACTGAGACCTTACCCCTCACCCTAACCCTCTCCCCAAAGGGGCGAGGGGATGGTTTGCTCCCTCTCCCCTTTGGGGAGAGGGCGGGGTGAGGGGATTAGTTACGAATCAGCGTGCCTTTCTCGCCCGCCAGAATCTCTGCCCCGTCGGCCAGGGCGCCGATCCCGGCGATGCCGCCGCAGGCTTCAACGAACTCGCGGCAGGCGGCCACTTTCGGCCCCATCGATCCGGCGTCGAACTGCATATCGTTCAGTAACGCCGGCGTGACCTGAGCCAGCGGACGTTGGGTTGGTTTGCCCCAGTCGAGGTAAACCGCGTCAGCATCGGTGAGGATCAGCAGGGCATCGGCCTCTATCTGGCGCGCCAGCAGCGCGGCGGAAAGGTCTTTGTCGATCACCGCCTCAATGCCGCGGTAGCCGTTGGCGTTTTCCACGACCGGTACACCGCCGCCGCCGTTGCAGATCACCAGATGGTCGCGCTGGATCAGCGCCGTGATGGCATCGCTCTCAACGATGCGTTTCGGCTGCGGGGAAGGCACCACGCGCCGGAATGCGCTGCCGTCGGCCTTGAATATCCAGCCTTTTTCTGCCGCCAGCGCCTTCGCCTGCGCGTCGGTGTAGATCGGGCCGATGTACTTGGTCGGGTTGGTAAACGCCGGGTCGGCGGGGTCCACCTCCACCTGGGTAAGCAGCACGCTCACCTCGCGCTGGGGCAGATTGTTTTTCAGCGCCTGCTGGAGCATGTAGCCGATCATCCCCTGGCTTTCCGCGCCGAGGATGTCGAGCGGGTAGGGGGTAACTTTGTCGTAGGCGCTGTTTTGCAGCGCCAGCAGCCCGACCTGCGGCCCGTTGCCGTGCACCAGCACCACGCGCCACTGTGCCGTCAGCCCGGCGATGGTGCGGGCCGCGAGTTCGATGTTCTGGCGCTGGATCTCCGCTTCCAGCGGCTCGCCGCGCTTGAGCAGCGCGTTGCCGCCGAGGGCCACAACCAGAGTGGGTTTACGTTCCATAGTGGCTCCTTTAAATTCCGTCACGTTCCAGCGGGCAGCTCATGCAGCGTGCGCCGCCGCGTCCGCGTCCCAGTTCGTCGCCCGGGATAGGCAGTACGGTTATCCCGGCTTTGTCGTACTTCTCGTTAGTCCAGATGTTGCGCTCGTAGCCGATCACCACGCCCGGGCGGATGGTCAGGACGTTGTTGGCGTCGTTCCACTGCTCGCGTTCGGCTTCAAAGGCATCGCCGCCTGTGGTGATCAGGCGCACCTGGTTAATGCCGAGGGCTTTTTCGATGGCGTGCAGCAGGTCGGTTTCCTGGGTGCGCAGCAGGCCGCCGCGTCCGTCCGGGGTGAGCGTCCAGCACTGGGCATCTTTGCGCACCACTTCCGGGTAGACGGAGAAGGTGTCCACGTCGATGTGGGTCATGACGGTGTCGAGGTGCATGCATGAGCGGTGTTTCGGCAGTTCAACGGCGATCACCCGCTCGGCCTGACGATGCTGGAATAAACTGTTCGCGAGGAACTCGACCCCCTGCGGCGTGGTGCGTTCAGACAATCCGATTAATACCGCCCCGCGGCCAATCACCAGCACATCACCGCCTTCTAAGGTGGCGTGGTCGTAATTAATATTTTCGTCGCCGAAGTATTTAATAAAATCGCCGTCGGCAAACGCCGGGTGCCAGCGATATATTGCCCGCAGGTTATTGGTTTCACGCTGACGTGCCGGTTTGGCCATTGGGTTAATTGATACGCCGTTATAAATCCAGCAGGAGGTGTCGCGGGTAAATAAATGGTTGGGCAGCGGCTTCATAATAAAATCATTCGCCGTATGGGTATCGACAACCATATTTTTAATCGCGGCAGGAATTTCGCCGTAGGTTAATCCGCCGCTTAAGCGACGCGCCAGCTCGCGGTGCGGCATATCTGCCAGCCAGCCGCGCACGTCGGTGGCAAAGGTGGGCCCAAGGCGATAATCGGAGATTTGCGTCTCCAGCAGCCACGCTTTTGCTTCTGCAATATCAAGCGTTTGAGTAAGAAGGTCGGTCAACAGCAGGACTTCCACACCCTGCTCACGCAGCGTGTTTGCGAAGATGTCATGCTCCTCACCCGCCCGCTCGACCGACAGAACATCGTCGAATAACAGCTCCTGACAGTTCGATGGCGTTAACCGTTTCAGGCTTAAATTTGGGCGGTGCAGCATAACGCTACGCAATTGACCAATTTCAGAACCGACGTAATGCTTTTCCATAATTATTCCTTAAACCGTTTTTTCAGAATAAAAAGGGCATGCGCCATGCGGTGTAATTAACTCCATGGCGGCTAAGCTCAATTGATTTCGAGACTCATACTAGGCGGTTGAATAATCGTTAATGTGATATTGCTCACGCGAAAAGCGATATTACGCGGTTTGTATTCAATTGCATGATTCGAATCAGATAATGATTAATTGGCTATTATTTGCGGATGAATAGCTAAGCATGATCTATTGGCTTTATTCGAGGTTGTTATTAATTTGTAGATGGCAATCTTTTGAAATAATTAGATATCATAATGATTTAAAAGGATTTTAATCAGGAACGAGAATGGCTATGCATTATTCACAATTATCTATTTTTGACTTAAGGAAAATCCATAAATAATTATTGAATTTTTCAGCACATAACCAAAAGAGTAAAGTGTGAGGCGACACGGAGTTTTGTTATTAATCATTTAAATTCAGCCAGTTAAGTTTGTTGTGCGATCGCGCCGGGCAGGGGTTATGCATAACCTCTGCATAATTGCCTGTGGACGACATACAAATATTTAACACAATTCCCGATAAACATGCGTTCGCGCAAATCTCGTTTAAAAAGGGGTGGTATGGCAGTCTGAATTCTCGTATAAAAGATTAAAATGAAACGGTGTTTTATATTGAGGGTTTGAACATGATTATTGGCAACATCCACCATCTACAACCCTGGCTGGCCGAAGAGCTGCGTCAGGCTATCGAACACGTTAAGGCACACGTCACCGACGCAACCCCGACCGGCAAGCACGATATTGACGGCAACAGCCTGTTTTACCTTGTTTCAGAGGACACGACCCAGCCGTACGCCGAACGCCGCGCCGAGTATCACGCGCGCTATCTGGATATTCAGATCGTCCTCAAGGGCCAGGAGGGGATGACCTTTAGCACACTGCCGCACGGTACGCCGGACACCGACTGGCTGGCGGATAAAGACATCGCCTTCCTGCCCGAGGGTGAGCAGGAGAAAACCGTGGTGCTCAGCGAAGGGGATTTTGTGGTGTTCTGGCCGGGCGAAGTGCACAAGCCGCTGTGTGCGGTGGGTGCGCCTGCGCAGGTGCGTAAGGTTGTTGTGAAGATGCTGGTGGAGTGACCTTTACCCCTCACCCTAACCCTCTCCCCACGGGGGAGAGGGGACTGCACCGAGCCGTCTTTACCCCCTCGCCCCTTTGGGGAGAGGGCCGGGATGAGGGCACCAGACCGCAGAAGAGTCCATTACTCCCCAAGCGTCGCCACCATCACCGCCTTAATCGTATGCATCCGGTTTTCCGCCTGGTCAAACACGATGCTCGCCGGTGACTCAAACACCTCGTCCGTCACCTCCATCCCGCCGTGCAGATCGAACTCTTTCGCCATCTGCTTGCCGAGCGTGGTCTGGTCGTCATGGAACGCGGGCAGACAGTGCAGGAACTTCACGTCCGGGTTGCCGGTCAGCGCCATCATCTGTGCATTCACCTGATAGCCGCGCAGCAGCGCAATCCGCTCCGCCCACTTCTCTTTCGGCTCGCCCATCGACACCCACACGTCGGTATAGATAAAGTCCGCGCCCTTCACGCCTGCCGCCACATCTTCCGTCAGGGTGATCTTCCCGCCATGCTTCTCTGCCAGCGCGCTGCACTCCGCCACCAGGCTCGCTTCCGGCCAGCAGGCTTTCGGGGCCACCAGACGCAGATCCAGCCCGGTCAACGCTGCCGCTTCCAGCATCGAGTTGCCCATGTTGTTGCGCGCATCGCCCGCATAGACCAGCGTCATCTCGTTAAATGCCTTGCCCGGCAGGTGCTCCTGCATGGTGAGCAGGTCCGCCAGCAGCTGCGTTGGGTGGAACTCGTTGGTCAGCCCGTTCCACACCGGCACGCCTGCATATTGCGCCAGCGTTTCGACCACGTCCTGGCCGTGACCGCGGTACTGAATGCCGTCGTATATCCGCCCGAGCACGCGTGCGGTATCCTTAATTGACTCTTTATGCCCAATCTGGCTGCCGCTCGGCCCTAAATACGTAACGCGTGCGCCCTGGTCAAATGCGGCAACTTCGAAAGAGCAACGTGTACGGGTCGAGTCTTTTTCGAAGATGAGCGCGATGTTTTTACCGGTAAGCTTTTGTACTTCCTTGCCCTTTTTTTTATCGGCTTTGAGCTGTGCGGCAAGGGTCAGCAGAGAAGTGAACTGTGCAGGGGTAAAATCGAGCAATTTCAGAAAGTGTTTTTTGTACAAATCGGACATTTTATCCTCGCATGGCAAACGCCACTTATTGAATTAAAATTCACTTTATATGTGTAATTATTCATTTGCAACCCTGTTTCACAAATCTTTCTTACAAAGGTGGAGGCAAACACGTCCGTGTGTGAAAATAGAAGTATCTGCCGCACTTTAAAGAGGATTGAGCCATGGCAAACCCGGAACACCTGGAAGAGCAACGCGAAGAGACGCGCCTGATTATTGAAGAACTGCTGGAAGACGGAAGCGATCCGGACGCGCTGTACACCATCGAGCACCATTTCTCTGCTGACGATTTTGACGCGCTGGAAAAAATGGCGGTTGAAGCCTTCAAACTGGGTTACGAAGTGACCGAGCCGGAAGAGCTGGAAGTGGAAGAGGGCGACACCGTCATCTGCTGCGACATCCTGAGCGAAGGCGCGCTGAAGGCAGAGCTGATCGACGCCCAGGTAGAACAGCTAATGAACCTGGCCGAGAAGTTTGACGTGGAATACGACGGCTGGGGAACCTACTTCGAAGATCCGAACGGTGAAGAGGGCGAAGAAGGCGACGACGAAGATTACATCGACGAAGACGACGACGGCGTGCGTCACTAAGCGTTTCAGGCGGTGGCGCGTGCCACCGCTTTTTTCAAGGCAGAACCATGGATTACCCGCAGATACTCGCCCCCGTACTCAACTTCCTCCAGTGCCCGACTCCGCAAGCATGGATTGATAAAGCCCGCGACCCGGCAAACCTGCCGCTGCTCCTCACCGATCACATGGTGTGCGAGCTGAAGGCCGCCCAGACTGCACTGTTGCTGGTGCGCAAATACGTCGCCGACGAAAGCGGTGCCGACGCGTTGCTCGACTGGCTCAAACCCTACGAACTGTTCACCTTCCGCGACGGCCCGGAACCCGATTTCATCGCCCTGCACAAGCAGATTGGCAAAAGCGTGATGCCCAAAACCGACGATCCGTGGGGACAGGCGCTCATCGACAGCATGGTGCTGCTGATTAAAGAGGAGCTGCACCACTTCTGGCAGGTGCGCGAGGCGATGCTGGCCCGCAACATTCCTTACGTCAAAATCACCGCCAGCCGCTACGCCAAAGGGATGCTGAAAGAAGTACGCACCCACGAACCGCTGACGCTGATCGACAAGCTTATCTGCGGGGCGTACATTGAAGCCCGCTCCTGCGAACGCTTCGCCGCGCTGGCCCCGTTCCTCGACGACGATCTGCAGAAGTTCTATCTCTCACTGCTGCGCTCCGAAGCGCGGCATTATCAGGACTATCTGGCACTTGCCCAACAGGTGAGTGATAACGATATCTCACCGCGCATACAGCATTTTGGTGAAATTGAAGCCACACTTATCACGACACCGGACCACGAGTTTCGCTTCCACAGCGGCGTGCCGGTGTAAACCGGCATAACGCAAGTATAAGGATGCGAGATGAATAAAACGTGGACCCGTAGCATAATTGTTGTGGTGGTGGCCGCCGCCGTGGCGTTCTGGGTGTTCTTCGACAGGCAGCGCGCGCCGGAACAGCAGATGGATGCTGCCCTTAACGCGATGCCCGCTTGGCAGGTGATTAAGGAGCAGGAGCCCGCGCTGCATCAGCGCATCCTCGACCAGATGGCCGCCCTGCAAAAAGCGGGCGAGCCGGAGCAGCAGATTATCGACACCATCCAGCCGCAGATCCTGCATCTGCAGATGTCGCGCCTGCAAAACGCCCCGGACGCCAACGTGGTGAACTACATGACCATCAACATGGAGCAGACCGCCGCCATCCAGAAGGTGAGCGACGACGCCTGCTTCCGCTTCCTCTACCCGGCGGTGAAGGGCGGCGTGAACCCGATGCGCATGCTGGATAAAGACCTGATGGCGCGGCGCATGCAGGCCGACGCCGACATGATGCGCGCGGCCTACGGCAAAAACCGCCACACCGTGACACCGGCCGAACGCGAGGCGGCCGTCGAGGATGTGCGACCGATTATGAAGCAACTTGCCGATAAGTACGGCGAGGACATCCAGCTGTTGCAGATGCCGGAGAAGGCGGCGGGCAAAGAGAAGCTCTCCTGCGATATGGTGCAGGAGATGTGGGCGAAGGTGCTGGCGCTGCCGGAGCAGAAGGCGGCAGGCGTGATTCGGCTGGCAGTGTCTGAGCTGGAGTGACGAAGGGCGCTGGTTTTTTGGGCACTTAGCGCGGGTTTAGCGCGTCGCCGCTTGCATGGCGGCGCGCGACAGGTATAATCCACAACGTTTCCGCATCCCCTTCAGTGCCGAAGTGGCGAAATCGGTAGACGCAGTTGATTCAAAATCAACCGTAGAAATACGTGCCGGTTCGAGTCCGGCCTTCGGCACCATCGGAACATCAATAGACGTCAACGGACGTCTTTTTTTGTGCCTGAAATCCAGTATTTACCTATCTTTCCCGCTATAGTAACTCTCTCAAGGTCAACCGACTTCAACGTACATCTACCAACAGATGTTGGTACAGATGATGGTATTTCTGGTTCGATAATGCTTGTACCAACAGGGAGGGGATAAGCATGGCTCTAACAGATATCAAAGTCAGAACAGCCAAGCCAATGGAGAAGCAATACAAGCTTACTGATGGCAACGGTATGCACCTTCTTGTTCATCCAAATGGCTCTAAGTACTGGCGTTTGCAGTACCGATTTGGCGGAAAGCAAAAGATGCTGGCTCTGGGGGTTTACCCTGACGTGTCACTCGCTGATGCAAGGGCTCGCCGTGAAGAAGCTCGTAAGCTTTTGGCAAACAGCATTGATCCGGGAGACAAAAAGAAAAATGATAAGGTTGAGTTGGAAGAGGCGCGTACTTTCGAACAGCTAGCTGTTGAATGGCATGCCACAAATAAAAAGTGGTCGGAAGAACATAGCCGACGAGTGCTGAAAAGCCTGGAGGACAATCTCTTTCCAGCTATTGGCAAACGTAATATAGCCGAACTTAAAACACGGGATTTGTTAGCCCCGATAAAAGCCGTAGAGATGTCTGGACGTCTTGAGGTCGCGTCACGACTGCAACAGCGAACTACGGCAATTATGCGTTATGCCGTACAGAGTGGTTTGCTTGATTATAACCCGGCACAGGAGATGGTCGGTGCTGTTGCTTCAAGTAACCGGCAGCATAGGCCTGCGCTAGAGTTGAGACGTATTCCCGAACTGCTTCAGCGCATTGATAACTATACCGGCAGGCCTTTGACTCGTCTTGCCGTTGAGTTAACCCTCCTTGTCTTCATCCGCTCCAGCGAATTGCGTTTTGCTCGTTGGTCTGAGATCGATTTTGAAACATCAATGTGGACGATACCCGCAGAGCGCGAGGCTATCGAAGGGATAAAGCACTCCCAACGCGGCTCAAAAATGCGTACACCTCATTTGGTGCCGTTATCTCGTCAGGCGTTAGCAATCCTTAAACAGGTGCACAAACTTAGTGGCGATCGCGATTTTGTTTTCATTGGCGATCACGACCATCGTAAACCGATGAGTGAAAATACGGTAAACAAGGCTCTGCGCGTTATGGGTTATGACACTAAGATAGAGGTTTGTGGGCATGGTTTCAGGACGATGGCATGTAGCTCGTTGATAGAATCGGGATTGTGGTCAAGGGATGCGGTTGAACGGCAGATGAGCCATATGGAGCGTAACTCTGTGCGTGCGGCTTATATTCATAAGGCCGAGCATCTGGATGAGCGCAGACTGATGCTGCAGTGGTGGGCTGATTTTCTTGATGCGAATCGTGAGAAGGCGGTGAGTCCGTTTGATTTTGCCAAATTAAGCATGGAATGATTAGATGTATTTAAGGTATGTGTCTGACATACCTTATTTTTTCTTTAACATGGCTTCTGATGCGGTGCTCGTTTTTGTAATGAAATCTGTTGTTCAATGCCAAAAAATCATATTGTAAGCTTGGTTCAAGTGATAGGTAGTTTTACACTGTTTCATCAGAAAAGCAGCATCTGAGATTTAGCCATTCATTCAGATAGAAGCGTTCTTACTGTTACATCAAAGGCAGGAGCCATGACTAGTCGCCCACAGATGATTATTAATGTTCTTCAGGCTAATCCTGATGAGCAATTTACAGCCCGTCAGCTTGCCCAAAAAATCATTGATTACTATGGCGCAGAGCTTGCTGTAAAGCGTCAAAATCCTAGATTCGCCAGTGATGAAGATTTCTTGAGTCAAATAGCTGCTGAAGTCGGTGGGAGCAGAACAGTTCAGGCAAAAGCGATGTGTCCTCAGGTTATGACGCGTGACAAACCTCGGCCCAGACTTTATTACTGGGGTAAGGAAATCGACAATGGCGTGCAACAAGAGTCATCTTTTGATATTGCTCCGACTCCGTCTGCTGAGACGGTAGCTTTTTCTGAGCATGCTCTTTACCCGCTTTTGATTGAGTACCTTTCTGAGGAAGAAGAATTACTTTGCCGTCGTATCGATGAAAAGCGTTCAAGCAATAACAAAGGTCTTGGGGCAAACCATTGGCTTTATCCTGATATTGTTGCATTGCAGCCTCTCGATAAAGGTTGGGATAGCGTCGTGCAAAACTGTGTACGGTATAGCGAAGGGCGTTTAACCCGTCTGTGGTCTTTTGAAGTAAAACGTCAGCTTAACCGTAGCAATGTTCGAGAATGTTTCTTCCAAGCTGTGAGCAATTCAAGCTGGGCCCATTTTGGTTATCTCGTCGCGACCGAAATAAATGAAGATAAGCAGCGTGGCGTAGAAAGAGAACTGCAGATGTTGTGTGCATTGCATGGTATTGGCGTGATCCTTCTTAATCCGCAAGATCCCGGTAATAGCCAAACTCTGATTCCTGCACGAGAGCGAACCAGTATTGATTGGCAATCCGTCAACCGCTTGGTGGTAGAGAACAAGGATTTTAAAGAGTTTATCGATCTGGTTTCCGATTATCACCAGACAGGAAAAATACACAAAGCGCTCTGGAATAGATAATTCGCTCTAATGTTTCAATAAGAAATATAATTGCGAAATAGGCTTAATGTGAATGGATGAACAGCGAGATATTTAGAATTAGTAAGATTTAAAAGTTCTTTCCGCGAATTGATGGGATAGTAAATATGATAAAGGTGAGCGTGTGCGTGCTCACCAAATGCAATAGAATAAATTTATACAAATGGGGGTAGTTTACCAAAACTGTTCTTTTAATGCGTATTCCGACGCAAACCGATCACCCATTCCGATTTGTGGCGATCACTGATTCCGAACTCAGGATCGCCGATTCCGATTTGTTCCGATCATGGATTCCGACGCCAAGATCACCGATTCCAGTCACCAAGATCACATCAGTAAAGTGCCTCAAAATGGGATAAAACAAGCTCCCTGATATCCACTGCCAGCCCTTATCCGCTCTGGTAAAGGGTTGAGAAGAGATTCCATATTTTGGCGCTGTGGAACCCCCTTAACAGATGGGTAAAAATAAGCATCATCCCTTCTCAAAAGCTGGCGCTCGTAGAGGCACAAAAACTTAATTCTCATAACGTCAAAAGCAGTGATCCTGAGCGTCGGAATCAGTGGTCGGATTCATCGGAATCTGCATTTAAAAAACATCACTTATTTTTGCGATTGCTAGTTAATAAATTACACATCTGCAATGTGGCAAAAAAATATTACTAACTGAGATTTATATCGGGTAGTGGGGTGTTCAGAACAACCAGAGGAAAATACCCGTGCAGTGAAAGGTAACGATGGTGATATAAAGCTCAATTGGGCTCTGCGCTCTGTGGACTATGGCTAAGAATATGCTTTATCTACTCCGATATAACGAAAATTAGGCCTTACCCAAAAGATAAGACCTAATTTAAGAATTATATTGGGCCATACAACGTTTCAATAAAGGGGTTAGAAGGTAATCCAACCACCAATGGTGTAATGCTGATACGAGACTGATCAATATGATTAACAATACCTAATCCAGCAAAATTCCCACGCCCACCTGAAGGTCGGAATTGGACAAAAGCAGTTGTAGTAGTAACCCAGCGAGGATCAATAATAAGCGTTGCCTTTATCCCTGAAAAAGAGGTGTAGATTTGCGGATCTTTCGAAGCATCCCCACGAATAGCCTGTGCATATGCGCCTAAAGAACTGGGCATCTCTATATTCTTTGTGCGGAATTGCTGATCGAAGGCAACAATTGCCCCCCTGGCCTGATTTCCAAGCTCTACTAGCTTTTCAGCAGTAATGGCTTTTACCTCTATCTTTTTAAAGAGATTTTCAAATGCCATCATCAGGTAATTTAAATTCCATCCTAACTCGTGTAATGCAATAATTTTACTGTATTCAGACAGATCAACTTTAATGCCTGCGTGAGCGGCTAGGGTCAACAGCCTTGGAATATTTAGATAGTAAAAATTATGTAATCTGGTCTTCCAGGGATTTTCAACTTTAAATTTTTCTTCTAACCAAAGGAGATGCTCTCGTTGGAGTTTATGAAGACGCTCTATAGGGAAATTGTCTACCCCAGAGTCAATTTCTGTGTGATGATTACAACAAAGAAGTAACAAGTTTGATTCATGATTCCTTTGCTTAAGATTCAGTGGTGAATCTCCTCTTGGGCCTTCTGGCTGCTCTGCAACAATATGAGCCACCTCTCCAATAAACTGAGATGATAGTCCATTTTCGTCTTCTACTAGGAGCCTTTCCCTGCAAATTGCGCAGCAGCCACCATCTCTGACCCAAACAATCCGTTTTACTCTTTGGCTAATGGGCATAACACGTTTACCTAACTAATCGAATGGATTACCTTCCATTTTAATCTTGCTAATTAGTTTAGGTCCACTGTAAGTACACCCAATTTAGTTCCCCGCACTTGTGTTCAAGAATCTTTGGTATTTAGGTGAGTTAGATGAAATAACTCCGTAAGGGAGGCCTCGCGATCCCCCTTGCGGCTAAATCTAAAACTGTCCGCCTACACCTTTAAACTTCTCAATAAAGGCACTTATCTTTTGAAAGACTGTTTGTTTTTTTGTTTTGTATTGAGGGTTTAACGGACTGAGTTTAGGCAGCGTATCATTCAGTGCCGTGCCGTTTTCCGTTGCATACTCTCGCTTCAGCGAGTTTCTGATATAACGTCTGGCAGCCTCATCATTCAGGTTTTCCTCCTTGATCAAGGCTTCAGCTTCAAGTTGTTGAGCCTGCTGGGCAAAGGTATAGAAAGCTTCAATAATGCTCTCTTTGCTCGGCATATCATTGAGATTCGTCTGTTCGATAAAATTAACTATCAACCCTTCTTTTGCCCGGTTGCCTACACTTGCGCGGATTAACCGTTTCACTTCATCTTTCATTGTTGCTTTATCGGTATTCTTTTGGTGGTAGTCGTAAATTAGTCCAAGAATATAATCGAGGTTAATCTCCTGCGACTTTAGCAAATCCACCTCAAAGACCACATCATCCCAGTCAACCGTGCTGTTGTCTTTTTCATTAGCCTCACGTTCACGGCGCTGCCACTCGCGGATATCGTTGTAACTTGAACGATAGTCCTGAATTTTACGCTCAGTCGGTAAGCGAATTATCTGTAGCTCAGCGAATTGCTCATCGTCCAGATAATGTTCCGCTTTAAACGCTTCTGTAGCGACTGGATCGCTGAGGTCAACGGTTTGCAAGGCTTTCAGCGTGGTAAATTCATCATAGTTTTGCAGTACGTTCTCTGCTCGCAGGTATTCTCCGAACAATTTGACGAAAGCCTTTTTCTCTTTTTCGGATTCGATACCTGCAGGGTTTGGAAAGCGAGTCTCCAGTTCGGTTACGATATCCATAAAACCGCGTCTCGCCTCGCCGGTTAAACTGTCCGTAAAGCCGTCCATATATTCGGCGTAACTTTTTTCCATCACCACGCTTCGGGTATTGCTTTTTCCGAACAGAGTGATGGCATCGATGGTCGCCTGTTCTAAGTCACGGAAGGTAACAATGTTCCCAAAGGTCTTGGTTGCATTGTAAATCCGGTTAGTGCGGGAAAATGCCTGCATCAGCCCGTGGTAGCGCAGGTTCTTGTCCACAAATAACGTATTGAGCGCTGGGGCATCAAAGCCAGTCAAGAACATACCGACTACTATCAGCAGATCAACTTCTTGCCCCTTAACCCGTTTCGCAAGATCACGGTAGTAGTTTTGAAAACTGATTCCATCGGTACTGAAGTTGGTTTTAAAAGTGGAGTTATAATCTCTAATAGCCGATTCCAGAAACTCCCGAGCACTGCTGTTCATGGCGGTAACATCAAAGCTTTCATCGCTAATATCCCCGACTGCATCCTGCTCTTCATTGGCGGCATAAGAAAAGATAGTGGCAACAGTCAATGGTTTGTAGTGGTTATCCTGCTCGAGGGCTGCCTGCTGGATGTTTTTGAAGGCTTCGTAGTAAGCTTTTGCTGCATCTACACTGCTGACGGCAAACATAGCATTAAAACCTGTTGCACCGGAAAACGCTCGGTGCGTTTTTTGGCGGAAGTTTTTCAGGATATAGTGCGTAACTTCGCGAATTCGCATTGGGTGAAGCAGGGCCTGTCTATTTTCAGCTGCATTGAGTTTTCTCTCATCAGTTTCGGTTTCTAATGCTTTAAACTGCGGTCGGACATCATTGTAATCGACTTTAAATTTCAGTACTTTTTCATCACGAATGGCATCGGTGATGATGTAAGAATGTAGCTCCACGCCGAAGACGCTTTTTGTATCTTCTGCGCCTAAAGCATTTTTACCGGCAAAAATCGGGGTACCGGTAAAACCGAACTGGTAAAAACGTTTGAATTTCTTTTTTAGGTTCTTCTGTGCTTCACCGAACTGGCTGCGGTGGCACTCATCGAAGATGAAGACGACCTGTTGTTGAAAGACCGGTAAGTCGGCTTCCGCTTTCATCAGGTTATTCAGCTTCTGAATCGTTGTGACGATTATTTTATTATCATTTTTATCCAGATTTCGTTTAAGGCCTGCAGTATTGTCAGAACCATTAACGCTGTCCGGCGAGAAGCGTTGATACTCTTTCATTGTCTGGTAATCGAGGTCTTTTCTGTCCACGACAAAGAAGACTTTATCAATAAAGTCCAGTTCGGTTGCCAGACGAGCGGCCTTAAAGCTGGTCAGGGTTTTACCTGATCCGGTGGTGTGCCAGATAAACCCCCCGCTTTCCGGTTTTGACCAGTTCTTTGCTTTAAAGGAACTGTTAATTTTCCATATAATTCGCTCAGTGGCAGCAATCTGATAGGGGCGCATCACCAGCAGCGTCTGGCTACTGTCAAACACACTGTAGTTAAACAGCACCTTGAGCAGGGTATGCTTCTGGAAAAAAGTGGCAGTAAAGTCCTTCAGGTCTTTAATCAGCGCGTTATCAGACTTCGCCCAGTTCATGGTAAAATCGAAACTGTTCTTGTCTCGTTTAGTGGTATTGGCAAAGTAACGGGTATCGGTACCGTTGGAAATGACAAACAGTTGCAGGTATTTAAACAGCGAATTGTCACTGTTAAAGCTTTCCTTGCTGTAACGGTGTATCTGGTTAAAAGCTTCACGAATCGCTACACCGCGTTTTTTCAACTCAATTTGTACCAGCGGCAGGCCATTGACCAGAATGGTGACATCGTAGCGATTGGCGTGCGTGCCTGCTTGTTCAAACTGCTTGATGACCTGCACTTTATTGCGAAGGATGTTTTTTTTATCCAGCAGATAGATATTCTGAATACGGCCATCGTCGAAGACGAAATCATGAACATAATCATCATGAATCTTGCGGGCCTTTTCGACAACGCCATCGCTGGGCTTGTCCATCCAGGTTTCCACAAAGCGACGCCATTCAGCCTCTAGGAACTCTACATTATTAAGGGTTTGCAACTGTTCCCTGACATTAGCGAGCATAGCTTTGGTATTGTTCAGGGTTGGCAGGTATTGATAGCCCTGGTTAACTAAATCCTGAATCAGCTCACGCTCCAGATCACCTTCGCTCTGGTAGCTCTCAGTAATCTTCCAGTCCGGGTTGTATTTGTCCAAAATGATAAAATTATTGGACTCAGCAATTGGCTTGGTGCAATCAACCATTTTTTTGTTCCTGCTGCCAGAAGCCACAGTTGTTCTTCAAGTGATCGAGCAACAGTTTGACAGTCGCTTTCTCAGCTGGCGTTGGCTCTGCAACGGCTTCATTCGATAGCGTGCTGTGGCTAGTGAAATTGATGATTCTGCTCAGATAAAGCTGCTTGTCGTCAGGCAAGAGTTCAGACCATTTAGGGTAGCCCAGAAAGCTGGCCGTTTTCTCATAAAGATTGCGCAGTAACGTGAAGTGATATCTTTCAACTTTGTTGACAGCAATTGCCTGTTCGATTGTTTGCTTTAGGTGGAGATGGTAGGAAAAACTCTTGTTAGAGTCGCCATATTTTTCTGCGAGGGAAAATGTACCATCCTCAAAACTCTCCAACATGTAGCAAGCTTTACCGTTCAACTCATTGAAAAGTACATTATAAAAGATTGGGCTATGTGTCGTGATAATGAACTTCAAATCGGATTCACTGGATTTGATCAGCCCCGCAAGATTAACCGCCAGTTCAATCAAATGGTTATCATCAAGAGAGCTGACGGGATCATCAATGAATATATATTCAATTTGATCAAATTCGTGGGTCTCGCGCGCATCCGGATCGGCGACATTGAGAATTGTGACGACTTGATCCAGTAGAGTGTAAAATACACTCCAGATGAAGTTGCTTTCTTCACCTTTTGATAACTTGATGTGGGCGGAACGTTCATCGTTGCCGCGCTCCATGGAAAAAGTAACTTCAGTAAAATCTGGATTGAAGTGTGGCGATAGCTTGTCGTTTGCATAGCGCTGGAAATAACGGACGATATTGCCATCCTGTCCCAAATCTTTGAGCAATTTCAGCAACCAGTTTGTATAGGAATTCGGCTGCACCTTCAGCTTCGGTTCTGCGTCTTCTTGCAGATCGTTATCCCAATAGAACAAGTCCTCGGTGAAGGCATTGTAATAGAGGATCTTTTTATGCGACAACTCGGACTCTTCACCTTCTCCGTTAATGACTTTGGGCGCAATCAGTTGCTTGAAATCACAGGAAAGACGTGTCTTCCCCGTGCCATTGAAAGCATAGATTAACTGCACCTTTGGCACGGCCCTGGTCGCTTCAACTTCTTTGTGAACAGTCTTCTTGACTTTCTGAGGCGTACTAAGCTGTTGAGCTATTTCCGAGAGTGTTTTGCCCATGTCACGCCTCTGCCACTTCCTGTTTCGGGAAGCTAAATAACATGTCCCGATAATATTCGTACTGCTTCTGGCGTAGCTCGATTTCGCGAGGAAGGCCTTCAGTGATGGAGTTTGTTAATGCATCAAACTTATCGAGGATTGAAACGATCCTCTCTTTTTCTTCTGGCGACGGATTTGGGATACGGATGCTCTCTAAGTTTTTCTTATTCAGCTTAGGTTGTGCAGCACCTGAAATATAGGTTGTTAAGTCAATACTATTCAGATAGTACTCAACGTATCTTCTTTCTGCATAGGTATCGAATTTAAGCACATGAGCATGATTGTTCACCCAAGTCTTACCACTGATACTGAACGCTATCGGAGTATTGCGAGCCAACAGGTTTGCGCCATCTTCAGATACTAATAGAAAGTCGCCTTCGAAAATATAATCTTTTACATAATCGACAATCCCTGATGCACCGTAATAAGGTATGTTCCCTGCTTCCCTCAAACCACTAGTGATTGGCTTTCTTTTGGAGTCAAGATTCTCTGCCAACTCTCCTAATGTTTTCCACTCAGCTCCACCATCATCAAAACTCAGCAACTGGTCACGATAGTAGTTGTACTGCTTTTTACGCATGCTAAGCTCAGCGGTAAGCTCAGCGGTAAGGGCAGTAAATTTATCCAGAATCCTGACAATTGCAGACTGGATGGCGAGGGACTTTTCCGGGTTGGCTGGGCAGGGGATTGGTACTCTAAATTTATCAGTATCTGGAGTTGAAATTTGTGGCATCTGCATCTTGCCCCCAATTTTTTGAAAGTACGCTTCATTCATTTTCAAAAAATAATAGATATATTTGATGTTAATGGTTTCATTTTTGGAGTGGTATGACCACATCTCATTTTTATGTGAGAATGGCTTGTCGTAAAACTCAAATTCAATCACACCACGAGATTTAACAATGATAGATGGCTTTCTATTTATATCTTTTTCCGGTATGTCTTTATAATCAACAAACGCAACAGTTTTGCCTCCTGCGAAAATTTTGAGCGGAGCGTTGTCTTTGTGAAGCACCTTCATCTGTCCAGCTGTTATTTTAGTCCCTTTCGTTCGTACAAGTATTTTCCCTAGCGACAGCCACTCAACATCAGCCCCATCCAACAGCTTTTCCAGATAACTTATCTCGCTCATTCATGCACCTCACACCCTTTAATCTCTGCCACAATCGTATCAATATCTTTGCGTAACTGGTCGATTTTGCTGACGGTAGTTTTCAACTCAGCATTCAGTTCCGTAATATCGACGATTTCACGGGTGTCTTTCGCTTCCACGTAGCTGCTGACAGAAAGGTTGTATTCATTCCCGGCCACGCTTTCAAAGGGCACTGATTTTGCCAGATGGTCAACATCTGATTTGCTGCTGAACACCTGCATGATCTGAGCTATATGGGCATCGGTGAGAATGTTGTTATTGGTTTCTTTCTTAAATAGCCCACTGGCATCAATAAATTGCACGCTGGTATCGGTTTTGTGCTTTGACAGAACAAGAATATTGACGGCAATGGTGGTGCCGAAGAACAAGTTCGGTGCGAGAGAAATCACCGTCTCAACATAGTTGTTATCAACCAGATACTGGCGGATTTTCTGCTCTGCGCCGCCACGGTAGAAGATCCCCGGGAAGCAGACAATCGCCGCCCGGCCTTTGGCGGAAAGATAGTTCAGCGCATGAAGCACAAACGCAAAGTCAGCTTTTGATTTTGGAGCCAGTACACCTGCCGGAGCAAAACGCTCATCGTTAATCAAAGTCGGATCGTCACTGCCAATCCATTTCACCGAATAAGGCGGGTTAGAAACAATCGCATCAAACGGCTTTTCGTCGCCAAAGTGTGGTTCAGTCAGGGTATTGCCCAACCTGATATCAAATTTGTCGTAGTTGATATTGTGCAGAAACATGTTCATACGCGCCAGGTTGAACGTCGTATGGTTGATTTCCTGACCAAAAAAGCCTTCTTCGATGATGTGGTTATCAAAATGTTTCTTCGCCTGCAGCAGCAGTGAGCCCGAGCCTGCTGCCGGGTCGTAGATTTTGTTGACGTGTGTCTGACCGTGCATTGCCAGTTGAGCAATCAGCTTAGAGACATGCTGTGGCGTGAAGAATTCCCCGCCTGACTTACCGGCATTCGCAGCATAGTTAGAAATCAGAAACTCGTACGCATCACCGAACAAGTCAATCTGGTGGTCATTAAAGTTACCCAGTTTTAAACCTTCAACACCTTTCAGAACGGCAGCCAGACGGCCATTTTTGTCTTTTACAGTGTTACCTAGACGGTTACTGGTGGTGTCAAAATCAGCAAACAGGCCTTTGATATCGGCTTCAGATGGATAGCCATAAGCTGAACTTTCAATGGCGACAAAAATGCTGTTTAAATCAGCATTCAGCCTGTCGTTGGTATTGGCTTTAGCTGCAACGTTGCAGAATAGCTGGCTCGGGTAAATGAAATAGCCTTTGGTTTTGATGGCATCATCTTTGATGTCATCGGTAATGATACTGTCATCCAGCGCAGCATAGTGGATGCTGTCATCACCGGCTTCGATGTAACTGGAGAAGTTTTCACTGATAAAGCGGTAGAAAAGTGCACCAAGGACATACTGCTTAAAGTCCCATCCATCTACCGAGCCTCTGACATCGTTGGCGATAGCCCAGATTTGGCGATGTAGTTCTGCACGCTGTTGAAAGCTTGTCATTTTTTTATCCTGTGTTCGATTCTTAGCAACTGCTGTTGACGAGATTTTACCGCAATTTGTTCACAACGACTGCATCTATATCAGATCCAATTATGGCTCTTCCGATAAGTGGTTTCACGATGGCAGAAAGGCTATGCCAGTTACCTCTATCTGTGTGCATTAGTAAAATTTGATTATTTGCTGTGCTGCAGCAATCGTTTTCTGGTCTGCCTCATTGGGCATTAGAGCGTATCCTGCAGCAGATAAACCTACATACCTGTTCAGTTAAGTTGCAGGGGAAGTCGTGGACGACCTGTCAGTGGACGCTCAGGTACTTCATTGCAGCCGTGGAGTAGCAACCCCTCCTTCTGCTGGATTTTTGTCATATAGGCGAGTACCTGCCGTATGTTGGTAATACTTCCAGGATCGTTGTAGTGAACAGGGACATTGATATTTGCTCGATAGTGTTCCTTGTATTCGCAACGGTGATGCCAGCCTTCCCTATCTGTAATGTTGCTCCATAGCTCGCCCGCTTTCGCAGCCCATGGATAGGTTATCTGGGTCCTATTACCATCTAACCAGAAAACTGCGTGGGCGTGGTAGCGGTGATCCTCAGTCCACTCTATGACCCAGAAATAACCTACTACGGCTCGCAGACTCATCATGTTTTTCATTAATAATTGAATATCCAGTTCCAGTTGGTGATGTCCCGGTTGTGCATATCTAGGCGTTCCATTTTTGTAGAACAGGTCTATTCGAATAGCCCGCAGGCAAGCATACCGGTTGATCATACTATCCGTATGCCAGTTCAAGACAGACTCCAGAAACCAGTCTGATGTCCAGGATCGTTCAATATTCATAGGGTTATTTCCTGACCGCTGCTTGGAGCAGCCATGTAGAGGAGGGTAATCCCCCGGCAATAAGCTGAGGGATGGATTATTAATGGGCAGACCTGTAGACAGGCTTAAGAGGAATATAAAAAGGGAGTGCCTATTAATTATATTAATTAACCGATATTAATTTTAACTCTCTGAACATTTCTTAGCCCTTACAGAACAAGGCTTGAGGCTCAAATCAGCGTATCGAGTACAGTGCGGTAGGCAAAGCAGACGTACTCATCCATCCTGCTGGTAAGCATATGGTTCTCAGCCTGCCGGTCATTAATCCAGTTATTTACTTCCTCGCTTGTTTTGAATTTTAAACTTTCAACCCAATCAGCAAGACAATTCCCCAACATCAAATCGTACCAGCATAGCCATACAAGCTTGAGACGGAGCTCAGTCCCTCTAAACTGCTGAAACAGACTGGTGAGCTTATTTGCCAGTGAACGCTGTTTTAAACGGACACATTCGGAAAGCAGAACGCCTTCAAGCATGGGATGGTGGGCCAACAGGTGTTCCTGCGTTAATAAGCTTACGCACAGGTCATCATCTATCGATAATGATGCCGCCGCTGCTTTTCCGTAAATAATCCGGTGTAACCAGTGAGGCACAATAGCAATAACAGCTTCTTCTCCAGGGAATTTAAGACAGCCAACCGTCAGGCTATGGTAGTGATATATATTCTGATGGCACATTCCCTGCCTGACTGTCAGCTTCGTAAAATCTGTCAACCAAGTCTGGTAGCATTTTTGAAGTTCTTCGTAACGCGGTTTATAGTCTTTCATCGTTCATATTCCTTCTGGCTTAAATTACAGGCAGCAGAAAATCTCCGGGGAGCCGGATAATTATCTTCGTACTGCAGCTTTAGTTCGGATTGAGGTTATTTACGGGATTGGTTAATACGTTCTTGGAGCCAGGCTTCAACTTCGCTTTTTAGCCAGCGGGAGCTACGACCCATTTTTATTGGTTTTGGGAAAACATCATCTTTAATTAGCTTATAGAACCACTTGTCTGTTAAACCAGTCAGACTGGTGATATATGCCATATTGACAAACTGGTCTTCTAAAAGAGAAAGATGGGTGTTCATTATTCGATTCTCCGGTTAAGAAAGGTAAGCCGGACTCGTGATGTTTGATAACGACCACGTGCTTCGGCATACCAACCCGGTAATCTGTAAAAAAGTTGAAGGCCATTGACCTCTATGTCACTACCGGCCTAGAGGAAAACTGAGTCCCTAAGTGCTGTATCATAACGAACCGCCAGTTATCAGCTACTGAGTTCTCTGAATGCTACTCCATACCAATTTCTTGGCTGCCATTGAGCACTGCACTAAGGGAAATTTTTTCATTGCATGTCAAAGGTCGTTTACTGCGGGAGTGAATAAAGCATCCACTTCTTTCCTTGGCAGTTTCTGAGCAGTCAATCGAGTTAATGGTAGAAGGACGTGCCTGCTGAATTTGGCTACGATTTTTGTGCAGAACACCATGGGGTAGGTTTCTTCGTGGGTTGTAAGTAGAATACTGTATTCTTGATGCGGAAAAGGCTAGGTGTCATGCCTAACTTATTGATATTTTTATCTCAACCGAAATTGAGCACTACACTTTTACTACGTTATTGCACGGTTTTTATATCATTCTTCCCTTCAGAAAAAGTATGGTTTACATCTGAATTGTCTTCTTTTACTCTTGAGTGAAATGATGGAAAACAACCATTCTAGGGTAGGAGAGGTATCGTGGAGGGGTATGAATTCGATGAACGGGAAATGCGAAAAAAGAGACTGCGACAGGCAAGTCGCCTAAAGTGGTTGAGGAAAAACCCAAGGGCGATGCATTTCTTTCTCTTTCGTTTACTAGCGAACAAAACCGTAGCACTCGCCAGTATGAACATCCGAACAAAGCTCGATATGCCACAGTTTCATGTCCATGCCCCCGATGTGGTCATATCCCCTCAAAATACGGGAAAAATAAATAATAAAGGCGAGATAAACTTCCAGGATTTAGACATAAATCTGCAGGACTTGGATCTGAATTTTCCCCCACCAAAATGTGAACAAGCTAATGGATTAGACTTCTCTAGGGTAACGAATACGGATGTTATCCCAGATGTAATGGAAAAAATAATCGATGTCATTTTGAGTATGCACCAATCGACGAGGGAAGCAGACCAGGCTATCACGGAAGTCATGAGGGCTTGGGCTAATGCCAGCAATCAGTTCCCTAGAGCATTTTCATGGCTGGATAAGAATAATGAAGAGCAATGTTTATGGGTTTGGGAGCAAATGAGAAAGAAATATATTTCTATTGATACCAAACCTATTTCCTGTGAGCAACGCTACCATTTTATTATTGCTATCTTTGATAACTGGAAAGGGTGGAGTGACGAGCAACTAGGTTATCTGAAAGAAAATAAAAGAAGAAAGGATGGGAAATTCATTTCTTATGGATTGGGTGGTGCAAGTACTTTAAGCCACAAAGAAATATTGCTCGAAGAACTGAGTAAAGCTTGGGAACAAAAATCCCGTAGGAAAAAGATAAAAGATACGCATCCCTCTTTGAAATTGAACAAATTATACCAAAAAAGGCTGGGCCAGATTGCTGAAAGTAAAAGCATGACGCTAGATGAGACACTCAAATTTCTTATCGACAATGAGTTATCACGCTTGAGCATGTTGAAACCTGTATAGTGTAAAATCAGATGTGATGTAGGACACTTGTTTGCACATCATTCCAAATAATTTCAGACAGATATTATCGCAGTGAATCACCTCCGACGCCTTCCTGGCTCGGGGGTTTTGTTTTTTCTGTCTGAGGTAGTTTAATGAAAAAATCAGAAGTGCTAATGGCCATTGAAAAGCCACTAGCGTCACTCCCCCATGCCATTGGCAGACATATTCTTGACCATGTTCAAAAACTCACTCACTACGAACCAGTCATCGGGATCATGGGCAAAACAGGCGCGGGAAAATCATCTCTCTGTAATGCGCTTTTCCAGGGTGAGGTTACGCCCATCAGTGATGTCCACGCCTGCACCCGTGACGTACTGCGATTGCGTCTGAGCAGTGGTGACCATAGCCTGATACTAATAGACCTACCCGGAGTAGGCGAGAGCGAGCAACGGGATAAAGAATATGAATCTCTATATCGCAATATTCTCCCTGAGTTGGATCTCATCCTGTGGGTTATCAAAGCCGATGATCGAGCCTTCTCTGTGGATGAACGCTTCTACCGGCGAGTGATGACTGGCTACCAGCAACTGTTTCTGTTTGTCGTTAACCAGGCTGACAAAATCGAGCCATGCAATGAATGGTTTGTCACCAGCAATGCACCATCCCCGCATCAGTTGGTGAATATCGAGGCCAGACTGGCGTCTATTCGCCAGTTATTCTCACCACACCATCCGGTGTGCGCTGTCTCAGCGAGAACAGAATGGAATCTCCCATCAATGATAGAAACGATGATGTGCTGCCTGCCAGACCGAGCCACCAGCCCATTGGCGACACAACTGCATGGGAGGTTATGCAGTGAGCCGGTAAAAAAGCAGGCTCGTGAGGGCTTTGGTAATGCGGTCGGGGAGGTATTTGATTCTGCGGAAGCGGCATCATTTATTCCCGCGCCACTGAAAGCAGTTATTCGCACTGTCCGCGATGCCGTAGTATCCGCTGCTCGCGCCGTTTGGGACTGGATTTTCTTCTGACTTGGCTTACCTGCCATTATCTTCGGGACATACCCTGTCCGTTCTGATGTTTTATAATCTGCTGAATTTCGACAGTTTTCCCTTTACGCCCCGTCACGGTTGATTTTGGCAACTGTAAAAAATACGTCTTCTGGTGTCCATTCCCTGTCCCTCCCCCTCGTTAGAATAATCGTTTTATTTTCAGCTAATTATATCACTGGAGAACCTGCCTCATGGTTCAGGTTGAACGTCGTCATGACCGGCTTGCCGTCCGACTATCGTTAATTATCAGCCGCCTGGTAGCTGGAGAAACACTGGATTTACGAGCGCTGGCAACTGAATTTGGTGTGTCGGTTCGAACTCTACGCCGGGACTTTCGGGAACGTCTGATGTACCTGGATCTGGAGTATCGCAAAGGCCGATGCCGCTTGCTATCCGGTAGCCGCCAGAGAGAGTTAGCGGTGATGAAATTTGCCCGTCAGTCAGGCGTTGAAGCTCTGTTTCCTGATATGGATAACCATCTGGTCAGTTCACTGTTGAGCGGATCAGGAGAGTCTCCTTGCCTTATCTGGCAGGGAACAGCCCAGGTTTCATCCCCAGAATCAGGCGTATTCACTCGGTTGGTGAGCGCGGTATCAGAACATCGAAAGGTGACGCTGCTCGGTAACGGTTACCGCTGTGCAGGCCTCGCTCCCTATCGGCTGGTTCTGCGTGACGGCGAGTGGTATCTGACAGGCGAGCATCAGACCCGGATAGCAGTATTTCCCTTGACGGATATTCGTGCAGTCACGCTCCACAACGGCAGCTTCGCTCCTGATATAGCGATGCGCGATATCCTCTCTCACCCGGATCTTCTTCAGGCTTTACCCCACTTTCGCTTTTTCCATTCATTGCTTGTCGCAACTGACGGCGGGCTTATACCTCAGAAGGAATAACCACGATGAAATTACTTACCACTACATTGCTGGCTACCAGCATTTGTCTAAGTGCAGTTTTTCCGGCTGACGCTGGCAATATCGTCGGTTCTGTCAAAGCCTGGGAGTACATGCAGGCTGACGGCTGGAAATCAGCTGATGGCATGGATGACAATACGCTGCACAATATGCTCTACCAGGCCAATGTTATTGATAACTACCCGTGGACGAAGCAGTTTTTGCTACGTACCCGTGGTGGTGGTGCAATTTTCCTGGCCGATAAGAAAACCCACACTATTCGTCAACTAAAACTGAATCCTGTCGGTGAAACCTACAACGATATTGAAACGGTTTATCAGGGAGATGATAAAGGAGAAGGCTGCTACTTTGCCGTTATTGATAACCAAGCTTCGGTACGTGATAAGGCTATCGATGCTCTTATATACCCCGATTGGTCTGCACCCCAAGATACGGATGCTGTTCTTAAGGCTAAGATTGCAAAAGTCAGACAACAGATAGCCCCAAAAGTCATTATGGTGATGCCAGATAATTGTGTTAATAAACAACAGCAAGCCACATTGGCGGCTAAGCGCTCGGACGAGGATCGGAAACTACAGCAATGGGTCGCACAGCAAAGCTTAGCGGAATTGTGTCGTCGCACAGGCAACTGCTGAACACTTCCCAAAAGCCACGTCCCAAATGCCACTAAAGGAAAAGAACGATGGAAAAGGATTGTCAGAAAGATATAGATATACCTTCTTTCACGATAGTAAGGGTATGGGCAAAACCTACTTACAGCAAAATCATGCCACTCGTCAGCCGATTTGCTAAAACCTTACCTGCCATTGTCGTTTTAATGCTGTGCCATCCGTCATCCGCTTACGCAGATGAACAACGCTATATCAGTATCCGCAACACCGATACCGTGTGGACTCCCGGTAATATCTGTGTGTATCAGTTCCGTCTGGATAATGGTGGAAGCGGTGTGGGGTTTGGCCAGCTGTCTGTTTCGCTGGGGCTGAAAGACAAGGCGGGCAACACGCTGGCGACGGGAACAATGGACGTTGCCCCCTTTGGCGACAGTGATGCTACTCGTTCTCAGGAAGCTTTTCTTGAACATGAATGTGTCGAAAACGTCAGCGCTGTTGAAATCATGAAGGCGACCGAAGAGCGCAACGGCCATCAGGCTAGGCTGCCACTGTCCGTTTTCGATCCACAGTATTATCAGCCACTGTCAGTATCGGTTGCTATGAATAAGGCATCATAACTGGCTTAGACTTAAATCTGCCAGACCTCAGACTCACAACAACATCAGGCCATGCCTCCTTCGGGAAGCATGGCCTTTTCGTTTTTCATCTCCCAAAAAGGAATTAATCATGATCCGATTAGCCAGCCGCTTTGGTGCGGTTAATGTTGTACGCCGCGACCGCCCATTAACTCACGACGAACTGGCACATTACGTGCCCAGCGTCTTTGGTGAAGAAAAGCATGAGTCCCGCAGCGACCGATACACTTATATCCCGACAATAACCCTGCTCGATAATCTGCAACGTGAAGGTTTCCAGCCTTTCTTTGCCTGCCAGACCCGAGTGCGCGACCAAAGCAAGCGCGAACACACCAAACACATGCTGCGTCTTCGTCGTGAGGGCCAAATCACTGGCAAGCAAGTTCCGGAAATTATTCTGCTCAACAGCCACGATGGTTCGAGCAGTTATCAGATGCTGCCGGGATTATTTCGTTCAGTCTGCCAGAATGGACTAATTTGCGGTGAGAGTTTTGGTGAGGTTCGTGTACCTCATAAAGGCAACGTGGTGGAGAAAGTCATTGAAGGGGCTTACGAAGTGCTGGGAATATTTGACCGTGTAGAAGAGAAACGCGATGCCATGCAGTCGCTAATGTTAACTCCGCCAGCACAGCAGGCGATGGCGAAAGCGGCATTAACCTATCGCTTTGGTGAAGAGCATCAGCCGGTGACGGATTCGCAAATCCTATCCCCGCGCCGCTGGCAGGATGAAAGTAACGACCTGTGGACCACTTATCAGCGCATTCAGGAAAATCTGATTAAAGGCGGTCTGTCTGGACGAACCACCAAAGGCAAACGTGCCCATACTCGTGCTGTAAAAGGCATCGACGGCGATGTGAAGCTTAACCGCGCCCTTTGGGTTATGGCCGAGAATATGCTGCAGCTTGCCTCATGAGCCTTTTTATTATCCCTTCCTTCAGGCCTTGCCAATAAACCGGCGAGGTTTTTTGTTCTAAGGAGCAATTATGCCTGTATTCAATTTGTCCCCTGTATTTCCTGCAAACGAGCAACGCGTCATTCGTCGGGCATTACGCCTGCTGGAGAAATATCAGCGTCAACCGAGTGAGTCATTTACCTCCACCAGCTTCACTAAGACCTGGCTGCAATTACAGATGGCTCATCAGGAGCGTGAAGTTTTTATCGTGATGTATCTCGACAATCAGCACAGCCTGCTGGGATGCGAAACACTGTTTACCGGCACACTTAGCCATACCGAAGTGCATCCCCGCGAAGTGGTTAAATTGGCTCTGAAACACAATGCCGCTGCGGTAATTCTGGCGCATAACCATCCGTCAGGTACGACAGAAGTCAGTCAGCAGGACAAACACATCACTCAGCGGATAGTGAAAGCGTTAGCACTGGTAGAAGTGCGAGTGCTGGATCATTTGGTTGTTGGGAATGAAGTCGTTTCTTTTGCTGAGCAGGGTTTGCTTTAAACGGAGGTTTTCATGTCAATCACACCACCTCATGAATGGGGTCTACAAAGCGATATCACCCCACGATTTGGCGCGAGATTAGTTCAGGAAGGCAACCGGCTGTATTACCTGGCTGACAGGGCTGGATTGACGGGGAGTTTTAGCCCCATGCACCTGCAGAAATTAGATCTGGCTTTCCCGCTGTTTGTAGAACAACTGGAAGATATGCTGCGTGCTGGCGAACTAAATCCTCATCAGCAACGTCAGGTGAAAATTCAACTTGCGAGTTTAACCTGTATAGCTGATCCCCGTGGTAGCTGCGGTTACGTTTACATCTCTATTTATCCCACACCGTAACACCTTCTCTCTTCTTCTTTTCTCAGGATTCTACCCATGCACATTTCAACTGTACCGGCCAAGGTGCCGGTTTCGTCACGTCCGTCGCCCGTGCAGGTCTGGCAGCAACTTTTAACGTATCTGCTGGATCACCATTACGGCCTGACGCTTAACGACACACCATTCCATGACGACGCGGCCATCGAGGAGCATATCGATGCAGGAATCACGCTCGCCGATGCTGTTAATTTTCTGGTAGAACGTTATGAACTGGTACGCATCGACCGCCAAGGGTTTAGCTGGCAGGAACAGACTCCGTTCCTGACCGCGACTGATATTCTCCGAGCCAGGCGAGCTACCGGATTAATAAATACTTAAATTCTTCGAGCCTCATTCCTGATTTTGGCTTCTGAACTTCCCACCTTTTTTATTCATCGCATAATGCGCCTGCCATTCCCGGCAGGCGTGTTTGCTTTTATGGACGATTAACGATGCAAACAGAACCCGACGTGTTGACGGAACACAATGAACTCATTCTTTCGACCAGTATCGAGCGTGTTGTCACGGGCCGCGATACCGCACTAAAACGGATCGAACAACTCATTCAGCAGCTTGATGCCATTTCACGGCTGACCTCAGAAATTGGCGGTGGTACAGCGCAAGACTGGGCGATGAAGTCCGGGCACCGCTACGATAGCTGGCTGACTGAAAAGGCTGATAAAGCAATGCCTGCCGTCACCCGCAATATAGATCGCAGTATCTGGCGCGATTTGATGCTGAAGTCTGGCATGATGGCCTTGATGGATGCTCAGGCTCGCGACCAGTGGCATAAGAATCTGGAGGAGGGCGATCTTCCTGCGATCAGTGAGGCGAATATCCTCAGTACTTTTGAGCAGTTACATTTGAACAAAATGGATGTCTTTGAGCGCGGGATCATCAACGTGTTCAAAGGTCTGTCATGGGATTACAAAACCAATAGTCCCTGCTGCTTCGGTAAGAAGATCATCATTAACAATCTGGTGACGCATAACCGCTGGGGCTTTAGCCTTAACTGGGGTTGGCGACGGGATCAACTGGCGGATCTGGAGAGAATGCTGTTTCTGCTGGATGGCAAACCCATCCCTGACAACCGGGGTGATATCTCTACCCGATTGATGGAGCATATTCGTGATAATCCGGCTAAGAATGTTTACGAAGATGAGTTATTCAGCATTCGTTACTATCAAAAAGGTACGGCGCACTTGACCTTCAAGCGTCTGGAGTTGATTAAACGTATGAACGATATCATAGCTAAACACTATCCGGGAATGCTGGCTGCGAGGTAAGTTAGTTGTCGTATGTTTGCTGTTAAAAGTGTCGTATGTTTGCTATGATGAAGAAACGAACAAAGGAGGATGACATGACCATAAAAGCTCGAATTCAGTCACGGCTGAAGCGCTCAAAGCGTTATGTTTTCACTCGTGACGATTTCAAAGATCTTGCTGGCTACGATCAAATAGGCAGAGCACTGCGTGAGCTGATGAAGGAAGGGCAGCTACTGAAAGTAGGCTATGGCGTCTACACCAAAGCGCGGCAAAATGCGATTACCGGTAAGCTGATGCCTGCTGCTCCCGGAGGTTCTGCTGCGGTAATGATTGAGGCGTTGGAACGTCTGAAAGTGGATTACCGTCTGGCAGGCGCAACAAGCGCCTATAATAGCGGTAAATCCACCCAGATCCCTGCGTTAGTGGAAATCAAAACCTCACCACGTTTTAAGAGAACATTGTCAGTAGGGAACAGCAAATTAAATGGCTGATTTAATAAAGTTATTCCCTGATGTTGCCGATGCCCTGGGCATTGAATCAGTTGCAATTGTAGAGAAAGATTATTACATCGTTGAGTTATTGCGATTGCTCCAGCCTCTGGCGTTTGACACGCATCAACTGGTTTTTGCCGGTGGAACGGCATTGTCAAAAGCGGGGATATCTTTGAACAGGATGTCGGAGGACGTGGACATTAAGCTTGTTCCTGTCGCCGGTATTTCCCAGCAATATTCCAGAGGTAAGCGTAAAAGCATTCGTAAGGGTATTATTCAGACCATTATCGAAACGATTGCAGCCTCAGATACGTTTCGCATGGATGAAGAGTATCCAAAGGTTACTCGTGATGAATATCGCTATAATGAAATTCCGGTACGCTACCCGCAGGAATATGCACAAATTCCCTGTTTAAGGCCATTTATCAAACTGGAACTGATGGAAACGGATTTGCTTGAGGCTGCGGAAAATCGTGCTATTAGCTCACTGGTAATGGATCTAACAAAGAAGGGCGAAGTAGTGAGGGCTTTTCCCTGCGCAACTATCGGTAGCACGCAGGCTGAAAAACTGATCTCGATGATGCGCAGAACGGCTGCAAGCGTGCGTAATGTGGAGCGTGCAGTGGATGAGTCACTGGTGCGTCATATCTACGACAACTTTTGTATTGTCAGAGAAAAAGGTGCTGACGTTCCTGTTTTGAAGCGCTTTGTGCAGGAATGTATTGAGCAGGATATCCAACGTTACGGTGCTCAGTATCCTGAATTCTGCGAGTCGCCTGTTGAAGAACTAAAAATGGGGTTGGAAGAACTGGCGAGCAACCCTGTTTATAAGGAACGCTATCTGCAGTTTGTTACACCAATGGTGTTCGGTGAAAGCCACGTTTCCTGGGAAGAGGCCTATGCCTGTTTTCGCATAACGGCATTGGATGTGATTGATGCATAGCGTCAGAGATACGCTCGATGGTGAGCATCTTCCAGGTAACCCTTGCCCCGATTCGAGTCCCAAAATCAACGATCTAATGTGTTGGTATCGATGTTGGTACATTATCTAAATATTATTTTTTATTGTATTTAAATCAAAGGATTAATCGTTATGTGCGAGTCCGGCCTTCGCACCAAAAGATGCAAATCAAAGTCGCTTAAGGGCGGCTTTTTTTGTGTCTGAAGTCTGAATGAATAGCATTGTCTATACATTTCTTGTACAAAAATCAAACTGTTCAAACTATAATGCGGATGCTTACGATTGAAAGAGTAAGTAATTTATAATTTGATAATGCGCAAACATTCTATATCGTACAGTGATTGTGAGGGGTATGGCTTGTAAAGATACAAGTGTGTAATCACAGGAACATTAGTTTATCTATCATTGAAACGGTGAGTATGTAAGCTAATCATAATCGATCTACGTAGCAAGAAGATAAATTTACCAATTTTAGTCGTTCTTAAATTTAAGTGAGATATTAACTTAATAGATTCTGTGAGCTCGTGAATAGATCTCCACAGCAAATTGTACGTTTTTTAAAGAATTAATGATAAAATTGCGTTACTAATTGGTTGAATCATACTATGGTCAGTAGACTTTTAGTAGTTTATGCCTTATGAGCAAAATGGTAATGTTGCAATCTAAAGTTGAGTAATCGAAACTAGCGATCTACAGGTATCATTGTGAGACGTAGAGTAGATACGCAGCTTAAAGCCCACTACCCTTTAGCGACAGCACAAAATGTTATCGAGCGCTAAAAAAGGTAGGTGGCTTTCACGATACAGCCATGCGGAAGTGATGGTTGGGGCGGTAGCGTTATCTCACCGGGCCTACTCTTTAGGTGGGCACCAAAATCTACTTCGATTTTATCTTATCACCTTTTTTTGCACAAATATTGTTAATGATTCTCACCCTAATGCAGATTGTAAAATAATAATGAATATCGCGCATTATATTTACTTTATTTGTCAGGGCTGAACGCTGTTCAAGTAATGAAGTAATTGCGATGAGTTGAAGGATTATCAGCCTTTATTTTAATTAGTGTGGGGCTTGAGTTTAAATTTTTGTTATATCAAAAGTATTTTTTAAGATAATGGGAAGTATACATATTTTAAATTTACTATGTTGAGCTTGAGATATGTAATTTTGATAAATCTCAGTGATTTAATTTCATGTTTAATGAAAAGTTAGCTAATGCAATGCTTGGTAAATCGATGCCTAATAGTCGACAAAGGAGAGACCTTGATTCTTTTTGACGCATTACAAGTATTATCAAAATCATCAAAATATTCTGTTTCAACACTAAGAACTGAATGTATCGTGGGAGAATTTGAAACTTTAAAAGATTATTTATATATTCCAACTGAAATTCATGATGATTTACAAAAAAGTTTGGATCTAGCTTTATTAAAGTCGAATCCTAAAAGTATTATTTGCTTGTGCGGTAGTTCTGGTGATGGAAAATCTGAAATTCTAACAAAATTATATGGTGATTATAGCGATCGAGTTGATTTTCATTTAGACGCTACTCATAGCGATAGTCAGCATAAATCAGCAATAGAATGTCTAAATGAGAAGTTTGATAACTTTAAGGAAAGTAGCAAACCTTTTGTTATTGGTATAAATATAGGAATGTTACAAAAGTTTATAAAACAAGGAGATAACAGGCACTCTGATATAAAAAATTCTTTCAGCACTTATTTCGATAATAGACATAGCAAAGGTTATGTTAATGGGGCTGTTACGTTCTTTGATTTTGAATGTTATCCAAGATTGTCATTTTCAAAAGGTAAAATAACGTCAGGCTTCATATCAGATTTTTTAAAGAAATTAACAGACAAATCTCCTAGAAATCCATTTTACGGAAGTTATCTTTTGGATTCCAAACTTGGTGGGTATGTTTCCAAGAATTTCGACGTCTTGTCTTTACAATCATTTCAAAATAAGTTAATCGAGTTATTTGGTCTTGCTAGGTTAATTGATGAGCAATTTTTAATTCCTAGAATATTTGTTGATTTTATATTCCAGATACTAACACGTGAAAATAAGGATGGTATCGTTGGGAATGTTTTCTCAGAAATAGATAATGAATTCAGTAGTTGTTTTAGAAAATTAGATCCAATAAATATAAGGAATAACGAGCTAGACAATTTCTATCTTGAGTATACGTCGAATACATTATCAAAAGACATTATCCAAGATATTGATAATTTTAACCAACTCACAGGAAGAGAGCTCACTCCAGAAGGATTGATTCGGTGTTCATTTTTGTTGCGGGAATTAGGTCTATCGTTTCCATCCCCAAATTGCTTTGAGAGCGAAATAATAACGAAATCACTAAATTATTACTTGAAATTAATCAATGTATATGAAAAGCCTGAAATTAACTCAGCGGATGAAGATGATTGTTTGAATATTATTGAAGGGGTAATAATTAAGGCTGCAATAGCGTATGCAAATAGAATGCTGTCAATAAATGTTGATGGTCACATAGTCAGTCGTAAACTGAAAGATAAATTCGTTTGCAATAAACTTAATGTTCAAGCGGATCTAGATTGGATTGAGATGCATGAATTAAAATCTACCGATACTCTCCCCATACCGTTAATAATTAACAATCAGCCCTTGTTAATTATTAATATTGATCTAAATACGTTAATTCAAGCTGTGAAAATATCTGATGGCTACAGACCTAATCGACAGAATATTGAAAATACTGCTAAGTTTGATGAAATAATCAGAATTCTTGTGGAAAGTACCCTTGAAACTGAATCAATGAAGGTAGTAAATAAAGACAAAGTGTTGCATATAAATAAAAATCGAAATAGATATACATTAGAGATATTAAAATGAGAGATTTTACTTCCTTAGATACTTCTATCTCACTTGTCCGCCGATGCATAGAGAACGAAAATGATTCAAATTATGCAAATATTGCAGATACATACTTACCGATTGGTCCAAATAATAGGGATAATAATATAGAATGGACGCATGTATATCAGAAGCTTTTTGAAAAACTATATGGTCTATCATTAAATGGATATTGTAAAGAAACTTTAAGAGTTGAGGTTCTGGATAGTATTCGTAGTGTTAGAGATACTCGTGAATTAGTTGATGTACTTGATGAGCTTTATTTTACTTCGAATGAATTAGATAATATTACCCCTTTAGCATACTTGGTAAGCAATCAAGAGAAATTATCTGCAAGAACTAAGACAATGATAAATATTATCTCTGGTCTAATAAATGGTCAAGTGGGAGGTGATTTTATCATTAAGGGTAATAATCCTTTAGAAAACATACTTATAAGTAATATCCGTAGGCTTTGTACAGAGCATTCCTTAAAAGATGACACTATTTGTTATTTGCCTTTTTTGCAAAAAGTATTTACTCAAGATCTAAATACACTAGCAGCTAATCCAGAACATTTATTAAGTGAAGTTGAACGATTTATACATTTATATGTGTTTATCTACTTGTCACAACTTACAATTCAAGTATGCATCCCCAATAATGTCTACCAACCACCTAGTGCAAAACCACTCTACTTTATATTAGAAACTGAAACTGCAAGTAAAGAAAGGCATGAGTGCAATCAGTACGGGTACGATTATATTTTTAGCAATAAAAAAGGTATAGCATATTATCTTTTCCCAGTTTTAGGTTACTTCAATAGAATTGATAAAAAACCAGCTTGGCAATATGATCTTGATGAGTCAGAAGAACATTTGGGGAAAATAAATGAGTTCAATAAGCTATTGGCTCTATTATTTGGAGAGGATTATCAAAATGAATACTCACTTCAGAGAGCGCTTAACAAAGGTGTTTCGTTTCACAAGCAAATATTTGAAGAAACACTAAGTCGCTCAAAAAAGAACTCGCGGAAGGGTAGGAATAGTACAGTTGTTAATACCTTTGAGGATGTTTTTTCTTCTGGATTTATTACCAATAGAAAAGCGGCAGGTAAATACTTTGTGCTCAATTCAAATATAATCATGCTTCTCACTAATTTAATAATTAAAGGGAAAGATACCGATAAGATACTTATTGATGATTTGATTGAAGGTTTTAAAAATAGAGGTATATGGCTTGATTTAAAGTCAAAACGTGCACTTTTAAAATTTTATGAGAGTGTTGGTAATATTGAAAAATTAAGCGATAGCGGAGACGCAGTATATGTTAAATCAACCATTTGAGGGTTTTCTGGCTAATTTATTTTGTCAGTCAATAGAGTTATCTAACTCTCTAAATACAAAATATCATTTTGTGAGTTCTAACCCGACGCAATCTATAAAATTATACAATGGTTTTAAAAGCTTGGGATTTAAAGAACTATTTATTAATAATGCACCGCTAAAGTATGTAGAAACATCAAGCGGAAAAAAAATAATTGTTATGTTGCATCATCTTGGTGTTCAGGACAGAAACTCAAGTCACGAGGATTATATAGCAAGTGTTAGAGATGCACTCAATGACATTGATAATGCAATTTTATTTTTGATTAACAATAGTTCGCTCGAAACCTTGACGTCTACTTTCGCTGATGTAAGTGCAGACAACGGAATTTTTACCCCTAAGAGCATAAATCAGGCTCTTTTGGAACTAGGTACTGGTCATAAGAATGAGCTAATTTTTAACTATTTGGTGTCGAATAAACAACGGCAAATAGATGAGGAAAATCTTAGCATTTTTGGATATGAGCCACTATATAAATCAATTCATAAAGACCATATTGATATACAAGAGTATGGTTTTTTCCCTGAGCCAAGAATTTATGATATTGACAATGAGAAACATTTAGCTCGAGAGTTAGATAGGAATATCCGACTAGCAAGAACTGTCCACTCATTAGTCAATGACTTTGGAGATGAGCTAAATGAATTACAAAGACAATTACAAGATTTAGGATTTAGTGAACGTTATATCGAAGATAAGTTTATACAAAATAAAAATCTTTATAAAACAGAAACATTTTCCAATATAGAAGCTGAAATTGAAAAAAATAAACTTAGGAAATTAAATGTAAAAAGTATTGATATTAATGGAAGTACTTTAGAGGAGTGGAAGCATTCATCAGGAAGTGCTTCTGCAAATAGATGTATTTCATTAATAGGTGAAGTAGAAGTTGGGCTGGTTGAAATCAAATTCAAACTAGAAAGAGGAGAGCCTGTACTAAAAACCGAACAAATTCTTGTTAATGGTGATTTTAAACAAAGTCAAATATTGATTACAACATCTAATAATGAAAATCATTCTATATTGACTGTAAGAATACCTTTTGATGGAAAACCTTCTTTTATACAAATAAAAATAAAAAGAGAATCACAACGAGAATGTTTTCAATTTAATTGTTGCTTAGTTAGTAAATGCGTTTTTTTCTTAAGTAATTACTTTGAAAAATTAGAAGTGGAATTCAAAAGAAACAAAGGTAGTTTAGTCATTGAAAACATCCAAGGAAAATTACTTGTAAACTCGAATAATAATCTTACACATATTTTCTCAAATGAAAACAACAAGATAAATTGTGATGACTTAAAGTATATTGATTTTAGTACTGTAAGTGAAAATGAAATACTTGGAGAGATGATATTATTTTCTGGTGAATACTATTTGCCCGTAACTATTATTGGTCCAAAAATAGTTGAAACTATTATACTGCCAAGTTTATTTGATACTCAACGCAGCATAGATATTTTCGAAAATGATAGGATACCGAAGTATAAATCAGAAACATCAAGAGTAATTATTGGTGGGCGAGAGAAGGATCTTACAGTTCAAGCTAAGGAATTGTGCGTAGCTGAATTTAAAATGATCAGCGAAGGTTTGTTATATTTCGATGATAGTAATGGCGAAGAAATTCAACTCAATGGATTTGAGATTGAATTTCCTGAAGTGTCTCGAGCTTATAAGAAATTGTTTACTTGGCTCTTGGAACATGAAACGATCCTATCGATAACAAATTGGCCAGAAAGCTTGATTAGGATTGTTGAACAAATAATATCGACTGTTCATAATGAATTGGTAAACATTCCGCAAGGCGCATTGAATTATAAGAGCAGGCAGTTACTAACACTGGGTATTATTAGGAGATCTAATAGAGAATTCTTTTCACCATTCCACCCATTATGCTTGTCATATGCTTTAGAGTTCGCTAAGTCGAGAATAGCTGATTTAACAAATTCATTTAGCCAAATCCCCTCTTCAACTGTGAAAAAATTTAATGCGAGTGGTTTGCTGCCTATATTATTTGATAATGAATCGATTTTCGTTAGAACAAAATCATTAAGCCATAATAAGTTTTGGCTTGAACTTGGTCCTAGCTCTGAGGGTGATACAAGCTATGTATCGTCATTAGTCTATGAGAAAATTCAAGATTTTATATCATGCTTCGATGTTTTGTTTAAAGATAATAAACAAAACCCACTCATTATTAACTCTATAAACAATCAAAACAATGCAGATATCTTTAACGGGATACTTAATTATTATAAGAAAAATAAAAAAGGCAATATCAAAATACAAGTTAATATTTACAATGACGATCATTCTCTAACTCTATTTGATGATTTTTCAGAAGGTAGGAGTGTATTAAAGTTACGAGAGTTAGCTCGTCTTAACAGCTCCGATAAAGAATCTGAAATAGATGATTTGATATTAAGGATCAGGCGTAATGTAACATTCTATAAAATAGATAACTATGAAGAATTCAATTATGCGCATTTAAGTTTCTTTAAAAACAATGAAGAAGTTGTTATGCGTACTAACAGTGTTGGTGAAGGAAAATCAGGGATTGTATGTAATGGTATTTTATCTGGTGAGGCATCATATTTAGAAAATGAAGTATTTTATACTGGCTTTGGATTAAAAAACTTAATAACTAAAAATAGTTCTGTGTGTTTAGCTTCTCTTTACAACCAATTGATGCTTCCGTATAGAGATAGCTCAGCAAAATATGTTAAAGGGAGTGTGCCTGTATTAGCTGTAAAAGATAGCTTTAAACATAAATTAAATAAGTCTTACAACTCCAGTATATGGACATGTATCATCGAGCCAAAAGTGACGCTTGAGTTCTTTGATACGAAAGAGACAATTCTAATACATTATGCCGATCAATATACTAACTCAGTAGCTTATGATGCTATAACAGTATCTTCACGGGTTGGGTTATATAAAGACCTGTTAAGAAGTCATTCTGATGAGTTAATTAATTCCTTTAATGCATTAAATGGACAATGGCTGTTAGACGTTGTGAAAGAGTCTGGTAAGCAAAAGTCTGATAATACCAAAAAGAAAATTAAAGAGAAAAAAGGAATTGTCGCTGCTTATAAATTTATTTCAGGTTTACTCTTATCAAGTGATATTGTATGGATACCACTATCAGTTGGTGAAATGCTTAGAGTTACTGGAAATTTAGGGTTGCAAATAAAAGATAACGATTTTTCTGCTCGACTTCATAATAAATCAAAAGGCGCGCTTTCAGATGATATATTATTTGTAGGTATTAAAGGAGGACGCCTTGTATTGCTCCCTCTGGAAGTAAAAACAAGAGCATCTGGAACGGATTTCACTAAGGCCGTAAAACAAAGCAAGTCATTAGCCGAGCATATGAAGCGGTTACTGGCACCGAAGACTTTCAAAGGACAGGTATATCGTTCTCTCTTTATCCAACAATTATTAACTCAAGTCGATAAATTTGAGCTTTACGGCGTGTTCCCGGTTAGGTATTTTAAAAACTTGTATAAAATAAGTGATTCCTTATTACAGGGGGAATATAATATTTGTGAGTTGCCTAACTACCCTGAGGGAATAGCATTATCTATAACTGAAGAGATGGAACGATCTCGTATTGAAAGTGTGTTTGACGTAGAGCTTAATATTTTGAAATTGCGTATTCCTCATGGTTTTGTAAAAATGCTTCATGAAGAGTCTATAGAAAAGTTATCATCTAAATTTCAAGACGAATCAGCTTATCCAGAAATTTCACATTTGAATTTTCTAAATGCTGAGCTAACATCATTCAATGTTTTCGAACTGCCTGATGATATTTCCAGTCGTAATGAAATTGTAGATGATGATATAATTTTCGAAGAGGAACGAAATACTTCAAATGTAGAGGAGGAACTAAATACTTCAGAAGTAAATAATGAAGGACAGTTTAAAGCAATTTTTGGTTATGATGATTCTTATTCTGATATTGTGGATAAAATACTAGGTTTCTACCAGCGAGATATTCAAATTGAAGACATCCTGTCCTTAACCGAGATGGAACTCAAGAATAGTGGCGGATTTAATTCTTACGATATATTAAGTTTTTACAAACTTAAATATGAATTGTCACATGATTCATTAATAGAGAAACAAAATGAGCTAGTTAATATAGAAGATGAGTCAACATGTTTAAATATGGTAAATATAACTAATGATTATAAAGCATTAGTTAGCACAATTTTGAGGGAGTTTGGTGAAAATATTACAATTAAAGAGACAATAGCTATTGCAACTTCGTCCTTAGAGAGCATTCCTGGTTTTGGAAAGAAAAAAATTCATAATTTCTTAAATTTGGTTGAGCATTTAAAAAATGGTTCATTCTCTATTAATTCTGATATAAATAAAAAACAGATCGAAGATTTTGACCTACCAATTGAGGAGCTGGAGCCATTTATTATTAATGATCTTAATAATAACATCCTGAATGTAAGGTCAAGAGAGAATGACATTCTGATTCGTAGATATGGAATCAATTGTGATGGCGAAACTCTAGAGGATATTGGGAAAAGTTACGATATTACAAGGGAAAGGGTTCGCCAAATTGAGTCGAAAGCTAAAAATAATTTCATTGCAAAATTAAGTATTTCACCTAAGGTAATATGGGCTATTACAAAAAGTAATTTAAGTGAATTAAGGACGCCTTTATTCACCACGTTGAGAGGAAGTTTTAGCTCGGATAAGGGCTTTTATTCTTTTTTAGAGGCATGTTGTGGGCTAAAGGAAAATGAAATTAAGTTAATTACTTCCCCTAGTCTGAATAAATCATTTTTTGAAGAGTTTTGGTTATGGAATAAATCTCCTGCCGATCTTGACGATTTATCATGGTATCTGCATGAACGCCTAAATGTTGAACTTACCGTAGCAGAGAATCAAATAGCCATATGGGAAAAGGAGAATATTCTTCAAATAAATGGGGAGAAGATAAAGCCATTGGCACTATCTAAAGTGCCTGGGATTACTAATGCTTTGCTAGATTTCCCCGATGGTGATGTATGGGCAAATATTCAATCTCATGCTAATAAAAAATCTATTTGTTCAGGGATTTTCTCAGAAGATCGTCTTGAGCCGAATTTGATGAGAGCTGTCGATAGAGAGTATGTATATCAAAGTGGTAGAGGAACATATCGTCATATTGACTATTTGAAGATAAGTGAAGACGATAAGAAAAGAGTGTTATGCATTATAGCTTCTAAACTTAATGAATATAAATACTGTGGAAGAGACGCAGTAAATTTATCTGTTGATATTTATCAACAAGTTGATCTGGCTGATGACTACTACTTCGTTAGACACATTGTCCGTGCATATGGCGAGTCTTATGGTATTTATTTTAATGGAAAGTCTGGTGCAGACACAGTAAGTTTAGCATCTGATTTTAACCTAGCCTCGCAGAAATCAGTTCTAATCGACTTATTCAAGCAATCATTAAGTCCGTTATCGAAACTCGATGTAGCATCTAAAATTAGAAGCCAATCTATTGGGCATGCTTCATTCTACATTGATAAATTATTAACAGATGGCATTGTAGTTAGGATTGATGAAACAACTTATGCGCATGTAGACAACGCTTTCATAGGTGTCGATATAGAAAATATCATGAAAATGGCTATTGATTTTATCGATAATGAACCTAGGATCATCGAGGCTTCAAAATTGCAATCGAGTATTAATAGACGGCTTGATATTAATTATAATAAGTATTTATATATGTCACTGCTTAAAGCTTATGCTACAGATTATGGTAAGAATTATTTCTTTGTTCAGAATCTTATCTCGTCTTCAAATATTAATTATACTGGCCTTACTGATCTTTGCCGAACAGCTTTAGATTTAAATACTTCTCGTGTTAGCGCATTAGAATATCTTAATGAAAAACTATGTATACATGAACATATTTTAAAGAGATGTCTTGAGCAGGTTTATATGGCTTCATCAGATAAATCTAATCATTCAGGTTTAAATATTTTTAATGATAATAAAATTATAAGTGATGAGGTGAAAGAGGAAAAGTTTGCTCAAAACTTACCAAGTAAAGAAAAGGAAGTTGAAAGATTTTTAAAAAAAGATATAGACAAATGTCGAGTATTAATTGGTTTGGCTATTGATAATCTAAAGCCTGTCTATTGGGAATATGGTAATAAAAGCTTAGCTAATCGTCACCTAATTATATTTGGACGTTCGGGGCAAGGTAAATCATATTGCATACAAGGGCTGCTGATGGAATTGGCCAAAAATAAAATAAATTCTATGGTTATAGACTACACAAATGGATTTTTGCCTGAACATCTTGAAGAAGAATTCATGGAAAATGTCAAGCCTATAACTGATTTGGTTGTACAGACCCCCCTAAAATTAAACCCCTTTAATAAACAAACACAAAAAGTAGCCGGGATTACTATTGCTGATAAAGCTCATGATGTTGCATCTAGAGTTGCATCAGTATTCAATGCTGTTTATTCAGATATAGGTAGCCAACAACTACAAACACTTATTAAAATTCTTGAGGATGGAATTGAATTATATGGTGCTGAATATAATTTCAATAGAATGCTAAGCGACCTTGAAGATGCTGGAAAACATGGTGAAGCACTTGCAAATAAACTTCACTCAATAGTCAGAGCTAATCTATTTTCCTTTGCCTCTGAGATGGATGGTTGGAAAGATATTTTTGAATCGACATCTTCTACTATTAGGTTAATTCAGTTAGCTAGGCTTTCCAGAGATGTTTGGCTTTTAGCTACAGAGTTTATTCTTTGGGATTTATATTCTTATGTTTGTGCTAATGGTGATAAAAACACTCCGATACCTGTGGTATTAGATGAAGTCCAAAACTTGGACCAAAAATTAGACAGCCCATTAGGTAAAATGTTAACTGAAGGTAGAAAGTATGGATTGTCACTAATTTTGGCTACTCAAACTTTAAGTAACTTGAAAAGAGATGAACAAGACCGATTGTTTCAAGCTGCACATAAATTGTTCTTTGCACCAGCCGAAACTGAAATTCAGAGTTATGCTAAACTGCTTGAACAGGCGGTACCAGGAAGTAATAAAAAAAATTGGCTTACTGAACTGGCAAAACTGAAGAAAGGCGAATGCATCTCCGTTGGTTTACATATCAATGAAAATGGTCATCTTGAGCAAAGTGCGAAAGTCTTAAAGGTTTCGTCACTCGGTAATCGGAAAATGTAATGTTTAATTGGTCATGCCCCATAAGGTAATGGGGCGTTTTGAGTCCTGATGTTTCAAACTTATAATGAAAGAACACTTAGGAAGTAGTAATACAATTTTTGCTACTTCTTAATCTTTAGTTAATAGCTTTTCAACTAATTGCAATTGCCTGAGTAAACTCCTTTAGATTTTTATGATTCCGTAGTGACGAAATTCCGTCTTCAACATGTGCAGCCCAGACTCTGATGGACATTTTAGGCTCTAGTTGCGGATAGAGCATTTTCAATACCATTTCTGTTGCTTGTAATGTTTCCCCAAGCCACGTAATTTTATCGAGCACCAAAGAACCATCTAGCCTTTTAGTATCAAATTCCGAAGAATAGCGAAATCCACTCTCAACTGAACAAAAGAATGCTAACCGCGCTGAAACGTTGGGAGTAATTCCCGTATACCCTTTCAATCTCTTCAGTTGCTCTTCAGTCTGACGACTGAGCTGCATACGATTCGGGAGCACTAGATTATCTCCTTAGTTAATTCCCAGAAATATCCTGGTTTAAGTGCAGATGACTTTGTTCGGGCATTAAACACGATCTCATATGCATGAGAAATATCATCTCTAAGCTGATCAACAAAATACCGCTCATCAACTTCAGTATCCGTAGACAGCAATACAACTTGATGACTTGCATATGGGAAATAATGATTAATCAATTTATCTCGATGCTGAGAGTCTAAACGCCCAAGTGGCGTATCAATAATCACAGGTAGTTCACGACCAGAAGTTTTAGCCAAAGCCTCAAGAATAGCTATTGCATAAATTTGCTTCTCACCAGCAGAGAGTAACTTACGATTAATAACCGTATTATTTTCATCTACCAGTTCGACATCAAATGTCGCAGGATTAATATGGGCATTAAGCTGCAAGTCTTCTTTACGAGCTAACTTACGGTAAGCTACTTCAAAGTTAGCTGAAAGTGTTTTTACCCTTGCCTCAGTTAACAGCTCACTATAACGGTCAAGTAGATTAATTGTCTCTTGCGCGTTAATGAATGCGCTATTAAAGCTATGCTGGCTGCGAGCTGTGTCGTGAGCCTTTTGAATCTGGCGAGCGCAATCAAGTTGCTGTTGTTTGTAATTTTTTGCTTCTTCAAGCAATGAGCGATACTCCTGCCGCTTAGCTTCACGTTGACGATCTAGCTCTCGGAGTTTATCAAAAATATCCATCAGCTGATCATCTTCCGGCGCTCGGGCGATGTTTGCTGCGGCTTGCTCTAATTGTTCTTCTACTTCTGCCAGCTGGTTACGATAAAGATCGAAGCGTTGCCAGGCTTTCTTACTATCTTGTTCGATGGCCTGCTGAATCATCCCTGCTTCACGTTCAGATATGTCAAATAACAATTCACCTTTTGGTTTATCAGCAAGATATGTTTTAAGGTTATCTTCTATAGCCTCAGCTGCAATTTTACCTGTGCTTCCTGAACGGAAGGAAATGTCGCTTTTGAGTTGCGTAAGGAATTGATTCAATTCCTTCTCGAAGCTATTTGCCTGTTTTATTTGCGTCTCTGCACTAATCTGTTCTAGCAAACGACCCAGAGTCTTTGGAGCTAAAGCATACGGTAATGAGCTATCACACTCATGACGAAGCGCTTTTTCCAGGCGATCTTTTTCTTTTAAAAGCGTCTCGACCTTCTGTTTCTCTTGGGTTTTTGTTTGAGCAAAAGCCCCGCCTTGTGCGTTGAGAAGGGTCTCATTCTGCACAATTTCCTTGGAGATTAGGTCAATACGCAATTTAGCGAAATCAGCCTTTTCAAGGATTTGCTCGGTTTTAAAGGCAAATTCTTTAATCTTTTTCTCAAGTTCAAGCAGCTTATGCTGTTGAGATTCAGCTAGTTGACCAGATTGTTGGCGCTTCACGAAAATTGTTAAATCATTCCGGAGCTTCTCGATCAGATCCAGGCCCAACAGGCGACGCACAGCCGTACGGAGGATGTTTCCCGATTCGTCCTCAGCAAGCTCAGCAATTTTTTCACCATCAAAGAAGAACAGGTCGGCTATGCCGTGGGGTATTAACTCATTTAAAAAACCCTGGCACTGATCATAGCCAAGCCCTTCAATGAGTTTGCCATCCTGCTGTAAGGACAGTTTGTCTCGCTTACCTTTTTGCCAGGTGCGGGTAACGGTAAATTCAGCCTCCTGACCACCTTTATTGTAGGTGAAAATAAGCTCGACTGAGGCCTCCTCGGGTTGCTCACCCAAAGTTGAGCCGTTGTGCACCAGAGCGCTAAGCTCTTCAACATACTCTTGCTGCTGAGTTGTTGCACCAAATGCAAGCCTTCCGTAAAGGGCCAGGCGAATAGCGGAAAGTATTGATGTCTTACCTGCACCGTTTAACCCGCCGAACAAAACGATAGGGCGCGGATTATCGTCGTTCTGTCGTTTTTTAGGGGCCAGATCGATAACATGGGTTCCATTAAAAACCCGATAATTACGCAGTACCAGCTGTTTAATTAACATGTTCTTTTTCCTCACTGGTAAGCAGAATTGGTTCGCTGACTTCGGCAATTCTCCGCTGTAGCATCTGCAGTTCAGCTTCTATGCTTGCCACTTCTTCCTGATGAACATCACGCTCATTACGTTTCTGCAAAGCTTCCTGCTGTTGTTTGATCTCTTCAAGACTTCCCCAGTCTTGCTTGAGGATCGCCCCTAGCTTGTCGAAGATCCCCTGGCGGCGGCTAAGGCCTTCCATCGAAACTTCTAGCTCGATCAATTTCATCACCATTTCAGGTACAACATCAAACCCTTGTGCAATTTGCTCGAGAAGTTCGGCATCGCTGGCGTCGAAACGTGATTGATCGTCTATAACCCAGTCCAGATCCTTGCCATAAACCTCGCGATAGATACCAGGTAAAGTATCGTACCAGTCAGGTTCATTAGGATCCTTCAGCCATTGCTGACGTATGGCATGCAGCTCAGGTTCTGTGATTAATGTAATGGTATGACCTTGTGCGTTCATATCACGCTCAATCGTCAGCAAATCCTTCAACCATTCCTGCCGATACTTAAGCCAGTAAGGGCCTGGAACATGTTTACGCTCAGCTGTAAGTTCTTCGCCATCCTTCGCATACTGATAGCTCACTTTACCTGTGCGTCGTTTATAGTTGCGGTAGGTATCTTTGTTTACTGGATCGGTTGTGAAAGCTAGCAGGTCGCGGTATTTCAGAAGGGGCGACATCCACTCTTCACCATTCTGGATTAAGCTTTCCATCGCTTTATCTTTTGTGACGACAGTACATGTCCAGCAACCAAAGCGTGAGTTACCGCAGGAAGGCGTGCTGTCATCAATAACTAGCGGGCATTCACCCTGAGCTGAGGAATCCATATAAAGAGTCCACAGCGGGCGGTTATTACCCCCCCAAGGGCTTTCCCACTCGTCTATATCATCAGGCGCATATCTGAATGCACCACGCAGTAATTTCCATACGTCTTCAACATCCCAGGTATCAATCGGGGTGTAAATGAAGGCATTTGAAAGGGTGGTATGGCGTGCAAGGCGCGAGCCGTCAATCTTATGCTTTGCAATAACCTGAGCACGTGATGCACTTTCACTGCTGCGCGATCCAAGAACGACAATAACTTCCTCAAACTGGCTGACCTTATTTTTGATAAAGTCGCTTACCGGGTTGATTTTCATGCGTTCTGTACACCAACGGAAACTACGAGTAGGCGCTGGATAGCCTTTACCAAGCAGGTTTACCCAGAATGTCTCGTTGGTTTTTGGGGTTACAGCATGTTGTGTGATCGGTAAGCCGTCGCGTTTAGCGCCAGCTTCAATCTGGAGCATCGTTTTTTTGATGAGATCTACTACAACCGGCGTCTCTACGAGCGTGTCCGAGGAAACAACAAACACATCCTTCGTACGCATCTCTGGCGGAAGGCCCATCAGCGCCAGGTAAACAAGGGTAATAACTGCCGACGAGTCTTTACCGCCACTGTAGCCAATCACCCAGGGGCGTTTATCTGCGCAGTAGACACGCTGAACTTCGGAGACAAAATCAGCGAGAGTACGCCCAGCAAATTGCTCTTCGTTTATGAAATCTTCATAGTCGGCCAGATCATAGGCCTGAGTTAATGTACTCATGATACAACCATCTGAGCTTCAAGCTCTTGTTCTTCAGGAGAAAGGGGGAGAGACAGCGCTATTTTTAAAGCGTTGCACGTTAGCTGAATGGCGATGCCGGTTTTGCTCAATTTGCCATGCTGCATTGCGCGCTTAATCATCTCTGGATTACTTTTACGCCAGTCAAAGGTTTTTAGCTTCGTAAGTTTTTCCTGCCAGTGCTCAGGTTCTTCAGCTAGTAGTGAACGGCCCAGAAGGCCCAAAGCCTGCAAACCGATACCATGGGCATGCACATAATCCTGGCGGAGCTGCGCCGGAGATACTTCTTTGCGTGCAGCAAGCTGCCAGTCTGGCATGACTTTGAAAATAGCCTGCCAGTATAGCGTAGCGATATGCGTATTGTCCTCAATGCTGCCTACTTTAGGGTCTTTACCAAGCAGGGCGCGTGTTGCCTGTTTAATGCTACTTAGTGTAAACAGTTTATTGGAAAGCAAACTGATACTCGATTTCTCAAGTTCAGTAAGACCAATAAAGGGCTCGATAGACATAGCAAGATAGCGAGCAAGGTTCGAGCTTACGTCGCGATGATCGTACAGCGCGGATAATGATGGGCTTGGGCGTATTGCGTATTTATTCAGGTCGGCAAACATCTGCTGACTTCGCCTTAAACCTTCATCAACAAAGAACAATACGGGGATGTTGTCCTGCCCTAATTCAGGACGCTCCGAAAGGGCATCCTCAATAGCCTTACGGCGATGTTGACCATCATTGATAAGAATTTGCGCATCCATTGGTACGCGAAGCGTTCCAAGATTGTTGGAGTTTTCGAACTCGTCAAACAGTACATCGACCGCAATGGATGCAGTTAATGCAGAGAATACGTAATCTTTAGGGTTTTCAAGTAAGTAACGCACCATCTCTGGGATGCGTGATTTATTCAAGATACGCTGAGCGCGCAGCTCCGGCGGCACGTCTGTCTCATCGAAACTGAAGATCTTCGGAATGATGCGCATAGGGCAAGTGGCGATATAGAATGGTCGTCCAGCCTGGACGCCCCTCACTGCGGGGAAAGAGTAGCAATAATCTGCATCAAAGTTAGCCATGTTCTAGTCCCTGTTTTAAAGGCGCAATTACGTTATATTTTACGTAAAAAATTTCTTAGAACGAAATTTTTATGATGATAAAACACGAATTGTTAAAGATTTACGTATGATTTGACGTAACTCTTTGCTGTGCTTGATTCTTCTTGAATGTAAACCCCTTGAGCCAAAGATTTGGAGTAACAACGTGGCCGTATGAGCTCTGGATTGATACCAATTGCTCTGGCATGGAAGAAGTTTACTTTGTGCCAAGGTCTCACAAGAGCGTTAATCGTTGTGTAGGAGCTGACACCTAAGGTGGCGAGCGAAACCTCTTTCCTTTTGAGAACCGCTAAAACACATGCTTTGTACCAAACCATTCTTCATATCCCCCTTGAGAAAAGATGACTGTACCAGACACTACGTTATTCGTAGCTTCTTTGGAATCCATAAAACTACGTTTTACGTAGTTTTGCGAGGGTGCTCGAGGATTTGTGAAATCCTTACGTGAAAATCAATCTAGTGTTTGCACTACGTAAAACGTAGTATCTTCCTTAGGCATTAACTACGATTATCGTAGTTATGAAAACATCCAATTTCCACAATCAGCTCTTCAGTCGACGCCTCAAAGAGGTGCGCTTGGACATGGCGTTATCGCAAAAAAACCTGGGTATTTTGGCTGGCATAGATGAGTTTGCAGCAAGCGCGCGTATCAACCGCTACGAGAAAGGGGTTCACCAGGCAAGCATTGAAGTCGTTCGGCATCTCGCTAAAGTTCTCGAAGTGCCTGTAGCATACTTCTACACAGAAGATGATGAACTGGCCTCTTTAGTCCGTCTTTGGCCGAAATTGGACTCGGAGAAGAAAAAAAACATCCTTCAGCAGCTCTAAACAAATAAGAGTGCTTCGCTGTGCTTTTTCTTCTCGAAAGGCTTTCCAGTGATTTAGAACCAAAACCTTGCGTTAGAATCTTGCTTCAGTTCGTCTGATTTCATTTCCTGAATCCCCCTCGCAAATTCCAAATTTCCCCTACACCAAACTGCTGTGTTTATATTCAGCCCTGTATAATGGTCACCAGAAATTACGCCGAACGGCAAAGGAAGTCTCGAAGAATATTTAACGAAGAATTCGCGATATGAAGGTGCTGCAACACCCTCATACCGCTAACCACAAACAACTAAGATGGAGTTGAAAATGGCTGCGACGAATTTTAAGCCAGAGTTTACTGTTTGCAAAACAGAATCAGACGCTTTCACCGGCATGATTGAAAACCGCGAGCGGGTACGCAAAAACAGCCCCCGCCGTTTACACGGCAACCGACCGGAAAGCGCGCCCGCGCATCCACGGGCAGCAACGCCGGAGGAGAGCGCTGCCTGCTGCGAACTGTATGCACGCGTGGAGAATAAATATCTTCCTCTCGGCGGCGGTTGGTTAACCCGGGCGGGCTTTATCGACGGCATGCCCGTGAAAATCAGAGTGATGAAAGACTGTATTGTGATTACGCCACAACATACAAGAGAATTATGGGGATGCCTGGAAGGCATGAGTATGACGAATATAAATAAGCAGAAAGTCGCGCAGTGGTTAATCACATTTCCCGGGGCACTGAATGATACGGGTGATATCCCGGTAATTAAACGCAGATAAACCTTCCTGTATCCGCGTTTATATTTACTCTGCACCGCCTGATACCCTGTGATACAACCTTAAGAGAAAAGGGCGGTATAGTCTTAAGGCTATACCGCCTGTTTCAGGCTATCGGGCCATCAGCGCAAATACGCCCCAGCCGAAGTATTCCCGTACGTACGTGACGTGGCGCTTGGGCGCAGCCGTCAGCTCCGCCCGGACCTCCTGCGCAAATTCATCGTCTGGGTTTGCTTCCAGCCAGCGATGCATGGTCATCCATTTTGCGGCTTCGTATCTGTCCCAGCCTTCCTGGTCTGCCAGTACCATTTCGACCAGGTCATAGCCCTGTTCATCGAAAGAGTCGACAAGGTCGGGCAGAGTGAGGAAATCGGCCACCGACGAGACGCCACAGGCCTGGGCGATATCTTCATTTGCCGGAACCTGACGCCAGTAAGGTTCGCCGATGAGCATCATCCCGCCAGGCCGGAGGCTTTTTGCCAGTAGGGCCATCGTCCCGGTAACGCCGCCTGCAATCCAGGCCGCGCCCACGCAGGCCGCAACATCACATTTTTCATCTGCGACGTATCCGGCCGCGTCGTGATGAATAAAACGCACGCGTTCGCTCACGCCGAGTTCGTCAGCCCGGCGCTTTGCCTGTTTGGTGAAGAGAGGGCTCAGGTCGATGCCGGTGCCAGTAATGCCATGATCGCGCGCCCAGGTGCACAACATCTCCCCCGAACCACTGCCGAGATCGAGAATACGCGTGCCTGGCTTCATGCGTAATACGCGGCCCAGCGTGGCATATTTTTCCGGTGTGAACGGGTTATGAATGCGATGTTCGCTTTCGCTGATGGTAAAAATACGTGGGATATCCATCATCCTCTCCTTAACGATTATCAGGCTGGGCACGAACGTTGTTCAGCCCCGTGGTGTTAATGCGGTAGGGCTGACCGTTAACGGATTTGATCAGCTTTTTGGTTTTGAGTTTTTTGAAGACGGCGAGCGTACAGTCGGCAAGCAGCAGCCCTTCGCGGCTGTAGCATTCAACGGCGGTGACGCGGCCGGAGGTATCGCGAACGTGCGCAATACGTCCACCTTTGGCGAGAACGTGTAAGGTACGTTGTTCCTGACGGGATAAATTCATACTGGAAAACCTGTGTAATCATCATGTGCAAAATGTGCAAACACACTGCGGTGTCCGCATTCGATTTCGGCCCATTGATAATCAGTCCGGCCTGAAAGGTCGGGGAGCTGATTATCGGATGATTACATTCTCCAGCATCAAAGCCTCGGGTTGAGTTGAGAGGTATTTACAGGGTGAATGATAACACCTGTTTTTTATAAGGGAATGATCGGGTGGGAAAAGTGTGATCCAGGTCGAAGCCAGGCGATGCCCAACTGACCTGGCCCGACAGGGACAAAGTTTCCTCGGGCCGCGTTTTTTCAAGTCGATTCAGGCTATCGCCAAATGATTCCAGGCATCTTTGTAAACTATATTCCCGTCACAGTGTTTCCAGGTGATTGCCTCATATCTTAGCTCGATCGTCTCTGTATGCGTTCCTGTTCCAGAACCCGGGAACAGATTTGGCGTAATACCCATAATTTTTACATTCTCCAGGATAATGTTGAAATATTCTCTTTCGATTCCTGCATCATCTATTTGATACATTTTTATCGTAGCCGATTTTAGTGTTTGGTTTTCACACAGCGCCCTGAAGAGAACGGGTGTTGTTTTATCAAACTCTTTTTGAACCGCAATCGGTGTATGTACACGAGTACCTGTTAATCGGCCTGTATTTCCACTCACAGGAATGCTGAGGTGATGAGCAACTGCTTTTAATTCAATAGCGCCTAACCGACCGTACACCATGGAACCTCCTATGACTGGTGAGCCATTAGCATCAGTTAACCAAAGATATGCTGGATTTGGCATGATTATTCCTCATCTATATTTACAAAAGAAGGTAGACGCAACATCACTACGACCCATATGAATAAGCCAATAAGTTTCATAGGCCATGGTTCAAGAAGAGCTATACAGGCAAATGCACCGATGATCATTAAGGGACCTGATAACACATCCAGGATTCCACCAAAAATAGATATCTTTCCTGGCAGTAATTTATTCATTACTAATGAAATAATGTAAGCGCTTATGGTGATGATGCAAAAGGCGATTGTTTTATCATGCCAGGTTTCGAATTCAACCCAGCAAACGATATAGGCTAAGATTAAATACGAGCAAAGAAGCAGGTTTATAATTGGGATAATAAACTTACTCATACGTTCCTGCTGTAGTGTGTAAAATTAATGTTTCATTAACTTTCTTCATGATCTGATTAAATACAGGCATACCTTCTGAATAACCTGCATGGATAGCGTCTACGAAAGGTTGGACGGCATCAGCGAACAAAAAATAAAGTAAATCGTAGTCTCTGGGTCTCAGAAGTTGATATACCTCTGGGGTTTCGGCTTTGAGTCCGTCAGATGTTCTGATTGAGCGTTCAGCCATTCCCCCAAACAAAAGAAGTGTACTTAGTGCCGTGATGGGATTACCTTTCCCTTTAAAAACAACTAATGTGAAGGACGTTCTTTCAATAACATGCTTCGCAATAGTTGATGCAATAATATTTGTTGATATTCTACCCGCAATTGAAGTCATTACAGATCTGTATATTTTATCCTGTTCCGCTTCAGTTAAATATCTGTTGAACGCTTTGAATATAACTTTGACTGCGTTGACAATGTTTTCGTAATTCAAAATATCGTTTTTTATGGCGGTGACTATTCGTATGCGTTGAGTTTCACGAGCAAACCTGGTATCTGTGTCAAAGATACCATAAACCAGATACCCATAATCTAGCGGTACAGATAGCCCTCCATTTATAAGCCCAGTAACTGTATCAGGAGAAACTATTATGCTGCATAATCTCCGGGCTATACCTTCTACATCAGCCATAAAAATCCTTTAAATACGCAATAAAGGATTTATCAATCTAATATTAATGTGATTGAAGCAATTTATATTATCTAAATAAGAAATTAAGAATTGTTAGAGGTATCAATTATATCTTTAATGAGATAATCAGCGGCTTTGTGTCAATCCCACGCACTCCACCGCTAAATCTACTTTAACTAAACACCGGCACCCCCAGCCCAACCTTCACCTCCCTCAACGTCCCTTGCGTCACTCCCTGCGCCCGTTCGGTCCCGCGCTTAAGCATCGCCATCAGTTCCCCTTTATCCTGCATGTACATCGCCCTCCGCTCCCGCATCGGCGTAATCAATTCCTGCAGGCACGCCTCCAGTTCGTTCTTACACATACTGTCCCCAAGCCCGCCCGCCTGATAATGTGCCTTCATCGCCGCCACTTTGGCTTTATCCGGATGAAACGCGTCGAGGTAAGTAAACACCACGTTTCCTTCAATTTGCCCCGGATCGCTCACCTTGAGGTGGTTCGGGTCGGTGTACATCGCGCTGACCGCACGGTGGATAGTCTCTTCGCTGGCCGAAAGGTGCAGCGTGTTGCCGAGCGATTTCGACATTTTGGCGCTGCCGTCGATGCCGGGCAGGCGGCTGGTGTCGCTTAGCATCGCCTTACAGTGGCGCAGCACTGGCGTCGGCAGCAGGCTGTTCATCTTGTGCACAATCTCGTTGGTCTGCTCAATCATCGGCAGCTGGTCGTCGCCGACGGGCACGCACTCGGCCTTAAACGCGGTGATGTCCGCCGCCTGGCTGATGGGGTAGGCCATAAACCCAACAGGCAGCGAGCGGGCAAAACCCTTCTGCGCAATCTCGTTTTTCACCGTCGGATTACGCTCCACGCGGGCGACGGTGACGATGTTCATATACAGCATCGTCAGCTCGGCGAGGGCGGGCAGGGCGGATTGCAGGCAGATCGTGGTCAGGTTCGGGTCGATGCCCGCCGCAAGATAGTCGGCCAGCACTTCAGGGATGTTATCGCGGATCTTCTGCGGGTTGCTGCCGTTGTCGGTCAGGCCCTGCAGGTCGGCAATGAGTACAAACTGGTTATGCGTCTGCTGGAGCGCCACGCGCTGGCGCAGCGATCCGACGAAATGGCCGAGATGCAGCGGGCCGGTTGGACGGTCGCCGGTGAGGATGGTTTGCGCGTTCATAAAGACTCCTTAATGTGCAATTGCCGAAAGGGGTCTTAAATGTGTGAAAGCCGCCTTTCGGCGGCTATCTGAAAATGGGAAAACAACTCCGGGCCGCCTTTAAGAAGGCTGCCACCAGCGGTTTACGGTATGTAAGGAAGAAAGAGTGTTCATCTTGCTAACCTATCACGGTTATGCAGAAGGTTGAACCGCCTTTATGTTTTTTATAACTATTTCAAAATTAGCACTACCAAAACTCCTGCTAACATAAACGTAATTAAACCCAGGAAAAAACGGATTTCATTCAGCCTGTTACGTTGTTTTGTTACATCAGTCTTTAACCCTAAAATGTGCTTAAGCACTAAGGCGCTGTGCTCATCCTTGTCCCTGGGTAAAACATCTACTGCCGGGATATTTTCTGCATGGTTGGCCAGTATTCCTCCGCCAGCGCCAGCACAAGCGAGGATTGCCAAATTTTTGAAAATTTCCATGCTGTTTCTGAAATCGTCGGTCATGATGTCTGCATAGCTATGATTGAATAAATCAGGAATGCCGATACTTAAAAATATTCCTACGAAAATAAGCGATATACCTTTCATTCTGCGATCGAGGCGGGTACTTTCCAGTATCGATAAAAAGCCAATAGACAGTCCAGCCAGCAAAAATAGCCACGCGGTATTCAGACTGGTGTAACGAACGATGCCGCACCCTGTTATACAGAGAAGGATGGCTAAAATTAGAAAGAAAAGATTGTTGGTCCAAAAGGATGATTTTGTTTTCATTTTGTGTTGGTAATGTGGAGTAAAGACGAACCACTATATGAGAACGCCTCTTTTTTTGCTGCTGTCATTTTTGGGGGGATATCTATAGTTGGATAGATATTAACTTTGCCTCAAGGCCTACCCATCAATAAGAAGGTTTTCAGTGCTGCAATCACTCAACCACCTGACCCTCGCGGTCAGCGACCTGAATAAAAGCGTCACCTTCTGGCACGAACTGCTGAGGCTGACGCTGCACACTCGCTGGAATACCGGGGCCTATCTCACCTGCGGCGATCTGTGGGTCTGCCTGTCATACGACGAGGCGCGCCGGTATGTGCCACCGCAGGAGAGCGACTATACCCACTACGCGTTTACCGTGGCGGAGGCGGATTTTGAACCGCTCTCACGCAGGCTGGAACAGGCAGGCGTCACCGTCTGGAAGCAGAACAAAAGCGAGGGGGCGTCGTTCTATTTTCTCGACCCGGATGGGCACAAGCTGGAGTTACATGTGGGCAACCTCGCCGCGCGGCTGGCGGCGTGTCGCGAGAAGCCCTATGCGGGCATGGTCTTTACCTCAGACGAGGCTTGATGCCCGCACCTTCAATCGGCCCGCCAGCGTCACGTGCGTGGCGGCATCTTCCTGATTACACAGGTACTCCACCGCCAGCCGGCCCAGTTCGCTGTAGGGCAGTTGAATACTGGTCAGCGGCGGGGTGAGCTGCTCGGAGATCTTCTGGTCGTCGTAACCCGCCAGCAGCATATCCTGCGGGAGACGAACGCCGTTCACCGCCAGCGCCTGATAGCAGCCGATCGCCAGCCAGTCGCTGGCGCAGAAGATGGCGTCCGGGCGTTCGGCCATCTCAAGCAGGGAGGCGGTAGCGGTAAAAGACTCGCTGAACTGCCAGTTGGTCTGGCGCACCAGGCTCTCGTCACATGTTAAACCGGCCTGCTGTAAGGCGGCCTGGTAGCCTGCCAGACGCTGGCGTGAGGCCTCCATCCAGCTCTCGCCGGTGATGTGGGCGATGCGCGTCGCGCCGCAGACGATGAGGTGTTTCGTCACCTGGAAAGCGTTGGCGAAGTCGTCCGGAACAAAGGAGGGCAGTAGCGGCGAGCCGGGGTCGCGCTGGTTGAGCAGCACCAGCGGAATGCGGGTGCAGTCCTGAAACGCGGTCATGTCCACCAGCGTGGTGACGGGGGAGGCGAGGATAATCCCGATGCAGTTGCGTTTCTCCAGCTGGCGGATGATGTTCAGGGCCAGCTCAATGTCATCCCCGTAATCGTACACCGTGAGCAGCGCTTCGTTGCGCCACGCGGCTTCCCGCGCCTGGCTGATGGCGTCGATAAAGGGATCGTAGCTTTGTAGCGAGCTCACCAGCAGGGCGATCTCTTCCTGGTTGCGCGGGGCGTGGACGGCGGGAAGACGGTCGTAGCCCAGGTCGGTGGCAATGCCGATCACCCGCTGGCGGGTTTCGTCGCTGAGCTTGATGTTGCGCGACTGGCTAAGCACCAGCGATACCGTCGCCTGCGACACCCCCGCCGCCCGCGCAATGTCGTTCATCGTCACTTTTGTCTTTCGCTTCATTCGTCCTCTCCCTCTCGCGAATTCGCATCATACCTTAACCGTCCGCTTCCGCGCCGCCGATCACGTTTCTTCTTCAACGAAGCGTGAACTTTGTGAGAAGCATCGCTTTTCTCATCACCGTGATTTGCTCATTTATCCCACAGCTAATATTTATTAGCTAAACATTATCAGTGTGAGGATACGCAATGAAAGAGCAATGGAGCAAGGACCAGGCGCAGGCGTGGTATCAGCAGCAAGGCTGGCTGTGCGGGTTTAACTACCTGCCCTCCACGGCGGTGAACTGGACCGATATCTGGCAGCAAGAGACCTTCGATGCAGACACGATCGATCGCGAACTGGGCTGGGCGGCCGACGCGGGGTACAACACCCTGCGCATCAATCTGCCGTTTATTGTCTGGGAGCACGATCGCGACGGCCTGATGGCACGCATCGACCGTTTTCTGACGATTGTCGATAACCGTGGGTTCAGCACCATGCTGACCCTGATGGACGACTGCGGATTCTCCGGCGATGAACCGTACCTTGGCCCGCAGAAGCCGCCCGTGCCAGGCAAGCATAACAGCCAGGCGGCGGCGAGCCCGGGGCGCGATAAAGTGTGCGATCGCGACTGCTGGCCGCAGATTGAGCGCTATATCCGCGACGTTGTTCGCCAGTTCCGCGACGACAAGCGCGTGCTGCTGTGGGATCTGTATAACGAGCCGGGCAACCGCGGCATTTTCGCGACGGGCACGGAAGAGGTGCTGTACGACGAGAAGCTGGAAACCTGCGCGCACGAGCTGATGAAGCTGGCGTTCCGGTGGGTACGTGAAGAAGACCCGACCCAGCCGCTCACCGTCTGCGCGTGGCGACTGCCGGCGGAAGAGGAGGGCGAGACGTTCTACCAGCATCCGCTGGACCAGACCGCGCTGGAACTGTCGGACGTGGTGAGCTACCACGCCTACACCAATACCGGGCGCATGACGGCGATTATCCAGCAGCTGCAGGCGCTGGGCCGCCCGATCTTCTGCACCGAATGGCTGGCGCGCCACGTCGGCGGCACCATTGAAGAGCAGCTGCCGCTGATGTACATGGCGAAGGTCGCGCCGTACCAGTGGGGCCTGGTGCGCGGAAAAACCCAGACCTGGCTGCCGTGGCCGGTGGTGATGAAAGAGTCCACGGACTACTGCCGCCTGTGGTTCCACGATGTGTTCGAGGAGAACGGCATCCCGTTCTCGCGCGCGGAAATCGCGCTGATGCAGAAGCTGCGTAAAATCGCCCCGAACGTGCAGGGCTAATAATAACGACCCGGCGGTCCACCGCCGGGCAACAGGCAGGCATATGACGATGGCAATGACAATGAAAATACCGTCTCGCGAGTTATGGTCTTACTTTGGTTATGGTTTAGGTCAGTGTTTTAGCTTTGGACTAGTGGGTTCGTTTATTAACTATTTTTACACCGACGTGCTGGGGATCTCGGCGCTGGCGGCGAGCACCATCTTCCTGATTGCCCGGGCGTGGGATGCGGTCCACGACCCGCTGTTTGCCAGCATTATGGACACCATTAACACCCGGTTCGGCAAATTTCGCCACTTTTTGTTGCTGGCACCGCTGCTGATCACCGCGGTTACCCTGCTGGCGTTCTATAAAATCGAAGCGGATATGACCACCAAAATCCTCTACGCCGGGGTGACGTACATCCTGTGGGGGACGCTATATGCCATCTCCGATATCCCGTTCTGGTCCATGTCCTCGGTGATGACCAACGACTCCGGCCAGCGCACCCGTGCGGTGACGGCGGCAATGCTGGGAGTCAACGCCGGGATTGCCTGCGCCAACATCTTCTTCCCGAAGCTGGCGGCGTTCTTCGCCCAGTACAGCAACGATAAAGGCTACTTTATGGCGGCGCTGGTCATGATGCTGGTGGGCCTGCCGCTGATGCTTAACGGCTTTATGCAGATCAAAGAGCGCGTGCCGCCCAGCCCGGAAAAGGTGACGATGCGCGATACGTTCCACAACCTGCGCCTGAATAAGCCGCTGTTTATCGTCCTGCTGTCGTTCTTTTTCTGCGTGTTCCATAACGTGGCCAACGGGATTTACATCTACTTCTTTATCTACAATCTGGGCGACGGCAGCCTGCAGATGGCGATTGGCATCATGGGGATAGTGGCGGCGGTGGTGTGCCTGGTCGCCCCGATGCTGACGCGCAGGATGCAGAAGCGAAAGCTGTTTATGATCCTCTGCGGGCTGGACGTGGCGGTACGCGTGGTAATGTGGTTTGCGGGCTATCAGCACACGGCGCTGCTGTTCATCCTGCTCGGCCTGAGCACGCTGTTCGTGATGATGACCAACATCCTCACCTCGTCGATGATTGCCGATACCATCGAGTACGCCGAGTACCACACCCACAAGCGTTGCGCGGCGATCACCTTCTCCGGGCAGACCTTTACCGGCAAGATGTCCGTCGCGGTGGGCGGCGGGTTAATCGGCGTATTCCTGACGATGATTGGCTATGTGCCGCAGGCGCAAACCCAGAGCGACGGCGTGCTCACGGGGCTGTTCTTCGGCATCTGCCTGCTACCGGCCATCGGCTCGCTGATCCGGCTGGGTTGCATGTCGCGCTTCACCTTTACCGAGGAGAAGCATGCGGAGATTTGCCGCCTGCTGGCGGAGCGGAACGCGTCTGCGAAAGCGCCGGGAGGCGGCTGCGCCTTACCCGGCCTGCAAAATCAAACCTCACAGGGCTGATAAGCGAAGCGCCAACAGGCTGCGCGTTTATGCCCCGACAAGTTCTATGCGGTTGCCGTCGGGGTCGGCAATCACCGCTTCGTAAAAACCGTCCCCGGTCAGGCGCGGCGCACCGAGCAGGGTGCCGCTTGCCCGCGCCACCGCCGCCATGCTGTCGACGTTCGCTTTGCTGCCAACGTCGATAGCAATATGCGCCCAGCCGATAAACTCCGGGTACGCGGGCGCGTCGGGCAGGTCCGGCAGCGTCATCAGCTCAATCGTGGGGCCGTTATCGAGCGTAATAAAATGTGATTCAAACCCCGGACGGTTTTGACTGACATAGCGTTCGTTGCTGCGCCCGCCAAAAACCGTTTCCCAGAACTGAACCTGTGCATCAAGATGACGGGTCCAGAGTGCGACATGCGCAATATGCATAAACTCCCTCCGTGTTTGTGACTGCGGACTTTAACAGGTAAAACAGGCTACACTCTGGTTTTGAGCGCGACATGCTGAGGAAACAACAATGCACTACACACTGAAAGAAAGCGACAAGGAAAAAGCGGAAGGGTCAAACGGCGCGGGCGCTCTGCAGCAAAAACTGCTGGAGTCCCGCTCCATTGTGATCTCCGGTGAGATCAATCAGGAGCTGGCGCAGAAAGTCATCACCCAGATGATCCTGCTGCAAAGCGTGAGCAACGATCCGATCAAGCTGTATATCAACAGCCAGGGCGGCCACGTCGAAGCGGGTGATACCATCCATGACTTCATCAAGTTCATTCGCCCGGAAGTCCACGTCATCGGTACCGGTTGGGTGGCAAGCGCGGGGATCACCATCTTCCTGGCGGCGAAAAAAGAGCACCGCTACTCGCTGCCGAATACCCGCTTTATGATCCACCAGCCGCTGGGCGGCGTGCGCGGCCAGGCGACGGATATCGAGATTGAAGCGCGTGAGATCATCCGCATGCTGGATCGCGTGAACAAGCTGATCGCCGACGCCACCGGCCAGCCGCTGGAAAAAGTGAAAAAAGATACCGACCGCAACTTCTGGATGTCTCCGGCAGAAGCGCTGGACTACGGCATTGTGGGCAAATTGATTACCCATTACGACGAGCTGAAGCTCGATTAAGCACTCACGCCGTGTATGTGTCGGGTGGCGGCTTCGCCTTGCCCGACCTACATTCCCAGGCATTTTATCCTCGCTTGACCCACGACAAAGCAGCCCGTCTCGCTCTCTTCCATAATCGCGCCTGTCTACCCTCTCAATGGTGCTACCCATGGCGTATCAACTGAACCTGAACTGGCCGGAATTTCTCGAAAAATACTGGCAGAAACAACCCGTTGTGCTGAAAAATGCCTTCCCGAATTTTGTCGATCCGATTACGCCGGACGAGCTGGCCGGTCTGGCCATGGAGCCGGAGGTGGATAGCCGTCTGGTGAGCCATGCCAACGGTAAATGGCAGGCCAGCAATGGCCCGTTTGAGCATTTCGACGATCTTGGCGAAACCGGCTGGTCCCTGCTGGCGCAGGCGGTAAACCACTGGCATATGCCTGCGGCCGAGTTGGTGCGTCCGTTCCGCGTGCTGCCGGACTGGCGTCTTGATGACCTGATGATCTCCTTCTCTGTGCCGGGCGGCGGCGTGGGTCCGCACATTGACCAGTACGACGTGTTTATCATTCAGGGGATGGGCAGCCGTCGCTGGCGCGTGGGGGACAAGCTGCCGATGCGCCAGTTCTGCCCGCATCCTGCCCTGCTGCACGTCGATCCGTTTGAGCCCATCATTGATGAAGATCTGGCGCCGGGCGATATCCTCTACATTCCGCCTGGATTCCCGCATGACGGTTTCACCCACGAAACCGCGCTGAACTACTCCGTCGGTTTCCGCGGGCCAAACGGTCGCGATCTGATCAGCAGCTTTGCCGATTACGCCCTGGAAAACGATCTTGGCGGCGAGCACTACAGCGATCCGGATCTGACCTGCCGTGAGCATCCGGGCCGCGTTGAGCAGTACGAACTCGATCGCATTCGTCAGATGATGATCGACATGATCGCCAAACCCGATGATTTCACAAAGTGGTTCGGCAGCTTTGTCTCTACGCCGCGTCACGAGCTGGATATCGCTGCGGCGGAGCCACCGTACGCGCCGGAAGAGGTGCTTGATGCCCTGCAGGGCGGAGAAACGCTGTCCCGTCTGAGCGGTCTGCGCGTGCTGAACATCGGCGGACGTTTCTTTATCAACAGCGAGTTGCTGGAAACGGTGGATGCGAAAGGGGCAGATGCGCTGTGCCGCTACACCGAGCTGGGTCAGGCCGAGCTTGGCGAGGCGCTGAATAACCCGGCGTTTGTAGAAGAACTGACCGACCTGATTAACCAGGGCTACTGGTTCTTCGACGAGTAAAGCAAAGCGGCGTTTAGCCAGGCTAAACGCCGCGTCAGTTAGACCAGCATATTACAGGCTTTCCAGTAGTTCAGGAGCCGTTCATCATCACGCTCTCTTTCCGCTTTGATTTTCATAGCCTGTGCCAGATTTTCTCGTGAAACTTCATGGCCTTTTTGCACGATGTCTAATACCGCTTCACCAAGAGCCAGCGAAATTTCTGCCCGATTATTGTCAATCGTCATTAATACCTCCTCATGGGTTGCGAAAGAGTAATTATAAAAGATGGGTCAATGCGCAGGAATAATTCACATAATTCTTATTCCCCCGCTATTAAGAGTTGCGCGCTTAAGTAGCCCTGAATTTATATCCTGTCAATGTTGTTTCAAAATGCTAATAAACGCCTGGAAACCCAATTTATGGACTACAGTTAATTCCGTGCAACAGCCAAATAACCGAAACAGGAGAAACAACATGATTAATAAAAGCGAAATTAAGGATCATACTCAGGTTGTAGCCAGCTGCGGAACGCACGTCGGCGTAGTTGACCATCTGGACGGTGAGCGCATCAAGCTCTCGAAAAGCGACCCTGAATCAGGCGGCAAGCACCACTTTATTCCTCTCGGCTGGGTCGACAAGGTTGAGGATAATAAAGTCGTGCTGACCAAAAACCATAAAGAGGTTTTTGCTGAGTGGCAAGAAGCATAAAAACGCTTTGTCGCAGAGAAATATCTATTTTCGCTCCGGCTTCGTCCGGAGCGTAATAGTGTCTGCGGCCCGTGATTGCTGCCATTGCAAATGAATGGTACTGTTTTGCCTGTCTTTTCCCCGATGCAGGCACATAATTATGCTCCAGAGTGAAAATAGATCAGCGAAGCGCATTTTTTTTGTTGAGGATTTTCAGCTATTCGGCGAGCGCTACGGCATCGATTATCGTTTCCCGCAGTTAAATAATGCGCATGACCGCGGCAGCCCCGTGTTGCAGGGGAATGTGGAAGAGATGACGCTTTCGTCCGGCATTTCTCTCACCCATTCCGATGTGCGTGTATTACAGCCCTATGAAACCACCTCTCGCCACAGCAGCCCGCTCTATATGCTGGTAGTGCTGGAAGGGTGCGTAACGCTCACGATCAATGGCATCGACTACACCGTTCGCCCCGGCATGGCATTCAGCTCAAGGCTGAGTGAAGAGCAGGTGATGTGCGCGCGTCACGAAGCCGACAGCTCGTTGAAAACGCTTTCGTTTGGCGTGTACCCGCACGATGCGGGACGTGACGCCCTGCTTGAGTCGCTGCTTGTGGAATGGCACAGCCTGAATGCACCTACCTTTGTCTGGCATGTTCCTGAGTACGTTATGTCAGGCATTCAACATGCGCAGCAGCATGGAGGAAGCGCGCTCTCACGCAAGCTGTTACTGGAAGGGCTGATGTATCAGTTGCTGGGTCATGGCCTGAGCCACCGCCAGAAGCCTGGCCCGAGCCGGCCTGAGCATGCGCGCCTGGAACGCGTGCGGAGTCTGCTGGAACAGTTCCCTGAACGCGATCATACGCTGGCGCAGCTGGCAGCCCTTGCCGCCATGAGCCCAAGCAGCCTGCGCAGCAAGTTCCGTCAGCGCTACGGCTGCACGCTCTTCGACTACCTGCGCGACTGCCGCCTTGCGCTGGCGCGTCGCTATCTGCTGGAAGGCCACAGCGTGCAACAGGCGGCGTGGATGTGCGGGTATCAACATGCCACCAACTTCGCCACTGCCTTTCGCCGTCATTACGGAATTTCACCGGGTGACGTGCGTAAACTCCGCTAACGTAATTTCGCTTATCGCGCGAACGTATTCCGTGCGCTTTAGCATCGCGCATACATAACCTGGCGGCACGCATAGCCGTTTGCACTCTCAAAAAGGTAATAATTCTTATTAACAATAAGAAATATCTCTGGAGAGAGTTATGTTTGCTAAATCGCGTCTGGCACTGCTGGTGGGATGGGTTACCGGTAGCGTCGCTTTTCCGTTACTGGCGCAGGATGCGCAAAAAACAGATACCGTGGTGGTCACGTCGCAGATGCAGTCTGCGGCCACCAAGCTTGAAACGCCGGATATTGAAACCCCGCAGTCGGTCTCTATCGTCACCCGCGAGCAGTTCGAAGAGCAGGGCGCGACCAGCGTGCGTCAGGCCGTGAGCTACACGCCGGGGGTGTACAGCAACCAGATAGGTGCGTCAAACCGCTTCGACTACATCGTACTGCGCGGCTTCTCGGACGGCAGCCTGGATAACGTCTATCTCGACGGCCTGAAGATGATGGGAGACACCAACTCCCACAGCTCGCTGGTGGTTGACCCGTGGTTCCTGGACAATATCGAAGTCGTTCGCGGCCCGGCCTCCGTGCTGTATGGCCGTTCATCGCCGGGCGGAATCGTTGCGCTCACCTCCCGTAAGCCGTCGTTCGATCCGGGCGGGGAGATCAAGCTCTTCGCCGGGAACAACAATCAGCGTGGGGCGATGTTCGACGTCACCGGCCCGGTTGATGATAACGATCGCGTGGCGGTGCGTCTCAGCGGGATGACCCGCTACGCCGATTCCCAGTTCGATCCCCTGAAGGAAGAGCGTTATGCGCTGATGCCGAGCCTGACCTGGCGCATCACCGACAACACCCGTCTGGAGCTGATGGCCTACCTGCACCGGGATCCTGAAGGCGGTAGCCACTCCGGCCTGCCGTATGACGGCACCGTTGTACCGCACAGCGGTAAGAAAATATCTAATACCTTCTATGAAGGTGAAGACGATTACGACAAGTACGATCGTCGGGAAAATATGGTCGGCTATAACGTTGAGCACATGTTTGAGAGCGGTTGGTCCGTGCGCCAGAAGCTGCGCTACCTGCACACCAACGTGGAGCTGAACCAGGTGTATGCCGCAGGCTGGCTGAACGACACCGAGTTGAACCGCGGCTATTCCGGCTCCGACGAGAAGATGAACGCCATCACTCTGGATAACCAGGTTGACGGCAGCTTCGATACCAGGGCGGTGAACCACCGCGTGCTGCTCGGCATGGACTATCAGGACCGCACCAACAACGTGACCGGATATTACGGCGGCTTCCCGCCGATTGACGCCTTCCACCCGGTCTACGGCGCGAAGCCGGACTACATCACCCAGTACAGCAGGGAAAAGCACAAGCTGCGCCAGACCGGCTATTACCTGCAGGATCAGATGTCCGTTGACCGCTGGCGCCTGACGCTGGGCGGGCGTTATGACCAGGTGAGCGTGTCGAACGTCGACAACTTCAACCACACCCGCAGCGACCTGGATAAGAACAATTTCAGCAGCCGCGCGGCGCTACTGTATCTGTTTGATAACGGCGTCGCGCCGTACGTGAGCTACTCCACCGCCTTTACGCCGACCAGCTTTGCCGACGAGCAGGGCAATATTCTTGATCCCATGAAGGGCAAGCAGTGGGAAGCGGGGGTGAAGTATGAGCCGGAGGGGATGAACAGCCAGTTCAGCGCCTCGGTGTTCCGTATTAACCAGAAGAACATTGCCACCAAAGAGGAGCCGACCGATCCGTACCGTTCCATCGGTGAAATCGAGTCCGAAGGCGTTGAGCTGGAGGCGATCGGTCAGCTAACCGACAGCCTGCGCATGCAGGCGGCCTATACCTATACCGATATCCGCTACAAGAAGAGTAGCCCGGAAGAGGAGGGCAAGCGCGCCGTCTATGCCCCGCGTAACATGGCCAGCGCCTGGCTGAGCTACGACGTGAAAACCGGTCCGCTCGATGGCCTGACCGTCGGCTCCGGCGTGCGCTATGTCAACGGAATCGCCAGCGATCGCCAGAATACCCATACGCTGCCGTCGTACACGCTGGTGGATATGGTGGTGGGGTATGATCTGTCGAAAGTCGGGCTCACGGGCGTAAGCGCGCAGCTCAACGTCAATAACCTGACGGACAAGAGCTACGTGGCGGCGTGTAATTCTCTCTCTTACTGCTACTTCGGGGCAGAACGCAGCATTGTGGGCAGCGTTTCATGGACGTTCTGAGCCGCTGATTTTGCCCGGTGGCGGCTTCGCCTTACCCGGCCTACGGATTCGAGTAGGCCCGGTAAGCGCAGCGCCACCGGGCATCAGGCCGCACTACTCCTCCATGGCGATCACAATTGCCTCGCCCATTTTCTTCAGCGCATCGCGATTTTTCTCGGTCGCAGGCAACGCCACGTTGATCCGCAGGCAGTTGCGATACTTTCCGGAGGCCGAAAACAACGACCCGGCCGCCGCCTGAATTTTTAGCCTGCACAGCTGCTTACTCACACACACCATGTCCACTTTCTCCGGCAGCTCCACCCACAGCAGGAAACTTCCCTGGGGGCGCGTCACGCAAATCTCCGCCGGAAAATACTGGCGCACCCAGCAGGTGTAGGTTTCCATATTTTGCTGGTAAATCTGGCGCATACGCCGCACGTGGCGATGATAATGCCCCTCGCGGATAAACGCCGCCACTGCCATCTGGGTACCCGGCACGTTAAAACCGCCCGCGGCATATTTCATGTGCATGACCCGGTCGTAATAGCGCCCCGGCACAATCCAGCCGACGCGCAGCCCGGGCGCGACGGTTTTGGTAAAGGAACTGCACAAGATCACACGCCCATCAATGTCTATGGAGTGGATGGTACGTGGCCGCGGGTATTCCGCCGCCAGCTCGCCGTAGATGTCGTCCTCGACGATGACGATATCGTGCCGCTGAGCCAGCGTCAGCACCTGTTTCTTACGCGCCTCCGGCATGATAAATCCAAGTGGGTTATTGCAGTTCGGCACGAGGATCACTGCTTTAATCGGCCACTGCTCCAGCGCCAGCTCTAACGCCTCAACGCTGATGCCCGTCTCGGGATCGGTCGGAATTTCAATCGCCTTGATATCAAACCCGCGCAGCATCTGCATGGTGCCGTGAAACGACGGTGACTCCACCGCCACGATATCGCCCGGCTTGCACACCGACAGCAGGGCGATGGATAGCGCCCCGTGGCAGCCGTTGGTGATCACAATTTCGTTCGCCGCCACGGTCGAACCGCCGTCCAGCATCAGGCGCGCTATCTGCTCGCGCAGCTCCAGTCGCCCGTCGAGCACGTCATAGCTCAGCATCTCCCCCGGATTATGCTGCGCAATGCGGCTCATCTCGCGCCACAGCGGTTTCAGGCTCGGCTGGGTGATGTCCGGCGAACCGCCGCCAAAGGAGATCATCTCTTTGTCGGCGCGGGCATCCAGCAGCATCATCACCTCATCCCACTGGGTGACGTCAACCGGGCGCTGCACCGGGCGCGTCATCGCTGGAACCGGCGGCTGGGCTTTGCGCGGCGAGACAAAATAGCCGGAGCGCGGTTGAGGGGTGATGAGCTGGAGGTTTTCAAGGATTTGGTAGGCCTGCTGTATGGTACTGATGCTCACGCCGTGCTCCTGGCTCAGCGCACGTACCGAGGGCAGACGTTCACCGCTACGATACAGCCCTTGTTGAATGCGTTCTGCCAGGAGATTGGCGAGATGTTGGTAACGGGTCATGCTGTATCCTCAGTGTTCACCATACAGATAATAAAACCAGTACAGATTGCAGCAAAAAACGCCATGCAGATACCGTTCTAACGGATCTGTATGTTAAAGAAAAGGTATTTTTGAGTCTGTATTGTTAATGGTGATCTCCGCGATGATATCTCCACTGGCACAGCGAGGAGAGCATCATGGAATTCTTTGAGAATCGTTCGAAACGTCCGTTTATCCTGTTTATCTGGATCGGTAAAACGCTTTGCAACTGGTATCGCATCAACCGTACCCGCCGCATTCTCAGTCAGATGAGTGACGAGCAGCTCAAAGACGTTGGGCTGTCACGGCATGACGTGTGAGGCATCTCTCACCCGGTGGCGCTACGCTTACCGGGCCTGCTCGAACATGTAGGCCGGGTCAGGCGCAGCCGCCACCCGGCGATTTCAGCTCAACAGCGCAAGCGTCTGCCGTTTCGGCCTTTCCAGTAAATCCAGCGCCTCCTGATACGTCCGCACGTTGTTATAGCCCATCACCAGCCCGTAACGTTTGCCCGACCCGCGATACCACTCGGAGAGCGCATTGACCTGCAGCTGCTGTTCCTGCCAGCAGCGCGCGATCTCCCGGTCGCAGCTTCCCTTCGTCAGAAACGCCACGATATGCATTCCGCCGTCGTTTTGCTCGGTGAAAAACCGGTCGCCATACACCTCTCGCAGGGCGGCAATCATCCACTCCCGGCGGGTCTGGTACAGCGTACGCATTTTCTTGAGATGCCGGAAAAAATGCCCCTCGTTCAGAAACGCGGTGAGGATCTTTTGCGTCAGCACGGGCTGGCCGCTGGTGACGATGTCTGCGCAGTCGGTAAAGGCGTCGACGGTGCTGGCGGGCATCACCAGGTAGCCCAGGCGCAGGGAGGGCATAATGGTCTTGCTGAAGGTTCCCATAAAGATCACCCGGTCGTGATGGTCGAGGCTTTTCAGCGAGGGCAGTACCTTGCGGGTGTAGTGAAATTCGCCGTCGTAATCGTCCTCAATAATCCAGGCTTCGTTCTGGCTCGCCCAGTCCAGCAGCTGCTGTTTGCGCGGCAAAGAGAGAGTTACCGCCAGCGGGCTTTGATGCGAGGGCGTAACGAGGGCAAAGCGCGCATCGCGATGGTTACGCAGCAGGTAATCGATATCCATGCCCGCGCGGTCGACCGGCACGGTGTGCAGGCGCGGCACAATGCGCTTGAGCAGCTGCTGTCCCATAAAATAGCCGGGATCTTCAAACACCACTTTGTCGCTGCGGCTGGCGAGGGTATCGAGGATCAAGCGCAGGCTGCCGCTGTAGCCGCTGGTGATCAGCACCTGCTCCGGCGTGCAGGCCAGCCCGCGTGAGATATTCAGATAGCGGGCAATGGCCTCACGCAGCGGATACCAGCCCAGCACGGGCGGGCTGAGCATCTCCTCCTGACGCATTGAGCGCGTCGCCTGGCCCGAGAGCAGCAGCCATTTTTTATAGGGGAAGCTGTCAAGAGAGGGGATGCCGGGGCGCAGAAAACCGGCGCGCTCGCGCTGGGTAATCAGCGATTCCGGCAGCGTGCCGGTGGTCTTTTCGGCAGGCGCATTTTTAGCGGGCAGCAGAAGATCCGGATTCACTTTCGTGCCGCGCGCGCCCTGGCTCACCAGATAGCCTTCGCCGATGAGAATGGCGTAGGCCGTTTCGACGGTTTTGCGTGCCACCTTCATCTCTTCGGCCAGCACGCGGATGGCGGGGACCTTATCGCCGGGTTTAAGTACGCCGCGCGTGATGTTGTCGCGATAGCGGGTATAGATATCGTGATAGCCCGGTTTCATGTCCTACCTCGTTTTGCAGGTTTTGTACCTTTTTACTATGTCATGTTGCGGATACATTTACCTCACCGCATGACCTGTGCCGCACAAAATGAGGAAAGACAATGAGCACCCGCGTAAACCACCACAAAGCAACACCTGCCCTCGCCAACGCCCTGTCCGCCCTGAGCATGGAAGTGGCGAAAACCTCCATCGACCCGGCGCTCAAGCACCTGATCGACATTCGCGTGTCGCAGCTTAACGGCTGTACTTTCTGCCTGGATATGCACTCGAAAGAGGCCAAAATCGCCGGCGAGCGCGAGCTGCGCCTGTACCATCTGGCGGCGTGGCGTGAGTCTCCATTGTTCAGCGCCCGCGAGAAAGCGGCGCTGGCCTTCACCGAAGCGTTAACGCAGCCTGGCGTGCATGGCGTGAGCGACGCGCTGTACCGCAGCGTGGCCGAGCATTTCTCAGACGTGGAGATTTCAGAGCTGAACTTCGCCATCGTGGCGATCAACGCCTGGAACCGTCTGGGTATCACCTCCCGCATGGAGCCAGGCTCGCTGGATGTGGCCTACGGGCTGAATAAAGCTAACCTGGAATAACCCCGCGCTCGCGGATCATCGCCACCAGCGCCCGTAACCCTGGCGGGACGTGGCGATGACCAGGATAGTAAAGGCGCAGCCCGGCAAACGGCTGCGTCCAGTCATTTAAAACGCTCACCAGTTCCCCGCTTTTTAGCTCATCCTGAATATAAAGTTCCGGTAAAAAGCCGACGCCAAGCCCGGCTTTTACCGCCGCGATCGACGCAAAAAGATCCGACGTCGCAAAGCGCGGCGGCACCGCCAGAGTGCAGGTCTCACCGCGACGTGCCAGCTCCCAGCGGTAGATCCCCCCGTGGGACATACGCATGCCAATCCCCTGATGTTGCAGAAGATCGTCCGGCGTTTGGGGGATCTCGTGCTGCGCGAAATAGCCCGGCGTGGCGGTAACGAGCTGGCGGATATCGGCCGTCAGCGGCACGGCGATCATGTCCTGCGGCACGGACTCCTGGAGGCGGATCCCGGCGTCATAGCCTTCGGCGACGATGTCGATCATTCGCGCTTCGCTCACCGTCTCCACCCGCATCTTCGGGTAGCGGATCATAAAGTCGATCAGCAACCGATCCAGAAACAGCGTGCCGATATGGTTCGGTACGTTCAGGCGCAGCGTGCCGGCAGGTTCTCCGGTATCGCTGTGGATCTCCTCGCTGGCCTGGCGAATTTCCTGCAATGCCGGGCCAATGCGCGCCACATAGCGCTGCCCGACGTCGGTAAGCGCCACGCTGCGGGTGGTGCGGTTAAAGAGGCGGGTATCAAGACGGCTCTCCAGCCCGGCGACGGCGTTACTCACCGCCGTGGCGGACATCCCCAACTCCTGCGCCGCGCCGCGAAAGCTGCCGCGGCGCACGACGGCCATAACCACTTCCAGTTCGGTCAAACCTGAACGATGCATAGATTATCCTGAAAATCGAAACAACCCTTGCAGCATAGCGTGGATTATCGCAACGGCGTAGTCGTGCCAGACTGTGTTTATCCAGCCTGAGGAGGTTTATATGCACAACATCGAACAGATTTTTATCAACGGTGAGTTTGTTATCCCGCACGGTACCGAGCGTTTTGATTTGTACAATCCCGCCACGGCGCGGGTTATCGGCCAGGTGCGTCTGGCGGATGAGGTCGATGGCGAACGCGCCATTGCAGCTGCCAAAGCTGCTTTTCCGGCGTGGTCGCAAACGTCCAAAGCGGAACGCATCGCGGCGCTAAAACGGATGCATGCCGCCGTAGTGGCCCGTCATGACGAACTGCTTGAGGCCGTTATTGAGGAGTATGGCGCACCCGCGTCGCGCTCGGCGTGGATGGCCAGCTATCCGGCGGAGGTCATCGCCCAGGCCATTGCGGCGCTGGAGGCGTTCGAATTTACCTCTGCCGCGGGCGCCGCGACGGTACAGATGGTGCCGCTTGGCGTGGCGGGGCTTATCACGCCGTGGAACAGCGACGCTGGCTTTATCTGCGGCAAGCTGGCCGTTGCGCTGGCGGCAGGCTGTACGGCGGTGATCAAGCCGAGCGAAATGAGCGCGCTGCAAACCCGGGTCATCACCGAGGCGCTGGCTGATGCCGCCCTGCCGCCGGGGGTGTTTAACATCGTCACCGGGCGCGGCGACAGGGTCGGTGAAACCCTCAGCCGCCATCCCGATGTGGCAAAAATCTCGTTTACCGGTTCGACGGCGACAGGTAAGGCGATCCTGCGTAACGCCGCAGAAAGCTTTAAGCGCGTCACCCTGGAGTTAGGCGGCAAATCCCCGACGATCCTGCTGGAGGATGTCGATCTTACCAACGCGATCCCGCTGGTGGTGCAGGCCGGGTTTATGAACAGCGGACAGGCCTGCGTGGCGGGCACGCGCATTCTGGTGCCCCAGTCGCGCAAAGCGGAAATCGAAACCGCGCTGGCCGACGCGGTGGCGGCGGTGAAATCCGGCGATCCGCGCGATAACGCCACGGAAATCGGCCCGATGGTCAGCGAAAAGCAGTGGCAGCGGGTGCAGAGCTATATTCGTAAAGGCATCGACGAGGGGGCACGCCTGCTGGCGGGCGGTGAAGGTCGCCCGGAAGATACGCAGGACGGCTGGTTTGTGCGCCCGACGCTGTTTGCGGACGTGAATAATCAGATGGCGATTGCCCGTGACGAGATTTTCGGCCCGGTGCTGTGCGTCATCCCTTATCGCGATGAGGCAGAGGCCGTCGCCATTGCTAACGATACCGACTATGGCCTGAGCGCGATGGTGCTGGGCGGCGATGTGGCGCGTGCGCACCGCGTGGCACAGCAGATCGTTTCCGGTCGGGTGCTGGTAAACACCCTTGCCCATGAACCGAAAGCACCGTTCGGCGGGTTCAAACACTCAGGTGTTGGGCGCGAGATGGGCGACTGGGGAATTCGCGCGTTTATGGAACCCAGGTCGGTTGTGGGCTAAACCCTGCCCGGTGGCGCAGCCGCCCCGCTTGCCGGGGCGTTACGTGCCGGGTTCACTCTTCAAACATGCTTTCAAAGGTTTTCGTCGGTAAGAAGAGCGTGAATTCATTCTCGGCCAGAAGCGGTATGAACCCCAGTTTGAGGTAAAAATTTCTGGCTGTATCGTTCAGCGCTTCAACAAACAGACCATGAATGCCGACGGCAAAGGAGGCCAAATAGACGGTCTTCATAGCATGGGTGACAAGTAACTCACCAAAACCTTGCCCCTGAATGCGTTTATCAATAGCCAGACGCCCTAAGGTTACGCTCGGCACATTTTTATAAGGAATGCGCTTCTGCTGAGTTTTAGAGGGCAGGTAAGCTTTTTCAAAGCAACTCCCGGAGAGCGTGTAATAACCCAGAACTCGCGGGTTTTCCTCGCGGGTCGTGAGCACGTAGGCACGCAAAAACTTCCCGCGATGCTGGCGTTTAAGGTGTTCTGCAAGGAAGGTGTTAAGGCTTACTTCTCCGCAATCGAACTGGCTCAGGTCGTACTCAACGTCTTCTGAAAAAATCCCTATCTTCACATCGTTCACGTATTACTCCATATCCTGGAGACGCTTCGCCGCGCGTTTCAGGCGGTCATTTGGTGCCGGCGGGTTGCTGATGGCCTCCATTACCGTATTCCAGGAGGCTTCATTAAGGATCATGCGACGGTGTCGATCGATAACTTCCGCAGCGCGTTCAGAAGCCGTGCTGACCATGAACTGCGAAATTGACTGGTTGGTCATTGCTGCAGCTTCTTCGATCAGGCTTTTATCGTCTTCGCTTAACCTCAGATCGATGCGCTGTTTCTTCAGTGCTGTCATGATGTGCTTCTCAATTGTTTTTCAGCTTCATTTGAATTGTACGGTATTAATCCGTACATTTATGATAGGTGTGCCTTCAACATAATTCAATGAGAAATTCAGCGTAGCGCCCTCCGGCACAACACTTCGCTCTTTACCGAGTGGTGGTAACGGCTTCGGGAAACGTTGCCATTAAGAGACTGTTTAGCCGTTAATAAAAGCCCGGTGGCGCTGCGCTTACCGGGCCTGTGGGTATGTCACCTCTGGCAGTGCCTTTCGCAATTCCTGCTCTTTTGTCCATCGTTTCTTGATACTTACCCTGATAACCATTATCCTGAGTGCGTACTATGAGAGGACTCCCCATGAGTGAAGACGAACTGTTTAGCCGCCGGCCAATGGGCATGCGGATGGCGATGGTCGTGCGCCAGTGGCGTGCGGTGATCGACGATGCCATTCTCGATACCGGGTTAACCCAGTCGAGCTGGACGGTGATGATGCAGCTGCAACAGCTTGGGGATAACGTCTCGGTAAGCGAGCTGGCGGAGGTGCAGGGTATCGAACTGCCGCCGCTGATGCGCACCCTGACACAGCTTGAAAAGCAGGGCTACCTGCTGCGCACCGTATCGCCTTACGACAAGCGTATCCGGCTGCTAACGCTGACGCCCGAAGGGAAGAGCGTTCTTGAAACGCTGACTCAGGTTATTGAGAACTTTCAGGCTCGCGTCTCGCACAATATCGCGCCGGAACATATCGCCATTTTCAGCGCCACGTTGAATCAAATCGCCTGCAATTTGCGGACTATCCGCGAAGAAGATAACAAGACCGAAAAATAATGACTCCTGAACAAAAGTTTGCCCGCTGGGTAAGGGTAAGTATTGCCTCTTTCCTGCTGATGTTTGTCTACTTTATCGTGGCGGATATCTGGATCCCGCTGACGCCGGACTCCACCGTGATGCGCGTGGTGACGCCGGTCTCTGCGCGCGTCTCCGGCTACGTCGCGGCGGTACACGTGCACAACAACAGCCAGGTTAAAAAAGGCGACCTGCTGTTTGAGCTGGACGACACGCCGTTTCGTAACAAAGTGGAAGCGGCGCAAATCGCGCTGGAGCAGGCCCGCCTGTCCAACGAACAGCTGGATGCGCAGATCGCTGCCGCCCAGGCCAGCCTGAAAACTGCGGTGCTGACCGCGCGTAACGACAAAGTGACGTTTGACCGCTATCAGAAGCTGAGCGCGCTGCAGAACGTCTCGCAGTCTGACCTCGACAAGGTGCGCACTGCCTGGCAGAGCAGCGAGCAGTCCGTCAGTTCGCTTCAGGCCAACATCCGTAACCTGCGCATTCAGCGCGGCGAGCGCGATGAACACCGTAACGTGACGCTGCAAAAATACCGCAACGCGCTGGACGATGCCGAGCTGAACCTCGGCTGGACGAAGGTCTATGCTGAAGCGGACGGCACGGTGAGTAACCTGCAGCTCAGCCCCGGATTTTATGCCTCCTCCGGCTCTGCCGCGCTGGCGCTGGTGAACAACCAGACCGATATCGTGGCCGATTTCCGCGAGAAGAGCCTGCGTCATACCCATCAGGGAACCGACGCCGCCGTGGTGTTCGACGCCTTTCCGGGGCAGGTTTTCCGCGCCCACGTGACCAGCAGCGATGCCGGGATCCTCGCCGGGCAGGAAGCGGTAAACGGCGAGCTGTCCCAGCCGGAGACCTCTAACCGCTGGGTACGTGACGCGCAGCGTATGCGCATCCACGTGGCGCTGGATGAAGCGCTGCCGAAGCACCTGCCGACCGGCGCTCGTGCCACGGTGCAGTTGTACAACAGCGAAGGGCCGTTCGCGCGCTTCTTCTCCGGGATGCAGATCCACCTGGTGAGCCTGCTGCACTATGTCTATTAACACCCTGGCGAGGGTCTTTACCCCGCACGGCAATATCGTTTACACGGCCAACGACTTTCGCCAGACCCTGCGCATCGTCTTTGCCGGGATGATTGCCCTCAGCGTGTCGAGCTTCTACAACACCAGCTACGGCGTGTTCTTCGTGGTCTACCCGATTATGCTGCTGTCGCTGGTACCGGTGTTCAACCGCCACGTGGCAAAGCAGTTTGTCTTTAGCGCCGCGCTGAACTGCGTTGAAATGGTGATTATCATCGGCTTTTTGTCGCAGTGGCCGGTGATCATGACGCTGGTGGTCTTTGCCCTGTACGTGATGCGCTTTCGCTTTATGAGCAAGGGGCCGCTGTTTCTGTTCGGCTCCATGGGCGTGGTGTGCCAGAGCGTGATGCTCAACTTTATGAGCTTCCCGACGACCAACTGGCACACGCTGTTATTCTCCAACATCGAAGCGAGCGTGATGGCGGTGTGCCTGAGTGCGCTGATGAACTACCTGCTGCCGGACGTCGAACCCCGCAAGCCGCCGCCGCTGATTGAGAAAGACGATGCCCGGGTGCGGCACGAGTCGTTGCTTTCCGGGACGGTCGCCACGCTGATCTTTGTGGTGTTCCAGATAAGCGACCTGAGTGATTCGCTCTCGGCGCTGATGGCGGGTGTGCTGATCCTGTTCCCGATGCACTATCGCGGCGCGGTGATGAGCTCGGTCTGGCGCGTGGTCGGCGTGGTGCTGGGCTGCCTGTATATCCTGGTGGTGCAGCTTATCCTCTACGATCACAGCAGCCACATGCTGCTGATGATGCCGTTGATTGGCCTCGGGCTGGCGTTTGGCGCGCGGCTGCACGTCATGGAGAAGGTCGGGGCGGGCGTCGGCTTTGCCAGCATCACCACCATCGGCATTATGTTCGGGCAGAACATGCACCCGGACAGCGACCTGGTGTTCAGCGATTTATACCGCATCACGTCGGTCACCTTCGCGCTGGTGACCACGCTGACGCTGGTCTTTCTGGTGCACCGGGTCCTGAACTGTTTTGCTCCGACGCGCTACGTTATCGCGCCGCCGAAAGCAGAGTAGTGCGCAAGCAGGCTGGGCAACTGCGAGAGTAAAAACAGGATCAGCCCAATCGTCCCGCCTACCAGCGTGCCGTTGACGCGGATAAACTGCAGGTCTTTGCCGATGTTCAGTTCAATCTGGCGCGACATATCTTTGGCGTCCCAGCTTTTCACCGTGTCGCTGATATGGCGCGTGAGGAACGCGGCGAAGTCCGGCGCGACGCGGTGCGCGGCCTGCTCCAGATGCTCGTTCAGCGACGCGCGCAGGCTGGCATCGGCGTTCAGCGTTTCGCCAAACCACAGCCCGGCGTTGGCGATGCGCTGCTTCACGCGGGAGTCTTCACTGTGCATATCCGCTTTCAGCCATTCGCGCAGGTCGGCCCACATCTCGCCCAGATAGCGGTTAAACGCCTCGTCATTCTTCAGGTAATGCTTGATGTTGTCGGCTTTCGCCGCCATGTCCGGATCGTTTTTCAGGTTGTCGATAAACTTGAGCGTGGCGCGGTCAAACGCCTGACGGATCTGGTGCGTGCGGTCGTGGCTGATGTCATCCAGCAGGGTATTCACCGCGTTCGATACCATCTCCGCGCTCTGGTCGCCCAGCCACTCCGTCGGTAGCACCATCGCTTTGCGCGGATGTTCGGTTTTGAGCCAGTGGACAATCTGACTGGCGATGAAGTCCCGCGTGCTTTCCCGCTGAATCAAGGTAATCAGACGGTTGATGATCGCATCCAACAGCACCTGATGGCGGTTGTTTTTGGTCATGCTTTCCAGCATGACGGCGCTGGTTTCGGTGAAATCGACCTTGTCGAGCGCCTTATGCACGGCGCGTTTCAGCAGCCGCTGAATACGCCCGTCATCGGTAAGTTCCAGAAAACCGCTCATGACCTGAATCAGGTGCTGCCCGACGCGCTGGGCGTTGTCCGGTTGACTGAACCAGGTGCCAATCATCTGAGCCGGTTCATAGCGGCGGATTAAGTCCACCAGGGATTGCGTATCGAGGAATTTTTCCTGAACAAACTGACCCAGATTTTCGCCGATCCGATCTTTATTGCGCGGAATGATCGCCGTATGGCGCGCGATAAACGGAATGGGCACCCGGCGGAACAGGGCAACCACGGCAAACCAGTCTGCCAGCGCGCCCACCATTGCGGCCTCGGCGATGGCCTTGATGCCGCGCACCCAGAAGGTCTGCGGTAGAAACAGCGTGGTAATAAACGCCGCGGCAGCAATCAGCAGCAGCGACAGCGCCAGCAGCTTGGCGCGTTTGAGTTCGGCTAATTTTTCCATGGCTTAAGGATAGAGGGAAGCGGGGGGAAAGTGCAAAAAACGGCAACCGTAAGGTTACCGTCGATCAGACATGGCTTAAAGCACGATATCTTTATTGCGCCATTTGATGCTGCTTAAAATGTTCAGCCTGCGCCAGTACGCCCATATAGACATCATCATTCGCTACCGGCGGGAACTTATGCTTGTGCAGCAGCAGAATCAGTTCAACCTTCAGCTTCGCTTTAATATCATCACGCTTGCTCCAGTCCGGGTACTTCGAGGTGTTATCGACCACCGCCTTCATCTCTTTCGCCAGCGCCAGCATTTTATCGTCTTCATAAGTGAACTGATATTTATCACGCATATGCGCCAGAATGTCGTAGAAGGCTTTCTCTTCCATATCGATCCCGAGATCGGCATAGGTGCCCATCTCGGTCTTTATGTCGTAGATGATATCCGTCATTTCCTGGCTGAACTCATCAAACTCTTCGCCATTAAGAATGTCATCTTCCCTGCGCTCATTATATTTATCCATAATGGACTGGAAGCGACGGGTGAAGTTGATCCCCTGCAGCTGGTTAATCTTTTTAAAGTCGCCGATCGCTTTTTCCAGCAGCTTTTGCAGCAGCTGGATTTTAGTGGCTGGCAGTTTGATCTTATTGATGCGATCCAGATAATCATTGTCAAAGATATCGATTGATTCAGCTTTCTTATCGCCGAGGAAAAACAATTCTTCTACGCCGTCGGCCTTGAGCGCTTCGGCGATCATCTCGCGCACGCGGGCGTTCATCTGCGTGACGTCCGGCGCATCGCCTTTGGTCAGCTTGAAGACAATGGAACGCACGGCAAGATAAAAGTGGATATGATCGCGTTCGGCCTGTGAAAGTGCTTCGCTACCGCAGCAAACGTCATAGGCGGCTTTCAGGCGTTTTACCAGGCCCATAAAGCGTCGTTCTACCTTTTGCGTTCGCATCACAAATTCTGCCGCGTTGTTCAGGCAGGCCAGTTGCGCCTGCGGCTCGCCGCTGAAGTAAGCTTCGCTGTCAAAATCATGGAAGGCCTGCGCCAGCAAATCGAGGTGGTTTTTTACCTCAATCACCGACTGCTGAATATCTTCAAAATTATTGGCATCAATGCGCGAATACATTGCCAGCGCCTGGTTCATCTGACGCTTAATGCCGATATAGTCGACGACAAGTCCTTTGCTTTTGCCTTCCAGCTTGCGGTTAACGCGGGAAATGGTCTGGATCAAGTTGTGCTTTTGCAGCGGTTTATCGATATAGATGGTGTCCAGTTCCGGCACGTCGAACCCGGTCAGCCACATATCCACCACGATGGCGATCTTGAAATTTGACTTCGCGTTTTTGAACTGTTTATCAAGCTCCTTGCGGTACTCTTTGCTGCCGAGCAGTTCATACAGCGTGGCGTTATCATCTTTACCGCGCGTCATCACCATCTTCACCATTTCAGATGGCGGTAACTCTTTTTGCTCCTGTTCCGTCAGCGCGATACCGTCTGGCACCTGTTTGATCTCAAACCACGCCGGACGGAAAGTTTTAAGCTGGCGATAGAAATCCCAGGCAATTTCGCGACTGGCGCAAACGAACATCGCTTTGCCTTTTACCGTTGATCCTTCTGCAACCCGTTTTTCATAGTGTTTGGCAAAGTCCTCGGCAAGCGCCTTTAGTCGGTCTTCATCGCCCAGAATGGCGTTCATGGTAGCGCTGGCCTTTTTGCTCTCGTCGATTTGCCATTCGTTGGTTCCGGCGCTGGCGCACTCGTCGTAATATTTTTCGACCTCTTCCAGCTTGCTGCTGTCGAGGATCACTTTCGCCGCGCGGCCTTCGTAGACGATACGCACCGTGATCTCATCCAGGACGGATTCGGTCATGGTATAGCTGTCGACCACCTCCCCGAAGACGTCGAGCGTGGCGTCGATCGGTGTCCCCGTAAAGCCGACGTAGGTGGCGCAGGGCAGCGAGTCGTGGAGATACTTGGCGAACCCAAAGGTTTTGCGTACCTTGCCGCTCTCTTTATCGACCAGCACTTTCTGATCCAGATTGACCTGGCTGCGGTGCGCCTCGTCAGAGATACAGATGACGTTGCTGCGTTCGGTAAGCAGTTCGGTATCTTCGGTAAACTTATGGATGGTGGTCAGGAAGACGCCGCCGCTGTTGCGACCGGCCAGCTTTTCCCGCAGATCGTCACGGCTGGTGACGGGGGCCACGGTCTCGTCGCCAATATAGTTTTTGGCATTGCACATCTGTGTTGAGAGCTGATCGTCCAGATCGGTGCGGTCGGTGATCAGCACGATCGTCGGGCTGGCGAATTCGACGCTTTTCATCAGCAGGCGGGTTAAGAACTGCATGGTGTAGCTCTTGCCGCAGCCCGTGGCGCCAAAGTAGGTGCCGCCTTTACCGTTACCGTAAGGTTTACGCGCCCGTTCGATGCTATAGTAGAGCTTGCGCGCCGCATAGTACTGCGGGTAGCGGCAGCAGATTTTCACTTCATGTTTGGCTTTATCCGGGAAGCAGATAAAGTTTTTGATCACGTCCAGCAGGCGTACCGGGTGGAATAAACCCTGAATCATCGAGTGCAGAGAGGGGATGCCGTCCTGCTCGCGGTTCTCATTGCCGCTGACCTTGCGCCATGAGTAGAAATACTCGTATGGCGCAAACAGGTTGCCCATGCGGTTATTGACGCCGTCGCTGATAATGCACAGCGCGTTAAAGACAAACAGCTGCGGAATATCGCGACGATAGCGGGTGCAGAGCTGTTTATAGGCGTCGCCAATATTGGCTTCCTGCTCGCGCACCGCGCTTTTAAATTCGAATACTACTAGCGGCAGGCCGTTGATATACAGGATTGCATCCGGAATGCGCGGCTGGTTTTCTTTGCCGGTGATGGTCAACTGATTGACGATTTTCACGCGGTTTAGCGGCTGGATAAGATAGCTTGCCGGCGTTTCCGCGGCCTGTTGCAGCGGCACGTCAGCTTCAAACAGTTTACGCAGCGCAGCGGGCAGGTGCCGGGTGTCGAGCAGTTCGATATAAAGATCTTTCTGCTGGCGATCGTCGCGTTTAAACAAGAAACCGTTGGCCAGCCAGGTGCAGAAGGTTTTATTGCTTTCGTAGAGATCGGAAGCGGGCAGGGTGGTGAATTGCTTGATCAGCCGCTGGATTTCGTCTTCCGTAATACCGTCGGCCTGATAGCGTGCCGCGAGGTAGTGGCGAAGATCGTCTTCAATAATCACCTGATCGAGGCTTGAACGCGGCACATTATCGCCTGTCAGGTGCTGGTAGCCCTGCTCCTGTAACAGTTCAATTATTGCCTGTTCTAACTTCGCTTCACTGAATGAGAGATGCATATCCCGCTCCGGCCCTGGCTGGTTTTCTGGTAAGGGTTCCTGTAAGAGAAGAAAACCTTACCAGAAAGCCCCTGATATTTCAGGGGCAAAAAACGTTATGCGGGTTCGGTTTGTTTGACTAAATCTGGTAGATCTTCCAGGGACAGCTCGCCGGAGATGAGTTTGGGGAGTAGGGTGTCGCGGAGGGCGGTTAGCTGATTGTTTAATAATCGTTGATTTTTAATTTTGGCAAAATACTTCCCAACGATATTATCATATTTATTGACTAACAATGATGGAGGAACTAAACATAAAGAGTTACTTAAATCACCTTTTTTTATGTGGCCCATTGTTACAGCTTTTGCTTCTGCAATATGTTGAAATCTTGAAAGATGCTGCTTTGTCCACATCATATAAAAAGATTGAGGGTATTTTTGTGATGTTACTTTGTATAAATGCTGATTCAATGCTGCATTACCGCCAGTCCAAATATCGATCATCAAAGTCCCTGACCATGAGAAAATCATATCGCCGTCATAGACCTTGCAGCTATCAACAATATCAAACGTCGCGCGTTCGTCATTGTTTATATAACCAGCACGTAAATCTGCTATTTTTAAAACAGGAAGATAGTTTTCTTCATTATTTTCTGGCCTAAATTTTTGTAATGCTAGACCATTTTGAAAATTAGCAATATTATCTAATGCTTCAATATTCCAGGTTTTTGGTGCCCAGCCTAACTCTGTTTCTTCAAATTCCGCCGGGAATAGAGCACGAATATCCGCCGGAAGTGGTTTGAAATCTACACTATTGCGTATTTTTTGACGCAATTCGGCGCGAGATTGCAGCGTTTCCGGGATTGGACTTCCCGCATCCAGCGCGTTATCAATCACCGGGTCGAAGTCCACAAACCAGGATTTGAACAGGGTTTGGGACATTTTTTCCAGGGTTTGGTTGATTTCTAAATTCAGATTAATTTTATTCTCTAAATCAAAATAGATTTTTTCAAGGTTTATTCTCTCTTCAATAGGAGGTATCGGTAATGGGATTTCCTTTACATCTTTTAAATTAAGGGTTTTTTGAACAGTTGTATTAGCTCTTGAATCTAAGAAATATTTTGTATAAGGAGATTGAAGACAAATATGTATCCACTCGGCGCTTATTTCATCGGATGGTCTAATCACTGCGATAGCACGAGCAACATTCCACCCATGTAAGTCTTTAGACGTAATAGCACTTAAGCCTGTCGAACCAACTAATGTTAAAAGTACTTCCCCACCTTCTAATCGCGTCTTCGAAAATTTACTTTCAATATCGTGAGAAACTTTTAATACATCGACAACGGAAATTTTCCCATTTTCTATGTTATTTACACGAATTATTCCAATGCCATCGTCCTGATGTTGGCCAGGCTGAACAATACCATAAGAAATATTTCCACCTTTTGTGCAATCAACAAGGCTTTTACAATACCATCCTGGTGGTAGTTTGAAGTTTTCATTCAACATAACCCAGCGCCTCCAGGTTCTGACGAATCGCCTTATCCAGTTCTTCCGCCTGTTTCATCTGCTCAAACAACGTCTTCGACAATTCACGCATTTTGTTCTCAAACGCCACGCCGTCGTCTTCCTGCTCGGCTGCGCCGACATAGCGGCCCGGCGTTAGCACGTAGTCGTTAGCCTTCATCTCTGCAATAGTCGCGACCTTGCAGAACCCAGCCTGGTCTTCATATTGCGCCAGCTTGCTGTCACCGCGCTTAACGCGCTCGGCCAGCTCTTCCGGCGTGCTGCGCCATGCATGGTAGGTGTCGGCGATGGTGGCGATATCGTCCGACGTCAGTTCTTTGGTGGTGCGGTTCATCATGGTGCCGAGGTTACGCGCATCGATAAACAGCGTTTCGCCCTGACGGTTGCGGTAGCCTTTGGCCGGATCGGCCGCCTTCGACTTGGTCATAAACCACAGGCACACCGGGATCTGGGTGGTGTAGAACAACTGGCCGGGCAGGGCAATCATGCAGTCGATCAGATCGTTTTCGATCATTCGCGCGCGGATCTCGCCTTCGCCGCTGGTGTTGGAACTCATCGAGCCGTTTGCCAATACAAAACCGGCGGTGCCGTTGGCCGACAGCTTGGAGAGCATATGCAAAATCCAGCCGTAGTTGGCGTTGCCGGTCGGCGGTGTGCGGTAGCCGGCAAAGCGCGGGTCTTTGGTCAGCTCGGCGTCGTTACGCCAGTCTTTCAGGTTAAACGGCGGGTTCGCCAGAATGTAGTCGGCCTTCAGGTCCGGGTGCTGGTCGCTGAAGAAGGTGTCCGCCGGGCGCTCGCCCAGGTTGGCGGAAAGACCGCGAATGGCGAGGTTCATCTTCGCCAGCTTGTAGGTGGTGGCCGTCAGCTCCTGGCCGTACAGGGCGATATCGCGGCTTTTCCCCTGATGGCTTTCAACAAACTTCACCGACTGGACGAACATCCCCGCCGAGCCGCAGCAGGGGTCATAAATTTTGCCCTGAAACGGTTCGAGCATTTCGGTCAGCAGCGTCACCACGCATTTTGGCGTATAGAACTCACCGCCGCCTTTGCCCTCGGTGGCGGCAAACTTGCCGAGGAAGTATTCGTACACGCGGCCGACCAGGTCCTCTTTCGACAGCGCTTCCACGTCGGTTTCATGCGCCAGCGTTTCGATGTTATCGATGGTATCGATCAGGGACGCCAGCTTCTTGGTTTCCAGGTTCTGGCGGCTAAAGTAGTTGTCCGGCAGCGCGCCTTTCAGCGTCGGGTTACGCTTCTCAATGGTGGAGAGGGCGGTATCGATTAGCACGGCAAGGTTATCCTGCTTGGCGTTCTGCTTAATGAACGACCAGCGCGCCGCTTCCGGCAGGTAGAAGATGTTGTCCTGTTGATAGAAGACTTCCATTTCGAGGAAATCGCCCTGGCCTTCGTCCTTCATTTTTTGACGGCGGGCCTCGAACTTATCGCTGATAAATTTCAGGAACACGAGGCTCAGCACCACGTGTTTGTACTCGGAGGATTCAACGCTACCGCGAAGCTGATTCGCGGTATCCCATAACGTCTCTTCAAAGCCTTTCTTTGCTTTGGTTTTTTTTGCTGGTGCTTTGGCCATGATGAACTCAAACAGGAAAAATTTGGCGCCTATTGTAGCGATTTAGGCGTTACATTTCGCCTTTTAATCCTTCTTCCAGCTCATCAAAAAGCTGCAAATCCACGTCCAAAAGTTCTACCGCACTGCTGCGGCGAATCCCCACGTTATTCTCAATTAACAGTTCCAGCAGGCGATCGCCATCTATCAGGGTAATAGGGGCCGCGCCAGGGTGCAGAGCCGCTTTTTCGCAGTTACCGGCAAAACGACCTGTCGTGATCAGCGTACCTCGTATCGCGCTGTGGTAAGGCAGTGCACCGCGAAGCTGGTCGATGATAGGGCGAGTGATGTTGCTTTGCATACGCTTAACCTGAACCACTTCGGTAATCGTGGTGATACCGACCTGCACTCTGCCCACGACATCCACGCCTTTATCGCCCGAGGCTTTGGTCACCTCAACCTGCTCATAGCCCATTGCTTCCAGTAGCTGACCAATCAGGTGCTCAAACTTGTAGGGATTCATGGTGCTGATTTGCTCACGCAGCAGCTCTTTTTGCTGGTGGTTGTAGCGCTTAACAGCGTCCAGAAGCTCTTTACGCGGATCGCTTTTGCGGGCGGGAAGCGCTTTCCCAAGCCAGGCGCGGCCAGTATCGGTGATGTGATAGCTCATGCCTTCGCGAGCTACCATCTCGCGCTCAACAAGGTTATACAGCCGAGAATAGAGCGTGCTTTTTATCGAACTCGTTGAGGCAAACTTAGAGTGCTGATGCAGAAAAGCCTGCCATTCGGGCAGTAAATCGGCCCGGCGAGACATTTCACGTCCGGCAAGGAGCTCTAAAAGATGTAGCAACCCCTCCCTGTCATCCAGCATTCGCAGGACCGTTTCATCATTAGCAAGAAATTGTTCGCCACGTGTGGTCGGAGTCCAGCTCTCGTTTGGATCCGTAGTCATCAGATCAAAAAGTGGATAGTTCAGGAACAGGTAACAGCCGTAGCTGTGGCGAGGGTTTAATATGTGATCGTCCTGATTCCAGATGCAGCGCGCAATTTCAGCATCTTCACCTTTCAAACGTTCACTTATCCACATATCGGGTTCGGACCAGTCGACAGGGTTTTGCGGCGTGCCGGTCTGCTCATGAATGGCATTAATCATATTACGCACGGACTTAACGGAATAGCCTGATACAGCTTTCATCATTGCTTTCACTTGCGCATAGGTGGGAAACAGCGGGGTGATGACTTTGTAATTTTTCACGTTGGTCCTTTAACGATTTGTAGCAGCGTAGCTGGTGACTTCAGATTGGAAATTCTAACGAGTATGTCGGTAATCTTATAACGCAAACGTGTCATTACAGGATTGATATCTCATTCGTTCTTCGTTGGCGCTGTTACCTCTATCCTTCTGATGCAATGCAATTGAGGCATCAAAGCTTGGCTAAGAACCTTCCGTATATACCCAACTTTACGTCCACCGCCAGTCATATTGACTACCCTTAATACCCTAAGCGGTAATTAAAGGAGATTCGATATGGCTTACCAGACAGTAAATCCTGCCACTAACCAGCTGGTGAAAGAATACCCCTCCCACACCGATGCGGACGTCGAAGCGGCGCTGAAGGCGGCGGACGCGCTCTATCACTCCGACTGGGCGAAAGGCGATATTGAACAGCGCCTGCCGGTGCTGCACAAGCTGGCCGATCTGATTGATGCGCGCGTGGAGGAACTGGCTAAAATCGCCAGTCAGGAGATGGGTAAGCTCATCGAACAGAGCCGCGGAGAAGTGAAGCTCTGCGCGCAGATTGCCCGCTATTACGCCGATAACGCGAAGCAGTTTTTAGCACCTGTAAAATACAAATCGGAACTGGGTGAAGCCTGGGTAGAGCATCACCCCATCGGCGTACTGATGGCCGTTGAACCCTGGAACTTCCCTTACTACCAACTGATGCGTGTGCTGGCTCCTAACCTGGCGGCGGGTAACCCGGTGATTGCCAAACACGCGAGTATTGTCCCGCACTGCGCCGAGACCTTTGCGCATCTGGTGCGCGAAGCGGGTGCGCCGGAAGGGGCATGGACAAACCTGTTTATCTCCTCTGATCAGGTGGCTAAGATTATCGCCGACGAACGCGTGCAGGGCGCAGCGCTGACCGGCTCTGAAAAAGCGGGTAGCGTGGTAGCGGCCCAGGCGGCGAAGCACATCAAAAAATCGACCCTGGAACTGGGCGGTAACGACGTGTTCGTGGTACTCGACGACGCGGATATCGACAAGGCCGTGAAGATTGGCGTCAACGCCCGTCTGAATAATGCGGGCCAGGTCTGTACCGCGGCGAAGCGCTTTATCCTGCATGAAAAAATCGCCGACGCGTTCCTGAGCAAGTTCACCGAGGCGTTTAAGCAGGTGAAGATTGGCGATCCGCTGGATGAAAGCACCACGCTGGGGCCGCTGTCATCCAAAGACGCGCTGGAGACGCTGACCAAACAGGTCGACGAGGCGGTGAAGCATGGCGCGAAGCTGCACTACGGCGGCAAGCCGGTCCAGCGTGAGGGCAGTTTCTTTGAGCCGACCATCCTGACGCATATCTCACGCGAGAACCCGGCATACTTCGAAGAGTTCTTCGGCCCGGTCGCGCAGGTTTATGTGGTGAAAAGCGACGATGAAGCCGTCGCGCTGGCCAACGACTCGCACTACGGACTCGGTGGCGCGGTGTTCAGTCAGGATATCGAGCGTGCGAAGAAAATGGCGTCGCGCATCGAAACCGGGATGGTGTATATCAACTGGCTGACCGACACGGCGGCAGAGTTGCCGTTTGGCGGCGTGAAGCGTTCCGGTTACGGGCGTGAACTGTCGGATCTGGGGATCAAAGAGTTTGTAAACCAGAAGCTAGTGGTGGTACATCAGTAATCGCACCCATAAAAAACCTGCCATGCGGCAGGTTTTTTTTGTTCGCGCTTATTGCACTTCGATCTTATCCCAGCCGCTTTTATACATGCAGCTGTCTACCAGGGTATCTCTGCGATACTCATTGGCGTCTTCAACCGTATAGCTGGTGGAAACATCCTTTTTCTTGTGTTTCTTGTCCTGCTTTTCCGAGTTTGAACCCGTCACAACGTTATCCGGGGGCAGATCGATAAGTGCCTGAGCTTCGCATTCCGTTAGCTTTTTATTCATTTCCCTGTCACTGACGCCAGGCTTGACCCATTTATACTGGACGCAGCCTGACAGCAGTAACGTAATACTCAGAACACTAAGCGCGGCGATGCGGGTTTTCATCAGAAGCTTACTCCGCCGCCTACGTATGCGCCGTCAATCAGGGTATGGTTTGGACGACCGTCTTTGCCATCAACGCTCACGTGGCGGTAACCCACTTTCAGCGTCACAGGTTTAATTGGGGTCCAGCTTACGCCGCCGTTTGCTTCAACGTAGTTTTTTACGCTGTTGTTCAGGCCGTCTGGCGCAACATAACCTTCACCGAACACGTGGATGCTGTCGGTCAGCGCAACGTTCACACCCCCGCCGATTGGGAAGGCCACGCCGTTATCGCCTTTTTTCGGGCCGATGTAGATCGCTTTAGCGCCCGCATTCAGCATCACCGGGCCAACTTCCAGGTTGTAACCTGCGCCAACGCCGCCGGTCTGCGTACCGTCATCGGTGTTCTTCAGCCAGTTGCTCTCCGCATACAGGCCAGATGAGGATTTACCCATTTCCAGATTAAGGTTGGTAAAGTTTTTACCCTGCTCAATGCTGCCGCCCATAGCCAGTGCGGAACCTGATACAGCGGTCAGAGCAGAAAGGAGAAGAACATTCAGCTTTTTCATGTTTTATGCCTCGTCATTAAATTAATCTGGGCACACCTTAACAAGCGAGGTTTATGACTGCAAATGTGAGGCGGTTCGCAGTTTTATGCTGATTTTGTTAATAATTTTCCGCATTGTTGTTGCGTGTTGGTTTGTATTTGCTTTCGTCAACGCGAATGTTTTTTACGTTTAGAAACGGTTTAGAATTTTGTCTAAATATCATCTGAACGAGGCGGGGATATTGATTGGAAATGCATTAATTGAGTTTCTAATAATTTCCTGAAATGTTTCCGCTGTAACGGATAACAACGTAAATTTACATTTTTATGGTTAAGTTATACTCATCCCTCTATCAACTATACCTGTTAATGGCATGAATGCTTGCCATAAAAATCATTAGTGCAAAAAATACATGTAAGAAGTATGTCATTGTCATGTATTTGGATGACGATATGCCGATATCATCACAAGGATGATTAAATAATCATGATGAACAGAGTAAAAGGATTTTTCCCGAAAATTGCGATCCCTCTTCCCACCGGGAGAGGGAACAAGCAGGCGTTATTTACGTAGCCCCGCAAAGGCCGACCGAATCTCATCTTCCGGCAGCTCAAGCCCGATAAAGACCATCACGCTGTGCGGCGCCTCGTCGCCCCACGGGCGATCCCAGTCGGCGCTGTACAGGCGCTGCACGCCCTGGAACAGCAGGCGGTTAGGTTCACCGTCAATCCACAACATTCCTTTGTAGCGCAGCAGCTTGTCGGCGAACGACAGCAGCAGGTTCTCCATTACGCGGGAAACGTCGCTGATATCTACCGGGTAGTCCAGCTCAACCACAATGGACGAGACGTCATTTTGCTTATCGGCCATAAAGTGGAAGCGCGGTCCGGAGGTGACGTTCTCTTCGAGCATAAAGCCGTTGGTGTTGAACAGCTGAGACAGGTCAATATCGCCGTGCGTCACGGTATAAATCGGGGCGCGTGAGTTAATGCGCGTCAGCCGCTCGCGCAGTTTCTCGCTGTCGCCTGCCACGTCGGTTTTGGTCAGCAGGATGCGATCCGCGTAGCCGACCTGAGACTGGGCAATGGTGAACTGGTTCATCTGCTCGTCGGCGTGAACCGCATCGACCAGCGCAACAACGCCGTCCAGCAGGTAGCGCTGGCAGAGAATGTCATGGGAGAAAAAGGTCTGGATAATCGGGCCGGGGTCGGCCATGCCGGTGCATTCAATCACCAGGCGGTCAAAGCTGATGTCTCCGCGGTCGCGGCTGTCGAGCAGATCCAGCAGGGCGTCTTCTAATTCGTTTGAGCGGGTGCAGCAGATGCAGCCGTTGGTCAGGGTTTTGATCTGCGTGGCGCGATCGCCAATCAGCTGGTCGTCGACGGAGACTTCGCCGAACTCGTTTTCAATCACGGCGATGTTGAAGCCGTGCTGTTCATTGAGGATGTGGCGCAGCAGGGTGGTTTTACCTGCGCCGAGGAAACCGGTCAGCAGGGTGACGGCAATCGGGGTCATGGTCTCTCCTTTAGCAGCAGCGTACGCCGCCTTCTCCACTTCCGCCGTAGCGCGCTTCCTGACGCTCGCGGAAGAACTCGGTGTAGGTCATGTACGGCTTATCCGGATGGTTGGTCTTCATATGCTCAACGTAGTTGTCATAGTCCGGAATGCCAATCAGCATTTTCGCCGCCTGACCGAGGTATTTTTTTGCTTCGCCTAAGTTACCAAACATAATGCATCCTGATAAGACAAAGCCCGGCAGGGGGCGCCGGGCATTGTTACCCCTCACCCCAACCCTCTCCCAAAGGGAGAGGGGGAGGCGTGTGGATTAATGGTGTGAAGAGGTCTTCACGCCGCCTTCCGGTACGGGTACGTACGGGGTTTCTTTGTCCGTACGACCGTCGGCGTTACGCACGTTCATCCAGGTTTTGATGCCGTAGAAGATGATGCTGTACACCACCACCAGGAACAGAATGCTCAGACCCGCGTTGGTGTAGTTGTTCACCACGATATGGTTCATGTTGGCAATCTGCTGCGCGGTGAGGTCTGCGCCGCCTGCGGCAATCTTCTCTTTGTACTGGTTAGCCATGAAGAAGAAGCCTTCCAGCTGCGGGTTGGCGCTGAACAGTTTCAGGCCAAGCGCCCAGGTGGTGCAAAGCAGCAGCCACAGCGCAGGCACCACGGTCACCCAGATGTATTTGGTGCGTTTCATCTTCACCAGCACGACGGTGCCGAGCACCAGCGCCACGGCGGCCAGCATCTGGTTAGAGATACCGAACAGCGGCCACAGGCTCTTCACACCGCCCAGCGGGTCGACAACGCCCTGATACAGCAGGTAACCCCACAGGCCTACGCAGCCCGCCGTACCCAGAATGCCCGCGACCAGAGAGTCGGTTTTCTTCAGGAACGGCACGAAGTTGCCCAGCAGATCCTGCAGCATGAAGCGGCCCGCACGGGTACCGGCATCCAGCGCGGTCAGGATGAACAGCGCTTCAAACAGAATACCGAAGTGGTACCAGAAGCCCATGTCCGCCCACGGCAGCACCTTGTGGAACACGTGTGCGATACCGACAGCCAGCGTAGGCGCGCCACCTGCGCGGTTCAGTACGGACGGTTCGCCGATGTCTTTCGCGGTCTGCATGATCTGCTCAGGCGAAATCACAAAGCCCCAGGAGCTAACGGTAGCAGCTGCGTGCGCGCTCGCATCTTTCAGCTGCGCCATGATCAGTGCAGCGTTGTCACCGCCCATCTCATGCAGGTTTGGCATGGTAATGCCCAGGCCCGCCGGTGGGGTGTTCATCGCGAAATAGAGACCCGGTTCGATAATGGACGCGGCAACCAGCGCCATGATCGCCACGAAGGACTCCATCAGCATGGCACCGTAACCGATTAGACGGGCGTCTTTTTCGTTCGCCAGCAGCTTCGGTGTTGTACCGGAAGCAATCAACGCGTGGAAGCCAGACACGGCGCCACAGGCGATGGTGATGAACAGGAACGGGAACAGCGCACCTTTCCACAGCGGACCGGTACCGTCGATGTACTGGGTCACTGCCGGCATTTTCAGATCCGGGTTAATCACCAGGATGCCGATCGCCAGACCGACGATAACGCCGATTTTCAGGAAGGTTGCCAGATAGTCACGCGGAGCCAGAATCAGCCAGACCGGCAACAGGGCAGAGACAAACGCATAGCCGATCAGCGCGAAGGTGATGGTGGTGTCTTTAAAGGTCAGCGCCGGGCCCCAGTACGGATCGTGCGCAATCACGCCGCCAAAGTAGATGGAAGCCACCAGCAGAACGATACCAATGACCGACACTTCGCCCACGCGACCCGGGCGAATAAAGCGCATGTAGATACCCATGAACAGCGCAATCGGCACGGTGGAGCAGACGGTGAAGACCCCCCACGGGCTTTCGGCCAGCGCTTTCACCACGATTAACGCCAGCACCGCGAGGATGATGATCATAATCAGGAAGCAGCCGAACAGGGCGATCGTTCCCGGCACGCGGCCCATCTCTTCTTTGACCATCTCACCGAGAGACGCGCCGTTACGGCGAGAAGAGATAAACAGCACCATGAAGTCCTGCACCGCACCGGCCAGCACGACGCCCGCCAGCAGCCACAGGGTTCCCGGCAGGTAGCCCATCTGCGCCGCAAGAACCGGACCAACCAGCGGACCCGCGCCTGCGATAGCGGCAAAGTGGTGGCCAAACAGCACGTAGCGGTTGGTTGGCACATAGTTCAGGCCGTCATTGTTAATGACCGCCGGGGTGGCACGCGTGGGGTCGAGCTTCATGACCTTCTGCGCGATGTACAAGCTGTAGTAGCGATAAGCCACAAGGTAGACGGAAACCGACGCGACCACGATCCACAGGGCGCTGACGTGTTCGCCCCGGCGTAATGCGACAACCGCCAGACAGAAAGCGCCGAGGATCCCGAGTAATGCCCAGGGCACGTGCTTAAGTAGTTTTTTCGTATCCATAGTAAGACCTGGTTTTTTATGTAAAGAAAAAAGGGTCAGGGTTCGTTGTGAGGAGGTATTGATTAATGCTGGAGGGATCGTGCCAGATCGTCGCGCGTGTAAAGGAAGGTAAATGGGTGAGTGGTTGAAAGCGGTGGGTGAGCGGTCAAAGGCGGGGGCGAGTGGTTCAGGCTCGCCGCGAGGGGTAAAAATTATGTGATTGCGATCACTCAGAATCGTCTAAAGCAGCCTTCTGATACGCAGGGATCAGCCGGTATCGCCCGTCGCCCACGTGCTCAATAATCGGAGAGAGCGCCTGCAGATCGCGGTACACGGTGCGCTCGGTAATACCAAACTTGTTCATCAGATCGCTGCGATGTACCACCCCGTGAAGATGCAGCGCAATAAAAATATCCACAAGACGTTCAGCCGAGCGGCTCCGCGTCGAATTAGCCATAAAGGATGTCCTGGAGAGCAAAGAGGTATGTCCGTCGACAGACACAAAATTTATCTTATGGATAGTTAACGGCGTGACTTAGGGGAAACATTAGGGGAATTTGCGCAAAAACGCGCTGGCCGGGGAAGGCCAGCGCGAGGGGAGGTTATACGGCGGCGGCAAGCTCCATCATCACCGGATGGAAACGGCGTTTGAAGTAGATCAGCCCGTGGCCCGCGTCGCTGAGCAGGATAGTCTTAATTTCAACCAGATAGACCAGATGCGTGCCGATGGTCTGCACCTGAGTTATCTCCCCTTCGAGGCTTGCCAGCGCGCCTTTCAGCACCGGCTGCGCCAGCGGCCCTTTTTGCCAGCAGGAGAGGGTAAAGCGCTCCTCCATCGCCATGCCGGTCATCCCGGCGAAGTGGCGGGCCATGATCTCCTGCTCGTGGTTCAGCACGTTCACGCACAGCCGGCCATTGCCCTGAAAGACCGGGTTCATGGCGCTGTTGGCGTTGATGCAAACCATCAGCGAGGGCGGCGTGTCCGTGACCGAACAAACGGCGGTGGCCGTGATGCCGCAGCGTCCCGCATCGCCTTCGGTGGTCACGACGTTCACCGCCGCCGACAGGCTGGCCATGGCATCGCGAAAGCGCAGGCGTTGTTCATCTAATTGCATTGAAGCCTCCCGCTGCGTTATTTCAGCAGCTTATCCAGCATGTTGATATCGGTGTTGTTGTGCAGGTGCGGCACGGTCCAGCCGCGCTGGTCGTACTCGGACATGCAGCGGTCGACCATCGCCATCATTTTGTCCATGTTGCCGGAGCTTTGCGCCTGGCGCAGGCACTGCAGGCGGATCTCGTCCTGGCTGCCGGAGTAGTTGATCTCATACAGCTCGTGGCGGCCACCGAACTCGCTGCCGATGGCATCCCACATCAGTTTCAGGATCTTAATGCGCTCGACGTGATCCATGCCGTTCGAGCCGCGCACGTACTTCGCCAGATACTGGTCGATCTGCGGGTTGTTCAGATCCCGGGCGCTGGACGGCAGGTAGATCAGGCCGCTGGTCACGTTGCGCTCAATGATGTTTTTGATTTTGGCGTAGGCCATCGGGGCCATCACGCGGTAGGTCTGCAGCGCCGCGTGGTCCGGCAGGTACGCACCGTTGACCCACGGGGTTGCCTCTGAGCACATGGAGTCGCTCAATGCCCAGAACATGTTGCGCCAGGCCACCACTTCGCCAAGATCTGCCTGCACGCCGCGAAACTCCAGGGTACCGGTACACTCCAGCGATTTTTTCAGCAGGGCGGTGATGAAGTCGAGCTTTACCGCCAGACGTACGCAGGCCTGCAACGGGTACATGCGGGCGAAGCCGCCCTCCATTGTCCAGCGACGACAGCGGTCAAAATCACGGTAGATCAGCACGTTTTCCCACGGGATCAGCACATGATCCATCACCAGGATCGCATCGTTCTCGTCGAAGCGGCTGGAGAGTGGATAGTCATACGGCGAGCCGGTGGCACCGGCCACCATCTCGTAGGAGGCACGGGAGATCAGCTTCACGCCCTCGGCATCCATCGGCGCGACGAACATCAGCGCGAAGTCCGGGTTTTCGCCCATCACCTGCGCGGAGCCAAAGCCGATCATGTTGTAGTGGGTCAGCGCCGAGTTGGTTGCCACCACTTTCGCGCCGCTGACGATGATCCCCGCGTCGGTCTCTTTCTCCAGCTTGATGTAGACGTCTTTAACCTCGTCCGCCGGTTTGTGGCGGTCGATCGGTGGGTTGACGATGGCATGGTTGAAGTACAGACCGGTCTCCTGAATGCGGGTGTACCAGTTACGGGCGTTCTGCTCGAACTGGCCGTAGAACGCCGGGTTAGCCCCCAGCGCGCAGCCGAAAGCTGCTTTGTAGTCAGGCGTGCGGCCCATCCAGCCGTAGCTCAGGCGGGACCACTCGGCGATGGCATCACGCTGCTGGCGCAGGTCATCGGCGCTTTTCGCCACCCGGAAAAATTTGTGGGTGTAACCGCCGCTGCCGGTGTCGGTGCCCCAGCAGAGGGTGTCCTGCATGTCCGGCTTGTGCAGCGCGTCGTACATCTGCGCGATGGACGCCGCCGCGTTACGAAATGCCGGATGGGTAGTGACGTCTTTAACGCGTTCGCCGTAGATATAAATCTCGCGGCCATCCTGCAGGCTTTTTAAATACTCTTCGCCGGTGAGCGGGCGTTTGGCATCGGCGCGGAAATCTTCAGGCTTCATAGGGACCTCGTATCGGAAGATGTTTGTTAAATTTATGTTTTGTTTTTGTTGTTTAATTGAAGCGCGAGAGAGGCGGAACGTGAAGGGACGTTTGGGACAACGGCGGGTACTTTTCGGGTGAGATCGGAGAGTGTGATGTCCCTCACCCTAACCCTCTCCCAAAGGGAGAGGGGACGTTTACTCCCTCTCCCTTTGGGAGAGGGCGGGGGTGAGGGGAACAGGCGACACCGGTACTTTCTGCGCCCGATACGCGCTCGGCGAACACCCCACTAACCGGTTAAAAAAGCGGGCGAAATAGGCCGGGTCTTTAAACCCAAGCTGCCAGGCGATGTCGCTGACGGCGCTGTCGGAAAAAAGCAGCAGCCGTCTGGCCTCGCGTAGCTGACGGTCGAAGATCAGCCGTTTTGGCGGTCGGTTGGCGAAGCGGCGGCAGATATCCGTCAGGCGCGATTCGGTGAGATGCAGCTCGCTGGCATATTCCGGCACCGTCCAGTGCTGGTGGTAATGCGCATCAATCAGCAGGGTAAAACGCTGGAACAGCTTTAGCTCGCCGCGCATGCCGCAGGCTTCGTGGTCGTCGAGCTTTGCGTTGCGCAGCAGCAGCGTAAAGACCGCCTGGGCTAAAAGTACCAGCGTATGCTCGCGGCCAGGCAGCTGCGCGGTGGATTCGCGCTTTATCAGCTGCCAGTAGTGTTTTAGCGCCGAAATCTCGTCCGGTTTATCCGCCAGCGAGAGGCAGATCCCCGGCAGGCCGAATGCCTCCCGGGTGCCGGGATAGAGCACCTCCAGCAGCGGCCAGATCAGATCCTCTCGCACCGTCAGCACGTGGCCGTCGCTGTCCGATTCGGTGATAAACGCATGCGGCACCGACGGCGGCGTGAGGACAAACAGCGGGGCCTGCACCGAGTAGCGGTGATCGTCGAGCTGCAGCTCAATCTGTCCGGTATCGAGAAAGTGCATCTGAAAATACTGGTCGTGCCGGTGCGCCTGCATGTCGCGGCCAAAGAAGGCCGCCATGCGGGAAAAGGACTGATAGTGCACATCGTCGGTGCCCAGGCTTTCGTCATACTCTTTGCTGATATCAATGTTGGCGATAGGGCTCTGGCACATGGTCGTTCCTCTGTTGATCCTGCTTCGCCATCGGGATGCGGGTCAGCACCAGCGCGCCAACCACCAGCAGCCCGGCGACAAACCACAAGCCCGAGCTGAAGCTGCCGGTCGCGTCACGCAGAATACCAATCAGCAACGGGCTGACGGCCGAGCCGACGTTGCCGATGGCGTTGATCACCGCCAGCGCCACCGCGCGGGACTGCAGGCTAATGACCCGATCCGGCGTGGTCCAGAAGATCGCCATGGCGGTAAACGATCCGGTTGAGGCCATGATGATGCCAAGCAGCTGGATCAGGCTGCTCCCCGTCGCGGAGGCCAGCATCCATCCCGCCGCGGCGAACAGGTACGGCAGGATGGTGTGCTTTTTTCGCTCTTTCAGCCTGTCGGAGCGGCGGCTCCACCAGATCATCCCGAGGATGGTACAGAACTGCGGGATCGCCGCCAGCAGGCCGATGGTGATGTTGCTGCTGCCGGCGTTGAAGCTTTGGAGGATCTGCGGCGTCCAGATGTTGATAGCGCTCAGGGTGTTGGTCAGGCAGAAGTAGGCCAGCGTGTAGAGCAGAACCGCCGGGGTCATGACCTCGCGCAGCGTCGAGCGGGGCGTGGATGCCTGCGCAATGGCCACCTCCTGCTCGCGGGCGATCATCGTTTTCAGCGCCTGCTTTTCGTCGTCGTCCAGCCAGGTCGCCTGGTCCGGCGTGTCGTTAAGATAAAACCAGGTCACCACGCCGAGCACCACGGAGGGCAGCCCTTCCAGCAGGAACAGCCACTGCCAGCCCTTCAGGTTCCACAAGCCGTCCATCGCCAGAATATAGCCGGAGAGGATCGAGCCGAGCATCATGGTGACCGGCATGGCGATCATAAACAGCGCGTTGGCGCGGGCGCGATGGTATGCCGGGAACCACCAGGTGAGATACACCAGGATCCCCGGCAGGAATCCGGCTTCGGCAATCCCCACCAGCATGCGCAGGACGTAGAGCGTTTCCGGGCTGGTGGCGAACATCGTACAGGTGGAGGCGATACTCCATACCACCATGATCCCGGCAATCCAGCGGCGTGCGCCCACCTTCGCCAGCATGATGTTGCTGGGGATCCCGCATATAACATAGGTGACGTAAAACAGCGTGGCGGCCAGGCCGAACATGGTGGAGGTCAGGCCCAGATCCTTGCCCATCGTCAGCCCGGCAAAGCCGATGTTGATGCGGTCAAGGAACGAAAAGACAAACAGAATAAAGAGAAACACGATCAAACGACGAAACAGCTTGTTAATAACGCGATGTTCAACAGCTTGCTTATCTTGCAGGGATGAGGTCGTCATGGTGCGCTCCAGATCTTACCTTTAGTAGACGGATTTATTGTTATTCACTGACGTAACCGGGTGATGGATAAAGCGGGCGGCCAGCGCCTCGGCGCTGCGGGCGAGCAGGGTGGTGTCTACCCCGACGGCGACGAACAGTGCCCCGAGCTCGAGATAGCGTTTCGCCAGCGCTTCGTTCGCCATCAGGATGCCGGGGGCTTTCCCCGCCTCGCGGATCTGCGCGATGGCCCGTTCGATGACGGCCTGCACCTCGGGATGCTGCGGGTTACCGGCAAAACCCATGTCGGCGCTGAGATCTGCCGGGCCGATAAACACGCCGTCGACGCCTTCCACGTCGAGGATTTGCGGCAGGTTTTTCAGCGCCTCACGGGTTTCGATTTGCACCAGTACGCACATGGCGTCGTTGGCCTGTTGCAGGTAATCCGGGATGCGGTTCCAGCGTGATGCCCGCGCCAGCGCGCTGCCGACCCCACGGATACCCGCAGGCGGATAGCGGGTGGCGCTCACCGCCAGACGCGCTTCGTCGGCGTTCTGCACCATCGGCACCAGCAGCGTTTGCGCGCCCACGTCCAGCAGCTGTTTGATCTGCACTGGATCGTTCCATGACGGGCGTACCACCGGCTGGCTGGTATAGGGGGCGATGGCCTGCAGCTGGGTTAAAACCGTCTGCACGTTGTTCGGGGCGTGCTCTCCGTCGATCAGCAGCCAGTCGAAGCCTGCGCCCGCCAGCAGTTCCGCGCTGTAGCTGCTGGTCAGCCCCAGCCATAAACCGATTTGCGGTGTTCCGGCTTTCAGCGCCGTTTTGAATGCGTTTTGCATGGTCGTCTCCTAGACAAAGCGGCAGCTGATGGACCCCATGTCGCCGTAGTCCACGTGGAAGGTGTCGCCCCGGCTGGCGGCTACCGGGCGGGTAAAGGAGCCACCGAGGATGATCTGGCCGGGGTCAAGCTGAACGTCATACGGCGCGAGCTTGTTCGCCAGCCACGCCACGCCGTTCGCCGGGTGGTTAAGCACACCTGCGGCGACGCCGGTCTCTTCGATGACGCCGTTGCGATAGAGCAGAGCGGAGATCCAGCGCAGATCCAGTTCGTCGGGCTTAATCGGACGACCACCGAGGATCACCCCCGCGTTGGCGGCGTTATCGGAGATGGTGTCGAACACCTTGCGCGGGCGCTGGGTTTCAGGGTCGACGTTGTGACAGCGGGCGTCGATCAATTCCAGGGCGGGGATCACATAGTCCGTGGCGTTGTAGACGTCGAAGATCGTGCAGTTCGGGCCGCGCAGGGGTTTTGCCAGCACGAAGGCCAGCTCCACTTCGATGCGCGGGACGATAAAGCGATCGACGGGGATGTCGCTGCCGTCGTGGAAGAACATATCGTCCAGCAGCGCGCCGTAGTCCGGCTCGCTAATCTGCGAGCTGGCCTGCATCGCTTTGGAGGTCAGGCCGATCTTATGGCCCTTCAGCACGCGGCCTTCGGCAATTTTCAGGCTCACCCATTCGCGCTGGATGGCGTAGGCATCTTCAATGGTGATCTCCGGGTGCTCCAGCGAGATCGCACGGATCTGCTCCCGGGTTTGTTCGGCCTGGTGCAGGCGGTGAGCGATCAATGTGTGGGTATGTTTGTCGAGCATGGCGATATCCTGTTGTATTGTTTTCTCCCTCTCCCTGTGGGAGAGGGCCGGGGTGAGGGCATCAGGCCGCAGAGATTTCCCTCACCCTAACCCTCTCCCAAAGGGAGAGGGGACAGATCGAGAGGTACTACTTAAACAACGCATGCACGTTGTTTTGCTTGTAATTGAGCGTCGGATGCAGCTCCTCTATCTCAAACGACAGCGCCAGATAACGGTCCGCCATCAGCGTCGCGAAGTGCGTTTTAATCAGCCCAAACAGCATCTCCCCCACGGCTTCGCGGCTTTCCAGGCTGCGCCCCGCGCCAATCTTCAGCGTCATGTGCACGAAGGCATAATCGTGTTTCCCGTCGGCCATCTGCCAGGTGTCCAGCCAGTGGGCGCGGCTGCGGATACCGCCAATGGGAAAGATACCCGTGGCGGCCAGCGCCGCGTTCACCCTGGCAAACAGCCCCGGCAGGTCGGCCTGCTCGCGGATGTTGTGGGTGCATTCAGCAATAAAGTGCGGCATGGTGGCTCCTTACGCGGGCAGCGGGAAAACGGCGTTAACCTGACCGGTACCGGAGCTGGCGAACAGCTCGGTGAGGAACTCCACTTTGCCGTCGTATTTGTCCCAGCCGAGCATCCCCAGCAGCATCACCGTGTCGTGCATGTTGCCTTCGCCGTAGCAGTAGTCGGCGTACTCCGGCAGCATGCTGCAAAATTCTTTGAACTGGCCCTCGCGCCACAGCTTGACCACGCGCTCGTCCATCTGACGGTCAAACTCGCGGGTGTAGCTGTTCATCCCTTCTTCCGCGCGCTGGTCGTCAATAAAGCGGTGCGAGAGCGAACCGCTGGCGAGCACCGCCACGGTGCCGTCGTATTTTTCGATGGCGCTGACGATGGCCTCGCCGAGCCTGCGGCTGTCGGCAAAATCGTGAACGGTGCAGAATGCCGAAATGGCGATCACTTTGAAGTGTTTATCCGCGTTCATGTAGCGCATTGGCACCAGGGTGCCGTACTCCAGCTTCAGGCTCGGGATGTTGTGCGCTTTGGCGCGCACACCGAGCTTCACCGCCTCGTCGGCGATCAACTGCCCGAGTTCCGGGTTGCCGTCGTAGTCGTAGGTCATATCGCGGATAAAGTGCGGCAGTTCGTTGCTGGTGTAGACGCCGGAAAAATGGTCCGCACAGTTAATGTGATAGGCGCTGTTCACCAGCCAGTGGGTGTCGAACACGATAATGGTATCGACCCCCCGCTCGCGGCAGCGCTTGCTGATCTCTTTGTGCCCGTCGATGGCCGACTGGCGGCAGCCGTGGTTTTTGCCCGGCAGCTCGGAAAGGTACATCGACGGCACGTGAGTGATTTTTGCCGCTAACGCTAAGGTGCCCATATCAGATACCCCACTTTGGAATCGGATGGTTGCCCATCGAGATGCAGACGTTTTTCATCTCGGCGAACACCTCAAAGCTGTACTCGCCGCCCTCGCGCCCGGTGCCGGAGGCCTTCACGCCGCCAAACGGCTGGCGCAGGTCGCGCACGTTCTGAGTGTTGACAAACACCATGCCCGCTTCGATGTTGCGCGCCAGGCGCAGCACTTTGCTGACGTCCTGGGTCCAGATATATGACGCCAGACCGTACTCCACATCGTTCGCCAGGCGCAGGCCTTCCGCTTCGTCCTTAAAGGGCAGCAGGCAGGCCACCGGCCCGAAGATCTCCTCCTGCGCCACGCGCATCCGGTTATCAACATCCGCCAGCACCGTCGGGCGCAGGAAGTTGCCGCCCTTCAGGTGCGCTGGCAGATCGGTGGGTTTATCCGGCCCGCCCGCCAGCAGGGTCGCCCCTTCCTCAATACCGAGGCGGATATAGCCGGAGACTTTTTCCCAGTGCTGGGCGCTTATCAGCGCGCCAACCTGGATGTTCGGATCGGTCGGGTCGCCCACGCGCAGGCGGCTGGCGCGTTCGGCGAAGCGTTTGACGAATTCCGGGTAGATGCTCTGCTGAATGAAAATGCGCGAGCCTGCGGTGCAGCGCTCGCCGTTGATCGAGAAGATGGTGAACAGGGCAGCGTCCAGGGCGCGCTCGATGTCGGCATCGTCAAAAATCAGCACCGGCGATTTGCCGCCCAGCTCCATAGAGTATTTTTTCAGCCCGGCGTTTTTCATGATGTTGCGCCCGGTGGCGGTGCCGCCAGTGAACGAGACGGCACGCACGTCGTGATGGCGCACCAGCGCATCGCCGGCCGTCGCGCCATAGCCCTGCACCACGTTCAGCACCCCCGCCGGGATACCCGCCTCCAGCGCCAGCTCGCCTAAGCGGTCGGCGGTCAGCGGTGAGAGTTCAGACATCTTCAGTACCGCAGTGTTGCCCAGCGCCAGGCACGGCGCGACCTTCCAGGTGGCGGTCATAAACGGCACGTTCCACGGCGAGACCAGCGCGCACACGCCCACCGGCTGCACCAGGGTGTAGTTGAGCATGGTGTCGTCGACCGGGTAGGTTTTGCCGTTCATCTGCTGGCACACCTCGGCGAAGAACGCGAAGTTGTGCGAGGCGCGCGGGATCAGCACGTTTTTGGTCTGGTGGATCGGCAGGCCGGTGTCGGCGGTCTCCAAGGCGGCGATCGCCGGGACGTTCTCGTCGATCAGATCCCCCAGGCGGCGCATCAGGCGCGCGCGCTCTTTCATCGGCAGGTTGGCCCATTTCGGGAAGGCTTCTTTCGCGGCGGCGACCGCCTGATGGATTTCCGCTTCACCGCCGGCGGCGACTTCCGCTAATACCTCCCCGGAGGCCGGGTTAGTGGTGTGGAAGTAGTCGCTACCCGCCACGTTTTTGCCGTTGATCCAATGGTTTATCTTTTTCATTTTGTCGTCTCCTCGCTGACAATCCGGTTGACCAGGCGACCTACGCCTTCCACTTCCACCACCACTTCATCGCCCGGGACCACGTCGGAGAGCCCCTTCGGCGTGCCGGTGGCGATCATGTCGCCCGGCTGCAGGGTCATAAAATCGCTCAGGTACGCAATCAGGAACGGGATGCTGAAGATCAGATCTGCCGTCGTGCCAAGCTGTCGCAGTTCGCCGTTGACGAAGGTGCGCAGCGTGAGATTGTGCGGATCGGGAATGGCGGCTTTCGGCACGATGTTCGGGCCGATCGGCGTTAGCCCGTCGCGGCTTTTCACCCGCAGGTTGGGGCGGTAGTAGTTTTCGAGATAGTCGCGGATGGCGTAATCATTGCAGACGGTGTAGCCCGCAACAAAGTCCATCGCGTCGGCCTCACTGACCTTGCGCGCGGTTTTGCCGATGACCACTACCAGCTCCGCCTCATAGTGCATGTACTCGACGTTGTTCGGACGCACCGACGTCTTGTTATCACCGTTAAGGGTGTTCGGCGCTTTAATAAATACCAGCGGCTCGGTGGGGGGAGTGAAGGCCAGTTCGCTGGCGTGATCGGCGTAGTTCAGCCCGAGGGCAAACAGCGTGGCGTGCGGGGGCGTGGCCGGTGTAATGGCGACGTCGCGCTCATCCACTACCGGGTTTTCCAGCGGCGGGAAGCCTTCTGCCAGCACGCGCACCCGATCGCCGGGGCGCAGCGCCACGCGGTGATGCGGGGTGCCGAGCAGAATGGCATCGCCGGGGTTAAGGGTGGCGAATTCGCTCAGCGCGCTCAGCAGCTCGGCTGCGTTTCGCTGGAGATCGGCGGTATTCCAGCGATCCGCTTCGCGGCCATTGATGTCGGTGATGATGGTCAGGTTATCTACACTGTCGACGGCGACCAACTCGCCAAGCGGGCAAAATCCGTCCCGGCATTTCGCCTTGATTGCCGGGCGGTAAAAGCTCTCTTCCGGCAGGCTCACTTCGTTAGCCAGCGCGTAGCCGGCGATGTACTGCCCGGCTTCCTCAACGCGAACGCGGCGGGCCGTTTTGCCCACTACCAGCGCGACCGTTGCGCCGCTGAGCACCGTTTCACCTGCCGGGAACGGGATCGGCTCGCCTGTTGAGATCACCGTGTTATGCGGTTTGATAAACCACACCGCGGTTTTCGGCGGCGTGGTGTAGGGCGCTTTTTCAAACGCCTCGCGCCAGGCATCACGCTGGCTCTGGTGGTTTAACGCGACGGCAAAAACAGTACCTTTCATTGACATACTCCTCGGGCCGGAGGACCGGGCCGTGATTTCATTAATATGTTAATGATCTGGTTTTATGCTTTTGCTGGTCGTTTCGCAATCACAAGTGAAAAATTTGTGATATGAATAACAATAAATTTACAATCTGGATTTGAAAATCTTTTTTAATCATGTGTTTACTAAAAATGAGCGCTTTCTGTTAGACTTTTTACGGAAAAATGTGTTGTTTATAAAAACATCTTATTCTAATTGTTTACGTGTTAATGATTATCGGGGAGCGCTATGCATGACTCATTAACCATCGCCCTGCTTCAGGCGAGGGAAGCGGCGATGTCGTACTTCCGGCCCATCGTGAAGCGGCATAACCTGACCGAGCAGCAGTGGCGCATCGTGCGCGTGCTGGCCGAACATCCGTCGATGGACTTTCACGACCTGGCGTTTCGGACCTGTATTTTGCGCCCGAGCCTGACGGGCATCCTCACGCGTATGGAGCGCGACGGTCTGGTGCTGCGCCTGAAGCCGGTTAACGACCAGCGTAAGCTGTACGTGTCGCTGACCAAAGAGGGCAACGCCCTGTATCAACATGCCCAGGCGGAGGTTGAAGAGGCCTATCAGCGGATCGAGGCGGAATATACGCCGGAAAAGATGAAACAGCTCACGGCACTGCTGGAAGAATTTATCGCACTGGGAGACCGGAACGATGAAGAGCGTGATGCGTTGGAATAAACACCACATTTAGTACGATTTTCGTAAAGTTTTCTCCTCGCAGGCCGAAAATTCTGTTATCTGTCTGATGGAAAGAGAAAACATGTTAAATCGTATCAAGATTGTTACCAGCTTGCTGCTGGTTTTAGCCATTTTTGGCTTACTACAGCTGACATCCGGTGGTCTTTTCTTTAACGCGCTGAAGCACGACAAAGAGAATTTCACCGTTCTGCAAACCATTCGCCAACAGCAATCCACGCTGAACGGCAGCTGGGTGGCACTGCTGCAAACCCGTAATACCCTCAACCGTGCGGGCATCCGCTACATGATGGATCAGAGCAATATCGGCAGCGGCGCGACCGTTAACGATCTGATGCAGATTGCCGCCGCATCCCTGAAGCAGGCGGAAAAAAACTGGGCCGATTATGAAGCCCTGCCGCGCGACCCGCGTCAGAGCGAGGCCGCCGCGATGGAGATCAAGCGTAACTATGATATCTATCACGGCGCGCTGGCTGAGCTGATCCAGCTGTTGGGCGCAGGCAAAATCAACGCCTTCTTCGACCAGCCTACCCAGAGCTATCAGGATGGCTTCGAGAAGCAGTACGTGAGCTACCTGCAGCAGAACGACAAGCTGTATCAAACCGCGGTAGAAGACAGCAATAGCTCTTACAGCCAGGCCATCTGGGTACTGATAATCGTGCTGATTGCGGTGCTGGTGGTGATTGTGGCCGTCTGGCTGGGCATTAAGCAGGCGCTGATCTCTCCGCTTAATCGCCTCGTTGACAGTATTCGCCATATCGCCAGCGGCGACCTGGTGAAGCGCATCGACGTAGACGGCAGCAACGAAATGGGCCTGCTGGCCGACTCCCTGCGCCATATGCAGGGCGAGCTGGTGCGTACCGTCGGCGACGTGCGTAACGGCGCGAACGCCATTTACAGCGGCGCGAGCGAAATCTCTATGGGTAACAACGATCTCTCCTCCCGTACCGAGCAGCAGGCCGCGTCTCTTGAAGAGACCGCAGCCAGCATGGAACAGCTGACGGCAACCGTGAAGCAGAACGCCGAGAACGCCCGCCAGGCCAGCAACCTGGCCCTGAGCGCCTCCGAAACCGCGCAGAAAGGCGGCAAAGTGGTGGATAACGTGGTGCAAACCATGCGCGATATCGCGGGCAGTTCGCAGAAAATTGCCGACATTATCAGCGTAATCGACGGTATTGCTTTCCAGACCAACATCCTGGCACTGAACGCGGCGGTGGAAGCGGCGCGTGCGGGCGAGCAGGGTCGCGGCTTTGCGGTGGTGGCCGGTGAAGTACGTAACCTGGCCCAGCGCAGCGCCCAGGCGGCACGCGAAATCAAGAGCCTGATTGAAGACTCCGTGGGCCGTGTAGAGATTGGATCTACGCTGGTTGAAAGCGCCGGTGAAACCATGGGTGAGATCGTCAATGCGGTCACCCGCGTGACCGACATCATGGGCGAAATCGCCTCTGCGTCTGACGAGCAGAGCCGCGGTATCGACCAGGTGGGACTGGCGGTGGCCGAGATGGATCGCGTCACGCAGCAGAACGCCTCGCTGGTGGAAGAGTCCGCTGCGGCGGCCGCGGCGCTGGAAGAGCAGGCCAGCCGCCTGACGCAGGCGGTTGCCGTGTTCCGCATTCAGCAGGAGCAGATGAAAGCGCGTGAAATCGCCTCAGCGAAAACCGTTGCCGCACCGATGATGGCGCGTAAAGCCGCAACGGCAGACGCCGGTGATAACTGGGAAACGTTCTAATTAGCCAGGAGGCAGGCGCATGGTACAGCGAGAGCCATACGCGAAACCGTGCGCTGCCTCTTCCTCTCTTTTCTGCCGCAGTTCGGGCGTCAGCGCCTCATCTGCCACTTCCGCAAACCCCAGCTTCGCATAGAAAGGGGCGTTCCAGGGGACGTCACGGAACGTCGTGAGCGTCAGCGATGTCAGCCCCCGCACTTTCGCCGCTTCAGCCACGCAGTGGATCAGCCGCCGACCTATCCCTTTTTGCTGCCAGCCCGGATCGACCGACACTTCTACGATAAACAGCGACGCCGGATGCGCCTCTGCGAGGATAAAGCCGACGGGACGATCGTTCGCCAGCGCCAGCCAGCTCAGGTCTTGATCTACGTAGCCGAGGTGCTGCTCTGCGCTGATGACGGCACTCTCTGCAAGCCAGGCGAGGGCCGGCACGTCACGAAAACGCTGGGCCGCTGCGCGCTCAATGGAGGGCAGGTGAGTCACATCTTCTCGGGTTGTCGTACGAAAGGTGATCTTCATGGCGGGAAGTATAGCGCGTCCGTCCGCAGGGGTGCGGCGATAAAAGGGCACTCCCCGACGAGAAAACGTGCGGACATTTCGGCGTGCGCCGGGGTCTGCGTTTCCCCGGTGTTCCAGAGACAGAGCGCGATCGCAACGAGGTTAATAAACGTACATAACACCAGCGCTGGCGGAAAGCACCGCGGTGCGTCGCTGTGCTTATCGGCGGGGTCGGGCAGCGGCTGTACCCTGATGTCGGCGCTCAGCATGAACCCCTTTTTGGGCACGGTGACGATTGCCGGCTTTTCTGGCACGAAGCCTGCCAGCAGTTTTCGCAGGATGCTGATGTACTGGTTTAACGAATTATTGGAACCCTGCACGCCGCGCGCGTCCCACACCTCGCTGAAAAACAGCTCGCGTTCAACGACGTTGCCATGGTGGCGGACCAGCAGTTTCATCACGGCATTTGCGGTGCCGGTAAGGATCTGATGCGCGTCGTCTGGTGCATCGATATGTGAAAAAGTCCCCTCTTCATCGTTATAGACGAGGACATCTGCGAGCAGGTATTTCATAGCGTGTTGTAAAAAACAGTGAGATCGAAGAGTAAACGTCCATGAGACCAGACGGCTATTTTAACGCAAATGTTACCGATAACATTGATCCTGATTGGGATAACGCCGATCGGTTCGGGGACGTTATCAGCGCTAGCGCGACGGCCGATTCAGCAGGCTAATTTTTTGGTGAAATTCCGCCAGATTCTGGCAGCGGAACTTGGTCATCGCGTTTCGCTTGTGGGTATAGATGGTTTTGGGCGATTTGTGCAGCATTTGCGCGATGCGCACCAGGCTGATCCCTTTGCTGATCAGCGAGCAGACCTGTAACTCCTGACGGGTGAGGGTAGGTTCGGGCTCGCTTTCAGCCGTGAAGTCGGCATTGTTGAGCTGCTGGCTCAGTTCCTTGAGTGAGAGTTTACCGCTCAGCACCTTGACGCGCGCATTCGGCAGATACACGTTGATCGCGTTGACGCGGTGTTCATCGGTAAAGAGTAGCCAGCCGCTGTCGCCTGCCGTGTTCATCACCTGCTCGCGCATGCGCAGGATATTTTTTGGGGTCACCTCGTTAATCCAGAAGATATCCGGGCGGGGGGTTATCATCGTTGGGATGAGGGTCGTCAGGCCCAGCCACAGAAAATAGTTGTCGCTCAGAATGACAATCTGAAAGGGGGGAAGCGTGTTTTGAGGGGTCATCACCGTGTAATCTAAGAGTAGCCCGCCATACTGGCGATCGCGGAATTATTCGCATGAAGAATGACAAGGTGACATTTTAAAGTAAGTGAAATTAACAGAATAATTATAAATAGATTAATCTAAAATTTAGTGAATAAGGCTGATTTATAATATTTATAAAGATTTTCATTCTGGGTTTATTAAGCCCGGCAGAACGCCGGGCTGCGGGGATTAACTCTCGCGGTTGACGATTTTGATTTCAACCATGCCTATCCCCAGCTTACGGGGCGAGTGGCCGAGAATATTGCCTTCATTGGTAGACTGCGGATCGGGCGGCACAATCACCAGCGTGTTGCTTCGGGACGGGTTCTCGAAGTGCAGCGTGGTGGTGCTCACGTCATTACCCAGCGTCAGCGTCTGTTCGCTATCGCCTACCCTCACCGGTATCGGACGGTTGGCGTTGGGGCCATACGCCCTGGCGGTGATCACCACATCGAATTTCTGCGGCAGCGGATGGGTGTATTCTATCTTCACCTCATCGCCCAGCTGCGCGTTAGACCAGCGGCCCCAGGATTCCGGGCGTGAAATTCCGCTGAACTGTTTAACCTCTTCCGGCGCGCCTGCCACGTTAAAGATGAAGCTGTCCGCTTTGTAGCGAATGTCGTTATCAACAATTTTGAGCATATCAACGTTTCGCTGATAGCGCGCGGTATCGATAACCGTCTCTTTAAACGCGGTTTTGCCTTTCCATTGCGCGCTGTCCACATGCTGAACGGTCTGCTCTCCGCCCAGTTGCCCCTGCGAGACACACCAGTCGGTCGAGAGGGACAGCGGCTGTGACCAGAGCTGGCCCATCTTGTAGCAGCGGTCAACCCAGACAAAGTTGTCGCGCGGGGCGAAGTCGGCCAGCTGGAAGCGCAGCGGTGCGGAGTATTCGCTTTCCGGCAGCGGCTCAACGCGGTTGTTCGACACGCGCAACAGCAGCGGCAGGCGGAAATGGCTCCCGGAGAACGCGATCATCTTTTTATCGCGATCGATGGTGAAATCTTTCATCTCTTTCGGGAAGTTCCACAGGCGGATAATGTCCGGCTTCCAGGCGAGGATTTTCTCCTTCATGTTGAGGAACACTTCCGACAGCGACTGGCCCGACAGCGTACTGCGCCCAAGGCCAATGAAGTTATCGCCCCCCAGGATATCCAGCACGGTGGCACCGTTATCCATCGAGTTACGTTTGGTGGCAATCACATCCTGCTGCGGCTGGTCGCCGCGCAGAACAAAGAACAGGTTGCTGCGGTCGTGCTTGTTGAGCTGATCCCACGCGCCGTTTTTCATCGCCAGGTGGTCTGAAGAAACCACGATCACCGTGTTTTTAAAATACGGAGAGGCTTTGATTTTTTCGATTAACGCGGCGATGTGCTCCTGGCTACAGGTCACGGCGCTGAACGAAGTGTTGTTTTTACCGTCGATCTCATAGCTTTTACGCTTGCAGGTACGCGAGACAAAGCCGTCAGGGTGGTGCGTATCCACCGTCAGGGCAAAAAGGGAGAAGCGTTTGCCAGCGCGGGAAAGCTCTTCGAATTTTTTCCAGGTTTCATCCAGAACGGTGTCGTCGTAGAAGCCCCAGTCGTTACGGTAGGTGGGATCGGCCACGGTGGTTTTCAGCTCTTCTGAGCCATACAGATGGTCAAAACCGTGGGATTTCAGGAACACATCTTTACCGGCAAATCGCAGGTTTGCGCCCTGCATGAAATAGTTTTCATAGCCGGAGTTTTTCAGGATGTCGCCGAGGCAAATATTCTGCGGGAAGAAACTCGACATCGATGCCGATGCGTTACCTTCAAAGGGGGCGAAGAGCGGGATACCGCACTGCGAGGCAACCATCCCCGCAATGGTGTAATCGGTACCCGGTAACTGCATGGTGTGGCTGAAATCCAGCCCTTGATCTTTCAGCGCGCCAAGTTCGGGCGTCAGGTTCGGGAAGGCGGTGTTATCGAAGTAGGTGCGCTCCAGACTTTCGCCGTAGATATAGACCAGGTTGAGCGTTGGGCTGGCGATTTTTTTCGACGGCTCTTTGTACCAGGCCATGAAATCCGGGTCGCCATCGCGCGACTGGGATTTGACCAGCTCGGTAATCTGGTGGAAGGCCGGGCTGGCATCAACGGAGGCCAGCGCCAGACACAGCGCCAGCAGGCTGTAGCCGACATGATGAGGATGATGCCGACGACGGCGCAGCACCCAGGCCAGGGTGCCGAAGATTACTACCAGCGCCAGAACTAGGCCGATACCCGGAAGTATGTACTTACTAACTCCTGCGCCGGTCAGGCTGTTGGTCAGGGTATAAAGCACCGCGTCGTTAATACCGTCGCCGGTAAAGTAATCGCTGGCATAGAGGGTAATATTCAAAATAACAAAAATGCCGAGTACCACCAGGGTAGCGATAAACCACCAGGTGTTACGGCCAGCTTTCCAGGCATAAATGCCAACGGAAGCCAGAAAAAGGGCAAGGGACATTAACTCTGACAACAGCATATCCTCATGATGCCAGTTACTTAGCTGGCTAACTGATTCTTTTTTGGGTAATACAATGTAATTGCGAAGTCGTTAAGCTGCAATTTTAGTGTCACGAAAGTGTGCTGTTGTTAGGATTTGGTTTATAAAATCACTTTTTTGAAGGCGGTCGCATCATGACGTGTGGGCGCTAAGACGGGGGCAGGAAGGTAAAACACCCATTTAAGGCCGCGACGCAAGGTTAACGCAATAAACGCGGCCTGTTGTGGCAGAAAATGGGGTCGATCAGGAGAGGAAATTAACGCCTTGTTTTAGTACCAGATCGCAGGCTTTGGTTTTCACCTTTTTCGCCAGCGCCGAGTCGCCCAGCGTGCTCAGGTTAAGCTGCTGACCGTTTTGTGCGTTGAGCAGGCCCTCGATACCCTCCATATAGTTGGTATCTTGCTTCTGCTCCTGGGTGTCCAGGCCCAGCTTGCCCAGTACCTGGTTTTTAATGTTTTCGGTGTCGGTTACGGACGCCAGTTTCTGCTTCGCGCAATACCCCAAAATACCCGCCGCGTTGTTCATGGTTCCGGCGCTGAGGCTCTGGGCGCTGTTACCCAGCAGACTGGTGAGGGACGAGGCCGACAGCCCGCCCTGTGAACTGGCGCTCTCTTTGGAAAGCTCATTGGCTGCGCTGGAGAGGGATTCCTGCCATGACGCCGCCTGTGCCGCGCCGGTGACGAGAAGTGCGCCTAAAAACGTGCTGATAAGAAACTGTTTTTTCATAATGGTCTACTCATGAGATCCGTCTGGTGCAAAAGTGGCCCCAGTATATACCCCTGGGTCCCCCGCATTTCCTGGAAATATCCTAATACTCTTTGCCGGTGACGCGGCTGCGGAAGCTTTCCCAGTCGAAGATGACATACAGGCTGTTGCCGAGCTTCATGCGGTCCATCACCCGTTCCCCGAGCAGGCGAGTCATCTCATCGATGTTGTGGTTGGTCAACATGCCCGTAGGACGTTTTGAGGAGGAGCGGCGGTCGACGATCTGGTTGATGATCACTTTTTCATAGCGTGACTCGGTCTGAACGCCAATCTCGTCAATTACCAGCAAATCGACGTTACTCAGGTCATTCAGCAGCTGTTCTTCGCTGGTCTCGCGGTTGCTGAAGGTGTCTTTCATGGCAGACATAATGTCGGCCACGGTGATGATCAACACCGATTTTCCGCGCAGCAGGAGTTCATTGCAGATGGCCGCCGCGAGGTGGTTCTTGCCGGTGCCGGGCTTGCCGCTAAAGATAAAGCTGGCGATGTTGCCGTCGAATTCGTTGACGTACTGGCGTGCGGCGGCAAGCGCGTTCATCTGCCCGGTCGTTTCAACCTTATAGTTGTCGAAAGAGCAGTTCTGATGCAGCGGGCGAATCCCGGAGCGGTTAAACGTGCGCTGCATTTTCATGGCACGGTTTTCACGCGCGAGGGCGGCCGCGCGGATTTCGCCTTGCTCTTTTTGCCATGCGAGCAGCTCTTCACCCGTGGTAAACGCGGGTTTGACGTTGGCAGGCATCATTTTCTGCAGACGTTTCATCAGGTCGCCGACGTTTTTCATTTCGCACCTCGGAATCCATTAGGGATCTGTTTATCCGGTTCACAAAACGCGTTGATATCGCGTTTGGGCTGCCCGTTATTGCTGGCGCGGTTGATCTGCACGCTGCGGGCGAGCTTTTGCTGCCACTGAACATGATGGAATACTTTGCCTTCGGCCTGCCAGTAGGCGGTGAACGCGGCCAGCTCTTCCGGCGTGACGGGCTGGGAAAGTGCAATGCCCCACAGCGCCGCCTGACGCTGAAAATCGGCATCCGGCTGCCAGCCAGAATACATAGGGAATTTCCCCATCGGCACGGCCACGGGGGTGTTATCCGGCTCGTCAAAGAACTGGTTGTCCAGCGCGACGTCGCTCGCCGGGCGCGACAGGCGCGCTTCGATGTCCAAAAGCTGTGCCAGACGTTCAGGCGTTATCGCATAAAACGCCGGCGCGTTGTCGGCAAATACCGCAAGCGTGCCGCCTTCGGCGTGGGTTAACACACCGCGGGGATCGCGCATAAAGGCATCAATGCCAGCAATGCTGGTGGTCAGAATTCTGGAGGACATAACACTTTCTCTACTGATTACTACGGGCGTGATTGGAGCTTATGGTAGCACAGAGAGAAGGGGGGAAGGAGGGGGAAGCTAACCCTCTCCGACAGGAGAGGGTTAGGGCAGACATTACGCGATGATATTCAGCGTCACGTCGATATTTCCGCGAGTCGCGTTAGAGTACGGGCAGACGATATGGGCGGCGTCCACCAGCTTTTTGGCTTCTGTAGGATCCATGCCTTCAACGTGGATGTTCAGTTTTGCTTCGATACCAAAGCCGGTTGGCAGTGGACCGATACCCACTTCACCCTCAATAAAGGCCTCTTTTGGCAGGGTAAATTTGTCGCGCGCAGCAACAAATTTCATTGCCCCCAGGAAACAGGCGGAGTAGCCCGCCGCGAAAAGCTGTTCAGGGTTGGTGACGTCACCGCCCATGCCGCCCATCTCTTTTGGTACGCCGAGCTTAACGTCGAGGACGCCGTCGGAAGAGGTTGCGCGGCCATCGCGGCCTCCGGTGGCTTTGGCTTTGGCAGTGTAGACAACTTTTTCTAAAGACATGGCAGGTTCCTCATCTTGTGCTTAAGTGTGCTATTAAATAGCGTACGATTTATATGGGTAATAAAAACGCGTAACGTATAGCGCTACGCGCGGTGTAACTGGTGACGCAAAAGTTCCAGCTGGTGCTTAAGCGCCAGCATCGTGTCGGTGTCGCACTGGGCGGCACAGCCCACGGCCTGGGGGATCCCCGTGGCCTGCTGTTGCAGGCTACGTCCGGCGTCCGTCAGCGTGACGGCGACCTGACGTTCGTCCTGGCGTGAGCGCTGACGTGTCAACAGACCGGCTCCCTCCAGACGCTTCAGCAGGGGCGTGAGCGTTGCGGAATCCAGAAACAACCGTTCACCGATGTCCGACACGGTAATGTCATCCTGCTCCCACAGCACCAGCATAACGAGATACTGAGGATAGGTCAGGTTAAGCGGTGCCAGCAACTGCCGGTACAGCTTATTCAGCGCCAGATTTGCCGAGTAAAGGGCAAAACAGAGCTGGTTATCCAGCAGCAGCGCAGCGGTGGTGTCGTTCGTTTTTGCGTTCATGAAATAAAGATAGATTGTGCGCGATATAATTGCAAGCGATTTTTATGGGCAGGTATAACGCAGCGCAACCTGTACCGCCATTTTCCGGTAGTGTTCGCGCTGGGCCGCTTCGTCCGCCCCCTCTTCAAACAGCAGGGTGAAGGTGTAGCTATTGGCAACATAGTGGAAGCTAAAGCTGCTGATTAAACGGTGCAGGTCGCGGGCATCGACCGTCTGGTTAAAGAGCTGCTTCGCCTTGCCGCGCCGCAGAATCGCCTCCAGCAACTCCAGCGCGCTGCGGTTAACCTGGCGCAAATAGCTGGACTGTTGCATAAAGCGCCCGCGCTGCATGTTCTCCATGCAGATAATACGGATGTAGTCCGGGTGGTCGGCGTGGTAGTCAAAGGTGGCTTCCACCAGATGCACCAGCGCTTCAACCGGCGGTAAATCGGTAAGGCTGAGCGCTTTCTCGCTGGCCCGGATTTGGGTGTAGACATACTCCAGCGCCAGCAGATAGAGGTTTTCTTTATTTTTGAAGTGGTACACCACCATGCGTTTGGTGGTGCCTGCTTTCTCGGCAATCTGCTCCATGCGGGCACCGTTCAGGCCATATTCGGCAAACAGGGCGATAGCGCTTTGGAAAATCGTTTCCTTCAGGCTCGCACCTTCAGGGTGATCGGGGAGTTCGCTGCCAGCGTTAGCCACATCCTTTCCTTATCATCACAAAACAGAATGCAGCGATTATTACCCTGCCTGCGTGAGAACTCAAACGTCAAACGCGGGGACGCTTGCGATAGAGCCACAGCCCGGGGATCGACAGGCCGATAGAGAGCGCACCGACGATGGAGGAGGCCTTGAGGAAATTGCTCAGCAGCAGGATCATTTGCGGTTCGCTGTAGCCGAAGTGGCTGATTTTTACCGCCGAAATCATGGCCGTGTAGGCCGAGATGCCGGGAAACATGGGGATCACCGCCGCAACGGTAAAGACCTTGGGATGGGCCAGATACCAGCGCGACCATTGGATGCCAATGCTGCCCACCAGCATGGAGGCCATAAAGGTTGACCATTCGATATTAAACCCCGCCGTCATCATGACCATGCGGGAGCCGTGCCCGATGGCACCCAGCAGTGCACACCAGGGCAGGGCGCGTTGCGGCACGTTGAAGACCATCGCAAAGCCGATGGCGGGAATGGCGGCCAGCAGCATGTCCTGAACCAGGGCCAGCAGAAATTCGATTATGCCCATCCGCGTAACCCCCATAACGTCATGGCCATCACCACGCCAATGCACGTCGCCAGCGTCAGCAGGCTGGCAATTGCCCAGCGCGCCAGGCCGGTATTGATGTGCCCTTTGAACATATCGGCGACGGCGTTAATTAACGGAAAACCCGGAACCAGCAGCAGCACGCTGGCGGCCATGGCGACGGTTGAGGTATTCGTGAAGGCCGGCAGGCGCAGCAGCAGGCCCGACACCGTCGTCGCCACGAAGGCGGTGATGCAGAAGTTAATCTGCGGGTGTAACTGCCTGTGGGTCAGCAGTTGTCGGACATACATGGCGATGCTGCTGGCGAAGAAGGTAATGGCTGCGCCGTCCCAGCCGCCGCTGTTCAGCTTGCAGAAACAGGCGCACGACAGCCCCACCATCAGCACAACCAGCCAGCGCGGGTAGCGCAACGGCTTGATCTGGTTGAAACGTTTTTCGCACTCTTTCAGGTCGAGAAGCTTGTGCTCCGCCAGAATGACGATGTGCTGCACCTCTGTCACCACGTGCATGTTGATGCCGCGATCGTGGTTTTTACGGGTGGATGTCAGGCACTGCCCGTCCTTGATGGTGGTCAGCACGATAGCGTTGGACGAGATGGAGCTTTCCACCGAGTCCATGCCCAGCGCCAGCCCGAGGCGGGTCGACAGCTCCTCAACCAGGGCGCTCTCCGCCCCGTGCTGTAAAAGAAAAAGCCCGCACTGAATACAGAGTCGCGTGGTGGCACGTTGCGTTGACCGGTCTGCCTGCATGTGATGCCCTGTAGAGAAAATGGATAGCCTGCCTGATGGCCCTGAATGTCTACTTTTAACACAAAGTGCGCCCTGCCTTGCTCTGGGTCAGATCAAGATTTGTGCAAACTGCGGCCAGGAAAAGTCGAGAAATGCGCTGTATTATTTATATTGTGAATGTATTTCGTATATACAGTGAGAATATATATTAATTATTTCTAATTTTATATTTTCATTATTTTAATGCCGATATAATTAATTTTAATTGTTATCTGTGCGATATTAGTCCTGTATTGGGCGTTTCTTAAATTATATCTGTCTCGCATTCTTCTCGTCGTAATCCATTTCGCCCACAAGGATGAAAACAGGTTGAGCCTCAGGGCTTTTAATATTCATGTCAATCAATAAGGACACGGAGGGTCTATGTTGCCATTGAAGAGTAAGCACGGCGTTGTTATTAGTAAGGTGCCCGTGATGCAGTGCGGGTTGAGCGGGCTCATGGAGCGTCATTTTCCCGACTACGAACTGACCTGCTGTCGTTCATTACAGGAATTAACCCTGCTTCAGCTTCGCCGTGCTGACGTTATTATTGCCGATATTTCAGGTGATTATCGGAACCCTCGCGGTACGCTAGAACAGTATTACGGCTTACTGAATCAGTACAGAGAAATTCACTGGATATTTTTGGTATCCCGCCCCCTCTACCCTCTGGCGGTCGAACTGCTCATGCGCCCTGAAAGCACACTGCTTTCAGATATGGAACCCACTGAAGGGGTGATAAGCGCAATTCGTGCCGGCAGCGAACGTGCCGAGCGGATAAGCCAAACCCTATTAATGCCAGAAACCCCTGACCTGGACGAAGAGAGCGAGCAGTTTGTTGCGCTTACGCACTCTGAACGCAAGGTGCTACGCCTGCTGGGTAAGGGCTGGGGAATTAACCAGATTGCAACGCTGCTTAAGAAAAGCAACAAAACGGTCAGCGCACAGAAGAACAGTGCGATGCGTCGCTTGTCTTTGCGCAGCAACGCCGATATGTACGCCTGGATTAGCAGTACTCAGGGAATGCGAGAGCTGAGCTTAATGTCGGCCTATGGAGAGTTTGAGGAATGGAAAAGACCACAGCAACAAGACATATCGCCGTCATCGAAAATTGCGTAATGAGCGCCGTTGGGCTGGAGCATCTCTTCACCCTGCCTCAGTTCAGCCAGTATCAGATGCATATGTTTAGTCGGTTCGACAGCTTTAAGGCGGCGCTCCCCCACATACCATTTTTCTCAGTGATCTACTCACTGTCAGATGAACGTGAAGAGCGTCGTAACTGCCTGGCCTGTTTACGGGATCTGACGTTTACGCACGGGAATATCCAGCGCATTGTGCTGGCCTCTGATGACGTCGAAGCGAGGCTGATTAGCCATCTTTCTCCTTCGCGGCTTCATGGCATCATCAGTAAAGCCGTGCCCCTGAGTCAGCTGCTGGAAGAGCTGGTCGCGCTGTTAAACGAAACGCATCGGGTCAATGAAAACATGCTGAACCACTGGCATGTCAGCCAGAACAGAATGTTAAGCCCAACGGAGCGGGCTATCCTGCGCTACATGTCCAACGGCTATTCTATCCCGGAAATTGCCGCGCAGCTTGAGCGCAATATTAAGACCATCCGGGCGCATAAATTCAACGCGATGGTCAAACTGGGCGTCAATTCTGACGTCGGGTTGCTGGATGCGGCAGATATTATTACGCATCTTCCTGCCCGCGAAATACGCGGTGCGGTGTTGACGTCGCCAGCCTTCCTGTAACTTATCACGCCTGCGCCAGAGCTCTTCTGGCGCTGCGATTACACGCACACATCGACCCACTTTGCTGACGTCAATTCGGCCATTCTGTCCGGTGAAATCCGAACGGCGCTGTGGATAGCACCGGCTGCAGGTAAGACTTCACTGTACTGTTTTAAGGTGATGTCGCAGTAGACCGAAAGGGGATTCTCCAGTCCGAATGGGCAGACGCCGCCGACGGGATGCCCGGTGATATTCACCACCTCATCACTGCTGAGCATGCGGGCTTTTGCGCCGAACGTCTCCTTCAGCTTTTTGTTATCCAGCCGCGCATCGCCTTTTGCGACTACCAGGATTACCTCATTTTTGACCTTCAGCGACAGGGTTTTGGCGATTTGTCCTGGCTCCACGCGGTGGGCTGCAGCGGCAAGCGCAACGGTTGCAGTACTTTGGCTAAGCTCGATCACTTCTATATCCGGTGCGTTGTCGGCAAAAAACTGCTGTACAGACTGCAAACTCATTGTTTCCTCCTGACAAATATCCTGCGTAATCTGTCATAAGAAATTATCCTCTGTAAATATCTCTTAAGTAACAAATACCCCATTGGGCCGATTTCTGGATCGCCTTCACAATCACAGAAACCGGTTACAGTAACCGGTTGCAGAGCGTGATGCGGAGATTAATACTGAGTACGTAACGTCCCCTGTATCTAATAATAAGAGCAAATTATGAAATCAATTCATCTTAGCAGTACCGCGGGTATAAAAGCCGGCAAGGTTGTGAAGCTGATGTATGGAACAACGTGTGGTGCCCCCGCGCCCGTAATGAACGTCTGACAGGAGATCCTTTATGTCTGCCAACCATGCTGCTTTTAATCTGATATTCCGTTTCGTCGAGAATTACGTCAGCCCGATAGCCGGGCGGATCTCCTCCCAGCGTCATGTTATGGCTATCCGTGACGGATTTATTTCCGCGATGCCGTTCATGATCGTTGGCTCATTTTTGCTGGTGTTCGCTTATCCACCGTTTTCGCCTGATACCACATGGGGTTTTGCCCGTGCCTGGCTGGATATGGCGAAGCAATTTGAAGGGCAAATCCTGACGCCGTTTGATATGACCATGGGCATTATGTCCATCTATATCTGTGCCGCCATCGCCTACAACCTGGGCAAGCATTACGTTAAGTCGCACCAGCTCGATCCTTTCATGTGCGCGATGCTGTCGCTGATGGCGTTTTTGCTGGTGGCCGCGCCTAAAACCAAAGGCACGCTGCCGGTTGATAGCCTGGGCGGCACCGGGATCTTCACCGCGATTCTGGTGGCGGTCTACTGCGTTGAGCTGATGCGTTTCCTGAAAACCTATAACATTGGTATTCGCCTGCCCGATCAGGTGCCACCGATGATCAAGAACTCGTTTGACCTGCTGATCCCGGTGCTGGTGGTGGTACTGACGCTCTATCCGCTGAGCCTGCTGATCCAGTCTGAGTTTGGCATGCTGATCCCGCAGGCCATCATGTCTATCTTCAAACCGCTGGTTTCTGCCGCCGACTCCCTGCCGGCGATCCTGCTGGCGGTGCTGATTGGTCATTTACTGTGGTTTGCCGGTATTCACGGCGCGGCAATTGTCTCCGGTATGCTGCAGATGTTCTGGCTGACCAACCTTGGCGCAAACCAGACTGCGCTGGCGTCCAGCCTGCCTCTGCCGCACATATTTATGGAAGCCTTCTGGACGTTCTTTATCGTTATCGGCGGCTCGGGCGCAACGATGGGGCTGGTGATTTGCTATCTGCGCAGCCGCTCGGCGCATTTACGCTCGATTGGCCGTCTGAGCGTGGTGCCAAGCTTCTTTAACATCAATGAACCGGTCATATTCGGTACGCCGATTGTGATGAACCCGGTGTTCTTTATTCCGTTCCTGCTGGCGCCGATGGTGAATGCCGTGCTGGCATGGTCGGCGATGAAGTTCGATCTCATTGGCCGCGTGATTTCTGTTGTGCCCTGGACTGCACCTGCGCCAATCGGTGCTGCATGGGCGCTGGGCTGGGATTTCCGGGCAGCCATTCTGGTGATTGTGCTGGCGTGCGTGTCGGCGATTATCTACTTCCCGTTCTTTAAGGTGTACGAGAAGCAGCTGCTGGAGCAGGAAGCCGAAGAAGCGCAGCGTAATAGTGAAGAGGAAAACCAGCAGGTCGCCTAGGTAAACGCAAAACGGCAACGCGTGGTTGCCGTTTTTGGTATTTTCAGAGGAGCAAGGCCGGGTAAGCGTTAGCGCCATCCGGCCAATCACACGCTTATTTCAGCGTACAATCCCCGCACTGCTGGACATCCGGCAGACGATAGCGCTGGCAGCAGGTACGACGAACCAGCAGCCCGTCACGCGGCACGACGGTACGGAAGAGGGGATTATCGCGACCATCCGAAAGCTGTTTGGCAAAGAAACAGGCGTGGCGAAGGGCATCAACCTGTTCGTCACCCAGCAGCGGTTTCATCTCTGTCAGATACCAGTGGATAAGATACCCGGTATTACTCCAGATCAGTTTCCCGTTGATCTCGCCCGTCTCTTCCAGCGCATCGATAACCGGGATCAGCGCCTGAGTGACCAACTTTTCCATGCGTTCCTGTGCGGACAGATGTGCTGAGTGACGGTCCTCGTGAAGATCGATCCAGAAGCAGGCCGCACGTCCCGTCTCATGAAACTCGACGTGGAAATACTCCGGGGAGAGATCCAGCATCGAATCCTGAGTCAACAGCGCCAGCATGAGTGGGGGCACCATCAGCCCGATATACCACTGCGCCCACAGGGAGAGCAGCGGCTTATTTTCCCGCGCAAGCGTAGGCTGGTTACGATAGATATGATCGGAATAGGCCGCCAGCAAAGACTGGCGTTCGGCAGGGCGTCGCCACTGCGCCAGCGTCATCGCATGATGGGGCGGAACCTCATCCAGCTTGATGAAATCCAGCAGATGCGCGCGTGTTTCAGCAATCTTATCCCGAATGGCATCCGCAAGCGTAGCGCTACCCGAGGAGAGGGGGGCTCGCCAGATGAGAGGCTCTACGGTATGTGCGGTACGAGTGGCCATAGGATTGACGTGAATCTAAATGATAATGATTGCCAATCCTAACTATTGATCATACCGATCGCAAGCCTTTTGTCCTGGATGTGCGAAGCCGCGTCAGGCCGACGGCAGCTCGTCGCTCAACAGGATGTTATTCCGGCCCATATGTTTGGCTTCATAAAGCGCTTTATCCGCCTTTTCCAGCGCGCGCTCAGCGTCTTCATTCTGATAGATAGAAATACCGATGCTGATGGTCACGTTGGTGGCGACGCTTTCATTGAACATATGTGGAATTTTAAGATCGTACACCTTCTGGCGAATATGTTCCGCCGTCTGCCGGGCATGCTCCAGCGAGATATTGCTCAGCAGAACCATAAACTCTTCGCCACCAAAGCGGGCAACGATATCGCGGGAGCGCACCGCGTCGCGGATGGCCGCAGAGACGCGCATCAGTGCTTTGTCACCCATCATATGGCCGTAATGGTCGTTGTAGGCCTTAAAGTGATCGATATCCAGCAGCAACACAAAGTGTTCACCGTTGTCTGGCGTGGGCAGGTTATCCAGACGGCTTTGCAGACCCCGGCGGTTATACAGTCCGGTGAGAGGGTCCATCATGCTGAGATCGGTCAGGGTTTCTCGTTCCTCAAGCAAACGCGAAAGCAGCGCCTGGGCGAATTTGTCGTTACGTCTTTGCAGCACATGATGAATGCCGATCGCTACCACGGGCAGCGCGAAAAAGAACATCATTCTTATCCAGCTGTCGTGATCGCTTAACCACAGGCAGACAATAAAGGCGGGCAAAGAGTGCAGCGTGAACGCTTTGATATTGCTGGCGAAGGCCAGCGATCCGATAAAAAGCACCGTTAATAACGCCATTATTAAATAGGTCGAATGATCGTGCGTAATTAACGAAAATTTAGAGGCGATCTGCCAGGCCCATAAGACGCCAAAAAGCGCAGACACCGCCGGAATATTTACCTTTAAGGTTTTGTTTACCCCGTGCCAGACGAGTAAGCCCGTGCTGATCGTTAACACGGCAAGCAGAGGGAACGATAACGCGCGTATGGAATAGAGCGGGTTTGTCACCGAGAAAAGCGCTGATGTTGCATTCAATAATAAAAACAAACGTAACGATAACTGATATTTACTATTGACTAAAGACCGCCAGGATTGTGATGTCATATTCGTGCGTTTTATTAAAATTTAATTAAAACAGATATATAGGTGTTGGTTTTAAAGAATGGATGCAAAAAACGTTATTTATAATTATCAGAAAAACTTTATAGGTAGTTAACAGGTGTGCAATTTATCACCTTACACATTTGCTGTCATTACAGGAAAGGTAAAGGGTGATCAATTATCCTGCTGCATGCTGACAAGTGATAATTACTATCATATGATATTGGTTATCATTATCGATATGAGAGGGCGTACCATGTTGAGCAGAGCGCTGGGAAGTGGTTGGGGGGTCTTGCTGCCTGGGACGATCATCAGCGGACTGATGTTTGCCGACCTTTCCATCGACGTCTGGAAAATAATCATTGTGTCGGGACTGCTGGTGACATCCGCGATGATCTGGCATAAGCAGCTACGGCATTTCGTGCTGTTGCCATCCTGCGTTGCGTTAATCGGCGCAATGCTGGTGATAATGATGAGTTTGAGATAACACGGGAAAACAGAGAGAGACTACAGAAGGGTTGTAAGATAATTGGTGCGAGGGGGGGGACTCGAACCCCCACATCCGTAAGGACACTAACACCTGAAGCTAGCGCGTCTACCAATTCCGCCACCTTCGCACAGTCATCTTACTTTTTTGATATCGCCTCGTTGGTGCGAGGGGGGGGACTCGAACCCCCACATCCTAAGGACACTAACACCTGAAGCTAGCGCGTCTACCAATTCCGCCACCTTCGCCCAGTGCGAGCAATATCAACGTGATTTATGGTGCGAGGGGGGGGACTCGAACCCCCACATCCGTAAGGACACTAACACCTGAAGCTAGCGCGTCTACCAATTCCGCCACCTTCGCATACCATCGATACTGTAAAAGTATCGTAACCACGGAGGCGCATTCTAGATGTTTTCAGCTTTACGTCAACAGAAAAGTGCGGGGGATGCCTCGATTGATGCAAAAATGGTCGACGGATGGGCCAGGTAGAGAGGGCGTAAGGCCGGAGAGCGCTTGCGCGTATCCGGCCTGGAGGATTAACGATTACTTTTTAGCCTGACGCGTCATCACGGTGCGATACACCTTGAAGCGGCCGGTCTGGGCAATCACTTCGTGGAAACCAAAGGTTTCGTCCAGCACTTTCGGGTAGGCCAGGAAGGCGTTCGCCACGATACGAAGCTCGCCACCGCTGTTAAGATGACGGACGGCACCGCGGATAAGCGCTTGCGCGGCCTCCAGGCTGGTTTCCATCCCGTCGTGGAACGGCGGATTCGAGATAATCATGTCAAAACGGCCGGTCACGTCAGAGAAGACGTTGCTGGCGATGACCTCACCTTCAAACCCGTTTGCCGCAAGCGTTGCGCGGCTGGCTTCTACCGCCGGGGCGCTCACGTCACACAGCGTTAAACGCACTTTCGGCGAGTGGCTGGCGAGCACGGTTGCCAGCACGCCTGCGCCACAGCCGACATCCAGCACTTTGCCCTTGGTGTGCGGCGTCAGGGTGGATAACAGCAGCTTACTGCCGACATCCAGATAATCGCGGCTGAACACGCCCGGCAGGGTTTTGATGGTCAGATCGTCTAACTGATATTCGTCCCAGAATTGCTCTGCATCGAAGGCAGGCTGTTTTTCAAGACGCCCGTGATACAGGCCACAGCGACGTGCGCTGTCGACTTTGTTCAATGGCGCGAACTCTTCAAGCATCTGCTCCGCGCTGCGCACGCCGCTGCGGTTCTCGCCGACCACGAAAATATCGCAGCCGACCGGCAGCAGGGAGAGCAGGTTCATCAGCTGGAACTGGGCTTCCGGCTTGTTCTTCGGCCAGTAGTAAATCAGCGTGTCGCAGTCGGCAACATCGCCTGGCTCCGCCACCAGGCTAAAACGCGCGCGCTCGCCCATCTGGCGGCTCAGCACCTGCCAGTGGTGGTAATACTGGGTGTGGGCACGGCTTTCAGCACAGTCGAAACGCGCAGGCAGGTCATCCTGCATATCTCCGGCAAACAGAATACGGCTTTGTTCGAAATCATCACTGTGACGCAGCAAGACTTCACTTGCCGGGGTAAATGCAGACATGAATTGTTCCTCAATAAACTCAGGCGGGGATTATAGTCGGTAGATGGCGTAGTTTCGACACATTTGCTATATTTGCGCGCCTGAGAGACAGGAGTTTTCGCTATGACATCCCGACGAGACTGGCAGTTGCAGCAGCTGGGTATTACCCAGTGGGCTTTGCGTCGCCCGACGGCGTTGCAGGGTGAAATCGCTATCTCCATCCCCGCGCACGTTCGCCTGGTGATGGTGGGGGAGGAGTTGCCTGCCCTGAATGAAATCCTGATTGGCGATGTCCTTCGTAGCCTGAAGCTGACGCCGGATCAGGTATTACAGCTGACACCAGAACGGGTCGCGATGCTTCCACCGGACAGCCGCTGCAATAGCTGGCGGATGGGCGACGTCGACGAAATATCCCTTGAGGGAGGCCAGATTTGCTCACCTGCGCTGGAAGAACTCAAAGCCAACCCAAAAGCGCGCAGCGCGCTATGGCAACAAATCTGTGAATATGAACACAATTTCTTCCCTCACGACGGCCGATCTGACGACGGCGTTCGCGATTGAAACCCGCGCCCATGCTTTTCCGTGGAGCGAAAAAACGTTCGCCAGCAATCAGGGCGAACGGTACCTGAATCTGCGCCTGGACGTTGATGGCACCCTCGCCGCGTTTGCCATCACGCAGGTGGTTCTCGATGAGGCCACGCTGTTTAACATTGCGGTTGACCCTGCCTATCAGCGCCGCGGGCTGGGAAGAGAACTGCTGGAGCACCTCATTCGCGAGCTTGAAACCCGCGACGTGTTCACCCTGTGGCTGGAAGTGCGTGCCTCGAACGTCGCCGCCATCGCGCTCTATGAAAGCTTAGGCTTTAACGAGGCGACAATCCGCCGTAACTACTACCCCACCGCAGAGGGACGTGAAGACGCCATTATTATGGCTCTGCCGCTTGGATAACTAAAATAAGGTTGTAACGATGAAATGGGACTGGATTTTCTTTGATGCCGACGAAACGCTGTTTACGTTTGACTCGTTCGGTGGCCTACAGCGGATGTTTATGGACTATAGCGTCACCTTCACCGCTGAAGATTTTCAGGACTATCAGGCGGTGAACAAACCGCTGTGGGTGGATTACCAGAACGGTGCCATCACGGCGTTACAGCTTCAGCATCAGCGCTTTGACGCCTGGGCCGAACGGTTAAAGGTCAGCCCTGGGCTACTCAATGAGGCTTTCCTGAATGCCATGGCGGAGATCTGCGCGCCTCTGCCGGGCGCGGTGTCCCTGCTGGATTCCCTGAAAGGCAAAGCGAAGCTCGGGATCATCACCAACGGTTTTACCGCGTTGCAGCAGATCCGCCTGGAACGCACCGGCCTGCGCGATCATTTCGACGCGCTGGTGATCTCAGAAGAGGTCGGCTACCCGAAACCCGACCCGCGTATTTTTGACTATGCGCTGGCCCAGGCCGGCAACCCTGACCGCGATCGCGTGCTGATGGTGGGGGATACCGCCGAATCGGATATCTTAGGCGGCATGAACGCCGGGATCGCTACCGTCTGGCTGAACGCGCATGGCCGCACAACCCCGGAAGGCATTACGCCAACCTGGACCGTCACGTCATTGAACGAACTGGAGCAGCTCCTGTGTAAACAATGATTGCCTGCCCCCTATTGATGGGTAAAATAGCCGCATTTCCCGTATTCCATGATGCGCGGCGTCGTGCCGCGCCTACATAAGAAGAATTGACTATGACGTTGTCTCCTTATCTGCAGGAGGTGGCCAAGCGCCGCACTTTTGCCATTATCTCTCACCCGGATGCCGGTAAAACGACCATCACCGAAAAGGTGCTGCTGTTCGGACAGGCGATCCAGACCGCCGGTACCGTTAAAGGCCGTGGTTCCAGCCAGCATGCGAAATCTGACTGGATGGAGATGGAAAAACAGCGTGGTATCTCCATTACCACCTCTGTGATGCAGTTCCCGTATCACGACTGCCTGGTGAACCTGCTGGACACCCCAGGGCACGAAGACTTCTCCGAAGATACTTACCGTACCCTGACGGCGGTGGACTGCTGCCTGATGGTTATCGATGCCGCAAAAGGGGTTGAAGATCGTACCCGTAAGCTGATGGAAGTTACGCGTCTGCGTGACACGCCGATCCTCACCTTCATGAACAAACTCGACCGCGACATCCGTGATCCGATGGAAGTAATGGATGAAGTCGAGAGCGAGCTGAAGATCGCCTGTGCGCCGATCACCTGGCCGATTGGCTGCGGCAAGCTGTTCAAGGGCGTTTACCATCTTTATAAAGATGAAACCTACCTCTATCAGACCGGTAAAGGCCACACCATTCAGGAAGTGCGCGTGGTGAAAGGCCTGGATAACCCGGAGCTGGACGCTGCCGTCGGCGAAGAGCTGGCCGCACAGCTGCGTGACGAGCTGGAACTGGTGAAAGGCGCATCCCACGAGTTTGACAAAGATCTGTTCCTCGCAGGTGAAATCACGCCGGTATTCTTCGGCACCGCGCTGGGTAACTTCGGCGTTGACCACATGCTCGACGGTCTGGTGGAGTGGGCGCCACGCCCGATGCCGCGTAAAACCGACACCCGCGAAGTGGTCGCTCAGGAAGAGAAATTCACCGGCTTCGTCTTTAAGATCCAGGCCAACATGGATCCGAAACACCGTGACCGCGTGGCCTTTATGCGCGTGGTTTCCGGTAAATACGAGAAAGGCATGAAGCTGCGCCAGGTGCGTATCGGTAAAGACGTGGTGATCTCCGATGCGCTGACCTTTATGGCGGGCGACCGTTCTCACGTTGAAGAAGCCTACCCTGGCGACATCATCGGGCTGCACAACCACGGTACGATTCAGATCGGCGACACCTTTACCCAGGGCGAGATGATGAAGTTCACCGGTATTCCGAACTTCGCCCCTGAGCTGTTCCGCCGTATTCGCCTGCGCGATCCGCTGAAGCAAAAACAGCTGCTGAAAGGCCTGGTCCAGCTTTCCGAAGAGGGCGCAGTGCAGGTGTTCCGCCCGATCGCCAACAACGATCTGATCGTGGGCGCGGTCGGCGTGCTGCAGTTCGACGTGGTTGTTGCGCGTCTGAAAAGCGAGTACAACGTCGAAGCGATTTACGAATCGGTGAACGTTGCCACGGCGCGCTGGGTTGAGTGTTCTGACGTGAAAAAATTCGAAGAATTTAAGCGTAAGAACGAGGTCCAGCTGGCGCTGGATGGTGGCGATAACCTGACCTATATCGCCCCAACCATGGTTAACCTCAACCTGACGCAGGAACGTTATCCTGACGTGCAGTTCCGTAAAACCCGCGAGCATTAATCCTCTCTCAGAGCACGGCATCCGCCGTGCTCTTCGCTTTTTCCTGCCTTATTTCTCCCGTGCGGAATGTTCTTAATTCATTGCATTTTCTCGCTATTCGCTCGTTTTTTATTCATTTCTGAAAGCGCACCTGAAATTGTGATCTATATTTAATTCAGTGTTTAGCACCGGGCGTGGATGAATTAACTGTTCAATGCATGACGATGGGTTCTCCACTTAGCCCGTGTGTTTTTACGCAAAATTTAAAACGAGTAATAAAGGACGTTTGACGCCCAAATAATGGGCAAAACACAGGAATACATCGATGAATATGACAAGACTGAAGATTTCTAAAACTCTGCTGGCTGTGACATTGGGTAGCGTCCTGGTAAGTGGTTCTGCACTGGCAGAAAACACCACCATGGATAAAGCGCAGTCCACTGCTGATACCGCAGGGGATAAAATCGATAGCTCTATGAATAAAGTCGGTAATTTCATGGACGACAGCTCGATCACAGCAAAAGTGAAAGCCGCGCTGGTGGACGATGAAGCCATCAAGAGCACCGACATCTCTGTAAAAACTGATAAGAAAGTTGTCACCCTGAGTGGCTTTGTAGAAAGCCAGGCCCAGGCCGAACAGGCTGTAAAAGTGGCGAAGGGTGTTGAAGGCGTGACCTCCGTTAGCGATAAGCTGCACGTCCGTGACAGCAAAAACGCGTCGGTAAAAGGTTATGCCGGTGACGCAGCAACCACCAGTGAAATCAAAGCTAAACTGTTAGCGGATGACATCGTGCCATCCCGTAAGGTGAAAGTTGAAACGACCGATGGCGTCGTCCAGCTCTCCGGTACGGTTGATTCACAGGCACAGAGTGACCGTGCCGAAAGCATCGCGAAAGCGATCGATGGTGTGAAAAGCGTTAAAAACGATCTGAAAACCAAGTAATCGACATAATTCGCCCTAACGGCTGAGGCCTGCGGGCGAAATAAGAACGACACTGGAAGAACGCCGGTGAGACGCCTGAGCGCTCACATATCGCGGCAGACATTAACTATGGTAAAGGAGAGGCTTATGTTTCGTTGGGGCATTATATTTCTGGTTATCGCGTTAATTGCCGCCGCATTGGGCTTTGGTGGACTGGCGGGTACAGCGGCATGGGCAGCTAAAATTGTCTTCGTCGTCGGTATCATCCTGTTTCTGGTCAGCCTGTTTACGGGTCGACGCCGTCCTTAGCAGACTGCTTACTGAGAACAACCCTGCAAAGCCAGTCCCTGTGACTGGCTTTTTCTCGTTTGAGTATCAGAGGGAATGTGCGCTACTGTGTCTGAACTGAATAATGAAAACAGGAAAGCAGAGGTGGGACAGCGAATTCCCGTTACGCTCGGTAATATTGCGCCGCTGGCGTTAAAACCGTTTCGTGCAGGCCAGCTTGCGCTGGTTTGTGAAGGAGGTGGACAGCGCGGCATTTTTACGGCCGGTGTGCTGGACGAGTTTATGCGCGCGCAATTCAACCCCTTTGACCTCTACTTTGGCACCTCGGCCGGGGCGCAGAACCTTTCTGCGTATGTCTGTAACCAGCCGGGCTATGCGCGCAAAGTGATCATGCGCTACACCACCTCGAAAGAATTTTTCAACCCGGTGCGCTTCGTGCGCGGCGGAAACCTGATCGATCTCGACTGGCTGCTGGAGTCTACCGCCAGCCAGATGCCGCTGGCGATGGATAACGCCGCGCGCCTGTTTGATAGCGGAAAAGCATTCTGGATGTGTGCCAGCCGCGGCGATGACTACTCCCCGGGGTACTTCTCCCCGCAGAAAGAGAACTGGCTGGACATCATTCGCGCCTCGAGCGCCATTCCCGGCTTCTACCGCACCGGTGCGCTGCTGGACGGCGTGAACTACCTTGACGGCGGCATCAGCGATGCGGTGCCGGTTCAGGAGGCCGCGCGGCGTGGCGCGAAAACCATCGTGGTGATCCGCACGGTTCCCTCACAAATGTATTACACCCCGCAGTGGTTTAAGCGCATGGAGCGCTGGCTGGGCGACAGTAGCCTGCAGCCGCTGGTGAATATCGCGAAGCTTCATGAATCAACCTATGGTGCCATGCAGCGTTTTATCGAAAAGCCGCCGGGCAAGCTGCGGATCTTTGAAATTTATCCCCCCCGGCCGCTGGTGAGCATGGCGCTGGGCAGCCGCCTGCCGGCCCTGCGCATGGATTACAAAACCGGGCGGCTGTGCGGGCGCTATTTCCTGGCGACGGTCGGGAAAATGCTGATGGAGCAACCCCCGATTCTGCGGCATAAGCCGATTATTACCCCGCCTGCCGTTGTCGCCAATGATGCGCTGGTGACGCCGCAGGTCGATGCGCCGCAGGCCAATGACGCCCTGTTAGATAACGAGGATCTGGCGTGACGCACCGCTTTATCGACACCCACTGTCACTTTGATTTTCCGCCGTTTACCGGCGACGAGACGCACAGTATTGCCCGCGCGGCTCAGGCTGGCGTCGGGGCGATTATCGTGCCGGCGATCGAAGCGGCTTATTTTGACCGGGTGCTTGAACTTGCCCGGCAACATGACGCGCTGTATGCCGCGCTGGGCCTGCATCCTATCGTCATCGAGCATCATCTTGATGAGCACATTGACCAGCTCGATACCGTTTTGGGCAGGGGAAATGACCGGCTGGTGGCCATTGGCGAGATCGGCCTCGATCTCTATCGCGAAGATCCGCACTTTGCGCGCCAGCAAGCGATCCTCGACGCGCAGCTTCGGCTCGCGAAGCGCCACGATCTGCCGGTGATCCTCCACTCGCGACGCACCCACGATAAGCTGGCGATGCACCTGAAACGCATGGATCTTCCGCGCACCGGGGTGGTTCATGGATTTTCCGGCAGCCTGCAGCAGGCGCAGCGTTTTATCGCGCTGGGCTACAAAATCGGCGTTGGCGGGACCATTACCTATCCGCGCGCCAGCAAAACCCGTGACGTTATGGCCCGGTTGCCGCTCGACTCGCTGCTGCTGGAAACGGATGCGCCCGATATGCCGCTCAATGGATTTCAGGGGCAGCCTAACCGCCCGGAGCAGGCGGCGCGCGTTTTCGCTACGCTCTGTGAACTGCGCGATGAGCCTGAAGAGGTTATCGCTCAGGCGTTGCTCGATAATACCCGCGCCGTTTTTGGCATCACGCTATAGATAGCGCGCCGGGCGGATAACGGTAATCTGCCGTTTTTCCAGGGCCACGGCCAGCGGCTCGACGTCCTCCGGCGTGGCGCTGCGCCATGACGCCGCCTCTCCATACACGCCGTGCGCATGAAACGCGTTGATGCGTACCGGAATATTCCCCAGCTGGCGAATAAATGCCGACAGCGGGGTGAGATGCGCCAGATAATCACAGCGATCCGGGATCAACAGCAGCCGCAGTTCGGCCAGACGGTGATGATCCGCCAGCCAGCGAATGCTCTGTTTGATCTGCGGATTGTCGCGCCCGGTCAAAAAGCGGTGATGCTCGTTGCCCCAGGCTTTTAAATCCACCATAGCGCCATCGAAAACCGGCAGCAGCTTTTGCCAGCCGGTTTCGCTTAGCAGGCCGTTGCTGTCCACCAGGCAGGTTAAGTGGCGCAGCGCGGGATCGGCCTTGATCGCTGAGAACAGAGCGATCAAAAACGGCAGTTGGGTTGTCGCTTCACCCCCGCTCACGGTGATCCCCTCAATAAACGGTGCGGCTTTGCGGATCTGCGCGAGGATCTCCTCCACGCTGTAGCGCTGCGCCATCGGTGTGGCCTGCTGCTGGCACAGGTGCAGGCAGGTATCGCACTGCTGACAGTGGCTTTCCTGCCACCAGACGCGGCCCGCCTGAATATTCAGCGCATCGTGCGGACAGTGGGGAACGCAGTCGCCGCAGTCGTTGCAGCGCCCGATAGTCCACGGGTTGTGGCAGGTTTTGCAGCGCAGGTTACAGCCCTGCAGGAACAGTGCCAGGCGGCTGCCCGGCCCGTCCACGCAGGAGAAGGGGATAATCTGACTAACTAAAGCGCATCTGCTGTTCATGGCTAATTACGCGTGGCTGACGTTCAAGGATTCGGGTGTTGCGCGCGGCCTCCTCACCCAGCCACGTGGTGTTGCTGCGCGATCCGGCTTCGCGGTACTTCTCCAGATCAGACAGCCGCACCATATAGCCGGTGACGCGCACCAGATCGTTTCCCGCCACGTTAGCGGTGAACTCACGCATACCGGCCCTGAATGCCCCGAGACAAAGTTGCACCACCGCCTGTGGATTGGCTTTTACGGTCTCGTCCAGGGTGAGGATGTCGCTGATACCGGAGTGGTAATAACGGTGGTGCGGGGCGACGGCCAGCAGATGGCCGATCGGATCGGGCTCGTCGCCGTAAGGCAGACGTGCCCCCGGCGTAGTGCCCGTATCGGAGCTGATCCCCGACTGCGCGTGGAGCATCGCCCGCTGCTTCCAGCCGTGCTTCACCGGCGTGTTTTCAACGAACGTCGCCAGCTGTTCGCTGATGCGATACCCCAGCGCGTTGGCCTCATCGTCCTTACCGTAGCGACCTGTCATCCCTTCTTTCTCGCAGAGCGCGTTAACGGCTTCTGCCAGGCCGTACATGCCAAACATCGGCACAAAACGCCCGGCATCAATCAGCCCCTCCTGGACGAGGAAGCTATTCTCAAAGAAGCCGGACTGTTCATACAGGAAATCGCAGCGTGCATCGATGATGGCAATCTGCTGCTGGCAGTAGTGCGGCAGCTGGCGGGTGAAGAAATCGTCCAGCGAGGCGCTACGTTCGGCAATGGCTTTCAGATTGAGGCGCACCAGCGTGCTGCCGCCGCCCGCCAGCGGCAGAGAGTTGTAACAGCTCACCACGCCATAGCGGCCTTTTGTGAAAATTTTATCATTCAGCGGGCCATTGGAAATATGCGGCTTACTGCATTCACAGATATTTTTCGCCACGCTCAGCAGCAGATCGTCAGGGGTGACGTCGGGGTCGTAGATAAAGGTCAGGTTTGGTGCAACCTGCTTCAACTCCGCATCGGCACGCAGAATGGCGCGGGTGATGGGGCTATCTGCCGGGCCAATGTTTGCATGCATAAAGGCATCGGGCAGGGTTCTGTCGAGGTAGCGCCAGAAACGTTTTATTCGGCTATCGATTTCATCCTGTGTTAGAATTTTAACATAGGGATCGAGTAGGGCATCAAGCTGGCCCAGATAGACCGGCATCGATGTCACGGACGGAACATGGTGATAGAGAATGGTAAGCAGCGAGAGGGCATCATCCAGATCGTTTGCCCCTTCCAGCTCCAGCCAGTCTGAACCGTTCGCCAGGAATTTTGCGTAGTCCGGCAGCACGTAGCGCGGTTTGTAAGGGGCGTGTCCCTCGAACATATCGCAGATAACGCCTTCGTCCAGCGCGGCGCGGGCCGCCGAAGGAAGCGCCGGGTAGGGCAGATTGTTCTCCGCTTCCAGCGCCAGAAAATGCCGTTTTTGCTCCGGTGTTAACGTCGGGCTGGTCACAATGTGCTGGCAACGCTGTTGCAGGGCGTCGGGGCGAGAGGAGGACATAGGCGCTTCCTTGAGTCATCGGTGAATGATGACGAAATTGTAGAAAGGCGTCCCGCCGGGGCTTTTGATCCCACAGGGGTGATCGCTGATTTAACCCGCGGTTGGCCTGCTAAAATTTGATGTTGATCTCATTACAGTAATGCAAATTTGTACGCAGTTTTCATTAACTGTGATGAATGTCGAAGTGTGAATGCGGGTGAATGTTAGAATACTCACAGACCCGCAAGGTAAAATTGATACGGCGATGCCGTTGGAGAATGTTATGACCGATTTAACTGCAAGCAGCCTGCGCGCGTTGAAACTGATGGACCTGACCACCCTGAACGATGACGACACCAATGAAAAAGTCATCGCCCTGTGCCATCAGGCGAAAACGCCCGTCGGTAACACCGCTGCCATCTGTATCTACCCGCGCTTTATCCCGATTGCCCGCAAAACGCTGAAAGAGCAGGGCACGCCGGACGTGCGTATTGCAACCGTGACTAACTTCCCGCACGGCAACGACGATATCGAGATTGCGCTGGCAGAAACCCGCGCGGCGATTGCTTACGGTGCGGATGAAGTGGACGTGGTCTTCCCGTATCGCGCGCTGATTGCCGGCAACGAGCAGGTGGGTTTTGACCTGGTGAAAGCCTGTAAAGACGCCTGTGCCGCGGCAAATGTGTTGCTTAAAGTGATCATCGAAACCGGCGAACTGAAAGAAGAAACCCTGATCCGCAAAGCGTCTGAAATCGCGATCAACGCGGGTGCGGATTTCATCAAAACCTCTACCGGTAAAGTGCCGGTAAACGCCACGCCGGAAAGCGCGCGCATCATGATGGAAGTCATTCGTGATATGGGCGTCTCCAAAACCGTGGGCTTTAAACCGGCCGGCGGCGTGCGTACCGCGGAAGACGCGCAGCAGTTTCTGGCGATTGCCGACGAACTGTTTGGCGCAGAGTGGGCGGATTCCCGTCACTACCGTTTCGGCGCATCCAGCCTGCTGGCAAGCCTGCTGAAAGCGCTGGGTCACGGCGACGGTAAGAGCGCAAGCAGCTACTGATTGCCCGCTAATGCCGGATGACGCTTCGCTTATCCGGCCTACAGGATCGTAGGGCGGGTCAGCGTAGCGCCACCCGCCACAACTCCCCCGATTCCGCATGGAGGTTACCGTGTTTCTCGCACAAGAAATTATTCGTAAAAAACGTGATGGTCATGCATTAAGCGACGAAGAGATCCGCTTTTTCATCAATGGCATTCGTGATAACACCGTCTCAGAAGGGCAGATTGCTGCGCTGGCGATGACCATCTTCTTCCACGATATGTCGATGCCTGAGCGCGTGTCGCTGACCATGGCGATGCGAGATTCAGGAACCGTCCTTGACTGGAAAAGCCTTAACCTTAACGGCCCGATCGTCGATAAACACTCCACCGGCGGCGTGGGTGACGTTACCTCGCTGATGCTTGGCCCGATGGTGGCGGCCTGCGGCGGTTACATCCCGATGATCTCCGGGCGCGGCCTGGGCCATACCGGCGGCACGCTCGACAAACTGGAAGCCATTCCGGGCTTCGATATCTTCCCGGATGACGCCCGCTTCCGCGACATTATTAAAGACGTTGGTGTGGCGATTATCGGCCAGACCAGCTCCCTGGCACCGGCAGACAAGCGTTTCTACGCGACCCGCGACATCACCGCTACCGTGGACTCCATTCCGTTGATCACCGCCTCTATTCTGGCGAAAAAGCTGGCGGAAGGGCTGGATGCGCTGGTGATGGACGTGAAGGTGGGCAGCGGCGCGTTTATGCCGACCTATGAACTTTCTGAAGCGCTTGCTGAAGCGATCGTTGGCGTCTCCAACGGCGCAGGCGTGCGCACCACCGCACTGCTGACCGACATGAACCAGGTGCTGGCTTCCAGCGCCGGTAACGCAGTAGAAGTGCGTGAAGCCGTACAGTTCCTGACAGGTGAATATCGCAACCCGCGTCTGCTCGACGTGACCATGGCGCTGTGCGTTGAGATGCTGATCTCAGGCAAGCTTGCCAAAGACGATGCAGAGGCGCGAGCGAAGCTGCAGGCGGTGCTGGACAACGGCAAAGCGGCGGAGATCTTTGGCCGCATGGTTGCCGCGCAAAAAGGCCCGACCGACTTCGTGGAAAACTACGCGAAATACCTGCCTACCGCGACCTTAACCAAAGCGGTGTATGCCGATACCGAAGGGTTTGTTTCGGCGATGGACACCCGCGCGCTTGGCATGGCGGTGGTGTCGATGGGCGGCGGACGTCGCCAGGCATCGGACACCATTGATTACAGCGTCGGTTTCACCGACATGGCCCGCCTGGGCGACAGCGTGGACGGACAGCGTCCGCTGGCGGTGATCCACGCGAAAGACGAAGCCAGCTGGCAGGATGCGGCGAAGGCGGTGAAAGCGGCAATTAAGCTTGACGATAAAGCACCGGAAAGCACACCGACGGTCTATCGTCGTATCACCGAATAGCGGTATACTGATCTGATCAATCATTTTTAAGCACTACGTACGGAGAACAATTATGAAACGTGCATTTATTATGGTGCTGGACTCATTCGGCATCGGCGCAACCGAAGATGCAGAACGATTTGGTGACGTGGGTTCCGATACCATGGGTCACATCGCGGAAGCCTGCGCCAAAGGCGAAGCGGACAACGGTCGTAAAGGCCCTCTGACTCTGCCAAACCTGACCCGTCTGGGTCTGGTAAAAGCGCATGAAGGTTCTACCGGTAAGATCGCAGCCGGTATGGACGGTAATGCGGAAGTGGTGGGCGCTTATGCCTGGGCGCACGAGCTCTCTTCCGGTAAAGATACCCCGTCAGGCCACTGGGAAATTGCCGGTGTGCCGGTTCTGTTCGACTGGGGCTATTTCTCCGATCACGAAAACAGCTTCCCGCAGGAGCTGCTGGACACGTTGGTTAAGCGTGCCAACCTGCCGGGCTATCTCGGCAACTGCCACTCTTCCGGTACCGTGATCCTGGACCAGCTTGGCGAAGAGCACATGAAAACCGGCAAACCGATTTTCTATACCTCCGCTGACTCCGTGTTCCAGATTGCCTGCCACGAAGAGACGTTTGGCCTGGATAAACTTTACGAGCTGTGCGAAATCGCGCGTGAAGAGCTGACCGAAGGCGGCTACAACATTGGCCGCGTGATCGCGCGTCCGTTTATCGGCGACAAAGCGGGTAACTTCCAGCGTACCGGCAACCGTCACGATCTGGCCGTTGAGCCACCGGCACCCACCGTGCTGCAAAAACTGGTCGACGAGAAAGACGGCAAGGTGGTTTCCGTTGGTAAAATCGCAGATATCTACGCGAACTGCGGTATCACTAAAAAAGTGAAAGCCACCGGTCTGGACGCGCTGTTTGACGCCACCATCAAAGAGATGAAAGAGGCGGGCGATAAGACGATCGTCTTTACCAACTTCGTGGACTTCGACTCCTCCTGGGGCCACCGCCGCGACGTGGCGGGCTACGCTGCCGGCCTGGAGCTGTTCGACCGCCGTCTGCCGGAGCTGATGGAGCTGGTGGGTGAAGATGACATTCTGATCCTGACCGCGGACCACGGCTGCGACCCAACCTGGACCGGTACCGACCACACCCGCGAGCACATTCCGGTGCTGGTGTACGGCCCGAAAGTGAAACCAGGCTCGCTGGGTCACCGTGAAACCTTTGCGGATATCGGCCAGACCATCGCGAAATACTTTGGTACGTCCGACATGGAATATGGCAAGGCCATGTTCTGATGTGACTGGGGTGCGGCCTGATGCCCTCACCCCGGCCCTCTCCCATCGGGAGAGGGAGAACACCAGAATGTAGGCCGGGTAAGGCGCAGCCGCCACCCGGCCAAAACAACAATGTAAAAGGAACTGAAAGATGGCAACTCCTCACATTAATGCAGAAATGGGTGATTTCGCTGACGTCGTGTTGATGCCGGGCGACCCGCTGCGCGCTAAGCACATTGCAGAAACCTTCCTCGAAGACGTGCGTGAAGTGAACAACGTTCGCGGCATGCTGGGCTTCACCGGTACCTACAAGGGCCGCAAAATTTCCGTGATGGGTCACGGCATGGGTATCCCATCCTGCTCCATCTACACCAAAGAGCTGATCACCGATTTCGGCGTGAAGAAAATCATCCGCGTGGGGTCCTGCGGCGCGGTGCGCATGGACGTTAAACTGCGCGATATCGTGATTGGTATGGGGGCCTGCACCGATTCTAAAGTGAACCGTATTCGCTTTAAGGATCACGACTTTGCCGCCATCGCTGACTTCGACATGGTGCGCAACGCGGTAGACGCGGCGAAAAACCTGGGCGTGGATGCGCGCGTGGGCAACATCTTCTCTGCTGACCTGTTCTACTCTCCGGACGGCGAAATGTTCGACGTGATGGAGAAGTACGGCATTCTGGGCGTGGAAATGGAAGCAGCGGGCATTTACGGCGTCGCGGCTGAGTTTGGTGCGAAAGCGCTGACCATCTGCACCGTGTCCGACCACATCCGCACCCACGAGCAGACCACTGCCGCGGAGCGTCAGACCACCTTCAACGACATGATCAAAATCGCGCTGGAATCCGTTCTGCTGGGCGATAAAGAGTAATGTTGTCTGCCGGGCGGCCTTCGCTGCCCGGCATCGTTTTCTTACAGATACACCACGCTAATGGTCGCCTGACCATCAAACTCCGTCGCTTCCGTCAGCGCCAGCTTCTTCAGACTTTCTACCGCAAGCGAGACGTTCAGCGGGAAAGAGACGCGCGTCACGGCCATCGGATCGGTTTTACCGGCGGGTGCCACGCTCATCAGGCTCATGTCTTTATTCGCCAGCGTGCCGCCCGTGGCTTTCTGCCAGCGGGTCACGCCGTTGCCCGCCGCCAGCGCGGTGCGAATCGGCTCAACGTTTCCGCCGTTCGCCGTGACCTCGCCAGTGCTGGCATAGATGGAGTACGCGCCAATATTCTTGCCGTCGTGCGTTTTACCCAGCCCGAAGGTTGACGCGGAGCCGCGCAGTGCCGCGCCGTTATCGGTGGCATTCATCACTTTAAGGTTTGAATTGCTGCCGGTGCTGGCGTTGGAATCCGTACGGTTATCTGCAATGCTCCAGCCCACTTTGGTTGGCGTAGGGCAGGTGATGGTCAGCGTCAGACCCTTCTCACCCAGCTGCGTGCTTTCGGATTGCGAAAGATCGCCCACCTGCACCGCGCCAAAATCAACGATGCCGTTATTGCTCAGCTCCGGCGTGCAGGAGTTGCTTGAAAGAGAGGCTTTCACTTTCAGCACCGCGGTATCGCCCGCAAAGGCGCTGGCCGATGCCAGCGCCAGTGCGACGACAAGTACGCTTTTTTTCATGGTTTTTCCTTAACATAGAGATAAAGTGGTGACATTGTCCGGAGTACGCCCCTTGAATGTTCACGGTCGTTTTTTTTCTGATTATTCACGCCAGCGTTAAGCTGACGCGTGAATGCGCGTTGCGGCAGGTTCACTTGCACACTCCCTGCGCTTTTTCGTAATAGGCTTCTTTGTTTTTTTCTTCACTCAGCGCGTAGTGGATCTGGCAGATCCTCACCCTGCTGTCGTCCACCACGAATAACTCTGGTGAATCTGTCGCATCGGGAATAAATACGCTGCCGTTATCCATTACGCTGACAATATAGTTACTGTCTTTATCCACCACGCTGAGCCCCCGGGTCAGCCATTCGCCGTTCGGCTTTTTCACGTCAAGCATGACGCGACGGGTTTGCAGAACGCGGAAGTCGACCTGCGAAAACGAGCCGTAGGCGGCGGAGAGGGTCTGTATGCCGTTGGATAAATCCATCCCCTGAGGGAGGGAGTTGGCGTTGATGACGATCTGGGATTTTTGCCACTCGCGCAGGCCCGGCACCACGGCCTGGCCCCAGCGATCGGTCCAGACGGTGCCGTCCGGCGTGCTCAGCTCAATGCCGCTTTCCGGTTCGCTCAGACGGGCAATGCCAAAGGTTTCCTTAACGGGATAAGGCGAGAAGGTGACCCCGTGGCGGTGCAGCGCAATGCCGCCCATCAGCGAGGCGCTGTAGTTGCGCCGATCCCCGTCGTCCATCCCTGCCGCCAGGCCAAGCTGGGTATAGTGCAGGTTGGCGTTCAGGTTGCCGTCAAAGGCGTTGCTCTTATCCTGATTGTCGCGATCGGCAGAGAGGTTGTAGTTGAGGTTTTGCCCGAATGAACCGCTGTCCTGCAGGCCAAAATTCTGTTTATTACCCTGGCTGCGCATGTAGGTGCTGATACGCTCCGTGCCGAACGGCACCGCCAGGTTGACGTAAAACAGATCGTCATCATTTTGGCCGCTGCCCTCGGAACTGTTGCTGCCGCTGCTCATGGCGTGCTGCCAGTTAACGGAGACGGAAGCATGGCCGAGCGTTTTTCCCCAGGCGGCCATCAGATAGCGGGAGTCGCCGCTTTCTTTATCCCCGGCGTTTTCGCTGTACTGCAGTGAGAACGTCCCGAGCAGCGCATTGTTCCAGTTGAGGCTGGCGTTCCACGCGTTCTGGTAGCCCTCGGATTCGTCGTCCATCGCTTCGGTCATTTCCCGAAAACCGGCGCTGTAGCCCGAGGCGGTAAGGCCCAGCGTGAGCTGACCCGGCAGCATCAGCGTATTTTGCAGCTCGGCTTTGGTGCCATTTTGTTCCGCGTGAAAGCGCGCGGCGCTGACCATAACGCTCGGGGTGATCATCCACTTTTCGTTAACCGCCCACTCAAGCTGCGCGCCGGCTGCCTGATATTTTTCGGCAAGTACGCCCGCCGTCACGCCCGTTAAGTCTTCTGCCAGGCGCGTGCCGTTGGAGATATTCATCACCCACGGCGAACCGTTATCGTCGCCCCCGTCACGTACTTGCCCGACGGAGAAGCTCAGCCCCTCGGCGCGCGTCGTGCCGCTGATATTGAGCGACGAGGAGGGCACCGTGAAGCGGGTGGTGGAGCCATCGGTTTCCACCACGCTGATGTCGAGGTCGACGTTGCCGCGCACCACCGGCACGTCGGGCAAGGTGAACGGCCCGGCGTTGACCAGCGTGGAGTAGATTACCTGCCCGGCCTGCCTCACCTCCACGCGCGCCTGGTTGCTGTGGGCGATGCCCGTGATGGTGGTCGCCGGAATATTGGGCTGCAAACCCGTTTCCGGCAGGAGCTGGATGCCGTTAATTTGTGCGCCGCTGAACAGTGACGAGGTGGCGTTGATCTGACCCACCTGTGCGCGAAGCTTACGTTCTTCAAAAACGTGCTCGGCGTAGGTGTAGAGATTTTCTACGCTGCGGGTGCCGTTATCGTCCGTCAGGATCGTGCTGCTGCGCACCGTCCAGTTCGCCACGTTGAGCCCGGTGCCGATATTGCCCTGGGAAAACGTGCTGCTGCCGCTGCCGCCAAACTCGTTGTAGTTGCTGAACGCGTTGTAGTTGATGAGCCCCGCCACGCCGCCGTGTTCGTAATATTTTGCGGCGTAGAACCCGTTATCCATCGCCTCGGCAGGGACGAAAATCTCTAACGACTCTTTGTTAGGCAACGGGGTGACGGTCGCCGTGGGGTAGTCCTGCACCAGTTCGTGGCAGGTCTCTTTTTCTAAGATATTCAGGGGAAGTAATCCCGCGGCGCGCGTGAAATCATCATCCACGCAAAGCTGGCCCTCTTCGCCAATACGTACGGCGAGCGTGCCTTTGTCCACGCCGTTGATCCTGACCTGTACCGCATGTTGACCGGGCAGATAACGCTGTGCCCCGGAAAAATAGTGCGCGAGGTTGGTGCTGATCCCTCGCGTCGCCAGAATATCGGTATTGAAATCCAGGTCGGCTGCGCCCGCGGTGCAGGGAGGCAGCAACACGGCCGCCGCAATGGCGGCGGGGCCAAAGGCATACTTACGCAAAGGGAGATCACTCACCAGACGGTCTCCACCCTTTAGCGCGTTACAGGGGCAGTATAGCTTTCGACTTCAATACCGTAGCGGCTGGCAGGCTCGATCTGCACTGCGTTATCGCTACCGTTCAGCGGCGCGTTGGTCTCCACCTTCATGGTTTCGCCCGGCAAAATAAAGGTCTTATTCAGCGTGCAGGCGGTGTTAGACGGCAGCAGCGTCACGGCCGTGGAGAAACGCACCACGTAAGGCGAGCTGTTCTGCACCTGAAGCACGTTCGACTTAACGGACCAGGTCAGCAGCTTCCAGGCGTCGGTGACAACCGGGAGATTTTTAGGGTGGATCAAGACCGGCAGATCCTGGCGCAGGTTGATCCCGACGGTGATGTTCTTGTCGCTGCTTTTCGGCGGAATACCTTCAAATACCACGCGTTTGTAGTGTTCGACGGTAAGCGGTTTATCCGATTCGAGAATAAAACGCACCTGCTGTTCCTGGCCGGGTTCAAGGCGGACAACGGGCTGGGTGACGTTAAGCTTCACCCCGTCATTGCCTCCAATGTCCCGAATTGAGGTGTAGAGCAGGGTAGGGATTTTGTCGGTGTTTTTGACGTTCATCACGCCGCCGTGGTTGGCTTCGTCAATCATCAGGAGCGTGGTTTCCGGCACCATGCCGGCTGCAAACAGGGTGGAGGGCAAAGCGAGTAATAACGGCGCGTATTTCAGGAGTGTGTACATGGTGTTTCGGCTTCGTGAGAGGGAGACAAAACACTCCCCATCAGCATGGGGAGTGTTAAACGCGTTAAGGCTTACAGATAAACCAGGGTGATGGTGGACTGGCCGTCCAGCTCGGTTTTATCGGTCAGGGTCAGGTTTTTGCTTGGCGCAATGGCGAGGGCGATCTTCAGCGGGAAGGTCGCCGTAGTGAACGCCAGCGGCGCACGCTGGCCGGTTTTGGACACGGTCATCACGTCGGTGCCGTCATTCATGATGTAACCGGTGTTCCACATGTTGATCCAGCTTCTGCTGCTGATGGTGCCGCCGTTGTACATGGTGCTGGCAATAGGCTGAACGGCTGCGCCGTCTGCGGTGACCGCGCTCAGGTTGGTGGAAACAGCGTAGCCGCCGATGTTCTGGCCGGCGCTGGTTTTACCCACGCCGTTCAGCTGATAGGCGCCGGACGCTCTGGTGCCGTCATTGCCCGCATTGTCAACGTAAAACTCGGTGGAGGAGAGTGTTTTACCCGCGTTGGTGTCAGCGCGGTCATCGTGGAAGGTCCAGCCCACACGGGTGGCAGACTGGCATTTGATGGACAGCGTCACGTCCTTATGGCCCGCCTGGTAAGGCACGGCGGAGGTCAGTGAGTCCAGACCAATTTCACCAAAGTTAGCCAGGCCGCCGTTGCTTAATTCCGGCACGCAGCCTGCGGTGGTCAGCGAGCCCTGAATTTTCAGGGTAGCGGTAGGTTCAGCGCAAACAGCCGTTGCTGCCATGGTTAATACCGTGGCGAGAAGCACTTTTTTCATTGTTTTTCCTTAACCTTAGAAATGTACACATTCAATAAGAATAATTTTGGGTGCTAAATGACTTGCTTATTACATCGCGTTTGTCTAAAAGCTCGCCGATTCTATTAATGATTCGACTCATTCAATACTTAGAATTTCTAACGTCACTATTGAGTAAGATTCAATATTAATCCGACGTCAGGAAGCGTTATTTGAGGAAATAGCGGCGAGGTAATTCGCCGCTGAATAAGTAAAGCTATTACAGATAAACCAGAGTAATTGTTGTTTCACCGCTGAGCTGTGTTTCTTCCGTGGTGGTCAGGCGATCGGTATTCACAACGGCCAGAGAAACCTTGAACGGGAAGACGACGTTAGTAATGGCCAGCGGCGTGGTTTTGCCCGGTGAGGTTGCGGTCATAATTTCCGCGTTACCGTTGGCGATAAGACCTGTCGTCAGGTTACGCCACATGTATTCCCCTTTGCTGTTGGTAAATGCCGGGGCATAGATCGCCTGAGCCGGTACGCCGTTGGCGGTAATATCGTTAACGCGGGTCGCAATCGCATATGCACCAATTTTTTCACCCACTGACGTAAAGCCCACGCCGTAGGTGGTGCCCGCGCCCCAGACGTCGTTGCCGTTGTCTGCGCCATCGCGGATATAGAACTGGCTGGAGGTCAGATCGTTCGCGGCGTTTGAATCTTCTTTGTTATCCGCAATACTCCACGCCACGCGGGTCGCAGCCGGGCAGTTGATGGTCAGCGACATGTCTTTCTGGCCCATCTGGTTCACCACGTTAGGTGACAGCTGGTCCAGCGCAATGGTGCCGAAGTCGATTGAGCCACCGTTGCTCAGTTCTGGCGTGCAGGAGGCGTGATTCATTTTGCCCTTCACCTTCATGACAACGGAGGCGTCTGCCAGCGCAGCCGTGGAGGTAGCAGCAATCAAGGCGGCGAGAAGAAGCTTTTTCATTGTTTTTCCTTAACCAAAAAAAGAAGAAGTGTTTTAAATTGTATGAATATTTAACGACTTGCTTAACAAGCGGGAAGATTTTATTAACGGTTACAGTAATATAGATATTTAAGAATTCTAACCTGTTGTTTGAGTATTTTTAATGACTGTAAATACAATCTTGAATGTATTTACATTGATTGCGTGGTGGAGAGGAAATAAAAAACCGGCGATACAGAGATCGCCGGTGAAATTAGAACAGTGATGCTAAGTCTGAAATGACTTACAGGTATTTCAGGGTAATGGTCGCCTGGCCGTCAAGCTGGGTGTCATCGGTAATCGCCAGTCGGGTGGTGTTATCGATAGCTAATGACGTTTTAAGAGGATAAACAGCCTGAGTAAAGGCCATAGGGTTCGGGGTAGACGCATCATCCGAAATAACAGACATCACCGTATGCTGCTTGCCATTTAAGATAGGAAGCAGTGTTGCATTTTGCCAGGATGGCTGCTGGTCCGACCACTTAACGGGAATAGCGTGCTCGCCATCCGCTGTCACGTTTGCCGCCACAACATAAAGCGCCCAGTTACCAATAGCTACGCCACCTGCTGTCTTGCCCAGACCCATCGCCGTACCGTCGGTCGGATAGCTCCAGTCGCCGAGCACTTTAACGTTAACTTCTGACGACACGGAGTCGATGCGATCGTCCGTGATTCCCCAACCTATTTTGGTTGGCGAGGAGCAGGTGATGGTCAGGGAGGCATCGCGCTCACCCAGCTGGTTGGTCGAGGTAGCGCTCAGTTCACCAAGACGGATCGTGCCATAGTCAACGATCCCGCCATTGCTCAGGGTTGGTGTGCAGGAGGCGTTGGTCAGCTTGCCCTGGACCTTAAGCACCGCGGTGTCAGCTGCGTGCGCAGCGGTAACGGACATTGCCATGGAAATGGCCGTCGCCACGAGAAGCTTTTTCATTGTTGTTCCTTAACGAAGAAGAAAAGTAAAAAGAGTCCTGTAATCAATATGTCCAGCAAAATCATCCCGATTACTGATAATATTTTATTATGGATAATTTATTTAGGTATTTAGATTTTTTTAGGGGCGGGTTAATTGAATCTTAATGAATTTTAGGAATCAATACTTTTCGATTTTTCTGGGATAAATGCCGGTGGTGTAAGATTTATGTATTCGTCAAGGTTATTAATGTCGCCATATTCTCCTGCGTAAAATATCAATGCTTATAATTTGTCATATCTGTTTATATTTGCCCTGAATAAAAACACCCTCACTTAGCGGGAATGGCAGCCCTGCAATCGGGCTGCCAGCACTTCCAGTGGGCTGGGTTACGTCAGAACAGCGATGTCAGAAATGACTTACAGGTAGGTCAGGGTAATGGTTGCCTGGCCGTCAAGCTGGGTATCATCGGTAATACCCAGTCGGGCGGTTTTATCGATGGCTACTGACGTTTTAAGAGGGTAGACGACCTGAGTGAAGGCCATAGGGTTCGGGTTAGTCGCATCATCTGATATAACAGACATCATCGTATGCTTAGCTGCATTTAACACGGGAAGGGATGTTGCATTTGTCCAGGCAGGCTGTTGGTCCGACTTCTTAACGGGAATAGCGTGCTCACTATCCGCTGTCACGTTTGCCGCCACAACGTAAAGCGCCCAGTTACCAATGGCGACGCCACCTGCTGTTTTGCCCAGGCCCATCGCTGAACCGTCGGTCGGATAGCTATAATCGCCGAGCACTTTAACGTTGACGTTTGGCGACACGGAGTCGGTGCGATCGTCCGTGATGCTCCAGCCTACTTTGGTTGGCGAGGAGCAGGTGATGGTCAGAGAAGAATCGCGCTCACCCAACTGGTTGGTTGCGGTAGCGTTCAGTTCACCAAGACGGATCGTGCCATAGTCAACGATCCCGCCATTGCTCAGGGTTGGGGTGCAGGAAGCGTTAGTCAGCTTGCCCTGGACCTTGAGCACAGCGGTATCAACCGCGTGCGCAGCGGTAACGGACATGGCCAGTGAAATGGCCGTCGCCACGAGAAGCTTTTTCATTGTTGTTCCTTAACGAAGAAAATTAAAAAGAGTCCTGTAATCAATATGTTCAGCAATATCATCCTGATTACTGATAACATTTTATGATGGATATTTTATTGAGGTATTTAGATTTTTTTAGGGACGGGTTAATTGAATCTTAATGAATTTTAGGGATGAATGCTTTTCGATTTTTCTGGGATAAATGCCGGTGGTGTAAGATTTACGTATTCGTCAAGGTTATTAATGTCGCCATTTTCTCCTGCATAAAATACCTATGCTTATAATTTGTCATATCTGTTTATATTTATCCTGAATAAAAACACCGTCGTTCAACGGGAAAGCCAGCCCTGAAGCGCGTGCTTCAGGGCGAGAGGATTAACGTACCGCGTGCGCCAGCCAGGCAGAAAGCTCGCGAAGCTCGGTCTCCTGCTGCGGAAAGTCCGCAAGCAGGGCATCGCACGCCTGCTGGAGCATATCGGCGCGGTACAGGCAGCCCTGCAATCGCGCTGCCAGCGCTTCCAGCGGGGCAGGATTCAGGCTATCGGTGAAGACCTGGGTACGGGTGATATGCCCCTTTTCCACGTCAAAGTGCAGCTCCACGCCGCCCCACGTAAAGCGCTCGTCCAGCAGGTGTGAAAACGCCGGTGCCTGGCCGAAGTTCCACTCCCAGCTGCTCTGGCGGGCAAAGGTTTCGGCGAAGTTCGGCAGGTCGGGCGTTTTGTCCGGTGAAATGACTTCTGCCTCCACGCGCTCGCCGTAATGCGTAAAGAAGGCCTCGCGGATGGCGTCGCAGATCTGTTCATGGGTGATGCCCGGCAGCAGTTCCACGAGGTTCGCCACGCGGCCACGCACGGAGGTAATGCCCTTCGCCTGCAGTTTTTTCTTGTCGGGGTTGAGGTAGTTGGCCAGACGGCTCAGGTCGGCGTTGAGCAGCAGCGTGCCGTGATGGAACCCGCGATCCATGGTTTCACGATAGGCGGATCCGGAGACTTTGCGATCGCCCTCGGGGGTCTTCACCACCAGATCGTTACGGCCGGAGGCTTCCGCCGTCACGCCGAGCGCGTTTAGGGCGTTAAGGACAATGGATGTGGAGATGCTTTTATCATATTCCGGCTTGCCCGCCATAAAGGTGAAGCAGGTGTTGCCGAGATCGTGGAACACCGCACCACCGCCCGAGCTGCGCCTTGCGAGACGAACGTTATCGTCTTCCATCCGCCGCGTGTTGCACTCTTTCCATGGGTTCTGCGCGCGGCCAATGACCACCGTATCGGCGTTACGCCAGAGAAACAGCACGCGCTGGGTGGCGGGCATCTGGCGGAAGATGCACTCTTCCACCGCGAGATTAAACCAGGGATCGTACGAATCAGAGATGAGCAGGCGAAGCGTCGTCATAGCAGAGTTCCTTTTCCGAATCATCCGCCTACTTTATCACTAATCCTTCTTCTCGCTCTCTTCCTCTTCGGGAATGGACTTGCTGGCGGTCAGCAGGAAAGGCGACTGTTGCCAGCGGGTGCGTTTGCCCTGCAGCAGGGTACGTGCCAGCACAACGCCGATGGCGAGGGAAAGCAGCAGCATCAGGCGCAGAATATTGGTGGTGTTATCCACCTGTTTGGCTTCTGTTGGCAGGGTGTGGGTATCCAGCGTCAGGCGCAAATACCCCAGCGGACCATTCTTCCCCTGAATGGGTTCAACGATCTGCTGGTTGAAATAGCCCCCGGCTTTTTTGCCGTCCAGCGCCAGCCTGTCGCGCACGTCGACGTGCTCTCCGGCGCGGGCGATCAGGTCGCCTTGTTCGTCATACACACCGGCATCAAGAATGCGGCTGTTCTCCGTCAACTGGCGTAACACCTGACCTATCCGCTTCTCGTCAGGCGTTTCGGTCCGCATGGCCGGCGCGACGTTCAGCGTGACCTGGCGGGCTAAGGTGCGCGCCAGTTCTTCAAACTGCGGGTTACGTTGCCGCTGGTGATTCTGGCTGAACCACGATGCCCCTTGCATCAGCGCGACTAATAATGCGAGACAGGACAGGACAATCACGGCACGATGAAGCCGGAATTTCAGTTTTGCGCGAGCCATATTCCACCTGCTGAAAATTTACGGCTTAATGTTGCCAGAAGTGATGGTTACAAGGTAGCCTCATGCGTTATTTTCCCTCGGGAACCTTCCGGCGAGAACGAATTTACAGGAGCTTTAATGCCGAATATTACCTGGTGCGACCTGCCGATGGATGTCTCTTTATGGCCAGGATTGCCGCTCTCTTTAAGTGGCGATGAGGTAATGCCTCTCGATTATCACGCCGGTCGTAGCGGCTGGCTGCTGTACGGACGCGGCCTGGATAAGCAACGCCTTACCCAATATCAATCGACCCTGGGCGCAGCGATGGTGATCGTGGCGGCCTGGTGCGTGGAAGATTATCAGGTCATTCGCCTGGCAGGCTCCCTGACGCAGCGCGCAACGCGCCTGGCACACGATGCCGGGCTGGACGTCGCCCCGCTGGGCAAAATTCCGCATCTGAAAACGCCAGGCCTGCTGGTGATGGATATGGACTCCACGGCGATCCAGATCGAGTGCATCGACGAAATCGCGAAGCTGGCGGGCAGCGGCGAGCTGGTGGCGGAAGTCACCGAGCGGGCGATGCGCGGCGAGCTGGACTTTACCGCCAGCCTGAGACAGCGCGTCGCTACCCTGAAAGGGGCCGATGCGACCATTCTGCGCCAGGTACGCGACGAGCTGCCTTTGATGCCAGGATTAACACAGCTGGTGCTGAAGCTGGAGACGCTGGGCTGGAAAGTGGCTATCGCCTCGGGAGGGTTCACCTTCTTCGCGGATTACCTGCGCGATAAGCTGCGTTTGACCACCGTGGTGGCGAACGAGCTGGAGATCGTCGACGGTAAGCTGACGGGGCAGGTGACGGGCGACATCGTGGATGCGCAGTACAAAGCCAATACGTTAACGCGTCTGGCGGAAAAATATGAAATCCCTGTGGCGCAAACCGTGGCTATTGGCGACGGTGCCAACGACCTGCCGATGATCAAAGCGGCGGGCCTCGGCATTGCCTACCACGCGAAGCCCAAAGTGAATGAAAAGACGGAAGTGACCATCCGTCACGCTGACCTGATGGGGGTGTTCTGCATCCTCTCCGGCAGCATTAATCAGAAATAACGGTCTGCTTTTCCAGGCCGGGTATGCGTCAGCGCCACCCGGCACGCAGCCCGCACAGAAATAAAGAGGTAAACCGTGGCGAAAGCTCCTAAACGCGCATTTGTCTGTAATGAATGTGGTGCGGACTATCCGCGCTGGCAGGGGCAGTGCAGCGCCTGTCATGCCTGGAACACCATCACCGAAGTGCGTGGTGTGGCGGCTTCGCCGAGCGTGGCCCGCAACGAACGCCTGAGCGGCTATGCGGGGAATGCCGGTGTCGCGAAAGTGCAAAAGCTTTCGGACATCAGCCTTGCAGAGCTGCCGCGCTTCTCCACCGGATTCAAAGAGTTCGACCGCGTGCTCGGCGGCGGCGTGGTTCCCGGCAGCGCCATCCTCATCGGCGGTAACCCGGGAGCGGGGAAATCAACCCTGCTGCTGCAAACGCTCTGCCGGCTCGCCGAGCAGATGAAAACCCTGTACGTCACGGGGGAAGAGTCCCTGCAGCAGGTCGCGATGCGCGCCCACCGTCTCGGCCTGCCGACCGGTAACCTGAATATGCTCTCGGAAACCAGCATCGAGCAGATCTGCATGATCGCTGAAGAAGAGCAGCCGAAGCTGATGGTCATCGACTCCATCCAGGTGATGCACATGGCGGACATCCAGTCTTCGCCGGGCAGCGTGGCGCAGGTCCGCGAAACGGCGGCCTACCTGACGCGCTTTGCCAAAACGCGCGGCGTGGCGATTGTGATGGTCGGCCACGTCACTAAAGACGGCTCGCTGGCCGGGCCGAAAGTGCTTGAACACTGTATCGACTGCTCCGTGATGCTCGATGGCGATGCGGACTCACGCTTTCGCACCCTGCGCAGCCACAAAAACCGTTTCGGCGCGGTGAACGAGCTGGGCGTGTTTGCCATGACCGAGCAGGGGCTGCGCGAAGTGAGCAACCCCTCCGCCATTTTCCTGAGCCGGGGAGATGAAATCACCTCCGGCAGCTCGGTGATGGTGCTGTGGGAAGGAACGCGTCCGCTGCTCGTCGAAATTCAGGCGCTGGTCGATGTCTCGATGATGGGCAACCCAAGGCGCGTGGCAGTTGGTCTGGAGCAGAACCGCCTGGCGATCCTGCTGGCGGTATTGCACCGTCACGGCGGCCTGCAGATGGCGGACCAGGACGTGTTCGTCAATGTGGTGGGCGGCGTCAAGGTGACGGAAACCAGTGCTGACCTGGCGCTGCTGCTGGCGATGGTCTCCAGCCTGCGCGACAGACCGCTTCCGCAGGATCTGGTGGTGTTTGGCGAAGTGGGGCTGGCCGGTGAAATCCGCCCGGTACCGAGCGGCCAGGAGCGTATCTCCGAGGCGGCGAAACACGGCTTCCGCCGGGCGATTGTTCCGGCTGCCAACGTGCCGAAAAAGATCCCGGAAGGGATGCAGGTCTTTGGCGTGAAAAAACTCGCGGATGCGTTAAACGTCTTTGACGACTTATAATTACGTATTCGATTTTGCAGGAGGCACCGTAATTTATGTCGTCGTTTGACTATATCAAGACCGCCATTCGTCAGAAGGGCTGTACGCTGCAGCAGGTGGCGGACGCCAGCGGCATGACCAAAGGCTATCTGAGCCAACTGCTTAATGCCAAAATCAAAAGCCCCAGCGCGCAAAAGCTCGAAGCGCTGCACCGCTTTCTGGGGCTGGAATTCCCGCGTATGCAAAAGAACATCGGCGTGGTGTTCGGTAAGTTTTATCCGTTGCATACCGGGCATATCTATTTGATCCAGCGCGCCTGTAGCCAGGTTGATGAGCTGCACATCATCATGGGCTACGACGAAACCCGCGACCGTCAGCTGTTTGAAGACAGCGCCATGTCGCAGCAGCCGACGGTATCAGACCGCCTGCGCTGGCTGCTTCAGACGTTTAAATATCAAAAAAACATTCGTATTCATGCCTTTAACGAAGAGGGCATGGAGCCGTACCCGCACGGCTGGGACGTGTGGAGCAACGGTGTAAAGACGTTTATGGACGAGAAGGGGATTACCCCCAACTGGATCTACACCTCTGAAGAGTCCGATGCGCCGCAGTTCCGCCAGCATCTGGGTATCGAGACGGTGCTGATCGACCCTAAGCGTACCTTTATGAACATCAGCGGGGCGCAGATCCGCGAAAACCCGTCCCGCTACTGGGATTACATCCCGACCGAAGTGAAGCCCTTCTTTGTGCGCACGGTGGCGATCCTCGGCGGTGAGTCGAGCGGTAAATCGACGCTGGTCAACAAGCTGGCGAACATCTTTAACACTACCAGCGCGTGGGAGTACGGGCGCGACTACGTCTTCTCGCATCTGGGCGGCGATGAGATGGCGCTACAGTATTCCGACTACGATAAAATCGCGCTCGGCCATGCGCAGTACATCGATTTTGCGGTGAAATACGCTAACAAAGTGGCGTTTATCGATACCGATTTTGTTACCACCCAGGCGTTTTGTAAGAAGTACGAAGGGCGCGAGCACCCGTTCGTGCAGGCGCTGATTGACGAATACCGTTTCGACCTGGTGATCCTGCTGGAAAACAACACCCCGTGGGTGGCCGACGGGATGCGCAGCCTCGGCAGCTCCGTGGACAGAAAAGAGTTCCAGTCCATGCTGGTGGAGATGCTCAACGAGAATAATGTGGAGTATGTTCACGTTGAAGAGGCGGACTACGACTCGCGTTTCCTGCGCTGCGTGGAGCTGGTAAAGGCGATGATGGGGGAGCAGGGGTAGATTGCTTTCCCCTCACCCCATCCCTCTCCCAAAGGGAGAGGGAACTTAAAATCCCCTCTCCCCGTGGGAGAGGGTTAGGGTGAGGGCACCAGAGTGCTCAAAACGCCACCACTACTCTCCTCCGCATATGTCCCTCAAGCACTTTCCTGTGCGCCTCGGTGGAATGCGTTGTGTTGAGGCCAGCCTATTAAGCCCGCGTCTGCGTGATAAGATGGACAATCAAGAACGAAGCGTTCGAACAGGATGAACAATCATGTTTAAACAGCTGCAGGATATGGCCCTGTTTGCGCTGGTGGCGGAGATGGGGAGCTTCACCGCGGCGGCGCGCAAAGCCGACCTGCCGAAATCCAGCGTCAGCCAGCGTATCAGCCAGCTTGAGCAGCAGGTGGGGATCCGCCTGCTGAACCGTACTACCCGCAGGCTGAGCCTGACCTTCGCGGGCGAGCATTATCTGGTGCACTGCCGCGAGATGCTGGCCGCGCGCGAACGGGCGGAATACGCCATTCAGCGCCTGCGGGATAACCCCAGCGGGCGACTGCGGATCACCTGTCCCGCCGGGATCGGCGCGACGCTGCTGGCGCACATGAATGCCGAGTTTCAGCTTCGCTATCCCGACGTGTCGCTCGATGTGTCGATTTCCGATGACGTGCTCGACCTGGTTGAGTCCGGCTATGACGTGGCGCTACGCACCGGCAAACCGCAGGACTCCTCGTTGATAGGCCGCATGATTGGACACTGTCCGCGCTATATGCTGGCATCTCCTGGCTATCTGGCGCGCCGGGAACCGCTCACGCATCCCAGCCAGCTGGTGGGCCATCGCTGCATTACCCACCGGGCCTGGTCAGAATGGGTGCTGCAACGCGCGGGTGAAGATTACCGCTATCTGCCGGATAACGCCCATATGACGGATAACCTGGTCTACGCCCGCGAGTGCGCGGTCGCCGGGGCCGGGATCACCATGCTCCCCGCATTCCTGCTTGAAGATAAGATTGAGACAGGGGCGCTGGTAAAGGTGTTGCCGGAGTGGAACGTCGAGGGGAACGATCTGTGGCTGGCCTATCCGAGCCGCAAATTGAACTCGCCTGCGCTGATGAGCTATATCGACTTTGCAATGCAGTTTGATGAGGTGAAGCGGTTTTACGTGGGGAATTAAAAAAGCCGGGTGCGCTGACGCTTACCCGGCCTTCGGTATCGTGCCGTTTGGAGGCCGGGTAAGGCGAAGCCGCCACCCGGCTGTCGGCACTTATTTCGCTATACGCTTGTACTTGATACGCTTCGGCTCCAGCGCGTCTGCGCCCAGCGTGCGTTTCTTGTACTCTTCGTACTCGGTGAAGTTACCTTCAAAGAACTCCACTTTACCCTCGTCCTGGTAATCCAGAATGTGGGTCGCGATACGGTCCAGGAACCAGCGGTCGTGCGAGATAACCATTGCACAGCCCGGGAACTCCAGCAGGGCGTTTTCCAGTGCGCGCAGGGTTTCAATATCCAGGTCGTTGGTTGGTTCATCGAGCAGCAGCACGTTACCGCCCACCTGCAGCAGCTTCGCCAGATGCAGACGACCGCGCTCACCGCCGGACAGTTCGCCCACGCGTTTGCCCTGGTCGGTGCCTTTGAAGTTAAAGCGGCCAACGTAGGCGCGGCTTGGCATCTCGGTGTTGCCGATACGCATGATATCCAGGCCGCCGGAGACTTCTTCCCACACGGTTTTGCTGTTGTCCATGGCGTCACGGAACTGGTCAACGGAGGCCAGCTTCACGGTTTCACCCAGGGTGATGGAGCCGCTGTCAGGCTGTTCCTGACCGGACATCATGCGGAACAGGGTGGATTTACCCGCGCCGTTCGGACCGATGATGCCGACGATCGCGCCTTTCGGTACGGAGAAGCTCAGGTCGTCAATCAACACGCGGTCGCCGTAGGATTTACGCAGGTTGCTGACTTCAACCACTTTATCCCCCAGACGTGCTCCAGGCGGAATAAACAGTTCGTTGGTTTCGTTACGTTTCTGATATTCGGTATTGTTCAGCTCTTCAAAGCGTGCCAGACGGGCTTTACCCTTAGACTGACGGCCTTTCGCGCCCTGACGAACCCACTCCAGCTCTTTCTCGATAGACTTACGGCGCGCCGCTTCCTGAGACGCTTCCTGCGCCAGACGCTGATCTTTCTGCTCCAGCCAGGAGGAGTAGTTACCTTCCCACGGAATACCTTCACCACGGTCCAGCTCAAGGATCCAGCCCGCAACGTTGTCGAGGAAGTAACGGTCGTGGGTAATCGCCACAACGGTGCCTTCGAAATCGTGCAGGAAGCGTTCCAGCCACGCTACGGATTCGGCATCCAGGTGGTTAGTTGGTTCGTCGAGCAGCAGCATGTCTGGTTTTTCCAGCAGCAGGCGGCACAGCGCCACGCGGCGGCGTTCACCACCGGAGAGCTTCTCCACTTTTGCATCCCAGTCTGGCAGACGCAGGGCGTCGGCCGCGCGCTCCAGCTGCACGTTCAGGTTGTGACCGTCGTGCGCCTGAATGATCTCTTCGTACTTGCCCTGCTGAGCAGCCAGCTTGTCAAAGTCCGCATCCGGCTCGGCATATTTGGCATACACTTCATCCAGGCCTTTCAGCGCGTTAACCACTTCGGAAACCGCTTCTTCAACGGATTCACGGACGGTGTGTTCCGGGTTGAGCTGAGGTTCCTGCGGCAGATAGCCGATTTTGATGCCAGGCTGCGGACGGGCTTCACCTTCGATGTCTGTATCGATGCCGGCCATGATGCGCAGCAGGGTGGACTTACCGGCACCGTTGAGACCCAGAACACCGATTTTTGCGCCCGGGAAGAAGCTCAGCGAGATATTTTTAAGAATATGACGTTTCGGCGGAACCACTTTGCCGACACGATGCATGGTATAAACGAATTGAGCCACGTTGGACTTCGCCTCTTTTATCGTGATGTGAATAGGTTTCAGCCCCGAAGTGTAGCCTTTTTCACGACCTAATCCCAGCCAGGAACGTCGGGAGTGTTAAAACGCGCAAGAAAGGTAAAAAAGTGTCCATAACGTGGCGCGCTGCCGGATGCCTGGTTAGCATAAGTTGATAAGTCGTTGAGATGGCATGACGCCGCAACGGAAGTAAAAACAATGAGGAAGAGCTTGTGGAAAAAGCCAAACAGGTGGTCTGGCGACTGCTGGCTGCCAGCGTATGCGTAATGGCAGCGAGCCAGGCGGTGCGAGCCGATTCACTGGATGAACAGCGCAGCCGCTACGCGCAAATCAAGCAGGCGTGGGACAATAAACAGATGGATACCGTGCAGGCGCTGATGCCGACGCTAAAAGAGTATCCGCTGTACCCGTATCTCGAATATCGCCAGATTACTGACGATCTCATGAATCAACCGACCGTCACCGTCAACAATTTTATCCAGGCGAATCCGACCCTGCCGCCCGCGCGCAACCTTAAATCCCGGTTTGTGAACGAGCTGGCCCGTCGTGAAGACTGGCGCGGGCTGCTGGCCTTTAGCCCTGAAAAGCCGGGCACGACCGAGGCGCAGTGTAATTATTACTACGCGAAATGGGCTACCGGCCAGCAGGAAGAGGCCTGGGCAGGGGCGAAGGATCTGTGGTTGACCGGCAAAAGCCAGCCAAACGCCTGTGATTCGCTGTTTGGCGCCTGGCGCGCCTCCGGCAAGCAGGATCCGCTGGCCTATCTTGAGCGTATCCGCCTGGCGATGAAGGCCGGGAACACGCGTCTGGTCACCGCCCTGGCGGGGCAGATGCCGCCGGACTATCAGACCATTTCGACAGCCGTCATCGCGCTTGCGAACGATCCCAATTCGGTGCTGACCTTTGCACGCACCACGGGGGCCACCGATTTTACCCGTCAGATGGCGGCGGTAGCCTTTACCAGCGTGGCGCGTGACGATGTGGAAAACGCGCGGCTGATGATCCCGCAACTGGTGCAGGCGCAGCAGCTTAACGACGAGCAAACGCAGGAGTTGCGCGACACCGTGGCGTGGCGACTGATGGGCACGGATGTGACCGACGAGCAGGCCCGCTGGCGTGACGACGCGATTATGCGGTCAAACTCCACCTCTCTGGTTGAGCGCCGCGTGCGCATGGCGCTGGGCACGGGCGATCGCCGTGGGCTGAATACCTGGCTGGCTCGCCTGCCGATGGATGCCAAAGAGAAAGATGAATGGCGCTACTGGCAGGCAGACCTGCTGCTGGAGCGCGGCCGTGAAGACGAAGCGAAAACGATCCTCCACGCTCTGATGCAGCAGCGTGGGTTCTACCCGATGGTGGCGGCGCAGCGTCTGGGTGAAGAGTACACCCTGAAAATCGACAAAGCCCCGGCCAACGCCAACCCGACGCTGACGCAGGGGCCGGAGATGGCCCGCGTGCGCGAGCTGATGTACTGGAACCTCGACAACACCGCGCGCAGCGAGTGGGCTAACCTGGTCACCAGCCGCACCACCGACGAAAAAGCGCAGCTTGCCCGCTACGCCTTTAATAACCACTGGTGGGATCTGAGCGTGCAGGCGACGATCGCCGGTAAGCTGTGGGATCATCTTGAAGAGCGATTCCCGCTGGCCTACAACGATCTGTTTGAGCGCTATACCAGCGGGAAAGACATTCCGCAGAGCTATGCAATGGCGATCGCGCGTCAGGAGAGCGCCTGGAACCCGAAAGTCCGCTCACCGGTCGGGGCCAGCGGCCTGATGCAGATCATGCCGGGTACCGCCACGCACACGGTGAAGATGTTCAACATTCCAGGCTACAGCAGCCCGTCACAGTTGCTGGACCCGGAGACCAATATCAATATCGGTACCAGCTACCTGCAGTACGTTTATCAGCAGTTTGGCAATAACCGTATCTTCTCTTCGGCGGCCTATAACGCCGGTCCGGGGCGGGTGCGCACCTGGCTCGGGAACAGCGCCGGTCGGATCGATGCCGTGGCGTTTGTCGAAAGTATTCCGTTCTCGGAAACGCGTGGATATGTGAAGAACGTGCTGGCCTATGACGCATACTACCGCTACTTCATGGGGCAGAAAGATACCCTGATGAGCGATGCTGAGTGGCAGAGACGTTACTGATCGGCGTGGGTTGTGTTATGCTGTACTCGCTAATGAGTACAAGAGGCGGCATAACATGACCCAGCATTCCCCGTATTCCTCGGCGATGGCCGAACAACGCAATCAGGAGTGGCTTCGTTTTGTGGAGTTGCTCCGCCAGTCTTATGAAAAAGACCTGCACCTGCCGCTGATGCAGCTGATGCTGACGCCCGACGAGCGCGAGGCGCTGGGCACGCGCGTGCGGATTATCGAAGAGTTGCTGCGCGGTGAAATGAGCCAGCGCGAGCTGAAAAACGAGCTGGGCGCGGGCATTGCGACCATCACTCGCGGGTCGAACAGCCTGAAGTCTGCGCCGGTTGAACTGCGTCAGTGGCTGGAAGCGGTCTTGCTGAAAAACGCCTGACGCTTCCACAGGCCGCGCCGTCATCCGGCAATGGTGCGGCTGTTTGCCTGATGGCGCTACGCTTATCAGGCCTGGTCATTACACTGCGTCACCGTAAATCGCGTTGTGGAACGGGCTTAACGCCAGAATCACCGCCTGATGATAAACGCTTGAGCGCGTCAGCTTGCCTGCGGTAAAGACGCCAATTGCCCCTTCTTTACGACCAATCTCATCGATGCCGGTGTACTGCGACATCACCGGCCCGAGCGCTTCACCTTCGCGAACCTTATTCAGAATGACGTCCGGCAGCGGCAGGGTGGCCGAGCGCGCTTCACCGCGCTGCGCACGGCTTTCGATGACCACCCAGCTAAAGGTTGCGCCTTCGTCGATACCCGCTTCAATGGCGACCCAAAAGTCTGCATTGGGCGCGGCGGCTTTGGCATTGGCGACGCGATTTCGTGCGCCAGCCCGCGTTTCCTCGCTGCCGAACGGCTGTTCAGGGACGCCGCTCTCGACGCCGACGGCGTCAATGTGGCAGGATCCTTCGCCGAAAATCTCTTCAAATGCCTTTAGAATTGCCTGAATTTTGGCAGGATTGGTGGTAGCAGAGACAACATGGTGCATAATTAAGCTCGATTCAAAAAAACTCATCGCAGTATAACGGAAAAAAAGCATGTTACAGGTATACCTTGTTCGCCACGGTGAGACGCAGTGGAACGCCGAGCGACGTATTCAAGGCCAGTCAGACAGTCCCCTCACTGAAAAGGGTGTGCAGCAAGCATGGCAGGTAGCGGAACGCGCCAGAACGCTGGGCATCACTCACGTTATCTCCAGTGATTTAGGTCGTACACAGCAGACGGCGCGAATTATCGCGGATGCCTGCGGCTGCGATGTTACCCTCGAGCCACGCATTCGCGAGCTGGATATGGGGGTGCTGGAGCAACGCCATATCGATACGCTGACAGAGCAGGAAGAGGGCTGGCGGCGCGCGCTGGTGAACGGTACCGAAGATGGCCGTATTCCGGAAGGCGAATCCATGCAGGAGCTGAGCGTGCGCATGCATGCGGCGCTGGCAGAGTGCCTGAAGCTGCCGGCGGGAAGCCGTCCGCTGCTGGTGAGCCACGGTATCGCGCTGGGTTGCCTGGTGAGCACCATTCTGGGATTACCGGCCTACGCCGAGCGCCGTTTGCGCCTGCGTAACTGCTCAATCTCCCGCATTGATTATCAGGAGAGCCAGTGGCTGGCTTCCGGGTGGGTCGTGGAGATGGCAGGGGACATTTCGCATCTCGATGCCCCTGCGCTGGACGAACTGCAGCGTTAACGGCGGATCGGAATTAAGAATTCCATGCGCAGATTGATTGGGCCTTCTTCCGGCTTAGCATCGCTGGCCGGATAGTAGCGTTCAATGTCCTGACCTTTGCGGCGGTTCAGGTTCAGCATCGGCATGCAGGTGCCGTACACGGTCAGGATAAACTCCTGAACGCCGGTGCCCAGCCCTTCATACGAGAACATGACGTATTCGCCACCCTCCACGACGACCGGCTTCGAGCCCTGAATGTAGCCATTAGCCAACTCCGGCGTCAGCGCGGTGGTGTAAAACACCTCCTGCTCGTCGTCTTTTTCCTGGCTTGGGTGCGTCTGGTTCAGGCCATACAGGATAGGCGGGATCGCGGGCGCATGGCTCAGGAAATCACGCCAGAACTGCACGCGCATTTGATGACGGAATTCGGAGATCTGCTCCAGCGAACAGGAGTAGCTTTGCGTCGTTCCGATCAAATGGGTTTCAGGCAGCGTAATGAACTGGTATTTCGGCATGGCGAACTCGCCCAGACGCAGCGGCGGACGCATCCCGAACGAGCTCCAGTCAGGCGAACGGCGATAGAGCGCAGGCGTCAGCGAGAACTGTTTTTTGAAGGCGCGGGTGAAGGTTTGCTGTGAATCAAACCGATACTGCAGCGCAATATCCAGAATAGGGCGCGCGGTCAGACGCAGCGCCACAGCAGACTTCGAAAGTCGGCGTGCGCGGATATAAGCCCCGATAGCATGACCGGTGACATCCTTAAACATCCTTTGCAGATGCCACTTGGAATAGCCTGCTTTTGCCGCCACATTATCCAGTGACAAAGGCTGGTCCAGATGACCTTCCAGCCAGGTAAGCAGGTCGCGAATAATTCCAGCCTGATCCATATACTATCCTCATCCTTAAAACAGCAGGTGCCTGATAACAGGTTAGCGGATAATAGCATTTTTTGATGTTTTAGCATTCAGTGTTTTTTTTGCGCATTAATGCTTTTTGCGAGGCATTATGGGCAGATATATTCTAATCCTGTGATCTTGCTACATTTTTGGCTAAAGTGTTGAATAATCGCTCAATGTAATTTTAAAGAATGGTAACAATATGAAATACAAGACATTGCTCTTCACCGCGTTATTATTGATGGCTGGCCGTGCGGCACAGGCGGAACAGGTAGGTTCCGTCGATACCGTATTTAAAATGTTCGGCCCCGACCACAAAATCGTGGTGGAAGCCTTCGACGATCCCGATGTGAAAAACGTGACCTGCTATATCAGCCGGGCGAAAACCGGCGGTATCAAAGGCGGGCTGGGGCTGGCAGAAGACACCTCCGACGCGGCGATCTCCTGTCAGCAGGTGGGGCCGGTTGAACTGAGCGACAAAATCAAAAACGGCAAAGCACAGGGCGACGTGGTATTCCAGAAACGAACCTCGCTGGTGTTCAAAAAGCTGCAGGTGGTGCGTTTTTACGACGCCAAACGTAACGCCCTGGCCTATCTTGCCTATTCCGACAAAGTGGTGGAAGGATCACCGAAAAACGCGATCAGCGCCGTGCCGATTATGCCGTGGCACTGATTCAGGGATGACCTATGCAACAACCTGTTGTCTGGCTGGTTGAAGACGAAATCAGTATCGCCGATACGCTTATCTATATGCTCCAGCAGGAGGGATTTGAGGTAAAGGCGTTTGAACGAGGGTTACCGGTGCTGGAGGCGGCGCGGCGACAGGTTCCCGCGCTCGCGATTCTGGACGTCGGGTTGCCGGATATCAGCGGGTTTGAGCTGTGCCGCCAGCTTCTTGCCCGGCATCCGTCTCTGCCGGTGCTGTTTCTGACGGCGCGTAGCGATGAGGTGGATAAACTCCTCGGGCTGGAAATGGGGGCGGATGACTACGTGGCTAAGCCTTTCTCCCCGCGTGAAGTGTGCGCGCGAGTGCGCACCATTTTACGCCGGATGCAAAAATCAGCGGCACCCTCTGACATCCTCCGTATCGGCCAGTTTGAGCTTAATGAGCCTGCCGCCCGGATCCACTGGTGTGGTGAACCTCTGCTGCTGACGCGCTACGAGTTTCTGCTGCTTAAAACCCTACTGCACGCGCCGGGACGTGTTTTCTCCCGCCAGCAACTTATGGATCTGGTGTGGGGTGAAGACGGTGACAGCTTTGATCGCACCGTGGACACCCATATCAAAACGCTGCGTGCCAAGCTGCGAGCGGTAAACGCGGAGATTTCACCCATCAGTACCCACCGTGGCATGGGTTACAGTCTGGGACTGTATTAATGCGTATCGGCATGCGCCTGCTGCTGGGGTATTTCCTGATCGTCGCTATCGCGGCATGGTTCGTGCTGTCGATCTTCGTTCAGGAGGTGAAACCCGGCGTACGACGGGCGACCGAGGGCACGTTGATAGACACCGCCACGCTGCTGGCGGAAGTCGGGCGTGACGACCTGCTATCAGGCCATGCCCGGCAGGGCAAACTGGCGCAGGCGTTTTTACAACTCCACCAGCGGCCCTTCCGGGCCAATATCGGCGGCATCCACAAAGTCCGTAACGAGTATCACGTCTACATGACCGATGCGCAGGGCACGGTGGTGTTTGATTCTGCCGGGCAGGCGCTGGGAAAAGATTATTCCCGCTGGAACGACGTCTGGCTGACGCTTCGCGGCAAATACGGGGCCAGGAGTACCCAACGCAATCCGGACGATCCGGAGAGCACGGTGATGTACGTTGCCGCACCGGTTGTCGATCGGGACAAGATCATCGGCGTGCTGTCGGTTGGAAAACCCAACAGCGCGATGGCGCCTGTCATTAACCGCAGCGAGCGGCGGATACTCTGGGCGGGTGGCGCGCTGCTCGGGATTGCCTTGCTGATTGGTCTGCTGGTTGTGGTATGGATTAACCGCTCCATCAGCATGTTGTCACGCTACGCCGACTCGGTGACTACCCAGACGCCGCTGCCGCTGCCCAATCCCGGCAGCAGCGAACTGCGAAAGCTGGCGCAGGCGCTGGAGAATATGCGTCTTCGGCTGGAAGGAAAAAATTATATCGAGCGCTACGTTCATGCGCTGACCCATGAGCTGAAAAGCCCCCTTGCGGCGATACGCGGCGCGGCTGAAATTTTGTCAGAACGTCCGCCTCCGGAGGTGACCGCACGATTTATCGATAACATCCTGGTACAAAACGCCCGTATGCAGTCGCTGGTGGAGAAGCTCCTTGCGCAGGCGCGGCTGGAAAACCGGGTGGACATTGTCCCGGTGAACGTGAGCGTTGAAACGCTGTTTACGCGGCTTGCAGGCTCGCGCCCGGCGCTGCTGGCGGCAAAACAGCTTACGCTGGTCTGCCAGAGCGGGTCGCTGGCGGTGCAGGGCGATCCCGACCTGCTCGAACAGGCGCTGGGTAATCTGCTGGATAACGCCATCGATTTCACGCCTGAGGGCGGGGCAATCCAGCTTGCTGCCCGTGAAACGCAAGATCGGGTACAACTCACCGTGACCGACAGCGGAAGCGGGATCCCCGATTACGCGCTGGACCGTATTTTTGAACGTTTTTATTCGCTGCCGCGTGAGAATGGCGTGAAGAGCAGCGGGTTAGGGCTGGCGTTTGTGCAGGAGGTTGCCCGACTGCACCAGGGGGAGATTACGCTGCGTAACCGGGAGGAGGGCGGCGTCATTGCCACGCTGACGCTTCACCGTCACTTCACATAGCTTCAAACTGGCCCCACACAGGCCCGGTACGCTCTCCTCATCACAAAGGAGACGTAATGATGAAATCCCCCCTGTTCTGGAAAGTAAGCACCCTGCTCGGGTGCATCCTGCTGTTATTAATCCCCCTCTTTATGGTCAGCAACCTGGTTTCGGAGCGCGAAAGCTATCGCAACGATGTCGAAAACACGCTGCGCCAGAGCACCAGCGGGCCACAGAAACTGGTCGGTCCGTTGATTGCCATTCCGGTGACGGAAGTCTTTTACAAGCTGGAAGATGAGGAAAAGGTGGAATACAAGAAAAGCTATATGCATTTCATTCTGCCGGAGTCACTGCTCGTTGAAGGGAATCAGCATGTTGAATCCCGGAGTATCGGTATCTATGACGGACAAATCTGGAACACCGACCTGAAGATAAAAGCGCAGTTTTCGACGGAGAAAATGTCACAGCTGAAGGGGGAAACGCTGACGCTGGGGCAGCCGTTTATCGTGGTCGGCGTTGGAGACGCGCGCGGGATTGGCACGGTGAACGTCTCTAAAATCAACGGTGAAACGTTGAGCGTCGAACCGGGCGCGGGCGTCAGTGGCGCGCTTTCCGGCATTCATATTCCGCTCACCGATAAAGCGCTGGAGAACAAAACCTTCGCGTTTGAGATCTCGTTAAATCTGGCGGGAACGGGAAGTTTTGCCGTCGCACCGGTAGGGCGTAACAGCGAAATGACGCTCAACAGCAACTGGCCGCACCCGGGGTTTATGGGGGATTATCTGCCTGTTAAGCATCAGATCGGTAAGTCCGGGTTCCAGGCAAACTGGCAGAGCAGTTGGTTTGCAAACAATATGCAAAGCTGGCTGAGCGATGATGAGACACCGGAGTGGAGCACTATCCCGGCCTTTAGCGTCACGGTGGCGACACCGGCTGACCAGTATCAGCTAACCGACCGGGCGATCAAGTACGCTATTTTGCTGATTGCCCTGACGTTTATGGCCTTCTTTGTTTTCGAAACCTTAACGGGGCTGCGCCTGCACCCGATGCAGTATCTGTTGGTAGGGTTGTCGCTGGTGCTGTTCTATCTGGTGCTGCTGGCGCTGTCCGAGCATGCCGGGTTTACCCCCGCCTGGATTGTCGCGAGCCTTGTGGGGGCGTTGATGAACGGTATGTACCTGCAGGCCGTGCTGAAAAGCTGGAAGCGCAGCGGACTGTTTGTGCTGGCGCTGCTGGGGCTGGACGTGGTGATGTGGTTCCTGCTGCGCTCGGAGGACAGCGCGTTGCTGCTGGGTTCTGCGGTGCTTGCGTTGGCGCTATTTGCGGTGATGTATCTGACGCGTCATTTAGACTGGTATGCGCTCTCTCAGCCGAAACGCCCAACGCCTCCCGCTGAGCCGGACAACGACACCATGAGGATCTGGAAATAAAAAAAACGGCGCAAATGCGCCGTTTTTTTAATGCATTATCTGCGGGGTTACTCCTGCAGATCACCACAGAAACGATAACCTTCGCCATGAATGGTGGCGATGATTTCAGGCGTGTCTGGCGTGGATTCGAAATGCTTACGAATACGACGGATGGTCACGTCAACGGTACGGTCGTGAGGTTTAAGCTCGCGACCGGTCATTTTCTTCAGCAGTTCTGCACGAGACTGGATCTTGCCCGGATTTTCGCAGAAGTGCAGCATCGCGCGAAATTCGCTGCGCGGCAGTTTATACTGCTCACCGTTCGGGCTAACCAGCGAACGGCTATTGATATCAAGTTCCCAGCCGTTGAATTTGTAGCTGTCTACGCTACGACGCTCTTCACTGACCGTACCCAGGTTCATGGTGCGGGACAGCAGGTTGCGTGCACGAATGGTTAACTCGCGAGGATTAAACGGTTTGGTGATGTAGTCATCCGCACCGATTTCCAGGCCAAGGATTTTATCGACTTCGTTGTCGCGGCCCGTCAGGAACATTAACGCCACGTTCGCCTGTTCACGCAGCTCGCGCGCCAGAAGAAGGCCGTTTTTGCCTGGCAGGTTGATGTCCATAATGACCAGGTTGATATCATTTTCAGAAAGGATCTGATGCATCTCTGCGCCATCGGTCGCTTCAAAGACATCGTAGCCTTCTGCTTCGAAAATGCTCTTTAACGTGTTGCGTGTTACCAACTCGTCTTCAACGATAAGAATGTGCGGGGTCTGCATGTTTGCTACCTAAATTGCCAACTAAATCGAAACAGGAAGTACAAAAGTCCCTGACCTGCCTGATGCATGTCGCAAATTAACATGATCGGCCTAACGTGACTAAAGTACGTAATTGCGTTCTTGATGCACTTTCCATCAACGTCAACAACATCATTAGCTTGGTCGTGGGTACTTTCCCTTTGGACCCGACAGTGTCAAAAACGGCTGTCATCCTAACCATTTTAACAGCAACATAACAGGCTAAGTGACACCGGACACCCAATAAAACTACGCTTCGTTGACATATATCAAGTTCAATTGTAGCACGTTAACAGTTTGATGAAATCATCGTAGCCGAATGCTAGCCTTTGTCACAATTTTTCAATAAACCAACCAGTTGCGGGCATTGATTGATAAACGTTACGAATCCAATCACCAGAGGGTATTCATACGACTATTATCATTATAAAACATAAGGATAATAAGCGTCTGTTAACATTCTAACTGATTGTTCAGTCACAAAATAGTTTAGCGTCTTTAATTCGTTAAGAAATGCTATTTCGGTGATTTGTGTTGCAATTTTGTAAATTCGTGCTGCGTAATATGTCGAAGCGCATCACCTTTTTACCCGCTAACTGATTAAAAAGAGAGCAAAAATGCATCTGTCGATTGTGCTGGTTCAGCCAGCAAGAGCAGAAAATATCGGCGCTGCGGCGCGTGCCATGAAGACCATGGGGTTTACCGATTTACGCATTGTCGGAAGCGTTGCGCATCTGGAGCCAGCAACCCGCTGGGTGGCGCACGGTTCGGGAGATATTGTCGATAATATAACGACTTACGATACGCTCGCCGATGCGCTGCACGATATTTCATTCACCGTTGCCACCACGGCGCGCAGCCGGGCGAAGTTCCATTATTACGCCACGCCTGAAGAACTCGTGCCGCTACTGCGTGAAAAAAGTCAGTGGCTCACCCACGCCGCGCTGGTGTTTGGCCGTGAAGATTCCGGGCTGACGAATGACGAGCTGGCGCTGGCGGATGTGCTTACCGGCGTGCCAATGGTGGCGGATTATCCCTCGCTGAATCTGGGCCAGGCGGTAATGGTTTACTGCTATCAATTAGCATCCTTAATGCAAATTACTCCGCCGCCCGTTTCCGCGACCGATGAAAATCAACTAACCGCGTTACGCGCTCGGGTAGAAAGTCTGATCTCACACCTGGGCGTGGCGGACGACCAAAAAATGACGGACTGGCTGCAGCAGCGTCTGGGACGACTTGAACAGCGCGACACGGCAATGTTGCACCGTTTGCTGCACGATATTGAAAAAAAACTGGCCGAGTAAAATGCTGCCATACGTTTTTAGTATGGCTGAACTGTCTGATATCTGGGGTTGCTTTTGGGGGAATCGGATGAAAATAAATCCGCAAACAGCGGGTCGTCAGAGTGAGCGAATCTGTGATCAAATTAAAAATTCGTTGACTTAGCAGGGCCAATCCTTTAACCCTAAAAGAATAGAGCACAGACAGATAATAATGACAGAGCACACAACATCCATGAAACGCATCAGCATTACCACCATTACAACAACCATCATCATTACCACAGGTAACGATGCGGGCTGACGCGTACAGGAAAAACAAAAAGAAGCCCGCACCTGAACAGTGCGGGCTTTTTTTTCGGCTAAAGGAAACGAGGTAGAACCATGCGAGTGTTGAAGTTCGGCGGTACATCAGTGGCAAATGCAGAACGTTTTCTGCGTGTTGCCGATATCCTGGAGAGTAACGCCAGGCAGGGGCAGGTTGCTACCGTGCTCTCTGCCCCGGCAAAAATCACTAACCATCTGGTGGCGATGATTGAGAAGACCATCGGTGGCCAGGATGCGCTTGTGAACATCAGCGATGCCGAGCGTATTTTCGCCGAGCTGCTGCAGGGGCTGGCTGAGGCTCAGCCCGGCTTCCCACTCGCGAAGCTGAAAACCGTTGTTGAGCAAGAGTTCGCGCAAATCAAACACGTGCTGCACGGCATTAGCCTGCTCGGCCAGTGCCCGGACAGCATCAATGCGGCGCTGATCTGCCGTGGTGAAAAACTTTCTATCGCCATCATGGCGGGCCTGCTGAGCGCACGCGGCCACAACGTGACGGTGATTGACCCGGTTGAAAAACTGCTGGCTGTGGGCCACTACCTCGAATCCACCGTCGATATTGCCGAATCGACCCGCCGCATTGCCGCGAGCAAAATTCCTGCCGACCACATGATCCTGATGGCGGGCTTCACCGCCGGCAACGAGAAAGGCGAACTGGTGGTGCTGGGCCGTAACGGCTCGGACTACTCTGCGGCCGTGCTGGCGGCGTGCTTACGCGCAGACTGCTGCGAAATCTGGACCGACGTTGACGGGGTTTACACCTGCGACCCGCGCCAGGTGCCGGACGCCAGGCTGCTGAAATCGATGTCGTATCAGGAAGCGATGGAGCTTTCCTACTTCGGCGCCAAAGTGCTGCACCCGCGTACCATCTCCCCAATTGCCCAGTTCCAGATCCCTTGCCTGATCAAAAACACCGGTAACCCGCAGGCACCGGGCACCCTGATAGGTGCCAGCACCGATGAAGATGGCCTGCCAGTGAAGGGCATTTCTAACCTCAACAACATGGCGATGTTCAGCGTCTCCGGCCCCGGCATGAAGGGGATGGTCGGCATGGCGGCGCGCGTATTTGCCGCGATGTCGCGCAACGGGATCTCCGTGGTGCTGATCACCCAGTCCTCATCCGAGTACAGCATCAGCTTCTGCGTACCGCAGATAGACTGCCTGCGCGCGCGCCGTGCGCTGGAAGAGGAGTTTTATCTGGAGCTGAAAGAGGAGCTGCTGGAGCCGCTTTCTATTCAGGAGCGTCTGGCGATCATCTCCGTGGTCGGCGACGGAATGCGCACCCTGCGCGGTATCTCCGCCAAATTCTTCGCCGCGCTGGCCCGCGCCAATATCAACATTGTGGCGATTGCTCAGGGGTCGTCCGAGCGTTCAATTTCTGTGGTCGTGGATAACGACGACGCTACCACCGGTGTGCGCGTGGTCCACCAGATGCTGTTCAACACCGATCAGGTCATTGAGCTGTTCCTGATTGGCGTCGGCGGCGTCGGCGGGGCGCTGCTGGAGCAGGTGAAGCGCCAGCAGGAGTGGCTGAAGAAGAAGCATATCGATCTGCGCGTGTGCGGCATCGCGAACTCGAAAGCGCTGCTAACCAACGTCCACGGGCTGAATCTGGAAAACTGGCAGGCCGAGCTGAGCGGCGCCAACGAGCCGTTCAATCTGGGCCGCCTGATCCGCCTGGTGAAAGAGTATCACCTGCTTAACCCGGTGATTGTCGACTGTACTTCCACTCAGGCGGTGGCCGACCAGTACGCCGATTTCCTGCGCGAAGGCTTCCACGTGGTGACGCCAAATAAAAAGGCCAACACCTCGTCGATGGATTACTACCATCAGCTGCGTCTGGCGGCGAGCAAGTCGCGCCGCAAGTTCCTGTATGACACCAACGTCGGTGCCGGCCTGCCGGTCATCGAAAACCTGCAAAACCTGCTCAACGCGGGCGATGAACTGCAGCGTTTCTCCGGCATCCTCTCCGGCTCGTTATCCTTCATCTTCGGCAAGCTGGAAGAGGGGATGAGCCTGTCGGAGGCGACCCGCGCCGCGCGCGAACTGGGCTATACCGAGCCGGACCCGCGCGATGACCTTTCCGGCATGGACGTGGCGCGCAAACTGCTGATCCTGGTCCGTGAAACCGGCCGCGAGCTGGAACTGTCGGATATTGTTATTGAACCGGTGCTGCCCGCCGGGTTTGACGACAGCGGCGATGTCAGCACCTTTATGACCCATTTACCGCAGCTCGACGACGCTTTTGCCGCGCGCGTGGCGAAAGCCCGTGATGAAGGTAAGGTATTGCGCTATGTTGGCAACATTGAAGAAGATGGCGTTTGCCGCGTGAAGATTGCCGAAGTGGATGGCAACGATCCGCTGTATAAAGTGAAAAACGGCGAGAACGCCCTGGCGTTTTACAGCCACTATTATCAACCATTGCCGCTGGTGCTTCGCGGCTATGGTGCAGGGAACGACGTCACGGCGGCGGGTGTGTTTGCCGATCTGCTGCGTACCCTGTCATGGAAGTTAGGAGTTTAACATGGTTAAAGTTTATGCCCCGGCTTCCAGCGCCAATATGAGCGTCGGGTTTGATGTGCTGGGCGCGGCGGTGACGCCGGTGGACGGTTCGCTGTTGGGCGATACGGTGACGGTTGAGGCGGCAGAGAGCTTCAGCCTGCACAACGTGGGCCGCTTCGCCAGCAAGCTGCCGTCGGACCCGCGCGAGAATATTGTTTATCAGTGCTGGGAAAGGTTCTGTCAGGAGATCGGCAAAAACGTGCCGGTCACCATGACCCTGGAAAAAAGCATGCCGATTGGCTCGGGTCTCGGCTCCAGCGCCTGCTCCGTGGTTGCTGCACTGGTGGCGATGAACGAACACTGCGGAAAGCCGCTGAACAACAACCGCCTGCTGGGATTAATGGGCGAGCTGGAAGGGCGCATCTCCGGCAGTATTCATTATGATAACGTGGCACCGTGCTTCCTCGGCGGTATGCAACTGATGATTGAAGAAAATGGCATCATCAGCCAGCAGGTGCCAGGGTTTGACGAGTGGCTGTGGGTGCTGGCCTATCCGGGCATTAAGGTCTCCACCGCCGAAGCGCGCGCGATCCTGCCCGCGCAGTATCGTCGTCAGGACTGTATCGCCCACGGGCGTCATCTGGCAGGCTTTATTCACGCCTGCTATACCCGACAGCCGCAGCTGGCGGCGAAACTGATGAAAGATGTCATTGCCGAGCCGTATCGCACTAAGCTGCTGCCCGGCTTCAACGAGGCGCGAGAGGCGTCACTGGATATTGGCGCGCAGGCGTGCGGCATCTCCGGCTCCGGCCCGACGCTGTTCGCCCTGTGCGATAAGCCTGACACCGCGCAGCGCGTGGCGGACTGGCTCGCGAAACACTACCTGCAAAATCAGGAAGGCTTTGTTCATATTTGCCGTCTGGACACGGCTGGCGCACGAGTACTGGGATAAATAATGAAACTCTACAACCTTAAAGATCATAACGAGCAGGTCAGCTTCGCGCAGGCGGTGACTCAGGGGCTGGGCAAAAATCAGGGGCTGTTCTTCCCGCACGACCTGCCGGAATTTCAGCTCACCGACATCGACGAACTGTTGAAGCAGGACTTTGTCACCCGCAGCACCAAAATCCTCTCGGCGTTCATCGGCGATGAGATCCCGCCAGAGCAGCTTGAAGCGCGCGTGCGTGCGGCCTTTGCCTTCCCGGCACCGGTTAAGCAGGTCGAGCCGGACGTCGGCTGTCTGGAGCTGTTCCACGGCCCGACGCTGGCGTTTAAAGACTTCGGCGGCCGTTTTATGGCGCAGATGCTGACCCACATCAGCGGCGACAAGCCGGTGACCATTCTGACCGCCACCTCCGGCGACACAGGTGCCGCGGTCGCGCATGCGTTCTACGGCCTGAAAAACGTCCGCGTGGTGATCCTCTACCCGAAAGGCAAAATCAGCCCGCTGCAGGAAAAACTGTTCTGTACCCTTGGCGGCAACATTGAAACCGTGGCGATCGACGGCGATTTCGATGCCTGTCAGGCGCTGGTTAAACAGGCCTTCGACGACGAAGAGCTGAAAGTGGCGCTGGGGCTGAACTCGGCTAACTCCATCAACATCAGCCGTCTGCTGGCGCAGATTTGCTACTACTTCGAAGCAGTGGCACAACTGCCGCAGGAGGCGCGCAATCAGCTGGTTGTTTCCGTGCCGAGCGGCAACTTTGGCGACCTGACGGCGGGCCTGCTGGCGAAATCGCTGGGTCTGCCGGTGAAACGCTTTATCGCGGCGACCAACGCCAACGACACCGTACCGCGCTTCCTGAAAGACGGGAAATGGGCACCGAACGCTACGCAGGCGACGCTTTCAAATGCGATGGACGTGAGCCAGCCGAACAACTGGCCGCGCGTTGAGGAGCTGTTCCGCCGCAAGGTCTGGCGTCTTGGCGACCTGGGTTACGCTGCCGTGACGGACGAGGCCACCAAAGCGACGATGCGCGAGTTAAAAGCGGTGGGATATACCTCTGAACCGCACGCGGCGATTGCCTACCGCGCTCTGCGCGACCAGCTTCAGCCGGGAGAGTATGGCCTGTTCCTCGGCACCGCGCATCCGGCGAAGTTCAAGGAGAGCGTTGAAGCGATCCTCGGTGAAACGCTGCCGCTGCCGAAAGAGCTGGCCGACCGCGCCGACCTGCCGCTGCTGTCTCATGAACTGCCAGCGGATTTTGCCGCGCTGCGTAAGTTAATGATGACGCGCGGGTGATGCTTTGCCGGGTGGCGCAGCGCTACCCGGCAACAGCAGCACCGATCTGTAGGCCGGGTAAGGCGCAGCCGCCACCCGGCTTTTTTGTGAAGAAATTAAGGAGAAAAAACGCAGTAAATAAGCAGAAATTCCCAATAAATGCGGTCACTTAGCGTTTAGGATTGCAGAGAATAACATCCTCCATCCCCCTCACGTATTCTCCTTACATCGGCCCACGACGGGCAAGAATAATAAGGAGTCACCCATGTCGAAACTGAAACCTGCACTTATCGCGCTTTCACTGATGCTGGTCGCTCCCATGGCGGTACAGGCAGCTGAGATCACCCTCGTGCCTGCGGTAAAACTGCAGATTGGCGATCGGGACAATAACGGACACTACTGGGATGGCGGCCGCTGGCGCGACCATGACTGGTGGAAATCTCACTACGACTGGCGCGATAACCACTGGCGTCCGCACGATGAGCACCATGGGCACGATAACCACCACCACGATCGCCACGACGATCGCGGTCATGGCCCGGACTGGAAGCACCATTAACCAAAAACCCCGCCTGAAGGCGGGGTTTTGTTTTTACTGCGCGTGACGCTTAAACACCAGTTCACCTTTCCCCGACGCGTCTTCGTCAAAGAAATAGCCTTCGCTGTTAAACCCGGTCAGCTGCTCCGGACGGGTCAGGCGGTTTTGAATGATGTAGCGGCTCATCAGCCCGCGCGCTTTTTTGGCGTAGAAGCTGATCACCTTAAACGTGCCGTTCTTCTCATCCAGGAATACCGGCTTGATGACCTCTGCGTCCAGCTTTTTCGGCTTCACCGATTTGTAATATTCGTCGGAGGCGAGGTTAATCACCACGTTATCGCCCTGGGCTTTTAACGCCTGATTAAGCGTATCGGTGATGATATCGCCCCAGAAGTGGTAAAGATCTTTGCCTTTGGCATTTTCGAAACGGATGCCCATCTCCAGGCGATACGGCTGCATCAGATCCAGCGGGCGCAGTACGCCATACAGGCCGGAGAGCATGCGCAGATGCTGCTGGGCAAAATCGAAATCGGCTTCACTGAACGTTTCTGCCTGCAGGCCAGTATACACATCGCCTTTGAAAGCGAGCAGCGCCTGGCGGGCATTGTCTGGCGTAAAATCCGGGTGCCAGTCGTGGAAGCGGGTCGCGTTCAGATCGGCAAGTTTGTCGCTAATGCTCATCAGCTTGCCGATTTGCGGAGCGGAAAGTTTGCGCGCCTCGTGGATGAGTTGTTGCGAGTAGTCCAGCAGTTCAGGCTGGGTATACCGCTCGGTGGCGAGTGGGCTCTGGTAATCGAGCGTTTTAGCAGGTGAAATCAGAATCAGCATATCCAGTCCTTGCAGGAAATTTAGGGCGACTTTACCAAAAAATCGCCCTGAATTGATCGATAGCTGTTATTGCCGCGGCAAATCATCCCAGGTGCCCGGCGCGATTTGCGCCTCGATTTCAGGATAGCGCGCAGCATCAAACACCGGTGGCACCCCAAGCTTACGCTGGCGCAGGTAGTCCCGGGCGATCAGCGTCACCACCGGTGAGAGCAGTAAGATCGCCGTCAGGTTGGTGATGGCCATCAGCGCCATAATGACGTCTGCCAGCTGCCAGATCAGCGGCATGTGGAGCAGGGAACCCGTCATTACCATCGCGATAACGCACGCGCGAAGCCCGTTGCGGGTAGAACGTGAATCCAGCTTCAGGAAGATGAGGTTATTTTCGGCGTAGATATAGTTCACCACAATCGAGCTGAAGGCGAACAGCAACACAATGAGTGAGACAAACCCTGCGCCCCAGCTGCCGACCATGTTGGCCAGCGCCAGTTGGATAAGCTGGATCCCGGCAATCTCTGACGAATGGGAATCGGGGCCAGCCAGCAGCACAATCATCGCGGTGGCGGAGCAGAGAATGATGGTGTCTGTGAACACGCCAATCATCTGGACGATCCCCTGGGCTGCAGGATGAGGAGGCCATGAGGCCGCCGCCGCCGCCGCGTTGGGCGTCGACCCCATGCCCGCTTCATTCGAGAACATGCCCCGCTGAAAGCCTGCCGTGAGTGCCTGACTGATGGTGTAGCCCAGCGCCCCGGAGGCCGCTTCGCGCCAGCCAAACGCGCTTTTAAAGATGCCCGCTACGATCTCCGGCAGCTGATCAATGTGCATCACCGTGACAATCAGGCTGGCTGACACCCACAGGAGTGCCATAACGGGCACCAGGAACTGCATCAGGCGGGCAACGCCTTTCAGGCCCGCGGTGATGGTCAGCAGCGTAAGGGCGGCCAGCATGACGCCGGTGACCCACTCCGGGCAGGCAAAGGCATAACGCAGGGCGTGGGCCACGGAGTTAGCCTGTACGGAATTGAAAATCAGGCCGTAGGCGAGGAGCAAAATGAGGGAAAACAGGACGCCCATCCAGCGCATACCCAGCCCGCGGGCCATATACCAGGCGGGGCCGCCGCGGAACTGACCGTTTTTGTCCTTCTCTTTGTAAAGCTGGGCGAGCGAACATTCGGCAAACGAGGTCGCCATGCCGATAACCGCCGTCATCCACATCCAGAAGACCGCGCCGGGGCCGCCGGCGGTGATGGCCAGCGCGACGCCCGCCATATTGCCGCTGCCGACACGCGCGGCGAGGCTGGTACACAGCGCCTGGAACGAGGTTAATCCGCCGGGCTGAGGGCTTACGCTGTTTTTCAGACTTCTGCCAAACTTGCGGATATAGCGAAACTGGATAAAACCGCTGCGCAGCGTGAACCATACACCTGCTCCCAGCAGCAGGTATATCATTATCGAACCCCAGAGAATTTCATTAATAAAGAAAAAGAAATCAGGCACTAACGTCCCTCTTGTTGATGCCAAAATGCATATGTAAGCGCTACCAGTGAGTGAGCATGCCGTTACTTAGCAGCCTGTTAATATTGCGAGTTTATCATACTCTGCCTAAGCGCACTGTCTGCGGTTGCGCTACCCCTCCGTCGTGTTATCATCAGGGCAGACCGGTTACATCCCCCTAACAAGTAAACCTGTCATTTTTCCGTTGCTGGCTCGCTGTCGGTAGCGTGAATTATCCAGGGCACGTTAAAAGAGAAACACTATCATGACGGATAAATTGACCTCCCTTCGTCAGTTCACCACTGTCGTAGCTGACACCGGAGATATCGCGGCAATGAAGCTGTACCAGCCGCAGGATGCCACAACCAACCCTTCTCTGATCCTTAACGCCGCGCAGATCCCTGAGTATCGCAAACTGATTGACGACGCTGTGACCTGGGCGAAAGGCCAGAGCAACGACCGCGCGCAGCAGGTTGTGGATGCAACTGACAAACTGGCAGTGAACATCGGTCTGGAAATTCTGAAACTGGTGCCGGGCCGTATCTCTACCGAAGTGGATGCACGCCTGTCCTACGACACCGACGCGTCCATCGCCAAAGCCAAGCGCCTGATCAAGCTGTACAACGACGCGGGCATCAGCAACGACCGTATCCTGATCAAACTGGCCTCTACCTGGCAGGGCATACGCGCGGCAGAGCAGCTGGAAAAAGAGGGTATCAATTGTAACCTGACCCTGCTGTTCTCCTTCGCGCAGGCGCGTGCATGTGCAGAAGCGGGTGTTTACCTGATTTCTCCGTTCGTTGGCCGTATTCTGGACTGGTACAAAGCTAACACTGACAAAAAAGAGTACGCGGCGTCTGAAGATCCGGGCGTAGTGTCAGTGACGGAAATCTACGAATACTACAAACAGCACGGCTATGAGACCGTTGTGATGGGCGCAAGCTTCCGTAACGTCGGTGAAATCATTGAGCTGGCTGGCTGTGACCGCCTGACTATCGCCCCTGCGCTGCTGAAAGAGCTGGCAGAGAGCGAAGGCGCAATCGAGCGCAAACTGTCTTACACCGGTGAAGTGAAAGCGCGTCCTGAGCGTATCACCGAATCCGAGTTCCTGTGGCAGCACAACCAGGATCCTATGGCGGTAGACAAACTGGCGGACGGTATCCGTAAGTTTGCCATCGACCAGGAAAAACTGGAAAAAATGATCGGCGACCTGCTGTAATCATTTCGCGTGGCCGGGCTCCCGGTCACGCTACTTCTTTCGTACTCTGTCTGAATTTCCCCTCTGCGTGTATCATTCCCCTTAGTCAGTACTTTTTTGAATGGAATGAACATGAATACCTTACGCATCGGCTTAGTGTCGATTTCAGACCGCGCCTCCAGCGGTGTTTATCAGGATAAAGGCATCCCCGCACTTGAAGAGTGGCTGAGCAGCGCCTTGACCACCCCGTTTGAGATCCAGACCCGCCTGATCCCGGACGAGCAGCCGATTATTGAGCAGACGCTGTGTGAGCTGGTGGATGAGATGAGCTGCCACCTTGTTCTGACCACCGGCGGAACCGGGCCGGCGCGTCGCGACGTGACCCCTGATGCCACCCTTGCCGTGGCCGATCGTGAAATGCCGGGCTTTGGCGAGCAGATGCGCCAGATCAGCCTGCACTTTGTCCCGACCGCCATTTTGTCGCGCCAGGTTGGCGTGATCCGCAAACAGGCGTTAATACTTAATCTGCCGGGCCAGCCGAAATCGATTAAAGAGACGCTGGAAGGGCTGAAAGGCGAGGATGGCAAGGTCATTGTCCACGGTATTTTCGCAAGTGTACCGTATTGTATACAGTTGCTGGACGGCCCTTACGTGGAAACGCACGACAATGTCGTAGCAGCATTTCGCCCGAAAAGCGCGCGTCGCGAAACAATCTCCTGAAATTAATCAATATGTGACATTAGCTGAAGTCGCGATAGCGTGGTAACCGTTTTACGGTATAGTCATCTTTTCTTTACGATTACTGTAAAAATTAATCCACATTACACGACGAATGGTTCGCTATGTCACATAACGCCCGATCTCTCAATCGACAGGACTATAAAACGCTGACCCTCGCGGCACTGGGTGGCGCGCTGGAGTTTTACGACTTCATCATTTTTGTCTTCTTCGCCGCCGTGGTGGGAGAACTGTTCTTCCCGGCGGATATCCCGGAATGGCTGCGTCAGGTGCAGACCTTCGGGATTTTCGCCGCGGGCTATCTGGCGCGACCGCTGGGCGGCATTGTGATGGCGCACTTCGGCGATCTGGTCGGGCGTAAAAAGATGTTTACCCTCAGTATCTTGCTGATGGCCGTGCCCACTCTGGCGATCGGCCTTCTGCCTACCTACGCCACGATGGGCATTGTTGCTCCGCTACTGCTGTTGCTGATGCGTATTTTGCAGGGCGCTGCAATCGGTGGCGAGGTGCCTGGTGCCTGGGTGTTTGTCGCCGAGCATGTGCCGGCGCGCCGCATTGGTATCGCCTGCGGCACCTTAACGGCAGGGCTGACGATCGGCATTCTTCTTGGTTCGGTGGTGGCGACCATCGTCAACACCAGCATGACGCAGCAGGCCGTCCATGAGTGGGGATGGCGACTCCCCTTCCTGTTAGGCGGTGCGTTCGGGCTGGTGGCGATGTACCTGCGCCGCTGGCTGCAGGAAACGCCCATTTTCCTCGAGATGCAGCAGCGTAAGGCGCTGGCGCAGGAGCTGCCGGTCAAAGCGGTGGTGGTACGCCATCGCCAGGCCGTGGTGGTGTCGATGCTACTCACCTGGCTGCTGTCGGCGGGCATTGTGGTGGTGATTTTAATGTCGCCGGTCTGGCTGCAAAAGCAGTACGGTTTTGCTCCGGCGGTGACGCTTCAGGCCAACAGTATTGCGACGATTATGCTGTGCTTCGGCTGCCTGGCAGCCGGGCTCGCGGCCGATCGTTTCGGCCCCAGCCTGACCTTTATCGTGGGGAGCCTGCTGCTCGCGGCATCCAGCTGGGCGTTCTACCATCTTGCGGGAAGCCATCCTGAACAACTGTTCCTGCTGTACGGCATTGTGGGGCTGTGCGTGGGCGTCGTGGGGGCCGTGCCTTATGTGATGGTGCGCGCCTTCCCGCCGGAAGTTCGCTTCACCGGCATCTCGTTCTCCTACAACGTTTCGTACGCCATCTTTGGCGGGCTGACGCCGATTGCCGTCACCGTACTGATGGGTGTGTCGCCGATGGCTCCCGCCTGGTATGTACTGGCGCTGTCGCTGATGGGGCTGGTGCTGGGCATCTGGCTGCGTCAGAAACCGGTGAATGCACCAGTTCTGGCCGGATAGCAGGGCAGGCCGGGTGTTGGCGAAGCCGCCACCCGGCTGATGGATTAGTGCGAAGGGGTATAGCTCAGGATAATGTTGTCATCCGGAATGTGGGTGAAGCGGGTGATAATGGCGTGGTAATCCGCCAGCGGGTCGACATCCTTAAATTGCGTTGGATAGAAGATTTTGCTCAGCGCCTCAATGGCGATGATGTTGTACGGGTTGTTGTAGAAGTGGTGATAGAGCGCGCCAGTGTGGCCTTCCGCGACGGCCGGAATGCTCGACACGCCCTGACGCGATAACAGCGCAGTGAACGCCGCGGTCACGTCGCCAGCCGGGACGTTATAGCCGAACGGGATCACCGCCGTGCCTTTACCCGGGCGTTTAGATCCGGTCATCAGGTAGTAATCCGGGTTCATCGAGATAATTTTTTCGACGGAGATATTCCCGGTTGCGCCCGGCAGCAGCTGTGAGCCAATGTTGATCCCGCCCGCTGCCTCGACCAGCCCGCCCCAGCCGTTGCGCGCATGGGTAAAGCAGCAGCCGTTATCCAGGCCACCGACACCGGCAATCGGCTCGATAAACACCAGGGGTTTTTTAGTGATGCCCGCCAGGCGCTGGTGGAGGGTGTCCAGACGCTGTTGATAGAAATCGATGTAGGCCTGCGCGCGCGCCGTCTGGCCCAGGACGTTACCCAGCAGGGCAATGCTCGGCAGGGTGTTTTCAACCGGATGTAGTTCGTAGTCAACGAAAATGACCGGTATATGCAGCGCGTCGAGTTTCTCCAGTACGCCGGTTTGCACCAGCGAAGGTTTGGCGCGAAGCTGGGCGATCATCAGGTCCGGCTGGCGAGAGATCACGGTTTCCAGATCCACGTTCCCCTGGTCGGAAAACTTCATGTCGAGGATCTTCTCTGCTTCCGGCCATTTTCGCTTCAGCACGTTCCAGGTTTCAGTGTCCTGCTTCTTCGGCAGGTTATTCCACGCCACCACGCTGGCAAACGGGTTGTCGCGCTCCAGTAGCGCCAGCGTGAAGATATCGCGCCCGTCCTGCAAAATGATGCGCTGCGGCTTGTGTTCAATCGTGACCGTGCGGTTATCCAGATCTTTTACCGTGACCGGCCAGCTCTGCGCCTGGGCGATGAAAGATGAAAGGAGCAGTGCCAGACCGCCTGCGGCGGCGAGAAGTTTTCTGAGCGTCATGTTTTCCCCGTCTGTTTTAGTAAGGCGTTAACCCGTCAACCACCACGTGCGGCAGCCCGCGCGAACAGTATTCAACCCGACCCTGCACGCCGTAGACCGTTGCCAGATTTGCAGCGTTCACTACCTCTCCCGGCGGCCCGCTGGCAATTAACTCGCCGCCTTTAAGCATCATGGCGTAATCGGCATGGCGCAGCGCAATGTTGATGTCGTGGATCACCACCACGGTGACGATATTGCGTAGCCGCGTTTCGCGCGCCACGATATCCATGACGTGAAACTGGTAGTTCAGATCGAGGGCGCTGAGAGGTTCGTCCAGCAGCAGCAGGTCGGGCTGGCGGATAAGAGACTGCGCCAGGCCAATCAGCTGTTTCTGCCCGCCGGAAAGCTGGTCAAGAAAGCTCATCGCCAGGTGCGCGACGCCGAGCTTATCAAGGATGGCGTAGGCCTCTTGCTCAACGTTTTCACTCTGCTCGCTGCCGCTGGCCCGGCGGGCCACGATGACCGATTCCAGGGCGTGAAGGTGCACTCCCTGCGGCAGGGACTGCGGCAGATAAACCACCTTCTGCGCACGTTGGGCGGAGGGCATCGCCATCAGGTCTTCCCCGTTGAGGTGTAACGCCCCCTGGGCGGGATTGAGGTCAGCGAGGGCGCGCAGCAGGGTCGACTTACCTGAGCCATTGGGGCCGAGCAGAGCGGTAATTTTCCCGCGTGGCAGGCAGGGCGTATTCAGCCCGGTGATAATTTTTTTCTTGCGATAGCCGGTGTGCAGATCGCGAACGAGCAGGCCGCCGGTCATACGTTCCCCCGGTTACGAATAATGATGCTCAGGAAGAAGGGAACGCCAACAAGAGAGGTGACAATGCCGACGGGAATAATGACGCCGGGCACCATGTTCTTCGAGAACACCGAGGCCAGCGACAGTACCAGCGCGCCAATCAGCATACTGCCGGGCAGGTAAAAGCGGTGGTCCTCCCCAAACATCATCCGCGAAATGTGCGGCGCGACCAGGCCGATAAAGCCGACCGGCCCCACAAAGGCGACGGTCAGTGCCGAGATAATGCTGATGCGAAACAGCGTGGTCATGCGCAGTTTCTTCACGTTAATACCGAAGCTCACGGCACGATCTTCCCCCAGGCGCAGCGCCGTGAGTTTCCACGCGTTTTTCAGCGACAGCGGGACGATAATCACCAGCGCGACGGCCAGGATCGCCAGCTTATCCCAGGAGGCTCTCGCCAGGCTGCCCATCGTCCAGAAGACCAGCCCCTGCAGCGTATCTTCGCTGGCAACGAACTGCAGAATGGAGATCAGGGCGTTGAAGGTAAACACCAGCGCGATCCCGAACAGCACCACGCCCGAGGTGGCGACACGGGTCCAGCGGCTGATGCCGTCGAGAATAAAGCAGGCCAGCAGCGCAAAGACAAAGGCGTTGGCGGGAATAAACCATTTGTCGTCGATGCCGGGAATGCCCAGGCCAAGCACAATCGCCAGCGCGGCGCCGAACGAGGCGGCAGACGACACGCCGAGAGTAAAGGGGCTGGCAAGCGGATTGTTCAGGATGGTCTGCATCTCCGCGCCGGCAAGCCCCAGCGCCATCCCCACGGCCACAGCCATCAGCGCGAACGGCAGACGAATATCCCAGACAATGACGCGCGTACCTGCGTCGGCGGCGGAGGCGTTGACGAGGGTGTGCCAGAGGGTCGAAACCGACATGCCGGACGGCCCGAGCGTAAAGTCGAGAAGCAGGGAGCAGACAATTAAAAGCAGAAGCGCGCCCGCAAGGGCGTATCGGCGCAGCACAACCCGGCGATAGTGAGAGGCAATGGTCGATTCGTCAGGCTTTACGCTGGCGGCAAGGCTGGAGTTCATTGGATAACCTTATGCAACACAACAACATCGTGATGCCTCCCACCGTTCCTGTGGAGAGCGCTGCATGATATCCAATATCCGGGAGGCTCCGGCGACGATATTTAAAGTGATAATGCTTATCAATTCAATATTGAAATAACGGGTGTTTCATTGACGAACTGTTGGAGTTTTGGCGCAAAATTAAGCGAAGCGGGCGGGGGAGTCGTGCCTGCAGGGCAGGCACGACGGAAGAGCTATCAGTGTTTTTTACCAATCGGCAGCACGGTGCGGCCAAACTGCTCGTTCAGCACTTCGCCCATTGCCAGGTAGATAGCGCTTGCGCCACACACCAGGCCAACCCAGCCCGCGATGTGAACGATGCCTTCGTTATCCGCCAGGTGGCCAATCGCCAGCAGGGCGAACAGCACGGTCAGGCTCAGGAAGACGAACTGCAGCGCGCGGTTAGCCTTCAGCGTACCGAAGAACATGAACAGCGTGAAGACGCCCCACAGGCCCAGGTAAACGCCCAGGAAGTGCGCGTTTGCCGCGTCTGTCAGACCCATTTTAGGCATCAGCAGAATGGCGACCAGCGTCAGCCAGAAGGAGCCGTAAGAGGTAAAGGCCGTTAGACCAAAGGTGTTGCCTTTTTTGTATTCCAGCAGGCCCGCGAAGATTTGTGCGATACCGCCGTAAAAGATGCCCATCGCCAGGATAATTCCGTCCATCGGGAACATCCCGATATTGTGCAGGTTCAGCAGGATGGTGGTCATGCCAAAACCCATCAGGCCCAGCGGAGCCGGATTAGCCAACTTAGTGTTGCCCATAAGTCCTCAAAAAAAATCATCATTAATATGGTGAAATGGTGAATCCCGCGTCAATTCTCCCTGACGGGGCGCGGCATCATAATGGGGACGCACCATGCCGTCTATGATCTGATCAGGGTGAATTTAAAATATTTTTTATCCTTCCCCCTTGATGGATGCCGTTGCGACCCCATCTTGTAAGCAACCGCAGTGTGTGGACCTGAAAAAATCAAATCTGGGCAGTTGAAAAAGCACGTTCTGCCCTTATTACAGGTACACAACCACATGTTGACTGAATTTTTAGTGGAGACGTTTAGATGGGTAAAATTATTGGTATCGACCTGGGTACTACCAACTCTTGTGTAGCGATTATGGACGGCACTACCGCACGTGTGCTGGAGAATGCCGAGGGCGATCGCACCACGCCTTCTATCATTGCCTATACCCAGGATGGTGAAACTCTGGTTGGTCAGCCGGCTAAACGTCAGGCAGTGACAAACCCGCAAAACACCCTGTTTGCGATTAAACGCCTGATCGGTCGCCGCTTCCAGGACGAAGAAGTTCAGCGTGACGTTGCTATCATGCCGTACAAAATCATCGCGGCGGATAACGGCGATGCATGGCTTGATGTGAAAGGCACCAAAACGGCACCACCGCAGATCTCTGCTGAAGTGCTGAAAAAAATGAAGAAAACGGCGGAAGATTACCTGGGCGAACCGGTAACTGAAGCGGTTATCACCGTACCTGCATACTTCAACGATGCTCAGCGTCAGGCAACAAAAGATGCTGGCCGTATCGCAGGTCTGGAAGTAAAACGTATCATCAACGAACCAACCGCAGCTGCCCTGGCTTACGGTCTGGATAAAGAAGTGGGCAACCGTACTATCGCGGTTTACGACCTCGGTGGTGGTACCTTCGATATCTCTATTATCGAAATCGACGACGTTGACGGCGAAAAAACCTTCGAAGTTCTGGCAACCAACGGTGATACCCACCTGGGTGGTGAAGACTTCGACAGCCGTATGATCAACTACCTCGTTGACGAGTTTAAGAAAGATCAGGGCATTGACCTGCGTAACGACCCGCTGGCTATGCAGCGCCTGAAAGAAGCCGCTGAGAAAGCGAAGATCGAGCTGTCTTCCGCTCAGCAGACCGACGTGAACCTGCCGTACATCACCGCAGACGCGACCGGTCCAAAACACATGAACATCAAAGTGACCCGTGCGAAACTGGAAAGCCTGGTTGAAGACCTGGTGAACCGTTCTATCGAGCCGCTGAAAGTTGCGCTGCAGGACGCGGGTCTGTCCGTCTCTGACATCCAGGACGTTATCCTGGTCGGTGGTCAGACGCGTATGCCAATGGTTCAGAAGAAAGTGGCAGAGTTCTTTGGTAAAGAGCCACGTAAAGACGTTAACCCGGACGAAGCTGTTGCTATCGGTGCAGCGGTTCAGGGTGGCGTACTGACCGGTGAAGTGAAAGACGTACTGCTGCTGGACGTTACCCCGCTGTCTCTGGGTATCGAAACCATGGGCGGTGTGATGACGGCGCTCATCAACAAAAACACCACCATCCCAACGAAACACAGCCAGGTGTTCTCTACCGCTGAAGACAACCAGTCTGCGGTAACCATCCATGTGATTCAGGGTGAGCGTAAGCGTGCGGCGGATAACAAATCTCTGGGTCAGTTCAACCTGGACGGTATCAACCCGGCACCACGCGGCATGCCACAGATCGAAGTTACCTTCGACATCGATGCTGACGGTATCCTGCACGTGTCTGCGAAAGACAAAAACAGCGGTAAAGAGCAGAAGATCACCATCAAGGCATCTTCTGGCCTGAACGAAGCGGAAATCGAAAAAATGGTTCGTGATGCAGAAGCTAACGCTGAATCCGACCGTAAGTTCGAAGAACTGGTTCAGACCCGTAACCAGGGTGACCATCTGCTGCACAGCACCCGTAAGCAGGTTGAAGAAGCAGGCGATAAACTGCCAGCAGAAGACAAAACGGCTATCGAGGCTGCACTGAGCGCGCTGGAAACCTCGCTGAAAGGCGAAGACAAAGCGGACATCGAAGCGAAGATGCAGGAGCTGGCACAGGCTTCTCAGAAGCTGATGGAAATCGCACAGCAGCAGCACGCACAGCAGCAGGCTGGCGCTGATGCCTCTGCGAACAACGCGAAAGACGACGACGTGGTCGACGCTGAGTTCGAAGAAGTAAAAGACAAAAAATAATCGCCCTTTGAACGGGTAATTACTGGCACGGGCGAAGAGGTTTCCTCTCCGCCCGTGCACGCATGTTAGGGGCAGATAAAACAAGATGGCGAAGCTTGATTATTACGAGATTTTAGGCGTTCCCAAAACAGCGGAAGAGCGTGAAATCAAAAAGGCGTATAAGCGCCTGGCCATGAAATATCACCCGGACCGTAATCAGGGTGATAAAGAGGCTGAATCCAAATTTAAAGAGATCAAAGAAGCCTACGAAGTTCTGACCGATGCGCAAAAACGTGCAGCCTACGATCAGTACGGTCACGCGGCCTTTGAACAGGGCGGCATGGGCGGCGGCGGATTCGGCGGCGCGGGCGGCTTTGGCGGCGGTGCTGATTTCAGCGATATCTTTGGCGATGTCTTCGGCGACATCTTCGGCGGTGGTCGTGGTCGCCAGCGCGCGGCGCGCGGTGCAGATCTGCGTTACAACATGGATCTGACGCTGGAAGAAGCCGTTCGTGGTGTCACCAAAGAGATCCGTATCCCGACGCTGGAAGAGTGTGACGTTTGCCACGGCAGCGGCGCGAAGGCGGGCACCCAGCCACAGACCTGTCCAACCTGTCATGGTTCCGGTCAGGTGCAGATGCGCCAGGGCTTCTTCGCGGTACAGCAGGCGTGTCCTCACTGTCACGGTCGCGGTACGCTGATTAAAGATCCGTGCAACAAATGCCACGGTCATGGTCGCGTTGAGAAAACCAAAACCCTGTCCGTTAAAATTCCGGCTGGCGTCGATACGGGCGACCGCATCCGTCTGTCGGGCGAAGGTGAAGCAGGCGAGCACGGCGCGCCGGCAGGCGATCTGTACGTTCAGGTTCAGGTGAAACAGCACGCAATCTTTGAGCGTGAAGGTAACAACCTGTACTGCGAAGTGCCGATCAACTTCGCGATGGCCGCGCTTGGTGGCGAGATTGAAGTGCCAACGCTTGATGGTCGCGTAAACCTGAAAGTGCCAGGCGAAACCCAGACCGGCAAGCTGTTCCGCATGCGCGGTAAAGGCGTGAAGTCCGTTCGCGGTGGTGCGCAGGGCGACCTGCTGTGCCGTGTGGTGGTCGAAACGCCGGTGGGCCTCAACGATAAGCAGAAACAGCTGCTGAAAGAGTTGCAGGAAAGCTTTGGTGGGCCGACGGGTGAAAACAATAGCCCACGCTCTAAAAGCTTCTTCGATGGCGTCAAAAAATTCTTCGATGACCTGACCCGCTAATTCTCTGCTGATCACTATCCTTTAAAAAGCCCGGAAGCGATTCCGGGCTTTTTCTATTTGTGGGTATAGCTCGGTAAAACTGAGTGTAGAGCCAACATTAATCTGATTTTCCCGATCTATATGGCTTGGTATTATGGTTTTAACGACGTATTCTGGGTAAAGAGAGAATTTAAGTGAAATTATTACAGCGTTTCTTTAGCAACGAAGCCTCCGGCGGCGTGATCCTGATCATCGCCGCTGCGGCCGCGATGGCCCTGGCTAACATGGGTATTACGCGCGATCTCTACCATGCATTTCTGGAAACCCCCGTCGAGCTGAAGGTCGGGCCGCTGGAAATTAACAAGAACATGCTGCTGTGGATCAACGACGCGCTGATGGCGGTGTTCTTCCTGCTGGTAGGGCTGGAGGTGAAGCGTGAGCTGGTGCTGGGTTCGCTTGCCAGCCGACAGCGTGCGGCGTTCCCGGTGATTGCCGCCCTCGGCGGTATGGTCGTACCGGCGTTGCTCTTCCTGGCATTTACCTGGCAGGATCCGGTTGCTCGCCACGGCTGGGCCATTCCGGCCGCCACGGATATCGCCTTTGCGCTCGGGGTACTGGCCCTGCTGGGCAGCCGCGTGCCGATGGCGTTAAAAATCTTCCTGATGGCGCTGGCCATCATTGACGATCTGGGCGCAATCATCATTATTGCGCTGTTCTATACCAGCGACTTGTCGGTGCTGTCGCTGAGCGTGGCGGCTGGGGCGATTGCGGTGCTGGCGTTGCTGAATATCTTCAACGTCCGCCGCATCGGCATCTATATGCTGGTGGGCGTCGTGCTGTGGACCGCCGTGCTGAAATCGGGCGTCCATGCCACGCTGGCGGGGGTGATCGTGGGCTTCTTTGTGCCGCTTAAGCCGCAGGAGGGCAAGTCTCCTGCACAACAGTTAGAGCATGTGCTTCAGCCTTGGGTCGCCTTCATGATCCTGCCGCTGTTTGCCTTTGCCAACGCGGGCGTTTCGCTGGCTGGCGTCACCCTTGATGGCCTGACGTCGGTTCTGCCGCTGGGCATTATTGCCGGGCTGTTTATCGGTAAGCCGCTGGGAATTAGCCTGTTCTGCTGGTTGGCGCTGAAACTCAAGCTGGCATCGCTGCCGAATGGCGTGACCTTCAGGCAAATTATGGCGGTTGGCGTGTTGTGCGGTATCGGGTTTACGATGTCGATTTTCATCTCGACGCTGGCGTTTGGCGCACATGCGCCTGAGCTGATTGTCTGGGCGAAGCTAGGCATTCTTATTGGGTCATTACTGGCCGCAGTAACAGGATATACATTGTTGAAAGTGAAATTGTCAGGGCAGGTCGCCCGGGCATAACGGAAGACCGGGAGAAGGGGACCTTCTCCCGGTAAACGATCAGGGAGCGAAGACGCGATGTCTCATTTGAATTACAACCATCTTTACTACTTCTGGCACGTCTACAAACAAGGATCGGTGGTGGGGGCCGCAGAGGCGCTCTATCTGACGCCGCAGACCATTACCGGGCAAATTAAAGCCCTGGAAGAGCGTCTGCAGGGCAAACTCTTTAAGCGTAAAGGCCGCGGGATAGAACCAACGGAGCTGGGCGAGCTGGTATTTCGCTATGCGGACAAGATGTTCACCCTCAGCCAGGAGATGCTGGATATCGTCAACTACCGCAAGGAGTCGAACCTGCTCTTTGACGTAGGCGTGGCGGACGCGCTGTCGAAACGGCTGGTGAGCGGCGTGCTGGATGCCGCCGTGGTGGAAGATGAGCAAATTCATCTGCGTTGCTTCGAGTCCACCCATGAGATGCTGCTTGAGCAGCTGAGCCAGCACAAGCTGGATATGATTATTTCGGACTGCCCGATTGACTCCACGCAGCAGGAGGGGCTGTTCTCGGTGAAGATTGGCGAATGCGGTGTCAGCTTCTGGTGCATCAATCCGCCGCCGGAAACACCGTTCCCGGCGTGCCTGGAGGAGCGTCGCCTGCTGGTGCCAGGCAGACGTTCAATGCTGGGACGTAAACTGCAAAACTGGTTTAACTCCCAGGGGCTGAAGGTGGAGATCCTCGGAGAGTTCGACGACGCGGCGCTGATGAAGGCTTTTGGCGAAGCGCATAACGCTATCTTTGTCGCACCGACGCTGTACGCGCACGATCTCTATTCGGCGAAGGGCATTACGGAGATTGGCAGGGTCGATAACGTGATGGAGGAGTATCACGCCATATTCGCCGAAAGAATGATTCAGCATCCGGCGGTGCAGCGCATCTGCAACCGGGACTACGCGGCGTTGTTTACGCCACCGGCACTCTGAAGGCATAAAAAAACCCGCGTTAAGCGGGTTCTTTAAACAAGCAACAACAAGTAGCGATTAAGCCAGTTTGTTGATCTGCGCGGTCAGGTTTGCTTTATGACGCGCTGCTTTGTTTTTGTGGATCAGACCTTTAGCAGCCTGACGATCCACGATTGGTTGCATTTCGTTAAATGCGTTCTGCGCTGCAGCTTTGTCGCCAGCTTCGATTGCTGCGTATACTTTCTTGATGAAAGTACGCATCATAGAGCGACGGCTTGCGTTGTGCTTACGAGCCTTTTCAGACTGAACGGCACGTTTCTTAGCTGATTTGATATTAGCCAAGTCCAACTCCCAAATATGATCTATGTGGACAATTCAAAGGCCGAGGAATATGCCCTCTTTGCCTTCTTTTGTCAATGGATTTGTGCAAATAAGCGCCGTTAATGAGCGACGCTATGTTACGTAGTGATGGCACAGGATTCTACCAGCTTGTCTCGTGCGAATACAGCTTTTCGGCAGAAAAAAAAGCACCTCTAAGGCAGATTTTTTTGCTGTGAAAGGTCAGCATGATGAAATCATTACGGCTTTCTGTTTTGCGTGAACAATCGCCGGTTAACCTTAATCGCTGTACAAGGTATACTTTGGCGATTTTCACTGTTTTGAGCCAGACATGAAGCTGATACGCGGCATACATAATCTCAGCAAAGCCCCGCACGGGTGCGTGCTGACCATTGGTAATTTCGACGGCGTGCATCGTGGTCATCAGGCGCTGTTGCAGGGATTGCGTAAAGAAGGGGAGGCGCGTGGCCTGCCCGTTGTAGTGATGATTTTCGAGCCACAGCCGCTGGAGCTGTTTGCAGGTGAAAAATCTCCTGCCCGCCTGACTCGCCTTCGCGAGAAGCTGCGCTATCTGGCCGAGTCTGGCGTGGACTACGTACTGTGCGTACGTTTCGACCGTCGCTTTGCCGCGCTGACAGCACAAAACTTCGTCAGCGACCTGTTGGTCAAGCAGCTTGGCGTGCAGTTTCTCGCCGTGGGCGATGATTTCCGCTTTGGCGCTGGTCGTCAGGGTGATTTCTTGCTATTACAGAAGGCTGGCCTGGAGTACGGGTTTGACGTCACCAGCGCCATGACGTTCTGCGAAGGCGGCGTTCGCGTCAGCAGCACGGCGGTTCGCCAGGCGCTGGCTAATGACGAACTGGAGACAGCAGCAAACCTGCTGGGGCATCCGTTCACCATTTCAGGCCGTGTGGTGCATGGCGATGCGCTTGGGCGTACCATCGGCTTCCCGACGGCGAATATCCCGCTGCGCCGCCAGGTCTCCCCGGTAAAAGGGGTTTACGCGGTGGAAGTGACTGGCCTTGGCGATAAGCCCTTTTACGGCGTCGCTAACATTGGCACGCGTCCTACTGTCGCCGGTGTGCGTCAACAGTTAGAAGTACACCTCCTGGACGTTGTAATGGACCTCTACGGTCGCCATATAGATGTGATACTGCGTAAAAAGATACGCAACGAACAGCGATTTGCCTCGCTGGATGAACTAAAAGCGCAAATTGCGCGAGATGAATTGACGGCCCGTGAGTTTTTTGGGCTATAAAACCGGCTTTAATGCCTACGTGATAAATACGGAACCGAGAATCTGATGAGTGACTTTAAATCAACCCTGAATTTGCCGGAAACAGGGTTCCCGATGCGCGGCGATCTCGCTAAGCGCGAACCGGGAATGCTGGCGCGTTGGACCGATGATGACCTGTACGGCATCATTCGTGCAGCCAAAAAAGGCAAAAAAACCTTCATTCTGCATGATGGCCCTCCCTATGCGAATGGCAGCATTCATATTGGTCACTCGGTTAACAAGATTCTGAAAGACATTATCGTGAAGTCTAAAGGCCTCACGGGGTTCGACTCGCCGTACGTTCCGGGCTGGGACTGCCACGGCCTGCCGATCGAACTGAAAGTTGAGCAAGAGTTCGGTAAACCAGGCGAGAAATTCACCGCCGCTGAATTCCGCGCGAAATGCCGCGAATACGCCGCCACTCAGGTTGACGGTCAGCGTGCTGACTTTATCCGTCTGGGCGTACTGGGCGACTGGTCGCACCCGTACCTGACCATGGATTTCAAAACCGAAGCCAACATCATCCGTGCGCTGGGTAAAATCATCGGTAACGGCCACCTGCATAAAGGCGCGAAGCCAGTGCACTGGTGCGTGGACTGCCGTTCTGCGCTGGCTGAAGCGGAAGTTGAGTATTACGACAAAACCTCGCCATCTATCGACGTCGCTTTCGAAGCGGTCGATCAGGATGCCATCAAAGGTAAATTCGGTCTGCCTGGCGTAAACGGCCCGATCTCGCTGGTGATCTGGACCACCACCCCGTGGACCCTGCCAGCCAACCGTGCGATCTCCCTCTCCAGCGAGTTCGACTACGCGCTGGTGCAGATTGATGGCCGCGCGGTAATCCTGGCGAAAGATCTGGTGGAGAGCGTGCTGAAGCGTGCGAACATCACCGAGTACACCGTGCTGGGCACTGTGAAAGGGGATGCGCTGGAACTGATGCGCTTCAAACACCCGTTCCTCGATTTCGATGTGCCTGCAATCCTGGGCGATCACGTGACGCTGGACGCCGGTACCGGTGCGGTGCATACCGCCGGTGGCCACGGTCCTGACGACTACAACATCAGCCTGAAATACGGTCTGGAAATCGCTAACCCGGTGGGTCCGGACGGCTCGTACCTGCCTGGCACCTACCCGGCGCTGGACGGTATCAACGTCTTTAAAGCCAACGACATCATCGTTGACATCCTGCGCACCAGCGGCGCGCTGCTGCACGTTGAGAAAATGCAGCACAGCTATCCGTGCTGCTGGCGCCACAAGACGCCTATCATCTTCCGTGCGACCCCGCAGTGGTTCATCAGCATGGATCAGAAAGGCCTGCGCGCGCAGTCGCTGAAAGAGATCAAAGGCGTGCAGTGGATCCCGGACTGGGGCCAGGCGCGTATCGAATCCATGGTGGCTAACCGTCCTGACTGGTGTATCTCCCGTCAGCGTACCTGGGGCGTGCCAATGTCTCTGTTCGTGCATAAAGAGACGCAGGAGCTGCACCCGAATACGCTGGAGCTGATGGAAGAAGTGGCGAAGCGCGTCGAAGTTGACGGTATTCAGGCGTGGTGGGATCTCGACGCCCGCGACATCCTGGGCGCGGACGCAGACAACTACGAAAAAGTGCCTGATACCCTGGACGTGTGGTTCGACTCCGGGTCAACCCACTCTTCCGTTGTGGACGTGCGTCCTGAGTTTGCCGGTCACGCCGCCGATATGTATCTGGAAGGGTCTGACCAGCACCGCGGCTGGTTCATGTCATCGCTGATGATCTCCACCGCGATGAAAGGTAAAGCGCCATACCGCCAGGTACTGACTCACGGTTTCACCGTCGATGGCCAGGGCCGTAAGATGTCCAAATCTATCGGCAACACCGTTTCTCCGCAGGACGTGATGAACAAACTGGGCGCGGACATTCTGCGTCTGTGGGTGGCATCAACCGACTACACCGGTGAAATGGCCGTTTCTGATGAAATCCTGAAACGTGCCGCCGACAGCTATCGTCGTATCCGTAATACCGCGCGCTTCCTGCTGGCGAACCTTAACGGTTTCGATCCGGCGAAAGACATGGTGAAACCGGAAGAGATGGTGGTTCTCGACCGCTGGGCGGTTGGCTGTGCGAAAGCCGCGCAGGAAGATATCCTGAAAGCCTACGAGTCTTACGACTTCCACGAAGTGGTGCAGCGCCTGATGCGCTTCTGCTCCATCGAGATGGGCTCGTTCTACCTCGACATCATCAAAGACCGCCAGTACACCGCGAAAGCGGACAGCGTGGCGCGTCGCAGCTGCCAGACTGCGCTGTTCCACATCGCAGAAGCGCTGGTGCGCTGGATGGCACCAATCATGTCCTTCACCGCAGACGAGATCTGGGGCTACCTGCCGGGCGACCGCGAGAAGTATGTCTTCACCGGCGAGTGGTACGAAGGTCTGTTCGATCTCTCCAGCACCGAAGCGATGAACGATGCCTTCTGGGACGAACTGCTGAAAGTGCGTGGCGAAGTGAACAAGGTTATCGAGCAGGCGCGTGCTGATAAGAAAGTCGGTGGCTCTCTGGAAGCGACAGTGACCCTGTACGCAGAACCTGAGCTGGCGGCCAAGCTGACGGCGCTGGGCGATGAATTACGATTTGTCCTGTTGACCTCCGGTGCGAAAGTTGCGGATTATGCCGGGGCGCCTGCTGATGCACAGCAGAGTGAACTGCTCAAAGGGCTGAAAGTCGCGCTGAGCAAAGCCGACGGTGAGAAGTGCCCGCGTTGCTGGCATTACACCACCGATATCGGCCAGGTGGCGGAACACGCAGAAATCTGCGGACGCTGTGTCAGCAACGTCGCCGGTGATGGCGAAAAACGTAAGTTTGCCTGATGAGTAAACCATTAAGTTCAACAGGACTGCGCTGGCTGTGGCTGGTTGTGGTGGTGCTGATTATCGATCTGGGCAGCAAATTCCTGATCCTCCAGAACTTCGCTCTGGGGGAGACGGTTTCCCTGTTCCCGTCCCTTAATCTGCATTACGCGCGCAACTACGGCGCGGCGTTCAGTTTTCTTGCTGACAGCGGTGGCTGGCAGCGCTGGTTCTTCGCGGGTATCGCAATGGGTATCTGCGTGGTGCTGGCGGTGATGATGTACCGTTCAAAGGCCACGCAGAAGCTGAATAACATCGCCTACGCGCTGATCATTGGCGGTGCGTTAGGCAACCTGTTTGACCGCCTGTGGCACGGCTTCGTGGTCGATATGATCGACTTCTACGTCGGCGACTGGCACTTCGCCACCTTTAACCTGGCCGATAGCGCAATTTGTGTCGGTGCGGCGTTAATCGTGCTGGAAGGCTTCTTGCCGAAACCGGCCGCGAAAGAGCAGGTGTAAGCATTAATGCCGGGTCGCGTGCAGCGATTCCGGCCTATAAAATTTGTGGCCTCCTGTTTGCCGGGTAAACGAAGCGCCACCCGGCAAACAGGCACCCCAAAACAAGCGAGCAATGTGCATGTCTAAATCCGTACAGAGCAACAGCGCAGTCCTCGTTCACTTCACGCTGAAGCTGGACGATGGCTCAACGGCCGAGTCTACCCGTAACAACGGCAAACCTGCCCTGTTCCGTCTTGGCGATACCTCACTGTCTGAAGGTCTTGAGCAACAGCTGCTGGGCCTGAAAGAGGGCGAGAAGAAGGTCTTTTCGCTGGAGCCGGATGCGGCGTTTGGCGTGCCAAGCCCGGACCTGATCCAGTATTTCTCGCGCCGTGAGTTTATGGACGCGGGCGAGCCGGAAATCGGGGCTATCATGCTCTTTACCGCTATGGACGGCAGCGAAATGCCTGGCGTGATCCGTGAAATCAACGGCGATTCTATCACCGTCGACTTCAACCATCCGCTTGCCGGGCGTACCGTTCATTTTGATGTAGAAGTGCTGGAGATCGATCCGGCACTGGAGGCCTGAAATGCAGATCCTGTTGGCTAACCCGCGCGGTTTCTGCGCCGGTGTAGACCGCGCTATCAGCATTGTTGAAAACGCGCTGGAAATTTACGGCGCGCCAATTTACGTGCGTCATGAAGTGGTGCATAACCGCTACGTGGTCGACAGCCTGCGCGAGCGCGGTGCCATCTTTATCGAGCAGATCAGCGAAGTGCCGGACGGCGCGATCCTGATCTTCTCCGCCCACGGCGTGTCCCAGGCGGTGCGTAACGAAGCGAAAAGCCGTGAACTGACCGTTTTCGATGCAACCTGTCCGCTGGTGACCAAGGTGCATATGGAAGTGGCGCGCGCCAGCCGTCGCGGTGAAGAGTCGATTCTGATTGGTCACGCGGGCCACCCGGAAGTCGAGGGCACCATGGGCCAGTACAGTAACCCGGAAGGGGGCATGTATCTGGTCGAGTCGCCGGACGATGTGCTGACGCTTAACGTCAAAAACGAAGCCCGGCTGTCGTTTATGACCCAGACGACGCTCTCCGTGGACGACACCTCAGACGTGATTGACGCGCTGCGTCAGCGCTTCCCGAAGATCGTCGGGCCGCGTAAAGATGATATCTGCTACGCCACCACCAACCGTCAGGAAGCGGTGCGCGCGCTGGCTGAACAGGCGGATGTGGTGCTGGTGGTCGGTTCGAAAAACTCCTCTAACTCTAACCGTCTGGCCGAGCTGGCCCAGCGTATGGGGAAAGCGGCGTTTCTGATCGACGACGCGACGGATATCCAGGAAGCGTGGGTGAAAAATGCAGCCTGTGTTGGCGTCACGGCCGGGGCTTCCGCGCCGGATATCCTGGTGCAGAATGTCATTACCCGACTGCAGGAACTCGGCGGCGGCGAAGCGGTTCCGCTGGAAGGACGCGAAGAGAACATTGTCTTCGAAGTGCCGAAAGAGTTGCGTATCGATGCGCGCGAAGTCGAGTAACTGAGTTTTAATGAATGCAAAGCCAGGCCCGGTGCCTGGCTTTTTTGATCCACGGCGCAATTCCGGCACGGCATCACAAGGTTAATCGATTAATCTGCTATGCTTTTCAGGCTTTTCTCCTCGGGCCGGAGACACATATGAAACCTGACATTATCCAGCCACCGCAGGTGGACTGGCAGACCGGCGCGTTCGCGCAGGGTCATATCCTGCGTAAAACGACGCGCATTGCCGATCTGGCTGGCGTGTTTGCCTGCACTGACGCCTGGCAGAACGGCGACCCGCAACGGCCCGTTTACGACGTTGAAATCCTCGACGGTAAGACGGTCGAAGGCAGCCTGTTCACTGGCGTAACCCATCTTCAGCCCGGAAAAGTCGGCAATGAATTCTTTATGACCCGCGGCCACTTCCACGCGCGCCGGGAGCAGGGGGAAGTCTATCTCGGGCTGCGCGGGACGGGATTGCTGCTGCTGCAATCAGAGAGCGGCAAGGCGTGGCTGGAACCCGTGAACGCCGGTTCGGTACACGTCATTCCCGGCTTTACCGCACATCGTCTGATTAACACCGGCACGGAGGTACTCTCCGCGCTGGCGGTCTGGCCGACAGTCGCCGGGCATGATTATGCGGCTCTTCAGCAGGGTTTTGCGCTGAGGGTGACGGAGGTGGACGGCGACATCCTGGTGCGTGAGGTGCAGCATGGCTAATTACGGGCTGGATATGCAGATACATCATCGGCCGCTCGGCTTTTCATACGGAGAAGAGGTCACAGGCCCGATGCCGGAGATCCGCCGTCTGGATCAGATCCGCTCGTCGCTGCGCGATCCGGACTGTCAGGGGCCGGAAGAGGTGTACGCTATTGCGATGGACGTGGCGCGAATGCAGGACAGGGATGAGCTGAGCAAACGGATGCTGCTGTTTGGCGTGGTGACCTATGCCGCCGGACAGCTTGGCGACGAGCCCGTGCGCAGCCAGGGGCATGTTCATCGCATCAGCCAGCACAGCGGCTGGTCGCCGCCAGAGCTGTATGAGATCTGGCAGGGGACCGCCATTATTTATATGCAGGAGCGGGTTGAAAACGATCCGGGCCGCTGCTTTGCCGTGATCGCTCACGAAGGCGAGAAGGTGCTGGTTCCACCGGGCTGGGGCCATGCCACACTCTCCGCCGATCCGGATGTTCCGCTGACGTTTGGCGCCTGGTGCGACCGGGAATATGGTTTTGAGTACGAGGCCGTGCGGGCCCATAAAGGGCTGGCCTGGTATCCGCTGATGCAGGACCGGCAGGTCGTCTGGCAGCATAACCCACGCTATGCGCCGGGACGGTTACAGGTCATCACGCCGCGTCGGTATGATGAGTTTGGTATTACTGCGGAGCCCATTTACCAGCAGTTTATTGCCGATCCGGCGCGCTTTCAGTTTATCTCCCGGCCCGATAAAGTCGCCGCGCTGTGGCAGAATTTTCACCCATAAAAAAACCGGGGCCAGTTGGCCCCGGTTATCGCAAGCATTATCCGGCAAAAAGCCCCGACGCCACGCCAGCGGCAGCCAGGACCAGCAGGAGCAGCATCGCCTTAACCGGTGACACACCGCGTTTCGCCATCAGGTACCAGGTGCTCAGTACCACCACCAGCGGCAGCAGCTGCGGGAAAATCCCGTCGAGCATCTGCTGAACATGGATATTAACCCCATCTTTGGTGATGAACTCCAGCCCGGTGCCCAGCTTCACATAGCTTGCCGCGACGCCACCCATCACAAAAACACCCAGCAGGGACAGCGCTTCGCGCAGGCGGGTCGATTTGCTGCTCACCAGCATTTCAACAGAACCGGATCCCATCTGGTAACCCTTCAGGAACAAGAACCAGGAGCCAGGTATGATAATGGCAAGCCAGGCCACTATGTAGAACAACGGTCCCAGGGCGTTACCGCCTGCCGCCAGCGCCATACCGATGCTGAGCAGAATAGGGATCAACATGCCGGGGATCATCGAATCGCCGATCCCGGCGATCGGCCCCATCAGGCCAACCTTGAGGGTATTGATCGTCTCACCATCGATAGGCTCACCGTTGGCCTTTTTCTCTTCAAGGCCCAGCGCCATCCCGTTAACAATGGCACCAATCTGCGGCTCGGTATTGTAGAAAGAGGCGTGGCGACGCAGCATTTCCCGCCGCTGGTCGGCGTCCGGGTAGAGTTTTTTGGCGACCGGCAGCATGCTCAGGCAGAATCCGAATGACTCAAGGCGCTCAAAGCTCATCGACGACAGGTTGTGCATCATCCATGCTCGCCAGCAGCGGCGCAGATCCTTACGGGTCAGTTTACGTTCTTCCATCAGAATTCGTCCTCGTCATCGACGACCGGCGCAGAGGCGACGGCCTTTGCGGATTCCGGTTTGTAGTTATAGTGGATCAGCGCCAGCAGCGCGCCAACGATGACCAGCGCAACCATGTTGAGCTTCAGGAAAACGATGCAGACGAAGCCCACCAGAAAGTAGATCAGCATGCTGTAGTCTTTGATGATCTGCTTGAGCAGGATAGCGATACCGACGGCGGGCAAGATCCCACCTAAAACGTTCATGGTAGACAGCACCACGGCTGGCAGGCTGTCCATGATGCCGCTGATATACTGCGCGCCGAAGTAGACGGCAATGAACGTCGGAACAAAACGCAGAATAAAGTTGGTCGCCTGGGGCCAGATGGCGCTGTTCAGATAGATCCCCCGCTCGTCGCCGCGCTCAAGGGCGTTATCCGCGCGATGGTTCCAGAAGGAGTTCAGCACCATCATCATATTAAACAGAATGGTCCCGGCAATGCCGATCGTAGCCGCCAGCGCCACCGCCACTTCCGGGCCTTTACCCGACAGAATACCCAGCGCAATGGCCGGGTAGGCGACAAAGTTCAGGTCGGCGGGCATCGACCCGCCCGGCGTCACCATGGCGATATAGACTGCCTGCACCGCCACGCCAATCATGATCCCGGTCTTAATATCGCCAAGGATAATGCCCACCAGCATGCCTGACACCAGCGGGCGGGTGATCAAATACCAGCCGCCGGTTAGGCCCAGCAGCCAGGGACTGCTCAGCGCGCCCAGATAACAGAGCACGCCAATTAATGCCGCTTCGATAATCATCATTCGCTCCTTATTTCAGCTTTTGCCGGGCATCCTGCCAGCTGTAGCTGCTGGCATCCGGTACCAGCCGAAATTCAATGAGATGCCCCTGAGCGTTAAGCCAGTCAAACGCCGCGATCTCCTCTGCGTTGACCGACTGGTTCGGGCCAATAGTGGTGGTCTCCGCGCGGGCGCTCATCGGGCCAACGTTGATTTTGCCGTTACTGTTTTTCAGGCTGATACCGGCCTGTTCAATGCGCTGCAGGGTGAGGGGCGATTTGCCAATAACGAAATAGCGCTTGTCGCTGGCGATGACCTTCGGCAATTTTTCAATCGCCGTTGCGGTATCAAAAAGCCAGACTTTGGTGTCGGAGACGGCACCTTTCATGACGGAAGAGAGAAGGGGATCGGCCGCCACGGCGTCGTCAATGGCCACGATACCGTCGCAGGGCAGCTCTTTGGCCCAGCGTGTGATGAGCTGCCCGTGGATCACGCGGTCATCGATGCGTACAAAAGAAATGCTCATAGTGGAGTCCTCAAAAGTCGTCGGATTGCACGGCAGAAGCGGGAGCAGCTACCACCAGCGTGGGTTGGGTGAGCGCCAGCAGCAGGCTGGCCGCGGCGTCCACGTCGGCAAGCGCGTGGATCTCATCGGTTTGCAGCAGCATCGGCAGATTTACCCCGCCCAGCACCGCCACCGGCGGCGTGGTGTCTGGCGAAAAGGCGGCGCTGCTGGCGACGTTCCACGGCGTGCCGCTTTGCATATCGCACAGCACCAGTACACCCTCTGCGTGTTGTGAGGCCTGAGCCAGCACGCGGGCAAAGTTCTGCTTAAAGCCTTCAATTCCCGCCTCACCGGTGAGCGTAACGGCATAGCAGTAGGGCAGATCGCCGTAAACCATGCGGGCGCTGTCGAGCATCGCGTTTGCCATCGGCCCGTGAGAGGCCACAATGATGTTAATCATGCTTACCCCCTGACCCAGGCTTTAACGGTGGCGAGCTGCTGGCCTGAGCCTTTGCCCCACGGTGTGATTCGGTATTCCCCTACGGCGGCAGGAATGATAAACGTCTCTGCGTAATGCACGACGAAAGGTTCAAACGCGCCGCTCGGGCTGTCGACGCGCGCTTCGTCGCCCTCAACCAGATTAAGCACGTTGACGCCGCCTTCAGTGTGGTGAACGACCGGGCCGCTAAACCAGTGGCGGCGTGTTTCGATAAATTCACGTTCGTGCAGTCCGGTTCGTTCTTCACGCCAGCCTTCACCCTCCGCCACCGGTTCAATCCGGTTGACCAGGTGGTCATTTACCCATTGGGTATCGCGCTGCCAGTCGATAACCTGCTCGCCGTGATCGAGGTGAACCGGGCGCGGTAAGCCATCAAGACCCAGGCGGCCCCAGTCCCAGAGCTTAAAGGTGAAAATGTACGGGGTGGCGCTGATCTCAAGCACCATGGTGCCGGCACCTGAACAATGTACGGTTCCGGCCGGGATGAGAAAGTGATCGTGTTTTTTGGCGGGGATTTGATTCACAAAGCGTGCATCGTCGAACGGCTTTTCGCCCCGCGCGGCCTGGCGCAGATCGTCCATCATCGCTTCAGGCCGGGTGCCTGTTTGGGTGCCGAGATAGACCACGGCCCCCGGCTCGGCGTCGAGAATGTAGTAGCTCTCATCCTGGGTGTAATGCATGCCAAACTGCTGCTGAATGTACTCCGTCAGCGGATGCACCTGAAAACTCAGATTCTGCCCCCCGACGGTATCAAGAAAATCAAAGCGGATGGGGAACTCGGCCCCGAAGCGGGCGTGAACCTTTTCGCCCAGCAGCGCGCGCGGTTGCAACAGAACGACATCAATGGAGGGGATCTCGATCCGAACGTCGCCAAACCGCATCAGCAGGCTGTTTTCCTCGGGCACGCAGTCAAAACACCATGCGTAGTTAGGCTTCGCTGGATCGAGATCGAATCGTTGTTTCATCCACTGGCCGCCCCAGACGCCGGGATCAAAGAAGGGGACAACGCGGAACGGCTGCTGTGTGGTCTGCTTAAGCCCCGCGCGAAGTGCCTCGCCGCTGACCATGGCCGGTGCGTCGGCCTGGGTGGTATCAAGCAGGAAATCACAGCGCTTGAGCAGCGGCGTTTTGTGTCGGTCAAAGACGCGCCACTCAACGAAAAAGGCGCGTTTATACCGGCGCAGCATATCTTCAGTGAGGTTTTCAATACCCCAGTTACCCAGCTCGCCTGCGCGCATGCGCTGCTGAATTTCCCAGCGCGGCATATCGGCGTACACCAGCACATCGCCCGGATGGACCAGAGCGGCACCGGAGCCATACACAATCACCAGTCCCGCCGCCTCGGCCACCTGCTTTTGCAGGGCCGTTAATGCTTCGGCATCAAAAAACTCGGCGAGCTGGTGGCAGGAGAGCACGCCAAACACGCGGTCATCCGTCAGGTTGCGGGCCAGCATCTCGCTAAGCGTGTGCTCGTCGCGGCGGGCCGTTTCGACGTTTATCCGCACTGCGTTGCCGAACCGGGCAAGCACATTACGCTCCAGCTCCTCCAGACGGACGCCAGGATAGCAATCGATAACCAGCACGGTTTTCCGGGACGTCAGGACCCTGGTGTTAAGCGCCGTAATAATGTCGTTCCACCCACGCCATGCGTGAGCGTCAAAGCCCCGAACAGAGACTTCAGGATGTTTGTTATAAGGGGGATAAGTCATCGTTTCACTCCGTTGTCGTTGAAACAAGATTAATCGATTAACCTTACGATGGAAGAGTGGTTAACGCGATTAACCTGGCAAAATGGCGAGGAAAGGCGGTTTTAAGGCGGGGAGTGTGAACCGCTTCACAGGGAATTAGACAAAAAACAGGTTATTCGATTAATCTGTGAAGAATAAGGGAGGAACAATGACAACTGTAACGCTGGCGCAGGTCGCTGAACGAGCAGGCGTGTCGACCGCCACGGTGTCGATGGTCTTGCGAAACCGGGGGCGGATCTCGCAAGCCACCCGTGAAAGAGTATTAAAAGCGCTGGATGACGCGGGTTATGTCTATAACCAGACGGCGGCGAATCTTCGAAACCGCAGCAGCAACCAGGTCGGGCTGCTTCTGCACGATATTACTAACCCCTTTTACGGCGAGATGACGGCCGGGCTGAGTCATGAGATTGAGCGTCACGAGATGCTGCTGTTTCTGGCGAACAGTGAAGAGTCCGGTGAGCGACAGCAAAAGTTTGTCGATTCGCTGATGCGTAATAACGCGTGCGGTATGGTGCTGTGCGCGGCCCGCGAAACGCCACAGACGTTTTTTGAGAGCCTCAAGCGTCGCAATATTCCCGCCATTATGGTGGTGCGGCCCGTTAACGATCCGGATTTCGACTTTGTCGGTACCGACAACTTTCTTGGCACCCAGATGGCGACCGCGCATCTGCTCGCCCTGGGACACCGGCATATTGCCTTTATCGGCGGGAGCCAGAGTTCCGGTACGCGTGCCCAGCGTATTGGCGGTTTTACCAGTAAGTTGCTCGAAAAAGGTCTTTCAGCGGACCCGCGATGGATTGTCCCCAGCCTGGCGAGCCAAAGCGACGGCGCACGGGTAGCCGAGAGTTTGTTCCGCCAGTTCCCGGCGATCACCGCCGCGGTCTGTTATCAGGATATCGTCGCGCTCGGCGTGATGCAGGCGCTGCGTAAAATGGGGCGCGAGGTCGGGCGTGATTTTGCCCTGGTGGGGTTTGACGATATCACCGAGGCGGCGCTGGTTCAGCCTGCGCTCACCACTGTATCGGTGGCGGCAAAAGAGATAGGTCGTAAAGCCGGAGAGCTGCTCTACAGCCGAATTCAGGGCAATAACGAGCCGCCGAAACGTATCATTCTGCCGCCTGCCCTGGTGATCAGAGAATCATGCGGTTTCAGTTAGTATGTCTTTTACTGATATCGGCTGCGGTTTCACATTAATTTCTAATTATGGGCGTTTTTAGTGGCAGCCTTCGTGAGGGCTGGTTACTCTGAAAACGATTTACATCATTTTAACGTAAGAGAATAACTATGCATGATGCACAGATCCGTGTCGCTATAGCGGGCGCGGGTGGACGTATGGGTCGCCAGCTTATTCAGGCGGCACTTCAGTTGGATGGCGTGGCGCTTGGCGCGGCGCTGGAACGTGAAGGCTCGTCGCTGTTGGGAACCGACGCGGGTGAGCTGGCGGGGGCAGGGAAGACGGGCGTCACCGTGCAGAGCAGCCTTGAGGCAGTAAAAGATGACTTTGACGTCTTCATTGATTTCACGCGCCCGGAAGGCACGCTGAACCATCTGGCGTTCTGCCGTAAGCACGGCAAAGGAATGGTCATTGGTACCACCGGTTTTGACGATGCCGGTAAACAGGCTATTCAGGATGCCTCGCGCGATATTGCGATTGTCTTTGCGGCGAATTTTAGCGTGGGCGTAAACGTCATGCTGAAGCTGCTTGAGAAGGCGGCAAAAGTGATGGGCGACTATACCGACATTGAGATCGTTGAAGCGCACCACCGTTACAAAGTCGATGCCCCGTCCGGCACCGCGCTGGCGATGGGCGAAGTGATTGCCCAGGCGCTGGATAAAGATCTGAAGGATTGCGCGGTCTATGCGCGTGAAGGCCACACAGGTGAACGCGTACCGGGCACGATTGGTTTCGCTACCGTCCGTGCGGGGGATATCGTCGGTGAACATACGGCGATCTTCGCCGATATTGGCGAGCGCGTTGAAATTACTCACAAAGCCTCAAGCCGCATGACCTTTGCCAACGGTGCCGTTCGATCCGCATTGTGGTTAAAAGAAAAGGATAAGGGTCTTTTTGATATGCGTGATGTGCTGGATCTTAACAATTTGTAAGCATTATTACCCTTCGTGATGTGGTTATTGTAGTCGTAACTTATTGATTGCATAGGGCAATATTTTATTGCCCTTTTATTTTACCTGTTTGGTGGATTTTAATATGCTTAATCCATAAAAGAATGCGTTTACCTTCGTTTATTCGTTATTGAATTGTAAATTTTGACCATTTGGTCCACTTTTTTATCGCGTTGAGCGCTCATTTCAATTTAACGCCTCCCGCAAGCGTTTCCTACAGTGATTTGCCTGATCTTTTCGCCGCTTACTCTGCATTTCAGCCACCAGGCCTGCAAAAGACTAAGTAAAATATCCGTTTTAAGTTGACTTTTAGCCACCAAATCCCCAGAATGCCGCCGTTTGCCAAAAATCCGCTGGCAACACATTTGCATTGCTTCATAACGTGGTTATGAATTAATATGCAAATAAAGTGAGTGAATATTCTCTGGAGGGTGTTTTGATTAAGTCAGCGCTATTGGTTCTGGAAGACGGAACCCAGTTTATCGGTCGGGCCATAGGGGCAACGGGTTCGGCGGTTGGGGAAGTCGTTTTCAATACTTCAATGACCGGTTATCAAGAAATCCTCACTGATCCTTCCTATTCTCGCCAAATCGTTACTCTTACTTATCCTCATATCGGCAATGTCGGCACCAATGCGGCTGACGAAGAATCCTCTCAGGTACATGCGCAAGGTCTGGTCATTCGTGACCTGCCGCTGATTGCCAGCAACTTCCGCAACACTGAAGACCTCTCGTCTTACCTGAAGCGCCATAACATCGTGGCGATTGCTGATATCGATACCCGTAAATTAACGCGCCTGCTGCGCGAGAAGGGCGCACAGAACGGCTGTATCATCGCAGGGGATAACCTCGATGCGGCGCTGGCGCTGGAAAAAGCAAAAGCCTTCCCAGGCCTGAACGGCATGGACCTGGCGAAAGAAGTGACGACCGCAGAAGCCTATAGCTGGACCCAGGGGAGCTGGACACTGGAAGGCGACCTGCCGGAAGCGAAACAGGAGAGCGAGCTGCCATTCCACGTTGTCGCGTATGATTTCGGTGCCAAGCGCAACATCCTGCGCATGCTGGTGGACCGCGGCTGCCGCCTGACGGTCGTCCCGGCGAAAACCTCCGCCGAAGAGGTGCTGAAGATGAACCCGGACGGTATCTTCCTTTCCAACGGCCCGGGCGACCCGGCACCGTGCGACTACGCTATCGACGCCATCAAAGCCTTCCTTGAAACCGACATTCCGGTCTTCGGCATCTGTCTCGGCCATCAGCTGCTGGCGCTGGCGAGCGGGGCGAACACCGTCAAGATGAAGTTCGGCCACCACGGGGGCAACCACCCGGTGAAAGACATTGATAACGACACGGTGATGATTACGGCTCAGAACCACGGCTTTGCAGTGGATGAATCGACCATGCCGGCCAACCTGCGCGTGACGCACAAATCGCTGTTCGACGGCACCCTGCAGGGTATTCATCGCACCGATAAGCCAGCCTTCAGCTTCCAGGGCCACCCGGAAGCCAGCCCTGGCCCGCACGATGCCGCACCGCTGTTCGATCACTTCATCGAACTTATTGAGCACTACCGTAAGACCGCTAAATAATCAGGAGCTGAGAAGACCATGCCAAAACGTACAGACATAAAAAGCATCCTGATCCTCGGCGCTGGCCCGATTGTTATCGGCCAGGCCTGTGAATTTGACTACTCCGGCGCGCAGGCGTGTAAAGCCCTGCGCGAAGAGGGTTACCGCGTTATCCTGGTGAACTCCAACCCGGCGACCATCATGACCGACCCGGAAATGGCCGATGCGACCTATATCGAGCCGATTCACTGGGAAGTGGTACGTAAGATCATCGAAAAAGAGCGCCCGGATGCGGTGCTGCCAACCATGGGCGGCCAGACGGCGCTGAACTGCGCGCTGGAGCTGGAGCGTCAGGGCGTGCTGGAAGAGTTCGGTGTGACCATGATTGGTGCCACCGCCGACGCGATTGATAAAGCAGAAGACCGTCGCCGCTTCGACGTGGCGATGAAGAAAATCGGCCTCGATACCGCGCGTTCCGGCATTGCGCACAATATGGAAGAGGCGCTGGCCGTGGCGGCTGACGTGGGCTATCCGTGCATCATCCGGCCTAGCTTCACCATGGGCGGCACCGGCGGCGGCATCGCCTACAACCGCGAAGAGTTTGAAGAGATTTGCGAGCGCGGCCTGGATCTCTCCCCAACCAAAGAGCTGCTGATTGACGAGTCGCTGATTGGCTGGAAAGAGTACGAGATGGAGGTGGTGCGTGATAAAAACGACAACTGCATCATCGTCTGCTCTATCGAAAACTTCGATGCGATGGGGATCCACACCGGCGACTCCATCACCGTTGCGCCAGCCCAGACGCTGACCGATAAAGAGTACCAAATCATGCGTAACGCCTCGATGGCGGTACTGCGTGAAATCGGCGTGGAAACCGGCGGCTCTAACGTGCAGTTCTCGGTGAACCCGAAAACGGGCCGTCTGATTGTTATCGAAATGAACCCGCGCGTGTCTCGTTCTTCCGCGCTGGCCTCCAAGGCTACCGGCTTCCCGATTGCGAAAGTGGCGGCGAAGCTGGCTGTGGGGTACACCCTCGATGAGCTGATGAACGACATCACCGGTGGCCGCACGCCTGCGTCCTTCGAGCCGTCCATCGACTATGTTGTGACCAAAATTCCACGTTTTAACTTCGAGAAATTCGCCGGTGCGAACGACCGCCTGACCACCCAGATGAAATCCGTGGGTGAAGTGATGGCGATTGGCCGCACGCAGCAGGAATCCCTGCAGAAAGCGCTGCGCGGCCTGGAAGTCGGTGCCACCGGTTTCGACCCGAAAGTGAGCCTCGACGACCCTGAAGCGCTGACCAAAATCCGCCGCGAGCTGAAAGACGCGGGCGCTGAGCGTATCTGGTACATCGCCGATGCCTTCCGTGCGGGCCTGTCCGTCGACGGCGTGTTCAACCTCACCAACATTGACCGCTGGTTCCTGGTGCAAATTGAAGAGCTGGTGCGTCTGGAAGAGAAAGTGGCAGAGCTTGGCATCAACGGCCTGGACGCTGACTTCCTGCGCATGCTGAAGCGTAAAGGCTTCGCTGATGCGCGTCTGGCTAAGCTTGCAGGCGTGCGCGAAGCGGAAATCCGCAAGCTGCGCGACCAGTATGACCTGCACCCGGTTTACAAGCGCGTGGATACCTGCGCGGCGGAGTTCTCCACCGACACCGCCTACATGTACTCCACCTATGAAGACGAATGCGAAGCGAACCCGTCCGTCGACCGCGATAAAATCATGGTACTGGGCGGCGGTCCTAACCGTATCGGCCAGGGCATTGAGTTTGACTACTGCTGCGTCCACGCCTCGCTGGCGCTGCGCGAAGACGGTTACGAGACCATCATGGTCAACTGTAACCCGGAAACCGTCTCGACCGACTACGACACCTCTGACCGCCTCTACTTCGAGCCGGTCACCCTGGAAGACGTGCTGGAAATCGTGCGCATCGAGAAGCCGAAGGGCGTCATCGTGCAGTACGGCGGCCAGACTCCGCTGAAACTGGCACGCGCGCTGGAAGCAGCAGGCGTACCGGTCATCGGCACCAGCCCGGATGCGATTGACCGCGCCGAAGACCGCGAACGTTTCCAGCAGGCGGTTGACCGTCTGAAGCTGAAACAGCCGGCTAACGCCACCGTGACCGCGATTGAAATGGCGGTGGAGAAGGCGAAAGAGATTGGCTATCCGCTGGTGGTGCGCCCATCCTACGTGCTGGGCGGCCGCGCAATGGAGATCGTCTACGACGAAGCCGACCTGCGCCGCTACTTCCAGACGGCGGTAAGCGTCTCTAACGATGCGCCGGTTCTGCTCGACCGCTTCCTGGATGACGCGGTAGAAGTGGACGTCGACGCCATCTGCGACGGCGAAATGGTGCTGATTGGCGGCATTATGGAGCACATCGAGCAGGCGGGCGTGCACTCCGGAGACTCGGCGTGTTCTCTGCCAGCCTACACCCTGAGCCAGGAAATTCAGGACGTGATGCGCCAGCAGGTGCAGAAGCTGGCCTTTGAGTTGCAGGTTCGCGGCCTGATGAACGTCCAGTTCGCAGTGAAAGACAACGAAGTCTACCTGATTGAAGTGAACCCGCGTGCGGCGCGTACCGTCCCGTTCGTGTCAAAAGCGACCGGTATCCCACTGGCGAAAGTGGCGGCGCGCGTGATGGCGGGCCAGACGCTGGCGCAGCAGGGCGTGACCAAAGAGATCATCCCGCCGTACTACTCGGTGAAAGAAGTGGTGCTGCCGTTCAACAAATTCCCGGGCGTTGACCCGCTGTTAGGGCCAGAAATGCGCTCTACCGGGGAAGTCATGGGTGTGGGCCGTACCTTCGCAGAAGCGTTCGCCAAAGCACAGCTGGGCAGCAGCTCCACCATGAAGAAATCGGGCCGTGCGCTGCTCTCCGTTCGTGAAGGTGACAAAGAGCGCGTGGTCGACCTGGCCGCCAAGCTGCTGAAACAGGGCTTCGAGCTGGATGCGACCCACGGAACGGCGATTGTGCTGGGTGAAGCCGGTATCAACCCGCGTCTGGTGAACAAGGTGCATGAAGGTCGTCCGCACATTCAGGACCGTATCAAGAATGGCGAATACACCTACATCATCAACACCACCGCAGGCCGCCAGGCGATTGAAGACTCCAAGCTGATCCGCCGCAGCGCGCTGCAGTACAAAGTGCATTACGACACCACCCTGAACGGCGGTTTCGCGACGGCGATGGCGCTGAACGCGGATGCCACCGAGAAGGTGATTTCGGTGCAGGAAATGCACGCGCAGATTAATAAGTAAATAAGCCAGCCCGGCAGCATTCGCCTGCCGGGCATTATCCCCCCTATTAGGAACCATCTGGTTTTCCATCCGCATTCAGTCAGTTAGCCTAGAATTAACAGGACGTTAATTACATTCAACTGACAAGCAGGGGAAACACCATGCGCAATAAACTCCTTATCACGTCTTTTTTGGCTGCCACTGCACTGTTTACCGTTGCGGGTTGTTCGTCTAACCAGGCGGTGAAAACCACCGATGGCCGTACCATCGTGACCGACGGCAAGCCGCAGGTGGATGATGACACGGGGCTGGTATCGTATAAAAACGCTGAGACGGGCCAAACCGAACAGATTAACCGTGACCAGGTTAAATCCATGGGTGAACTGGATAACTAAAAAAAAGCCGTGGCGAGAGCCACGGCTTTTTGCATTTTGCGGTAAGTGATTACCAGCGGTGATTCAGCAGGATATGACCGCCGTAAGCGGCATAGCTGTTCTCACCCCATTCGCCGCTGGCGCGCAGCGAAATCGTGGTGGTGTCGTTCAGGTTGCCGGTCACGCCCAGCTCTAACTGGCCACGATCGTCTGGCGTATCGTTGCTGACGGTTTCATCGTTAAAGGCCAGATCGTTTTGACCCGCACCTTTCAGCCAGTTAACCGCAACGTACGGCTGCCATGCCTTCACGTCTTTCTGCTGGAAATAGCTCGATTTAACACCGAGACGACCAAAGAAGGTATCGTTATCCAGCGTGGTAACGCGTACGCCATCGCGGTCAGTATGGTTCTCCTGATCCAGATAGCTGTAGATCACCTGTGCCTGCGGCTCGATTTTCCAGGTGCGCTCGTTCTCTGACGCGATAATCCACGCGTGGCCCACTTCGACAGAGGCAGCAAAGCCTTCGCTATCGTAATCTTCGTCGTTACGATTGCTGGTCACTTTGTTGTTGTACCAGCTGTAGGCCGCCCAGGTATCAATGTAGTTGCCCAGACGCAGTTTCTGATCTTCCTGCCAGGTCGCATACAGCCCAACGTTGAAGCCATCCACTTTACCCTGCGCATCGCGGACGTTGTGTTTGGCGTCGGAGTGCGTTTTCGCCTGGCCTGCACCGAACATACCCCCGGCACGCAGAATGCCGTTGTCCATCGGCTTGCTCATGAAATCGCTGCCCACCTGAAGGACGGTGGTGGTGGTGTCATAGTTAACCTTGTCACCGCCAGCATCGTTTTCGTGATAACGGCCTTTGACGTACATCCAGGTGTTCAGATCTTCTTCGTTGCGGAAGGTGATCTGATCGCGGTCGTCACGTTTATGCAGGAACATGCTTTGCGCGGCAAGGTAGTTGCCAAGGTATGCGCCAACTTCCGGTGCCATCACTTCTGGCGCAGCGTTTCCACCGTTATCGGTATCGCCGCCGTTGTCAGAATTGCCACCGTTATCGGTGTTGCCGCCGTTATCGGAATTACCACCGTTATCGGTGTTGCCGCCGTCGTCTGTATTGCCGCCACCGTCGGTGTTACCGCCGTCGTCGGTATTGCCACCACCGTCGGTATTACCGCCATCGTCAGGTTTATTGCCGCCATCATCTGGCTTATCCCCGCCATCGGTATCATCCGCCGGATCGTCAGACGGGGTGGCTTTCGATTCCAGATACCAGTTGCCGTCGCTGTGCTGATACAGGTTGTATTCGTATGCGCCTGCAACCACCGGTTTCGCCAGCGTCAGCTGAGCTTCAGAACTGCCGCCGACGCTGACGATCTCCATACCGTTAACGGTTTGCGCGCCGAGGCCACCCATATTGCTGACGGTCACGCCAGACTGACCGAAGCTGCTGCCGGTAATGGTGAGGTGGTCTGTCGGGGCGTTATCAGCACCCAGTTCGCTGTTCATCACAATCTGGCTGCCGGCAGAGCCGGTATAGTCGCCGTTAATGACGAAGTTATTGCCCACGCTGTTGTTGGCTGCGCTCAGCAGAACTGTGCCGCTATTGGTTACGTTGCCATTAATGGTATCAACGCCTGACGTGCTCAGGGTGGCGTTACCCTGAACCGCGTTCCACGCGGCCAGCGTACCGCCGCTCAGGATATCGATGTTGTCGTTGACTTGTCCGGCAGACGCAAAGGTTGCGCCATTTTCGATGGTGACGGTGGCGTTACTGCCCTGCACACCGAGCTGTGCGCCAGCCGTAACCAGCGTGGTGCCGCTGTGTAAAACCGTATTACCGGTATAGGTGTTTTTGCCGGTAAGCGTCAGTGTTTGGGCATCCGCTTTTTCAATGTTGCCGCTGCCGGTAATGTCGGTAGCGTAAGTGAAATCGCTGCCCTGATTGAAGATGAGGGTGCCGTTGTTGGTCAGGCCACCGCTCAGCGTGGCGGTATCCTGGCCGTTACCCAGCTGCAGCGTGGCGTTTTGAGCCACCAGCGTATTGCCGCTGTTATCGACATCGCCAGTCAGGATTAAATTACCGCTGTTGACCTGCAGGGCATCGCCAGAGCCGATAATATCGAGATCGCCCGACAGCGCCCAGCTTTCACCGTTCATTTTGACGGAGGCAAAGCCGTCGCCTTCATTGAGGCCGACAAAATTGCTGTCTTCGGTGCTTGTGCCCACAAACGTCAGGGTGTTACCGGTAGAAACGGTGGAGATGACATCGCCCGTCAGTGACGAGCCGGTATCGAGTACCAGGGTGTTGTTTTTATTGCTGGCGAACATGACGGCAGTTGAACTACCCCCCAGGATACCGCTGTTATGGATATCAACCTTTGCGTCGCCGGTCACGTTGATGCCGTATTGGCTTCCCTGAACCGTTCCTGTATTAGTGAATTTTGTATTGCCCCCATTTAAAGCAATGCCATCACCCTCAGTACCAATAATACTTCCTTCGTTATTGGCCGCTATACCCACTTCAGAACTTAAACCTGTTTTTCCTTTAATAAGTCCCGTTGCGGTGTTTTTGATATTAACAGAAGAGGATGCCTCACCAATGAGTATCCCTTTTTCGAAACCGGTAATGTTTCCTCCGTTAATAATATCGCCTTGCATGGAGACAACATTGACGGCATTTCCGTTAGTAGAGGAGATCGTTGCAGCAGACTTATTTTCTACAACAAGTCTCTGAGCGCCAGTATCAATATCTAGCCCATTGCCGGTTCCTGAGATATTACCCATGTTCTTTATCGAGGTAACAGCAATGCCTGTGGCGCTTACTGCAGCTGATGCGCCAGAAGAAGAAATGGTAACATCTTTATTGATAATATATTCAGAGTCGATGTTGAATTCTTGCGGGACAGAAGTGGACTGGTCGATCGTACCTGCTGAGGCCATCATCGGAGTGAATATCAGCAGGGCAGGGAATATTTTCCCCAGGGTTATCGTGGTCCTGTTTAATACAAAATATTTATTACTCATGTGCACATCCATTTGAAAGAAAAGACGATAGGCGAATGAATTAAACCAGTCTTTTTACATGTAGAATAGTTTGGGTTAGGGGAAGAAACGCAAAATTATTATTTTTTCAATGTGTTATGTATACTTTATTTTATTAAATATGCTTTTTAATATATCTAAATATGTTGATGCTAATGATCATTAACCATTAATTAATTCATTTAATCAATACATTAAAAGGGGACTCTCCAGGGTGGAAAGGGGCTGGAAGCCGCGGGTGGCAATACTTGCCTTTTTGTTCAGTACCGCCTTTACGCTCTTTCGGCTGCCAACGTAACTGTCTACACTCACTGCTACCAGACAAGAAGAAAGTGAAAACAGGCCCATCGATGATTTTGATTATTTATGCGCATCCTTATCCGCATCATTCACATGCGAACAAAAGGATGCTTGAACAGGCAGGGAGCCTCGACGGAGTGGAAATCCGCTCTCTCTATCAACTTTACCCCGACTTTAATATTGATATTGCCGCCGAACAGGAGGCGCTGTCGCGTGCCGATCTGATTATCTGGCAGCACCCGATGCAGTGGTACAGCACGCCGCCGCTTCTGAAGCTGTGGATCGATAAAGTCCTCTCCCACGGCTGGGCATACGGCCACAACGCTAATGCTCTCAAGGGTAAAAGCCTGATGTGGGCCGTAACGACCGGCGGGGGGGAAAGTCATTTTGATATTGGGGCTTTCCCGGGCTTTGACGTATTGGCACAACCGCTACAGGCAACCGCGCTGTATTGTGGAATGAACTGGCTCCCGCCATTTGCGATGCACTGTACCTTTGTCTGCGACGATGAAACGCTGCAGGCGCAGGCCCGTCATTATAAACAAAGCTTACTTGAGTGGCAGGAGACGCAAAATGGATAGCCATACGCTGATACAGGCGCTGATATACCTTGGCGCGGCGGCGCTGATTGTGCCCGTGGCGGTGCGCCTTGGGTTAGGGTCCGTGCTGGGCTATCTGATTGCGGGCTGCGTCATCGGGCCGTGGGCGCTGCGCCTGGTCACCGATGCCGAGTCGATTCTTCACTTCGCTGAAATTGGCGTCGTGCTGATGCTGTTTGTGATTGGCCTCGAGCTGGATCCGCAGCGCCTCTGGAAATTACGCGCATCGGTATTTGGCGGCGGTGCGTTGCAGATGGTGGCCTGCGGCCTGCTGCTCGGCGGGTTCTGTATCGTGCTGGGAATGGACTGGAAAGTGGCCGCGCTGATTGGCATGACCCTGGCGCTCTCCTCGACGGCCATTGCCATGCAGGCGATGAACGAACGCAACCTGACGGTCTCTCAGATGGGACGCAGCGCGTTCTCGGTGCTGCTGTTCCAGGACATTGCCGCTATTCCGCTGGTGGCGATGATCCCGCTGCTGGCCGCCAGCGGCGCATCAACGACGCTGGGCGCATTTGCCCTGTCGGCGCTTAAAGTCGTCGCTGCGCTGACGCTGGTGATCCTGCTTGGTCGATACGTCACCCGTCCGCTGCTGCGCTTTGTTGCCCGCTCGGGCCTGCGCGAAGTCTTCAGCGCCGTGGCGTTGTTCCTGGTGTTTGGCTTTGGCCTGCTGCTGGAGGAGGCCGGGCTGTCGATGGCGATGGGCGCGTTCCTCGCGGGCGTACTGCTGGCAAGCTCCGAGTACCGACATGCGCTGGAAAGCGATATTGAGCCGTTTAAAGGGCTGCTGCTGGGGCTGTTTTTCATCGGGGTGGGTATGTCGATCGACTTCGGCACCCTGGTCACGCATCCGCTGCGAATCATCATTCTGCTGGTGGGTTTCCTGGTCATCAAAATGGCGATGCTGTGGCTGATCGCCCGTCCGCTGAAGGTGCCCAATAAACAGCGCCGCTGGTTTGCCGTGCTGTTGGGGCAGGGCAGCGAATTCGCCTTTGTGGTGTTTGGCGCGGCCCGGATGGCCAATGTCCTCGATCCTGAGTGGGCGAAAGCGCTGACGCTTGCCGTGGCGCTGTCGATGGCGGCCACGCCAATCCTGCTGGTGCTGCTGACGCGTCTGGAAAAATCGGGCAGCGAGCAGGAACGCGAGGCGGATGAGATCGACGAGGAGCAGCCGCGTGTGATCATCGCCGGTTTTGGCCGTTTTGGGCAGATCACCGGACGTCTGCTGTTGTCGAGCGGGGTAAAGATGGTGATCCTCGATCATGACCCCGATCACGTCGAGACCCTGCGTAAATTCGACATGAAGGTCTTCTACGGCGATGCGACCCGGGTCGATCTGCTGGAGTCTGCCGGTGCGGCAAGGGCGGAGGTGCTGATCAACGCCATTGACGATCCGCAGACCAGCCTGCAGATGGTTGAACTGGTAAAAGAACACTTCCCGAACCTGACCATTATTGCCCGCGCCCGTGACGTCGACCACTACATTCAGCTGCGCCAGGCCGGGGTGGCTGCGCCAGAGCGTGAAACGTTCGAAGGCGCGCTGAAATCGGGCCGCATGGCGCTGGAAAGTCTTGGTCTGGGAGCCTATGAAGCGCGCGAGCGTGCCGATCTTTTCCGCCGGTTCAATACCGGGATGGTGGAAGAGATGGTTGAGATGGCGGGCAGTACGGACACTGAACGCGCGGCGGTATTTAAACGTACCAGCGCGATGCTGACGGAAATCATCAACGAAGACCGCAACCACCTCTCCCTGACCCAGCGTCACGGCTGGCAAGGCACGGAAGAGGGCAAGCATACCGGCGATCCGCAGGATGAACCGGAGAGTAAACCGTCCGCGTGAAGTGGAGTTGCCAGCAATATTAAAAAATTTCTTTTCCTTTACCCTGCCGCCAGTCGACGAAAGATTAAGCTTTCCGTATAGTGGCGGCAATTTTTTGTATCCGGGAAATTTTTAATGATCAGTCTGATTGCAGCGCTGGCGGTAGACCGCGTTATCGGCATGGAGAATGCCATGCCGTGGAACCTGCCTGCCGATCTCGCATGGTTTAAACGTACGACGTTGAACAAGCCGGTAGTGATGGGCCGCCTGACCTGGGAGTCAATCGGTCGTCCATTACCGGGCCGTAAAAATATCGTTATCAGCAGCCAGCCGGGCACGGACGATCGCGTTGAATGGGTAAAATCCGTCGACGAAGCGATTGCCGCGTGTGGCGATGCCGAAGAGATCATGGTGATCGGCGGTGGGCGTGTGTATGAGCAGTTCCTGCCAAAAGCGCAGAAGCTGTATCTGACCCACATTGATGCGGAAGTGGAAGGGGACACCCATTTCCCGGATTACGATCCGGACGAGTGGGAGTCGGTGTTCAGTGAATTCCACGACGCTGATGCACAGAATTCGCATAGCTACTGCTTCGAGATTCTGGAACGTCGTTAAGCGATAACCCTCTCCTTCCGGAGAGGGTTTCAAACGTCAGGAGGCGACCGCCTCACCTTCTCCTGTGTTCAGCTGTCGGTTGGACGGCTGCACAAAATAGGTTTTATCTTCCCAGCGCAGACACGTCAAATCGCCACCCCAGCAGCATCCCGTATCCAGAGCGTAAATGCCCTCCGGCGTGCCTTTTCCTTCCAGTGACGCCCAGTGACCAAACACGACGCTGTAGTCTTGCGTGACCGGCCCCGGAATGGCGAACCAGGGTTTAAGCGGCGCAGGGGCACTTTCAGGCGTCTCTTTACAGTACATATCCAGCTGCCCGTTCGGGAAGCAGAAACGCATGCGTGTGAAAGCATTAGTGATAAAACGCAAACGCGCGAGGCCGCTGAGATCGTCGCTCCAGTTATTCGGCATATCGCCGTACATGGCATCGAGAAAGAACGGGTAAGAGTCGCTCGCCAGCACCGCTTCGGCGTCGCGGGCGCAGGTTTTTGCAGTCTCGATATCCCACTGCGGCGTGATCCCGGCATGCGCCATCACCAGCTTTTTCTCTTCATCGATCTGCAGCAGCGGCTGGCGACGCAGCCAGTTGAGCAACTCGTCGGCATCCGGGGCGTCCAGCAGCGGAGAGAGGCGGTCTTTAGGCTTATTGCGGCTAATCCCGGCGTAGACCGCCAGCAGATGCAGATCGTGATTACCCAGCACCATTCGAACGCTGTCGCCCAGCGATTTGACGTAGCGCAGCACGTCAAGCGAGCCGGGGCCACGCGCGACTAAATCGCCGGTGAGCCAGAGCGTATCCTGCCCGGGCACGAAGTCGACCTGTTTTAACAGGGCGATCAGTTCATCGTAACAACCGTGAACGTCGCCAATCAGATATGTAGACATTAGATTAATGAATGAGTGTGGTTACGGCGAGACGGAACACAGGAATAGCAACGCGGAATGCGTTGCCGTCGGCATCGACCATTTCATAATGGCCCTGCATGGTACCCATCGGCGTTTCAATGACTGCACCGCTGGTGTATTGGTACTCTTCGCCAGGGGCGATGTGCGGCTGTTCACCGACCACACCTTCCCCCTGGACTTCTGTTTCACGGCCATTGCCGTTGGTGATAAGCCAGTAACGCCCGCGCAGTTGCACAGGCATCCGCCCCAGATTGCGAATGGTTACGGTGTACGCAAAGACAAAACGGTCATCATCCGGCGTGGACTGGGACTCAATGTAGACGCTTTGTACATGAACACATACGCGGGGCGAATCAATCATGGCTTAGCTCTCCTTCGGCGGCGCATTGTCGCTGATGTAATTAGCCAGCTTGCAGTACTGCTCTACGGAGATGTTCTCCGCACGCATGGTTGGGTCGATGCCCAACTCAGCCAGCACGTCAACGGTAAACAAATTGCCAAGGCTGTTACGAATCGTTTTACGGCGCTGGTTAAAGGCTTCCGTAGTGATGCGGCTCAGTACGCGCAGTTCTTTAACCGGGTACGGCATCGTTTTATGCGGCACAAGGCGCACAACCGCAGAATCGACTTTTGGCGGCGGCGTGAACGCGGTCGGCGGCACTTCGAGTACCGGGATCACGTTGCAGAAATATTGTGCCATCACGCTTAAACGACCATACGCTTTACTGTTCGGCCCCGCAACCAGACGATTCACCACCTCTTTTTGCAACATGAAGTGCATGTCGGCAATGGCATCAGTATAGCTAAACAGGTGGAACATCAGCGGCGTGGAGATGTTGTACGGCAGGTTACCGAATACGCGCAGCGGCTGGCCCATTTTCTTTGACAGTTCGCCAAAGTCCATGGTCATGGCATCCTGCTGATAAATCGTCAGCTTTGGCCCGAGGAACGGATGCGTTTGCAGGCGCGCGGCCAGATCGCGGTCCAGTTCGATAACGGTCAGCTCGTCTAAGCGTTCGCCTACGGGTTCGGTCAGCGCGGCAAGACCCGGGCCGATTTCGACCATGGCCTGGCCTTTCTGCGGATTAATGGCAGACACAATACTGTCGATCACGAACTGATCGTTAAGGAAGTTTTGCCCGAAGCGTTTACGGGCTAAGTGGCCCTGATGGACTCGATTAGTCATTGAGTATTAACAATCATTTTGATGGCGAGATTAAGCGCCGTAATAAAACTGCCGACATCCGCTTTACCCTGGCCTGCCAGATCCAGCGCAGTACCATGGTCAACGGACGTTCGAATAAAAGGTAAACCGAGCGTGATATTCACACCGCGGCCAAAGCCCTGGTATTTTAGCACGGGTAGGCCCTGATCGTGGTACATCGCGAGCACGGCATCGGCATTATCAAGATATTTAGGCTGGAAAAGCGTGTCTGCAGGCAGCGGCCCGCTCAGATTCATCCCTTGCGCCCGCATCTCCTCGAGCACCGGAATGATGGTGTCGATCTCTTCGGTCCCCATATGCCCGCCTTCACCGGCGTGCGGGTTCAGACCGCACACCAGCACGTGCGGTTGCGCGATACCGAACTTTGTTTGCAGATCGTGATGCAGGATAGCGATGATCTCGCGCAGCAGTTCCGGGGTGATGGCGTCAGGAATGGCTTTAATCGGCAGATGCGTAGTGACCAGCGCGACGCGCATCGCTTCGGTTGCCAGCATCATCACCACTTTCGGGCTGTGTGAGCGCTCTTCAAAGAACTCGGTATGGCCCGTAAAGGGAATTCCCGCCTCGTTGATCACGCCTTTGTGCACTGGCCCCGTAATCAGCGCCGCGAACTCGCCGTTAATGCAGCCATCGCAGGCGCGAGCAAGGGTATCGACCACGTAGTGGCCGTTTTCCGTGCTGAGCTGACCTGGTACGACAGGGGAACGCAGCGGAACGGAAAGCAGCGTAAGCGTCCCCGCCTTCTGGGGGGAGGGCTGCTGGCCGGCATCATAGGGGAGAAGCTGTAAAGGCAGACCGAGCAATTTTGCCCGGTCTTGTAAGAGTGTTGCATCTGCGCAGACGACCAGTTCAACCGGCCAGCTGCGCTGCGCAAGCTGGACGACAAGGTCGGGACCAATCCCGGCGGGCTCGCCGGGAGTGATAACAACACGGTGCTGTTGCATTAGTTGCTCAACACTTTCACGTAGGCGCTGGCGCGTTGTTCCTGCATCCAGGTTGCCGCTTCTTCAGAGAATTTACGGTTAAACAGCATGCGATAGGCCCGGTCTTTCTGCGCCGCGTCGGTTTTATCCACGTTGCGGGTATCGAGCAACTCAATCAGGTGCCAGCCGAAGGAAGAGTGCACTGGTGCACTGATCTGTCCTTTGCTCATTTTCATCAGCGCATCGCGGAAGGCCGGATCGTAGATATCCGCTGCCGCCCAGCCCAGATCGCCGCCCTGATTGGCAGAGCCAGGATCCTGAGAGAACTCTTTTGCCGCGTTGGCAAACGAGGTTTTACCGCTCTTGATGTCTGCTGAAATCTGTTCCAGCTTCGCACGCGCCTGATCGTCAGTCATGATCGGCGACGGCTTGAGGAGGATATGGCGAGCATGGACTTCCGTAACGGAAATATTCTGGCTCTGACCGCGCAGGTCGTTGACCTTCAGAATGTGGAAGCCCACGCCAGAACGGATAGGACCGACGATATCGCCTTTCTTCGCTGTGCTCAGGGCCTGGGCAAAGAGGGAAGGCAGTTCCTGAATACGTCCCCAGCCCATCTGGCCGCCTTTCAGCGCCTGCTGATCGGCAGAGTAGGTGATGGCAAGCTTACCGAAATCGCCGCCGTTACGTGCCTGTTCAACGATAGAGCGCGCCTGGCTTTCCGCTTCGGCTGCCTGATCGGAGGTTGGGTTTTCCGGAAGAGGAATGAGGATGTGACTCAGGTTCAGCTCGGTGCTGGCATCGTTCTGATTACCCACCTGTTTCGCCAGCGCGTCCACTTCCTGAGGCAGAATGGTGACGCGGCGGCGCACTTCGTTGTTACGCACTTCGGAAATCAGCATCTCTTTGCGGATCTGATTGCGGTAGGTGGCGTAGCTGATGCCATCGTAGGCCAGACGGCTGCGCATCTGGTCCGGGGTCATGTTGTTTTGCTTTGCGATATTGGCGATCGCCTGGTCGAGCTGCTCGTCGGAGATCTTCACACCCATTTTCTGACCCATCTGCAGAACGATCTGATCCATGATCAGTCGTTCCAGGATCTGGTGGCGCAACGTGGCGTCATCCGGTAGCTGTTGACCCGCTTCGCCCGAGTTGAGCTTGACGGATTTCATCAAACCGTCAACGTCACTTTCAAGCACGACGCCGTTGTTAACCACAGCTGCGACTTTATCGACAACCTGGGGAGCAGCGAAGCTGGTGTTGGCAACCATGGCGACACCGAGCAGCAGCGTTTTCCAGTTCTTCATACTTTTTCCATTTCAATTAACCGCAAAGCGGATTACGTTGTAAATCAAGCACATTACAATGAGCTACGGTACGGCAGAATGTTCGAGCGCAGCATCTGCTGCGTGCCCAGACCGTAGTTGGAACTCAGGCCGCGCAACTCGATATTAAAGCCAATCACGTTGTCGTATTTGCTCTGATTGTTTTGAGTATCCCAGCCGTTCAGCTTACGCTCGTAGCCGACGCGAATAGCGTAACAGCAGGAGTTATATTGCAGACCCAGCATCTGGTCAGCGGATTTATGGGCGTTGGTGTCAAAGTAGTAAGCCCCGACGACTGACCAGCGATCGGCGATAGGCCAACTCGCTGCACCGCCCACCTGCGAAATCCCATCTTTATATTGATCTGCAGTGGCGTAGTTCGGCAGCGTTGCCTGAACGTATTCAGGGCTGGCATAACGGTACGTCAGCTGCATCATGCGATTTTCATCGCGGCGATATTCAATTGCCGTACTGCTCGTCGCAACGTTGTTGAGACGCGTGTCGTACTGCAGACCGCCACGTAAGCCCCAGCGATCGGACATGCGCCAGTAGGTATCACCTGCCCACACCAGTGAACCCGTTTTGTTGTCTTTCTCCCAGTTAATGTCGTCATCACCGGTACGAGACTCGGTGAAGTAGTAGATTTGACCTACAGAAACGTTAAAACGTTCAACGGCAGCATCATCATAAATGCGTGATGTGACCCCGGTCGTTAACTGGTTTGCAGAGGCAATACGGTCAAGGCCGCCATAGGTACGGTCGCGGAACAGGCCGCTGTAATCAGACTGCAGGAATGAAGAGTCGTAGTTCTGGATTTTGCTCTGATCGCGATAGGGCACGTAGAGATACTGCATACGTGGCTCAAGCGTCTGGGTATAACCGTCTGCCAGCAGGCCCATATTACGTTCGAAGATCAGCTTACCGTCCATTTTGAACTGCGGCAGGACGCGGTTCACCGACTCTTCAAGATCGGTGCCATAGCGGTTGTTGTACCAGTCCAGGTTTTTCTGCTGGTAGTGGGTCGCCATCACCTTGGCTTCGGTGTTCAGGCTTGCCCAGTCGTTTGACCATGGCAGATTGATCGTGGGTTCAAGGTGAACACGTGTGGCTTCCGGCATATCCGAATTGGTGTTAACGAAATGCACGGCCTGGCCGTAGATACGGGTATCGAACGGGCCGACATCGTTCTGGTACCAGTTAACATCCAGCTGCGGCTCCGCGCCGTAGGTGCTTGCCGTTTGGGTGTTAAAGACCTGGAACTGCTTGGTGGAGACCGTGGCGTTGAAGTTTTGTAAGGCATAACCGACGCTGAATTTCTGCGTGGCGTAACCGTCGGTACTGGAACCGTATTTGGAATCAAAGTCGTTGAAGTAATACGGATCGCTGACCTTGGTGTAGTCAATGTTAAAACGCCACACCTGATCCATCACCCCGGCATGCTGCCAGTAATACATCCAGCGGTGTTTATCGCCTTCGGTTGGATGCTCATCCTGGAAGACTTTGTCGGATGGCAGATAATCCAGTTCCATCAGGCCTGCGCCTGCCTGTGTCAGATAACGGAACTCGTTCTCCCACATGACGTTGCCGCGTTTGTGGATATAGTGCGGCGTGATCGTCGCGTCCATGTTCGGCGCGATGTTCCAGTAATACGGCAGGTAGAACTCAAAGTAGTTCGAGGTGCTGTATTTGGCGTTCGGGATCAGGAAGCCGGAACGACGCTTGTCGCCCACCGGGAGCTGCAGATAAGGGCTATAGAACACGGGCACCGGGCCGAGTTTAAAACGCGCGTTCCAGATCTCTGCAACCTGTTCTTCACGGTCGTGGATAACTTCGCTGCCCACCACGCTCCAGGTGTTTGAACCTGGCAGACACGAGGTGAATGAACCGTTTTCCAGAATGGTATAGCGGTTTTCACCACGTTGTTTCATCAAATCCGCATTACCACGCCCCTGACGGCCCACCATCTGGTAGTCGCCTTCCCAGACGTTAGTATCTTTGGTATTCAGGTTTGACCAGGCTTTCGGACCTTTCAGGATGACCTGGTTATCGTCGTAGTGCACATTACCCAGCGCATCCACGGTACGCACCGGTTCTGCCGCCCCGTCCGGTTGCTTCTGGTGCAGCTGCACTTCGTCAGCCTGCAAACGGCTGTTGCCCTGGTTAATGTCCACATTACCTGTGAAGGTGGCATTATCCGGATAATTGCCTTTTGAACTGTCGGCAGTAATAGTGACCGGCAAGCTGTTTGCATCGCCCTGTACCAGCGGGCGATTATAACTTGGGACGCCAAGCATACACTGCGAGGCAAGATCGGCTGCCAGCCCCTGATGGCTATACAGGGCGGAGCCAATCATTGTGGCCAGGAGGGTGGGGATACGTTTTTTCATACGTTATATTTTAGTGTTCCGTCATCAGTGGCTACGGCGTACAAACGCTCAGAGACTATCTTACTCATCAGCGCAGTACCAGCGTTAATCCTGCCCGTTTGCGCGCCAGAGTGTTAGGCTCGCTATCGAATGACGAGTATGATAATGCAAATTATAGGCGATGTCCCTCAATTGACCGTGGCTCGACCACTGTAATGATGGAGTTGCGTCGAACCAGGAACATGACTATTCGGGGAGTATATGCAGTATTGGGGTAAAATAATCGGCGTCGCGTTCGCTATTATGATGGGTGCAGGATTTTGGGGCATTGTTCTCGGCCTTATTATCGGCCACATGTTTGACAAGGCACGCAGCCGCAAGATGGCGTGGTTTGCCAACCAGCGCGAGCGTCAGTCACTCTTTTTCTCCACCACCTTTGAGGTGATGGGGCATTTAACCAAATCAAAAGGGCGCGTCACCGAGGCGGATATCCAAATCGCCAGCGTATTTATGGATCGTATGAACCTGCACGGTGAGTCACGCCTGGCGGCGCAAAACGCGTTTCGTGTCGGCAAGGCTGATAACTATCCGCTGCGTGAAAAAATGCGCCAGTTCCGCAGCATCTGCTTCGGACGTTTTGATTTAATTCGGATGTTTCTGGAGATCCAAATCCAGGCGGCGTTCGCAGACGGGTCTCTCCATCCCAACGAACGCGACGTTTTATACGTCATTGCCGAGGAGCTGGGGATCTCGCGCATGCAGTTCGATCAGTTCCTGCGCATGATGCAGGGCGGGGCGCAGTTCGGCGGGGGCTACCAGCAACAATCTTCTGGCGGAGGCTGGCAGCAGGCGCAGCGTGGCCCGACGCTGGAAGATGCCTGTAACGTGCTCGGCGTAAAACCGACGGACGATGCAACAACCATCAAACGCGCCTACCGCAAGCTGATGAGCGAGCATCACCCGGATAAGCTGGTGGCGAAAGGTTTGCCGCCGGAAATGATGGAAATGGCGAAGCAAAAAGCCCAGGAAATTCAGAAAGCGTACGAGCTGATAAAAGAGCAAAAAGGTTTCAAATAATAAAAAGGCCCGACGATGTCGGGCCTTTTTATTCAGAAGTCCACCGGGGCTTTGAACGTCATCGAATTGCCAAATGCCGGATGGGTGATGGTCAGCGTTTGCGCATGAAGCTGCAAACGCGGCGCCAGCGCCAGCGCGTCGGGCGGGGCGTAGAAACGGTCACCCAGAATCGGGTGGCCCATGGCAAGCATGTGCACACGCAACTGGTGCGAGCGCCCGGTAATCGGCTTAAGCAATACGCGCGCGGTGTTATCCGCGGCGTACTCCAGCACTTCATACTCGGTTTGCGCCGCTTTGCCCGTTTCATAACAGACCTTCTGCTTTGGCCGGTTCGGCCAGTCGCAGATCAGCGGTAAATCTACCAGCCCTTCCGCCTGCGCCGGGTGGCCCCACACGTGCGCGACATACTGCTTTTTCGGCTCACGCTCGCGGAACTGACGCTTCAGTTCGCGCTCGGCGTCTTTATTCAGCGCCACCACAATCACGCCGCTGGTTGCCATATCCAGACGATGGACGGATTCGGCCTGCGGATAGTCGCGCTGAATACGCGTCATCACGCTGTCTTTGTGCTCGTCCAGGCGTCCCGGCACCGACAGGAGGCCGCTCGGCTTGTTGACCACCATAATATGCTCATCCTGATACAGAATGACCAGCCAGGGATCGGTCGGCGGATTGTAGGGCTCCATCACCATGTTGTGCTCCGGTTACTGATGCGTCACAACGATAAGACGCAGGGCATCCAGACGCCAGCCGGCCTGATTCAGGCTTTCCAGCACCTGCTGGCGGTTGCTTTCAATGGCGGCCAGCTCGTCGTCACGGATGTTCGGGTTCACCGCCTTCAGCGCTTCCAGGCGGGACAGCTCTGCGGAGAGCTTCTCGTCGGCTTCGCTGCGCGCGGCATCAATCAGTTCGCGAGCCGCTTTTTCTGCCTGGGCTTCACCCAGCTGCAGAATGGCGTGCACGTCCTGCTGTACCGCGTTGACCAGCTTGCTGCCGGTATGGCGGTTAACCGCGCTCAGCTGGCGGTTGAAGCTTTCGAACTCAACCTGTCCTGCCAGGTTGGTGCCGTTTTTGTCCAGCAGCAAGCGTACCGGCGTTGGCGGCAGGAAGCGAGTGAGCTGCAGCTGCTTCGGCGCCTGCGCCTCCACAACGTAGATCAGCTCGACCAGCAGAGTGCCAACCGGCAGCGCTTTGTTTTTCAGCAGGGAGATGGTGCTGCTGCCGGTGTCGCCTGAGAGGATCAGATCCAGCCCGTTGCGGATCAGCGGGTGTTCCCAGGTGATGAACTGCGCGTCTTCGCGGGACAGCGCCACGTCGCGCTCAAAGGTAATGGTGCAGCCGTCTTCCGGCAGGCCCGGGAAGTCCGGAACCAGCATATGATCGGACGGCGTCAGCACGATCATGTTTTCCCCGCGATCGTCCTGGTTGATCCCCACGATATCGAACAGGTTCATTGAGAAGCTGATCAGGCTGGTGTCGTCATCCTGCTCTTCAATGCTTTCTGCAAGCGCCTGGGCTTTTTCGCCGCCGTTGGAGTGGATCTCCAGCAGGCGGTCGCGGCCCTGTTCCAGCTGGGCCTTCAGCGCCTCGTGCTGTTCGCGGCAGGATGTGATCAGATCGTCAAAACCGTCCGTGTTTTCCGGCGCTGTCAGATAGCCGATCAGATCGGAATGAACCTGATCGTAAATGGCCCGGCCAGTTGGGCAGGTATGTTCAAACGCGTCCAGACCTTCGTGGAACCAGCGCACCAGTACGGACTGAGCGGTTTTTTCCAGGTAAGGCACGTGGATCTGAATATCATGCGCCTGGCCAATACGATCCAGACGACCAATACGCTGTTCCAGCAGATCCGGGTTAAACGGCAGATCGAACATCACCAGGTTGCTGGCGAACTGGAAGTTTCGGCCTTCAGAACCGATCTCAGAACAGAGCAGCACCTGCGCGCCACTGTCCTCTTCACCAAACCAGGCCGCCGCGCGGTCGCGCTCGACGATGGACATGCCTTCGTGGAACACGGCGGCACGAATCCCTTCGCGTTCGCGCAGAACCTGCTCCAGCTGAAGCGCCGTTGCGGCTTTGGCGCAAATCACCAGCACCTTCTGGGAACGGTGCGCGGTCAGGTAGCCCATCAGCCACTCAACGCGCGGATCGAAGTTCCACCAGGTTCCGGTATCGCCTTCAAATTCCTGGTAAATCTGTTCCGGATAGAGCATATCGCGCGCGCGATCTTCGGCGCTTTTACGCGCGCCCATAATGCCGGAGACCTTAATGGCCGTCTGGTACTGGGTTGGCAGCGGCAGCTTGATGGTGTGCAGTTCGCGTTTCGGGAAGCCCTTCACGCCGTGACGGGTGTTACGGAACAGCACGCGGCTGGTGCCGTGGCGGTCCATCAGCATGGAGACCAGCTCCTGGCGCGCAGGCTCGGCGTTATCGCCCTCGCTGTTGGCGGCCTTCAGCAGCGGTTCGATGTCCTGCTCACCAATCAGCTCGCTCAGGGTATTCAGCTCATCGTTGGACAGACGTTTACCCGCCAGCAGCAGGGCGACGGCATCCGCCACCGGACGGTAGTTTTGCTGCTCTTCGACAAACTGCCCGAAATCGTGAAAACGGTTCGGATCGAGCAGACGCAGGCGGGCGAAGTGGCTCTCCAGACCCAGCTGCTCCGGCGTTGCGGTCAGCAGCAGGACGCCTGGCACGCGCTCGGCGAGCTGTTCAATGGCCATATATTCGCGGCTGGGCGCATTTTCGCTCCAGACCAGGTGGTGCGCTTCGTCGACGACCATCAGGTCCCACTCGGCATCGCACAGGTGCTCAAGGCGCTGCTTGCTGCGGCGCACAAAGTCCAGAGAGCAGATCACCAGCTGTTCGGTTTCGAACGGGTTATCCGCATCGTGCTGCGCTTCAGCGTAGCGCTCGTCGTCAAACAGCGAGAAGCGCAGGTTGAAGCGGCGCAGCATTTCGACCAGCCACTGGTGCTGCAAAGTTTCAGGAACGACGATGAGTACGCGCTCTGCCGCCCCGGAGAGCAGCTGCTGATGCAGGATCATCCCGGCTTCGATGGTTTTCCCCAGACCCACTTCATCTGCCAGCAGCACGCGCGGCGCATGGCGACGGCCCACGTCATGGGCGATGTTTAACTGGTGCGGGATCAGGCTGGTACGCTGGCCGCGCAGCCCGCTCCACGGCATACGGTACTGTTCGCTCTGGAACTTACGCGCGCGATAGCGCAGCGAGAAGCGGTCCATGCGGTCGATTTGCCCGGCGAACAGGCGGTCCTGCGGCTTGCTGAACACCAGCTTGCTGTCGAGGAGCACCTCGCGCAGGATGACATTGGATTCATCCGTATCCAGACGCGTACCAATATAGGCAAGCAGTCCATTCTCTTCTTTTACGTCTTCGACCTTGAGCTGCCAGCCATCGTGGCTGGTCACGGTGTCACCCGGATTGAACATCACGCGGGTCACAGGAGAGTCATTGCGAGCGTACAGGCGGTTTTCACCGGTGGCCGGGAAAAGGAGGGTAACCATGCGCGCGTCAACCGCTACTACGGTTCCTAATCCAAGTTCGCTTTCTGTATCGCTGATCCAGCGTTGACCAAGTGTAAAAGGCATATTTGTTCGGCTCTAATCTTTAATTGCAGGCAATAGTTCAACCGCCGTCGCAGAATGACGGCCAGTGAAAAATGGGTCCGGGAATGGAAAGGGCGCTATGGTACTGGATGGCAACGATTTCGTCACGCGTCAAAATAGCCCAAGTTGTCCTGTCACTAGTGTAGCAAAATCGTCGTCCAGGAAGGGCATAATTCCCTCGGCAACCGGCTGAAGCTGACGCGTCAGATAATGCTCATAATCCAGGGGCGATCGCTGGTAATCCACCGGTTCCGGGCCGCTGGTGGTCCAGACGTATTTGATGGAACCGCGGTTTTGATACTGCGGCGCGCGGCCCCGCTTAACGTTCTCTTCATCCGCAAGGCGCGCGGCGCGCACGTGTGGAGGCACGTTACGCTGATACTCTGCCAGCGGGCGGCGCAGGCGTTTACGATAGACCAGTTGGCTGTCCAGTTCGCCGGCCATCAGGCTGGCAATGGTCTCGCGCACATAGTCCTGATACGGCTCATTGCGAAATATCCGCAGATAGAGCGTTTGCTGGAACTGCTGCGCCAGCGGCGTCCAGTCGGTGCGCACCGTCTCCAGCCCTTTAAAGACCATGCGCTGCGTGTCGCCCTCCTGGATAAGCCCGGCATAGCGCTTTTTGCTCCCCTGGTCGGTGCCGCGGATGGTGGGCATCAAGAACCGCGCGAAATGAGTTTCAAATTCCAGCTCTAACGCGCTGGTTAACCGCTCTTTTTGCAACGTTTCACGCCACCAGTCGTTCACAAGAGCCACCAGCCGTTTGCCGATACGCGCGGCCTCGTCTTCCGAATGCGGCCCCTTTAACCAGACAAACGTCGAGTCGGTATCACCGTAGATCACGTCATAGCCCTGGGATTCAATCAGCGCTTTGGTCTGGCGCATGATGTCGTGCCCGCGCATGGTAATCGACGACGCCAGACGCGGGTCGAAGAAGCGGCAGGCGCTGGTGCCCAGCACGCCGTAAAAGGCGTTCATGATGATTTTCAGCGCCTGAGAAAGGGGCTTATTGCCGTGACGTTTGGCATCGTCGCGCCCGTGCCAGATTTTACCGACAATATCCGGCAGGCAGTGCGTCTCACGCGAGAAGCGCGCCCCAAGATAGCCTTCGGTGCTGTGCGCATCGTCCGGTTGCGCCATGCCCTCCACCAGCCCGACCGGGTCAATCAGGAAGGTGCGAATGATCGACGGATAAAGGCTTTTATAATCCAGTACCAGAACCGAGTCATAAAGACCCGGACGGGAATCCATTACGTAGCCGCCGGGGCTGGCCTGCGGCGGCACGTCACCGAGGTTTGGCGCGACATAGCCTGCCCGGTGCATCCGCGGGAAATAGAGGTGGCTGAACGCGGCCACCGAACCACCGTGCCGGTCGACGGCCAGGCCGTTCACCGACGCGCGCTCCAGCAGGAACGGCATGATCTCCGTTTTATGGAAAATGCGGGTGACCAGCTCACAGTCTTTCAGGTTATAGGTGGCCAGCGCCGGTTTATCTTCGTTAAAGCGCCGCTCAATTTCATCCATCCTGTCCCACGGGTTGTCGATGGATTTCCCTTCGCCCAGCAGCGCCTGCGCCACCGCTTCCAGCGAAAACGACGGGAAGCTCCAGAAGGCGGATTTCAGCGCATCGATACCGTCAATAATCAGCCGACCTGTGGCCTGAGCGAAGAACACACCGTTCTTGAAACCGTGCTCGCGCCACTCCAGTTCGCTATTGCCGCGCCCCAGCATCAGCGGGATACGGTAGCGCTCGGCGTGCTTTTGCAAAACGCGCAGATCGAACTGCACCACGTTCCAGCCGATGAGTACGTCCGGATCGTGCTCGGCAAACCACTGATTCAGCTTCTCCAGCAGCTGTGGGCGGCTGGTGACGTACTCAAGCTGGAAATCGAGCCGGGACGCATCGCCGTTTGGCGGCCCCAGCATATAGACAACGCGCTGGCCGCAGCCTTCAAGGCCGATGCAGTAAAGCTCACCGTGGCGGGTGGTTTCGATATCCAGAGAGACCCATTTGAGCGGTGGGCGATAGTCGGGGTGGGGCTTCAGGCGGGCATTCACGAGCCTGCCGTTTTGCAGGGTGCCATCGACCCAGACGGGAGCAGTGATAAACCGCTCCATCAGGAAACGCTCCGGCGGGCGGATATCGGCTTCATACAGCGTCACGCCCGCCTCGCGCAGCAGCTTTTCATAGCGCATTAGCTGACGGTGTGCGCGGCAGTAAAGGCCGTACACCGGCTGGCGGTGAAAATCTTTCAGCTCAAGCGGGGTGATACGCCAGTTGTTTTCGCCGCGCAGCAGCTGTTTAACTTTCTCAACCTGGGCTGCAGGGATAAAGGCCACGGACTCCTGTGGTGGCAGCGTGACCTGCAGCGGACCGCTGTCCGTTGCCAGCCAAAAATCCACTTCAGTCCCCTGAGGGGTATCCCGCCAGTGTCGGGTCAGTAAAAAGCCTTCTTGCGCCTGCGCCACGGCGTTATCCCATAAAACAAAACCAGGCTTGATTATAGCCTGGTTGAGGTGGTTTTGCTGGGGTTTTATACAGTTATTGCGCGTGATTTCCCCTCACCCCAGCCCTCTCCCAAAGGGAGAGGGTGCGTAAAATCCCCTCTCCCTTTGGGAGAGGCTTAGGGTGAGGATTACTGCCCGTAATACGCCTTCGCGCCGTGCTTGCGCAGGTAATGTTTATCCAGCAGGGTTTGCTGCATATCCGGCAACTGCGGCGCCAGCTGGCGGCAGAAGATGCCCATATAGGCCACCTCTTCCAGCACAATCGCGTTATGTACGGCATCTTCGGCATTCTTGCCCCATGCGAACGGACCGTGAGAGTGGACCAGCACGCCCGGCATCTGTGCCGCGTCGATACCCTGTTTTTCAAAGGTTTCAACAATGACGTTACCGGTCTCCCACTCATACTCACCGCCAATTTCCGCATCGGTCATCAGGCGCGTGCAGGGAATCGAACCGTAAAAGTAGTCCGCGTGCGTGGTGCCTGTGGCCGGAATCGACTGGCCCGCCTGCGCCCAGATGGTCGCGTGGCGTGAGTGGGTATGCACAATCCCGCCGATAGTCGGGAATGCCTGGTACAGCAGGCGATGGGTTGGGGTATCGGAGGAGGGCTTTTTCGTCCCTTCCACCACCTCACCGGTGGTGAGGCTGACGACCACCATGTCGTCGGCGGTCATTAGCGTGTAATCCACGCCGGAGGGTTTGATCACCAAAACCCCTTTATCGCGATCGACGGCGCTGACGTTGCCCCAGGTCAGGGTCACCAGGTTATGTTTGGGCAGCGCCAGGTTGGCGTCGAGCACCTGACGTTTGAGATCTTCTAACATTGTTATCTCCTGCCGGATGGCGCTTCGCTTATCGGGCCTACAGAACCGCAGGCGGTAAACGCAGCGCCACCGGGCATACAGGGCTTAACGTTTTGAACCGTAATAGACTTCGTTCCAGCGCAGCGCGTCTTTGAACGCTGGCAGGCGGGTATCGTTATCAATCACCGTCAATTCGATGTCGTGCAGCTCAGCGAACTGGCGCATATCGTTGAGATCCAGCGCATGACTAAAGACGGTGTGGTGCGCACCACCGGCGACGATCCAGGCTTCGGACGCGGTCGCCAGATCCGGCTGTGCTTTCCACAGGGCGTTAGCCACCGGCAGTTTTGGCAGAGAGTGCGGCGTTTCGACCGCATCCACGCAGTTGACCAGCAGGCGGAAGCGATCGCCCAGGTCGATCAGGCTGGCGTTGATGGCCGGGCCGGTACGGGTGTTGAAGATCAGGCGAGCCGGATCCGCTTTGCCACCAATGCCGAGATACTGCACGTCGAGGATCGGTTTCTCTTCCACGGCGATCGTCGGGCAGACTTCCAGCATGTGCGAGCCGAGCACCAGGTCGTTGCCGTTATCGAAGTGGTAGGTGTAGTCCTCCATAAAGGAGGTGCCGCCCTGCAGACCGGTTGACATCACCTTCATGATGCGAAGCAGAGCGGCAGTTTTCCAGTCGCCTTCGCCCGCAAAGCCGTAGCCCTGCTGCATAAGACGTTGCACCGCCAGGCCGGGCAGCTGTTTCAGGCCGTGCAGATCTTCAAAGGTGGTGGTAAAGGCGTGGAAGCCGCCCTGTTCCAGGAAGCGCTTCATCCCCAGCTCAATGCGCGCGGCATCGAGCACGTTCTGGCGTTTTTCACCGTTGATTTGGGCGGCGGGCGTCAGGCGGTAGCTGCTTTCGTACTCGTCGACCAGCGCGCTCACGTCACCGTCGGTGATCTCATTGACGACCTGCACCAGATCGCCAACCGCCCAGGTGTTTACCGAGAAGCCGAACTTGATCTGCGCCGCGACTTTATCGCCGTCGGTCACCGCTACTTCACGCATGTTGTCGCCAAAACGCACCACTTTCAGATGGCGGGTATCCTGTTTTGACACTGCCTGACGCATCCATGAGCCGATACGTTTTTGCGCATTCTGATCCTGCCAGTGACCGGTCACCACCGCGTGCTGCTGGCGCATACGTGCACCAATGAAGCCGAACTCGCGGCCGCCGTGTGCGGTCTGGTTCAGGTTCATAAAGTCCATGTCGATGCTGTCCCACGGCAGAGACGCGTTGAACTGGGTGTGGAACTGCATCAGCGGTTTGTTAAGAATCGACAGGCCGTTGATCCACATTTTGGCCGGGGAGAAGGTGTGCAGCCACACGACCAGCCCGGCGCATTTATCATCGTAGTTCGCGTCGCGGCAGATATTGGTGATCTCGTCCGGCGTGGTGCCGAGCGGTTTCAGCACCAGCCTGCACGGCAGTTTGGCTTCCGCGTTCAGCGCGTTGACGACGTGCTCCGCATGTTTCGTGACCTGCTGCAGCGCTTCCGGCCCGTACAGATGCTGGCTGCCAATGACAAACCACACTTCATAGTTATTAAACAGGGTCATATCGTGTCCTTAATGAGTCAGGGTTGCCGTAGCATCCGCGGCGTTTTTAGCCGGGGCGGCGACAGGGAGATAGTGAAGTTCGGCGCTTTTCGCCCACTGCTGGTAGCGCTGGTAAAGCTGTTCGAAGCGCTGCGCCTGCTGAGGATGCGGCTGGAGCGTACTTTCCACCGCGCTCGCCATGTGTGTTTGTGCCGCCGGAATATCCGCGTGAACGCCTGCGGCTACGGCGGCAAAAATCGCCGCGCCAAGCGCGCAGCACTGATCGGAGGCCACAATCTGCAGCGGACGATTCAGAACGTCGCAGCAGGCCTGCATGATCACCGGGTTTTTACGGGCGATGCCGCCGAGCGCCATCACGTTGTCGACGTCGATACCCTGCTCTGTGAAACACTCCATAATGGCGCGGGCACCAAAGGCGGTCGCCGCAATCAGGCCGCCAAACAGCGCGGGCGCGTCGGTCGCCAGGTTGAGATCGGTAATCACCCCTTTCAGGCGCTGATTTGCAAACGGCGTGCGGCGACCGTTAAACCAGTCGAGTACCACCGGAAGATGATCAAGAGAAGGGTTCGTTGCCCAGGCTTCCGTAAGCTGCGGCAGTAGCTGCTTTTTGCTTTCAGAAATCTGCGCTTTCAGTTCAGGATGCGTGGCTGCCAGCCGATCCAGCGGCCAGCCCAGCACGCGGCCAAACCAGGCGTAGATATCGCCAAAGGCCGACTGGCCCGCCTCAAGGCCGATAAGGTCCGGCACGACGCTGCCATCAACCTGGCCGCAAATGCCTTTCACCGCGCGGTCACCCACGCTGGCTTTATCGGCCATCAGGATGTCGCAGGTTGAGGTGCCTATGACTTTCACCAGGGTGTTTGGCTGCGCACCGGCGCCGACCGCACCCATATGGCAGTCAAACGCGCCGCCGGAGATCGCCACGTTTTGCGGCAGCCCAAGGCGCGTCGCCCACTCCTGACAGAGCGTGCCAACCGGGATATCGGCGGTAAAGGTGTCGGTAAACAGCGGGTAGGTCAGGCTCTTGTTGATAACCGGATCAAGCTCATCGAAGAACGCCGCAGGCGGCAGCCCGCCCCAGCTCTCGTGCCACAGAGATTTATGCCCGGCGCTACAGCGACCGCGACGGATATCCTGCGGACGTGTGGTGCCGGAAAGCAGGGCGGGTACCCAGTCGCAAAGCTCAATCCAGGACGCCGCCGCCTGCGCCACTGACGCGTCTGCGCGGGTCACGTGCAGGATCTTGGCCCAGAACCATTCGCTGGAGTAAACGCCGCCAATAAAGCGCGAGTAGTCGGTTTTGCCGGGCTGGTGGCACAAACGGGTAATGGCTTCGGCTTCTTCAACGGCGGTATGGTCTTTCCACAGCACGAACATGGCGTTCGGGTTGTCGGCAAACTCCGGGCGCAGCGCCAGCACGCGGCCTTCGGCATCCACGGGGGCTGGCGTTGAGCCGGTGCTGTCCACGCCAATGCCCACGACGTCCGCACGCTGGGCGTCGGTGAGCTCCGCCAGCACGGTTTTGATCGCCGCTTCCATCGACTCAATGTAATCCCGCGGATGGTGACGGAACTGGTTATTCGGCGCATCGCAATAGCGCCCCTCTTGCCAGCGCGGGTACCACTCAACGCTGGTTGCTATCTCCTGGCCAGTGTTGCAGTCCACTGCCAGCGCGCGAACCGAGTCGCTGCCAAAGTCGAGGCCAATCGCAATTGCCATGGTGTTGCTCCATCGAAAACAGGTATGGAAGAACATTAGAGACTGGGGGCAAAAATCGTCAGGCAGGATCCGCTAATCTTATGGATTAAATTGCTGTTACGTTTGAAAGTGTGACGCCGTGCAAATAATCAATGTGGACATTTCTGCCGTACTTATAGACACTTTTGTTACTGCTTATCTGCACGCCAGCGTGGAGAAATCAGGGGAAAAGGCTGAAACATGGCGGACGTAAAAGCGGCGAGATGCGTGTAGGATCGTTTCGCGGGCCATTTTTATCCTGCTTTTAACGATATGGACAATTGGTTTCCTTCAGGACCGCCGGGAGAACTGAGTTTATGGCCGAAACGCAAAACGATCCCCTGTTGCCGGGATACTCGTTTAACGCCCATCTGGTGGCGGGGTTAACCCCCATTGAAGCCGACGGGTATCTTGATTTTTACGTCGATCGACCGCTGGGAATGAAAGGCTACATTTTGAACCTCACCGTGCGCGGTGAAGGGGTTATCAAAAATAACGATCGGCAGTTTATCTGCCGGCCCGGCGACATCCTGCTGTTCCCGCCGGGAGAGATCCACCACTACGGGCGTCATCCGGATGCCAAAGAGTGGTATCACCAGTGGGTCTATTTCCGCCCGCGCGCCTACTGGCAGGAGTGGCTGTCGTGGCCCGCCATTTTTGCGCATACCGGTTTTTATCGCCCGGACGAGGCCCATCAGGCGCAGTTCCGCGAGCTGTTTGCCCAGATTATTGAGGCGGGGCAGGCCGGCGGGCGCTACGCCGAGCTGCTGGCGATTAACCTGCTTGAGCAGGTCTTGCTGCGCCGGATGGAGGCGATCAACGAATCGCTGAACCCGCCGCTGGATAACCGCGTGCGCGATGCCTGCCAGTACATCAGCGATCACCTCGCCGACAGCCAGTTTGATATCGCCAGCGTCGCCCAGCATGTCTGCCTTTCACCGTCACGCTTGTCGCACCTTTTCCGTCAGCAACTGGGGGTCAGCGTGCTGAGCTGGCGCGAGGATCAGCGCATCAGCCAGGCGAAGCTGCTGCTGAGCACCACCCGGATGCCGATTGCGACCGTCGGGCGCAACGTCGGCTTTGAAGATCAGCTCTACTTTTCCCGCGTCTTTAAAAAGTGTACGGGTGCCAGCCCCAGTGAATTTCGGGCTGGATGTGAATAAACGGTAAAAAAAGATAAACAGGCGGGTGAACCTGGAAAGCACCCTGTAAACTATTCAGACAATTGATGCCTTGACGCGGTGCAGGGCGCTAAGCAGAATCGCTGATTCGTTTTCTGACCGGAATAGTTATGCAGGCATTGCTGGAACATTTTATCACCCAGTCCGTTATGTACTCGCTCATCGCCGTGGCGCTGGTGGCGTTTCTGGAATCGCTGGCGCTGGTGGGGCTGATCCTGCCCGGCACCGTGATGATGGCGGGGCTTGGTGCGCTTATCGGCAGCGGTGAGGTCAATTTCTGGCAGGCGTGGATGGCCGGGATCATCGGCTGTTTGCTGGGAGACTGGATCTCCTTCTGGCTGGGCTGGCGCTTTAAGAAACCGCTGCACCGCTGGTCGTTCATGAAAAAGAACAAAGCGCTGCTGGATAAAACCGAGCACGCGCTGCATCAACACAGCATGTTTACGATTCTGGTGGGGCGCTTTGTCGGACCAACGCGTCCGCTGGTGCCGATGGTGGCCGGCATGCTCGATCTGCCCGTGGCGAAATTCGTGGTGCCGAACATCATCGGCTGCGTCTTCTGGCCGCCGTTCTACTTCCTGCCGGGGATCCTCGCGGGGGCGGCAATCGATATCCCTGACGGGATGCAAAGCGGGGAGTTTAAGTGGCTGCTGCTGGGAACAGCTGTGCTGCTCTGGCTGGCGGTATGGCTGTGCTGGCGGTTATGGCGCAGCGCGAAAGCCAGTACCGATCGCCTGACGCGCTATCTGCCGCGCACTCGCCTGCTGTGGCTGGCCCCGCTGACGCTGGGTGTGGCGGTAGTGGCACTGGTGGCGCTGATTCGCCACCCGATGATGCCGGTATACGGTGAGATCCTGCTGAAGGTGGTAAGCCGTTAATCTTTTTTCCCTCTCCCTGTGGGAGAGGGCCTCAGACCGCATGAATACCCAGCAGTGAAGACACCCCCGCTCTACCGCTCAGCAGTTCTTCCGTTTCCCCATCCCACAGAATCCGCCCCTCGGCGACCACCACCGATCGCTGCGCAATCCGCGCCGCATCTTCAATGCTATGGGATACCATAAGCATCGTGAGCTGCTGGCGCTGGCAGACGTCCTGCACCAGCGCGAGCATCTCCTGACGCAGGGCCGGGTCGAGCGCCGAAAACGGCTCATCCAGCAGCAGCACCGGCTGCTCGCGAACCAGGCAGCGCGCCAGTGCGACCCGCTGACGCTGGCCGCCGGACAGTTCGCCGGGCAGCCTGTCGATGAAGTCGGCGATCCCCATCTGGGCGGCGATCGTATCAAGCTTATGACGCTGTGCATCGTTCAGCTTCATGCCCGGGTTCATCCCCAGGGCGATGTTTTGTCGCACGGTCAGATGCGTGAACAGGTTATTTTCCTGAAACAGCATCGACACCGGGCGCTTTGCCGGGGGTGTGCGGGTATGGTCCCGGTTTTCAATCATGATTGACCCGCTGGCCGGTTGCAGAAAACCGGCAATCAGGTTGAGCAACGTACTCTTCCCGGCACCGCTCGGGCCAAGGACTGCAATCATTTCGCCCTGTCGAACGGACAGCGTGAAACGCATCGGCAGATGCTGGTACAGCCAGGTTACATCAGTCAGTTTTAACATCACGCCCCGGGATTTTTTCGATAACGGTAAATAACGCAAAGCACAGCAGCAGCAGTAATAGCGCGGTGACAGCCCCGTCCTGGCTACGGTAAGAGCCAATTTGCTGATACAGCCAGAACGGTAGCGTGCGGAAATCGTCATTGCCGAAGAGGGCGACGACGCCGAAATCCCCAATCGACAGCACGCAGGCGAAGGCCAGCGCCTGGGCCAGCGGGCGCTTCAGCGCGCGCAGTTCGACGACGTTTATCCGACGCCAGCCCTGCATTCCCAGCGACTGACACAGCAAACCGTAGCGGCTGTTGATATCGCGCATCGGGTTTTCCAGCACCTTGAGCGCATACGGAATGGCCATCAGGGCGTTGGTAAAAATCACGATACCGTCTGCGCTTTCTGGCAGGCCGACGGTGCTGTTAAAGAGTAAAAAGAAGCCCGTCGCCAGCACGATCCCCGGCATCGCGAGGATCAACATCCCCGTCAGCTCAAGGGCTTGCCCGGCCTTGCGTGCATGGCGGGCGTACAGTTCGCGGCTGCTCCAGAGCAGCATCATGGTCAGAACGACGCACAGCAGACCGGCGGCCAGCGCGATGCGCAGCGAGGTCCACGTCGCCTGCCACAGAACCGGCTGCTGCAGCACGGACGCCATCGCCGGATTTAAGCCATCGACGACAACCGCGATCAGCGGCGGGAGCATCAGCATCAGCGCCATCACAATCAGAATGCCGTCCGTAATGCGGCTGTGCGTGCTGTCCTGCGGATCGCGCCAGCCCGCAATTTGATTGCTGCCGGGAGGAATGGCTTTGCTTAAGCGCTGGCTCAGAAGAACCAGCGCCAGGCAGCACATCATCTGCACGATTGCCAGTAGCGCGGCACGCCCGGGATCGTAGTCGTAACTCAGGGCCTGATAAATCGCCAGCTCAATGGTGGTGGCCAGCGGGCCACCGCCGAGGGAGAGCACGGTGGCGAAGCTGGCGAAGCAGAGCATAAAGATAAGCGCGGCAACGGGCGGGATCTGGCGGCGCAGCCACGGCCACTCCACGAAGCGGAAGAACGACCAGCCTCGCATCCCGAGCTGGGCGGCAATCTGCCGCTGCTCGCCCGGAATGGCCTCCAGCGCCTGTAAAAAGAGCCGGGTTGCCATCGGCATATTAAAAAAGATGTGCGCCAGCAGAATGCCCTGCAGCCCGTAAGGGGAGAAGGTCCACTCCAGGCCTAGCAGACCAGACAGCGAGGAGAGCCAGCCCTGGCGGCCATAGACGCTCAGGATCCCGAACACTGCCACCAGCACGGGCAGAATCAACGTCATGGCGCACAGGCGCAGCAGCGCCTGTCTGCCGGGGAAACGTCGGCGATAGAGCGCGCGAGCCAGGAAAATGGCCGGCACCACCGAGAGCATCGACGAGAGAAACGCCTGCCAGAAGGAGAAGCGGACGACGTGCCAGAGATAGCTGTCATGCCAGAGCGCGAGCAGGTCGCCCTCGGGCGCGTTCAGCCACAGCGCAAGAAAGGCACCCAGGCTGACCGTCACCATCAGCATGGCGGCGAGTAGCCCGGGGAGTAACCAGCCAGGGATCAGCGGCTGACGGCGCGTTGCCATTCACTTACCCATGTACCGCGCTCTGCGGCAACCTGCTGCGGTGTAAATTCCAGCGCGGTTTGCGGTTTGGTCAAGGTGTCAAAGCCAGCGGGCAGCGTCACGTCGATAACCGGGTACATCCAGTTGCCCGTCGGAATGGCATTCTGGAACGCAGGGGAGATCATAAATTTCAGGAACTTCTCAGCCAGCTCCGGCTGTTTGCTCGCGGCGGTACGCGCGGCGACTTCCACCTGCAGATAATGGCCTTCGGCAAAATCGGCGGCGGCGTAGTTATCTTTCTTCTCGCTGATAATGTGGTAGGCCGGAGAGGTGGTGTAGCTCAGCACCAGATCGCTTTCCCCTTTCAGGAACAGGCCGTAAGCCTCGCTCCAGCCCTTGGTCACGGTAACGGTTTTGGCGGCCAGTTTCTGCCACGCGTCAGGCGCTTTATCGCCGTAGACTTTTTGCATCCACAGCAGCAGGCCAAGCCCGGGGGTGCTGGTGCGCGGATCTTCATAAATCACGCGCCATTTCTGGTCGCTTTCAACCAGCTCCTTCAGGCTTTTTGGCGGATTCTTGAGCTTGTTTTTGTCATATACAAACGCGAAGTAGCCGTAGTCGAACGGCACGAAGGTGTCGTTTTTCCAGCCGCCCGGCACGTTAACGGCCTCTGCCGCGACGCCGCTTTTGGCAAAGAGCTTCGTTTGCGTGGCCGCATCCAGCAGGTTGTTATCGAGGCCCAGCACGACGTCGGCTTTGCTGTTTTTACCTTCCATACGCAGACGGTTCAGCAGCGAGACGCCGTCTTCCAGCGCCACGAATTTCAGCTCGCAGCCGCAGTCGGCTTCAAAGGCTTTTTTCACCACCGGGCCTGGGCCCCAGTCGGCAGAGAAGGAGTCGTAGGTGTAGACCGTCAGAACGGGCTTAGCAAACGCAGGCAGCGCAAACAGCGCCAGCAGGGGAAGAACTTTTTTTAACACTTTGCACCTCAAAGTTGAGTGGCAAAGGATTTTGAGCGACAGCCTCAAATCCCTTCGCCGGCGTTATCCGGATCAGGTTCGACGGGTATTATCTCAGCGCACATCAGTGATGCAGCACCCCGTTGAGAACGACAGCATTGTAATGATTTGGTGAATATTTCGAAAGCGTTATGGTTCCGGCGGCGCAAACCAGGCGGATTTAAAATCAAACCAGCCGAGGGTATTCATCCGCAGGCCGCGCATACTGCGTTGCCCCTGAATCATCAGCCAGTGGTGGATCAGCGGAACGATTGCCTGCTCCGCCATCAGCTGCTGGCACCAGACGGCCAGATTCATTTCGCCCGCCCGCCACTGGGCGGCGTCCTGCTGCCAGTCCCGGTTGATACAGTGCTGGATCAGCGGCACTTCATAAAGATGCGAGAAGAGCGAGAAATCAAGCGGCAGCGTGAAGTTAGCGCTGTTCAGCCAGATGTCGCTGACCACCTCGCCGCGATGCCATTCGTCATAATCGACCTCTTTGATCTCCAGCGTCACCCCCACGGCGGCGAGCAGCCGGTGCATGATTCTGGCGATAAACCGGTGCTCGACGTGCTCGCGATAGAATGTCAGGGTGATGGACTCCAGCCCGGCAGGCTTTTCAGCGTGCACCGGGCGCGCGTGGTGCCAGCGGGGAAGCAGCCCATACGCCGGGAACCACCACGACTGGTACTGCTCTTCCGCGTGATAAATCAGGTTCGCGGGGGCAAGAACGTGGCTGATCCACTGGCGAACCTCCAGGTTTGCACCGCGGTGGGTGCGGCTGTCGAACAGCAGATAGTAGCAGCCCTCTTCGAGGCGACTCTCCACGGCTTTTTCCCCGGTCATCGGGCCTTCCAGCGTCAGCCCCACGCTCAGCTCTTCAGTGATATCCGGCAGTACCCAGACGTTCACCTCGTCGATTAACGCCCGGTAGCCAAAGTAGTCATCAAAGGCGCGGATCTTGAGCTGGTTACTGTTATTGCGGGAAACGGCGTACGGGCCGGTGCCGATTGGCAGGCTGGCAAAGTTGTTCAGTGATTCCCATTCGGCGGGCAAAATCATCGATGGCACATAGCCCAGCAGCCAGGGGAGCCATTGATCCGGCTGCGACAGTTCAATATCCAGCGTCCAGGCCGTCGGTGAATGAAGACGGGTGATATGCGAATAGAGCGGCAGCTTGCGGGCGCGTTCTAACGAGGCAATAACGTCGCTCATCTCCAGCTCGCGACCGTGATGGAAATGGATGCCGGGACGTAAAAAGAAGCGCCAGTGGCGCGGAGAAAGCTGTTGCCAGTGGTGCGCAATATCGGCTTCGAGTTCCCCGTTTTCCTCATTTATGCGCGTCAGGCCGCTGAAAATCTGCCGCGCCATGTGCGTTTCCGAGCGGCGTAAGGCGCTTCCCGGTAACAGATTTTTCATCGGACGGTAGTACAGCACCCGCAGAATGTGACGGCCCTGGCGGAAGCTCCGCCCGAGATGCGAGACCAGCATCTGGCGCACCGCCGCCTTGTCACCGACCAGTTGCACCAGCTGATCGATTCTGTCCTGCTCCAGCAGATCCTCCGCCCGCTGCTGCTGCAAGGCGAGGCCGGTATAGAGAAAGGTCAGACGCGAGCGCTTGCCGCGTCCGGCTTCTGCTTCCCAGTTTAGCCAGCCCTGCTGCTGCATGGTGTTGAGCAGCGTGCGCATATGGCGTCGGGAACAGTTAAGCAAATCAGCCAGCTCGTTAAGCGTGGTCTCCTGCGACTGGCCCTCGCAGCACTGCCAGAGGCGAATGAATTGTTGTTGCAGACGACCGGACGGCATAAAAGGGGAACTCCTGACAAAAAATCAGCAATTTATTTATCCCTATATTAAGCCAATAATTCTCCCTGATGAAGCGAGGAGGTAAATTATGAAGAGGTCTACCGCACGTCAGTTTTATCAACAGTATTTTTTAGCGACACAGGGTGTGTCCTGGCTGGCCCGCCAGTGTGCAGAGCAACGGCTGAAAATGCTTGAAGAACTGATGCAGTGGGACGTTACGAAATCGACCTCTTCTCGCTAACTCGCCTCGATCATGTGTGACTGAGTATTGGTGCTAATCACCCGCCAGCAAAATGTTTTTGCTGGCTTTTTTCGTTTACTATTTCGCCCAATTCGTTTTGCTTTCATAAGGATTTGTGCATGCTCTGGTTGATGACAATGGGGCGACGCCTGAACGGCGTGTACGCCGCTTTTATGCTGGTCGCCTTTATGATGGGCGTTGCTGGGGCGCTACAGGCTCCGACGCTGAGCCTGTTCCTCAGCCGCGAAGTGGGCGCGCAGCCGTTTTGGGTCGGCCTGTTTTATACCGTTAACGCCATCGCCGGGATCCTGGTGAGCCTGTGGCTGGCAAAACGATCGGACAACCAGGGCGATCGCCGCCGGCTCATCCTGTTCTGCTGCGCCATGGCGGTGGGGAATGCCTTGCTGTTTGCCTTCAACCGTCACTACCTGACGCTCATTACCTGCGGCGTGCTGCTGGCTTCGTTGGCTAATACCGCCATGCCACAACTGTTTGCGCTAGCTCGCGAATATGCCGATAACTCGGCGCGCGAAGTGGTGATGTTCAGTTCGGTGATGCGTGCGCAGCTCTCTCTGGCGTGGGTCATCGGCCCGCCGCTGGCGTTCATGCTGGCGCTGAATTACGGTTTTACCGTCATGTTTTCCATCGCCGCCGGGATTTTTGTGATCAGCCTTGCGCTGATCGCCTTCGCGCTGCCCTCGGTCGCACGGGTTGAACAGATAACGGATAAACCGATCACCCAGGTAAGCGGCTGGCAGGATAAGAACGTGCGCATGCTGTTCATTGCCTCCACCCTGATGTGGACCTGTAACACCATGTACATCATCGACATGCCGCTGTGGGTAAGCAGCGATCTGGGCCTGCCTGACAGGCTTGCGGGGATCCTGATGGGAACGGCCGCCGGGCTGGAAATCCCGGCGATGATCCTGGCCGGGTATTACGTGAAGCGCTTTGGAAAACGCCGGATGATGATTGTCGCCGTGGCGGCTGGGGTGCTGTTCTACCTTGGGCTGATCCTCTTTCACTCGCGTGACGCGCTGCTGGCACTGCAGCTGTTCAACGCCGTGTTTATCGGGATCGTTGCCGGGATAGGGATGCTCTGGTTCCAGGACCTGATGCCGGGCCGCGCCGGGTCGGCCACGACGCTGTTTACCAACAGTATTTCAACGGGCGTGATACTGGCAGGGGTTATTCAGGGCGCGTTGTCGCAAAGCTACGGGCACGCTGTGGTGTACTGGGTAATTGCGGCCATTTCGGTCGTGACGCTGGTGTTGACGTGCCGGGTAAAAGACGTCTGATTCTGGAAGGCGGCTTCACGAAATGAAATGACTTTCTGACAGAGGCTGAGAAGGGGAATAGAGTGCGTGGCGGGTGCTTGAGGCTGTTTGCCTCAGGCTTTCGCAAGAGGCAAACAGTGGAGAGTCCCACATCAAAAAACTGATGGGGAGACCAACTTCACAACCAACATTGCGAGGTTAGTCTCTTCGTTGCCGAAAAGCAATAAGGAGGCTGGAATGCCAAAACGTGCTCTGCTGTTAGGTTTGTTTTTGATCTGTACGACGCTGTTGATCTTCACCTGGATGGTGCGCGATTCGCTATGTGAATTGCATTTCAGACAGGAGAAAACAGAGCTGGCGGCAGTGTTGGCTTACGAAGCAAAACGTTAGCGGTATTGGCGGGGAAGTGTCCCCGCCTCTCCAGAGTGGTTGAGCCTCAACGCACCCTTATCAATGGCCCGCATTCTGCGGGCCATTGCCTTTAGCCCATAAACGCAGGCTGTTTTTTCTCGTATTCGGAAATGGCGGCTTCGTGCTGCAGCGTTAAGCCGATGCTGTCCAGCCCGTTCAGCATGCAGTGACGACGGAACGCGTCAATGCTGAAGCTGTAGGTTTTATCGCCGGCTTTGACCACTTCCGCTTCCAGATCTACTTCAAACGACATGCCCGGAGTCGCCTGCACCAGCGCGAATAACTCATCGACCTGTTCATCGCTCAGCGTCACCGGCAGCAGCTGGTTGTTAAAGCTGTTGCCATAGAAAATGTCCGCGAAACTCGGGGCGATAACCACCTTAAAGCCGTAGTCGGTCAGCGCCCACGGCGCGTGTTCACGTGAGGAACCGCAGCCAAAGTTTTCACGTGCCAGCAGAATCGAGGCGCCGTCGAATTCAGGAAAGTTCAGAACGAACTCCGGGTTCGGAACTTCACCTTTATCGTCAAGGAACCGCCAGTCATTGAACAGGTGCGCACCAAAACCGGTCCGGGTCACTTTCTGCAAAAACTGCTTGGGAATGATCGCGTCGGTATCAACGTTGGCGGCATCCAGAGGGACAACCCGGCCCGTATGTTGGGTAAATTTCTCTGCCATGATTGTCTCCTTATTTCAGGCTGCGAATGTCGGCGAAATGGCCGGTGACGGCTGCCGCAGCGGCCATTGCCGGGCTGACCAGATGGGTACGCCCGCCGCGGCCCTGACGGCCTTCAAAGTTACGGTTGCTGGTGGAGGCGCAGCGCTCGCCCGGATTCAAACGGTCGTTGTTCATGGCCAGACACATGGAGCAGCCGGGCAGACGCCACTCAAAGCCCGCGTCGATAAAGATCTTATCCAGACCTTCGGCTTCCGCCTGCGCCTTCACCGGGCCGGAGCCAGGCACGACCAGCGCCTGCACGCCGGGTGCCACTTTGCGGCCTTTGGCAATGTCGGCTGCGGCGCGCAAATCTTCGATACGTGAGTTGGTGCAGGAACCAATAAACACTTTGTCGATCGCGACATCGGTCAGCGGAACCCCAGGTTTCAGCCCCATATAGGCCAACGCTTTTTCCGCGCTGGCACGCTCTACCGGGTCGGCAAAAGAGGCCGGATCCGGCACATTATCGTTAACGGAGATCACCTGGCCGGGATTGGTTCCCCAGGTCACCTGCGGGGCAATCTCTTCCGCCTGCAGGGTGACCACGGTGTCGAAGACCGCGCCGTCATCGGTTTTCAGGGTTTTCCAGTATTCCACCGCATCGGCATAATCGCGATCTTTGGGGGCGTGCAGGCGGCCTTTCACGTAGTCAAAAGTAGTTTCGTCTGGCGCAACCAGACCCGCTTTCGCCCCCATCTCAATCGCCATGTTGCACAGGGTCATACGACCTTCCATGCTCAGGGCCTGAATGGCTTCGCCGCAGAACTCGACAACGTGGCCGGTGCCGCCCGCGCTACCGGTTTTACCGATAATGGCCAGAACGATGTCTTTCGCGGTGATGCCCGGAGCGGCTTTGCCCTTCACCTCAATCTTCATGGTTTTGGCGCGGCCCTGCTTCAGGGTCTGGGTCGCCAGCACGTGTTCAACTTCAGAGGTCCCAATCCCGAACGCCAGTGCGCCGAACGCGCCGTGGGTGGCGGTATGGGAGTCGCCGCAGACGATGGTCATCCCCGGCAAGGTAATGCCCTGCTCAGGCCCCATCACATGGACGATGCCCTGATAAGGGTGATTCAGGTCGTACAGCTCCACGCCAAACTCGTTGCAGTTCTTAATCAGCTCCTGCATCTGGATCCGCGCCATCTCGCCTGAGGCGTTGATGTCTTTAGTCTGGGTGGAGACGTTGTGATCCATCGTGGCAAAAGTCTTGCCCGGCTGACGTACCGGGCGCTTGTGCGCCCTCAGGCCGTCAAATGCCTGTGGAGAGGTCACTTCGTGTACCAGGTGACGGTCAATGTACAGCAGTGGGGTTTCGTCAGGCGCCTCATAAACGACATGGGCATCAAACAACTTTTCATATAACGTCTTCGCCATGATTACACCCCTTCAGCAACATAGCGGGCAATGATGTCGCCCATTTCATCGGTACTGACTGCCGCCGTGCCGCGCGCCAAATCGCCGGTACGGATGCCTTCTTCTAACGCGCGGTTGATGGCGTTTTCAATGGCCGTCGCGGCTTCGCCTGCATCAAGGCTGTAGCGCAACAGCAGAGCCAGCGACAGGATCTGCGCAATCGGGTTGGCAATGTTTTTACCCGCGATATCCGGAGCAGAGCCGCCCGCCGGTTCGTACAGGCCAAAGCCCTCTTCGTTGAGGCTGGCGGAAGGCAGCATCCCCATGGAGCCGGTGATCATCGCGCACTCGTCCGACAAAATGTCGCCGAACAGGTTGGAGCAGAGCAGTACGTCAAACTGGGACGGATCTTTAATCAACTGCATCGTCGCGTTATCAATGTACATATGCGACAGCTCAACGTCCGGGTACTGTCTGGCAACGTCGCTGACGATTTCGCGCCACAAAATTGAGGATTGCAGTACGTTCGCTTTATCGATTGAGGTCACTTTGTGACGGCGCTTGCGTGCGGATTCAAACGCGATATGGGCGATCCGCTCGATCTCGAAGCGGTGATAGACTTCGGTATCAAACGCCTTTTCATGCTGGCCGCTGCCTTCACGGCCTTTCGGCTGACCAAAGTAGATCCCGCCGGTGAGCTCACGCACGCACAGAATGTCGAAGCCGTTAGCGGCGATATCCGCGCGCAGCGGGCAAAACTCTTCCAGCCCCGGGTACAGCTTCGCCGGACGCAGGTTGCTGAACAATTTGAAATGTTTGCGCAACGGCAGCAGCGCACCGCGCTCAGGCTGCTCTGCCGGTGGCAGATGTTCCCATTTAGGGCCACCTACGGAGCCGAACAGCACGGCATCGGCATTTTCGCAGCCTTCAACCGTGGCTTTTGGCAGTGGCGTACCCTGATTATCGATGGCGACACCGCCCACATCGTAGTGGCTGGTGGTAATTTTCATCGCAAAACGCGAGCGAACGGCTTCCAGTACTTTCAGCGCCTGTGCCATCACTTCCGGGCCAATACCGTCGCCCGGTAACACAGCAATATGGTGATTCTTCGACATTACACGGTTTCCTTGTTGTTCTCTTTATTCTGAGCTTTGCGTTGCAACTCTTTATCCACTTCAGCGGCGCGCCAGATGTTATTCAGGACATGAACCATCGCTTTGGCAGAGGATTCAACGATGTCCGTTGCCAGACCAACCCCGTGGAAACGGCGGCCATTGTGATTGACGACGATATCAACCTGACCCAGGGCATCTTTACCGTGCCCCTTGGCGCTGAGGCCATACTTAACCAGCTCGATGTCATACTCTGTGATGCGATTGATTGCCTGATAAATGGCATCCACCGGGCCGTTGCCGTTGGCCGCTTCGGCTTTAATCTCTTCACCGCAGGCCAGTTTCACCGAGGCGGTGGCGATATCGCTTGAGCCGGACTGCACGCTGAAGTAATCCAGGCGGAAATGCTCTGGCTCTTCCTGTTGCTTGTTGATGAACGCCAGCGCTTCCAGGTCATAGTCGAAGACCTGGCCTTTTTTATCCGCCAGCTTCAGGAACGCGTCGTACAGCTGGTCCATGTTGTAATCGCTGTCTTTGTAACCCATCTCTTCCATACGGTGCTTCACCGCTGCCCGACCAGAGCGTGAGGTCAGGTTCAACTGAACCTGGTTCAGGCCGATGGATTCCGGGGTCATGATTTCGTAGTTTTCACGGTTCTTGATGACGCCGTCCTGGTGAATACCGGAGGAGTGTGCAAACGCGCCGGTGCCAACGATCGCCTTGTTGGCAGGGACCGGCATATTGCAGATCTGGCTTACGGTCTGGCTGGTGCGCCAGATTTCATGGTGATTAATGCGCGTATTCACATTCATGATGTCTTTACGCACTTTAATTGCCATGATGACCTCTTCCAGCGAGCAGTTACCGGCGCGTTCGCCGATCCCGTTCATCGCGCCTTCTACCTGACGCGCCCCGGCGTGAACGGCCGCAATGGCGTTGCCGACAGCCAGCCCCAAATCATCGTGGGTATGAACGGAGATGATCGCTTTATCGATGTTAGGCACGCGGTCATACAGGCCGGTGATGATGTTGGAAAATTCAAACGGCATGGTGTAGCCGACGGTGTCCGGGATGTTGATGGTTTTGGCTCCTGCGTTGATTGCAGCTTCCACCACGCGCGCCAGATCCTCAATCGGCGTACGGCCCGCATCTTCACAGGAGAATTCAACGTCATCCGTATAGTTACGCGCACGCTTAACCATATATACCGCGCGTTCAATCACCTCATCCAGCGTGCTGCGCAGCTTAGTGGCAATGTGCATTGGAGAGGTGGCGATAAACGTATGAATTCGGAAGGCTTCAGCCACCTTCAGCGACTCGGCCGCCACGTCGATGTCTTTCTCAACACAGCGCGCCAGACCGCAGACGCGGCTGTTTTTGACGGTGCGCGCGATGGTCTGTACCGATTCGAAATCGCCCGGGGAAGAGACCGGGAAACCGACCTCCATCACGTCAACGCCCATACGTTCGAGGGCCAGCGCAATCTGCAGTTTTTCTTTCACGCTCAGGCTTGCCTGCAACGCCTGTTCACCGTCGCGTAATGTCGTATCGAAAATAATGACTTGCTGGCTCATGGGTTAGGTCCTTGTCTGTCTTAGGGCGCCTTGCTACGAGCATAAAAAAACCCGCGCAGTGGCGCGGGTTCTTAGTTTTACTGGAGACGATTCAACGCTGAATTTCGCCCGCCAGACTACCGCGCACAGTGGATGCGTTTAGTAGTAGTAGGCTGGTGAAGCGAATGGTGCGGATCATGAATCGTGCTCCCGTTAAAATCGATATGCTTTTAGTGGTACTGGATACGAGGTTTCATGTCAACCCCCGACGGTAAAAACGCAGCGGATTAACGGGCAGGGCGGATTTTACACTTTAGCTAATTGTGCTGGATTTCGTGTTTATAACCATTCTGATTGTCTATTTTTGGACCGGGCATTTATTTATGAAATGGTTCAAATATATTTTCTTTCAAATAAACACATATTTTAAACGTCATGTGTAATGAAGCTAAACCTTTTTTAATTCATTTATTTATAATTATGGTGAATGATTTCAGGTGGGGGTGAGGCGGGCCCTATGATAGCAAAATGTTAATGAGTTTGTGTAGTCTGAGGTTAATAGTTTAATAATACTTAAATTATCATTCATTTTTGAGGTGATTGTTTATTTGCCGGAATTATGCTTTCATTTCATTATTAATGTTTTATATATCGATTGTTCGAACGTTACCTTTCGCTTAGTGGCTAAGCGAAGCCACTTTTTGATGAGTTTTTCTTTATATTTTCCGAATTTTAAAGAATTCTCTTTCGCTGGTTTTATATGCATGATAAATCATATTTTTCGAACTTATTACTGCACTTTGGTAAAGGGAGTTTAGCGTGACAGTGGAGTCAAGAATGCAAGAAAATAATATTAATCAACCTCAAGTCTATGATGGGGTTAAGCCTCAGTTACGCACCGTCGATCTTAATCTGTTAACCGTGTTTGATGCGGTCATGCAGGAGCAGAATATCACGAGAGCGGCGCAGTCTCTGGGAATGTCTCAACCCGCAGTCAGTAATGCCGTCGCCAGACTTAAGGTGATGTTTAATGACGAACTCTTTGTTCGTTATGGCAGAGGGATCCAACCTACGGCGCGTGCATTCCAGCTTTTCGGCGCGGTTCGCCAGGCGCTGCAATTAGTGCAAAATGAACTGCCGGGTTCAGGGTTTGAACCGCTAAGCAGCGAACGTGTATTCCATCTCTGCGTCTGCAGTCCTTTAGATAATTATTTAACATCTATTATCTACAATAAAGTGGAAGAGATTGCGCCAAATATTCACCTCGTTTTTAAATCATCGTTAAATCAGAACACTGAGCATCAGTTGCGTTACCAGGAAACCGAGTTTGTGCTGGGTTATGAAGAGTTCCGTCGCCCGGAATTCTCCTGCGTTCCTCTGTTTAAAGATGAAATGGTGTTGGTCGCCAGTAAAAAACATCCGCGTATGAATTCACCGCTGCGTGAAAATGATGTCTATAACGAACAGCACGCCGTTGTTGCTCTCGACAGATATGCTTCATTCAGCCAACCGTGGTATGACACGCCTGATAAACAAGCCTGCGTGGCCTATCAGGGAATGGCGATGGTAAGTGTATTAAACGTGGTATCTCAGACTCAGCTGGTGGCTATTGCGCCGCGCTGGCTGGCTGAAGAGTTCTCAGAGCCGCTGGGGCTGCAAGTCCTGCCTTTACCGCTCAAACTCAATAGCCGCACCTGCTATCTTTCCTGGCATGAAGCCGCTGGACGAGATAAAGGCCATCAATGGATGGAAGAGCTTCTTATTAGCGTGTGTGGTCGCTAAATGAATCGGGGTAAATCGTGATAACGACCACGATTTATCCTGGGTTTGTTTAAATATCTACTATTTTATTCTGTTTGATTTTTTTTGCCTCGCCAGACAGCGCGTAAAAATAGATCATTTACTGATTCCTCCCGCTTTTAGGCGATGATTTATCAGCGCGTTTCACTCCCCCAGATGAATTCACCATTAATTATGATAATCCCTCTCTTTTCCACTTTTTAAGCCTCCAGATCGCCCCGGTTTGCTAATTGCCTGCCTCATAACGAGCGGTTAAGGTAACGCTCACTCTGCAAAATATAAGATGGGTTAATCCCCGTTGTAAGACGGCGTGGATGATACGTTTGCGACCTGTCGATAACAAAAGCCTGGAGGCAAAGCATGGAGATGTTGTCTGGCGCGGAAATGGTCGTCCGATCGCTCATCGATCAGGGCGTAAAGCAGGTGTTTGGCTATCCCGGAGGCGCAGTTCTTGATATTTACGATGCGCTCCATACGGTAGGCGGCGTCGATCATGTTCTGGTTCGTCACGAACAGGCTGCGGTGCACATGGCCGACGGCCTGGCGCGGGCGACGGGTGAGGTGGGCGTTGTGCTGGTCACCTCCGGCCCTGGCGCAACCAATGCCATCACCGGGATTGCCACCGCCTATATGGACTCCATCCCGCTGGTGATCCTCTCCGGGCAGGTGGCCACCTCCCTGATTGGCTACGACGCGTTCCAGGAGTGCGACATGGTGGGGATCTCGCGCCCCGTCGTGAAGCACAGTTTTCTGGTGAAGCAGACGGAAGATATTCCCGGCGTGCTGAAAAAGGCGTTCTGGCTGGCGGCGAGCGGTCGTCCCGGCCCGGTGGTGGTCGATCTGCCGAAAGACATTTTGAATCCGGCAAACAAACTGCCTTACGTCTGGCCGGAGTCGGTAAGCATGCGTTCTTACAACCCGACGACTCAGGGACATAAAGGACAAATAAAGCGCGCGCTGCAAACGCTTCTGGCGGCTAAGAAGCCGGTGGTCTACGTGGGCGGCGGAGCCATCAATGCCGCGTGTGAAACGCAGCTGCGCGAGCTGGTTGAGAAATTAAACCTTCCGGTGGCGTCATCATTGATGGGGCTTGGCGCGTTCCCGGCGTCGCACCGTCAGGCGCTGGGGATGCTGGGTATGCATGGTACCTACGAAGCCAACATGACGATGCACAATTCTGATGTGATCTTCGCGGTTGGCGTGCGCTTTGACGATCGTACGACCAATAACCTCGCGAAATACTGCCCGAACGCGACGGTGCTGCACATTGATATCGACCCCACATCGATTTCCAAAACGGTCGCGGCCGATGTGCCAATCGTCGGCGATGCTCGTCAGGTTCTGGAGCAGATGCTGGAGCTGCTGGTTCAGGAAACCACCGCTCAGCCGCTGGATGAGATCCGCGACTGGTGGCAGCAGATCGCCCAGTGGCGTGCGCGTCAGTGTCTGAAGTTTGACACCCAAAGCGAGCACATTAAACCGCAGGCGGTGATCGAAACGATCTGGCGTCTCACCCACGGCGATGCGTACGTGACATCGGACGTTGGCCAGCACCAGATGTTTGCCGCGCTCTACTATCCATTTGATAAACCCCGCCGCTGGATCAACTCCGGCGGGCTGGGCACCATGGGCTTTGGCCTTCCCGCCGCGCTGGGGGTGAAGCTGGCGCTGCCCAATGAAACCGTGGTGTGCGTGACGGGGGATGGCAGTATTCAGATGAACATTCAGGAGCTTTCCACCGCGCTGCAGTACGAACTGCCGGTGCTGATCCTGAACCTGAATAACGGCTACCTCGGAATGGTGAAGCAGTGGCAGGATATGATCTACTCCGGTCGTCATTCTCAGTCATACATGACCTCCCTGCCTGATTTTGTCCGTCTGGCCGAGGCCTATGGACACGTGGGGATGCGGGTGTCCAGTCCGGCTGAGCTGGAGGCGAAACTCAGCGAAGCGCTTGAGCACGTTAAAAACAATCGCCTTGTTTTCATGGACGTCATCGTGGACGGGGCCGAACATGTTTATCCCATGCATATTCGCGGTGGTGGCATGGACGAAATGTGGTTAAGCAAAACGGAGAGAACCTGATATGCGCCGGATATTATCTGTATTACTGGAAAACGAGTCAGGCGCATTGTCGCGCGTCATTGGGCTTTTTGCCCAGCGCGGCTATAACATTGAAAGCCTGACGGTTGCCCCGACGGACGATCCGACGCTATCGCGGATGACCATCCAGACCGTGGGTGATGCCAAAGTGCTTGAGCAGATCGAAAAGCAGCTGCATAAGCTGGTCGACGTGCTGCGCGTAAGCGAACTGGGGCAGGGCGCTTACGTCGAGCGTGAAGTGATGCTGGTGAAAATTCAGGCCAGCGGGTATGGCCGTGAAGAGGTTAAACGCAATACGGATATCTTCCGTGGGCAGATCATCGATGTTACCCCTTCTATATATACCGTGCAGCTGGCCGGCACGAGTGACAAGCTGGATGCTTTTCTCGCCTCGGTGCGGGATGTCGCAAAAATAGTTGAAGTGGCGCGCTCCGGCATTGTTGGCCTGTCGCGCGGCGATAAAATCATGCGTTAGACGTCAAAAAGGTTCGCCTCTTTCTGCCCGGTCGCCAAAGCCGGGCTTTTTTTTGTTCAAACCGCCGCGAATGCAGATAAAAGCGATTGCCGCGGTGACTATTCTGCGTTTAGATGTTAAAAGATTTAACCATAACCTTGACAGGGCCATGGACTCTTTTCTTTTTTTGAGGGGCAATTGTGAAACTGGATGAAATCGCCCGGCTAGCCGGCGTGTCACGAACTACGGCCAGCTATGTGATTAACGGTAAAGCAAAGCAGTACCGTGTCAGCGATAAGACCGTGGAAAAAGTCATGGCGGTGGTTCGTGAGCATAACTACCATCCGAATGCTGTCGCCGCCGGTCTGCGTGCCGGGCGCACCCGCTCTATCGGTCTGGTGATCCCGGATCTGGAAAACACCAGCTATACCCGCATTGCTAACTATCTTGAACGTCAGGCGCGCCAGCGTGGCTACCAACTGCTGATCGCCTGTTCAGAAGATCAGCCTGATAACGAGATGCGCTGTATCGAACACCTTCTCCAGCGGCAGGTTGATGCCATTATTGTCTCGACGTCCTTGCCGCCTGAGCATCCTTTCTATCAACGCTGGGCGAACGACCCGTTCCCGATTGTGGCGCTTGACCGTGCGCTGGACCGCGAACACTTTACCAGCGTCGTGGGGGCCGATCAGGACGATTCAGAAATGCTGGCCGCCGAGCTAAGAACCTTCCCGGCGGAAACGGTGCTGTATCTGGGGGCTTTACCCGAGCTGTCCGTCAGCTTCCTGCGTGAGCAAGGGTTCAGAACCGCCTGGAAAGACGATCCGCGTGAAGTCCATTACCTCTATGCCAACAGCTATGAGCGTGAAGCTGCCGCACAACTCTTCGAAAAATGGCTGGAAACGCATCCGATGCCGCAGGCGCTGTTCACCACCTCTTTCGCGCTGTTGCAGGGTGTGATGGACGTGACGCTGCGTCGTGACGGTAAACTCCCCTCTGACCTGGCGATTGCCACGTTTGGGGATAACGAACTGCTCGATTTCCTGCAGTGCCCGGTGCTGGCCGTTGCGCAGCGTCATCGCGACGTGGCAGAGCGCGTGCTGGAAATCGTTCTGGCGAGCCTGGATGAGCCGCGTAAACCGAAACCGGGGCTGACGCGTATCAAACGCAATCTTTATCGCCGCGGCATTTTAAGCCGCCATTAAGTTGTTCAGGGGTAGCGTTTGCTACCCCTTTTTAGCGTAATAGGGTGAAAGACAATTCCCGCAGGAAAATTAGGATAATTCTTTACGCGTTGTCGTCTGCTATTTTTCTTAATTCATTCTGGCTTTTAAATAGCCTTTTAAAGAACATTTATACGATTTTTAATCCGCCGCACTGAATTATTTTGTTACAAACCCTGTCCGGGGCGATGAATATCCAGACGTTTTTTCTCGCTTCCAGCCAGCCTGCCCATCAACCTGCATCCTCGCGCGAATCTGGCGCTGTTCCTGTCAGGCAATATGTCCTAAAATGCTGCCCGCGTCGCAAACTGACACTTTATATTTGCTGGTGACGATATGAAGCGATCTTTAACGCTTACGTGCATATTCGTTTTTTTCTTACAAATATTCATAACGTTAATTTGCCTCGCCAGTTGTGCAGTTATTAATCAGGTTGAGTTGTCTCTGTAAATACCGGGCTTTCGGACTCATATAGGGATAGTCCTGGCTTGACAAGCTTTTCCCTCGCTCCGTAAACTCCTTTGGGTGGGAATTTGTGGGGTAAAGTGGTTTAGAGGGGTGAGGCTGGCATGTTCCGTGGGGCAACGTTAGTCAATCTCGACAGCAAGGGGCGTTTATCGGTACCAACCCGATACCGCGACCAGTTGATCGAGAACGCTTCAGGTCAAATGGTCTGCACCATTGACATCAACTCCCCCTGCCTGCTGCTTTATCCTTTACCTGAATGGGAAATTATTGAGCAAAAGCTGTCGCGACTGTCGAGCATGAACCCGCAGGAACGCCGCGTGCAGCGGCTGTTATTGGGACATGCCAGTGAATGTCAGATGGATAGCGCAGGGCGTTTACTGATCGCGCCTGTGTTGCGGCAACATGCCGGTCTGACAAAAGAAGTGATGCTGGTCGGGCAGTTCAATAAGTTTGAGCTGTGGGATGAAACGACCTGGTATCAACAGGTCAGGGAAGATATCGACGCTGAGCAGTCGGATTCCGCGACACTATCGGAACGGCTGCAGGACTTGTCTCTATAAATATGATGGAAAATTATAAACATACAACGGTGTTGCTGGATGAGGCCGTTAACGGCCTGAATATTCGTCCGGACGGCATCTACGTTGATGGCACTTTTGGTCGCGGTGGACACTCGCGTTTAATCCTCTCACAGCTTGGAGCGGAAGGACGCCTGCTGGCAATCGATCGCGATCCGCAGGCGATTGCCGTTGCGCAAACCATCGACGATCCTCGTTTTTCCATCGTGCATGGACCTTTCTCTGCGCTCGCGGACTACGTGGCCGAGCGCGGCTTAACCGGCAAGATTGACGGCATTCTCCTCGATCTTGGCGTCTCTTCACCCCAGCTTGATGATGCCGAACGTGGTTTCTCCTTTATGCGTGACGGTCCGCTGGATATGCGTATGGACCCTACGCGCGGTCAGTCTGCTGCCGAATGGCTTCAGACGGCGGACGAAGCGGATATCGCCTGGGTGATCAAAACCTTCGGTGAAGAGCGTTTTGGCAAACGCATTGCGCGCGCCATCGTTGAGCGTAACCGCATTGAGCCAATGACCCGCACGAAAGAGCTGGCTGAGGTTATCGCGGCGGCGACGCCGGTGAAAGATAAGCATAAACATCCCGCGACCCGTACCTTCCAGGCGGTGCGCATCTGGGTAAACAGTGAACTGGAGGAAATAGAGCTGGCGCTAAAAAGCTCGCTCGACGTGCTGGCCCCGGGTGGGCGGTTATCCGTAATCAGCTTCCATTCACTGGAAGACCGCATTGTGAAACGCTTTATGCGCGAGCAAAGTCGCGGTCCTCAGGTGCCTGCGGGGCTGCCGATGACGGAAGAACAGCTCAGCAAGCTGGGGGGTCGTCAGCTGCGAGCACTAGGCAAGTTGATGCCGGGCGAAGAAGAGGTGGCAGAGAATCCACGAGCCCGTAGTTCAGTGCTGCGTGTAGCAGAGAGGACGAACGCATGATCGGCAGAGTGACAGAGACCCTAAGCAAAGTTAAGGGATCGTTAGGAAGCAACGAGCGCCATGCCTTGCCTGGCGTGATCGGCGACGATCTTTTGCGGTTTGGGAAGCTGCCACTCTGCTTGTTCATTTGCATCATCGTGACGGCAGTAACGGTGGTCACTACGGCCCACCACACCCGTTTGTTAACCGCGCAGCGCGAGCAGTTGGTGCTGGAACGTGATGCGCTGGATATCGAATGGCGAAACCTCATTCTTGAAGAGAACGCGCTCGGCGATCACAGCCGGGTTGAACGGATCGCAACGGAAAAGCTGCAGCTGCAGCATGTTGATCCTTCTCAGGAAAATATCGTAGTACAAAAATAAGGGAAAACGCGACGCATGAAAGCAGCGGCAAAAACGCTAAAACCAAAACGTCAGGAAGAACAGGCCAACTTTGTGAGTTGGCGTTTTGCGTTGCTTTGCGGCTGCATTTTACTGGCGCTGGGGTTCCTGCTGGGACGCGTGGCGTGGTTGCAAATCATCGCCCCTGACATGCTGGTGCGCCAGGGCGACATGCGTTCTCTGCGCGTTCAGGAAGTGTCTACCTCTCGCGGCATGATCACCGACCGCTCTGGCCGTCCGCTGGCGGTGAGCGTGCCGGTAAAAGCCATTTGGGCTGACCCTAAAGAGCTGCACGACGCGGGGGGGATCACGCTTGATAACCGCTGGAAAGCGCTCTCCGATGCGCTGAAAATGCCGCTGGATCAACTGGCGTCGCGCGTTAACGCTAACCCGAAAGGGCGTTTTATCTATCTGGCACGTCAGGTTAACCCTGACATGGCGGATTACATCAAAAAGCTTAAGCTGCCGGGGATTCACCTGCGTGAGGAGTCACGCCGCTATTATCCTTCCGGCGAAGTAACCGCTCACCTCATCGGTTTTACCAACGTCGATAGCCAGGGGATCGAGGGCGTCGAAAAAAGCTTTGATAAGTGGCTGACCGGCCAGCCGGGCGAGCGCATCGTGCGTAAAGACCGCTACGGTCGCGTCATTGAGGATATCTCTTCCACGGACAGCCAGGCCGCGCATAACCTGGCCCTGAGCATTGATGAACGTCTGCAGGCGCTGGTCTACCGCGAGCTGAACAACGCCGTGGCCTTTAACAAGGCGGAATCCGGCAGCGCCGTCCTGGTTGATGTCAACACGGGCGAAGTGCTGGCGATGGCCAGCAGCCCCTCTTACAACCCAAATAATTTCGCAGGCACTGCAAAAGATGCGATGCGTAACCGGTCGATTACTGACGTTTTCGAACCGGGTTCAACCGTAAAACCAATGGTGGTGATGACCGCGCTTCAGCGTGGCATCGTCAATGAAAGTACCGTTCTGAATACGATTCCTTACCGCATTAACGGCCATGAAATTAAAGACGTGGCCCGTTACAGCGAACTGACCCTCACCGGGGTCTTACAGAAGTCGAGTAACGTCGGTGTTTCAAAGCTGGCGTTAGCGATGCCGTCCTCAGCGTTAGTAGAGACTTACTCACGTTTTGGGCTGGGAAAAGCGACCAATTTGGGGTTGGTCGGAGAACGCAGTGGCTTATATCCTCAAAAACAACGGTGGTCTGACATAGAGAGGGCCACCTTCTCTTTCGGCTACGGGCTAATGGTAACCCCGTTACAGTTAGCGCGAGTCTACGCAACGATTGGCAGCTATGGCGTTTACCGTCCGCTGTCGATCACCAAAGTTGATCCACCGGTTCCGGGCGAACGTATCTTCCCGGAATCCATCGTGCGTACCGTGGTGCATATGATGGAAAGCGTGGCGCTGCCCGGCGGCGGCGGCGTGAAGGCGGCGATCAAAGGTTATCGCATCGCCATTAAAACCGGTACGGCGAAAAAAGTGGGGCCAGATGGCCGCTACATCAATAAATACATTGCCTATACCGCAGGCGTTGCACCTGCCAGCAATCCGCGTTTTGCGCTGGTGGTGGTGATTAACGATCCGCAGGCGGGTAAATACTACGGTGGCGCCGTTTCCGCGCCTGTGTTCGGAGCCATCATGGGCGGCGTGTTGCGCACCATGAATATCGAACCGGATGCGCTGGCGACGGGCGAGAAAAGTGAATTTGTAATTAATCAAGGCGAGGGTACAGGTGGCAGATCGTAATTTGCGCGACCTTCTCGCTCCGTGGGTGCCAAACGCACCCGCGCGAGCGCTACGAGAGATGATTCTGGACAGCCGCGTTGCGGCTTCTGGCGATCTTTTTGTGGCTGTAGTAGGTCATCAGGCGGACGGGCGTCGTTATATCCCGCAGGCGATTGCGCAAGGTGTTGCTGCCGTTATTGCTGAGGCGAAAGATGAGGCAACCGACGGCGAAATCCGTGAAATGCACGGCGTGCCGGTTATCTACCTCAGCCAGCTGAATGAGCGTCTCTCCGCACTGGCAGGACGTTTTTATCATGAGCCCTCCGACCAGCTTCGTCTGGTGGGCGTTACGGGCACCAACGGAAAAACAACCACCACGCAGTTGATGGCGCAATGGGCTCAGCTGCTGGGTGAAACCGGCGCGGTAATGGGCACGGTCGGTAATGGCCTGCTGGGCAACGTTAGCCCGACGGAAAATACCACCGGCTCGGCGGTAGATGTGCAGCATATGCTTGCCGGTCTGGCAGAGCAGGGGGCGAGCTTCGCCGCAATGGAGGTTTCCTCCCACGGGCTGGTGCAGCACCGCGTGGCTGCGCTGAAATTTGCCGCTTCCGTGTTCACCAACCTCAGCCGCGATCATCTTGATTATCACGGCGATATGGAGCATTACGAAGCCGCGAAATGGCTGCTCTATTCCACCCACCATCACGGCGAGGCTATCGTTAACGCCGATGATGAAGTCGGACGCCGCTGGCTGGCGAAGCTGCCGGACGCGGTTGCCGTCTCGATGGAAGACCATATTAACCCGAACTGCCACGGCCGCTGGCTGAAAGCGGTTGAGGTGAAGTATCACGACCGCGGAGCGACTATTCGCGTTGCGTCGTCATGGGGCGAAGGCGAGATCGAAAGCCGCCTGATGGGCGCATTCAACGTCAGCAACCTGCTGCTGGCGCTGGCGACGCTGCTGGCGCTGGGCTACCCGATGGCGGAGCTGCTGAAAACGGCGGAGCGTCTGCAGCCGGTGTGTGGCCGTATGGAAGTGTTTAGCGCGCCGGGTAAACCGACCGTGGTCGTGGATTATGCCCACACCCCGGATGCGCTGGAAAAAGCGCTGGAAGCGGCACGTCTGCACTGCGCCGGTAAACTCTGGTGCGTGTTTGGCTGCGGCGGCGATCGTGATAAAGGCAAGCGCCCGCTGATGGGGGCGATTGCGGAACAGTTCGCGGACATTCCGGTGGTGACCGATGACAACCCGCGTACCGAAGAGCCGCGCACCATCATCAACGACATTCTGGCCGGTATGCTCGACGCTGGCCGCGCCCGCGTGGTGGAAGGCCGCGCGGAAGCCGTCACCAACGCCATTATGCAGGCGCAGGAGAACGACGTCGTTCTGCTGGCCGGTAAAGGGCATGAAGATTATCAGATCGTTGGCAACCGCCGTCTGGACTACTCCGACCGCGTAACGGCAGCACGTCTGCTGGGAGTTGTAGCATGATTAGCATTACGCTAAGCCAGGCCGCAGCCATCCTGAAGGGGACGCTGCAGGGCCAGGATCTGAACATTGACGACGTAACGACCGATACCCGCAAAGTGACCGCGGGTTGCCTGTTTGTGGCGCTGAAAGGCGAGCGTTTTGATGCGCACGATTTTGTCGATAGCGCTAAAGAGAACGGCGCAGGTGCGCTGCTGGTAAGCCGCAAGCTCGACATCGATCTGCCGCAGATTGTGGTGAAAGATACCCGCCTGGCGTTTGGCGAACTGGCGGCGTGGGTACGCCAGCAGGTTCCGGCTCGCGTTGTGGCGCTGACGGGATCGTCCGGCAAAACCTCGGTCAAAGAGATGACGGCAGCGATCCTCGGCCAGTGCGGAAACACGCTGTATACCGCAGGTAACCTCAACAATGACATCGGCGTGCCGATGACACTGCTGCGCCTGACTAAAGAACATGAATTTGCGGTGATTGAATTAGGGGCCAACCATCAGGGCGAAATCGCCTGGACGGTGAGCCTGACGCGCCCGGAAGCGGCGCTGGTAAATAACCTGGCGGCTGCGCACCTCGAAGGGTTCGGCTCGCTGGAAGGCGTGGCGAAAGCCAAAGGCGAAATCTACACCGGCCTGCCTGCTGACGGTATCGCCATTATGAATGCCGACAATAACGACTGGCTGAACTGGCAGAGCATCATTGGTTCGCGTAAGACCTGGCGCTTTTCCCCAAATGCCGCCAACAGCGATTTTACGGCAACCAATATCCATGTGACGTCGCACGGCACCGAGTTCACGCTCAACACCCCAACGGGTGGTGTGGATGTGCTGCTGCCGTTGCCGGGTCGCCATAACATCGCGAATGCGCTTGCAGCAGCGGCGTTATCGATGGCCGTGGGCGCGTCGCACGACGCCATCAAAACCGGGCTGGCGAATCTTAAAGCCGTGCCGGGGCGTCTGTTCCCCATCCCGCTGGCAGAAAACAAACTGCTGCTGGACGACTCCTACAATGCCAACGTCGGTTCTATGACCGCGGCTGTGCAAGTGCTGTCGGAAATGCCGGGCTATCGCGTTATGGTTGTCGGTGATATGGGTGAACTGGGCGATGAGAGCGAAGCCTGCCATATCCAGGTGGGCGAGGCGGCGAAAGCGGCGGGTCTGGATTGCGTGCTGAGCGCAGGAAAATTGAGTCAGGCGATTTCTCAGGCCAGCGGCGTTGGCGAGCATTTTGCGACCAAAGGCGAATTGATTGAACGCCTCAACGCGTTAATTGCAGAAAAACAAATTGTGACTGTGTTAGTGAAAGGTTCACGTAGTGCCGCCATGGAAGAGGTTGTGCACGCATTACAGGAGAACGGAACATGTTAGTTTGGCTGGCCGAGCATTTGGTCAAATATTATTCAGGCTTTAACGTCTTTTCCTATCTGACGTTTCGCGCCATCGTCAGCCTGCTGACTGCGCTGTTCATCTCCTTGTGGATGGGCCCGCGCATGATTGCCCGTCTGCAAAAACTCTCTTTCGGCCAGGTTGTGCGTAACGATGGCCCGGAATCTCACTTCAGCAAGCGCGGTACGCCGACCATGGGCGGGATTATGATCCTGACCGCTATTGTCGTGTCCGTACTGCTGTGGGCTTACCCGTCAAACCCTTACGTCTGGTGCGTGCTGACCGTGCTGGTCGGCTACGGGATTATTGGTTTTGTCGATGACTACCGTAAGGTGGTGCGCAAAGATACCAAAGGCCTGATTGCCCGCTGGAAATATTTCTGGATGTCGGTGATTGCGCTGGGCGTCGCCTTCGCGCTGTATCTGGCAGGTAAGGATACCCCGGCTACCGAACTGGTGGTGCCCTTCTTCAAAGACGTGATGCCGCAGCTGGGGCTGTTCTACATCCTGCTGGCGTACTTCGTGATTGTTGGCACCGGTAACGCCGTCAACCTGACGGATGGTCTGGATGGCCTGGCGATTATGCCTACCGTTTTTGTCGCGGGTGGTTTTGCGCTGGTCGCCTGGGCGACAGGTAACATGAACTTTGCCAACTATCTGCACATTCCTTACCTGCGTCACGCCGGTGAACTGGTGATTGTCTGTACGGCGATCGTCGGGGCGGGGCTGGGTTTCCTGTGGTTCAACACCTATCCGGCGCAGGTCTTTATGGGCGACGTCGGTTCGCTGGCCCTGGGCGGCGCGCTCGGCATTATCGCCGTGCTGCTGCGTCAGGAGTTCCTGCTGGTGATCATGGGCGGCGTGTTTGTGGTGGAGACCCTGTCGGTCATTCTGCAGGTGGGTTCCTTCAAGCTGCGCGGACAGCGCATCTTCCGCATGGCACCGATTCACCACCACTATGAACTGAAAGGCTGGCCGGAGCCGCGCGTCATTGTGCGCTTCTGGATTATTTCGCTGATGCTGGTCCTGATTGGCCTGGCAACGCTGAAGGTACGTTAATCATGGCAGATTACCAGGGTAAAAAAGTCGTTATCATCGGGTTAGGCCTGACCGGCCTCTCCTGCGTGGACTTTTTCCTCGCGCGGGGTGTAACGCCGCGGGTGATGGATACGCGTGTTTCTCCGCCGGGTCTGGACACGCTGCCAGAGCCGGTTGAACGCCACCTTGGTGGTCTGAATGATGACTGGCTGCTGGCCGCCGATCTGATTGTTGCCAGCCCGGGTATGGCGCTGGCACACCCTTCGTTAAGCGCTGCTGCCGATGCCGGCGTTGAGATTGTCGGTGATATCGAACTGTTCTGCCGGGAAGCGCAGGCCCCCATCATTGCGATTACCGGTTCAAACGGCAAAAGCACCGTCACCACGCTGGTGGGCGAGATGGCAAAAGCCGCGGGCATGAACGTGGGCGTGGGCGGGAATATCGGCCTGCCGGCGCTGATGCTGCTGGATAAAGGCTGCGAGCTGTACGTGCTCGAACTCTCCAGCTTCCAGCTGGAAACCACCACCAGTTTGCATGCCGCCGCGGCGACGATCCTCAACGTGACCGAAGATCATATGGATCGCTATCCGTTTGGTTTGCAGCAGTACCGCGCGGCCAAGCTGCGCGTGTATGAAAATGCCAAAGTCTGCGTGGTCAACGCCGATGATGCGCTCACCATGCCGGTGCGCGGCGCGGACGATCGTTGTATCAGCTTTGGCATTACTATGGGCGATTATCACCTGAACCGTCAGTTGGGCGAAACCTGGCTGCGCGTGAAGGGTGAGAAAGTGCTGAATGTGAAAGAGATGAAACTGTCCGGCCAGCATAACTATACCAACGCCCTGGCGGCGCTGGCGCTGGCGGATGCGGTGGGCTTGCCGCGCTCTTCCAGCCTGCAGGCGCTGACCACTTATTCAGGTCTGGCACACCGTTTCCAGCTGGCGCTGGAGCACAACGGGGTGCGCTGGATCAACGACTCCAAAGCCACGAACGTCGGCAGTACCGAGGCCGCGCTGAATGGCCTGCACGTTGACGGCACGCTGCATCTGCTGCTGGGTGGCGATGGCAAATCAGCCGATTTCTCCTCGCTGAAGCAGTACCTCGCGGGCGATAACATCCGCCTGTACTGTTTCGGACGCGATGGCGGCGAGCTGGCACAGCTGCGCCCTGAGATTGCCGAGCAAACAGAGACCATGGAGCAGGCGATGCGCCTGATTGCGCCGCGCGTTCAGCCCGGCGATATGGTGCTGCTTTCTCCGGCCTGCGCCAGCCTCGATCAATTCAAGAATTTTGAGCAGCGGGGCGATATCTTTACCCGCCTGGCGAAGGAGTTAGGCTGATGCGTTTCTCTCTCCCTCGCCTGAGAATGCCGCGTCTGCCGGGGTTTGGCATCCTGGTATGGCTGTTCGCGGCGCTAAAAGGCTGGGTCATGGCCTCCCGGGACAAAGATTCCGATAGCCTGGTGATGTACGACCGCATGCTGTTCTGGCTCACGCTGGGGCTGGCGGCGATCGGCTTTATCATGGTGACCTCGGCATCGATGCCTGTCGGGCAGCGTCTGGCTAACGATCCCTTCCTGTTTGCCAAGCGTGACGGCCTGTACATTATTCTGGCGTTCTGCCTGGCGATGATAACCCTGCGTCTGCCGATGGAGTTCTGGCAGCGCCACAGTACCGCGATGCTGATTGCCTCGATCATCATGCTGCTGATCGTGCTGGTTGTCGGCAGCTCCGTAAACGGGGCATCGCGCTGGATTGCCTTTGGTCCGCTGCGTATTCAGCCAGCAGAGTTCACCAAGCTCTCGCTCTTCTGTTACCTGGCGAACTACCTGGTGCGTAAAGTCGACGAGGTGCGTAACAACCTTCGTGGCTTCTTAAAACCGATGGGCGTGATTCTGGTTCTCGCCATCCTGCTGCTGGCGCAGCCTGACCTCGGGACGGTGGTGGTGCTGTTCGTGACCACGCTGGCGATGCTGTTCCTGGCGGGTGCGAAGCTGTGGCAGTTTATCGCGATTATCGGCATGGGGATTTCCGCAGTGGTACTGCTGATCCTCGCTGAGCCATACCGTATTCGCCGTGTGACCTCGTTCTGGAACCCGTGGGAAGACCCGTTCGGCAGCGGCTACCAGCTGACGCAGTCGCTGATGGCATTTGGCCGCGGCGAAGTCTGGGGACAAGGCCTGGGCAACTCCGTTCAAAAACTGGAGTATTTACCTGAGGCGCACACCGACTTCATCTTCTCCATTATTGGGGAAGAACTGGGTTATATCGGTGTGGTATTGGCACTATTAATGGTATTCTTCGTCGCTTTCCGCGCCATGTCGATTGGTCGGAAAGCGCTGGAAATCGATCACCGCTTCTCAGGTTTTCTGGCCTGCTCAATTGGTATCTGGTTTAGCTTCCAGGCATTGGTTAACGTCGGGGCCGCAGCAGGTATGCTGCCGACCAAAGGTCTGACGTTGCCGTTAATCAGTTATGGTGGCTCCAGCCTGTTGATTATGTCGACGGCGATCATGTTCTTGTTACGTATTGATTATGAAACGCGTCTGGAAAAAGCCCAGGCGTTTACACGAGGTTCACGATGAATCAACCGAAGCGGTTAATGGTGATGGCAGGCGGTACGGGCGGGCATGTGTTCCCCGGACTTGCGGTTGCGCACCATTTAATGGATCAGGGCTGGCAGATACGCTGGCTGGGAACCGCAGACCGCATGGAAGCCGACCTGGTACCGAAGCACGGTATTGAGATCGACTTTATTCGTATTTCTGGCCTGCGCGGAAAAGGTATCAAGGCGCAGTTGCTGGCACCGGTGCGGATCTTCAACGCCTGGCGTCAGGCCCGCGCCATTATGAAACGCTTTAAACCCGACGTCGTGCTGGGCATGGGCGGCTATGTCTCGGGTCCTGGCGGGCTGGCAGCATGGTCGCTGGGCATTCCTGTCGTTCTGCACGAGCAGAACGGCATCGCCGGGCTGACCAACAAATGGCTGGCGAAAATCGCCACCAAGGTGATGCAGGCCTTCCCGGGTGCATTTCCAAAAGCGGACGTTGTGGGCAACCCGGTGCGCGTGGACGTGCTGGCGCTGCCGCTGCCTGATGCTCGCCTGACGGGCCGTGAAGGGCCGGTGCGTGTGCTTGTCGTCGGCGGCTCTCAGGGCGCGCGTATTTTAAACCAGACGATGCCGCAGGCGGCCGCAAAGCTGGGTGATGCCGTGACGATCTGGCATCAAAGCGGAAAAGGCGCTCAGCAGATGGTAGAGCAGCTGTACGCAGAGCACGGCCAGCCGCAGCATAAAGTGACGGAGTTTATCGATGACATGGCCGCAGCCTACGCCTGGGCCGATGTTGTGGTGTGTCGCTCTGGCGCACTGACGGTGAGCGAAATCGCCGCCGCCGGTTTACCCGCGCTATTTGTGCCGTTCCAGCACAAAGACCGACAGCAGTACTGGAATGCGCTGCCGCTTGAGAAAGCCGGAGCAGCCAAAATTTTTGAGCAGCCACAATTTACCGCCGATGCGGTCGCCACCACTCTGGCGGGCTGGGACAGAGACGCATTGCTGAAGATGGCCGAACGCGCGCGCGCGACCGCCATCCCGGATGCGACGGAACGGGTAGCAAAAGAAGTGAGCCTGGCAGCCCGGGCTTAACCCTCGCAGCGCGTGTTGCGCTGCACGAATTTTTTAAAGTAGTCGATGGCGTTTAGAGAATGAATACACAACAACTGGCAAAACTGCGTTCAATCGTGCCCGAGATGCGTCGCGTCCGGCACATTCACTTTGTTGGCATCGGTGGTGCTGGCATGGGCGGTATTGCCGAAGTGTTGGCGAACGAAGGTTATCAGATCAGTGGTTCCGATCTGGCGCCAAACCCGGTCACCCAGCAGCTGGCGTCGCTTGGGGCGACTATCTATTTTAACCATCGCCCGGAAAACGTCAGCGATGCGAGCGTGGTTGTTGTCTCCAGCGCCATCTCTTCAGATAACCCGGAAATCGTTGCCGCGCACGAAGCGCGCATTCCGGTGATCCGCCGTGCTGAAATGCTGGCGGAGCTGATGCGTTTTCGTCATGGCATTGCGGTTGCCGGTACGCATGGAAAAACCACGACCACGGCGATGGTTTCAAGCATCTACGCAGAAGCGGGCCTGGATCCGACGTTTGTTAACGGTGGCCTGGTGAAAGCGGCGGGCGTGCATGCGCGTCTGGGCCACAGCCGGTACCTGATTGCGGAAGCGGATGAAAGCGATGCGTCGTTCCTGCATCTGCAGCCGATGGTGGCGATTGTCACCAATATCGAAGCCGACCATATGGATACCTACCAGGGCGACTTCGAAAATTTAAAACAGACCTTTATTAATTTCCTGCACAATCTGCCGTTTTATGGTCGTGCGGTGATGTGCGTTGACGATCCGGTGATCCGCGAGCTGCTGCCGCGTGTTGGCCGTCAAATCACTACCTACGGTTTTAGCGAAGACGCTGACGTGCGGGTGGAAGAGTACAAACAATCTGGCGCGCAGGGGCATTTCACGCTTGCCCGTCAGGATAAAGAGTTGCTGCACGTTACCCTTAATGCGCCAGGGCGCCATAATGCCCTGAACGCCGCGGCGGCAGTAGCCGTTGCGACGGAAGAGGGCATTGATGACGAGGCGATCCTGCGCGCGCTGGAGAGCTTCCAGGGTACAGGTCGTCGCTTCGACTTCCTCGGTGAGTTCCCGCTGGATGCCGTAAACGGTAAATCCGGGAGCGCCATGCTGGTGGACGACTACGGTCACCATCCGACCGAAGTCGATGCCACGATCAAAGCCGCGCGTGCTGGCTGGCCGGACAAAAACCTGGTGATGATTTTCCAGCCGCACCGCTTTACGCGCACCCGCGATCTATATGACGACTTCGCCAACGTATTGTCTCAGGTCGATACGCTGCTCATGCTGGATGTATATTCAGCAGGTGAAACTCCGATTCCGGGCGCAGACAGCCGTTCTTTGTGTCGTACCATTCGTGGACGCGGTAAAGTGGATCCTATTTTGGTTCCAGAGCCCGCTCAGGTGGCTGAAATTCTGGCACCGGTACTGACCGGTAACGATTTGATTCTGATTCAGGGTGCGGGAAATATCGGCAAAATCGCCCGTACCTTAGCCGAAATCAAACTGAAGCCGCAAACTCACGAGGACGAGCGTCATGGCTGATAAGATTGCGGTCCTGTTTGGCGGGACATCCGCTGAACGCGATGTTTCCCTGAACTCAGGCGCTGCCGTACTGGCGGGCCTGCGTGAAGGCGGCGTGGATGCGCACCCGGTCGATCCTAAAGACGTGGATGTGACGCAGCTGAAAGCGATGGGCTTTGATAAGGTCTTTATCGCGCTGCACGGCCGCGGCGGTGAAGACGGCACCCTGCAAGGGCTGCTGGATCTCATCGGCCTGCCGTACACCGGCAGCGGCGTAATGGCCTCGGCGATCTCAATGGATAAACTGCGCAGCAAACTGCTGTGGCAGGGCGCGGGTTTACCCGTTGCGCCATGGGTTGCCCTGACGCGTCGCGAATATGAAATGGGCCTTAACGATAGCGTTAATGGACGCATTGCGGCGCTGGGGTTACCGGTTATTGTTAAGCCGAGCCGTGAAGGGTCGAGCGTTGGTATGTCGAAAGTCGATAAAGCGGGGGATTTACCCGCCGCGTTAGCACTGGCATTTCAACATGATGAAGAAGTTTTAATCGAAAAATGGCTTAGCGGGCCAGAATATACCGTGGCGATGCTCGGTGAAGAAATTTTACCGTCAATTCGCATCCAACCCGCTGGCGTCTTCTATGATTATGAGGCGAAGTATCTCTCTGATGAGACGCAATATTTTTGCCCATCAGGTTTAGAAGATCAACGTGAGGCTGATTTACGCGCTCTGGTGCTTAAAGCCTGGACTGTTTTAGGCTGCCGGGGATGGGGAAGAATTGACGTGATGCTCGACGGTGACGGGCAATTTTATCTGCTGGAAGCGAATACCTCGCCGGGCATGACCAGCCACAGCCTTGTGCCGATGGCGGCGCGTCAGGCGGGCATGAGCTTCTCCCAGCTTGTTGTACGCATACTGGACCAGGCGGGCTGATATGTCTCAGGCTGCATTGAACACGCGCAACCGCGACGAAGAAGAATACACGTCTTCGCGCCGGAGTAATGGAACGCGTCTTGCAGGGATCCTTTTCCTGCTGGGGGTGCTGTGCACCGTGTTTATCAGCGGCTGGATGGTGCTGGGGTGGATGGAAGATGCGCAGCGGTTACCGCTCTCGAAGCTGGTAGTGACCGGTGAGCGCCACTACACGCGTAACGATGATATTCGCCAGTCGATCCTGGCGCTGGGCTCGCCCGGCACCTTTATGACTCAGGATGTGAACATCATTCAGAGTCAGATTGAACGTCTGCCGTGGATAAAACAGGCGAGCGTCAGAAAGCAATGGCCTGATGAATTGAAGATTCATCTGGTTGAATATGTGCCCATTGCGCGTTGGAATGATCAGCACATGGTAGACGTGGATGGAAATTCCTTCAGCGTGCCGAGCGATCGTGTCAGCAAGCAAAATTTACCGATGTTGTATGGCCCGGAAGGTAGCGAAAACGAAGTGTTGCAGGGTTTTCGTGATATGGGCCAAGTGCTGGCTAAGGACCGCTTTACGTTAAAAGAGGCAGCGATGACGGCGCGCCGCTCATGGCAGTTGACGTTAACGAACGGCATTAAGCTTAACCTTGGTCGCGGCGACACAATGAAACGTCTGGCGCGTTTTGTAGAACTTTACCCGGTTTTACAACAGCAGGCGCAGACGGACGGCAAACGGATAAGCTACGTTGATTTGCGCTATGACTCAGGCGCAGCAGTCGGTTGGGAGCCGGCTCCGGTCGAGGAACCTAATCAGCAACAGAATCAGGCACAGGTACAGGCAAAACAACAATGATCAAGGCGACGGACAGAAAACTGGTAGTTGGACTGGAGATTGGCACCGCAAAGGTTGCCGCTTTAGTAGGGGAAGTTCTGCCCGACGGTATGGTCAATATCATTGGCGTGGGCAGTTGCCCGTCCAGGGGTATGGACAAAGGTGGGGTAAACGACCTTGAGTCGGTGGTGAAATGCGTTCAGCGCGCCATCGACCAGGCTGAACTGATGGCCGATTGCCAGATTTCTTCTGTCTATCTGGCCCTGTCTGGCAAGCACATCAGCTGCCAGAACGAAATTGGTATGGTGCCGATTTCAGAAGAAGAAGTGACGCAGGAAGACGTTGAAAACGTTGTGCATACGGCGAAGTCCGTGCGCGTGCGCGATGAACATCGCGTGCTGCATGTGATCCCACAGGAATATGCGATCGACTATCAGGAAGGGATCAAGAATCCGGTCGGTCTTTCCGGCGTGCGTATGCAGGCAAAAGTGCACCTGATCACATGTCACAACGATATGGCGAAGAACATTGTAAAAGCCGTTGAACGTTGTGGTCTGAAAGTTGACCAACTTATTTTCGCCGGTCTGGCCGCAAGCTATTCTGTGCTGACCGAAGATGAACGTGAACTGGGCGTCTGTGTGGTCGATATTGGTGGTGGTACAATGGACATGGCCGTCTATACCGGCGGTGCGTTGCGCCACACCAAAGTGATCCCGTACGCAGGGAACGTTGTGACCAGCGATATTGCTTACGCTTTTGGTACGCCACCGAGTGATGCAGAAGCGATTAAAGTGCGCCACGGTTGTGCACTGGGCTCTATCGTAGGTAAAGATGAGAGCGTTGAAGTACCGAGCGTAGGCGGTCGTCCGCCGCGCAGCCTTCAGCGCCAGACGTTGGCAGAGGTGATTGAGCCGCGCTATACCGAGCTGCTCAACCTGGTTAACGAAGAGATTTTGCAGTTGCAGGAGCAGCTTCGCCAGCAGGGTGTGAAACACCATCTCGCGGCGGGGATTGTATTAACCGGCGGGGCAGCGCAAATTGAAGGTCTTGCGGCCTGCGCTCAGCGCGTGTTCCATACGCAGGTGCGTATTGGTGCGCCGCTGAATATCACCGGGTTAACGGATTATGCTCAGGAGCCGTACTATTCAACGGCCGTGGGCCTGCTGCACTACGGGAAAGAATCCCATCTGAGTGGTGAAGCAGAAGTGGAAAAACGCGTATCAGTGGGGTCGTGGGTCAAACGACTGAACAACTGGTTGCGAAAAGAGTTTTAATTTTTTTAAGAGACCGGAGAGAATTAGCGGTCTCGGGCGACAGGCACAACGGAGAGAGAAATTATGTTTGAACCTATGGAACTGACCAACGACGCGGTGATTAAAGTCATCGGCGTCGGTGGCGGCGGCGGTAACGCCGTAGAGCATATGGTGCGCGAGCGCATTGAAGGTGTTGAATTTTTCGCAGTTAACACCGATGCACAGGCACTGCGTAAGACGGCCGTAGGCCAGACGATTCAGATCGGTGGTGGCATCACCAAAGGTCTGGGTGCAGGGGCTAACCCTGAAGTCGGTCGTAACGCCGCTGAAGAAGATCGTGAAGCCCTGCGTGCCGCGCTGGACGGTGCAGACATGGTCTTCATCGCAGCGGGCATGGGCGGCGGTACCGGCACCGGTGCAGCGCCTGTTGTGGCAGAAGTGGCTAAAGATTTAGGTATTCTGACCGTTGCCGTCGTGACCAAGCCTTTCAACTTTGAAGGCAAGAAGCGTATGGCTTTCGCGGAGCAGGGTATCACCGAGCTGTCCAAGCACGTGGACTCTCTGATTACTATCCCGAACGACAAGCTGTTGAAAGTTCTGGGGCGCGGTATCTCCCTGCTTGACGCCTTTGGCGCGGCAAACGACGTGCTGAAAGGCGCAGTCCAGGGTATCGCTGAACTGATTACCCGTCCTGGCCTGATGAACGTTGACTTTGCAGACGTTCGCACCGTGATGTCCGAAATGGGCTACGCGATGATGGGCTCTGGCGTGGCAAGCGGTGAAGACCGTGCGGAAGAAGCGGCTGAAATGGCGATCTCTTCTCCACTGCTGGAAGATATCGATCTGTCCGGCGCGCGCGGCGTACTGGTCAACATTACCGCTGGCTTTGACCTGCGTCTGGATGAGTTCGAAACCGTGGGTAACACCATCCGTGCGTTCGCGTCCGACAACGCAACCGTGGTTATCGGTACATCCCTTGACCCGGAAATGAACGACGAGCTGCGCGTAACGGTTGTTGCCACCGGTATCGGTATGGACAAGCGTCCTGAGATCACCCTGGTGACCAATAAACAGACTCAGCAGCCGGTAATGGATCGTTACCAGCAGCACGGTATGGCTCCGCTGACGCAAGAGCAAAAACCAGCCGCGAAAGTGGTTAACGATAACACGCCACAAACCGCGAAAGAGCCAGATTATCTGGACATCCCGGCGTTCCTGCGTAAGCAAGCTGACTAAGAATTGGCTGGAATTTGGGGATTTTCGCTCTTTGTGCTAAACTGGCCCACCGTTAGTGATATACACTTTCGGTTGGATAGTTAATTTGGCGAGATTATACGATGATCAAACAAAGGACACTTAAACGTATCGTTCAGGCGACAGGTGTCGGTTTACATACCGGCAAGAAAGTCACACTGACGTTACGCCCTGCGCCGGCCAATACCGGGGTCATCTATCGTCGCACCGACTTGAATCCACCGGTAGATTTTCCGGCCGATGCCAAATCTGTGCGTGATACTATGCTCTGTACTTGCCTGGTGAATGAGCATGACGTGCGGATTTCTACCGTAGAGCACTTGAACGCCGCCCTGGCGGGTCTGGGTATCGACAACATTATGGTTGAAGTCGATGCGCCAGAAATCCCGATTATGGATGGTAGTGCTGCTCCGTTCGTTTATCTGTTGCTGGATGCCGGCATCGAAGAACTGAACTGCGCGAAGAAATTTGTTCGCATCAAAGAGACCGTTCGTGTCCAGGATGGCGACAAGTGGGCTGAATTCAAACCGTACAATGGTTTCTCGTTGGACTTTACCATCGACTTTAACCATCCGGCGATTGATGCCAGTACCCAACGCTATGCGATGAACTTCTCTGCTGATGCGTTTATGCGCCAGATCAGTCGTGCTCGTACGTTTGGCTTCATGCGTGATATCGAATATCTGCAGTCCCGTGGTTTGTGCCTGGGCGGCAGCTTCGATTGTGCCATCGTTGTTGACGATTATCGCGTACTGAACGAAGACGGCCTGCGTTTTGAAGATGAATTCGTTCGTCACAAAATGCTGGATGCTATCGGCGACCTCTTCATGTGTGGTCACAATATCATTGGTGCATTTACCGCGTTTAAATCCGGTCATGCGCTGAACAACAAATTGTTGCAGGCCGTCCTGGCGAAACAGGAAGCCTGGGAATATGTGACCTTCGAAGACGAAGCAGAACTGCCGCTGGCGTTCAAAGCACCCAATACGGTCCTGGCGTAACGCTCAATCCGTTGCGTGAAAAATCGACTGGTTAACCTGGTACTCTCTCCGGCCAGGGAAACCAGTCGTTTTTATTTTTACCTTTCTCAGATCTGTTCCCGTTTTCCTGTCGCCTTTGTCTGGCGCTGAAAATCCGTGCGTTAGCTGCATTCTTGACCGTTTTTCCTCGCTGCAACTCGTCATTCCTGCTGATGTGCATTGGCTTTAGTGGTAATATCTGGGCGCTAAAAGAATAATTGATCCCGGCCTGTATCAGGCTGGCTTATGTGGTGGAGCAGGTGAGCGGAATACTGACGCGCTGGCGACAATTTGGCAGACGTTATTTCTGGCCGCATCTCTTATTAGGGATGGTCGCGGCAAGCCTCGGCTTGCCTGCGCTCAGCAACAGCGCTCAGGCGGACACGCCAACCAAAGCTTCCACCAGTAAACACGATCTCAGCACGCGGGTTAACATTACTAACCTCGCGTGGCTTGAAGCCAATCGCCGGCCTAATTACTCGGTTGATTACTGGCACCAGCACGCCATCCGCACGGTTATTCGTCATCTGTCATTCGCAATGGCACCGCAGACGATGCCGGTGGCGGAACAGGCGCTGCCTGCTCAGGTACAGCACCTTGCTCTGCTGGACACGCTCAATGCCCTGCTGACGCAGGATAGCCAGCCGCCGGTTGCGGTACGCCAGAAGACGCACGTTGCGTTCGTTTCTCCCGCCACATTCTCTGTTTCCTCATGGATCAGCCAGGCCCACGGTATTCGCGCCGGGCCTCAGCGCCTCAGCTAAATTAACCCTTTTTCAATACCTTAATTTATCTGCCCGCACTGGGGCGTTTGAGAATTTATTATGCTAATCAAATTATTAACCAAAGTTTTTGGTAGTCGTAACGATCGTACCCTGCGCCGTATGCGCAAAGCTGTCTCCGTTATCAATGGCATGGAACCGGCGATGGAGAAGCTGTCTGATGATGAGCTGAAAGCCAAGACCGTGGAATTCCGTGCACGTCTGGAGAAAGGTGAAACCTTAGAAAGCCTGATTCCGGAAGCTTTCGCCGTTGTGCGTGAAGCCAGTAAGCGCGTATTCGGCATGCGCCACTTCGACGTTCAGCTGCTGGGCGGTATGGTGCTCAACGAACGCTGCATCGCGGAAATGCGTACCGGTGAAGGTAAAACTCTGACCGCAACGCTGCCAGCTTACCTGAATGCGCTGACCGGTAAAGGCGTTCACGTGGTTACCGTCAACGACTATCTGGCACAGCGTGACGCCGAAAACAACCGCCCGCTGTTCGAGTTCCTGGGCCTGACCGTGGGCATCAACATGTCCGGTCTGCCTGCTCCGGCCAAGCGTGAAGCCTATAACGCGGACATCACGTACGGTACCAACAACGAATACGGTTTCGACTACCTGCGTGACAACATGGCGTTCAGCCCGGAAGAGCGCGTACAGCGTAAACTGCACTATGCGCTGGTGGATGAGGTGGACTCCATCCTGATCGATGAGGCGCGTACCCCGCTGATCATCTCCGGCCCGGCCGAAGACAGCTCCGAGATGTACCGCAAAGTCGATAAAATCATTCCGCACCTCCTGCGTCAGGAAAAAGAAGACTCCGACACCTTCCAGGGTGAAGGTCACTTCTCCGTGGATGAAAAAGCACGTCAGGTTAACCTGACCGAGCGCGGTCTGGTTCAGATTGAAGAATTGCTGGTTGAACAGGGCATTATGGAAGAGGGTGAGTCGCTGTACTCTCCGACCAACATCATGCTGATGCACCATGTGACGGCGGCGCTGCGCGCCCACGCGCTGTTCACCCGCGACGTTGACTACATCGTGAAAGACGGTGAAGTGATCATCGTTGACGAACACACTGGCCGCACCATGCAGGGCCGTCGCTGGTCCGATGGTCTGCACCAGGCCGTTGAAGCCAAAGAAGGCGTAGAGATCCAGAACGAAAACCAGACGCTGGCCTCCATCACCTTCCAGAACTACTTCCGTCTGTATGAGAAGCTGGCCGGGATGACCGGTACTGCGGATACCGAAGCGTTTGAATTCAGCTCCATCTACAAGCTGGATACCGTGGTGGTACCGACCAACCGTCCAATGATCCGTAAGGACATGCCGGATCTGGTCTACATGACCGAAGCAGAAAAAATTCAGGCGATCATCGAAGATATTCGCGATCGTACCGCTGCAGGCCAGCCGGTGCTGGTGGGGACCATCTCCATCGAGAAATCCGAAGTGGTTTCAAACGAGCTGACCAAAGCGGGCATCAAACACAACGTTCTGAACGCCAAGTTCCACGCAAAAGAAGCGGATATCGTTGCGCAGGCGGGCTATCCGGGAGCCGTTACCATCGCCACCAACATGGCGGGTCGCGGTACCGACATCATGCTCGGCGGTAGCTGGCAGGCAGAAGTCGCTGAACTGGAAAACCCAACGCCAGAGCAGATTGCGCAGATCAAAGCCGACTGGCAGGTGCGTCACGATGCCGTTCTGGCTTCAGGCGGCTTGCATATCATCGGTACCGAACGTCACGAATCTCGTCGTATCGATAACCAGCTGCGTGGCCGTGCGGGTCGTCAGGGTGATGCCGGTTCTTCCCGTTTCTATCTGTCTATGGAAGATGCGCTGATGCGTATTTTCGCCTCTGACCGCGTGTCCGGCATGATGCGTAAACTGGGGATGAAACCAGGCGAAGCGATCGAGCACCCATGGGTAACCAAAGCGATTGCGAACGCCCAGCGTAAAGTGGAAAGCCGTAACTTCGATATTCGTAAGCAGCTGCTGGAATATGATGACGTGGCCAACGACCAGCGCCGTGCAATCTACACCCAGCGTAACGAACTGCTGGACGTGTCCGACGTAAGCGAAACCATTAACAGCATCCGTGAAGATGTCTTCAAGGCAACCATCGACGGCCATATTCCACCGCAATCTCTGGAGGAGATGTGGGATATCGAAGGCCTGCAGGAACGTCTGAAAAACGACTTCGACCTCGATCTGCCAATCAAAGAGTGGCTGGACAAAGAACCTGAGCTGCACGAAGAGACGCTGCGTGAGCGTATCTTTGAGCACGCGCTGGAAGTGTATAAGCGCAAAGAAGAGGTGGTTGGCGCAGAGATGATGCGTCACTTCGAGAAAGGCGTGATGCTGCAAACGCTCGACTCCCTGTGGAAAGAGCACCTGGCGGCGATGGACTACCTGCGTCAGGGTATTCATCTGCGCGGCTATGCGCAGAAAGATCCGAAGCAGGAGTACAAGCGCGAATCCTTCTCCATGTTTGCCGCCATGCTGGAGTCGCTGAAGTATGAAGTGATCAGCACCCTGAGCAAAGTTCAGGTACGTATGCCTGAAGAAGTGGAAGCGATGGAAGAGCAGCGTCGCGAAGAGGCCGAGCGTCTGGCCCAGATGCAGCAGCTGAGCCACCAGACTGACGAGAGCGAAGCGGCGGAAGCGATTGCCGCGCAGACAGGCGATCGTAAAGTGGGCCGTAATGACCCATGCCCATGTGGTTCAGGCAAAAAATACAAGGCGTGCCACGGCCGCCTGAGCTAAGACGTTTACACACTGAAAAGGCGCAGATTACTGCGCCTTTTTTATGGAAGCGACATGATGAAAACTTTGCAAATCGCCGTCGGGATTATCCGCAACCCGCAACATCAGATCTTCATTACCCAGCGTGCCGCCGACGCCCATATGGCGAATAAGTGGGAGTTTCCTGGCGGGAAAATAGAGTCAGGCGAAACGCCGGAACAGGCGCTGGTGCGCGAGCTTCAGGAAGAGGTGGGTATCACCGCGCTGGGCGCTACGCTGTTTGATAAGCTGGAGTATCAGTTTCCGGATCGCCACGTTACGCTGTGGTTCTGGCTGGTGGAAAACTGGGAAGGCGAGCCCTGGGGCAAAGAGGGGCAACCGGGTAACTGGGTTGCTCTTCAGGCGAGTGATGCGGAAAAATTCCCACCCGCCAATGCGCCCGTGATCACCCGGTTAGTAGAGGGCGGTTAACTTACCGCTGCTCTTCGCTCCAGTCGTCGCTGTCAGAAAGATCGCCTTCACTCGGGATGCGTTTCTCTTCCGCGGCCCATTCGCCAAGGTCTATCAGCTGGCAGCGCTTGCAGCAGAACGGGCGAAACGGGCTGATTTCGCCCCAGACAACGGTTTTCCCACAGGTGGGGCAGCTTACGGTAGTAATGTCAGTCACGGGCACTCCTTAACAACAGGCCAGTTCAAAATCAAGGCGCTCCGGTACGGTGCCATTTTCGCTGTCGAGCGGCATAAAGCGGATCGCAAAACGGCTTTTATGGCCGGAAATTTGCGGATAGAGCTGCTCGCCAAGAGAGAGATTGAGGCGCAGCAGATCCGCGTCGTCGCCGTTATCCTGATAGAACCCGTTGAGGCTGGTCTGCTTGCGGAAAGGGGCCGAGTTGCGGATAAGATCGAGCACCAGCGTCAGGGCCTGATTCATTGGATCCAGGCTTGCCAGCCAGCTGTGCACCTGCGCGTCACGTTGCGCCTGCGGCATGTGCAGCCACATGTGAAGCGTCGGCAGGTCAAAGCTGCAGCAGCCGCCCGGAATACTCAGACGCTGGCGGACCAGGGCGATGAGGCGATCTTCACGTAAAAATTGCCCGACGCGCGGTGCGCCCATCAGGATCGTACTGCTGTTTTTCAACTGCTGACGAAGCGAATCGATGCGGCTCTGGTCAACGCCAGGCACCTCTGCCCACGCCTGTAATTTACGCTGCTGGCGCTCCAGCTCTTTCAGCAATTCCGTGCGAACATCACCGCGTTCAATCACATCCAGCAAGTCGCCAATATTGCGGAAGAAGTGCAGTGCCGCGGCATGGTCGCTAATAGAGGGGTGATGTGAAAGCTGTTGGAGCAAAAACTCAATACGCAGCCAGGTGCGCATTTTTTCATTAAGTGGATGCTCAAAAAGGATATGGGTCGACATCATGGTTTTTCCTGTGCAACGGCCTGCGCGGCGAACGACAGATACTGCTCATGCAGGCGGGCAACATCCGATGCAATGGCATCTGGTGCGCCGTTATTATCAATAACATCATCCGCTACGGCAAGGCGCGCATCGCGCGTGGCCTGAGCGGCAAGAATATGTTCAGCATGCTCGCGCGAAACATTGTCGCGGGCCATGGTGCGCTGGATCTGCGTCTCGGGAGACACGTCGATCACCAGAACTCTGTCGGCTTTTTTCTGCAGCTGGTTTTCGACCAACAGCGGGACAACCCACAGAACATAGGGCGAGCGTGCTTCAGCGATCTGACGCTGGGTTTCCTGGTGGATAATGGGGTGGAGCAGGGCATTAAGCCAGACTTTTTCTGAAGAATCAGAAAAAATGTATTCGCGAAGCTGCCGGCGGTTAAGCGTGCCATCCGCATTGAGGATGCGGCTGCCGAAATGCGTTTTGATGGCTTTTAGCGCTGGTGTATTCGGCTCTACCACCTGACGGGCAATAATATCGGCATCGATTATCGTGATGCCCAGACGAGAAAACGCGTTCGCAACGGTACTTTTACCACTACCGATGCCGCCGGTTAATGCGACGATGTACCCCATTAAATCAAATCCTGGGAATTATTCATTTTTAAAATCAGTTGCTTGAAATTCAAACATGCTGCATGCGATGTTTCGCTCCCTTTACCCGCCTTTTCTCAGGTAAATTTATAGGATTGTAGCGTAAAAAAAGAGATTTTCGCAGTCTTGCGGAGCAGGTATTAGTGCGTATGATAACGTCACTGGAGTTGTGCTTTTAACATTTTTGCCTCTAACCCCAGGAATCCGCACATGCGTATCGAAGAAGATCTGAAGTTAGGTTTCAAAGACGTTCTTATCCGCCCTAAACGCTCTACGCTGAAAAGTCGCTCAGACGTTGAACTCGATCGTCAATTCACCTTTAAACACTCCGGTCAGACCTGGTCTGGCGTGCCTATTATCGCGGCCAATATGGACACGGTGGGTACCTTTGCCATGGCAACAGCGCTGGCCAAATTTGACGTGCTGACCGCCGTGCATAAGCACTATAGCCCGGAAGAGTGGAACGAATTTGTCGCTGCTGCCTCTGATGAAGTGATTAAGCATGTGATGGTCTCTACCGGCACGTCCGATGCTGATTTCGAGAAAACCAAACAGATCCTGAATGCCAACCCGGCGCTGAATTTTGTTTGTATTGATGTCGCGAATGGTTATTCAGAACACTTCGTTCAGTTCGTCAGCAAAGCGCGTGAAGCCTGGCCGACAAAAACCATCATCGCGGGCAACGTGGTGACCGGCGAAATGTGTGAAGAGCTGATCCTCTCCGGCGCGGATATCGTGAAAGTGGGCATTGGCCCGGGTTCTGTCTGCACCACGCGTGTGAAAACCGGCGTCGGTTATCCGCAGCTGTCTGCGGTGATTGAGTGCGCGGATGCGGCGCACGGCCTTGGCGGGCAGATCATCAGCGACGGTGGCTGCACCATGCCGGGCGATGTGGCTAAAGCTTTCGGCGGCGGCGCTGATTTCGTGATGCTTGGCGGTATGCTGGCAGGCCATGAAGAGAGCGGCGGTACCGTGGTGGAAGAAAACGGTGAGAAATTTATGCTGTTCTACGGCATGAGCTCTGAGTCCGCGATGACGCGTCATGTCGGCGGCGTGGCAAAATACCGCGCGGCAGAAGGCAAAACCGTTAAGCTGTCACTGCGCGGCCCGGTAGAAAACACGGCGCGTGATATTCTCGGCGGCCTGCGTTCTGCCTGCACCTACGTGGGTGCCTCCCGCCTGAAAGAGCTGACGAAACGCACGACGTTTATTCGCGTTCAGGAACAGGAAAACCGCGTATTCAACAGCCTGTAATGGCTTTCGCTGGCGCATCCTTGCGCCAGCGCTATCCCGCGCTCATCGCATCGCCCAGATGAAAAATCGGCAGGTACATCGCCACCACCAGCGTCCCGATAATCACCCCCGTCACGATCAGCAGTAAAGGCTCAAGAAGCGCCGCCAGGTTGTCCGCCTGCTGGAGCGTTTGCTCCGTATGATGACGTGCCAGGTTTGCCAGCATCGCGTCGAGCGCACCCGAGATTTCGCCGGTGCGAACCAGCTGAATGCACAGGGGCGTAAACACACCTGACTTCTGAAATGCAGACCAGACAGGCGACCCCTGCGCGACATCTTCACGGATCCCCGTCAGTAGCTCTTGCCAGAACAGGCTTTCAACGGTCTCCGCCGCGCTTTCCATACCGTGTAAAAAGGCGATGCCTGCCTGCTGGGTCAGCGTCAGAACGGTAAAGATCTGTCCCAGTTTTTGCCCCCGTGCCAGCGCACCCAGGACCGGTAAACGCAGCAACAGACGCTGGCTGAATTGTTGACATAGAGGATGCCGCCTGAGGCCATACGCGCCGATAAAAGGGGTAATGAACAGAACGATCAGTACGACCGCATGATGCTGAATGAACGCCGACAAGCGCATTACACTCTGCGTCAGCCAGGGGAGCGGCGTATTGAATGTGCTGTAGATGGCGGCGAACTCCGGCAGGACCAGCGTAACCATCGCCAGTACCACCGCTGCGGCCAGCGTCAGGATGATGATGGGGTAGCGCAGCGCTTTCATCACCTTTGCGCGCAGAAGTTGCTGAGACTTCTGCTGCTGTGCAAGCTGGCGGCAGCAGGTCTCCAGCTTACCCGTGAGCTCGCCCGTTTTGATCATCGCGACATACAGCGGAGGAAACACCTCGGGCCACTGTTTTAGGGCCTCAGAGAAGGCAGACCCTTCGCTGAGGTCATCGGCAATGGCCTGCAGTAACGCCCGCCATTGCGGCAAAGGGTGCTGCTGTGCCAGCATCGCCAGGCTGTGCGATAGGGTCAGACCCGCCTGTAGCAGCGTGGCGAGCTGCTGGAAAATAGCGTAGCAGTGATCGATCTGCCAGCGCTGGCGTAACCTGCGGCGCTTGAGCGCCAGCGGATGCAGGTTTTTATGCATTAATGTGGCAAACGCCGCCTCGCGGTTTTGCGCCCACAGCGTTCCTTGCTGCAGTTCACCGTCGTGTGACAGCGCCCGCCATTGCCACAGCTGATTAGCAGTCATCAGGCATTCCCAGCACGCGCAGAAGCTCTTCGACGGTCGTGAGCCCTTGCTCCACGGCCAGGCAGCCGTGTTCAAACAGCGACAGCATACCCGCCTGACGGGCGCTCTCATTTATGATGTCACTCGTTGCGCCGCTGGCGATTGCCTGACGTAACGCATTGTCGATCGCCAGCACTTCAAAAATAGCCACGCGGCCATAAAAACCGTGATAGCAGCGATCGCAGCCTGAGGGCAGCCAGCGCGGCAGTGGCCGGGGCCACACCGAGTGGGGTAAGTCCGTTTTGCTGCTCGCCTCTTTCCGGCAGTGTGGGCACAGGCGGCGAACCAGTCGTTGAGCCACAACCAGCGAGAGGGCAGAGGAGATCGTCCAGCGCGCAACGCCGATTTGCTGCAGGCGGACAAGCGTTTCTGCCGTTGAGTTGGTGTGGAGCGTGGACAGAACCAGGTGTCCTGTTTGGGCGGCATTGATGGCAATTTCCGCCGTTTCGCCATCGCGGATCTCCCCCACCATGATGATGTCCGGATCCTGGCGCAGCAGCGCCCGCAGCACGCTCTGAAAGGTTAAGCCCGCACGCGGGTTGATTTGCGTCTGGTTTAACCCGGCGAGCGGAATTTCAATGGGGTCCTCCACGCTGCAAATATTCACCTCAGGCGCGTTACGTGCCTGCAGCGCACTGTAGAGCGTGACGGTTTTGCCGCTGCCGGTAGGTCCGGTGACCAAAATCAGCCCCTGAGGTTTGTGCAGGGCGTCGGTGAAGCGCGCGAGCTGATCCGCACTCATCCCAAGTTGACCCACGTCCAGCGTCTGCTGGACCTGATGCAGCAGGCGCAGGACGATCTTTTCTCCGCCGCTGCACGGAAGGGTGGCGATACGAAAAGAGACGGGCTTCTCTGCCAGCTCGACCGTAAATTGCCCGTCCTGCGGCAGACGGCGTTCGGCGATATCCAAATCTCCAAGGACCTTTAGCCGGGCGATGAGCGTGTTCGCCAGCGCGGGCGCAAGTGGCGGCTGTGGGCAAAGCACGCCATCGATACGTAAACGGATCTGGCAGGCGTGTTCTGACGGTTCGATATGAATATCCGAGGCGCGCTGGCTTAGCGCCTCGCGCAGCGTATTATTCAGGGCATCCACCGCAGTACGAGCGGCGGGAATCGCTGGCAGCGGAGAAGGCGAGGCGAACTGCCGCTGCTTTTCCATGCGCTCGGTGGTCCAGCATTCAATATCGATGCGTTTTTGCGTCGCGAAGCGTAACGCCTCCATCAGCTCCGTCCCGGGATTGCCAACCACCGCAATGCCAATCATATCGTTGTCGCTGGTCAACAGCAGGGCATGGTGGCGCTGACAGAGCGCCGTGAGTTGTTCGGTATTCATCCTCGGCTCCTGTCAGTGATCATCGAAGCGGAAGACGTCTTCGCAGGCCTGCTTCAGGGCGCTGTCGTCAGCGATATTGCAGTCGCGCTTCCAGCCCGTCATGCCGTTGCCCTCGTTCCACTGCGGCGTCATCACCACTTCAAGCCCGTTCAGACTCTCCTGGCCGGTTAACGTCACAATGCCTGACGCGACGCTCATGGCAGAGACATAGCGCGTCGTGGTGGCGGAAGGAATGCCGTTGCTGCCCGCGTCGCAGCGCTCTACACCCCCGTGATCCAGCGCGCACAGCTCAATGGCGGTGCGGTAGGGAACGAAGGTTTGCAGCATATCGGTGAGCGCGGCTTTTCGCAGGTAGTTCTGGTAGGCGGGGACACCAATGGCGCTCAGGATGGCAATAATGCCAATGACCACCATCAGCTCAATGAGCGTAAATCCGTGTTGTCTGTTCATATCTGCTCCTCAGATTAGGTGGCGCTACTTTGTCAGCAGGCGAGAAGACAGACGAGGGGCAAAAAAAGGAACGGGAAGAGGCTTTCAGGGATTTAATACGTTGTTGCACAACAGGGCATTATCTTTGCGAGCGGGGGTTCTATTTTCCCCTCTCCGGGTGGAGAGGGGAGGACGTATTATTTGAAGCGCATCGAGAGATCGAGGGCACGTACGTGTTTGGTCAGCGCACCCACGGAGATGTAATCCACGCCGGTTTCGGCGAACTCGCGGATGGTATCGAAGGTCACGTTGCCAGACACCTCAAGCCGCGCCTGTCCGTTAGTGAGTTTTACCGCCTCGCGCATTTGCTCCGTCTCGAAGTTATCGAGCATGATGATATCCGCGCCCGCCTTAATGGCCTGCTCCAGCTCTTCAAGGGTTTCGACTTCCACCTCGACCGGCACGTCCGGGTGCAGCCAGAAGGCTTTCTCCACGGCCTGGCGTACAGAGCCAGAGGCAATAATGTGGTTCTCTTTGATCAGGAAGGCGTCGGATAAGCCCAGACGGTGGTTCGTGCCGCCACCGCAGAGCACGGCGTATTTCAGGGCGGTGCGCAGGCCCGGCAGGGTTTTGCGCGTGTCCAGCAGCTGCGTGCGCGTGCCGGCCAGCAGGTCAACGTAGCGGCGAACTTCACTGGCGACGCCGGAAAGCGTCTGGACAAAGTTAAGCGCGGTGCGCTCACCGGTCAGCAGCAGGCGGGAGGGGCCATCAAGCTCGAACAGCGGTTGATTGGGGATGAGGGTATCGCCATCTTCAACATGCCAGGTGACCTTCACCTCGTCGCCCGCAAGCTGGGTGAAGACCTCTTCAACCCAGCGTTTACCGCAGAACACGCCCTCTTCACGGGTGATGATCACCGCGTGCGAGCGTGTCTCTTTCGGCAATAATTGTGCGGTAATATCGTTATCGGCATTCACGTCGCCGCCCAGGTCCTCTTTTAAAGCCTGGGCAACGCTTGCCGGAATATCTCTGTTAATACGTTCCAGAAGCGCGTCACGTCGATGGTCGGGGTTATAGCGGCGAGGCGGCATGATAAAACTCCAAATTGGTAACGAATCATAATATTGAAACATGCTACTCTGAACCGAGAAACTGCACCACACATAAGGAGTTCCAGCATGCTGTTAGAAAACGGATGGCTGGTGGATGCGCGGCATGTACCTTCGCCGCACCACGACAGCCGCCCGGAGGACGAAACGCCCACACTGCTGGTGGTTCATAATATCAGCCTTCCGCCGGGGGAGTTTGGCGGTCCGTGGATCGACGCGTTATTCACGGGAACGATTGATCCTGATGCACACCCATACTTTGCTGAAATTGCCCATCTGCGCGTATCGGCCCACTGTCTGATTCGCCGCGATGGCGAAGTGGTTCAGTATGTTCCTTTTGATAAGCGCGCCTGGCATGCGGGCGTGTCGATGTATCAAGGGCGCGAGCGCTGCAACGATTTCTCGATTGGTATTGAGCTGGAAGGGTCGGATACGACGCCTTACACGGACGCACAGTACCAACAGCTGGTCGCTGTCACTGAGGCGCTTATCGGGCTGTATCCTGCCCTTGCCGAGAATATCGCAGGGCACAGCGACATCGCTCCCGTGAGAAAAACCGACCCCGGCCCGGCATTCGACTGGTCCCGGTTTCGCGCCATGCTTACCGCGTCGTCAGATAAGGAGATAACATGACGTTGTTTACCATGCTGCTGGTTATGATCGCCGAACGCCTGTTTAAACTTGGCGAGCACTGGCACCTGGATCATCGACTGGAAGTGCTTTTCCGCCGTATCAAACACTTTTCCATGCTGCGCACGCTGCTGATGATGGCCTGCGTGATGGGCATTACCTTCCTGCTGCTGCGCGCCCTTTACGGCCTGTTTTTCAACGTACCCTTGCTGGTGGTGTGGATCCTGCTGGGCGTGCTGTGTATCGGCGCGGGCAAAGTGCGTTTGCACTATCACGCCTATCTTAAGGCCGCATCCCGCGATGACGTTCATGCGCGTAGCGCCATGGCAAGCGAGCTGACGATGATCCACGGCGTGCCGCCGGATTGTAACGAGCGTGAGTTCCTGCGCGAGCTGCAAAACGCGCTGCTGTGGATTAACTTCCGCTACTATCTGGCGCCGCTGTTCTGGTTTGTGGTGGGTGGCCCGTGGGGGCCGGTACTGTTGATGGGGTATGCGTTCCTGCGCGCCTGGCAAACCTGGCTTGCCCGCTACCTGACGCCGCACGAGCGCCTGCTTTCGGGGATTGATGCCATTCTCCATGTGCTCGACTGGATCCCGGTGCGCTTAGTGGGCGTGGTGTATGCGTTGATCGGCCACGGCGAAAAGGCGCTGCCGGCGTGGTTTGCTTCACTTGCCGACCGTCATACTTCGCAGTACCACGTGTTAACGCGTCTGGCGCAATTCTCGCTGGCGCGTGAACCGCATACCGATAAAGTCGAAACGCCGAAAGCCGCCGTTTCTATGGCGAAGAAAACCTCGTTCGTGGTGGTGGTGATTGTAGCGCTGCTGACCATTTACGGCACGCTGGTTTAAGCCAGCGCGCCGTACCGATCAGAGTGTATCCGCAGGCGGGATGCCAAAATCAGGCATCCCGTTTTCGTCCCAGCGGACCTGTTTCAGGCGGGTATGGCGATTCGGATCGTACAGCGGATCGCCCTCAATCTCGGTGTAGTTTCGCGCGTGGTACACCAGCACGTCTTCCCCCTCCGGCGTTTGCGTAAAGCTGTTGTGGCCCGGGCCATACTGACGATTTTCATAGCTGGTCCGGAATACCGGGCGCGAGGCTTTATGCCAGTTCGCCGGGTTTTGCGGATCGGCATCAACATCAATCCACAACAGCCCCATGCAGTAGTTTTCATCGGTAGCGCTGGCGGAGTAGCTGATAAACAGCCTGTCGCCGTGCATCAGTACCGCCGGACCTTCGTTAACCCAGAATCCACGGCACTCCCAGTCGTATTCCGGTTTGCTGAGCATCACCGGCTCGCCTATCAGCGTCCACGGGTTTTCCATTTCACAGAGATAGAGATTGGAGTTTCCGGAGATATCCGGGGCTTTTTGCGCCCACAGATACCAGCGTTTGCCCTGATGAACAAAGGTGGTGGCATCCAGCGCGAAGGTGTCAAAAGGCGTGTTGATTTGCCCTTTTTCCACCCATGAGCCGGTTAGCGGATCGCGGTCGGCGCATTCAATCGCGAACATGCGGTGCTGGAACATCCCGAGATTATCCAGCGCCTGGGTGTGCGTGGCAGCAAAATAGATGTACCACTTCCCGTCAATGTGATGCAGCTCCGGTGCCCAGATCAGCTGGCTCATCGGTCCGGTATCGGGTTTACGCCACACGACAACCTCGTCGGCGCTGCGTAACCCTTCCAGCGTGTCAGCGCGGCGGATCGCCAGCCTGTCGTACTCTGGCACTGAGGCAATAAAATAGTATTGCCCCTCATGATGCAAAATATAGGGATCGGCTCGTTGTTCGATAAACGGGTTGGGCCAGGTTTGCATTCGGCTTTCCTTATTTCGTCATTTCGTCTCAGCGGCTTTGAGTTCCTGATAATCGTTCAGCTCGCGGTAGTTATTGCGACGCTTCTCCAGGTCTTCCTGGATCTGCTTCATGGTTTCACGATCGACCTTCAGCAGGCGAACCACGCCTGCGGTAATGAGATACCCCACGCCTGGGATCACGGTAAACAGCAGCACAATCCCGTTGAGGGCATCCGCGCTTTGCGCTTTCGCGCCGGCGTCGTAACCGTACCAGGAGAGCAGGAAACCGACCATCGCCCCGGCAATCGCCAGCCCCAGCTTGAGGAAGAAGATATTGCCGGAGAAGCTGATCCCGGTGATGCGTTTACCGGTTTTCCATTCGCCGTAGTCATCGACGTCGGCCATCAGCGACCAGTGCAGCGGCGACGGGATCTGATGCAGGATGTTCAGCAGGAAGTAGAGCACCACGATGGCGACGGTCGCTTTCGGATCGAAGAAGTAGAACGCGCAGGAGAAAATCGCCAGCACGATGTTGGTCCAGAAGAACACTTTCAGCTTACACCAGCGGTCGGTCAGCACTTTCGCCAGCATACTGCCGATCATCATGCCCACTACGCCCAGGCTGATAAAGATTGTGGCGAAGTGGGTGCTTTGACCCATCACCCAGGTGACGTAATACATTGTCGCCGCCATGCGGATAAAACCGGGGCAGACGTTGCATAGGGTCAGCAGCAGGATGCGCACCCACTGATCGTTTTTCCACACGTCCTTAAGGTCGTTTTTAAGCTCGTCATGGGTCTGGACCGCCGGACGCACGCGCTCGCGTACGGTAGAGAAGCTGAACAGGAACATACAGGTTCCGATGAGCGCCAGCACCGTCATCGCCATCTGGTAGCCTTTGGCTTTGTTATCCCCGCCAAACCAGTCGGCCATCGGGAGCAGCGTCAGCGACAGCAGCAGAGTCGCGATACCGACCATCACAAAACGGTAGGACTGACAGGCCACGCGCTCTTTTGGGTCGTTGGTGATCACGCCACCCAGCGAGCAGTAGGGAATGTTAATGGCGGTGTAGGTCAGGGACAGCAGGAAATAGGTCACAAACGCATAGATAACTTTGCTGTTGTAACTCCATTCCGGGGTGGTGAACATCAGGATGCTGAACAGCGCATAGGGGAAGGCAATCCACAGCAGCCATGGACGAAAACGGCCATATTTGCTGCGGGTACGGTCAGCAATGGCGCCCATGATCGGGTCCGTTACGGCGTCAATGACGCGCACGGACAGCAGCAGAACGCCGACCAGCGCGGGGGCAAGACCAAAAATATCCGTATAGAAATAGTTAACAAACAGCATGATAGCGCCGAAGATGATGTTACATCCTGCGTCGCCCATCCCATAGCCGATCTTCTCTTTCACTGACAGTTTATTGTTATCCATCGACAGCTCTCCGGGTTGCGGTATGGAGAGAATTAAACGCCGACAAGGCGATATATGCGTTGCAACATAGAGGCGGTGATATGGATAAAATGGCTGTGGATGTGAATCTGTGAGGAAGGTAACAATCCTCTGCGCCCGTTAGAGGCAGGCGCAGAGGAGGAGGATCAGTGCGCTTTTACCGTTTTGGCATTTTTCTGTTTAACCATATAGCCCACGCCGAGGAGCGCAATCCAGACCGGGATCAGGTACACGGAAATCGCCATGCCTGGGGTAATCAGCATGATGACCAGTACGGCCGCCATGAACAGCAGGCAAACCCAGTTACCCAGCGGGTAGAGCAGGGCAGGGAAGCGTGTGGTGACGCCCTGCTGCTGCTTGGCGCGGCGGAATTTGATGTGCGCCAGGCTGATCATTGCCCAGTTGATGACCAGGGCAGAAACCACCAGCGCCATCAGCAGGCCAAAGGCCGATTCCGGTGCCAGGTAGTTGATCAGCACGCACAGCGCAGTGACCACGGCTGAAACAATAATGGTGTTCACCGGTACGCCACGCTTGTCGACGTTGAGCAGCGCTTTCGGGGCGTTGCCCTGCTGTGCCAGGCCAAACAGCATACGGCTGTTGCAGTAAACGCAGCTGTTATATACGGATAGCGCGGCAGTCAGCACCACGACGTTCAGCGCGTTCGCCACAAAGGTGTCGCCCAGCTCGTGGAAGATCAGAACGAACGGGCTGGTATCCGCCGTGACGCGCGTCCATGGCAGTAGGGAGAGCAGCACGGCCAGCGAGCCTACGTAGAAGATCAGAATACGGTAGATAACCTGGTTGGTCGCTTTCGGAATGCTCTGCTCCGGGTTATCGGCTTCTGCGGCAGTGATGCCTACCAGCTCCAGGCCGCCGAAGGAGAACATAATGATCGCCATCATCATCACCAGGCCGGTCATGCCGTGCGGCAGGAACCCGCCCTGCTCCCAGAGGTTACGCACCGTCGCCTGCGGGCCGCCGTTGCCGCTGAACAGCAGCCAGCCGCCGAAGATAATCATCGCCACAACGGCAATGACTTTGATGATTGCAAACCAGAACTCCATCTCACCGAACACCTTCACGTTGGTCAGGTTAATGGCGTTAATAATGACGAAGAACGCGGCGGCGGAAGCCCAGGTGGGGATCTCCGGGTACCAGAACTGAATGTACTTGCCGACGGCAGTCAGTTCGGCCATGGCAACCAGAACGTACAGCACCCAGTAGTTCCAGCCGGATGCGAAGCCCGCAAAGCTGCCCCAGTATTTATAAGCAAAGTGGCTGAACGAGCCTGCAACCGGCTCTTCAACGACCATTTCACCGAGCTGGCGCATAATCAGGAAGGCAATGAACCCTGCGATGGCATAACCCAAAATAATGCCCGGTCCGGCTGACTGGATAACCGATGCGCTTCCCAGAAACAGGCCGGTACCAATGGCACCACCCAATGCGATGAGCTGTATATGGCGGTTTTTGAGGCCGCGCTTGAGCTGATCGCCATGCTGTTGAGCTTCCATTTGAAACCTCGTGTGTGGTTGTTATGTTCACGCTGTGCGTGTGTAATTATGAAAGTCCATGTTCTGTATTTATTTCTTTACGGCTAACGATGCCGAAAAAATCGGAGATGACTTCCGTAAGCGCAAGAATAGTGGTAAGCGCCCGCGAATGCACCTGCTTTATGAAGGGACGATGACGACTTGAATAAAAAGAAAGCATTTGTAAATCTGCACGCTAACCCTTCGTCTCCCAACCTATAGAATAGAAATGCTCCATAAGGGGGCGAATTTTCATGATTTGCCTTGTTGAATCGCTTCAGATTGTAAAAACCCTCGTTTCATTATGGTTAAAACTGCCTCTTTGTGGGTAATCAACTCATTTGTGCAAAGTTACATTTCTGAAACGTTATTTCTGTAAGGTTGTTAAAAAGTGCAGGCTTTACTGATTTCAATCAAAACCAATATGGACAGAAGGTGAATACTTTGTTACTTTAGCGATACGAACATGAAATTGGTAAGACCAATTGACTCCGGGCAAAAAGGCGTAAGACAGGGAATATGGCCTACAGCAAAATTCGCCAACCAAAATTATCCGATGTGATTGAGCAACAGCTGGAGTTTTTGATCCTCGAAGGGACACTGCGCCCGGGTGAAAAACTTCCGCCAGAACGCGAACTGGCAAAACAGTTCGACGTTTCCCGTCCCTCTCTGCGTGAGGCGATTCAACGTCTCGAAGCAAAGGGCTTGCTCCTTCGTCGTCAGGGCGGCGGAACCTTTGTGCAAAACAGCCTGTGGCAGAGCTTCAGCGACCCGCTGGTAGAACTTCTCTCTGACCACCCAGAATCCCAGTTTGATCTGCTTGAGACCCGTCACGCGCTGGAAGGCATCGCGGCCTATTACGCCGCGCTTCGCAGCACTGATGAAGATCGCGTGCGTATCCGCGAGCTGCATCAGGCCATTGAACGGGCACAGCAGTCCGGCGATTTAGACGCCGAGTCCAGCGCCGTAGTCCAGTATCAAATTGCCGTCACCGAAGCAGCACATAACGTGGTGCTCCTCCATCTGCTACGCTGCATGGAGCCGATGCTGGCCCAGAACGTTCGTCAGAATTTTGAATTGTTGTATGCCCGTCGGGAAATGCTCCCACTGGTAAGCAACCATCGCACCCGAGTATTCGAGGCGATAATGGCCGGGGAACCGGAGCAGGCGCGCGAAGCGTCGCACCGTCACCTGGCTTTCATTGAGGAAATCTTGCTGGACCGCAGCCGTGAGCAATCACGTCGTGAACGCTCACTTCGCCGCATACAGCAACGAAAGGATTAAGCGCCGACATTTTAGAGCGCGGCAACTAAACGCAGAACCTGTCTTATTGTGTTTTCTGGCGAAAATACAATGGGACAGGTTCCAGACAAATCAACGTATTAGATAGATAAGGAATACCCCCATGTCAGAACGTCTCCAAAATGACGTGGATCCGATCGAAACTCGCGACTGGCTACAGGCGATCGAATCGGTCATCCGTGAAGAAGGTGTTGAGCGCGCTCAGTATCTGATTGATCAGCTCCTTTCAGAAGCCCGCAAAGGCGGTGTGAAGGTTGCTGCAGGTGCAGGGGCTAACAACTACGTAAACACGATTGCCGTCGAAGACGAACCGGAATACCCGGGCAATCTGGATCTGGAACGTCGTATTCGTTCTGCTATCCGCTGGAACGCCATCATGACCGTTCTGCGCGCGTCCAAAAAAGACCTGGAACTGGGTGGCCACATGGCGTCCTTCCAGTCTTCTGCAACCGTTTATGAAGTGTGCTTCAACCACTTCTTCCGTGCGGCCAACGAGAAAGACGGCGGCGATCTGGTGTACTTCCAGGGCCACATCTCTCCGGGCATCTACGCGCGTGCGTTCCTGGAAGGTCGTCTGACTGAAGAGCAGATGAACAACTTCCGTCAGGAAGTTCACGGTAAAGGTCTGTCTTCTTATCCGCACCCTAAACTGATGCCAGAATTCTGGCAGTTCCCGACCGTATCTATGGGTCTGGGTCCAATCGGTGCGATTTATCAGGCTAAATTCCTGAAATATCTGGAACACCGTGGTCTGAAAGACACCTCTGAGCAAACCGTTTACGCCTTCCTGGGCGACGGCGAAATGGATGAGCCAGAATCTAAGGGTGCGATCACCATCGCGACCCGTGAGAAGCTGGACAACCTGTGCTTCATCATCAACTGTAACCTGCAGCGTCTGGATGGTCCGGTAACCGGCAACGGCAAGATCATCAACGAACTGGAAGGCATCTTCGCGGGTGCTGGCTGGAACGTGATTAAAGTGATGTGGGGCGGTCGTTGGGATGAGCTGCTGCGTAAAGACACCAGCGGTAAACTGATCCAGCTGATGAACGAAACCGTTGACGGCGACTACCAGACCTTCAAATCCAAAGACGGTGCCTACGTGCGTGAGCACTTCTTCGGTAAATACCCTGAAACCGCCGCACTGGTTGCAGACTGGACTGATGAGCAGATCTGGGCGCTGAACCGTGGTGGTCACGATCCGAAGAAAGTCTACGCGGCACTGAAAAAAGCGCAGGAAACCAAAGGTAAAGCGACTGTAATCCTGGCCCACACCATCAAAGGTTACGGCATGGGTGATACCGCAGAAGGTAAAAACATCGCTCACCAGGTGAAGAAAATGAACATGGACGGCGTGCGTTATATCCGCGACCGTTTCAACGTTCCAGTGACCGATGAGCAGGTAGAAAACCTGTCTTACATCACCTTCCCGGAAGGCTCTGAAGAGCACAAGTACCTGCACGAACGTCGTCAGGCGCTGAAAGGCTACCTGCCTGCTCGTCAGCCTAAGTTCACCGAGAAACTGGAACTGCCAGCGCTGGAAGACTTCTCTCAGCTGCTGGAAGAGCAGAACAAAGAGATCTCCACCACTATCGCTTTCGTGCGTGCCCTGAACGTGATGCTGAAGAACAAGTCGATCAAAGATCGTCTGGTTCCAATCATCGCCGACGAAGCGCGTACTTTCGGTATGGAAGGTCTGTTCCGTCAGATCGGTATCTACAGCCCGAACGGCCAGCAGTACACCCCGCAAGACCGTGAGCAGGTTGCATACTACAAAGAAGACGAGAAAGGCCAGATCCTGCAGGAAGGTATCAACGAGCTGGGTGCAGGCGCGTCCTGGCTGGCTGCTGCGACCTCTTACAGCACCAACAACCTGCCGATGATCCCCTTCTACATCTACTACTCCATGTTCGGTTTCCAGCGTATCGGTGACCTGTGCTGGCAGGCGGGCGACCAGCAGGCTCGCGGCTTCCTGATCGGGGGTACTTCTGGTCGTACGACCCTGAACGGTGAAGGTCTGCAGCACGAAGATGGTCACAGCCACATTCAGTCGCTGACTATCCCTAACTGTATCTCTTACGACCCGTCTTACGCGTACGAAGTGGCTGTCATCATGCATGACGGTCTGACCCGTATGTACGGCGAAGCACAAGAGAACATTTACTACTACATCACCACGCTGAACGAAAACTACCACATGCCGGCTATGCCAGCAGGTGCCGAGGAAGGTATCCGCAAAGGTATCTACAAACTCGAAACCCTCGAAGGTAGCAAAGGTAAAGTTCAGCTGCTGGGCTCCGGCTCTATCCTGCGTCACGTCCGTGAAGCAGCACAGATCCTGGCGAACGACTACGGTGTCGGTTCCGATGTGTACAGCGTAACCTCCTTCACTGAACTGGCGCGTGATGGCCAGGATTGTGAGCGCTGGAACATGCTGCACCCAATGGAAAACCCACGCGTTCCGTACATCGCTCAGGTGATGAACGACGCGCCAGCGGTGGCGTCTACTGACTATATGAAACTGTTCGCTGAGCAGGTTCGTACTTACGTTCCAGCGGATGATTATCGCGTTCTGGGTACTGACGGCTTCGGTCGTTCTGACAGCCGCGAAAACCTGCGTCACCACTTCGAAGTTGATGCTTCTTACGTGGTTGTAGCAGCCCTGGGCGAACTGGCTAAACGTGGCGAAATCGATAAGAAAGTGGTTGCGGATGCAATTACCAAATTCAACATCGATGCAGAAAAAGTTAACCCGCGTCTGGCGTAAGAGGTAAAAGAATAATGGCTATCGAAATCAATGTACCGGACATCGGGGCTGATGAAGTTGAAATCACCGAGATCCTGGTCAAAGTGGGCGACAAAGTTGAAGCTGAACAGTCGCTGATCACCGTAGAGGGCGACAAAGCCTCTATGGAAGTACCGTCTCCTCAGGCTGGCATCGTTAAAGAGATCAAAGTCTCTGTTGGCGATAAAACCGAGACGGGCAAACTGATCATGATTTTCGATTCCGCCGACGGTGCAGCTGATGCTGCACCTGCTAAGGCAGAAGAGAAGAAAGAAGCCGCTCCGGCTGCAGCACCTGCTGCTGCGGCAGCGAAAGACGTTAACGTGCCTGACATCGGCGGTGATGAAGTTGAAGTCACTGAAATCCTGGTGAAAGTAGGCGATACCGTTACGGCTGAACAGTCCCTGATCACCGTAGAAGGCGACAAAGCCTCTATGGAAGTCCCTGCGCCGTTCGCAGGTACCGTTAAAGAGATCAAAATCAACACCGGTGACAAAGTGTCTACCGGCTCCCTGATCATGGTCTTTGAAGTGGCTGGCGCTGAAGGCGCGGCGGCTCCGGCGAAAGCCGAAGCGGCTCCGGCCCAGGCGGCTGCACCAGCAGCGGCTGGCGGTGCGAAAGACGTAAACGTACCGGACATCGGCGGTGACGAAGTTGAAGTGACCGAAGTGATGGTGAAAGTGGGCGACAAAGTTGCCGCTGAACAGTCACTGATCACCGTTGAAGGCGACAAGGCTTCCATGGAAGTTCCTGCGCCGTTCGCAGGTACCGTTAAAGAGATCAAAATCAGCACCGGCGACAAAGTGTCTACCGGTTCTCTGATCATGGTCTTCGAAGTAGAAGGCGCTGCGCCTGCGGCCGCTCAGGCTGCCGCGGCTGCTCCAGCTCCGGCTGCTGCACCGGCTCAGGCTGCTAAACCTGCTGCTGCCCCTGCTGCAAAAGCGGAAGGCAAATCCGAGTTCGCCGAAAACGATGCTTACGTCCACGCTACACCGCTGATTCGTCGCCTGGCGCGCGAGTTCGGTGTAAACCTGGCGAAAGTGAAAGGGACCGGTCGTAAAGGTCGTATCCTGCGTGAAGACGTTCAGACATACGTGAAAGACGCGGTGAAACGCGCCGAAGCTGCACCTGCTGCAGCCGCTGGCGGCGGTATCCCGGGCATGCTGCCATGGCCAAAAGTGGACTTCAGCAAGTTCGGCGAAATCGAAGAAGTGGAACTGGGCCGTATCCAGAAAATCTCTGGTGCTAACCTGAGCCGTAACTGGGTGATGATCCCGCACGTTACGCACTTCGATAAGACCGATATCACCGATCTGGAAGCGTTCCGTAAACAGCAGAACGCCGAAGCTGAGAAGCGTAAACTGGACGTGAAATTCACCCCAGTGGTCTTCATCATGAAAGCGGTTGCGGCGGCGCTGGAACAGATGCCACGTTTCAACAGCTCCCTGTCCGAAGACGGCCAGAAGCTGACGCTGAAGAAATACATCAACATCGGTGTTGCGGTTGATACGCCAAATGGTCTGGTTGTTCCGGTCTTCAAAGACGTGAACAAGAAGAGCATTACCGAGCTGTCCCGTGAACTGACCACCATCTCCAAAAAAGCGCGTGATGGTAAGCTGACTGCCGGTGAAATGCAGGGCGGCTGCTTCACTATCTCCAGCATCGGCGGCCTGGGTACGACCCACTTCGCACCGATTGTGAACGCGCCGGAAGTGGCCATCCTCGGTGTGTCCAAGTCCGCGATGGAGCCGGTGTGGAATGGTAAAGAGTTTGTGCCGCGTCTGATGATGCCAATCTCTCTCTCCTTCGACCACCGCGTTATCGACGGTGCAGATGGTGCGCGTTTCATCACCATCATTAACAACACCCTGAGCGACATTCGCCGCCTGGTGATGTAATCGAAAAGCCGGCCAGACGGCCGGCTTTTTTCTGGTAACCTTGTGATGTCAGTGAGGTTACTGGCGAAAGCGAGAATTCATGAGCCGTTTGTTGTTTCAAAATTGTTAACAATTTTGTAAAATACGGGCGGATAGAACGACCCGGTGGACGACGGGTATAAATTAAGAGGTCATGATGAGCACAGAAATCAAAACTCAGGTCGTAGTACTTGGGGCAGGCCCGGCAGGTTATTCCGCAGCATTCCGCGCTGCGGATTTAGGTCTGGAAACCGTCATCGTAGAACGTTACAACACCCTCGGCGGTGTTTGTCTGAACGTCGGCTGTATCCCTTCTAAAGCGCTGCTGCACGTAGCGAAAGTTATCGAAGAAGCCAAAGCGCTGGCTGAACACGGTATCGTCTTCGGCGAGCCGAAAACCGATATCGACAAAATTCGTACCTGGAAAGAGAAAGTTATCACTCAGCTGACCGGCGGTCTGGCAGGTATGGCCAAAGGCCGTAAAGTGAAAGTGGTTAACGGTCTGGGTAAATTCACCGGGGCGAACACCCTGGAAGTGGAAGGTGAAAACGGCAAAACCGTGATCAACTTCGACAACGCGATCATCGCGGCGGGTTCCCGTCCGATCGAACTGCCGTTCATTCCACATGAAGACCCACGCGTATGGGATTCCACCGATGCGCTGGAGCTGAAAACCGTTCCTAAGCGTCTGCTGGTAATGGGTGGCGGTATCATCGGTCTGGAAATGGGTACCGTGTACCACGCGCTGGGTTCAGACATTGACGTGGTTGAAATGTTCGACCAGGTGATCCCGGCTGCTGACAAAGACATCGTTAAAGTCTTCACCAAGCGCATCAGCAAGAAGTTCAACCTGATGCTGGAAACCAAAGTGACTGCCGTTGAAGCGAAAGAAGACGGTATTTACGTTTCCATGGAAGGCAAAAAAGCCCCTGCAGAACCACAGCGTTACGACGCCGTGCTGGTGGCTATCGGCCGTGTGCCGAACGGTAAAAACCTCGACGCAGGCAAAGCCGGCGTGGAAGTGGACGACCGTGGCTTCATCCGCGTTGACAAGCAGCTGCGCACCAACGTGCCACACATCTTTGCTATCGGCGATATCGTTGGTCAGCCAATGCTGGCACACAAAGGTGTTCACGAAGGTCACGTTGCCGCTGAAGTTATCGCGGGCATGAAGCACTACTTCGATCCGAAAGTGATCCCATCTATCGCCTACACCGAGCCAGAAGTTGCCTGGGTGGGTCTGACCGAGAAAGAAGCGAAAGAGAAAGGCATCAGCTACGAAACCGCCACCTTCCCGTGGGCTGCTTCTGGCCGTGCTATCGCTTCTGACTGCGCAGACGGTATGACCAAGCTTATCTTCGACAAAGAATCTCACCGTGTTATCGGTGGTGCGATTGTCGGGACCAACGGCGGCGAGCTGCTGGGCGAAATCGGCCTGGCGATCGAAATGGGCTGTGATGCTGAAGACATCGCGCTGACCATCCACGCGCACCCGACTCTGCACGAGTCTGTGGGCCTGGCGGCAGAAGTGTTTGAAGGTAGCATCACCGACCTGCCAAACGCCAAAGCGAAGAAGAAATAAGTTTCTTTATTGCTGATAAACGCCTCTTCGGAGGCGTTTTTTTTGCTTTTGCCGTGCTGAACCAGCGCGCCACTCGAAGGATTTATGGCGCGACGGCTTCCCAGCTTTTATCCAGGTGGAAGGAGGTTACATCCTCTGCTTTTTGCCCGGTTCCACTGCCGAGATCGGCCTGATAAACCCTGTCGTCCTGATTAATCATAAAGCTCATCACGCCCGTCTGACCGTAACGCACCGGCCAGGCGATCATCGCAAAGCCCTCTTTATCTGGCAGGATCCGGAAACGATAGCCGTGATAACCGGCGCCAGGCTCTTGCGGGCTAAATGCCGGTCCGAGCGGGCTGGGCGCTTCGCCCGGTGAGACGGGCCAGTACAGACCATCTTTTTTTCCTTCAGCGCTGACGATTTTTTCGGCGTAATGCTGATTCAGCGCAAAATAGCTCTGCTGCGCGTCCACATAGGCGTGTAAGGCTTCAATTGCCGCAAGCTCGTTGCGCCCGATTTCACGCGTCTGGATCTCGTCGGCGGCTTTTTGCATATCAAACTGCCAGCCGTCGGTTTTTTTCACGACGGGTATGGGCAGCTGCCAGCCGTTTTCTCCAACATAGAGATGGGCGGTATTGCCGTTAATGGCGACGTGATGGCTGACCTTCCAGTCGCGTAAAAAACGCGCCACGGCTTCAGGGTCAACGCCCTCAGGCGGCAGGTAATCACGCCAGTTATCGCCGAGCAGGCTGTTTAATGCCTCCTCGTTTTGCTCGCTGATGGCTTTTGTCAGGGCGTCCGTTGCCTGTCCCGGCGTCGTGAAATTCTGCTGGGCCAGGGCGAAGGTGGATACCATAAGCAACAGTACGCCGCCAATCAGTTGTTTTTTCATCATGATGTCCTTAATGGTGGCGGAATTCTCGGTGTTCGGCGTGGCGTTCAGACGCCTGTTGTCTGAGGCTGGCACGCTGTTCATCGCTCAGCGATGCTCGCTGACGGCTTTGCAACCCGCGCTGCTGCTGCGCCTGCCAGCTCGGAGAACGGCTGTCGTTGCCGCTCAGGGCGTTGGCGTAGTGCTGAGGGTGCTGGCTTTGCGCGCGTCGCTCGGTCTGCAGGCGATCCTGAAGGGCGTGGTTATTTGCCTGCTGCGCGTGCGGCTTTATCCCGTCGTAGCCCCGGTAGTTATTGCGTTGAGTGATCTGCCTTAGCTGCTGGGTGGAGGCGGGGTGCTGCACGTTGCGGGTGACGGGATGCTGCAGTTGCGACAGCGATTTCCCGGTCGATTTTTGCACCTGCGCCAATGCCGCCTGACGCTGACTGTCGCGGTTAACCGGCTGATGCTGCGTCGCGCTCAATCCGGTGGGGGTCGACGTCGGATGGAACCGGCTGGCAAGCTGGCTGTTGGTATAGGGCACCCCGTTGCGATACGCCGGGTTGTGCTGCCACACCATATTGTTATCCGTGCGGTGCTCGCCGGTTATTTTATTGAAATTATTGACGTTGATATTGATGTTATCGCCGTTATGCGAGTATCCGTCATGGTGATAATAATCATCATCGTGGTGGTGGTGATCGTCGTCATCGTCCCAGTCGATATTGCTGAACAGCGCATAGGTAGTAGCCACGCCGAGGCTATAGCCGAACCCTTTTACAAAGCTGTTGGTGAACTGCTCGCCGGGAGACGGGGGGAGATAAACCGGCGGATAGCTGGCGTTTGGCCAGGTGCCGTAGACGGTCGTTGGGTTATAGGTGGGTACATACACTACCTGCGGATCGGCGGGCTCAATCTTTATCACCGTCTCGCTTGCAGGCGCGGCGACGACCGTTGAGGTGGTACTTTTGGCGGGCGCGGCTTTTTTAACCGTGGTCACCGTCTGCTGAGGAGTTGATTGCAGCGCGCCGGTTTGCTGCGCCAGCGCGCGAAGACGCTGCACGGAGTCCATGACGTCCTTCGGCTGGGCCAGAAATGCATTTCCTAAATTTTGCACCCACTCAGGGTTACCGCCCATCAGCGTCATCAGCTGTGGGAAGGCAACCAGCGATTTTACGCTGGCATCCCACGGCTGGCCGGAGACAGCCTGGATCGCAGCGTCGCCCTGCAATTTTGGATTGTCCTGCGACCACTGCGCGGCCTGGATGACGTTTGAAGGGTAGGTTGAGGCCATCAGGATTTGCGAAAGCAGCGCATCGGGGTAGAGCGCAATGGGCGCCGTCCACTGATCGATTTGAGCCGCAGTATAAGTCGGGGCAACGACCGGCGCGGGCTGAGCAGTTGGGGTGACGGGTTGTTGCGCGACAGGCGCAGGGGAGACCGGCGTTTCTGTCGTGCGGCTTTTAACAAACATCACGCCAGAGGCGGCGAATAACCCGGTACTGCACAGAAGAACAAGCAGATGTGGCTTAAGGGGCAACTTCATATAGTGACTCCGACGAGACCAGCGCAATGCCCTCAGGCGTTGCAATTGCCGCGAGTATTATTCACCCGTCTTTTACAGTTTTGACGATTGTTGGGAATTCACCAGAAGGTCCGGATAAAGAGTGTGAGTATTTATTACACAATTCTGTAAATGCACCTGCCGCAAACCTGCCAGCCACCGCAAGGCAACAAACTCACCGCCTTTCAGGCGGTTTTTTTGTCCCTCAAATTGGCCTCGTCTGCCCGCTATACCATTCTTAACGATTCAGCAAAGTATTTAATGTTGCTTTTTTGTAAACAGATTAACACTGTGCAGAAATCCTGCTATGCTGGCCGACGCGGTATCGGGCATTTACCCTACAAACTGCTGTCTCACAGGAGCGTGAAGAGAACGCCGGCCGCATATGACAATGAGAGCGAGGAGAACCGTCGTGCTAGAAGAATACCGTAAGCACGTAGCAGAACGTGCCGCCGAGGGAATTGTACCCAAACCTTTAGATGCAACCCAAATGGCCGCGCTCGTCGAGCTGCTGAAGAACCCGCCTGCGGGCGAAGAAGAATTCCTTTTAGATCTGCTGATCAACCGTGTACCGCCTGGCGTAGATGAAGCTGCCTACGTAAAAGCCGGATTCCTTGCCGCCGTTGCCAAAGGCGAAGCGACCTCCCCACTGGTTACTCCTGAAAAAGCGATTGAACTGCTCGGCACCATGCAGGGCGGCTATAACATTCATCCGCTGATTGACGCGCTGGACAACGAAAAGCTGGCACCGATTGCTGCCAAAGCGCTCTCTTCAACGCTGCTGATGTTCGATAACTTCTACGATGTGGAAGAGAAAGCCAAAGCGGGTAACGTCTACGCGAAGCAGGTAATGCAGTCCTGGGCCGATGCCGAATGGTTCCTGAACCGTCCTGCCCTGGCCGAAAAAATCACGGTTACCGTCTTCAAAGTGACCGGTGAAACTAACACCGATGACCTCTCCCCGGCACCGGATGCGTGGTCTCGCCCGGATATCCCTCTGCACGCGCTGGCGATGCTGAAAAACGCCCGCGAAGGCATCGAGCCGGATCAGCCTGGCAGCGTTGGCCCGATCAAACAGATCGAGGCCCTGCAGCAAAAAGGTTTCCCGCTGGCCTACGTCGGTGACGTTGTGGGTACTGGCTCTTCGCGTAAATCTGCAACCAACTCCGTGCTGTGGTTCATGGGCGATGATATCCCTCATGTGCCGAACAAACGCGGCGGCGGCCTGTGCCTCGGTGGCAAAATTGCGCCTATCTTCTTTAACACCATGGAAGATGCGGGCGCGCTGCCGATCGAAGTGGATGTTTCTAACCTGAACATGGGCGATGTGATTGACGTTTACCCGTTCAAGGGTGAAGTGCGTAACCACGAAACCAACGAACTGCTGGCAAGCTTCACGCTGAAAACCGACGTGCTGATCGACGAAGTCCGCGCCGGTGGCCGTATTCCGCTGATTATTGGCCGTGGCCTGACCACCAAAGCGCGTGACGCGCTCGGTCTGCCGCACTCAGACGTGTTCCGTCAGGCGAAAGACGTGGCGGAAAGCAGCCGCGGCTACTCCCTGGCTCAGAAAATGGTTGGCCGCGCCTGCGGCGTAGCGGGTGTCCGTCCGGGCGCTTACTGCGAACCTAAGATGACCTCTGTGGGGTCTCAGGATACCACCGGCCCAATGACGCGTGACGAACTGAAAGACCTGGCGTGCCTGGGCTTCTCTTCCGATCTGGTGATGCAGTCCTTCTGCCACACCGCGGCCTATCCGAAGCCAGTTGACGTCACCACGCACCACACGCTGCCGGACTTTATCATGAACCGTGGCGGCGTTTCCCTGCGTCCGGGCGACGGCGTGATCCACTCCTGGCTGAACCGCATGCTGCTGCCGGATACCGTCGGTACTGGTGGTGACTCCCATACCCGTTTCCCAATCGGGATCTCCTTCCCGGCCGGGTCAGGTCTGGTGGCGTTTGCCGCTGCGACCGGCGTAATGCCGCTGGATATGCCGGAGTCCGTGCTGGTGCGCTTCAAAGGTAAAATGCAGCCGGGTATCACCCTGCGCGACCTGGTTCACGCTATCCCGCTGTATGCCATCAAACAGGGCCTGCTGACCGTAGAGAAGAAGGGCAAGAAAAACATCTTCTCTGGCCGCATCCTCGAGATTGAAGGGCTGCCGGATCTGAAAGTGGAGCAGGCTTTCGAGCTGACTGATGCCTCCGCCGAGCGTTCTGCCGCGGGCTGTACCATCAAGCTGAACAAAGCGCCAATTGAAGAGTACCTGACGTCGAACATCGTGCTGCTGAAGTGGATGATTGCTGAAGGCTACGGCGACCGTCGTACGCTGGAGCGTCGTATTCAGGGTATGGAAAAATGGCTGGCCGATCCGCAGCTGCTGGAAGCCGATGCTGACGCAGAGTATGCGGCAGTGATCGACATCGATCTGGCGGATATCAAAGAGCCAATCCTGTGCGCGCCAAACGATCCGGACGACGCCCGTCCGCTGTCCGAGGTGCAGGGCGAGAAGATCGACGAAGTGTTTATCGGCTCGTGCATGACCAACATCGGCCACTTCCGCGCGGCGGGCAAGCTGCTGGATACTCACAAAGGCCAGCTGCCGACGCGTCTGTGGGTGGCACCGCCAACCCGTATGGACGCGGCACAGCTGACCGAAGAGGGCTACTACAGCGTGTTTGGTAAGAGCGGTGCGCGTATCGAAATCCCTGGCTGTTCCCTGTGCATGGGTAACCAGGCACGCGTGGCAGACGGTGCGACGGTGGTCTCTACCTCTACCCGTAACTTCCCTAACCGTTTAGGTACGGGAGCTAACGTCTTCCTGGCCTCTGCGGAGCTGGCGGCGGTTGCGGCGCTGATTGGCAAGCTGCCAACGCCGGAAGAGTACCAGACTTTTGTTGCTCAGGTAGATAAGACGGCGGTTGATACCTATCGCTATCTGAACTTCGACCAGCTTTCTCAGTACACCGAGAAGGCGGACGGGGTTATCTTCCAGACGGCAGTATAACATAATAAAGGGGGGCATATTGCCCCCCTTTTTCTGGTTAAATTATAACTTGCTCGTTATTAAGCAGGGATAAAATTTTATCCTTGGCGCAATCATACTCTAAATTATCTTCCCGTAACAAAATATGAACTGCTTTATGACAATTAGAGCAGAGCATAACAAAATCTTCAATTGAAACTGTGTGCGAGTTTTGATACGTGTGCAACGGTCTTTTATGATGCGCTTCTATATAATTTTTAGAATATAATTTTATAAATTCCAAATTGCAGATATCACATATCCAAGGCATTTTATTTTTTAAATCTTTAATTACTTGTGCATTGCGTTCAGCCAGAAGATGTGTGACAAATTTTCTTTCACCCTCTATATATTTTACATCTTTTTGGGTTGGGGGAGTTGGAATAATGTCTTGGTTTTTATTTAACTCGAGGAGGTTATGTATTTTCTTTAAAACAACAGATGTTTTATCCATTTTTATTATCGTAAAAAGCCCTTCAAAAATCCAATTACTTGATTTCTCGCTGAAGAGAAGAATGGGGTACCCACCTATGGGTTGATTTATAAGGGATTTATTGGCGTTATCATTATAATTGATGACGCCTTGTTGAGCTTTAAATGAATAGCTAAAAACAGTTTTTTCATTGTCCCGCCATCCATCATCTGCATAGCTTCCCTTTCTTGTTTTGATAATTACAGCTTTTAAGTCGAAATTGTTCCCAATCCAGTTTATTCCTTGCTGAGGAGTGTTGTTAATCTTCCACTCGTCTCCTTCATAATATTCAGTCTGATTTTGTTTGGAAAATTGTATGAGATCAAAAAGATTTCTTTTAGAGATGACTGTTTTTGATGTTAGCGATAATAATTGTGAAGGTTTGTTTAATTCTAGTGTTGGTGTCATTTTTTTCCTGAGTAAAGATAATAAATTCAAAATGTTTCTTTCAAGAAAAACTCATTCTTATTGTATTTGCAATTTTTATAGCCGTCAAACTTTTAAATTATAAAGAGGATTTGGGGTGTGATATAATAGTTTTTAGCAAGTGATAACTTTCATTGATTGAAATTAAATATAAATGAGCTTTGTCCTAAGATAAGGGTGTGTTAATTTTTTACAATGATTAAAATTTTTACCAGAAGAATATGTTAACGATAAATAGTTGATAGTAATTCGATTAAGAACGTAAAATATTTTTCTTTTTTTAATGCCTCCCGCTTTTTTTCTTCCTCTACGCTGCGATAATTACCCTAATGGCTTTGCAGAGGAAAACGCTATGGATTACGAATTTCTGCGCGACATCACCGGCGTGGTGAAGGTGCGTATGTCGATGGGCCACGAAGCCGTAGGGCACTGGTTTAATGAAGAGGTTAAAGACAACCTCGCGCTGCTGGATGAGGTGGAGCAGGCCGCGAACACGGTCAAAGGCAGCGAGCGATCCTGGCAACGCGGTGGGCATGAATACACCCTGTGGATGGATGGCGAAGAGGTGATGGTGCGCGCCAACCAGCTTGAGTTCTCGGGCGATGAGATGGAAGAGGGGATGAACTACTACGACGAAGAGAGCCTGTCGCTGTGCGGCGTTGAGGACTTTTTGCAGGTAGTTGCAGCGTATCGCGAGTTCATGAAACAGAAATAACGGTGGAGCATCCTTGCCCCGGCAATACCTACACGGCTGGAATGTTGCGGCCGTAGTAGATTTCGCGCATCTCTTTCCAGAGCAGGTCGGTAATGGCCTTGCGCTCGTCTTCGCTTAAATCTTCCGGTTTGGTGTGGAACATGTAGTGCTTAAGGTCGAACTCCTTAAGCAACATCTTGGTGTGGAAGATATTCTCCTGATAGACGTTGACGTCCATCATGTCATACAGCGCTTTCATATCCTCGGACATGAAGTTCTGAATGGAGTTAATTTCATGATCGATAAAGTGCTTCATGCCGTTGATATCACGGGTAAAACCGCGTACGCGGTAATCAACGGTCACGATATCGGATTCCAGCTGGTGGATTAAATAGTTCAGCGCGTTCAGCGGGGAGATCACGCCGCAGGTCGACACCTCGATATCGGCACGGAAGGTACACAGCCCGCCTTCCGGGTGGCTCTCCGGATAGGTGTGAACGCAGATATGGCTCTTGTCTAAATGCGCAACGACCACTTCCGGCAGCGGGCCGGGGTGCTCGGTTTTGTCGATAAGCTGAGGGTCAACCGGCTCTTCGCTGACCAGAATGGTGACGCTTGCGCCCTGCGGCTCGTAATCCTGACGGGCGATGTTCAGGATGTTGGCGCCGATGATTGAGCAGGTTTCCGACAAAATTTCCGTCAGGCGGTTGGCGTTATAGAGTTCATCGATATAGGCGATATAACCATCGCGCTCTTCTGCCGTCTTGGCGTAGCAGATATCGTAAATACAAAAACTCAGGCTTTTGGTCAGGTTGTTAAAGCCATGCAGTTTAAGCTTTTTCAATTAGTTCACCCCCTTAGAGGACAGCGCGTCTTGCAGATACTGTGGCAAGGCAAAGGCTGCGGTATGGATCGCCGGATTGTAGTAACGGCACTGAAGATGGGTCTGATGGAACCGGGCCTGGATAATTTCGGTGGAGAGATGGCGCAGCGCTTCGTTATCCGTTGCCCAGGCAAAGGTCATGATCCCGCCGTAGTAGGTCGGGATGGCAGCCTGATAGAAGCTCACGTCACTGAAATACGTGCTCAGCTTGCGATGGCTGTCGAGGGCTTCATCCTGCTGCAGGAAGCAGACGCCGTTTTGGGCCACAAAGATGCCGCCCGGTTTCAGGCAGCGCTTGCAGCCTTCGTAGAAGGATGAGGTAAACAGCGATGCGCCCGGGCCGATCGGGTCGGTGCAGTCCGAAATGATCACATCAAACGTTTGCGTGGTCTGGTTAACAAAATTGACGCCGTCGTCGATAACCAGATTGAAGCGCGGGTCGTCGTAGCTCCCGGCGTTGTGGTTAGGCAGGTACTGGCGACAGAAAGAGACCACGCCTGCGTCGATTTCCACCATGGTGATGGTTTCGACAGTCTGATGGCGGGACACTTCGCGCAGCATGGCACCGTCGCCGCCGCCGATAATTAACACGTGTTTTGCGTGGCCGTGCGCCAGCAGGGGAACGTGGGTCATCATCTCGTGATAGATAAACTCGTCGCGCTCGGTGGTTTGCACCACGCCGTCCAGCGCCATCACGCGGCCAAAGGCGGCGTTCTCGAAGATTATCAAATCCTGATGATCGGTTTTCTCATGATAAAGCACGTTATCAACGGCAAAATACTGACCAAACTGGTCATGCAGCGTTTCTTGCCAAACCGTTTTTTCGGTCATGGGGTGTCACCTTCTTCGTTAACATCCATTACTTCCAGCGGAATGGGCGCAACACAACACCGCGCGTGCGTGGCCAGAGTCAACAAGGTGCGTCGGGAAGGTTACTTCACGTAGGCGAGCAGGCTGAGTGAATCGCGTGCCAGTGCTTTGCATTTTTTGGCCGTAGGAATGCCAATGCCGCTTAAATCGCGGTAGCTGTCTTCACCGAGCGCTTTCATGTCGAAGCTGTCGTAGTTGCTAAGATCCCATTGGTTCTGCTGGGCAAAAAAGACCAGTGCGCGACGAATTTGCCCGTTGGGTAAATTCTGGTAACCACAATCGTTTTTCAGAAACACAAAAACAGCCGTCAGATCGGCCATATCTTCTGCTTCATTTTCACTCAGCGCATAACTGTTTGCACACATCGCCATCAGGCCACCGAACAGAATTGTTCTGAAAAACGTCTTCATTGCTTCTACCACTGCGTCACGGAAAATTAACGTTAGCATACTTGGTGCCAGGCCGACGATCTTTATTATCGCCGCTGTGCTTGACCTTCCGGTAAGGGGAGGGTTTATGCTCAAAAGATCGCCTGCTGGAAATAAGGAAATGAACATGCAACGTCGTGATTTTTTAAAATATTCAGTTGCGCTGGGTGCTGCCAGCGCTTTACCGCTCTGGAGCCGGGCGGTGTTTGCCGCCGACAGGCCTGCACTGCCGATCCCGGATTTACTGACCGCTGATGCCCGTGGCCGTATTCAGCTCGTCGTCCAGGCGGGTAAAACAACCTTTGGCAAACACACCGCAACGACGTGGGGCTACAACGGCAATCTGCTCGGCCCCGCGCTGCAGTTGCGCAAAGGCAAGGCCGTGACCGTTGATATCCACAACACGCTGACGCAAGAGACCACCGTGCACTGGCACGGGCTGGAAGTGCCCGGCGAGGTCGACGGCGGGCCGCAGGGCGTTATAAAAGCGGGTGGCAAACGTAGCGTTACCTTTACCCCGGACCAGCGCGCCGCGACCTGTTGGTTCCATCCGCATCAGCACGGCAAAACCGGCCATCAGGTTGCGATGGGTCTGGCGGGGTTAGTGCTGATTGACGATGACGAAAGCCGCCTGCTGCGTCTGCCAAAACAGTGGGGCATCGACGATGTGCCGGTGATCGTGCAGGACAAGAAATTTACCGCAGACGGGCAGATTGATTATCAGCTGGACGTCATGACCGCGGCCGTAGGCTGGTTTGGCGATACGTTGCTGACCAACGGCGCGATTTATCCGCAGCACGCCGCGCCGAAAGGCTGGTTGCGTTTACGCCTGCTCAACGGGTGTAACGCCCGCTCTCTCAACTTTGCCGCCAGCGACAAGCGTCCGCTGTATGTGGTGGCGAGCGACGGCGGCCTGCTGCCAGAGCCGGTTAAGGTAAGCGAGCTGCCAATGCTGATGGGCGAGCGCTTCGAGGTGCTGGTGGATATCAGCGACGGCAACGCGTTTGACTTGGTGACCCTGCCGGTCAGCCAGATGGGGATGGCCGTTGCGCCGTTTGATAAACCTCATCCGGTGCTGCGCATTCAGCCGCTGCAAATTACCGCCTCGGGCATACTGCCGGAGACCTTAACCACGCTGCCAGCACTGCCAGCCCTTGAGGGGCTAACGCAGCGTAAGCTACAGCTTTCGATGGACCCCATGCTCGACATGATGGGTATGCAGGCGTTAATGAAGAAATACGGTGAGCAGGCGATGGCGGGCATGCACCATGGGCAGATGATGGGCCACATGAATATGGACCACGGCAAGATGGGCGGGATGGATCATGGCGGCCACGGATTTGATTTCCACAATGCTAACAAGATCAACGGCAAAGCCTTCGACATGAACACGCCGATGTTTGCCGCCACAAAAGGGCAGTTTGAGCGCTGGGTGATTTCTGGCGAAGGCGACATGATGCTGCACCCGTTCCACATCCACGGCACGCAGTTCCGCATTCTCTCTGAAAACGGCAACGCACCTGCCGCGCATCGTTCAGGCTGGAAAGATACGGTGAAGGTAGAAGGGGGTGTAAGCGAGGTGCTGGTGAAGTTCGACCACGACGCGCCGAAGGAGTTTGCCTATATGGCGCACTGTCATCTGCTGGAACATGAAGATACAGGGATGATGCTGGGTTTTACTGTTTAAAGCAGTGTGGCCTGATGCCCGCACCCACGGGGAGAGGGCACAAACGCTAAAACGGCAACCGAGATTGCCGTTTTAGCATCTTTACGTAGGCCCGGTAAGCGTTAGCGCCACCGGGCTTTGTTGTTACTTAGCGTCGTCAGGCAGTGCATACGCGACAATATAGTCGCCCATCTTGGTGCCAAACGAACCGTGACCGCCCGCAGAGATGACAACGTACTGCTTGCCATTCACTTCATAGGTCATCGGCGTGGCCTGTCCGCCCGCTGGCAGACGGCCCTGCCACAGTTTCTCACCGTTGGTCATGTTGTACGCGCGCAGGTAGTTATCTGCGGTTGCCGCGATGAACAGCACGTTACCGGCGGTGGAGATTGGGCCACCCAGCATTGGCATACCCATATTGAACGGCACCGGAACCGGCATTGGGAACGGCATGCTGTCCTGTGGCGTACCAATACGTTTCTTCCACACAATCTGATTGGTTTTCAGATCCAGACCGGAGATATACCCCCAGGCAGGCTGTTTACACGGCAGACCGAAAGGCGACAGGAACGGGTTCAGCGTCACGCCATATGGCACGCCGTACTGCGGCTGAATACCCGCTTCGGTACCGCTGCCTTTAGCATCTTTCGGCTGTTCCATTGGGTTGCCCGGTCCGCGTGGGATCAGACGGGAAACAAACGGCAGCGCCATCGGGTTGGCAATCGCCACCTGACGGTTAGGGTCAACGGAGATCCCGCCCCATTCGAACATCCCCAGGTTACCCGGGAAGACCAGCGTGCCCTGTTCGGACGGCGGCGTGAAGATCCCTTCGTAGCGCAGCTGGTGGAACATCACGCGGCACACCAGCTGGTCAAACATAGTGGCACCCCACATGTCTGCTCCGCTGAGATCTTTCTTCGGACGGAAGCTCAGGTCAGAGAACGGCTGCGTTTTGCTGACGTAATCGCCTTTCGCGGCGCCCTGTGGAACCGGTTTTTCCGGTGCAGGGACAACCAGCTTACCGTTGCTGCGATCCAGCACGAAGATGTTGCCGGTTTTCGCCGGAGCGTAAATCACCGGAACGGTTTTACCGTTAACGGTAATGTCCGCCAGTGTCGGCTGGGACGGCATATCCATATCCCACAGGTCGTGGTGAACGGTCTGATAGCTCCATGCCAGCTTACCGGTGGTAGCGTTCAGCGCCACGATGGCGCTCGCGTAACGCTCCTGCTCTGGCGTGCGGTTACCGCCCCAGATATCCGGCGTGGACACGCCCATTGGCAGGTAGACCAGGTCCAGCTTCGCGTCATACGCGGCAGGGGCCCAGGAGTTTGGCGAGTTAAAGGTAAAGGTGTGTTCGTCTGACGGGATCGCGTTTGGATCTTTCGCGCCCGGGTCGAAGGCCCACAGCAGTTTACCGGTGTTCACGTCGAAACCACGGATAACGCCCGAGGTTTCGCGGGTAGAGAAGTTATCCGTTACCGAACCGGCAATCACGATGGTTTTATCGGTGATGATAGGCGGAGAGGTCGGTTCATACAGACCCGGCGTGGTGTCCGGCATGTTGGTCTGCAGATTCAGGATACCCTTGTTGGCGAAGGTTTCGCACAGCTTGCCCGTTTCGGCGTTGATGGCGAACAGACGACCATCGTTGACCGGCAGCATAATGCGGCGCGGACAGTCGGCAATGACTTCCGGGCTGGCATTATCGGCACGCGCTTCGTGGTAAGAGACACCGCGGCAGGTAACGTGCTGGAACGACGGGTTGGAGTTCAGCTGTGGATCGAAGTGCCATTTCTCTTTACCGGTGGCCGCGTCGAGCGCGAACAGTCGCTGGTGCGCCGTACACAGGTAGAGCATGTTGCCCACTTTAATTGGCGTAACTTCGTTGGTCAGTTCGCCCGGATCGTTTGGCATCTTCAGGTCGCCGGTGCGGAATACCCAGGCTTCCTTCAGATTATTAACGTTGTCGGCGTTGATCTGCTTGAGTGGAGAGTAGCGTTGGCCTTCCTGGTTACGCCCGTAGGCTGGCCAGTCGCCATCCGCAACCTGAGAAATGGCCGCAGCAGGGGTGGCCTCCGTGTTCAGCGTACCGTTGATCTCCTGCGGGTCGTTAAAGCCGGCCCAGGTCAGGATACCGCCGCTGATCAGCAGCGCCACGACCAGCGCCGCAACGGCACCGCTGGAAGGCACAATCAGGCGACGCCAGACAAACGGCAGGATCAGCCAGATGCCGAAGAACACCAGAATGTCACTGCGCGGCGTCAGTGCCCAGAAGTCGAACCCAACTTCCCAGACGCCCCAGATCATCGTTGCGAGGAGTAATGCAGCGTAAAGCCACAGTGCAGATTGCTTCCTGCGGAGAAGCAGGACGGTTACGGCAACCATAACCAGACCCGCAATCGGGTAATACCAGGAGCCGCCAAGCGCGACCAGCCAAACGCCACCGATTAACAAATACAACGCGCAGAAGGCTGCGAACGCTGCTGTTAATGTCACCAGTAGACGCGGCTGTTGAGTTTTTATTTCAGCCATAGAAAGTGTACTCGTCAGTTTGTTAATTATTTGCTAGCAATTAATTATAGGTATTAACAACTGTGATCGGAATCACAAAATTTGCTTTTTATAACTCATACGCCAGGGTTATCCATTTACTGGTATAATGGCTGGCTTGCGTATCGATGCCGGAGTAAGATTCACCTGCATTGAGAGATTTTCATTAAAATCATATGGTTAGTAATATGAAACATACTGTTGAAGTGATGATCCCGGAAGCCGAGATCAAAGCGCGTATCGCCGAACTGGGTCGTCAAATCACCGAACATTACAAGGACAGCGGCAGCGAAATGGTGCTGGTCGGACTGTTACGTGGCTCTTTCATGTTCATGGCAGACCTGTGCCGTGAAGTGCAGGTGTCCCATGAGGTCGATTTTATGACCGCCTCCAGCTACGGCAGCGGCATGTCCACAACCCGTGATGTGAAAATCCTGAAAGACCTGGATGAAGATATTCGTGGCAAAGATGTGTTGATCGTTGAGGACATCATCGACTCCGGTAACACTCTCTCGAAAGTGCGCGAGATCCTGAGCCTGCGCGAGCCTAAATCGCTGGCGATTTGTACCCTGCTGGATAAACCGTCCCGCCGTGAAGTTCAGGTGCCGGTGGAATACGTGGGCTTCTCCATCCCGGATGAATTCGTGGTGGGTTACGGTATTGATTACGCGCAGCGTTATCGTCATCTGCCGTATGTCGGGAAAGTGGTGATTCTGGACGAGTAGCCTGCGTCTGTTGCCCGGTGGCGCTACGCTTACCGGGCGCTACAAAGCGCACATGTGTAGGCCGGGTAAGGCGAAGCCGCCACCCGGCTTTTTTACAGGCGTTTATTTATGATTGACGTGCTTAAGCTTGAGGTTAGCAATCCCCGAACGGTAGCGCTGTTCCAGCGTTTCGCGGTTCGTCGCGGTCACTTCCAGATTACGCAGTAATCCGTCATGAATGCCGTATGCCCAGCCGTGAACGGAGACCTTCTGCCCGCGCTTCCAGGCGGACTGCATGATGGTGGAATGCCCCAGGTTATAGACCTGCTCCATCACGTTCAGCTCACACAGCGTGTCGAGGCGACGCTCCTGCGGCATTTCGCCCAGCAGTGAGCTATGTTTGAACCAGATATCGCGGATGTGCAGCAGCCAGTTGTCGATTAACCCCAGTTCGGTGTTTTCCACCGCGGCCTGAACGCCGCCGCAACCGTAGTGGCCGCAAATAATGATATGCTCGACTTCAAGCACATCCACGGCATACTGAACAACAGAAAGGCAGTTGAGATCGGTGTGGATAACCAGGTTAGCAACGTTACGGTGAACAAAGAGTTCGCCCGGTTCGAGACCGGTCAGGCGTTCTGCAGGTACACGGCTGTCGGAGCATCCAATCCATAAAAAACGCGGTTTTTGCGCGTGCGCCAGTTTTTCAAAAAATCCGGGATCGTCTTCCACCAGCATTTTTGACCATAGTGCATTGTTGCTGATGAGTGTATCTATGTCGTTCATGGAGGGTGACGGCCTGTAACCGAGTGATTGCGTTGCGCTACTATAGGGTAACCCGACTTTTAATGAAACCACACAACGTGTGTCAGAACTATAGGTAAGTTTAATTCATGGCGATTGCACTTGAGCTTGAACAGCTTAAAAAAACCTATCCGGGCGGCGTTCAGGCGCTACGCGGGATAGACCTTAAAGTAGAGGCGGGAGACTTCTACGCACTTCTGGGGCCAAACGGCGCGGGGAAATCCACCACCATCGGCATTATCAGCTCGCTGGTGAACAAGACCTCTGGGCGGGTGAGCGTGTTTGGCTACGACCTGCAAAAAGATGTGGTCAACGCCAAGCGTCAGCTGGGGCTGGTGCCGCAGGAGTTTAACTTTAACCCGTTTGAGACGGTGCAGCAGATCGTGGTTAACCAGGCGGGCTACTACGGCGTGGAGCGTAAAGAGGCCGTTGAGCGCGGGGAAAAGTACCTCAAACAGCTCGACCTGTGGGAAAAGCGTAACGAGCGTGCGCGGATGTTATCCGGTGGCATGAAGCGCCGCCTGATGATTGCCCGCGCGCTGATGCACGAGCCGAAGCTGCTGATCCTTGATGAGCCGACGGCGGGCGTGGATATCGAACTGCGTCGCTCAATGTGGGGCTTCCTGAAGGATCTCAACGACAAAGGCACCACCATTATCCTGACCACGCACTACCTCGAAGAGGCGGAAATGCTGTGCCGTAACATCGGCATCATTCAGCACGGGGAGCTGGTGGAAAACACCTCGATGAAAAATCTGCTTTCCAAGCTCAAGTCTGAGACCTTTATTCTCGACCTTGCGGCGAAAAGCCCGCTGCCGAAGCTGGAAGGGTACAACTACCGCCTGGTCGACACCTCCACGCTTGAAGTGGAAGTGCTGCGCGAGCAGGGCGTTAACAGCGTGTTCGCACAGCTGAGCGCGCAGGGCGTGCAGGTATTAAGTATGCGTAACAAAGCGAACCGACTGGAAGAGCTGTTTGTCTCTCTGGTGCATGAAAAACAAGGAGACAAAGCATGACGCATCTTTTCTGGGTCGCGCTGAAAAGCATCTGGGCGAAAGAGATTAACCGCTTTATGCGCATCTGGGTGCAAACCCTGGTGCCGCCGGTGATCACCATGACGCTCTACTTCATCATTTTCGGCAACCTGATCGGCTCCCGGATCGGTGAAATGCACGGCTTTAGCTATATGCAGTTTATCGTGCCGGGCTTAATCATGATGGCGGTGATCACCAACGCCTACGCTAACGTGGCGTCGTCGTTCTTTAGCGCCAAGTTTCAGCGCAACATTGAAGAACTGCTGGTGGCACCGGTGCCCACGCACGTGATCATCGCCGGTTACGTGGGCGGCGGTGTGGCGCGTGGCCTTTGCGTGGGTATTCTGGTCACTGCGATTTCGCTGTTCTTCGTGCCGTTCCAGGTGCACTCCTGGCTGTTTGTGGCGCTGACGCTGCTGCTGACGGCGATCCTGTTCTCGCTGGCCGGGTTGCTGAACGCCGTTTTCGCCAAAACCTTTGACGACATCAGCCTGATCCCGACCTTCGTTCTGACGCCGCTGACCTACCTCGGCGGGGTGTTTTACTCGCTGACGCTGCTGCCGCCGTTCTGGCAGGCGCTGTCTCACCTCAACCCGATCGTCTACATGATCAGCGGCTTCCGCTTTGGCTTCCTTGGCATCTCCGACGTGCCGCTGTTTACGACGGTGGCGGTGCTGGCGGTCTTTATCGTCGCGTTTTACGTGCTCTGCTGGTATCTGATCCAACGCGGGCGCGGCCTTCGCAGCTAACCTTCCGCCCGGCGGCTCTCCGCTCGCCGGGCGCTTTTCTTTGACAGTTATCACCGTAAACAAACCTTCACTCCGCTAAACTACTCGCCTGCTAAGGAGGGAGAGTTATGCTGGGATGGGTGATCACCTGCCACGACGAACACGCGCAGGATATGCTGCTGAAACTGGAAGCCCGGTTTGGTCCGCTGGTTCAGTGTCGTGCGGTAAATTACTGGCGGGGCTTAAGCACCAATATGCTGAGCCGTATGATGTGCGATGCGCTGCATGAAACCGACTCCGGCGATGGCGTCATTTTCCTGACTGACAAATCCGGCGCAGCGCCTTACCGTTCGGCCGCGTTGATGAGCCATAAGCATGACAATTGCGAAGTGATCTCCGGGATCAGCCTGCCGCTGCTGGAAATAATGTATCCATGCCGTGAATCAATGAGCAGCGACGAGTTTCGCCAGGCAATCGTGGCGCAAGGCACGCCAGGGGTCAGCAGTTTGTGGCATCAGCAGCAGAAAAACCCGCCTTTCGTCCTTCTGCACGATCTGTATAAGAATTAAACATTGGTATTGATGTCGCTTTTGATACAATGACGTCCGTTTTTTCGTGCCGATAAAGAACCCATGTTTACGCGTCTTCTAGCCTTGCTGTTATTAATCGTCTCCGGCGTCTGTTCCGCCAGTTTATTAAGCCAACAACGCGTGCCTGCGCAGTATATGCAAACCACCGAAGATGCGGCGATTTGGGCGCAGGTGGGTAATGACGTGATTAACGTGGGCAATGTGCGCGCCGGGCAAATTCTGGCCGTGGTGCCTACGGCGGCTGATTACTACGAGTTTCGCTTCGGGTTTGGGACGGGCTTTATCGACAAAGAGCACCTGGAGCCGGTGCAGGGCAAGCAGCGCGTCGAAGACAGCCTGGGCGATCTGAATAAACCGTTGAGCAATCAAAACCTCGTAACCTGGAAGGACACCCCGGTCTATAACGCGCCCAGCAGCGGCAGCGCGCCATTCGGTACCCTGAGCAGTAACCTTCGCTACCCGATCCTCAGCAAACTCAAGGATCGCCTCAACCAGACCTGGTTTCAGATCCGCATCGGTAACCGTCTGGCATGGGTAAGCAGCCTGGATGCGCAGGAAGACAACGGCATTCCTGTGCTGACGTACCACCATATTCTGCGCGACGAAGAGAACACGCGGTTTCGTCACACCTCAACGACCACCAGCGTGCGTGCCTTCAGTAACCAGATGACCTGGTTGCGCGATCAGGGCTATACCACCCTCACGATGTACCAGCTTGAAGGGTATGTGCGTAACAAAATCAATCTGCCGGCCAAAGCGGTGGCGATCACCTTTGACGATGGCCTGAAATCGGTGAGCCGCTATGCCTGGCCGATCCTCAAGGCATACGGGTTTAAGGCGACGGCGTTTGTTATCTCTTCCCGGATAAAAAGACATCCGCAGAAATGGGACCCAAAATCGCTGCAGTTTATGAGCGTGTCAGAGCTGAAGGCTATTCAGGACGTGTTTGATATCCAGTCCCACACCCATTTCCTGCATCGGGTTGATGGTTACAAACACCCGATCCTGCTGAGCCGTTCTTACCACGTGATCCTGTTTGATTTTGAGCGTTCCCGACGGGCGCTGACGCAGTTCAATCCGCATGTTTTGTATCTCTCCTATCCCTTTGGCGGCTACGACAATAAAGCGATAAAGGCCGCGAATGACGCCGGTTTTCACCTGGCGGTGACGACGGTAAAAGGAAAGGTGAAGCCGGGGGATAATCCATTCTTGCTTAAACGTTTGTATATCTTAAGAACGGATTCGCTGGAGACGATGTCGCGGCTGGTCAGCAACCAGCCGCAGGGGTAATTATTCGTAGGTGATCTGCAACGTGCCGATGGCGCTGAACAAGCCTGAAGTGACTTTTTCTGTACCAGACTTAACCAACTGAGCCGTGAGAGACTCGCTGAATGACGGAATGATGGTGTTCCCTGTTGTTGTATAGCTGTTGGTTGAATTAGGCACCGCCAGGCTGTTGTCCGGCCACTTCAGTAACACGCCCACGCCTTTTGCCGCATTTGACGATACGGTATTGGCGAGTAATGAGCCATCAGTTCCGGTTGTCTTGCTGGTGGTCAACTTCATCGTGATTTTACGTGTGTTAGTGCAATTCCCTGACACCATAGCAGAGACTTTTTGCGTGTTATCGTTTTCGACATCGGAAGCATCATATTCCCCCAGGTCTACGGTTTTTGGCGCCGTAAGCGTACAGGTCGGTTTTTCAACAGGAACATTGAAGCCCATATCGGGTATCGTGATTAACGGACGCGGATGGTCACTTTCATCTGAGGTCCAGGGGTTACCTACGACAATATTGCCAATATTTCCGGCTACTGGGCCAATCTTTGTGACGCTCGCGGGCACGCCAGCATATGAGGGTAATTGATAAAATTCCATACGGGCATACCACCATTTTGCTTTAACCACATCTGAATTATCTGCCTGATTGGCTGTCTCTACATAACTTCCTGTCGTTGCAGGAAAAAATGCGTTAAAAGCGTTGCTGGTCGGGTACATGGCCAGCGTGTAGGCGATCCCCGTAACGTTAGTTTTAAAGAGTGCTTTCCCGTCCACGCTACCGATGACCAGTGAGCTGTCCGTTTTCTGATAGACGCGCTCTCCATCATTACCTGATTGGCACCAGCTATAGAGTCCCGGATTCACCTGCAACTCAATAAGGCCACTTATCTTAGTTGGCGCGCTAACGTACTCCAGGGGAACGAGAGTGGGCTTTGCACCCTTGACATCCGAAATAGGCTGTACGCTATATCCATTAAATTTACATTCATACAAATCTGCCGATGCAGAAAAACTTATTGCAAAAATAGACAAAGCAAGGCCTGCACCTTTTATAAAGAAATGAGTTGTTCCGGTCCCTGCTGTATAAAACATTCAAAATCCTTATATCCAATACTTGATATATTTTAATTGTAAATAACATTCACCAGTACGCTTGTGATAACTTTTCCCGCGCTGACGATCCCTGTGCTTTGATAACGGGCATAGAAATTATAGTTTGTTAAATACTGACTTTCGGTTTGGTCGGATACATCAAAAATAACATTTGACGTTCCTGACGTATTTACCACGTTGGTATTGTCTTTTTCTGAAAAAATTACAATTCCTACATTCTCTGCTCCCCCCCCAGAGTCGGGGATTTCATTGGCGAACACCTGCTGGGAGCTTTCGGTAAATTTTCCACTTTGAGGTTTAAACTCAAAATGCAGGGTTTTAGCCAGCCCGGTTTCACTTTCTGCACAGTTTTTCAGCTGTATTTCGAAGCGAGTCCCCCCGGCTGCGTCACCGGGCTGGAGTCGCGGGCTGCCATCTGAGTTATAAAACCAATCTCTGCCAACGATCGGTAAAATGACTTTGCCATTATCCGGAATACTCACCTGGCAGGTATTGTTGATGATGTTTGCTGTCATCTCCATCTCCAGGCTCGAGGCAAACCCTGCTGCGGGAAACCCCAGACAGAAGACGAGCCATGGCATCGCATCTCTAAAGATTACGCGGGAGTGGAGCATCCTGTTTAAGCTACCTGTCTTAATAAACATTATTGATAGGTCACGACAAATGTCACAGGGGCGCTGACCGAACCGGTGGTCACGTCAGAAATGGTTTTATCTTTAGCAATGACGATGCGTGCATCCATTTCAAATTTCCCCGCCCCGTTAGACAGGTTGACGATAGTCGCCGGGGCCGTGGCACAGTTCAGCAGGGAACCTGAGTCGACAGAACCTTTCCAGATTTCAAAACCAACGTTATGTCCGGCGTCATACGAGGTTCCATTTCTGGCACTGCCAGTACAGGACCCACCTGCACCCGGCGTGGCCTGAATGGTGGCATTTTTTACCCCGGCACAGTTGGTGAACGCGATTTTGAATGACTCTCTTCGGTTCTGGTTCACCAGATCGGACTTAAACACATCGCCAAACGGCAAAATGCTTACAGGACCCCCGCTTGCATCCTGAATCTCGGCATTACAGGTACCCGCCTCAATAGTGGACGTAAACGTGGCCTGAACGCTTGTCGTACCCGTAATGGCGCTTAAAGAAACGGAAGGCAGGATGGCAGTCATCGCAAGCACCAGTGATGTCATTGTCTTTTTCATATTAACGCTCCGTATTGCGCCAGTTATTCATAGGTGAAATTAAACGTAGCGATACCGCTAAAGTTGCCGGTCGTGCCTTGTCCGCTTGCGGTTTCCACCAGCGTCGCCAGGAGTGAAACTTCACCAGCACTTATCTCTCCGCTCGACCAGACAAGGCGCTGAGTATCAGTGGATGAATTAATGACAAAGGGGGCGTCCGGAGTGGCGGTGCGAGAAATCGCCACGCCAATATTCTCCGCGCTGCCCTCGCCGGAGAGTGAATTTTTAATTGCCGTAGTCAGTGGGCTGACACTACCGCTAATGGTTGTGTTCAGCTTTGTCAGACTTGACGGGCAAGAGACCATTTTGAGTTTGAAATTTGTCGTTGCTTTGGCATTTTTAAGGATGATGTAATCCAGGCGCACCTTGCCGTCTGTACCGATGGGAATAACATTGCTGGAGCCATCACCGCTGCCACCTTCAATTTTCATATCGCAGGTGGTGTCACGGATATTAGCGGTAAAGGTGATATCGAGATTATCAGCGTATGTTCCGAACGACAGTGCCATCAGCCCCACACTTAACACCCATAATCCTGTTTTTTTCCCAGGTTTAAAAAGCATGCTCTAACTCCCTTTATAAGACAGTGATGTGGCAGGTCTGGCCTGCCAGCAACGTTGTTGGTCCAATCTTTTTCGCATTGGGCGGAATCAGATAGGAGACGGTACAGGATGTGCCGGGCTCACTTCCCCAGACGATGTTTAGCACCCCTTTATCTTCAATTCCGCGGATCCAGGCTTGCCCTGCCTGGCCTACGCTACCTACCGATACGCCTTGCTCAGTTTGAACATCGGCACCCAGCGGAATAAAGCCTCCGTCGTCACGCGTCAGTTCCATGAGTACTGAACGCCCCTGGTCGGTCTCAAAGTTAACCAGCACAACGGCACCGCTACGGGGGACGGTGGTGGAGCGGGTATTTTTGACTTCAACGTCAGAGCGCATATCGCTGATATCAAGACCTACGTTGTTTTCACGGTAGGCAGACAGATAGGGCATCAGGGCATAGCCTGATGATCCGATTTCACCGTTACCGATGGTGACACGGGCCCCTTCTGCTCCCTCTGCTTTAATCAACGCAAGCGTATCGCTTTCGCTAATGCTGCCAGGCGCGAGTGTTACGCCACCCGAGTGCAGAATCATCCCGCCGCTATAGCTGGCGGAATATTGTCGCGTATCGACATCGGATGCGGAGGCGGAAAGACTCACCGGTCCATGCGGGCCGTTATAACTGCCGTAACCGCTTAGCTGGTTTAACGTATCGTCGTTACGCGTGGTGCTTTCGGTGATGCTGTAACTGAAACGATTATCTTCTGAGTTGCCGTTGGCGCTGGCGTTAAAACTGCCGCCGCCTTTTAGATCGCTGCCGATGCCCGTAGTGAGTGATGAGAACCCGCCTGCACGCTTGCCGTTACCCATTAGCGTGTCGAAAGGAATAGTGAGGTTCAGATAGACACTATCGTCTTTTTCCCCGAACTCGTTGTAGGTGCGCTGCACTGAGAGGCTGTAACTTCCCCAGCGTAAAGACTGACTGTGGCCAACGGAGTATTGCGCTGATGAGCTGCTTTCATTCCAGTAGTCCTGCCAGGTTGAGTTGACATACAGCGACCCCAAATCAAGGTCGTCAAAGGCCAGCGGCTGGCTGATATTCACCTGGATCTGGTTCTTCATGCGCTGGAACGTTTGATACACATCGCTGTTATTACGGTCAGGGGTACGCTCTCTGTCACGGTATTTGATCTCGTTGGTCAAGGAGGCCGCATCGCTCAGGCTGAGATAGTCAGACGTCGAAAACCGGTATGCTGCGACGTTGAAAGAGGTATTCGTGGCTTCCATGAGTTTGCTGTAGGAAATGCGATAACTCTCGCCCGTAAGATGTCTTAAGCCCTCAATACGGGCATCAGAATGTGTGACATCAAAGGCGAATGCGCCAATTCGGGTGTTCATAGCCAAACCCAATAATCCGGCGTAAAAATCGCTATCGGTGTACTCCACACCCGCATAACCTGTAAAGGTATTGGATAATCCATAATAGCCCGTGGCGTAACCTACCCTTGGCTTGTCGCGCAGGCTATCGTCACGCAGCTCCCCTACGCCGACATCCCATCGTGAGTAGCCAGGGCGAAGCATTTGCGCGACCGAGGAATACGCGACCGAGAACGAACGCTTGCTACCATCCGTTTCTTCTACAGTGACGATAAGATCGCTACCGTAACCCGTTGTACTGAGATCTGAGATTTCAAAGGGACCCGGCGGCACGGAGGTTTCGTAAATTGTGTTTCCGCTTTGGGCGATCGTGACTTTAGCGTTGCTGTTTGCCACACCCCGAATCACTGGTGCATAAGTCGATATGCCATTAGGAAGCATACGGTCATCGTTATATAAACGTGCCCCGCGCAGACTAATGGAATCGAAAGCATCTCCACGGGTATAAGAATCTCCCGCGATAAACTGTGCTTTCAGCGGTGTGATGTCACGCTGAAGATAAATGTCCTGGCTGGCGTAATGGGTACCAGCATCCTGATCCCAGTTCAGATTACCTCGCGCACGCAGTCGCCACGGCCCCAGGTTTGCGCCATAGCGTAACCCCGCATAGGCCGTATCGGTGCTGTAATCAGGCGTGTCCGCGTGCCAGCCGTTAAGATCCCAGGAGAGCATCGCCGCTGGGATCCCGTCTTCCCAAAGTGAAGGGTCGACAAATCCCGCCGGGCGCTGAATGACGAAAGCCTGAGGAATAGAAAGATCCAACTCCTGTGTAGAAGGGTCGTAAGCCACACGAGAGCCGGGATAGGCGTCCGATACCGAGATACACGTTTCTTCGGAGTCATTCCCGGCCAGTTTAAGTTGTCCGGTCGTTACATTTGTCTGGGTGAGCAGTTTACGAGTGATGCAGGGAGTGGCGCGCGATGTGCCATTGTCCTTAAACACAAGCTCCGTGGTTATGGAAGGTTTCCCATTAATAATCACCTTCACCTTATACGTTCCGGCAAGAACAGGGTTGCCTTTTGAAAAACGGCTGACATCAATTGATGTGCCGGTGTTATAAAGAAACTGATCGTTAAACTGAACGTCTTCTTCTTGACTATTTTCAGCAGCAAATGCACAAAAAGGCAATACCGTGCTTATTGATAAATAGAGTAGCGAACGTCTAAACCGCATAATGAACTCTGTCCCAGAGTTAAGCCAATTATAATTCTTACGAATGATACAAAGTGGAAATGGCATCAATTTTGTATGGACTCATACTTATCAATCCCACCGTAATCATTGATGGCTTGCCAGATGATTTTGTTATTTCCGAAAGAGGTGTAATTTTTTACGTTCATAGTCTGGCTTGAGAATGGCTCAATATAATGCGTTTCAATATCGTAGCTTTTAGCCCCTGCAATAAGCGTTGCTCCCGCCAGTGATACATAATAAGGTGAATCATTCTTCGCACTGAGAACGATTTTTTGTCCTTGTCGGATTTGCGACCATTTAAGATTTTTAGCCGCGTCTGTCGGTGCTCCTTTCAAACCTGTAGGCCGGAAAAAGAGTTTTATGCGGGTTCGGAATGCAAGCTGAAGCAAGCTTTGTGTATTGCTATCCTTTGCCTTAGGCGGAACTTCCAGAACGTTAAACCAGAACAGGGATTCTTTATCTTTTGGCAATGACTGACCAAGCCAGGTGATTCTGACTGTTTGCCCTTTTTGCGGTTCAACACGCGAAACAGGGGGCGTCACAATAAAAGGAAGTTTCAGCTCCTGAGGATTAGTGGTATCTCTGCCGTCATCGAGCCAGGTTTGCACCAGTAAAGGCCGGGTGCCACGGTTATCCATAGACACCGTTACGTCTTTTTCCGATTCAGGATAAATGACACGGGTGCCGGAAATGACAATATCTGCACTGGCGTTAAGAGCAAAAACGCTCACCGAGGCCAGCAGCAGGGCTTTTAATCCGCTCTTAATATTCAGTACGTACATGTAAACTCTCAAATAATACGAAAAAATGTGCCCGGCAGGGCACATTAACAGGACGGATAAAATTATTCGTAGCTCATGGTGAAGTATGCGTTGGCGCTAACTTTACCAGACTGCACAGGGTTAGTGTCTTTCACCCAGTTGGAGCCAGGAACATAAGCAACGCGGTAGAACAGTTTACCCGTGCCGGCAGTCAGGTCTGTTTTCTGCGTATTATTGTCAGGCTGACCCACCATAATACGAGATGAAACGGTTGGCGCATTGTTATACAGGGCAAGTGCAACGTTGCTTGCAGAACCTGCTACGCTAGCATCGGGTTCAATGGTACCGTTCGCAATAGCGCCCATATTTTTTGACATAAAGCTTGCAGAGGCTTTAGTTAATGTCTGAGGGCAGTCGGTGAGCAGCAGTTCAAAATTTTTGGAGCCGACGCCGGCATCAACCGTTGTGGATTCAACTTCAGATTTTTTAACAACGGGTAAGGTAATAGTAATATTATTTTGTTGTGCACCGTTAGAGGTGGAAATATTACATGTTGTGTCTGTTACCGCACCGTCAAAGGTGATTAGACCGAGATCTGTATCTGCGATTGCTGAAAAAGAACCTATTGCAAACAAAGCGACCGCTGACGCTAAAAACGTTTTTTTTAACATAATTAAAATTCCATTTAAATATTCTACTGAGTTAATTCAAGCTAAATGATGATAGGGATCTCTGTATGTATTGGATATTTAAAATTGCTAAAAGTAATCATTAGAAAAAATTAAACATTGATAAGTTATTGAAAATGATCTTTAAAATGATTTTAAATAAACACATAAAGCATTTTTTTAATGTGTTTATATACTATTTGCGGACTTAAATTATAAATGACAAAGATCGTTTCCCTTTTTTATATCAGTCAGGGGAATGTCAATTTCTGAAAGGCGTCACGGGAAGAAAAGCTAAAATAGGGAGAAATGGGGGAGGCGCTATTTGCACAATAATGAATGATGTATTTTTTACCCTTCAAGGCGCGGAGGCTGAGAGCTCCGCGCCTTGTTGGAATCAGGCTACCTGCACCGGAATCGCCTTCGCGGTACGTTTCATCTCATTTTCGCCTTCAAAATAAGCCACTTTAGGCTGCCAGCGACGCGCTTCTTCATCAGACATCATCACGAAGCTGGCGATAATCACGATATCGCCCACGTCCGCGCAGTGCGCAGCCGCGCCGTTAACGGAGATGATTTTAGAGCCGCGCTCGGCGGCGATTGCGTACGTCGAGAAGCGTTTGCCGTTATTTACGTTCCAGATATCAATCGCTTCGTTTTCGAGGATACCCGCCGCGTCGAGAAAATCCTGGTCGATGGCGCAGGAACCTTCATAGTGCAGGTCGGCCTGGGTGACTTTGACACGGTGAAGCTTACCTTGCAGCATTTTGCGAATCATTACGTTTACCTTTCATATTCCTGGTAGAAAAAACTACGCCAGCTCAACCACTTTGTTATCGATAAGGCGCGCCTGACCGAGCCACGCCGCCACCAGAATAACCGCACGCTTGCTGGAATCCGTAAGCGGCAGGAGCGTATCGGCATCCCGAATTTGAACGTCGTCAGCACGAAGACCTTTGTCGTTCAGCGCCTGTTCAGCCAGCGCAACGATCTCTTCTGCGGTTAACTCTTTCGCCAGCAGTTGCTCTGCCATGGTATTCATGACTTTGCTTAATCCCGGCGCAATTTTACGCTGATCGGCGGTCAGATAGCCGTTGCGGGAGCTGAGCGCCAGGCCGTCTTTGGCACGCACAATCGGCACGCCCACAATCTCGATATCGTACCCCATGTCGGCAACCATTTTGCGGATCAATGCCAGCTGCTGGAAGTCCTTCTCGCCGAAGCAGGCAATGTCCGGCTGAACCAGGTTAAACAGCTTGCTGACGATGGTGGAGACGCCGCGGAAATGGCCCGGTCGGCTGGCCCCTTCCAGCATGGTGGATATGCCCGGTACGTCCACGAAGGTCGCTTCGTCGGTACCCTGAGGATAGATATCCGCTGGCGCAGGGGAGAAGACGATATCCACATGGCGTTTTTTCAGCTTCTCGCAATCTTCCTGCAGCGTGCGCGGATAGCGGGCGAGGTCATCGGCACGGTCAAACTGCATTGGGTTAACGAAGATACTGACCACCACAATATCGGCACGCGCTCTCGCTTCGTCGACCAGCTTCATATGGCCGTCGTGCAGGTTGCCCATGGTTGGCACCAGGGCGATACGTTGACCTTCCTGACGCGCCCGGCGGATGTGCTGGCGCAGCAGTGGCAGGGTTTCAATGATTAGCACACCTTAACTCCTTAATGGAAACTGTGTTCTTCGCCCGGATAAACGCCGGACTCTACCTCAGCGATATACTGCCGTACCGCGGCGCGCAAGTCGCCCGCCCCGGTCAGGAAATTTTTAGCAAATTTTGGAATGTGCCCGCCGGTTATGCCGAAGGCGTCGTGCATCACCAGTATCTGACCGTCGGTGACGTTACCCGCCCCGATGCCGATCACCGGAATAGAAAGCGCGTCGGTCACCCGTTTTGCCAGTTCGACCGGCACACACTCCAGCACCAGCAGCTGTGCGCCTGCCGCTTCCAGGGCGAGGGCGTCATCAAGCAGCGTCTGCCCGGCATCACCACGGCCCTGCACCTTATAGCCGCCAAAGATGTTTACGGACTGCGGCGTAAGCCCCAGGTGTCCGCATACCGGCACTGCGCGCTCGGTGAGCATTTTCACGGTGTCGACAAGCCAGGCGCCGCCTTCGATTTTGACCATGTTTGCCCCGGCGCGCATAACCGCAGCCGCATTGTCGAACGCCTGTTCGGGGGTGGCATATGCCATAAACGGCAGATCGGAAAGAAGCAGGCAGGCTGGTGCACCACGCCGCACGGCGCGCGTATGGTAAGCAATATCCTCAACCGTCACTGGCAGAGTGGAATCATGTCCTTGTACCGTCATCCCTAACGAATCCCCCACCAGCATCACGTTGATCCCTTCTTCGGCAAACAATTTGGCGAAGCTGTAGTCATACGCGGTGATGGTGGCGAAGCGTTTTTTTTCCTGTTTGCATTTCTGCAGTAAGGAGATGGTGGTTGGTTTCATACTGTTTCCTGATAACCCAAAAACGAATCTTTGCGCATTCTAACAGTAACATTTAAGGGAACAATGATTTTAGGCAATCGATTAACCACAAATATTTAATGGTTAACCGATAAAAAAGCGTATTACCAGCGGGCCGGTTTTTCCGCGTTGAGAACGTCAAGCACGGACTTCAGCGAGGTACCGTCAGGGAAGGTCAAATCGGGGGCGACTTCAAACAGCGGCCAGAGCATAAAGCCGCGGTTTTTCATGTCGTAATGCGGCACGGTAAGGCGCTCGGTATGGATAACGCTGTCGCCAAACAGCATGATGTCGAGGTCCAGCGTGCGCGGCCCCCAGCGTTCGGCTTTACGCACGCGCCCCTGCTGTAATTCGATGCGCTGGGTGTTATCGAGCAGCGTGTCGGCATCAAGCGCGGTGTCCAGCACCACGGCGGCATTCAGGTAATCAGGCTGATCCTGTGGACCCAGCGGCGGTGTGCGGTAGAAAGAGGAGACCGCAACAATGTGGCTGTGCGGGATCTCCCCCAGCGCCCGTACGGCAGCATTGACCTGCTCCAGCGGAGAGGCCAGATTGCTGCCAAGGGCGATGTACGCGAGGGTCACGCTGATCCTTCACGACGCGGCGCGCGTTTGCGCGGGCGGCGGTGACGACGACGCGGGGCCGGATCATCATCGAGATCGGTCAGCATATCTTTCTGCTCCGGCGGAGCGGAAACCTGGAATTCTCCCCACCACTGCGCCAGACGCTGCAGCTCCTGGTTCTTCTCGATTTCGGCCCGCAGAGAGAGCAGGTCGAACGCGGCGCGGAATTTTGGATGCTCCATTAGCTTCCAGGCGCGTTTACCCTGACGACGGGACATGCGCAGCTGAAGCTGCCAGATATCGCGCACCAGCGTGGTAATGCGTTTTGGAATAGCCAGTGTCCGGCAGGCTTCATCAAGCACGTCGTTAGCCGCCAGGGCAAAGGCGTCGTAATAGGCCAGACCGCTTTCCTGAGTGATCCGCTGAGCCGTTTCCAGCAAGGGATACCAGAACATCGCCGAGAACAGGAACGCCGGGTTCACACGCATATCGTTGTGGATGCGGGTATCGGTGTTCTTCAGCACCTGCGCAATCATGCGCTCCATCGGGCTGTCGCCGTTTTCGGTAAAGTAGCGCGTAATGGTCGGGAACAGCGGCTGGAACAGACTGTATTCACGCAGCAGGTTGTAGGTTTCGAACCCGTAACCGGCCTGCAGCAACTTCAGCGCTTCTTCGAACAGACGGGCCGGCGGTACGTCGTTAATGAGCGTTGCCAGACGGGGAATAGGCTCCGCCGTCTCCGGGCTAATGCGCATATTGAGCTTGGCGGCAAAGCGCACGGCACGCAGCATACGCACCGGGTCTTCGCGATAGCGCGTCTCAGGCGTGCCGATCAGGCGAATCAGGCCGTCTTTCAGGTCCTGCATGCCGCCGACATAATCACGCACGGTGAAATCGGCCACGCTGTAGTAAAGGCTGTTAATCGTGAAATCGCGACGCTGGGCGTCTTCTTCGATAGAGCCAAAGATGTTGTCTCGCAGCAACATGCCGTTCTGGCCGCGCTGGGAGGTGGTACGATCGGCTGCGCTCGCTTCGTGATGACCGCGAAAGGTGGCCACCTCGATAATTTCCGGGCCAAACATAACGTGGGCAAGACGGAAGCGGCGGCCAACCAGGCGGCAGTTGCGGAATAATTTACGCACCTGCTCAGGTGTGGCGCTGGTGGTCACATCGAAATCTTTTGGCTTTTTGCCCAGCAGTAAATCACGCACTCCACCGCCAACGAGATAGGCCTCGTAGCCCGCTTTGTTCAGACGATAGAGCACCTTGAGGGCATTTTCACTGATATCTTTGCGGGAAATATTGTGCTGCTCACGGGGAACAACCGACATGCGGTTTTGTGCAATAGCATCATTCGCCATGCTCTCTTCGCGGCTCAGCACTTTACGGCAAAAATTAGCGACTCGGGTAAAAATGGTACACCTCGTAGTGTGTTTTGTTATGAAAAAAGCGGCTAATCATAGCTCAGCGCAGCGCATTTGAGAATGCTGGATTTTTGGCACGGCCTCAAGTGACCAGTTGGCAATCGCCATTTTCAGCAGTTCTTCGGTCTGAAGATCCTGCCAGCCGTCGATGACAGTCTGGTTGAGAAACCGCAGCGCGTCGATTAAAACCGGGCGCGGATCGCCGCCCGGCAGGGCTGGCGCATGGTTTTGCTTGGACAACTTCAGGCCCGACGCGGTGACCGCCAGCGGGAGATGAATGTAATCCGGCGCTGCCCAGCCAAACTGACGGTACAGCGAAATATGGCGCACGGTGGGTTCCACCAGATCGGCGCCGCGCACAATTTCCGTGACGCCCTGGAAATGGTCATCCACGACCACCGCCAGGTTGTAGGCGAACAGGCCATCGCGGCGGTGGATGATGAAATCCTCCTGCGCCAGACGCGCATCCGCCTGTATCTCACCGGATAGCAGATCGTTAAAACGGGTTACGGGGTCGCGCTGACGCAGACGAACAGCCGCGTTTTCCGGGCCGTTGTTGAGCGTGCGGCAATGGCCGTCATAGACGCCCCCTACGCTCTGAATGCGGGCGCGGGTGCAGGTACAATTGTAGGAAAGCCCTTGCTCGTGAAGCCAGGCCAGCCGTTCACGATAGGCATCGTGGCGTGTTGATTGCCAGAGAACGTCGCCGTCCCAGTGAAGACCGTAATGTTCCAGCTGATGCAGAATGGTGTCTGCCGCACCGGGAACTTCACGCGGAGGATCGATATCTTCAATACGAACGAGCCAGGTACCCTGATGGGCGCGAGCCTGCAGGTAGCTGCCAAGGGCGGCTATCAATGAGCCGAAATGCAATTCACCGGAAGGGGATGGCGCGAAGCGCCCAATATAATGTGATTCAGACATATCAACTAATAAGGCGGGAGAGACTCCCGCCTTTACGGTGTGTTTAGAGGGCGGATTAACCGGCCATCTGTTTTTCGCGAATTTCTGCCAGCGTTTTACAGTCGATACACAGATCGGCGGTTGGACGCGCTTCGAGGCGGCGAATTCCGATTTCAACACCGCAGGATTCGCAGTAGCCAAAATCTTCGTCCTCAACCTTTTTCAGCGTTTTTTCGATCTTTTTGATCAGTTTGCGTTCGCGGTCACGGTTACGCAGTTCGAGGCTGAACTCTTCTTCCTGAGCGGCACGGTCTACCGGATCCGGGAAGTTAGCAGCTTCATCCTGCATATGAGTAACGGTGCGATCGACTTCATCCCTGAGTTGATTACGCCATGCTTCAAGAATACGCTTGAAGTGCGACAGCTGGGCTTCGTTCATATACTCTTCGCCCGGCTTCTCCTGGTATGGCTCCACCCCAGCGATGGCGAGAATACTCAGGGACGATGTTTTACGGTTTTGCCCTTCTTGCATGTTGCTTCTCCTTAACACGCACTATCGATCCCCGTGTCGGGGGAAAAATCAGGTCGCTATAAATAGCAGATGCTTTTCCGTAAGGCAATTATCTAAACGTAACACTTGACAAGCCTGTGAGGAAAAGCGTATTTGCGCACGCGGCCAGAACACATAATAACCAATCGTCTAATCCCTTATAAGACAATGGGAAGAGAGGATCTCAGAGTCATATTTTCGGCCGAAAGTTCCGCTTTATAAGCGAAAATCTCTACCCCCTGCTTTTGTGCCTCATGCAACAATTGCGCGTATTTAAGATCAATATGGCGGGCGGGAGAGAAGCGTTCGATGGCTGAGTGCAAAACGGCAAACAGCAATACGGCGCGCTTGCCCGCCGCCGCAACACTCATTAGCTCTCGCAGATGCTTCTGGCCACGTAGCGTTACCGCATCCGGAAAGTAGCCATTTTCCTGCTCTGCTAACGTCACTGATTTGACTTCAATATAGCACTCAGGACGATCTTCCGCCTGTAACATGAAGTCAATTCTGCTGCCCTCATCGCCATATTTCACTTCGCCTTTCAGCATACTGTAACCCGTAAGTTCCGGGAGCAAATCATTTGTTAGCGCTTCCTTCACTAATTGGTTTGCCCGCAGGGTGTTGACGCAAATAAATGCGCCATTTTGCGTCTGCGTCATTTCCCAGGTATGCGGGTATTTGCGTTTAGTATTTTCTGAAGTGGAATACCAGACGGTGTCCCCCGGCGTGGCACAGCCCGTCATGGCCCCGGTATTGGGGCAGTGCAGGGTAAAGTGTTCCCCCTCGGGAGTCACCACGTCAGCAAGAAAGCGTTTGTAGCGTTGGATAAGCGTGGCGTGCTGCAGAGCCGGACTAAACTTCATCAGAATTCCTTATCGTGTCGCCCAGCGTCCAGCGCTGAAGCGGGGTATAGCGGGTGCGTCCTCGTGCAAAAACCGATTCGTACAGCGCGAAGCCGTTCACCGGAAAAGACCAGTGAAAACCCGGCGGCGGGATGGCGACGGCGTGTCCCGCATCGCGCAGCAGCGTGATATGCGGATGAAACGGCTGCGGGCTTTGGTAGCACCCGCTGCGTGCCGCCTGTGCGCGCAGCATACTGGCAAGCTGTAACAGCCCGCGCGGCGGCTGACGCGTACCCAGCCAGACGACGCGGGAGCGCAACCACTGCCCGGCATCGTCAAGGTGCAGCGTAAACCCCGGCTGGGAAATTCGCCCGGCCATGGCCGCCAGCGCACGCTGCTTTTCGGCACTCACGTCGCCCAGAAATGCCAGCGTCAGGTGCAGGTTTGCCGCCGCAATCGGGCGGCCCGCTTCCGGCGGAAAGTGGCTGGCGCGCCAGCGCACAATTTGCCGCTGCACGTTGGCGGGCAACTCCAGGGCGAAAAACAGTCGTTTCGACTCAGACATACAGGGGACTCGGTAATGATATGCGCCGATGCTACAATGTACGCCGACTAAAGTTAACCCTCTGGAGCTGTTCGTGTCCTCTTTGCCGGTCGCCGTCGTCCTTCCTGAGCTTCTCACTGCCTTAAAATATGCCCCTCAGGTTTTGCTCAATGCCCCCACGGGCGCGGGGAAGTCCACCTGGCTGCCGCTGCAGATCCTGACATCGGGCGTGATCCCCGGGAAAATTATCCTGCTGGAGCCGCGCAGGCTGGCCGCGCGCAATGTGGCGCAGCGTCTGGCGGAGCTGCTGAACGAGAAACCGGGTGAAACGGTAGGCTACCGGATGCGGGCTGACACCTGTGTGGGGCCAACGACGCGCCTGGAGGTGGTGACCGAGGGTATCCTCACCCGCATGCTGCAAAACGATCCTGAGCTTAACGGCGTCGGGCTGGTGATTCTGGATGAATTCCACGAGCGTAGCCTGCAGGCGGATCTGGCGCTGGCGCTGCTGCTGGACGTGCAGCAGGGGCTGCGCGACGATCTCCGGCTGCTGATCATGTCGGCGACGCTGGACAATGCTCTGCTGCGCCAGGCGCTGCCCGACGCGCCGGTGATCTCATCCGAAGGCCGCGCGTTCCCGGTTGAGCGCCGATACCAATCGCTGCCTGCGCATCAGCGTTTTGACGACGCCGTGGCGATAGCGACGGCAGAGCTGCTGCGTCAGGAACCCGGTTCGCTGCTGCTGTTTTTACCCGGCGTGGGGGAAATCCAGCGCGTACAGGAGCAGCTCGCCACCCGCGTGGGCGGTGATGTCGTGCTTTGCCCGCTCTACGGCGCGCTGCCGCTCAGTGAGCAGCGCAAAGCGATTCTGCCTGCGCCTGCCGGTCAGCGTAAGGTGGTGCTGGCAACCAATATTGCCGAAACCAGCTTAACCATCGAAGGCATTCGCCTGGTGGTCGATTGCGCGCAGGAGAGGGTGGCGAGCTTTGATCCGCGGACCGGACTTACCCGACTGATTACGCAACGCATCAGCCAGGCGTCGATGGTGCAACGCGCAGGGCGTGCGGGGCGTCTTGAGCCGGGGATCTGTTTACACCTGATCGGCGCCGAGCAGGCCGAACGGGCGGCGCTGCACGGTACGCCGGAAATTCTGCAAAGCGACCTTTCGGGGCTGACGATGGATCTGCTTCAGTGGGGTTGTCCGGATCCGGAGCAACTGGTCTGGCTCAACCCGCCGCCGGTGGTCAATCTTGCCGCTGCCCGTACACTGCTGGCCCAGCTCGGTGCGCTGGACGGCGAACGGCTGTCGTCGCGTGGGCGGAAAATGGCGGCCATCGGCAACGATCCGCGTCTGGCGGCCATGCTGGTGGCGGCAGAGGGAGATGACGAAATTGCCACGGCCGCGAAACTGGCGGCTATCCTTGAGGAGCCGCCGCGAGGTGGCAGCAGCGATCTGGCGCAGGCCTTTTCCCGTCGTCAGGGGCACTGGCAGCAGCGCGCGCAGCAGCTGTGCCGACGGCTCAACAGCCACGGTGGCGCGCCCGACGGTGACCGTATCGTTCCCCTGCTGGCGCGGGCTTTTCCGGACCGGATCGCACGTCGTCGTGGCCTTGACGGACGCTACCAGCTGGCGAACGGCATGGGGGCCATGCTTGACGTCGACGACGCCCTGACGCGGCATGAATGGCTGATTGCGCCGCTGCTGTTGCAGGGCAGTCACTCGCCGGATGCGCGCATTCTGCAGGCGATTGCCGTTGATATCGACGCGCTCACCCGCGCCTGCCCGCAGTTGCTTCAGCAGTCTGACAGTGTGGAATGGGATGAAGCCCAGGGCACGCTGAAGGCGTTTCGCCGCAGCCAGATTGGCAGGCTGACGCTGGGGACGAAACCGCTGGCGAAGCCCTCGGAAGAGGAGCTGCATCAGGCGATGCTGAACGGCATCCGTGAGAAGGGGCTGGGCGTCCTGAACTGGACGCCGGAGGCCGAGCAGTATCGTCTTCGTCTGCTGTGCGCCGCGCGCTGGTTGCCGGAATATAACTGGCCTGCGGTAGATGACGACACGCTGCTGGCGTCGCTGGAAGTGTGGCTCTTGCCGCAAATGGCGGGCGTACACTCGCTGCGGGCGCTGAAAGCGCTCGATGTTAAGGCCGCGTTACAGAATTTACTGGACTGGTCATTACGTCAACGTCTGGATAGTGAACTGCCTGGGCATTACACTGTGCCGACCGGGAGCCGGATTGCCATTCGTTATCATGACGATAATCCGCCTGCGCTGGCGGTGCGTATGCAGGAAATGTTCGGTGAGGCGAGCACGCCGTCCATTGCCGAAGGGCGTGTGCCGCTGGTGCTGGAGCTGCTCTCACCCGCGCATCGTCCGCTGCAGATCACCCGTGATCTGGGCGCGTTTTGGGCGGGGAGCTACCGTGACGTGCAGAAAGAGATGAAGGGGCGCTACCCGAAACACGTCTGGCCGGACGATCCGGCGAACACCGCACCGACGCGGCGGACGAAGAAGTATTCGTAGGGTAAGTGCGGGCTAATGCCCTCACCCCGGCCCTCTCCCACGGGAGAGGGAGAAAAGACATAAATTTGAGAGATTTCTTCTATCACGCTGATGTGGAAGACAAGAGAATCTGGCCTTTGCGCCTGAATGTTGCGGAGAAAAAGCATGGCGGGGAATGACCGCGAGCCAATAGGACGTAAGGGAAAACCCACGCGTCCGGCGAAAGAAAAAGTGAGCCGTCGTCGACTCAGAGATGAGGAGTATGACGATGACTATGAAGACGATTATGAGGATAAAGGATCCATGCCACGCAAAGGAAAGGGCAAAGGACGCAGGCCTCGTGGTAAGCGCGGCTGGTTCTGGCTGCTGCTGAAGCTGTTCATTGTTTTTGTCGTGCTGATTGCGATTTACGGCGTGTATCTGGATCAGAAGATCCGCAGCCGAATCGATGGCAAAGTCTGGCAGTTACCCGCGGCGGTGTATGGCCGTATGGTCAACCTCGAGCCGGATATGTCCATCAGCAAGAACGAGATGGTCAAGCTGCTGCAGGCGACGCAGTATCGTCAGGTGACGAAGATGACGCGCCCTGGCGAGTTTACGGTACAGGCGAAAAGCATTGAGATGATCCGCCGTCCGTTCGACTTCCCGGACAGCAAAGAGGGGCAGGTGCGCGCGCGTCTGACCTTTGACGGCGATCGTCTTGAAACCATCGAGAACATGGATAACAACCGTCAGTTCGGTTTCTTCCGTCTCGATCCGCGTTTGATCACCATGCTGTCGTCGGCGAACGGCGAGCAGCGCCTGTTCGTAGCGCGTAACGGCTTCCCGGATCTGCTGGTGGATACCCTGCTGGCAACCGAGGACCGTCACTTCTACGAGCACGACGGTATCAGCCTTTACTCCATCGGTCGTGCGGTGCTGGCGAACCTGACGGCAGGGCGCACGGTGCAGGGGGCGAGTACCCTGACCCAGCAGCTGGTGAAGAACCTGTTCCTCTCCAGCGAACGCTCCTACTGGCGTAAGGCCAACGAAGCGTACATGGCAGTGCTGATGGACGCGCGCTACAGCAAGGATCGCATCCTTGAGCTGTATATGAACGAGGTCTATCTCGGCCAGAGCGGCGATAACGAAATTCGCGGCTTCCCGCTGGCGAGCCTGTACTACTTTGGCCGCCCGGTGGAAGAGCTGAGCCTTGACCAGCAGGCGCTGCTGGTGGGCATGGTGAAAGGGGCGTCCATCTATAACCCGTGGCGCAACCCGAAACTGGCGCTGGAGCGTCGTAACCTGGTGCTGCGTCTGCTGCAACAGCAGCAGGTCATTGACCAGGAGCTTTACGACATGCTGAGCGCGCGTCCGCTGGGCGTGCAGCCGCGTGGTGGGGTGATCTCTCCGCAGCCTGCGTTTATGCAGATGGTGCGTCAGGAGCTTCAGAGCAAGCTCGGTGACAAGGTGAAAGATCTCTCCGGTGTGAAAATCTTCACCACCTTCGATTCCGTCGCGCAGGATGCGGCAGAAAAGGCGGCCGTTGAAGGCATTCCGGTGCTGAAGAAACAGCGCAAGCTGAGCGATCTTGAAACGGCGATGGTGGTGGTTGACCGTAACACCGGTGAAGTGCGCGCCATGGTGGGCGGTGCTGAGCCGCAGTTCGCGGGCTACAACCGTGCAATGCAGGCGCGTCGTTCGATTGGTTCTCTGGCAAAACCGGCGACCTATCTCACCGCGCTGAGCCAGCCGAACCAGTACCGCCTGAACACCTGGATTGCCGATGCGCCAATTTCCCTGCGCCAGCCTAACGGCCAGGTATGGTCCCCGCAGAACGATGACAGACAGTTCAGCGGCCAGGTTATGCTGGTGGATGCGCTGACGCGCTCCATGAACGTGCCAACGGTTAACCTCGGTATGGCACTGGGTCTCCCGGCGATCACCGATACCTGGCAGAAGCTGGGCGTGCCGAAAGATCAGCTGCATCCGGTACCGGCGATGATCCTCGGGGCGCTGAACCTGACGCCAATTGAAGTCGCGCAGGCGTTCCAGACGATCGCCAGCGGCGGTAACCGTGCGCCATTGTCAGCCCTGCGTTCGGTCATTGCCGAAGATGGTTCAGTGCTGTATCAGAGCTTCCCGCAGGCAGAACGCGCGGTTCCGGCCCAGGCGGCCTATATGACCCTGTGGACCATGCAGCAGGTTGTACAACGTGGCACCGGGCGTCAGCTGGGGGCGAAGTATCCAGGCCTGCATCTGGCGGGTAAAACCGGGACCACCAACAACAACGTTGATACCTGGTTCGCCGGTATCGATGGCCGTGAAGTGGTGATCACCTGGGTAGGCCGCGATAACAACCAGCCGACCAAACTGTATGGTGCGAGCGGCGCGATGTCGATTTACCAGCGTTATCTTGCCAATCAGTCCCCGGTCCCGCTGAACCTGGTGGCACCGGAAGATATCGTCGATATGGGCGTGGATGACGCGGGTAACTTCATCTGCGGCGGCGGCGTGCGCATGCTGCCGGTCTGGACGACGAACCCGGATTCCCTGTGCCAGCAGAGCCAGCCGGAACAGCCGACGGGTAACCCGTTCGATCAGTCTTCTCAACCTCAACAGCCGCAGCAACAGCCGCAGCAGCAGAATGAGAAGAAAGACAGCGACGGCGTCGCAGGCTGGATCAAGGACATGTTTGGCGGAAACTGATTTTCCCCATGATAAAAAGCCGCTTCCTGACGAAGCGGCTTTTTTTTTGGTAACAGAGCCGCTTACTTTATTCGATAAGATCTCACTTCATTTAAAAATAATGAATATTTCTTTTAGAAATAATAACGATTGCTTTCTTTCAGAAAAATCAGTGAGTTAATAAGAATAGGGTGAGGGAGGCGGTTTTACCCGGTAGACGCACTTGAGGCGATTCTGATTTAATCTTGTTCAGTTTGAAATGTTATTCATTGAGTGGGTCAGAATATTTACCTTTCATTCGTCTCTACTCATTTGTTTTGTCAGGAATGGAATCATCTTTTTATCTCATATAAGGAATATTCGATGAAAAATAAAATTGTGTACTCTTTTTTCGCGGCCAGTATTTTGGCTGTATCATCACTGCCTGCGTTGGCGAGTGATTCCGGTACCGTGAATTTCGCCGGTAAAATTGTTGCTGATACCTGTGTCGTTAACGTTGATGATTCCAACTCAACGGTATCAACCGTTACCTTTGCAGACACGTATCCGTCTGACTATGGCTCAGATGGCAAAGTGGGCACCTCGAAAAATTTCAAAATTTCAGTGTCAGGCTGTGATCCCCTGGTCTCTAAACTGAACCTGAAATTTAGCGGTACCACGACGGATGCGGCGTATAAACGTCTGCAAAACGATCTGACGGGTGCCGGTAATGCGACCCATGTAGGGATTACCGTCACCAATAATAACGGTGGTAAAAGCGATGTGCTGTTTAACGGTTCTGTTCCTGACGGCATAACGGATGTCACGAACGACCCTGAGGGCACGGCTGCCTCTGTTTTTAACTATACCGCGAATGTCATCCAGGTCGGTGATACTGTGCCAACCGCAGGCCACTACTCGGCTTCCGCAACATTTGAAGTAATGTATCGCTAACTCTTTTCGGGGCAGTGTTAAATCGCTGCCCCTTTCGGATTTGAATATTATGAAAGCGTTATTAAAAGTATTATGCGGATGCATAGTCATTGGTTGCTGTTCAGCACAGGCCAGTATTGTATTAGGTGGCACCCGCGTTATTTATCCATCGAATAAATCTGAAGTGCAGATTGCGTTAAAAAATAAAGATCCCCATACGCGTTATTTAGTGCAGAGTTGGGTCAGTAATCCAGACGATACCAAAGCGCCATTTGTTGTTACCCCTCCGGTTTACAAATTGCAGGAAAACCGCCAGACGCTTTTACATATTATTTATACGGGCGATAAAAATGCGCTTCCCAACGACCGGGAAACATTCTTTGTGGCGAACGTTAAGTCCGTTTCGGCGCTTGCGCCAGAATTGAAAGATAAAAATACATTGCAGTTTGCCATGAAGACGCGGCTTAAGCTGTTCTGGCGGCCGTCGCAGTTAAAAGAAGCTGATGCGCTTCAGGCATGGGAAAAGATCGCTTTCCGCCGCCAGGGGACGCAGCTTATTGCGAAAAACCCTACGCCTTTCTATGTCTCCTTTGGCGAACTGGCCGTCGGGGGCAAAGCCGTGCCCGTTGTTGAAACCAAATCCACCCCCGGCGCGGTGGCGATGATGGTTGCGCCTTACAGCGAACAGACCTTCACCTTGCCCGCAGGCGCAAAGGGTGCCGTTACATGGACAGCCATTAACGACCATGGTGCACAAACGCCGCAGAAGCAGCAGGCCCTATAACACATCATGTTGGTAGCGTATGTCTTCGTTCTCAAATTACAGGCCGATTCTGAAGGGGGTCGCGTTAGCCATGCTGGCGTTATTCCAGCCTGCAAATGCGGACGACGAATTCAACCTGCGCATCCTTGAGCTGGACACTCCGCTGGAAAATACCGCTACACTTAAAAATTTCATCGGGAATAACAGCTTACTGGCCGGAAGCTACCCCGTGACCATTATGTGGGGACGGGACATCATCGATAAACGGACCGTGACCTTTGTACTGTCAGACGACAAGCAAAGGCTGCTGCCCGAACTGACCAAGGCAGACCTGCGTGATTTTGGCCTCAAGGTAGATACCCTGTCGGACATGAAAGATCTGGCTGATAGCGCCCGGGTAGAGGATATCTCGCATTTCATTGAAGGGGCGCAGTACGACTTTAATCAGGACGATCAAACCCTGAGTCTGGTGATCCCGCAGATTTATCGCGACCAAACGGCGTCAGGGACGATCAACCCAAAATACTGGGACGACGGAGCATCGGCTGCCTGGGCCAGCTACCAGGTCAGTGGCTCGCAGCAGGAATCAGATTCCGGTAAAAATACCTCCACCTGGCTGGGTCTGGATTCGGGCATTAACCTCGGCGCGTGGCGACTGCGTAATAACAGCACCTGGAGCGACACCGCTGGCTGGGACGCCATCAGTACCAGCCTGCAACGCGACATTAAAGCTTTACGAAGCCAGCTGGAGATTGGCCAGACTGCCACCAGCGGCGAGTTATTTGATAGCGTTCAGATGACGGGCGTAAAGCTTGAAACCGATATCTCCATGTTGCCAACCAGTCAGCAGGGGTTTGCGCCTGTGGTTCGCGGTATTGCCAATAGCGATGCGAAGGTCACCATCAAGCAAAATGGCTATACCCTCTACCAGACCAACGTCGCCCCCGGTCCGTTTGAAATTCATGACTTAAGTCAGGTTACCTCCGGTGCCGATCTCGAAGTGACCGTAGAAGAAGCGGATGGCAGTGAACACAGCTTTATTCAGGCCAGCGCCTCGGTACCCATTCTTCAGCGGGAAGGTGCGTTTAAATATTCCCTCGCAGCAGGAACGTTTCGCGGTAATGAAGGGGAGGAAGAACCTGCTTTTGCGCAAGGAACGGCGATTTATGGCCTGCCTTACGGCGTGACGATCTACTCCGGTGCGCTGGGAGCATCCCTTTATCATGCGTTTCTGGCCGGCGTCGGCGCGGATTTGGGGCGCTTCGGCTCGGCATCGGTTGACGTGACCGCCGCCCACACCCTGTTTGACGATGGCCGCGATCCCGCCAGCGGCTTGTCATGGCGCGCGCAGTATTCGAAAGACATTCCTGATACGGACACCACGGTCACGCTGGCGAGCTATCGCTATTCCACCGCCGGGTTTTATACCTTTCAGGAGGCTATCGACCAACGCGACAGCAACATTGACGACGGGATCTACACCTATCGACGGGTAAATAACCGTCGCAGCCGTATGCAGGTTAACCTCTCTCAGCGACTGGGGGACTGGGGCTCCACCTATGTTAACGCTTATCAGCAGAACTACTGGGATATGAGCGGCAGCGAACGCAGCGTGAGCGCCGGGTTTAGCTCAAGCTGGCGCGATATAACCTGGTCTGTCAGCTACAACCTGACCCGCACCCCGGATGCCGACAACGACAGGCAGCTGGCGCTGATGGTCAACATCCCTTTCTCACGCTGGCTGCCAAATTCATGGGCAAGCTACAGCATGACGACCGCCAGCGGCGGGTATACCTCTCATCAGGCGGGTATTGGCGGAACGGCGCTGGAGGATAATAAGCTCAGCTACAACCTTCAGCAGAGCTATACCAGCAACAATGTCGGATACGGCGCCAGTCTTTCAGGGCGTTACAGAGGATCGGCTGGCGAGGTCGGGCTGGGTTACAGCTACGGCGGCAGCAACAGGCAGTGGAATTACAACGCGAAAGGCTCGCTGGTAGCCCATGAGCACGGGGTGACGCTCGGGCAGTCTGTGCGCGACGCCTTTGCCATCGTCCATATCAAAGACGGCAGCAACGTGAAAGTCCAGAACGGGCGCGGGATTTATACCGACGCTTTTGGCAATGCGATTGTCCCGACGCTGACGGCCTATCGCCATAATGGCATCACCGTAAACACAGAGGATCGTGACGATCTGGATATCGAGCTCGCGACACAGGATGTGGTGCCAACCAAAGGGGCGGCCATGATGGCGAATTTTGATGCGCGTGCAGGCCAGCGCGCGCTGGTCAAGCTGATTTATCTCGGTAAACCCGTGCCGTTTGGGGCCATCGTCACGCTGGATAACACCTCCGCGATTGTCGGTGATGACGGGGAAGTCTGGCTAACCGGCCTGCAGGGGACTGTCGCGTTAAGCGTGCAGTGGGGTGAGGACGCCGGACAGCAGTGCAAAGGGACGTTGACCGTGCCTGCTGAGCGCGCGGCAAACATTTTAAAATCAACGGTGCATTGCCGTTAGGTGGGGAACGATGGGTAATGATTTATCACTCAGGCGTGCGCTGATGAGCATAGGGTTGCTGGCTGCTGCGGGGGCGTTGTCGCCTGCGTATGCCAACACAACCTGTGTCGGCAACCAACTGGAGAATGGGGTACTCAATTTTCAACTTCCGGCCATTATCCGAGTGGACCCCGATTTACCGGTGGGCTCCATTATCTATGAAGACAGTATTGAGAGCGGTCGGGTTGAGATGGAGTGCCAGAGCACCGGCAATAAATACAAAGGCTACGTTGCGTTAACCGACAGCGATGCGCGCAACGGGGTTATGGAGGGCGTTTATCAGACTAACGTTCCGGGTATCGGCATCCGTATGGCGCAAGCCCAGGACAGCACCGCGACCTTTACCTCTTCAGACATTATCACGCCGATGCATTTTGTCAGTTACGGCGGCAGCGGATGGAGCATCATTAAGACCACCTTCCATGGCGCGCTTCAGCTGGTGGTCACGGGAGAGGTGAAAGAGGGGTATCTGGATACGTCCAGGCTGACAGCTGAAGAGAGGTGGGGAAAGGACGTGGTAGCACAGCTGCTGATCTCCCCCGGCAGTGTGCAAATCGTAACGGCATCGCATACCTGCAATCTGGTGGATAAAAATATCTATGTCCCACTGAAAACGGTGAATGCCGGGGATTTTGATAATAACTATTCCGATATTCTCACTGATGAGCGTTTCAAAATCTCCCTGACCGAGTGCTCGGCGGATACCCGTGTGGACTTCCGATTCACCAGTAGCGGCTCCACCGGGGTAACCAATGGTCACACCCTGAACATTGCTGATAGCGCCCAGGCCGCCTCGGGGATAGGTATCCAGATTCTGGATAAGAACAATACACTGCTGACGTTCGACCAGGCCTACACCGCCACCACCAGCACGGGCGATAAAGAGGCCGTGGATATTCCACTGAAGGCGCGGTACATCAAAACGGGGGACGTGAGACCTGGCAAAGTCGATGCCGTAGCCACATTTGATGTGTTCTACCGATAAATGCACCACACCCGCGCCAGCGGGTTAAGTGCGATCAATTTTCTAACCTCATTAACCCTCTCTTTTCATCTGGTTATTTCTTAAACCCTTAATTCTCGTAGGGCCGCTTACTGCTTGCTATGCCGCCAGCGTTTCGCATATTATTCTGCGGTCATAATAATAATTCTCGTTTACGTTATCATTCACTCTTTCATCAGAGAACCATCATGGCGCTTTCCAATACTGCTCAGCCAATTAATACGACGCTGCGTAAAATCGCAGTTGTTGTCGCCACAGCGGTTACCGGCATGTCTGCATATGCACAGGCGGCGGAAACCCCGAAAAAAGAAGACACCATCACCGTTACTGCCGCGCCGGCTGCACAGGAAAGTGCCTGGGGCCCTGCTGCGACGATTGCCGCAAGACAATCCGCTACCGGGACCAAAACGGATACCCCTATTCAAAAAGTTCCGCAGTCCATTTCAGTGGTCACTGCAGAAGAGATGGCGCTGCATCAGCCTAAATCCGTGAAAGAAGCCCTCAGCTATACCCCGGGCGTTGCGGTGGGCACGCGTGGTGCATCCAATACCTATGACTATCTGATCATCCGTGGTTTCGCTGCCGACGGCCAAAGCCAGAACAACTATCTGGACGGCCTGAAGATGCAGGGCAACTTCTATAACGACGCGGTGATCGACCCTTATATGCTGGAACGCGCAGAAATCATGCGCGGTCCGGTTTCCGTTCTGTACGGAAAAAGCAGCCCTGGCGGCCTGCTGAACATGGTGAGCAAGCGCCCAACCACGGAGCAGCTGCGCGAGATCCAGTTCAAAATGGGCACCGACAACCTGTTCCAGACCGGCTTCGACTTCAGCGATGCGATCGATGACGACGGCGTTTACTCTTACCGTCTGACCGGCGTGGCGCGCTCCAACAATGCGCAGCAGGATGATAAAGGCGAGCAGCGTTACGCCATCGCGCCAGCGTTCTCCTGGCGTCCGGACGATAAAACCACCTTCACCTTCCTCTCTTACTTCCAGAACGAGCCGGAAACGGGCTACTACGGCTGGTTGCCAAAAGAGGGCACGGTTGATCCGCTGCCAAACGGCAGCCGTCTGCCGACCAATTTCAACGAAGGTGCGAAGAACAATACCTATTCCCGTAACCAGAAAATGGTGGGATATAGCTTCGATCACGCCTTCAACGATACCTTTACCGTGCGTCAGAACCTGCGTTATGCGCAGAATAAAACCTCGCAGAACAGCGTGTATGGCTACGGTATGTGCTCCGATCCGCTCTATTCAAGCAATCCGGCAACCAGCCCGTGTGCGAGCGTTCCACAGTCCCAGTGGGGTCATACGCTGACGCGTCAGTACGTCATTGATAATGAGAAGCTGGAAAACTTCTCTGTCGATACCCAACTGCAAAGCAAGTTCGCGACGGGTGCTGTCGATCATACCTTGCTGACCGGCGTTGATTTCATGCGTATGCGAAATGATATCGACTCCTGGTTCGGCTATGCCGGCTCCGTTACGCCTTCAGATATCTACAACCTGGATCGCGGCGACTTTGATTTCGGTTCGCACCCTGGCCCATCCGGGGCTTATCAGGTGCTGAACAAGCAGAAGCAGACCGGGGTATACGCACAGGATCAGATCGAGTGGGATAAAGTTCTGGTGACGCTGGGCGGACGTTATGACTGGGCGAAACAGGATTCCCTTAATCGCGTTGCCGGCACAACGGATTCCCGTAATGACAAAGAGTTTACCTGGCGTGGCGGTGTTAACTACCTGTTCGATAACGGGGTAACGCCTTACTTCAGCTACAGCGAATCCTTTGAACCTTCTTCTCAGGCAGGTGAGGGCGGTAAGATCTTTGCACCGTCTAAAGGCAAACAGTACGAAGCGGGCTTGAAATATGTGCCAAGCGATCGTCCTGTCGTCGTGACCGGTGCGCTGTACCAGCTTACCAAATCTAACAACCTGATGGCCGATCCGGCGGGGGGCATTTTCTCCGTAGAAGGCGGCGAGATCCGTGCTCGCGGCGTCGAGCTTGAAGCGAAAGCGGCGTTGTCTGCCAGCGTGAACGTTGTCGGTTCTTACACCTACACCGACGCTGAATACACCACCGACACCAATTATAAAGGCAACACGCCGGCTCAGGTGCCAAAACACATGGCGTCAGTATGGGGCGATTACACCCTGTTTGACGGCGCGCTGTCCGGCCTGACCCTGGGAACAGGCGTACGTTACACCGGCTCCAGCAAAGGTGACCCGGCGAACAGCTTCACCGTGGGCAGCTACACCGTGGTGGATGCGCTGGTCCGTTACGATCTGGCCCGTGTTGGCCTGGCGGGTTCCAACGTGGCGCTACACGTGAACAACCTGTTCGATCGTGAATACGTTGCCAGCTGCTTCAACACCTACGGTTGCTTCTGGGGTGCTGAACGTCAGGTTGTCGCGACTGCGACCTTCCGCTTCTAATCTCTCTTCGGGCACGGTTTTCCGTGCCCTTTTTATTAAAGTTGGCTGACATGCAGGACAATAAAACGCGCTCCGACACCACCTTTGCTCTCAACAACCTCTCCTTTCGCGTACCCGGGCGCACGCTGCTGCATCCGCTCTCTTTGACGTTCCCTGCCGGAAAAGTGACGGGCCTGATTGGTCATAACGGCTCAGGCAAATCAACGTTGCTCAAAATGCTGGGGCGTCATCAGCCGCCGTCGGAAGGCGAGATCCTGCTGGACGGTCAACCGCTGGAGAGCTGGAGCAGTAAAGCCTTTGCCCGCAAGGTGGCGTATCTGCCGCAGCAGTTACCGCAGGCAGAAGGGATGACGGTGCGCGAGCTGGTGGCGATTGGGCGTTATCCGTGGCACGGTGCGCTCGGTCGTTTTGGTGTCGCCGACAGAGAGAAAGTGGACGAGGCGATTGCGCTGGTAGGCTTAAAGCCGCTGGCGCACCGTCTGGTGGATAGCCTGTCCGGCGGCGAACGCCAGCGGGCGTGGATTGCGATGCTGGTGGCGCAGGACAGCCGTTGCCTGCTGCTTGATGAACCGACCTCGGCGCTGGATATCGCCCACCAGGTTGACGTTCTTGCGCTGGTGCATCGCTTAAGCCAGCAGCGTGGCCTGACGGTGATCGCGGTGCTGCATGATATTAATATGGCCGCGCGCTACTGCGATTATCTGGTGGCGCTGCGTGGCGGAGAGATGATTGCCCAGGGCACCCCTTCTGAACTGATGCGCAGCGACACGCTGGAGCACATTTACGGTATTCCAATGGGTATTTTGCCTCACCCTGCCGGGGCCGCACCGGTGAGCTTCGTCTACTGATGCAGGATCCCATCTCACTTAGCCGCCGCCGTCTGTTAACGGCGATGGTGCTCTCACCCCTGCTGTTCAACATGAACAGGGCTCAGGCGGCTGCGATCGATCCGCACCGCATCGTTGCCCTGGAGTGGCTGCCTGTCGAGCTGATGCTGGCGCTGGGCATCACGCCCTACGGTGTGGCCGATATTCCGAACTATACCCTGTGGGTGAACGAGCCAAAATTACCCGATTCGGTGATCGACATCGGTCTGCGCACCGAACCGAATCTTGAACTGCTCACGCAGATGAAACCATCATATCTGTTCTGGTCAGCGGGATATGGGCCGTCGGAAGAGACGCTGGCGCGTATCGCGCCTGGCCGGGGTTTTTCCTTTAGCGACGGGAAAAAACCGCTGACAATGGCGAAAAATTCCATTAACGAGATGGCGCAGTTCCTGAACCGCGAAGCGGCGGCGAAACGCCATCTTGACGCATTCGATGCCCTGATTGACTCCCTCAAACCGCGCTTTGCCCACCGTGGCGATCGGCCTTTGCTGATGGTCACGCTGCTGGACGCCCGCCATATGCTGGTCTTTGGTAAAAACTGCCTGTTCCAGGAAGTGCTCGACAGCTTTGGGATCCGCAATGCCTGGGAAGGAGAGATGACCTTCTGGGGCAGCACCACCGTGGGTATCGACCGTCTGGCGGCGTTTCGTGATGTTGACGTTCTGTGCTTCGACCACGGCAACGAGCGCGAGATGCAAACCCTGATGGCTACCCCGCTGTGGCAGGCGATGCCGTTTGTGCGCGCCCAGCGTTTCCTGCGTGCGCCAGCGGTGTGGTTCTACGGTGCAACGCTGTCGGCCATGCATTTCGCCCGCGTGCTGGACACGGCGCTGGGAGGCAAAGCATGAGTTCACGTATTGCACGTTTTCCGGCCCTGCTGCTGACGCTGATTTTTATCGCGGCGCTGGCGTTGACCGGGTTCAATCTGTCGACGGCTTTGCCCCGCAGCCAGTGGGGCGCAGCCCTCGCCGCGCCGGATATCGATAACATTCAACAGATGCTGTTCCACTACAGCCTGCTGCCGCGCCTGGCGATTTCGCTGCTGGTGGGGGCCGGGCTGGGGCTTGTCGGCGTCTTGTTCCAGCAGGTGCTGCGTAACCCGCTGGCAGAACCGACGACGCTCGGCGTCGCGACGGGCGCGCAGCTTGGGATCACCATCACGACGCTTTGGGCGCTGCCTGGGGCGTTAACCACGCAGTTTGCCGCGCTTACCGGAGCATGTGTGGTCGGCGCGCTGGTGTTCGGCGTCGCCTGGGGTAAACGTCTCTCGCCGGTCACCTTGATTCTGGCCGGTCTGGTAGTGAGCCTCTACTGCGGGGCGATTAACCAGTTGCTGGTGCTGTTCCATCACGATCAGCTGCAAAGCATGTTCCTGTGGAGTACCGGCACGCTCACGCAAACCGACTGGAGCGTGGTGCAGCGTCTGTGGCCGCAGCTGATCGGCGGCGTGGTGTTGACGCTGCTGCTGTTACGTCCGCTGACGCTGATGGGGCTGGATGATGGCGTCGCGCGTAATCTCGGGCTGGCGCTGTCGCTGGCGCGTCTGGCCGCGCTGACCCTGGCGATTGTGCTCAGTGCGCTGCTGGTAAACGCGGTGGGTATCATCGGCTTTATCGGGCTATTTGCGCCGCTGCTGGCGAAAATGCTCGGTGCGCGCCGTCTGCTGGCGCGCCTGATGCTGGCCCCGCTCATCGGAGCGCTGATCCTCTGGCTTTCCGATCAGCTTATCCTCTGGCTGGCGCGCGTGTGGATGGAAGTCTCGACCGGTTCGGTGACGGCGCTGATCGGCGCGCCGCTGCTGCTGTGGCTGCTGCCACGTCTGCGCAGCATCAGCGCACCGGCCATGGATGCCGGGGATAAAATACATGCAGAGCGGCAGTCGTTGCTGTGGTTTAGCCTGGCCGGGCTGGCGGTGCTGATTATCGCCGCCTTCGCGGCGCTTTCTCTGGGACGTGATGCGACAGGCTGGCACTGGGCGACGGGCGACCTGCTTCACGAACTGCTGCAGTGGCGCTGGCCGCGGATCTTCTCCGCGCTGATTGCGGGTGTGATGCTGGCGGTTGCGGGCTGTATTATTCAGCGTCTGACCGGTAACCCGATGGCCAGCCCGGAAGTGCTGGGGATCAGCTCCGGCGCTGCGTTCGGTGTGGTGCTAATGCTGTTCCTCGTGCCGGGAGATGCCTTTGGCTGGCTGATGCCTGCCGGGAGTATCGGCGCGGCGGTGACGCTGCTGATCATTTTGATTGCCTCCGGTCGCGGCGGCTTCTCCCCGCACCGTATGCTGCTGGCCGGGATGGCGCTCAGTACGGCGTTTACGATGCTGCTGATGATGTTACAGGCCAGCGGCGATCCGCGTATGGCGCAGATCCTGACCTGGATCGCCGGCTCTACCTATGGTGCCACCGGCAGCCAGGTGATTCACACCGGGATCGTGATGATCGTGCTGTTGGCCATTGTGCCGCTGTGTCGACGCTGGATGACTATCCTGCCGCTTGGCGGTGAAACCGCGCGTGCGGTGGGGATGGCGCTGACGCCAACGCGGGTGGGGCTGCTGCTGCTGGCGGCATGTCTGACGGCCACGGCGACCATGACCATCGGCCCGCTGAGCTTTGTGGGGTTAATGGCGCCGCATATCGCCAGAATGATGGGGTTCCGTCGGACGATGCCGCACATCGTCATGTCTGCCCTGACGGGCGGCGTGATGCTGGTCTTTGCTGACTGGTGCGGAAGAATGGTGCTGTTCCCGTATCAGATCCCAGCCGGGCTGCTGTCGACCTTTATCGGTGCGCCGTACTTTATTTATCTGCTGAGAAAGCAGAGTCGGTAGGATTAACAGGGAAAGGGTGTAGACCTGAATTCTCCCTCTCCCTGTGGGAGAGGGCCGGGGTGAGGGCATCAGGCCGCACACTGGTCAAGCATCACACCCGCATACTCCCCCTCACCCCAACCCTCTCCCCTAAGAGGAGAGGGAGTGGATCGAGCGGCTTTAACCCTTAGGCATTACAGCTTCGCAAACACCTTACGCGCTGCGTCGATGGTCTTATTGATATCCTCTTTGCTGTGCGCCACGGACATAAAGCCCGCCTCAAACGCTGACGGTGCCAGATACACGCCTTCTTCCAGCATCAGGTGGAAGAAGCGCTTGAAGCGTTCCACGTCGCACTTCACCACGTCCTGATAGCAGGTCACGGTTTTCGCCTCGGTGAAGAAGATCCCGAACATGCCGCCAACGTGGTTCACCACCAGCGGAATACCCGCTTCTTCAGCCGCCTCCAGCAGGCCGTCGGCAAGCTGGGTGGTCAGGTCGGTAAGGGTGTTATGAATACCCGGCTGCGCGACCTCGGTCAGACAGGCAAAGCCCGCCGCCATGGCTATCGGGTTACCGGAGAGCGTTCCCGCCTGGTACACCGGGCCGGTTGGCGCGAGCGCTTCCATTACCTCTTTGCGCCCGCCAAACGCACCTACCGGCATACCGCCGCCGATGATTTTGCCAAGGCAGGTCAGATCCGGGATGACGTCGTAGTAAGACTGCGCGCCCGCCAGCGCCACGCGGAAGCCGGTCATCACTTCATCGATAATCAGCAGCGCGCCAAATTCGTCGCACAGGGCGCGCAGGCCCGGCAGGAACTCGGGCTGAGGCGGAATACAGTTCATGTTGCCCGCGACCGGCTCAACGATAATGCAGGCGATCTCCTGTGGATACTGCTCGAACGCTTCGCGAACGGTGTTGAGATCGTTATAGGTGCAGGTCAGGGTGTGCTTAGCGAAGTCCGCAGGCACGCCCGGAGAGTTTGGCTGGCCGAGGGTCAGCGCGCCGGAGCCGGCTTTCACCAGCAGGCAGTCCGCGTGGCCGTGGTAGCAGCCTTCAAATTTGATGATCTTGTCTCGGCCGGTAAACCCGCGCGCCAGACGGATCGCGCTCATGGTCGCTTCGGTGCCCGAGTTCACCATGCGCACCATGTCCATCGTCGGCACCAGTTCGGTCACCAGCGCCGCCATTTTGACTTCCATCTCGGTCGGCGCGCCGAAGCTCAGACCGCGCTGGGCCGCTTCAATCACCGCGTTGCGGATAGCCGGGTGGTTATGCCCCAGCACCATCGGACCCCAGGAACCGACATAATCGATATAGGCTTTGCCATCGACATCAAACAGGTACGCGCCGTCAGCGCGTTCAATAAACAGCGGCGTTCCACCTACGCCGGTAAAGGCGCGAACCGGCGAGTTCACGCCGCCTGGAATAAGCTCGCGGGCTGCACTGTAGAGGTTTTCTGACTTGCTCATGGCGTGGTTCCTGGTTCGTATAAAATGATTAAGCACACTATTCTAAGTGATCCGCGGAGGGTTATGAAATGTTTGCCCTAATAACGCCTAAACAATTGTTAAGGATTATTCAGAGGACGATGGCGCAGTCTCTGGTAAAATCCTTGCGGCAATTTGTATGACGATAAAAGAACCGGACATGAAATCAGACTCTCCTTCTTTTGAAGAACAACAGTTTACGCGTGCGCAGCGACGCATCAGCATTCGTCGATTGCTTAACCGCGATAAGACTCCGCTGGCTATTTTGCTGGCCGCCGCCGTGGTAGGCACCGTTGCGGGGCTGCTGGGCGTGGCGTTCGAAAGGGCGGTCAATAGCGTCCTCAACTGGCGTATCGGCACCATCGCCGGGTATGCGGATCGCGAGTGGCTGGTCTGGGTATGGGCGTTTGGCCTGTCGGCACTGCTGGCGATGGTGGGGTATTTTCTGGTGCGCAAATTCGCGCCGGAGGCGGGCGGATCCGGTATCCCGGAAATTGAGGGGGCGCTCGAAGAGATGCGCCCGGTGCGCTGGTGGCGCGTGATCCCGGTAAAATTCATCGGCGGCATGGGCACGCTCGGGGCGGGCATGGTTCTCGGCAGGGAAGGGCCGACGGTGCAGCTCGGGGGTAACGTCGGGCGCATGATCGGCGATCTGTTCCGCATGCGCAGCGCCGAGGCGCGTCATACGCTTCTGGCAACCGGTGCGGCGGCGGGGCTTTCCGCGGCGTTTAATGCGCCGCTGGCGGGCATCCTGTTTATTATTGAGGAGATGCGCGCCCAGTTTCGCTATAACCTGATTTCGATTAAAGCGGTGTTCACCGGCGTAATCATGTCGAGCATTGTCTTTCGGATTTTCAATGGCGAAGGAGCCGTCATTGAAGTCGGTAAGTTGACCAATGCGCCGGTCAATACTCTGTGGCTTTACCTGGTGCTCGGGATGATTTTTGGCGTCGTCGGCCCGCTTTTCAACACGCTTATTTTGCGCGCGCAGGATATGTTCCAGCGCATTCACGGCGGCAATACGACCAAATGGGTGCTGGTAGGCGGACTGCTGGGTGGGGCCTGCGGCATCCTTGGGTTTATCGAGCCGAATGCGGTTGGCGGCGGGTTCGGGCTGATCCCCATCGCGGTGGCGGGAAATTTCAGCGTTGGGCTGCTGTTGTTTATGTTTATTTCACGCGTTATTACCACGGTGCTGTGCTTTTCCTCCGGCGCGCCAGGCGGCATTTTCGCCCCCATGCTGGCGCTTGGCACGCTGCTGGGTACCGCGTTTGGCATGGCGGCGGCCTCGGGTTTTCCGGCGTATCATCTCGAGGCAGGGACCTTTGCGGTGGCGGGAATGGGGGCGCTGCTGGCGGCCTCGCTTCGCGCCCCGTTGACCGGGATCGTGCTGGTTCTTGAGATGACCGACAATTATCAGCTCATTTTGCCAATGATCATTACCTGCCTCGGCGCGACACTATTAGCCCAATTCCTCGGTGGAAAACCGCTATACTCCACCATTCTTGCCCGTACCCTGGCGAAACAGGAGGCTGAACAGGCCTCGACGCAGAATACTTGAATGAATTACCAGGGTATTAGATAATGAACAAAAGAATTGGGTGATTTTTACCCAATCGCAGTAAGCAGTATTCATGGGAGCATAAGATGAGTGATGACGTAGCGCTGCCGCTGCAATTTACCGAAGCAGCAGCCAACAAAGTGAAAACCCTGATTGCCGACGAAGACAATCCGGATCTGAAACTGCGTGTCTATATTACGGGCGGCGGCTGTAGCGGCTTCCAGTACGGTTTTACCTTTGACGACCAGGTGAACGATGGTGATATGACTATCGAGAAGCAGGGCGTCGCGCTGGTGGTTGACCCGATGAGCCTGCAATATCTGGTGGGCGGTGCGGTTGACTACACCGAAGGACTGGAAGGTTCGCGTTTTGTGGTGACCAACCCAAATGCGACTAGCACCTGTGGGTGTGGTTCTTCGTTCAGCATCTAAAGCTGAATGCACATACAGGCCCGGTTAGCGTAGCGCCACCGGGCTTATCAACGACAGTTATCTGGCATTTTCATCCAGCGCAAACGTCGGCAGTTTCAGGTGCCAGCGTATCGCCGCTAAACGTATCACCAGCGTCACCACCATCCCCAGCATCGCCGCATTCTCCAGCGGAACGGCAAAGGTGTAATACGCCGTCGCATGAACGATCCCGCCGATAATACAGGCCGTCGCGTAGATTTCCGTTCGCAGGATCATCGGGACTTCACGCGCCAGAATATCGCGAATGATGCCGCCGCCTACGCCGGTTAACACCCCCATACAGATCGCCACCATCGGGCCGGTTCCGGCAAGGAATGCTTTGTTTACGCCGATACCCACAAACACGGCCAGGCCGACGGCATCCAGCACCGGAAGCACCCATTTGGGTAGCCTGCGGGGCTGTCGCACCAGGACAATGGTTAACAGACAGGTGACCATCGCCACCACCATATCGGTTGGGTCTTTGACCCAGAATACCGGACCGTTGGCCAGTGCCATGTCGCGGATCGTCCCACCGCCAACCGCTGTGACCACGCCCAGGACTAACACGCCAAACGGATCCATGCGCAGTTTCCCGGCGAGTAACACGCCGGAGATAGCAAAAACGGCTGTGCCAAGTATATCCAGCCAATACACGAGCATCCTGAAATCCTCGAAAGGGGGCCTGTAACGATGTTAATGACTCTCTGCCAGCGCGGCACAGAGTTGTTTTGCGGCGAGGATAATACGCGGGCTGGCGCGTTCAAACCAGTCGCTGTTTAGGGCGATTACCGGAATTTTGAGCTGGCGTTGCCAGAATTGTTCTATTTTAGGAATCTCACTCGCATTTCCGACCACCACAATTGCCTGCGGCTGCCGGGCGAGTACCTGTTCCCGACTGACCTGCGGCCACGGCACGCGGCTTGCGGCAAAGATATTTTCGCCACCGCAGAGTTCAAGTACCTGGTTCTGAATGGAGCCTTTGCCGGTGGTGAACAGCGGCTGGCTGCCAAACTGCAGGAAGACCCGTTTTTTAGCGGGAGTGTCGTATCTGGCTTTCAGCGCCGCATAGTCGCTGAGCATCTGCTGTGCAGCCTGTTCGGCTTTTATCGGCGTAGGGCTAAAAGGGGCGAGGGCGCGCAGCGCCTGGGCAACTTGCTCGACGCTCACCGCATCTACCCACATCACCTTGATCCCAAGCGACGCAAGCTGGTTAACCTGACGTTCGGCATTGCCGCCGCGCCAGGCCAGCACCAGATCCGGCTTTAGCGCCACAATGCGCTCCAGATTCATTCCCTGCCAGGTGGCGACCTGTTCGATGCCCGCGGCCTGCGCCGGGTAGTCTGAAAAGCTGCTGACGCCGACGGGGACGATCCCGGCTGCGAAGGCCAGTTCGGTATTTGCCGGCGAGAGGGTAATGACGCGCGGCGCGGCGAACAGCCAGGCCGGGGCGAGCAGAAGCAGGGCGCTCAGCGCCCTTACGATCCCTTTACCCACGAGCCAGTTTCTGCACCAGGGTTTCCACCATCACGGTGGACTGTTTTGCCGCAACGGCCAGGAACTCGTCGAAGCTCAGGTGCGATTGCTGGTCGGCCACGTCAGAGATGGCGCGAACCACCACGAACGGCACGCTGAAGTTATGGCAAACGTGGGCGATAGCGGTGGCTTCCATCTCAACGGCCACGGCCTGCGGGAAGTTATGGCGAATTTTCGCCAGGCCTACAGAACCGTTGATAAAGGCATCACCGCTGACGATCAGCCCGCGAACCGCGTTGAGGTTCAGCTCAGCAATGCAGTTTTCCGCGGCGGCAACCAGTTTATCGTCGGCTTTAAAGCCTGCCGGGCAGCCCGGAAGCTGGCCGTACTCGTAGCCAAAGGCCGTCACGTCCGCATCGTGATAACGCGCTTCGTCAGACACGACGATATCACCCACTTTCAGCGTCGGCGCCAGACCGCCCGCAGAACCGGTATTAATGATGAGGTCCGGTTTGCAGCGTTCGAGCAGCAGCGTTGCACCCAGCGCCGCAGCCACTTTACCGATGCCTGATTTCAGCAGAGCAACGTCAACGCCGTTCAGCTGGCCGGTATAGATCTCACAGCCACCCAGCGAAAGGGTCTGACGGTTCTCGATTTTGTCACGCAGCAGCGTAACTTCTTCTTCCATTGCACCAATAATGCCGATTTTCATAGATTTACTCGCGATGTGCCTTGTTAAGGGGCATAGTCTATCATGCGGTTAAGAGGAAACGCATTCTCACGCGGGGGAGCACATGTCACCAATCGATTTTCGAACCAAAATTAACTGGCACCGTCGTTTCCGTTCGCCGCAGGGCGAAAAGAGCGAACATGAGATTTTGCGCATCTTCGAAAGCGACCGTGGGCGCATCATTAACTCTCCGGCGATCCGCCGTCTGCAGCAAAAAACGCAGGTGTTCCCGCTGGAACGTAACGCGGCGGTGCGCACGCGCCTGACGCACTCTATGGAAGTTCAGCAGGTGGGGCGTTACATCGCCAAAGAAATTCTGAGCCGCCTCAAAGAGCAGCGGCTGCTGGAGACCTATCACCTTGACGAGCTGACCGGGCCTTTCGAAAGCATCGTCGAGATGGCCTGCCTGATGCACGATATCGGCAATCCGCCGTTTGGTCATTTCGGCGAGGCGGCCATCAATGACTGGTTTAAACAGCGACTTTTCCCCACGGACGCGAGCAGCCAGCCGCTCAGCGACGACCGCTGCGTGGTGCGAGATTTACGCCTTCGCGAAGGGGAAGAGGGGCTAAACGATCTGCGGCGCAAGGTGCGTCAGGATCTGTGTCATTTCGAAGGGAATGCTCAGGGCATTCGTCTGGTGCACACCCTGATGCGCATGAACCTGACGTGGGCGCAGGTGGGCTGCATCCTTAAATATACACGGCCAGCCTGGTGGATGGGGGAAACGCCCGCCACCCACAGCTATCTGATGAAGAAACCGGGGTATTATTTATCCGAAGAAGAGTATATAGCGCGGCTGCGTAATGCGTTGTCATTGACCCCGAACGGGCGCTTTCCATTGACGTGGATTATGGAGGCTGCCGACGACATCTCCTATTGTGTGGCCGACCTTGAAGACGCCGTAGAGAAAAGAATATTTAGCGTCGAAGAACTTTATCAGCATCTTTATGACGCCTGGGGTAAACATGAAAAAGGGTCTTTGTTTGCGCAGGTCGTAGAAAATGCCTGGGAGAAATCGCGCGCGAATACGCTGAGCCGCAGCACGGAAGATCAGTTCTTTATGTATTTGCGGGTCAATACATTAAATAAACTGGTGCCGTATGCCGCCTCGCGTTTTATTGATAACCTGCCGATGGTCTACAGCGGCGAATTTAATCACGCGTTGCTGGAAGATGACAGCAGCTATAGCCAACTGCTTGAGCTCTATAAAAATGTCGCGGTGCGCCACGTTTTCAGCCACCCGGACGTGGAGCAACTGGAGCTGCAGGGGTACCGGGTGATCAGCGGTTTGCTCGACATTTATCAACCCCTGCTGCAATTATCCGTCGATGAATTTAGCGAGCTGGTAGAAAACGAGCGCGTGCGGCGAATTCCGATTGAATCCCGGCTGTATCAAAAACTGTCGACCCGCCATCGTCTGGCCTATGTCGAAGCCATCAGTAAACTGGACCGGAACGCTGCTCAATGGCCGGTGATGGAATATTATTATCGCTGCCGCCTTATTCAGGACTATATCAGCGGCATGACAGATTTGTATGCCTGGGATGAATACCGCAAGCTGATGGCGGTTGAATAAGCCCGGAGTTTTGTAAAGACGACCAATAAATTTTTACTTTTTCCATAAACTTAATCCCGGAACTAAGCGGTATAAAACGAATCTGAGTTACACAGCAATTTTGCGTTATCTGTAAATTGAGATTGAGAAACATGAAAAAAACCACGTTAGCAATGAGTGCACTGGCTCTGAGTTTAGGTTTAGCGCTGTCTCCTCTGTCTGCTACTGCAGCCGAGACCGCGTCTTCGGCAGCAACCGCGCAGCAGATGCCAAGCCTGGCACCGATGCTCGAGAAGGTGATGCCATCGGTGGTGAGTATCAACGTTGAGGGCAGCACCACCGTCAATACGCCGCGCATGCCGCGTAACTTCCAGCAGTTCTTTGGTGATAACTCACCGTTCTGCCAGGACGGTTCGCCATTCCAGAGCTCCCCATTCTGTCAGGGCGGTGGCCCAGGGGATGACGGTCAGGGCGGTGGCGGCCAGCAGCAGAAATTCATGGCGCTCGGTTCGGGCGTTATTATTGACGCCGCGAAAGGCTATGTCGTGACCAACAACCACGTTGTTGATAACGCCAGCACCATCAAAGTGCAGCTGAGCGATGGCCGTAAGTTCGACGCCAAAGTCGTCGGCAAAGATCCGCGTTCGGATATCGCGCTGATCCAGATTCAGGATCCGAAAAACCTGACGGCGATTAAGCTTGCTGACTCTGATGCCCTGCGCGTCGGTGACTACACGGTCGCTATCGGTAACCCGTTTGGTCTGGGTGAAACCGTGACCTCCGGTATCGTTTCTGCGCTGGGCCGTAGCGGCCTTAACGCGGAAAACTACGAAAACTTCATTCAGACAGATGCGGCCATCAACCGCGGTAACTCCGGCGGTGCGCTGGTGAACCTGAACGGCGAGCTGATTGGTATCAACACCGCCATCCTCGCCCCGGACGGCGGCAACATCGGGATCGGCTTTGCTATCCCAAGCAATATGGTGAAAAACCTGACCGCGCAGATGGTGCAGTATGGCCAGGTGAAACGCGGTGAGCTGGGGATTATGGGCACCGAACTGAACTCCGAACTGGCGAAAGCCATGAAAGTTGACGCTCAGCGCGGCGCATTCGTAAGCCAGGTCATGGCGAACTCGTCTGCGGCGAAAGCAGGCATCAAAGCGGGTGATGTGATCACTTCCCTGAACGGTAAGCCGATCAGCAGCTTTGCCGCTCTGCGCGCCGAAGTGGGTTCCATGCCTATCGGCAGCAAAGTGACCCTTGGCCTGCTGCGTGACGGCAAGCCGGTTAACGTGAGCCTGGAGCTGCAGCAGAGCAGCCAGAATCAGGTAGATTCCAGCACCATCTTCAGCGGTATCGAAGGGGCTGAGATGAGCAACAAAGGCCAGGATAAAGGCGTGGTGGTGAATAACGTGAAGGCGAATTCACCGGCTGCCCGTATCGGCCTGAAAAAAGGCGATGTCATCATGGGTGCTAACCAGCAGCCGGTGAAAAACATTGCTGAACTGCGCAAAATTCTCGACAGCAAACCTTCCGTGCTGGCGCTGAATATTCAGCGTGGTGATACCTCTATCTATCTGCTGATGCAGTAATTCCCTCAAGCCCCTGCACATTGCGTGCAGGGGCTTTTCGCTTTTCTGTGACCCTTTCCACAAGTCCATACTTCTCTCCCTGAGTTTGTGCATCTGCACAATGCAGCGCTGTCGGTACTCCCCTATGCTTGAGCTCTGCTCACAGGAGGGTTACATGGCTGGCTGGCATCTCGATACCAAAATGGCGCAGGATATCGTGGCGCGCACCATGCGCATCATTGATACCAATATCAACGTAATGGATGCCCGCGGGCGCATTATTGGCAGCGGCGACCGTGAGCGGATTGGTGAATTGCACGAAGGAGCGCTGCTGGTACTCTCCCAGGGCCGCGTGGTGGATATCGACGATGCGGTGGCGAAACACCTGCACGGCGTGCGCCAGGGGATCAACCTGCCGCTGCGTCTTGAAGGCGAAATCGTTGGCGTGATCGGCCTGACCGGCGAACCTGAATCGCTGCGTAAATACGGCGAACTGGTGTGCATGACCGCCGAGATGATGCTGGAGCAGTCTCGCCTGATGCACCTGCTGGCGCAGGACAGCCGCCTGCGTGAAGAGCTGGTCATGAACCTGATTCAGGCGGAGGAGCACACCCCGGCGCTGAGCGAGTGGGCACAGCGGCTGGGTATCGATCTTAATCAGCCGCGCGTGGTAGCGGTTATTGAAGTGGACAGCGGCCAGCTTGGCGTGGACAGCGCGATGGCGGAGCTGCAACAGCTGCAAAATGCCCTGGCGACGCCGGAGCGCAATAACCTGGTGGCGATCGTCTCCCTGACCGAAATGGTGGTGCTGAAGCCCGCGCTGAACGCGTTTGGCCGCTGGGATGCGGAAGACCACCGCCGCCGCGTGGATCAGCTGATTGCGCGCATGAAAGAGAACGGTCAGCTGCGTTTTCGCGTGGCGTTGGGAAATTACTTCACCGGGCCGGGAAGCATTGCCCGGTCGTGGCGCACCGCGCGTACCACCATGATGGTGGGGAAGCAGCGTATGCCGGAGAGCCGGAGCTATTTCTATCAGGATCTGATGCTGCCGGTGCTGCTCGACAGCCTGCGCGGCGGCTGGCAGGCCAACGAGCTGGCGCGCCCGCTGGTGCGTCTGAAAGCGATGGATAATAACGGCCTGCTGCGCCGGACGTTGCAGGCGTGGTTCCGCCATAACGTGCAGCCCCTGGCGACGTCAAAAGCGCTGTTTATTCATCGTAATACGCTGGAGTATCGGCTTAATCGAATTTCGGAGCTGACGGGGTTGGATCTGGGGAATTTCGACGACAGGCTGCTGCTGTACGTGGCGCTTCAGCTGGATGAGCAGAGATGATGCTGTGTGCGGTTTTCACCCTCTCCCTGTGGGAGAGGGCCGGGGTGAGGGCATCGGGCCGCACCGTTACTTATTGCGCGTAAGCTTCTCAAGATCCGCTTCAATCTCGCTGATCTTATGGGTGACAACGCTTTCCAGATGACGGAGGTCATCCAGGATCTTACGTTTGAGATCGACTTCAGTACGATCGCGCTGGCAGATCTGATCAAGTTCATCGATCACGTAGCGCAGGTTAGGGCTGATTTCCTGAACTTCTTTGTACCCCTGGCCGATCCCGTCGGCTACAACGGTCTTACGCTGGCGCGGGTATTTAAACTTCACGCTTTTGGCGAAAAACTCTCCTTTGTCTTTGTGAAAATAGATTTTCAAAATATCGTTGTTGGCTTCCTGGCGAAGGCTGTAACGATCAATTTCATCAGGATTGGTAATGCCCAGACTCTTCAGATTGTCGTACATAGCGGTACCCTTTATCTCAACATAACCTTTGAATAATTAACGAAAAAATCCCTTTTTGCCACTCTCCGATTCAAAATTCGCGGAGTCGATCCTGATTGCTTCCCGACTGCACGTAATAGAGCAGGCCAGAAACGGGCGCATCTTAGAAAATCCATACTCAGTATTCGCCTGCCTGCGCTCAGGGAGGGAACAGTAATCTAACTCGTTTATTGTAGTTTTTGGCTACCTCGTCAAGAGGAAATCAATATGAGAGTGAAATTGCTACCGTAGCCGCCATCAGAAATTGTCGGTAAATAAGCAGTCGCAATGAAAAAAGGTGTTCAGGGGATCGGTGGCTATCAGGGCCCGGCAGGGGGTTGGGGCGCGGTAAAAGCCGTCGCGGCGTCGGTGTTTTCACAGCGTGCCGTAGCCCGCGATATTATCGCCATGTTTAAGATGAACCAGGTCTCGGGCTTTGATTGTCCGGGGTGCGCATGGCCTGACCCAGGCCATCGGGCATCCATGGAGCTGTGTGAAAACGGTGTGAAGGCCGTTTCCTGGGAGACCACCAGCAAGAAAGCCTCGCCTGCGTTTTTTAGCCGCCATCCGGTTTCTGCCCTCTGGCATTACAGCGACTATGAGCTGGAAAACGTGGGGCGTCTGACCCATCCCATGAAGTATGACGCCGCGACGGACTGCTGGCAGGCGGTGGAATGGGACGTGGCGTTCCGGGAAATCGGCGAGCGCCTTCGCAGCTACGCTTCCCCGGAACAGGTAGAGTTTTATACCTCCGGGCGTACCTCTAACGAGGCGGCGTTCCTGTACCAGCTTTTTGCGCGCGAATACGGCAGCACTAACTTCCCGGATTGCTCCAACATGTGCCACGGCCCCACCAGCGCAGGCCTGACGCGCTCGATTGGCCTGGGAAAAGGGACGGTGGAACTGGACGACTTTGAGCACTGCGATCTGGTGATCTGCATCGGGCACAACCCCGGGACCAACCATCCGAGAATGCTGACTACCCTGCGGGAGGTGGCTAAACGCGGCGCCAAAATTATCTCGATTAATCCGCTGACTGAGCGGGGGCTTGAGCGTTTCAGTTTCCCGCAAAGTCCGAAAGAGATGCTTACCGGGCAGGCAACGACGCTGAGCCATCGTTATTACCAGGTCAAAATGGGGGGCGATGCGGCGCTGCTCAAAGGGATAATGAAAGCCCTCATTGAGAGGGATGAAGCCCGGGCCTTGCTTAACCAGTCGCCCTGCCTTGACCATGCGTTTATCGCAGAACATACCGACGGCTATCCGGCGCTGTATCAGGATTTGCGACAGTGCAAATGGGCTGAACTGGAGCAGGCAAGCGGGCTGACGCGCAGCCAGATGGAAGACCTGGCGGAAAGCTACAACAAGTCGCGCGCGACGATCGTCTGCTACGGGCTTGGGATCACCCAGCATAAAAACGGCACGGAAAACGTCCAGCAGCTCGTAAACCTTTTGCTGCTCAAGGGCAACATAGGTAAACCCGGCGCGGGGATCTGCCCGCTGCGTGGTCACTCTAACGTGCAGGGCGACCGGTCGGTCGGGATCAACGAAGCTGCGCCGGAAGCGTTCCTGCAGCGTCTGGAAGAGCATTTTTCCATTCAGGTTTCGCGTAAGCACGGGCGTTCCAGCGTGGAGAGTATCAGGGCGATCGAGCGTGGCGATGCCAAAGCGCTTATCTGCATGGGCGGCAACCTGGCGGTGGCCATGCCGGAACCACAGCGCACCTTTGCGGCAATGAAAAAGCTGGATATGCAGGTCCACATAGCCACAAAGCTTAACCGCTCGCACCTGCTGCTGGCGAAGCATAACTACCTGTTACCTGCGCTGGGCAGAACCGAGCGTGATATGCAGGCGACGGGCATCCAGTCCGTGACCGTCGAAGATTCTATGTCGATGGTCCATGCTTCATGCGGCGGATTAAAGCCAGCCTCGCGCGCGTTAAAGTCAGAGCCTGCTATCGTCGCCGGAATGGCACGCGCCACGCTGCCGAACTCCCCGGTGAACTGGGAGGCGATGTGCGGGAACTATGCGCTGATCCGCGAGGCCATTGAGGCCGTTATCCCGGCGTTTGCCGATTACAACGCGCGTATTGCCCGGCCCGGCGGTTTTCGTATGGACACGCCAGCGTCACGTCGGGAGTGGCACACGCCGAATGGCAAAGCAAACTTTGTTGTCGGGCGCCATGTCTGTGCTGAGCATCCGCATCGGCCTGACGATACGCTGATCCTGGCGACGCTGCGTAGCCACGATCAGTACAACACCACGATCTACGGGCTGAACGATAGGTATCGCGGGATCACCGGTCGCCGTGATGTTGTCTTCCTGAGCAAGGTCGAAGCTACGGCGCGCGGGCTGGTGGAGGGCGATGTCGTCAACGTTCAGGCGCTAAATGAAGAGGGTATGCCAGCAGAAGGGCGCGAAATGCGGGGACTGACGGTGGTGATCTACAACATGGCAGCCGGATCGATAGGGGCGTATCTGCCGGAGGCGAATGTCCTGCTGTCGCTGGAGGCGGTCGATAAGGAAAGCCTGACGCCAGCCTATAAAAGCGTGCCGGTCGTTATCGCGAAAGCCCGGTAAAACAAAACCCGCCAGAAGGCGGGTTTTTTACTTCTGGCGTATTGTCGAACGGATTAATCGATGGTGCGCAGCAGTTCGTTGATGCCCACTTTACCGCGCGTTTTCGCGTCCACTTTCTTCACGATAACCGCACAGTACAGGCTGTATTTGCCATCTTTTGACGGCAGGTTGCCGGAAACCACCACGGAGCCAGCCGGTACGCGGCCATAATGCACTTCGCCGGTTTCACGATCGTAAATACGGGTGCTCTGACCGATGTACACGCCCATGGAGATCACGGAGCCTTCTTCAACGATCACGCCTTCAACCACTTCAGAGCGTGCGCCGATGAAGCAGTTGTCTTCGATGATGGTTGGGTTAGCCTGCAGCGGCTCCAGAACGCCACCGATGCCGACGCCGCCGGAGAGGTGAACGTTTTTACCGATCTGCGCGCAAGAACCCACGGTCGCCCAGGTGTCCACCATGGTGCCTTCGTCAACGTAAGCACCAATGTTCACGTAGGAGGGCATCAGCACGGTATTGCGTGCGATGAACGCGCCCTGACGCACGGCCGCAGGTGGCACCACGCGGAAACCTTCTTTCTGGAAACGCGCTTCGTCGTAGTCCGCGAATTTCATGGGTACTTTGTCGAAGTAGCGGCTTTCTGCTCCGTCGATAACCTGGTTATCGTTGATACGGAAAGAGAGCAGCACGGCCTTCTTCAGCCATTGATGAGTCACCCACTGACCGTCAATTTTCTCTGCGACACGCAGTGCGCCGGAATCCAGCAGAGAAATCACCTGGTTTACGGCTTCACGGGTAACGGTATCCACATTTGCCGGAGTGATCTCGGCGCGACGCTCAAAGGCGGACTCAATAACGTTCTGTAACTGCTGCATTGTTTACTCTTTCCATTTCACTAAAAAACACGTCACCCTTTATCGTTTGGATTGAGGGCCGCTGTCAACCGTTGTTGTACTTCAAGTTGCAGCTCATTATTAAGGGCACGCCGGTCGGCGGTGGCGATTATAAATAAATCTTCTACTCGCTCGCCAATGGTTGTAATTCGGGCGCCATGAAGCGAAATTCCCAGATCGGCAAAAACCTGGCCGACCCGGGCGAGCAGCCCTGGCTGATCGAGCGCAATGAGTTCGAGGAACGATTTGCGGTCGGTATGGGTCGGCAGGAAATTGACCTCGGTATCGACGTTAAAAGGTCGCAGTTTGGCTGGTTGCCTGCGCGGCTGCGGCGGCTGCCAGCTGCGCTGGGTGATCGCCTGTTCCAGCCCAAAGCGTATCGCTTCATGCCTGTCCGACGACAGCGGGCTGCCGTCCGGCTCCAGTACGATAAAGGTATCCATCGCCATGCCGTCGCGGGTGGTGAAAATCTGTGCGTCGTGAACGCTCAGGTTTCGCCTGTCCAGTTCGGCGCAAACGGCGGCAAACAGATAGGGCCGGTCAGGGCTCCAGATGAAGATCTCCGTCCCGCCGCGCGTTGCCTGCGGGCTGAGCAGGATCATCGGCTCTGACAAATTATGTTTAAGCAGATGCCGCGCATGCCAGGCGAGCTGGTTTGGGCTGTGGCGCACAAAGTAGTTGGCGCGACAGCGCGCCCAAATCTGATGCAGCGCCTCTTCGTTAATATTTTCCATACGCAGCAACGCCAGCGCCTGAACCTGATGATGGCGCACGCGCTCGCGCATGTCCGGCGTGTTTTGCATCCCGCGGCGCAGCTGTTTTTCCGTGGCGAAATAGAGCTCGCGCAGCAGGCTCTGCTTCCAGCTGTTCCACAGCGTTTCGTTGGTGGCGCAGATATCAGCCACGGTCAGGCACACCAGATAGCGCAGCCTGTTCTCCGTCTGGACCGCTTCGGCGAACTGCTTAATAACTTCAGGATCCTGAATGTCACGACGCTGAGCGGTAACGGACATCAGCAGATGATGACGCACCAGCCAGGCGACGAGCTGCGTCTCGCGGGAGTTCAGCCCGTGCAGTTCGGCAAATTTGAGAATGTCCTGTGCGCCCAGCACCGAGTGATCGCCTCCGCGCCCTTTGGCGATGTCGTGGAACAGCGCGGCGATGAGGATCAGTTCCGGATGCGCCAGACGCGGCCACAGCTCGACGCACAGCGGATGGCGGGAGCGTGTCTCTTCCTGGGCAAAGCTCTCAAGCTTAAGCATCACGCGGATGGTGTGTTCATCCACCGTGTAGGCGTGGAACAGATCGAACTGCATCTGGCCGACGATATGCGACCACTGCGGCATATAGGCCCACAGCACGCTGTGACGGTGCATGGGCAGCAGGCCGCGGCTGACGGCTCCCGGGTGGCGCAGCATGCTCAGGAACAGGGCGCGTGCTTCCGGGATGTAACACAGCGGCTGGCGCAGGTGACGACGCGCATGGCGCAGGTGGCGCAGGGTCGTGGAGTAGATGCCGGTAATCGTGCTGTTGCGAACCATGGTATAGAACATGCGCAGGATCGCTTCCGGTTCGCGCATAAACAGCGTTTCGTCACGCAGATCGATAAGCGTGCCGCGCAGCTGGAATTCATCATCGATCGGGCGCGGCTTTTCGTCAGCCGTCAGCGCCAGGATCGCTTCGTCGAAAAGCTGGAGCAGCATCTGGTTCAGCTCGCTGACGCGGCGGGTGACGCGGAAGAAATCCTTCATCATCTGCTCAACCGGCTCGTTGCCTTCACCGCGATAGTTCAGGCGCTGGGCGACGCTGAGCTGACGATCGAACAGCAGGCGGTTATCGTAGCGGGTGAGTTCCAGATGGAGCGCAAAACGGATGCGCCAGAGCAGGTGCAGACACTCGTTCAGTTCGTTGCGCTCGGCTTCGGTCAAAAAGCCAAAACCGACCATCTCGTCCATCGAGGTGGCGCCAAAATGCCGGCGGGCGACCCACTGCAGCGTATGGATATCGCGCAGGCCGCCAGGGCTGCTTTTGACATCCGGCTCAAGATTGTAGCTGGTGCCGTGGTAGCGCTGGTGGCGCTGATTCTGCTCCTCGACCTTGGCCGCAAAGAATTTTTCCGAGGGCCAGAAGCCGTCGCTGAAGACGTGTTTTTGCAGTTCAAGGAACAGCGCAACGTCACCAATCAGCAGGCGGGTTTCAATCAGGTTGGTCGCGACGGTGAGGTCCGATAGTCCTTCGAGCAGACACTCTTCCAGCGTGCGTACGCTGTGGCCCACTTCGAGCTTCACGTCCCACAGCAGGGTCAGCAGTTCACCCACTTTTTGAGCCTGGTCGTCCGGCAGCCTTTTACGGCTTAAGATCAGTAAGTCGATATCCGAAAGCGGATGCAGTTCACCGCGGCCATAGCCCCCCACGGCAACCAGTGCCAGGTCGCCAATCTGCCCGAAGCCATAGTCGATCCACAGGCGCTGCAGAAGCTGGTCAATAAATTCGGTGCGCGCTTCGATCAGCTGCTCGGCAGAAATACCCGCGTCGAACGCGCTGCCCAGCCAGCGATGGAACACCTCCATGTGGGCTTTGATGTGGGCGCAGGTCAGTTCGTGCGGCGGCCAGACGCCCGGGTTATCAGGCTGGTCGGGGAGGGTGGGAAGGGCTGTGTTAGCATACTGTTCGGGTAAAAGATTACTCATCGTGCGCCACCCATAAGAAAAAACTATCGCCATTAAAAAAGCCGGCAATCGCCGGCTTTTTATCACTCAATATTCGTCAGTATCGCCGGGATGGTGTCATCCTTGCGCAACGTCATAATTTCGCAGCCGTTGTCTGTTACTACAATAGTATGCTCGTACTGTGCAGACAAGCTTCTGTCTTTGGTTTTCACCGTCCAGCCGTCTTTCATGGTGCGGATGCGGTAATCGCCTGAGTTGACCATCGGCTCAATGGTGAAGGTCATGCCTTTTTGCAGTACCACGCCGCCGTCATCCGCATCGTAGTGCAGCACCTGTGGCTCTTCGTGGAAGACGCGACCAATGCCGTGACCACAGTATTCGCGAACCACAGAGAAACCTTCCGCTTCAACGAATTTCTGAATGGCCGCGCCAAGCGTGCGCAGGCGAATGCCCGGCTTGACCATCTTCAGCGCCAGGTAGAGGCTCTCTTGCGTCACTTTGCACAGACGCTCGCCAAGAATGGTTGGCTTGCCGACGATAAACATCTTCGAGGTATCGCCGTGGTATTCGTCTTTAATGACGGTCACGTCGATGTTGACGATGTCGCCATCTTTCAGCAGTTTTTCGTCATCCGGGATACCGTGGCACACCACTTCATTAATAGAGATGCAGACGGATTTCGGGAAACCGTGGTAGCCGAGGCAGGCGGAGACCGCATGCTGCTCATTCACGATGTAATCATTACAGATACGGTCCAGTTCGCCCGTGCTCACACCCGGTTTGACGAACGGCTCGATCATTTCAAGCACTTCCGCGGCCAGACGACCGGCGACGCGCATCTTTTCAATTTCTTCAGGGGTCTTAATAGAGATAGCCATGTAATCTGTCCATCGGTGTCGATTTTTTCGACAATACTAGTCTGAGTAGGGTCAATGGTATCAGCCCGGCGCGTCCCGTGCCAAATTGAGAATCATTAACAGCACACTCAGCCAACAACTGTTGGTTTCTGGTCGTGTTTTGTGGTATAAAGCGCGCCGGACTTCCGATCCATTTCAGATACACAGTCTGGACGGAAGCGATAATCTCACTATGTGTAACAACACACACGTATCGGCACATATTCCGGGGTGCCCTTCGGGGTCGGTAATATGGGATACGTGGAGGCATAACCCCAACTTTTACTATAGAGGTTTTAAACATGGCAACTGTTTCCATGCGCGACATGCTCAAGGCTGGTGTTCACTTTGGTCACCAGACCCGTTACTGGAACCCGAAAATGAAGCCTTTCATCTTCGGCGCACGTAACAAAGTTCACATCATCAACCTTGAGAAAACTGTACCAATGTTCAACGAAGCCCTGGCTGAGCTGAGCAAGATCTCTTCCCGTAAAGGTAAGATTCTGATGGTTGGTACTAAACGCGCTGCAAGCGAAGCTGTGAAAGAAGCTGCTAACAGCTGCGATCAGTTCTTCGTGAACCATCGCTGGTTGGGCGGCATGCTGACCAACTGGAAAACCGTTCGTCAGTCAATCAAACGCCTGAAAGATCTGGAAACTCAGTCTCAGGACGGTACTTTCGACAAGCTGACCAAGAAAGAAGCGCTGATGCGTACTCGTGAACTGGACAAGCTGGAAAACAGCCTGGGCGGTATCAAAGATATGGGCGGCCTGCCAGACGCGCTGTTCGTTATCGATGCAGACCACGAGCACATCGCAATCAAAGAAGCTAACAACCTGGGTATCCCGGTATTTGCTATCGTTGATACCAACTCCGATCCGGACGGTGTTGACTTCGTTATCCCGGGTAACGACGATGCAATCCGTGCTATCAGCCTGTACCTGGGCGCTGTAGCTGCTACCGTTCGTGAAGGCCGTTCTCAGGATCTGGCTACTCAGGCGGAAGAAAGCTTCGTAGAAGCTGAATAATAAGGTTTTACCCCTTATTAGTACCGTGTATGAATAGGGGCCAATTCTCGGCCCCTTTTTTCAATTTATACTGTTTGGCTTCTGGCCGGGCAGTTCACATCTCCCGAGGATTTAAGAATGGCTGAAATTACCGCATCCCTGGTAAAAGAGCTGCGTGAGCGTACTGGCGCAGGCATGATGGATTGCAAAAAAGCGCTGACCGAAGCGAACGGCGACATCGAGCTGGCAATCGAAAACATGCGTAAATCCGGTGCGATCAAAGCAGCTAAAAAAGCAGGCAACGTGGCTGCTGACGGCGTGATCATCACCAAAATCGACGGCACTTACGGCATCATTCTGGAAGTTAACTGCCAGACTGACTTCGTTGCTAAAGATGGCGGTTTCCAGGCATTTGCGAACAAAGTACTGGACGCAGCTGTTGCGGGCAAAATCACCGACGTTGAAGTGCTGAAAGCACAGTTCGAAGAAGAGCGTGTTGCACTGGTTGCTAAAATCGGTGAGAACATCAACATCCGTCGCGTATCTTCCCTGGAAGGCGACGTGCTGGGCTCTTACCAGCACGGTGCACGTATCGGTGTTCTGGTTGCGGCTAAAGGCGCTGACGAAGAGCTGGTTAAACAGCTGGCAATGCACATCGCTGCAAGCAAACCAGAATTCGTTAAGCCAGAAGACGTGTCTGCTGAAGTGGTAGAGAAAGAGTACCAGGTTCAGCTGGACATCGCGATGCAGTCTGGTAAGCCAAAAGAAATCGCAGAGAAAATGGTTGAAGGCCGCATGAAGAAATTCACCGGCGAAGTTTCTCTGACTGGCCAGCCTTTCGTAATGGACCCAAGCAAGTCTGTTGCTCAGCTGCTGAAAGAGCACAACGCTGACGTAACTGGCTTCATCCGCTTCGAAGTGGGCGAAGGCATCGAGAAAGTTGAGACTGACTTCGCAGCAGAAGTTGCTGCAATGTCCAAGCAGTCTTAATGATTGAAAAGGAGCCGCCTGAGGGCGGCTTCTTTTTGTCACCCGTCATACAAAATCAGACAGGCTCTACTACCGCTGTGCTGGTTTGCGACATAACATGTCGCCAGAATTAACCCCCATCTTAATCGTTGACAGTCTCAGGAAAGAAACATGGCTACCAATGCAAAACCCGTGTACAAACGCATTCTGCTTAAGCTGAGTGGCGAAGCGCTGCAGGGAACGGAAGGCTTCGGTATTGACGCAAGCATCCTTGACCGCATGGCACAGGAAATCAAAGAACTTGTCGAACTGGGCATTCAGGTTGGCGTGGTCATTGGCGGTGGCAACCTTTTCCGTGGTGCTGGTCTGGCGAAAGCGGGGATGAACCGCGTTGTGGGCGACCACATGGGGATGCTGGCAACCGTCATGAATGGCCTGGCAATGCGTGATGCGCTTCATCGTGCCTATGTGAACGCTCGCCTGATGTCCGCTATTCCGCTGAATGGCGTATGCGATAACTACAGCTGGGCAGAAGCTATCAGCCTGCTGCGCAACAACCGCGTGGTGATCCTCTCCGCCGGTACGGGTAACCCGTTCTTTACCACCGATTCCGCAGCCTGCCTGCGCGGTATCGAGATCGAAGCCGATGTGGTGCTGAAAGCGACCAAAGTGGATGGCGTGTTTACCGCCGATCCGGCAAAAGATCCGTCTGCGACCATGTACGATCAGCTGTCCTACAGCGAAGTGCTGGATAAAGAGCTGAAAGTGATGGATCTTGCCGCCTTCACGCTGGCTCGTGACCACAAACTGCCGATCCGTGTCTTCAACATGAATAAGCCTGGTGCGCTCCGTCGCGTCGTCATGGGCGAAAAAGAAGGCACTTTGATTACGGAATAATTTCCGTCGGCGATAAATACAGGTAAGATTCCGCTTTATTTTGTAGTGGTATCTTACCCGGGCGCGCCTTTGGCGTTGTCATGAATTAAACGCGACTATACTTAGCACACCTGTAGCGCTGTGCTGGCGGATAGTCTGCCTGAGACAAGTTTTCAAGGATTCGTAACGTGATTAACGACATCAGAAAAGATGCTGAAGTACGCATGGACAAATGCGTAGAAGCGTTCAAAAACCAAATCAGCAAAATCCGTACTGGCCGTGCTTCTCCAAGCCTGCTGGATGGCATCATCGTAGAATATTACGGTACGCCAACCCCACTGCGTCAGCTGGCGAGCGTCACGGTAGAAGACACCCGTACGCTGAAAATCAACGTATTCGACCGTTCAATGAGCCCGGCGATCGAGAAAGCGATCATGGCCTCTGACCTGGGTCTGAACCCAAGCTCTGCGGGCGCCGACATTCGCGTTCCACTGCCAGCGCTGACCGAAGAACGTCGTAAAGACCTGATCAAAGTGGTGCGTGGCGAAGCTGAGCAGGGTCGTGTTTCTGTGCGTAACGTACGCCGTGATGCGAACGACAAAGTGAAAGCACTGCTGAAAGAAAAAGAGATCAGTGAAGATGATGACCGTCGTTCTCAGGACGACGTGCAGAAAATGACTGACGCAGCGATCAAGAAAATTGATGCGGCGCTGGCAGATAAAGAAGCGGAACTGATGCAGTTCTGATTTCTGTCGTACACTGATAAAACGCCGTTCAGAGAGGCCTTGTGTCTTGCTGGCGGCGTTTTGCTTTTATCGGGTCTAACTTTTTTTCGGGCATCTCATGAAGCATTTAACACTCCTTGGCTCGACCGGCTCTATCGGTTGCAGCACTCTCGACGTCGTTCGCCATAACCCTGAACACTACACCGTGACCGCGCTCGTGGCGGGCAAGAACGTGCAGCGTATGGTCGAGCAGTGCCTGGAGTTTACGCCCCGCTTTGCGGTGATGGATGACGAGGAGAGCGCTCGCCAGGTAAAAGCCCAGCTGCTGGAAAAGGGCAGCCGCACCGAGGTGCTGAGCGGACAACAGGCGGCCTGTGATATGGCGGCGCTGGATGAGGTCGATCAGGTTATGGCGGCTATCGTCGGGGCGGCAGGACTGTTGCCGACGCTTTCCGCGATTGATGCCGGTAAAGATGTTCTGCTGGCCAATAAAGAGTCGCTTGTCACCTGTGGACGCCTGTTCATGGAGGCGGTAAAAGCGCGTGGCGCACGCCTTTTGCCGGTCGACAGCGAGCACAACGCGATTTTTCAGAGTTTGCCGCAACCTTTTCAACAGAACCTGGGGTACGCTGACCTGGAGCAGAATGGCGTTGTGTCGATTCTGCTTACCGGGTCTGGTGGCCCGTTCCGCGAGACGCCGCTGTCTGAACTGAGCGCAATGACGCCGGATCAGGCATGCCGTCATCCGAACTGGTCGATGGGACGTAAGATCTCTGTCGACTCCGCCACCATGATGAACAAAGGTCTGGAATACATTGAAGCTCGCTGGCTGTTCAATGCGTCAGCGAAACAGATGGAAGTGCTGATCCACCCGCAGTCGGTGATTCACTCCATGGTGCGCTATCAGGATGGCAGTGTGCTGGCACAGTTGGGCGAACCGGATATGCGCACACCGATTGCACACGCCATGGCGTGGCCAGAGCGCGTTAAATCCGGGGTTAAACCGCTCGATTTTTGCAAGCTGAGCGCACTGACCTTTAGCGAGCCTGACTATGAGCGTTATCCCTGCCTCAGGCTGGCGATGACGGCCTTCGATCAAGGGCAAGCTGCGACAACGGCGCTCAATGCGGCCAATGAAATTACCGTTGATGCCTTCCTCAATCAGCAGATTCGTTTTACCGACATCGCCTCGCTTAATTTGACGGTGCTGGAGATGATGGATTTGCGCGAGCCACAAAGCGTGGAGGAGGTGCTGGCGGTCGATGCACAAGCGCGTATTATTGCGCGTAAACAGGTGACACGTCTCGCAAGCTGGTGATAAAGCAAGCGGTAGTGGCTGTGCCATTTGTTAGCGTTGGGCTTCAGTGATATAGTCAGCGCCACCTGATCGCAGGCATTTGACTTTATGTGGTCAGGTAAGCCGTGGTTTGACACGGCTTTTTTATGTACAGGCTTCAGTATTCCTGAGTACCGTTACATCCTTTTCAGGGACTAAAAACGCGTTATGTTGTCTGCGAACCAACCAATAAGCGAGAACTTGCCAGCGCATGGCTGTCGCCATGTTGCAATCATTATGGATGGCAATGGCCGCTGGGCGAAAAGACAAGGGAAGATACGAGCCTTTGGGCATAAAGCCGGGGCGAAATCTGTTCGCCGCGCCGTTTCTTTTGCCGCCAACAACGGCATTGATGCGTTAACGCTCTATGCTTTTAGCAGTGAAAACTGGAATCGACCCGCGCAGGAAGTGACTGCGTTGATGGAACTGTTCGTGTGGGCGCTCGACAGCGAAGTAAAAAGCCTGCACCGCCACAACGTCCGTCTGCGGATTATCGGTGAGACCAGTCGTTTTAACTCACGTTTGCAAGAACGGATTCGCAAAGCAGAAGCGCTGACGGAAAATAACACCGGCCTGACGCTCAACATCGCGGCGAATTACGGCGGACGCTGGGATATTATCCAGGGCGTTCGGCATTTGGCCGAACAGGTTCAGGAAGGGTTACTGAGACCGGACCAAATTGATGAAGAGGCGCTGAATAAGCAAATCTGCATGAATGAACTGGCACCTGTAGATTTAGTAATTAGGACAGGGGGAGAACATCGCATAAGTAACTTTTTGCTTTGGCAAATAGCCTACGCCGAACTTTACTTTACTGATGTTCTTTGGCCCGATTTTGATGAACAAGACTTTGAAGGTGCGCTGCATGCCTTTGCCAATCGTGAGCGTCGCTTCGGCGGCACCGAGCCTGGTGGCGACAAAGCCTGATGGGGGTAGCTTTTGCTGAAGTATCGCCTGATTTCCGCTTTTGTATTAATACCCATTGTCATTGCGGCACTGTTTTTACTGCCACCAGTGGGATTTGCTATTGTGACGCTGGTCGTGTGCATGCTGGCCGCGTGGGAATGGGGACAGCTTAGCGGCTTTACCTCGCGCACTCAGCGAGTCTGGCTGGCGGTGCTCTGTGGCTTTGTGCTGGCTCTGATGCTGTTTACGTTGCCTGAGTATCACCATGATATTCATCAGCCGCTGGTGGCCGGATCCCTGTGGATATCGCTGGCCTGGTGGGTGGCTGCGCTGTTACTGGTGCTTTTCTATCCCGGTTCGGCGGCCATATGGCGTCATTCTAAGGTGCTGCGCCTGATTTTTGGTCTGCTCACCATCGTGCCTTTTTTCTGGGGTATGATTGCCCTTCGCGCCTGGCACTACGACGAAAACCACTACAGCGGCGCGTTATGGCTGCTTTATGTGATGATTCTCGTGTGGGGGGCTGACTCTGGGGCCTATATGTTTGGTAAACTGTTCGGCAAACATAAGCTGGCACCGAAAGTGTCGCCGGGCAAAACCTGGCAGGGCTTTATTGGCGGTCTGTTTACCGCAGCAATCATCTCCTGGGGCTACGGCGTCTGGGCGAATCTTGAGGTTGCGCCGTCAACGCTGCTGGTGTGCTCTATTTTTGCTGCGCTGGCCTCGGTACTGGGCGATCTCACCGAAAGTATGTTCAAGCGTGAAGCAGGGATAAAAGACAGTGGTCACCTTATTCCAGGACACGGCGGTATACTGGACCGTATTGACAGCCTGACGGCAGCTGTTCCAGTGTTTGCTTGCCTGCTTTTACTGGTATTCGGGACGATTTAACGGAAGGTTTTATGCTGAGCATTCTCTGGAATCTGGCGGCGTTCATAGTTGCACTGGGTGTACTGATTACCGTGCATGAATTTGGCCATTTCTGGGTTGCTCGTCGCTGCGGAGTGCGGGTAGAGCGATTCTCGATCGGTTTCGGTAAGTCGCTCTGGAAGCGCACCGACCGCCATGGCACCGAGTTTGTCATTGCGCTTATTCCGCTGGGCGGCTATGTCAAAATGCTCGACGAACGTGTTGAGCCTGTTGCCCCGGAACTTCGCCACAGCGCGTTCAACAACAAGACGGTTGGGCAACGTGCTGCCATCATTGCTGCCGGTCCGGTAGCTAACTTCATCTTTGCTATCTTCGCGTATTGGCTGGTGTTTATCATCGGTGTGCCTGGCGTGCGTCCGGTTGTGGGGGAAATTGCCCCTCACTCCATCGCGGCAAATGCGCAAATTACGTCGGGGATGGAACTTAAAGCCATTGATGGTATCGAAACCCCTGATTGGGATGCTGTGCGACTGCAACTGGTTTCCAAAATTGGCGATGAGCAGACAACGCTCAGCGTCTCGGATTTTGGATCTGACCAGCGGCAGAAAAAAGTGCTGGATTTACGCCACTGGAGTTTCGAGCCTGACAAAGAAGATCCGGTCGCTGCACTGGGGATTCGCCCGCGTGGCGCGCAGATCGAGCCGGTATTAGCCGAAGTACAAGCGCATTCGGCGGCAAGTAAAGCGGGTTTGCAAGCGGGTGACAGGATCGTTAAAGTCGATGGTCAGCCATTAACAGAGTGGATGACCTTTGTTACTCTGGTGCGCGATAATCCAGGTACATCGCTCGCGCTGGACGTGGAAAGGCAGGGGAGTCCGCTCTCACTGACGCTGATTCCGGATACCAAATCAGGTAACGGAAAGGCGGAAGGGTTTGCTGGCGTCGTGCCGAAAGTGATCCCACTGCCAGACGAGTACAAGACAATACGCCAGTATGGGCCGTTTAGCGCCATCCTTGAAGCCACGGATAAAACATGGCAACTGATGAAGCTAACGGTCAACATGTTGGGGAAATTGATAACCGGTGATGTCAAACTGAACAACCTCAGTGGGCCTATTTCGATTGCTCAGGGGGTTGGAATGTCAGCGGAGTTCGGGGTGATTTACTATCTCATGTTTCTCGCGCTCATTAGCGTGAACCTCGGGATAATCAACCTGTTCCCGCTTCCCGTTTTAGACGGGGGCCATCTGCTGTTTTTAGCGATTGAAAAGCTAAAAGGCGGACCGGTATCCGAGCGAGTTCAAGACTTTAGTTATCGCATTGGCTCGATTTTGCTGGTGCTGTTAATGGGGCTTGCACTTTTCAATGATTTCTCTCGGTTGTAAGAGAGTTAGTTAGGAAGAACGCATAATAACGATGGCGATGAAAAAGTTGCTCATAGCGTCGCTGCTGTTTAGCAGCGCCACCGTATACGGTGCTGACGGGTTCGTAGTGAAAGATATTCATTTCGAAGGCCTTCAGCGTGTCGCCGTTGGTGCGGCCCTCCTCAGTATGCCTGTGCGCCCCGGCGATACGGTTAATGATGAAGACATCAGTAACACCATCCGCGCTCTGTTTGCCACTGGCAACTTTGAGGACGTCCGCGTCCTGCGCGATGGTGATACGCTGCTGGTTCAGGTAAAAGAACGTCCAACGATCGCCAGTATCACTTTCTCCGGCAACAAGTCGGTGAAAGATGACATGCTCAAGCAAAACCTTGAAGCATCCGGCGTTCGTGTGGGGGAATCTCTGGACCGCACAACCCTTTCAGACATTGAAAAAGGTCTGGAAGATTTCTATTACAGCGTCGGTAAATACAGCGCCAGCGTGAAAGCGGTTGTGACACCGCTGCCGCGTAACCGTGTTGACCTGAAGCTGGTCTTCCAGGAAGGTGTTTCTGCGAAGATCCAGCAGATCAACATTGTGGGCAACCACGCGTTCAGCACTGATGAACTGATCTCAACATTCCAGTTGCGTGACGAAGTGCCGTGGTGGAACGTCGTTGGCGATCGTAAATACCAGAAGCAGAAGCTGGCGGGCGATCTCGAAACCCTGCGCAGCTACTACCTGGATCGCGGCTACGCGCGTTTCAACATTGATTCGACCCAGGTCAGTCTGACGCCGGACAAGAAAGGGATCTACATTACCATTAACATCACTGAAGGCGAGCAGTACAAGCTTTCAGGTGTTGAAGTCAGTGGTAACCTGGCGGGACATTCTGCTGAAATCGAATCGCTGACGAAGATTCAGCCAGGCGATCTGTACAGCGGGTCTAAAGTGACCAAAATGGAAGACAGCATTAAGAAGCTGCTCGGCCGTTATGGTTATGCTTATCCGCGCGTGCAGACTCAGCCAGAAATTAACGATGCTGAGAAAACCGTTAAGCTTCACGTCAACGTTGATGCGGGCAACCGTTTCTACGTGCGTAAGATCCGTTTTGAAGGGAACGACACCTCCAAAGATTCCGTTCTGCGTCGCGAAATGCGCCAGATGGAAGGGGCATGGCTGGGCAGCGACCTGGTCGACCAGGGTAAAGAACGTCTGAACCGTCTGGGTTACTTCGAAACGGTTGATACCGATACGCAGCGTGTACCAGGCAGCCCGGACCAGGTGGATGTAGTTTATAAGGTTAAGGAGCGTAACACCGGTAGCTTCAACTTCGTTGTCGGCTACGGTACCGAAAGTGGCGTCAGCTTCCAGGTCGGTGTCCAGCAGGATAACTGGCTGGGTACAGGTTACTCTGTCGGTATCAACGGTACCAAAAACGACTACCAGACCTATTCTGAGTTCTCTGTTACTAACCCATACTTCACCGTTGACGGTGTGAGTCTGGGCGGTCGTATCTTCTATAACGACTTTAAAGCAGACGACGCGGATCTGTCCTCCTATACCAACAAAAGCTACGGTGTAGACGGTACGCTCGGCTTCCCGGTCAACGAATACAACACCCTGCGTGCGGGCTTAGGTTATGTGCATAACGACCTGTCCAATATGCAACCGCAGGTGGCGATGTGGCGTTATCTGGACTCCATCGGTCAGTCAGCGAGTAAGAGCAGCGATAACAACGGCTTTGCCGCCGATGACTTCACGTTCAACTATGGCTGGACGTACAACCGTCTGGACCGTGGCTTCTTCCCGACGCAGGGCTCGCGCGTAAACCTGAATGGTAAAGTGACCATTCCGGGTTCCGATAACGAGTTCTACAAGGTGACGCTGGATACCGCATCCTACTTCCCAATTGATGACGATCACAAATGGGTGGTTCTGGGTCGTACGCGCTGGGGCTACGGTGATGGCCTGGGCGGCAAAGAACTGCCGTTCTATGAAAACTTCTACGCCGGTGGTTCAAGCACCGTTCGTGGCTTCCAGTCCAATAACATTGGTCCGAAAGCGGTTTACTACGGTGGGAATGACAAGGATAACTGCTACAAATCATCTTCTTCCGAAGTGTGTAGCTCTGATGATGCAGTGGGCGGTAACGCCATGGGCGTCGCCAGCCTCGAGTTCATCACGCCGACGCCGTTCATCAGCGACAAATATGCGAACTCTGTTCGTACCTCCATCTTCTGGGATGCCGGTACGGTGTGGGATACCAACTGGGAGAACACTGCCCAGATGCGTGCAGCAGGTGTTCCGGACTACAGCGATCCGAGCAATATTCGCATGTCTGCAGGTATCGCATTACAATGGATGTCACCGCTGGGGCCGTTGGTCTTCTCCTACGCCCAGCCGTTTAAGAAATATGATGGAGATAAAGCGGAACAGTTCCAGTTTAACATTGGTAAAACCTGGTAATAATCCGCTGCAATGGAATGCGTTGGCAGTGTAGCGCTGACAACCGGCGATCGGTAAAACGATCGCCTTGCCACGCAAAGAACGGTACCTTCGGGTGCCAATGGGATGGTAAGGAGTTAATTGTGAAAAAGTGGTTATTAGCTGCAGGTCTCGGTTTAGCGATGGCAACCTCTGCTCAGGCAGCAGACAAAATTGCAATCGTCAACATGGGTAATTTGTTCCAGCAGGTTGCACAGAAAACCGGTGTTTCTGCGACTCTGGAAAACGAATTTAAAGGCCGTGCTGGCGAACTGCAACGTATGGAAGGCGACCTCCAGACTAAAATGCAGCGTCTGCAGCGTGATGGTTCTACCATGAAAGCGAGCGAGCGCAGCAAGCTGGAAAAAGACGTAATGGCACAGCGCCAGACTTTCTCCCAGAAAGCGCAGGCTTTCGAGCAGGATCGTCAGCGTCGTTCTAACGAAGAGCGCGGTAAACTGGTTACCCGTATTCAGTCTGCTGTTAAAGCAGTAGCAGCCGATCAGAGCATCGATCTGGTTGTGGATGCGAATGCCGTCGCTTTCAACAGCAGCGATGTTAAAGACATCACCGCTGATGTTCTGAAACAGGTTAAATAAGTAATGCCTTCAATTCGACTGGCTGATTTAGCTCAGCAGTTGGATGCAGAATTACACGGTGATGGCGATATCGTCATCACCGCTGTTGCGTCCATGCAATCTGCTAAAGCGGGCAACATTACCTTTATAGTAAGCCCTAAGTACCGTGAACATCTGGCCCAGTGCCAGGCGTCCGCCGTTGTGATGACGCAGGACGATCTTCCGTTTGCCACAGGCGCTGCACTGGTAGTTAAAAATCCCTACCTGACTTACGCACGCATGGCCCAAATTCTTGATACCACGCCGCAGCCGGCGCAAAACATTGCTGCCAGCGCAGCGATCGACCCGACGGCTCAGCTGGGTAACAACGTGGCAGTTGGCGCAAATGCCGTTATCGAATCTGGCGTTGTGCTGGGCGATAACGTGGTCATTGGTCCGGGCTGCTTCGTTGGAAAAAATACCAAAATTGGCGCAGGCTCCCGTCTTTGGGCCAATGTGTCCATTTATCATGACGTTGAGATGGGCGAGAATTGCCTCGTTCAATCCAGCACGGTGATTGGCTCTGACGGTTTCGGCTATGCCAACGATCGTGGCAATTGGGTTAAGATCCCGCAGCTTGGTCGCGTTATTATCGGCGATCGTGTAGAGATCGGCGCATGTACGACCATCGACCGCGGCGCGCTGGACGACACCATCATTGGTAACGGTGTTATCATTGATAACCAGTGTCAGATTGCACATAACGTTGTGATTGGCGACAATACTGCCGTTGCGGGCGGCGTGATCATGGCTGGCAGCCTGAAAATTGGCCGCTACTGCATGATTGGCGGTGCCAGCGTGATCAATGGCCATATGGAAATATGCGACAAGGTGACGGTAACGGGAATGGGCATGGTGATGCGTCCTATTACTGAACCCGGCGTCTATTCCTCTGGCATTCCGCTGCAACCGAACAAGGTATGGCGTAAAACAGCTGCACTGGTGATGAATATTGATGATATGAGCAAGCGACTCAAAGCCATTGAGCGCAAGATCGATCAACAAGACTAAGCGTTCACCCGTTTAACGCTCATTTTCTCGGCCTGTCGGCTTTTTTATAAACCGGCAGGCCGTGTTATTATTGCTACTTAGTACATTTGACAGGAAGAGTATTTTGACTACTGACACTCATACTCTGCATATTGAAGAGATTTTAGAACTTCTGCCGCACCGCTACCCGTTTTTGCTGGTAGACCGTGTGCTGGATTTTGAAGAAGGTCGTTTTCTGCGCGCAGTGAAAAATGTCTCCGTTAACGAGCCGTTCTTCCAGGGACACTTCCCTGGTAAGCCTATCTTCCCGGGTGTGTTGATCCTGGAAGCCATGGCGCAGGCTACCGGTATCCTTGCGTTTAAAAGCGTAGGTAAACTGGAGCCGGGTGAACTCTATTACTTCGCCGGCATCGACGAAGCGCGATTCAAGCGTCCGGTTGTGCCTGGCGATCAGATGATCATGGAAGTCACTTTTGAAAAAACGCGTCGTGGCCTGACTCGCTTTAAAGGCGTTGCAACGGTTGACGGCAAAGTTGTTTGTGAAGCGACTATGATGTGCGCGCGTAGCCGGGAGGCCTGATACGTGATTGATAAATCCGCCTTTATTCATCCTACCGCGATTGTGGAAACCGGCGCCATTATTGGTGCTAACGTTCACATTGGCCCGTTTTGTGTTGTTGGACCCCATGTCGAAATTGGTGAGGGTACAGTACTGAAATCTCATGTCGTGGTGAATGGTCATACGACTATTGGCTGCAACAACGAGATCTATCAGTTCGCCTCCATCGGCGAAGTTAACCAGGATCTTAAATATGCTGGTGAGCCGACCCGTGTGGAAATCGGCGATCGTAACCGTATTCGCGAAAGCGTCACCATTCATCGTGGAACAACTCAGGGCGGTGGATTGACGAAGGTGGGCAGCGACAACCTCTTTATGGTAAATGCACACATTGCGCATGACTGTACCGTGGGTAATCGCTGTATTCTCGCCAACAACGCAACGCTGGCGGGACACGTATCGGTTGATGATTTCGCAATCATTGGCGGCATGACGGCTGTCCATCAGTTCTGCATCATTGGTGCGCACGTGATGGTCGGCGGATGCTCCGGTGTGGCGCAGGACGTCCCACCTTACGTGATTGCGCAGGGCAACCATGCCACGCCGTTTGGCGTGAACATCGAAGGCCTCAAGCGTCGTGGCTTTAGCCGCGAAGCGATTACAGCGATCCGCAACGCGTACAAACAGTTGTACCGTAACGGTAAAACGCTGGAAGAGGCGAAGCCGGAAATTGCCGAACTGGCGAATAAGCACCCGGAAGTGAACGCGTTCATGGAGTTCTTTGACCGTTCAACAAGGGGTCTGATTCGTTAATGGTCGACAGTCGTCCGCTTACGATAGCCCTGGTCGCCGGAGAAACCTCCGGCGATATTCTTGGTGCAGGTCTCATCCGCGCCCTCAAGGCTCGTGTACCCAATGCGCGCTTTGTGGGTGTGGCAGGCCCGCTGATGCAGGCCGAAGGCTGCGAAGCCTGGTATGAGATGGAAGAGCTGGCCGTGATGGGCATCGTTGAGGTGCTGGGCCGCCTGCGTCGCCTGTTACACATTCGTGCCGATCTCACACGCCGTTTTACCGATCTCAAACCCGATGTGTTTGTCGGTATCGATGCGCCCGATTTCAATATTACCCTCGAAGGGAACCTGAAAAAACAGGGCATCAAAACCATTCACTACGTCAGTCCGTCCGTCTGGGCGTGGCGACAGAAACGCGTTTTCAAAATCGGACGGTCTACCAACCTGGTACTGGCTTTCCTGCCTTTCGAAAAGGCGTTTTACGACAGATTCAACGTGCCATGCCGTTTTATAGGTCACACCATGGCAGATGCCATGCCGCTGGACCCGGATAAAAACGCGGCGCGTGACGTGCTGGGCATCCCCCATGATGCCCACTGTCTGGCTCTGCTGCCGGGCAGCCGTGGCGCAGAAGTTGAGATGCTGAGCGCCGATTTCCTGAGAACGGCGCAGATCCTACGCCAGACCTATCCCGATCTTGAAGTGGTGGTGCCGCTGGTTAATGCGAAACGCCGCGAGCAGTTTGAACGCATCAAAGCGGAGGTTGCGCCGGATCTGCACATTCATCTTCTGGATGGAAAGGGCCGTGAGGCGATGGTCGCGAGCGATGCCGCTCTGCTGGCCTCCGGTACGGCCGCGCTGGAGTGTATGCTGGCGAAATGCCCGATGGTAGTGGGTTACCGCATGAAGCCCTTCACCTTCTGGCTGGCGAAACGTCTGGTGAAAACCGACTATGTCTCCTTGCCTAATTTACTCGCCGGGCGCGAGCTGGTAAAAGAGCTGCTGCAGGAAGAGTGTCAGCCGCAGGCGTTAGCCGATGCGCTACTTCCGCTGCTGGCAAATGGCAAGACCAGCCATCTTATGCACGAGACGTTCCGTGAACTGCATCAGCAGATCCGCTGTAATGCCGATGAGCAAGCGGCTGAAGCGGTGCTGGAGTTAGCAAAATGATGGAATTTGTTTATCCACACACGCACCTCGTGGCGGGCGTGGATGAAGTGGGGCGGGGCCCGCTCGTCGGTGCTGTGGTCACTGCAGCGGTAATACTCGACCCTGCTCGCCCGATTGTTGGGCTGAATGATTCAAAAAAATTATCTGAAAAGCGCCGACTGGCGCTCTTTGACGAGATTCAGGAAAAGGCGCTGGCCTGGAGTCTGGGGCGCGCTGAACCGCATGAAATTGACGAGCTGAACATTCTTCATGCCACCATGCTGGCGATGCAGCGGGCGGTGGCGGGGCTGAAAATAACCCCTGAATACGTCCTGATTGACGGCAACCGCTGTCCGGCACTGCCTGTGCCTTCAATGGCGGTAGTGAAAGGGGATAGCCGGGTCCCGGAAATTAGCGCGGCGTCAATCATTGCTAAAGTGACGCGCGATGCCGAAATGGCTGCGCTGGATCTCACTTATCCCCTGTACGGTTTCGCCCAGCACAAGGGATATCCTACGGCTTTCCATCTGGAAAAGCTGGCTGAACATGGCGCCACCGAACACCACCGTCGTAGTTTTGGTCCGGTAAAACGTGCGCTGGCACGGGTGTCCTGAATCAAGACGCAAGCAATTAAGTAACGCGGAATCTGAAGATGGCTGAACCACGTTTCGTACACCTGCGGGTGCATAGCGACTACTCCATGATCGATGGGCTGGCAAAGACCGGGCCGCTGGTAAAAAAGGCGGCCGCGCTTGGCATGCCTGCGCTGGCGATCACCGATTTTACCAACCTGTGTGGCCTGGTGAAGTTCTACGGAACGGCACATGGCGTGGGGATGAAACCTATCGTCGGCGCGGATTTTCATGTGCAAAGCGACCTGCTTGGCGATGAGATGACGCAAATCTCCGTGCTGGCGATGAACAACACGGGTTATCAGAACCTTACCCTGCTTATCTCAAAAGCCTATCAGCGCGGCTATGGCGCGCAGGGGCCGTGGATCGACAGAGACTGGCTGGCCGAGCTGAATGAAGGCCTGCTGCTGATCTCCGGCGGCCGCATGGGTGACGTCGGCAAATGCCTGCTGCGCGGCAACAGCGCGCTGGTGGACCAGTGCGTGTCGTTCTACGAAGAACATTTCCCGGATCGCTATTACCTTGAGCTGATCCGCACCGGTCGCGCGGATGAAGAGAACTATCTGCATGCCGCCGTAGCCCTGGCGGAACAGCGCGGGCTGCCCGTTGTGGCAACCAACGATGTGCGTTTCCTGGAATCAGGCGATTTTGACGCACACGAGATCCGCGTCGCTATTCATGACGGCTTCACGCTCGACGATCCGAAACGTCCGCGAAATTACTCCTCGCAGCAGTACATGCGCACGGAAGAGGAGATGTGTGAACTCTTCTCTGATATCCCGGAAGCGCTGGAAAACAGCGTAGAGATTGCCAAGCGCTGTAACGTGACCGTGCGTCTCGGCGAGTATTTTCTGCCGCAGTTCCCGACGGGCGACATGACCACGGAAGATTTCCTGGTTGTGAAATCGAAAGAAGGGTTGGAAGAACGCCTGGAATTTCTCTTCCCGGATGAAGCGGAACGTAAAGAGAAGCGCCCACCCTACGACGAACGTCTGGATATTGAGCTGCAGGTTATCAACCAGATGGGGTTCCCCGGCTACTTCCTGATCGTGATGGAGTTTATCCAGTGGTCGAAGGATAACGGCGTGCCGGTAGGCCCGGGCCGTGGTTCCGGTGCTGGTTCGCTGGTGGCGTACGCGCTCAAAATCACCGACCTCGATCCGCTGGAGTTTGACCTGCTGTTCGAACGTTTCCTTAACCCTGAACGTGTCTCCATGCCCGACTTCGACGTCGACTTCTGCATGGAGAAACGTGACCAGGTGATTGAGCACGTTGCAGACATGTATGGCCGCGATGCGGTATCACAGATTATTACCTTCGGTACGATGGCGGCGAAAGCGGTTATCCGCGACGTTGGCCGCGTGCTGGGGCATCCGTACGGGTTCGTCGATCGCATCTCCAAGCTGGTGCCGCCCGATCCCGGCATGACGCTGGCAAAAGCCTTTGAAGCCGAGCCGCAGCTGCCGGAAATCTACGAAGCAGACGAAGAAGTTAAAGCGCTGATCGACATGGCGCGTAAGCTCGAAGGCGTCACGCGTAACGCCGGTAAACATGCGGGCGGGGTGGTGATTGCCCCGACTAAAATTACCGATTTTGCGCCGCTCTATTGCGATGAGGCGGGCCATCACCCGGTCACACAGTTCGATAAAAACGACGTGGAATACGCCGGGCTGGTGAAGTTCGACTTCCTCGGCCTGCGCACTCTGACGATCATCGACTGGGCGCTGAAGATGATCAACCCCCGCCGCGAGAAGCAGGGTCTGGAGCCGATAGACATCGCCGCCATCCCGCTGGATGATAAAAAAAGTTTCGACATGCTGCAGCGCTCGGAGACCACCGCCGTCTTCCAGCTTGAATCCCGCGGCATGAAAGACCTGATTAAGCGCCTGCAGCCCGACTGCTTCGAAGATATGATCGCGCTGGTGGCGCTGTTCCGTCCGGGGCCGCTGCAGTCAGGGATGGTGGATAACTTTATCGACCGTAAGCACGGGCGCGAAGAGATTTCCTATCCCGACGTGCAGTGGCAGCATGAAAGCCTGAAACCGGTACTGGAGCCTACCTACGGCATCATCCTGTATCAGGAACAGGTCATGCAGATTGCCCAGGTCCTGTCAGGTTACACCCTTGGCGGCGCGGACATGCTGCGTCGTGCAATGGGTAAGAAAAAGCCTGAAGAGATGGCCAAGCAGCGTTCTATCTTTGAGGACGGGGCGAAAAAGAACGGCATTGACGGCGAACTGGCGATGAAAATCTTCGACCTGGTAGAGAAGTTCGCCGGGTACGGGTTTAACAAATCCCACTCCGCTGCCTATGCACTGGTCTCCTATCAGACGCTGTGGCTGAAGGCCCACTATCCGGCTGAGTTTATGGCGGCAGTGATGACGGCCGATATGGACAACACCGAGAAGGTGGTTGGCCTGGTCGACGAGTGCTGGCGCATGGGGCTTAAGATCCTGCCGCCGGATATCAACTCCGGGCTTTACCATTTCCACGTGAACGAGCACGGGGAGATTGTCTACGGGATCGGCGCGATCAAAGGTGTCGGTGAAGGTCCAATCGAGGCGATCATCGAGGCGCGTAACAATGGCGGTTATTTCCGCGAGCTGTTCGACCTCTGCGCCCGGACCGACACTAAAAAGCTTAACCGCCGCGTGCTCGAAAAACTGATAATGTCCGGGGCGTTCGACAGGCTGGGGCCGCACCGCGCCGCGCTAATGAACTCGCTGGGCGATGCGTTGAAAGCGGCCGATCAGCACGCGAAGGCAGAAGCAATTGGCCAGGCAGATATGTTTGGCGTTCTGGCGGAAGAGCCAGAGCAGATTGAGCAGTCGTATTCCAACTGCCAGCCCTGGCCAGAACAGGTGGTGCTGGATGGCGAGCGTGAAACGTTAGGCTTGTACCTGACGGGGCACCCGATCAACCAGTACATTAAAGAAATTGAGCGCTATGTCGGAGGCAACAGGCTAAAAGACATGCATCCGACAGATCGTGGTAAAATCACCACGGCTGCGGGGCTCGTGATTGCTGCAAGGGTAATGGTCACCAAGCGCGGCAATCGTATTGGCATCTGTACATTGGATGACCGTTCCGGGCGTCTGGAGGTGATGTTGTTCACCGACGCGCTGGATAAATACCAGCAATTGCTGGAAAAAGACCGCATACTTATCGTCAGCGGACAGGTCAGCTTTGATGACTTCAGTGGGGGGCTTAAAATGACCGCCCGCGAAGTGATGGATATTGACGAAGCCCGTGAAAAATATGCTCGCGGGCTTGCTATCTCGCTGACGGACAGGCAAATTGATGACCAGCTTTTAAACCGACTCCGTCAGTCTCTGGAACCCCACCGCTCGGGGACAATTCCAGTACATCTCTACTATCAGAGGGCGGATGCACGCGCGCGGTTGCGCTTTGGTGCAGCGTGGCGTGTCTCTCCGAGCGATCGTTTACTGAACGATCTCCGTGGCCTCATTGGTTCGGAGCAGGTGGAACTGGAGTTTGACTAATACAGGAATACTATGAGTCTGAATTTCCTTGATTTCGAACAGCCGATTGCAGAGCTGGAAGCGAAAATCGATTCTCTGACAGCCGTAAGCCGTCAGGATGAAAAACTGGATATAAACATCGACGAGGAAGTGCATCGTCTGCGCGAAAAAAGCGTAGAGCTGACGCGCAAAATCTTCGCCGATCTTGGCGCATGGCAGATTGCCCAGCTGGCGCGTCATCCTCAGCGCCCGTACACCCTGGATTATGTCCGCCTGGCGTTTGATGAATTTGACGAACTGGCAGGCGATCGCGCTTACGCAGACGATAAAGCTATCGTCGGCGGGATTGCGCGTCTCGACGGGCGTCCGGTGATGATCATTGGTCATCAAAAAGGTCGCGAAACCAAAGAGAAAATCCGTCGTAACTTTGGTATGCCTGCTCCAGAAGGCTACCGTAAGGCCCTGCGTCTGATGGAGATGGCTGAGCGTTTTAATATGCCTATCATCACCTTCATCGACACCCCGGGGGCATACCCGGGTGTTGGCGCGGAAGAGCGCGGTCAGTCTGAAGCCATCGCACGCAACCTGCGTGAGATGTCTCGCCTGCGCGTACCGGTCATCTGCACCGTTATCGGTGAAGGGGGTTCTGGTGGTGCGCTGGCGATTGGCGTGGGCGATAAAGTGAATATGCTGCAGTACAGCACCTATTCCGTTATCTCCCCGGAAGGCTGTGCGTCCATTCTGTGGAAAAGCGCCGATAAAGCGCCGCTGGCAGCAGAAGCGATGGGCATCATTGCCCCGCGTCTGAAAGAGCTGAAGCTTATCGACTCCGTGATCCCAGAGCCGTTGGGCGGTGCGCACCGTAAGCCTGAAGCGATGGCCGCGTCCCTGAAAGCACAGCTGCTGGCCGATCTGGCCGATCTGGACGTGCTGAGCAAAGAAGAGTTGCTCGACCGTCGTTACCAGCGTCTGATGACCTACGGTTACGCGTAAGCGCGACATTTATCTGAAAAGCCGCACAGTGTTGCGGCTTTTTTTATACCTGCGGTTTAGCCGGGCTATGCTTACCTAATGTTTTTCAAGGAGGTAGCCCGTGAATATCATTGCCATTATGGGGCCGCACGGCGTCTTTTATAAAGACGAGCCCATCAAGGAGCTGGAGCAAGCCCTGCAGTCCCGCGGATACCAGCTTATCTGGCCGCATAACAGTGCGGATTTGCTGAAGTTCATTGAACATAACCCGCGCATCTGCGGCGTCATTTTTGACTGGGACGAATACGACCTGGAGCTGTGCAGCGACATCAACAGGTTGAACGAGTATCTTCCGCTGTACGCCTTTATCAATACGCATTCGACAATGGACGTCAGCGCTCACGATATGCGCATGGCGCTGTGGTTCTTTGAATACTCGCTTGGCGTGGCGGAAGACATTGCCACCCGCATTCAGCAGTACACGGGAGAGTATCTCGATAACATCACCCCACCGTTTACCCGCGCGCTTTTTACCTACGTGAAAGAAGGCAAATATACCTTCTGTACGCCGGGGCATATGGCGGGCACGGCGTATCAGAAAAGCCCGGTCGGCTGCCTGTTCTATGATTTCTTCGGCGGCAACACGCTTAAAGCGGATGTATCGATTTCGGTCACCGAGCTGGGCTCTTTGCTCGACCACACCGGCCCGCATCTGGAAGCCGAAGAGTATATCGCCCGCACGTTTGGTGCCGAGCAGAGCTACATGGTGACCAACGGTACCTCGACATCAAATAAAATCGTCGGGATGTACGCGGCCCCAGCCGGAAGCACGCTGCTCATCGACCGTAACTGCCATAAATCTCTGGCGCATTTGCTGATGATGAGCGATGTGGTGCCGATCTGGCTGTCGCCGACGCGCAACGCGCTCGGCATTCTGGGTGGTATTCCGCGCCGTGAGTTTACGCATGCGGCGATTGAAACCAAAGTGGCGTCCATCCCGCAGGCAAGCTGGCCGATCCACGCGGTGATCACCAACTCCACCTATGACGGTCTGCTCTACAACACCAACTGGATCAAGCAGACCCTGGACGTGCCGTCGATCCACTTTGACTCCGCGTGGGTGCCGTACACCAATTTCCACCCGATTTACGAAGGGAAAAGTGGGATGAGCGGCGAGCGGGTGCCGGGCAAAGTGTTTTTCGAAACGCAGTCGACGCACAAGATGCTGGCGGCGTTTTCTCAGGCCTCGCTGATCCACATTAAAGGCGAATACGACGAGGACACCTTCAACGAAGCCTTTATGATGCACACCACCACCTCGCCAAGTTATCCGCTGGTGGCCTCGATTGAAACGGCGGCGGCGATGCTGCGGGGTAATCCCGGCAAGCGTCTCATCAATCGTTCAGTGGAACGGGCGCTGCATTTCCGCAAAGAAGTTCAGCGGCTAAAAGATGAAGCGGACGGCTGGTTCTTCGACATCTGGCAGCCTGAAGAGATTGATGAGGCAGAATGCTGGCAGGTCGCGCCCGGCGAAAGCTGGCACGGCTTTCGGGATGCCGACCCGGACCATATGTTCCTCGATCCGGTAAAAGTGACGATCCTGACGCCGGGCATGGACGAGCAAGGGGTGATGAGCGATGAAGGGATCCCCGCCGCGCTGGTGGCGAAGTTCCTCGATGAGCGTGGCGTCGTGGTGGAGAAAACCGGGCCGTACAACCTGCTGTTCCTGTTCAGCATCGGGATCGATAAAACCCGCGCCATGGGGCTGCTGCGTGGTCTGATGGAGTTTAAACGCGCCTACGATCTGAACCTGCGGGTGAAGAACATGCTGCCGGATCTCTACGCGGAAGATCCTGATTTCTATCGCAACATGCGCATTCAGGATCTGGCGCAGGGGATCCACAAATTGATCCGCCAGCACGATCTGCCGCGTCTGATGCTGCAGGCGTTCGACGTTCTGCCTGAGATGAAGCTGACGCCGCACAAGGCCTGGCAGCATCAGGTGAAAGGCGAGGTAGAGACCGTCGAGCTGGAAAACCTGGTCGGGCGCGTGTCGGCCAATATGATCCTGCCGTATCCGCCGGGTGTGCCGCTGCTGATGCCGGGTGAGATGATTGTCGAAGAGAGCCGGGCGGTTCTCGATTTCCTGCTGATGCTGTGTTCGGTTGGGCGACACTACCCTGGTTTTGAGACCGACATTCACGGTGCCAAACGGGATGAAAACGGCGTGTACTGGGTACGGGTCCTAAAATGAAGCTGGCCGCTTGCCAGGCGCAGGTTCCCGGTTGTAACGTTCAGGCATCATGAAAAGGAGAAGCTATGCTGGGTTTAAAACAGGTTCACCATATTGCGATCATTGCCACCGATTACGCGCAAAGTAAGGCTTTCTATTGTGACATTCTCGGCTTTGAGCTGTTAAGCGAGGCGTACCGTGAAGAGCGTGACTCCTGGAAAGGCGATTTGGCGTTAAACGGCCAGTATGTCATTGAGCTGTTCTCCTTTCCTTTCCCGCCTGCGCGTCCTTCTCGTCCGGAAGCCTGTGGCCTGCGCCATCTTGCTTTCAGCGTAGAGGACATTGATAGCGCGGTGAAGCATCTTGAGGCGCACGGCGTGGCATGCGAAGCTATACGCGTCGATCCGTTTACCGGTAAACGTTTCACCTTTTTCAACGACCCGGACGGTCTGCCGCTGGAGCTTTACCAGCAGTAAACGCCGGTATATGTGATAATGCCCGACCAGTTCGGGCATTTTTTTACGTGTAATTGCTTATGACCTCATCTGATATTGCGCAAGCCGTTTCGCCGTACCGCCAGCTGCTGGTGGGGTTTAGCGGTGGGCTGGATTCCACGGTGTTACTTCATCGCCTGATGCACTGGCGCGATCGAGAGCCCGACGTTCAGATTCGGGCTATTCATGTTCATCACGGGTTGAGTCCTTATGCAGATGAGTGGGTTGCGCACTGCGACGCCCTGTGCGCGGCGTGGGCGATCCCGCTGCACGTGGAGCGTGTCGTACTCGAAAATGAAGGGCTGGGCATTGAGGCGCAGGCGCGTAAAGCCCGCTATGCCGCGTTTGCCCGCACTTTAAAGCCCGGCGAGGCGCTGGTGACGGCGCAACACCTTGATGATCAGTGTGAGACATTCCTGCTGGCGCTCAAGCGGGGAAGTGGCCCGGCAGGGTTATCCGCCATGCCTGAGCGTACCGCGTTTGACGGCACAGAATTACTTCGCCCTCTGCTGGGCGAAACGCGCGCGTCTCTTGAAGCCTGGGCGCAGCAATATCAGCTGAGCTGGATTGAAGATGAGAGCAATCAGGACGACAGCTACGATCGCAATTTCCTGCGTCTGCGCGTCTTGCCGCTGTTGACCCAGCGATGGGGGCACTTTGCTGAAGCGACCGCCCGTAGCGCCGCACTCTGCGCTGAGCAGGAAACGCTGCTGGATGAGTTGCTGAGCGACGCGCTATCCGACCTGACATCCGGTGACGGGGCGCTGGCGATTACGCCGCTTGAGTCGATGACTCCGATGCGGCGCGCGGCGCTTCTACGCCGCTGGCTGGCCATGCACAATGCGGCTATGCCGTCGCGCGCCATGCTACACCGTATCTGGGAGGAGGTTGCTCAGGCGCGGGAAGATGCCGCCCCGTGTGTGTATCTCAATGGCTTTGAGGTCAGGCGCTACAAAGGTCGGTTGTGGTGGGTAAAATCCACCCCTTCGCTTACCGATGTGGTGCTGGCCTGGCCGTCACCCCATGACGCGCTGGAACTGCCTTATCAGAGGGGAACCGTTTCGTTGACCGCGTCGGGCAACGTGCGGCTACCCAATGCCGATGAACCTGTTACCGTGCGCTTTAAGGCCAGCGGTGTGCTGCACATTGTCGGGCGCAACGGCGGGCGTAAGCTGAAGAAAATCTGGCAGGAGAACAACGTGCCGCCCTGGCTGCGCGATACCACTCCGCTACTGTTTTACGGCGAGACGTTGATTGCGGCGGCAGGCGTATTCGTGACGAAAGACGGGTGGGCAGAAGAGGGGGTTGGTTTTCAGTGGACGGTGTAACGGGCAGCGGGGCTGCCCGTTAATGTTCATCAGGATTCGCTCACCACAACGGTGCCGATTTCCGGGTGACTGAAGCTGGCGATTTTATCCAGGCGAAGCTCGCGCGTCGCGCCGGCATCTTCCACTACCAGGTATTCCACGTTCTTACGTGAAACCAGGTCGCTGGCTTTCGCCTTCAGCACTTCGCCATCTTTGAGTTCCAGCGTCAGTATTAAATGATGCTGGCAGGCGAGTTCGAGGTTGTCATAGTCATCACAATTGATGGGTTGATAAGTTTCATTCATCGACATAATCGCTCACCAGTAGATTCGCTGCAGCATACGCTGCTTTTTCCCTGACCGATTCTGAAAGACTCTCATCAGAGGCCACTTCATTTAGCACTTTGAGTACACAACCCAACGCATCCGGGATATAGCCCAGATCGCCGCTGGCAATTTCCGCATACCGTTTGCGAATTAGCTCACAATAATTGTTCACATCCCCTCCTGCCAGCGCACTGGCTTACTGTGAGATAACATTAAGCCTACGAAGATAAACTCGGTTTAGCAAGGTGACTATACCATACTCATTTAAGCAATATCAGAGCCTTGATAGCGGCCCATTCATCACCTCGTAACAGCCTTTTGCCGCTATTTTCGCTACACTGTGCGCCTTATACGAAAGGAGTTCTCTCATGGCGCTGAAAGCGACAATTTATAAAGCTGTGGTTAATGTGGCGGATCTCGACCGCAACCAGTTTCTGGATGCGTCACTGACGCTGGCGCGTCATCCGTCTGAAACCCAGGAGCGCATGATGCTTCGCCTGCTGGCGTGGGTGAAGTATGCTGATGACCGTTTGCAATTTACCCGTGGCCTAAGCGCGGAAGATGAACCAGAAGCCTGGCTGCGCAACGATCATCTGGGCATTGATTTGTGGATCGAACTCGGTCTGCCGGATGAACGACGGATAAAAAAAGCGTGTACGCAGTCAGCGGAAGTGGCGTTATTTGCGTATAATCAACGTGCTGCGGAGATTTGGTGGCAGCAGAACAAGAAAAAATGTGCGCAGTTTACCAATCTTACCGTCTGGTATCTGGATGACGAGCAGCTGGCGCAGCTGAGCGCGTTCGCCAGCAGGACCATGGTGTTGCAGGCAACTATTCAGGATGGTGCGATCTGGCTCTCTGATTCTCAGAATAATCTGGAAATCCATTTAACCGCGTGGCAACCAGCGTCATGATTGATTTGTCCCGAAACGTCAGCATTCCTGATAACGAGCTGGAGATCACGGCGATCCGCGCGCAGGGCGCGGGCGGACAGCATGTTAACAAGGCTTCAACCGCTATCCATTTGCGCTTTGACATTCGGGCCTCCAGCCTGCCAGAGTATTACAAAGAACGTTTGCTTGCCGCCAGCCATCATCTGATTACCAGCGATGGCGTGATAATTATCAAAGCGCAGGAATATCGCAGTCAGGAACTGAACCGCGAAGCGGCGCTTTCCCGGCTGGTGGCCGTCATAAAAGAGTTAACCGCAGAGCAAAAAAGCCGTCGGGCTACGCGACCAACCCGCGCGTCGAAAGAGCGCCGGTTATCAACGAAGTCGCAAAAATCCTCGGTAAAAGCACTACGCGGAAAAGTTCGTCGCCCTGTGGAGTGACGAAAAGGAACACACTTTTTCATAAGGGATCCATCGTGAAAAAAGCACTATTTTCAGCATTAGCCGTCAGCACGCTGTTCGCACTCTTCGGGTGTAACAACCGTTCGGAAACGCAGGCCTTGCAGGCCGCGCCTACTGAAGCGTTAAAACCGATGCAGCAGAGCTGGCGCGGCGTACTGCCGTGTGCGGATTGCGAAGGAATCGAAACCACGCTCTTCCTGGAAAAAGATGGCACCTGGGTCATGAACCAGCGCTATCAGGGCGCAAAGGAACCATCTTCTTTTGCGAGCTACGGAAAATGGGCACGTACCGCCGAGAAGCTGGTGCTGACCGATACCACGGGTGATAAAACCTATTTCCGCGCCAAAGGTGAGGGGATGGAGATGCTCGATCGCGAGGGCAACCCGATTGAGTCGCAATTTAATTACACGCTCGCCCCGGTGAAAGCGGCGCTGCCTGCTACGCCAATGGCGATGCGGGGAATGTACTTCTATATGGCGGATGCGGCGATCTTCACCGACTGCGCCACCGGTAAGAAAGTCAGCGTGGCAAACAATGCTCAGCTGGAGCGGGATTATGCCGTCGCGCGCGGGAATGACAGTAAGCCGGTATTACTGACGGTTGACGGTCACTTTACGCTCGAGCCTAACCCGGATAGCGGTGAGATGGTGAAAACGCTGGTGGTTGATAAAGACGCGAGCTTTGCTGCGGGTAAAGACTGTAGCAGTAAATAGCGTCTTCGTGAGCCAATAAAAACCCCGCCTTAGCGGGGTTTTTGTTTTTTAGCCTTTGATGGCTTTCATCAGGTAATCAAGGATGTCGCCGGTCTTGATCATCTGTTTCTCGCCGCTACGACGGTATTTGTATTCGATTTCGTCGCTGTCGAGGTTACGATCGCCAATAACGATGGTGTGCGGAATGCCGATCAGTTCCATATCGGCGAACATCACGCCCGGACGCTCTTTACGGTCGTCCATCAGCACGTCAACGCCCTGAGCGCGCAGTTCAGCGTACAGCTTCTCGGCCAGCTCCTGAACGCGGTAAGACTTGTGCATGTTCATTGGCAGGATGGCTACCTGGAACGGCGCAATGTTGTCCGGCCAGACGATACCGCGCTCGTCGAAGTTCTGCTCGATAGCGGCAGCAACCACGCGCGTGACCCCGATACCGTAGCAACCCATGGTCAGCACCTGGTTACGACCATCTTCACCCTGAACCGCCGCATTCATGGCGCGGGAGTACTTATCGCCCAGCTGGAAGATATGGCCCACTTCGATACCGCGTTTAATCATCAGCGTACCCTGGCCGTCCGGGCTTGGATCGCCCGCAACCACGTTACGGATGTCCGCAACTTCTGGTGTCGCGACGTCGCGATCCCAGTTAATGCCAAAGTAGTGCTTGCCGTCGATGTTGGCACCTGCGGAGAAGTCGCTCATTGCGGCAACCGTACGGTCAACAACCACGGGAACGGGCATATTTACTGGCCCCAGCGAGCCAGGACCGGCGTTCACGACGGCACGGATTTCTGCTTCCGTAGCAAACGTCAGCGGGCTGGCAACCTGTGGCAGTTTTTCTGCTTTCACTTCGTTCAGCTCGTGATCGCCGCGCACCAGAAGGGCAACCAGCGGGTATGCGCTGCCTTCGGCCGATTTAACCAGCAGCGTTTTAACCGTTTTCTCAATCGGCAGGTTGAACTGCTCAACCAGCTCGGCGATGGTTTTGGCGTTCGGCGTATCAACCAGCGTCATCTCTTCGGTTGCGGCGGCGCGTGGCGCTTTTGGTGCCAGGGCTTCTGCAAACTCGATGTTGGCGGCGTAATCAGAGGAGTCAGAGAAGATCACATCGTCTTCGCCGCTCTGCGCCAGAACCTGGAACTCGTGGGATGCGCTACCGCCGATTGAACCGGTATCAGCCTGTACAGCACGGAAATCCAGACCCATGCGGGAGAAGATTTTGCTGTAAGCTTCATACATTTTATCGTAGGTCTCCTGCAGAGATTCCTGAGAGGTGTGGAAAGAGTAAGCATCTTTCATCAGGAATTCGCGGGAGCGCATAACGCCAAAACGTGGACGGACTTCGTCACGGAACTTGGTCTGGATCTGGAAGAAGTTCAACGGCAGCTGCTTGTAAGAGCTCAGCTCGTTGCGGATCAGATCGGTAATGACCTCTTCATGCGTTGGACCGAGAACAAACGGACGATCGCCGCGATCGGCAATACGCAGCAGTTCGGGACCGTACTGCTCCCAGCGACCACTCTCCTGCCACAGTTCAGAGGGCTGAACCACGGGCATTAACACCTCGATTGCACCGGCGTTGTTCATCTCTTCACGCACGATGTTTTCGACTTTTTTCAGGACGCGCACGCCGGTCGGCAACCAGGTGTACAACCCGGAGGCCAGCTTGCGGATCATCCCGGCGCGCAGCATCAGCTGGTGGCTGATCACCTCGGCGTCGGCAGGTGTCTCCTTCAGAGTGGAGAGCAGATATTGGCTAGTACGCATGTTGTTACGGTTCCATTTCGACTATTGGAACAGGCTGAAACGCCAGCCTGACACAAAAAAAGTGGTTTAGTTTACCAGTGTGGCAAAGATGCCAAAAGAGAGGAGATTAAAATTACCTGGGTTCCAGGGCAAACACTTCAAAACCGGCCTCGGTGACGCGCCAGCGAACGTTAAAATCCAGCAGCCAGACGGCGTACGTTTTCCCGGACTCCTCTTCTTTGCGGTAGGCGGGACGGGGGTCCTGAGCCAGCACTTCCGTGATAAAGTCCCGCAGACGAGGATAGCGTTTTTCAAGCTGATTGAGCGTGTCCGTCAACGCCGGTGTGAAAGAGACGGGCATGTCCGCATGAGGCGCGTCCTGTGCATAGCTCGCACGGGCCTCCGGCAGGGCCTCAGCAAAAGGCAGATACGGCTTGATGTCGATAACCGGTGTGCCATCCACCAGGTCGAGACTGCCTAACGCCAGTATCACCCGATCCTTTTCACAGCGTATGCCTTTCAGTTCGACCAGCGACATGCCAACCGGGTTTGGACGGAAGGTTGAGCGGGTCGCGAACACGCCCATTCTCGCATTTCCGCCCAGACGAGGAGGGCGAACGGTAGGACGCCAGCCGCCATCCATTGTCTGGTGAAAGACAAAGACAACCCACAGGTGGCTGAACGCCTCAAGTCCGCGTACCGCATCGGCCTGATTATAAGGCGCGATTAAGTGAAGCTCGCCGCTGCCGCTGGTCACCAGACCAGGCTGGCGTGGGACGGCGAACTTCTCTTTATAGGGGGAGCGGATAACGCCTATCTGCTCGAACTGAAACGAACTCATTTCGCCGTAATGTTCAGCGCAGAACCGATGCAAACCGCCTGACGGTAGCAGCCTGGCGTACCGCTGGTCACTTCACAGCTGTGCAGTAGCACCGCGTTGGCTTTCATTTTTGACGCGTTAATCTGCATACGTTTACGCGCTGTCGGGATATTCGGTGGAGAGTCCTGGTTCGTTGCCTGGCAGGATTCGCCGCTGACTTCACCCAGCTCACGGAATGGTTTTCCGACGAGATCGTCTGCTTTGGTAATAATGCGAACCGGGGCAGGTCGAGGGGCTTTTGGTTTCGCTGGCTCCGCTTTTGGCGGGGTTGCAGTGCTTTGAACAGGTTCAACAGGAGATCTGCTTAGCATAGAACAGCCGCTCAGCATGAGTGCTAAAAGACAGATCGGTAAAGCACGCATAATAGTTCCTCAGTGGATAATCAAAACGTCAGATATTGAATCAGTTGCCCGCACAAATGACAAGACGGGCATAAGCCCGTCTTGATGATATTACACTGAAGTCAGATTACCAGCCTTTAACAGCGCCGCCGTTAAACACTTTATTCGCTTCCTGGTAAACTTCTTCTGATTGGTATGCCTGCACGAATTTCTTCACGTTTTCCGCGTCTTTGTTATCTTCGCGGGTAACGATCAGGTTAACGTATGGGGAGTCTTTGTCTTCAACAAAGATACCGTCTTTCGCTGGCGTCAGGCCAATCTGGCTGGCGTAGGTGGTGTTGATCACGGCCAGCGCAATCTGCGCATCGTCCAGTGAACGCGGCAGCTGAGGGGCTTCCAGCTCAACCAGTTTCAGATTTTTCGGATTCTCGGTCACGTCCAGTACGGTCGGCAGCAGACCTACACCCTCTTTCAGTTTGATCAGACCCACTTTTTGCAGCAGCAGCAGGGAACGGCCAAGGTTGGTAGGATCGTTTGGAATGGCCACCTGCGAGCCTGGCTGCAGTTCGTCCAGCGATTTAATCTTCTTGGAGTAACCGGCAATCGGGTAAACAAAAGTATTGCCCGCCGCAACCAGCTTGTAGCCACGGTCTTTGATCTGCTGATCCAGGTACGGCTTGTGCTGGAAGGCGTTGGCGTCGATATCGCCTTTGCTCAGCGCTTCGTTTGGCAGAACGTAATCGTTGAAGGTCACCAGCTCAACGTCCAGGCCATATTTCTCTTTCGCCACTTTCTGGGCGGCTTCTGCAACCTGCTGCTCAGCACCGACAATAACGCCCACTTTAATGTGGTTTGGATCTTTTTCGTCCTGACCGCAACCCACCAGTGCCAGAGAGCCAATTAGCGCGCCAACCGCTGCAAAGGTCTTTAATTTAAACGCCATGTTTTATCCTTAACTCATCGAGTTTGTGTTGTGTGTAACGTTATTTATGCGTAACAGCCCGGACGATGCGATCGCCAGAGAACTGAATTAAATAAACCAGAACAACCAGCAATACCAGAACGGTATTCATTACGGTAGCGTTATAACCAATATAACCGTACTGGTAGCCAATCTGGCCTAAACCGCCGGCACCGACAGCACCACCCATCGCAGAATAGCCCACCAGGGTAATCAGCGTAATGGTGGCTGCGTTTACCAGGCCCGCCAATGCTTCAGGCAGCAGGACTTTACGTACGATCTGCATTGGCGTGGCACCCATTGCGCGGGACGCTTCAATTAGGCCCGTTGGGATTTCAAGCAGGGCGTTTTCCACCATACGGGCGATAAACGGTGCCGCACCGACGGTCAATGGCACGATAGCCGCCTGTAGACCGATAGAGGTGCCGACGATCACGCGGGTAAACGGAATCATCCAGACCAGCAGAATGATGAACGGAATAGAACGGAAGATGTTCACTAACGCGGAGAGCGTACGGTAGAGCTTCGCGTTCTCAATGATTTGCCCCGGGCGCGTCACGTACAGCAGCACGCCGACCGGCAGGCCAATCACAAAGCCAAAGAAACCCGATACGAAGGTCATTGCCAGCGTTTCCCAAACGCCGCGAACCAGCAGCCAAATCATCGGCTCAGACATAACCCAGTACCTCTACTTTTACATGATGTTCTTGCAGCCAGGCAATTGCCGCCTGGGTTTCTTCCTGTGTGCCGTGCATTTCCGTCAGCATGATGCCGAACTTCACGCCACCGGCGTAATCCATCTGCGCGCTGATAATGTTGTTATTCACGTTGAAGCGGCGCGCGGTTTCCGACAGCAGCGGCGCATCGACCGACTGGCCGGTAAACTCCATGCGTAGCATCGGGACGCTGTCAGGCGTTGCGTCTGTTTTCAAACGTTCCAGATAATCTTCGGGAATATCCAGATGCAGCGTTGACTGGATAAACTGCTGCGCCAGCGGCGTTTTCGGGTGAGAGAACACTTCGCTCACCGTATCCTGCTCAATCAATTCACCATTGCTGATCACTGCCACACAATCACAGATGCGTTTCACCACATCCATCTCGTGCGTAATAAGAAGGATGGTCAGCCCCAGGCGACGGTTGATGTCTTTCAGGAGTTCGAGAATCGAACGGGTCGTGGCCGGGTCTAATGCGCTGGTGGCTTCATCGCACAGCAGCACTTTTGGGTTGCTTGCCAGGGCACGGGCAATGGCGACGCGCTGCTTTTGACCGCCGGACAGGTTAGCCGGATAGCTATCATGTTTATCGCCCAGACCTACGAGGTCGAGCAGCTCGGTCACGCGACGCTTCACTTCTTCTTTCGGCGTATTGTCCAGCTCCAGCGGCAATGCGACGTTGCCAAAAACGGTGCGGGAGGCCAGCAGATTAAAGTGCTGGAAGATCATGCCGATCTGGCGGCGTGCTTTGGTGAGTTCTTTCTCTGAGAGCGCGGTAAGTTCCTGACCGCCAACTTCTACATTGCCCTGGGTTGGGCGTTCAAGCAGGTTAACACAACGGATCAGCGTACTTTTACCTGCACCCGATGCGCCAATGACGCCATAAATTTGACCAGCAGGAACATGCAGGCTGACGTTGTTCAGCGCCTGAATGGTTCGGTTCCCCTGCTGGAACACTTTGGTGATATTGGAAAGTTTAATCATTAGATTATTTTTATCGTATGTAAGTTAGCCGTGGCATTTTGTTCTGCCAGATACGGGTGAAGACCGTAAACAAAACGGATGTTAAGGCATCCAGACGTCTAAATCAATCCAACTCTGTGCGATGAGCACTTTATTGCGCTGCGATTCATGAGATACTAGCCGAACATGCCTTTTTCAGGAGCAAACCGGTGGCAAAATCAGTACCCGCAATTTTTCTCGATCGTGATGGCACCATTAATGTGGATCACGGTTACGTTCATGAGATTGATGAGTTCGAGTTTATCGAGGGCGTAATAGAGGCCATGCGCCAGCTGAAAGAGATGGGCTATGCGCTGGTGGTTGTCACCAACCAGTCTGGTATTGCGCGTGGAAAATTTACCGAAGCACAGTTCGAGACGTTAACAGAATGGATGGACTGGTCGCTGGCGGATCGGGGCGTTGACCTTGATGGTATCTACTATTGTCCGCATCATCCCCAGGGAACAGTAGAAGAGTATCGCCAGACGTGTGATTGCCGTAAGCCGCACCCGGGGATGTTTATCTCTGCGCAGGAATTTCTGAATATCGATATGGCCGCCTCTTATATGGTGGGCGACAAGCTGGAAGATATGCAGGCGGCAACGGCGGCGGGTGTGGGGACCAAAATATTAGTGCGCACCGGCAAACCTGTTACCCCCGAAGCAGAAAACGCAGCCGACTGGGTAATTAATAGTCTGGCCGAGCTGCCAAAAGAGATAAAAAAGCATCAGAAATAGGCTTTTTGGCGAAAAGGTGAGCGGTTGAAATAAAAATGCATTTTTCCGCTTGTCATTCCACGGCGGCTCCCTATAATGCGCCTCCATCGACACGGCAGATGTGAATCACTTCACAGACAACCCGGTCGGTTGAAGAGAAAAAATCCTGAGATTCAGGGTTGACTCTGAAAGAGGAAAGCGTAATATACGCCACCTCGCGACAGAGCGCTAAAGCGCGTCGCAACTGCTCTTTAACAATTTATCAGACAATCTGTGTGGGCACTCAAAGTGACATGGATTCTTAATGTCTTCGGACAATAAATGAATACCAAGTCTCTGAGTGAACATACGTAATTCATTACGAAGTTTAATTCACGAGCATCAAACTTAAATTGAAGAGTTTGATCATGGCTCAGATTGAACGCTGGCGGCAGGCCTAACACATGCAAGTCGAGCGGTAACACAGGGAGCTTGCTCCCGGGTGACGAGCGGCGGACGGGTGAGTAATGTCTGGGAAACTGCCTGATGGAGGGGGATAACTACTGGAAACGGTAGCTAATACCGCATAACGTCGCAAGACCAAAGAGGGGGACCTTCGGGCCTCTTGCCATCAGATGTGCCCAGATGGGATTAGCTAGTAGGTGGGGTAACGGCTCACCTAGGCGACGATCCCTAGCTGGTCTGAGAGGATGACCAGCCACACTGGAACTGAGACACGGTCCAGACTCCTACGGGAGGCAGCAGTGGGGAATATTGCACAATGGGCGCAAGCCTGATGCAGCCATGCCGCGTGTATGAAGAAGGCCTTCGGGTTGTAAAGTACTTTCAGCGGGGAGGAAGGTGTTGTGGTTAATAACCGCAGCAATTGACGTTACCCGCAGAAGAAGCACCGGCTAACTCCGTGCCAGCAGCCGCGGTAATACGGAGGGTGCAAGCGTTAATCGGAATTACTGGGCGTAAAGCGCACGCAGGCGGTCTGTCAAGTCGGATGTGAAATCCCCGGGCTCAACCTGGGAACTGCATTCGAAACTGGCAGGCTAGAGTCTTGTAGAGGGGGGTAGAATTCCAGGTGTAGCGGTGAAATGCGTAGAGATCTGGAGGAATACCGGTGGCGAAGGCGGCCCCCTGGACAAAGACTGACGCTCAGGTGCGAAAGCGTGGGGAGCAAACAGGATTAGATACCCTGGTAGTCCACGCCGTAAACGATGTCGACTTGGAGGTTGTGCCCTTGAGGCGTGGCTTCCGGAGCTAACGCGTTAAGTCGACCGCCTGGGGAGTACGGCCGCAAGGTTAAAACTCAAATGAATTGACGGGGGCCCGCACAAGCGGTGGAGCATGTGGTTTAATTCGATGCAACGCGAAGAACCTTACCTACTCTTGACATCCAGAGAACTTAGCAGAGATGCTTTGGTGCCTTCGGGAACTCTGAGACAGGTGCTGCATGGCTGTCGTCAGCTCGTGTTGTGAAATGTTGGGTTAAGTCCCGCAACGAGCGCAACCCTTATCCTTTGTTGCCAGCGGTCCGGCCGGGAACTCAAAGGAGACTGCCAGTGATAAACTGGAGGAAGGTGGGGATGACGTCAAGTCATCATGGCCCTTACGAGTAGGGCTACACACGTGCTACAATGGCGCATACAAAGAGAAGCGACCTCGCGAGAGCAAGCGGACCTCATAAAGTGCGTCGTAGTCCGGATTGGAGTCTGCAACTCGACTCCATGAAGTCGGAATCGCTAGTAATCGTAGATCAGAATGCTACGGTGAATACGTTCCCGGGCCTTGTACACACCGCCCGTCACACCATGGGAGTGGGTTGCAAAAGAAGTAGGTAGCTTAACCTTCGGGAGGGCGCTTACCACTTTGTGATTCATGACTGGGGTGAAGTCGTAACAAGGTAACCGTAGGGGAACCTGCGGTTGGATCACCTCCTTACCTTAAAGAACCTGCCTTTGTAGTGCTCACACAGATTGTCTGATGAAATACAGCAGTAAAAATCTCTGCAGGCTTGTAGCTCAGGTGGTTAGAGCGCACCCCTGATAAGGGTGAGGTCGGTGGTTCAAGTCCACTCAGGCCTACCAAATTCCTGCTGATGCTGCGTTGCGGCGACACATCACATACTGATGTATGCTTCGTGTCACCACGCCTTGCCTCAACAGGAATTACGGTTCATGAGATTAACTACGATGGGGCTATAGCTCAGCTGGGAGAGCGCCTGCCTTGCACGCAGGAGGTCTGCGGTTCGATCCCGCATAGCTCCACCATCCTTTTACTGCGAAAACAAGAAAACTTCAGAGTGAACCTGAAAAGGTGCACTGCGAAGTTTTGCTCTTTAAAAATCTGGATCAAGCTGAAAATTGAAACGACACACATGTTATGTGTGTTCGAGTCTCTCAAATTTTCGCAAGTCGAGGGTGAATCGAAAGAAACATCTTCGGGTTGTGAGGTTAAGCGACTAAGCGTACACGGTGGATGCCCTGGCAGTCAGAGGCGATGAAGGACGTGCTAATCTGCGAAAAGCGACGGCGAGGTGATATGAACCCCTGACCCGTCGATGTCCGAATGGGGAAACCCAGTGCAATCCGTTGCACTATCGTTAACTGAATACATAGGTTAACGAGGCGAACCGGGGGAACTGAAACATCTAAGTACCCCGAGGAAAAGAAATCAACCGAGATTCCCCCAGTAGCGGCGAGCGAACGGGGAGCAGCCCGGAGTCTGAATCAGCTTGTGTGTTAGTGGAACGGTCTGGAAAGTCCGACGGTACAGGGTGATAGTCCCGTACATGAAAGCACACTTGCTGTGAACTCGAAGAGTAGGGCGGGACACGTGGTATCCTGTCTGAATATGGGGGGACCATCCTCCAAGGCTAAATACTCCTGACTGACCGATAGTGAACCAGTACCGTGAGGGAAAGGCGAAAAGAACCCCGGCGAGGGGAGTGAAAAAGAACCTGAAACCGTGTACGTACAAGCAGTGGGAGCCTCTTTATGGGGTGACTGCGTACCTTTTGTATAATGGGTCAGCGACTTATATTCTGTAGCAAGGTTAACCGTATAGGGGAGCCGAAGGGAAACCGAGTCTTAACTGGGCGTTAAGTTGCAGGGTATAGACCCGAAACCCGGTGATCTAGCCATGGGCAGGTTGAAGGTTGGGTAACACTAACTGGAGGACCGAACCGACTAATGTTGAAAAATTAGCGGATGACCTGTGGCTGGGGGTGAAAGGCCAATCAAACCGGGAGATAGCTGGTTCTCCCCGAAAGCTATTTAGGTAGCGCCTCGTGAACTCATCTTCGGGGGTAGAGCACTGTTTCGGCTAGGGGGCCATCCCGGCTTACCAACCCGATGCAAACTACGAATACCGAAGAATGTTATCACGGGAGACACACGGCGGGTGCTAACGTCCGTCGTGAAGAGGGAAACAACCCAGACCGCCAGCTAAGGTCCCAAAGTCATGGTTAAGTGGGAAACGATGTGGGAAGGCACAGACAGCCAGGATGTTGGCTTAGAAGCAGCCATCATTTAAAGAAAGCGTAATAGCTCACTGGTCGAGTCGGCCTGCGCGGAAGATGTAACGGGGCTAAACCATGCACCGAAGCTGCGGCAGCGACACTATGTGTTGTTGGGTAGGGGAGCGTTCTGTAAGCCGTTGAAGGTGTGCTGTGAGGCATGCTGGAGGTATCAGAAGTGCGAATGCTGACATAAGTAACGATAAAGCGGGTGAAAAGCCCGCTCGCCGGAAGACCAAGGGTTCCTGTCCAACGTTAATCGGGGCAGGGTGAGTCGACCCCTAAGGCGAGGCCGAAAGGCGTAGTCGATGGGAAACAGGTTAATATTCCTGTACTTGGTGTTACTGCGAAGGGGGGACGGAGAAGGCTATGTTAGCCGGGCGACGGTTGTCCCGGTTTAAGCATGTAGGCGGAGGTTCCAGGTAAATCCGGTACCTTTTAACGCTGAGGTGTGATGACGAGGCACTACGGTGCTGAAGTAACAAATGCCCTGCTTCCAGGAAAAGCCTCTAAGCATCAGGTAACACGAAATCGTACCCCAAACCGACACAGGTGGTCAGGTAGAGAATACCAAGGCGCTTGAGAGAACTCGGGTGAAGGAACTAGGCAAAATGGTGCCGTAACTTCGGGAGAAGGCACGCTGATATGTAGGTGAAGCCCCTGCGGGTGGAGCTGAAATCAGTCGAAGATACCAGCTGGCTGCAACTGTTTATTAAAAACACAGCACTGTGCAAACACGAAAGTGGACGTATACGGTGTGACGCCTGCCCGGTGCCGGAAGGTTAATTGATGGGGTTAGCGGCAACGCGAAGCTCTTGATCGAAGCCCCGGTAAACGGCGGCCGTAACTATAACGGTCCTAAGGTAGCGAAATTCCTTGTCGGGTAAGTTCCGACCTGCACGAATGGCGTAATGATGGCCAGGCTGTCTCCACCCGAGACTCAGTGAAATTGAACTCGCTGTGAAGATGCAGTGTACCCGCGGCAAGACGGAAAGACCCCGTGAACCTTTACTATAGCTTGACACTGAACACTGGTCCTTGATGTGTAGGATAGGTGGGAGGCTTTGAAGCGTGGACGCCAGTCTGCGTGGAGCCGTCCTTGAAATACCACCCTTTAATGGCTGGTGTTCTAACGTTGACCCGTAATCCGGGTTGCGGACAGTGTCTGGTGGGTAGTTTGACTGGGGCGGTCTCCTCCCAAAGAGTAACGGAGGAGCACGAAGGTTAGCTAATCCTGGTCGGACATCAGGAGGTTAGTGCAATGGCATAAGCTAGCTTGACTGCGAGAGTGACGGCTCGAGCAGGTGCGAAAGCAGGTCATAGTGATCCGGTGGTTCTGAATGGAAGGGCCATCGCTCAACGGATAAAAGGTACTCCGGGGATAACAGGCTGATACCGCCCAAGAGTTCATATCGACGGCGGTGTTTGGCACCTCGATGTCGGCTCATCACATCCTGGGGCTGAAGTAGGTCCCAAGGGTATGGCTGTTCGCCATTTAAAGTGGTACGCGAGCTGGGTTTAGAACGTCGTGAGACAGTTCGGTCCCTATCTGCCGTGGGCGCTGGAGAATTGAGGGGGGCTGCTCCTAGTACGAGAGGACCGGAGTGGACGCATCACTGGTGTTCGGGTTGTCATGCCAATGGCACTGCCCGGTAGCTAAATGCGGAAGAGATAAGTGCTGAAAGCATCTAAGCACGAAACTTGCCCCGAGATGAGTTCTCCCTGAGACTTTAAGTCTCCTGAAGGAACGTTGAAGACGACGACGTTGATAGGTCGGGTGTGTAAGCGCAGCGATGCGTTGAGCTAACCGATACTAATGAACCGTGAGGCTTAACCTTACAACGCCGAAGCTGTTTCGGCGAAGACAGACAATCAAATTTCAGCTCTGATACAGATGAACAGAATTTGCCTGGCGGCTTTAGCGCGGTGGTCCCACCTGACCCCATGCCGAACTCAGAAGTGAAACGCCGTAGCGCCGATGGTAGTGTGGGGTCTCCCCATGTGAGAGTAGGGAACTGCCAGGCATCAAATTAAGTAGTAAGCCGGTGCATAAATCCGGTGGTTACAGAAGTCTTCGGTGGAGCGGTAGTTCAGTCGGTTAGAATACCTGCCTGTCACGCAGGGGGTCGCGGGTTCGAGTCCCGTCCGTTCCGCCACTTATTGAAAGCCCTGAGCATTTGCTCAGGGCTTTTTTCTTGTCCGCGTTATAATTATTGCTTAAACAGCAAAAATCCTCTGCGTTTCACGATCTTTTTCTGCATAACGGCAACAGCGATAATCTTCCTCACTAATAACATAATGATTTATGAGGAATGACATGACTATCCCTGCACTTGGTCTCGGCACTTTCCGCCTGAAAGACGACGTTGTTATCGCATCGGTAAAAACTGCACTTGAACTGGGCTATCGCACCATTGATACAGCACAGATTTATGAAAATGAAGCAGCCGTTGGTCAGGCCATTGAAGAGAGCGGCGTACCGCGTGACGCACTTTTCATCACCACTAAAATTTGGATCGAAAATCTCAGCAAAGATAAGCTGCTCCCAAGCCTCAAAGAGAGTCTGAAAAAACTGCGTACGGAGTATGTCGATCTGACGTTGATCCACTGGCCGTCACCGAACGATGCTGTTTCTGTAGAAGAGTTCATGCAGGCACTGCTGGAAGCGAAAGAGCAGGGCTTAACCCGGGAGATCGGTATTTCTAACTTCACGATCCCGCTGATGGAAAAAGCCATTGCGGCGGTAGGTGCCGCGAACATCGCCACCAACCAGATTGAACTCTCTCCCTACCTGCAAAACCGTAAAGTCGTGGCATGGGCGAAACAGCACGGGATCCATATTACCTCTTACATGACGCTGGCTTACGGTAAGGCGCTGAAAGACGAAACGATCGGACGTATCGCGCAGAAGCATAACGCCACTGCCGCGCAGGTGATTCTGGCATGGGCGACAGGCGAAGGTTATGCCGTGATCCCGTCATCAACCAAACGTGAAAACCTGGCCAGCAACCTTTTGGCGTTGGATCTCAAGCTGGATGAGGACGATAAAAAAGCGATCGCCGCCCTGGATTGCAACGATCGCCTGGTCAGCCCGGAAGGGTTAGCCCCAGACTGGGACTGAGATTAACCCCTCACCCGATGCCTTAAACCCTCACACAGCTCCTCCTGGAGCTGTTTTTACATGCTCACTCAGGAAGTCGATAAAGGCGCGTATACGCGTACTTACCGCCCTGTCGCTGTAATACACCGCACTAAAAGGCATCTCAACGGGCAAACGCTTATCTGCCATCAGTTCTACGAGTTCGCCGCGCGCAATTTCCTTATCAATCATATAGTCAGACAAACAGGCGATGCCGTTTCCCTCCAGACAAAGCTGTTTCAGCGTCTCACCGCTATTAGACGATAAACCGCAGCTGATTTCGTAAAGTTGCCCGTCATGACAGGCTACAGGCCAGGTATTGAGCGATAAAGGTTCTGTAAATCCCAGGCAGGTATGCTGCTTTAAGTCTTCGACCGTCTCAGGCTTGCCAAACTGCGCGATATACTGTGGCGAAGCGATAATTTTACGATAGCTGGTAAACAGGGGACGGGCGCGCAGACTCGAATCCGTTAAGTTTCCCGCCCGGATCGCCACGTCGACCTTACGTTCAATCAGGTTGATAAACGTCTCTGACGACACCAGTGAAAGCGTCATCTCCGGATAACGCTCGCGGAAGGGTTTAATCAGCGGCATAAGGAAATGCAGGACGACAGGGGTCGCGGCATCAATACGCAACAGTCCGCGCGGCGTATTACGTGATTCGATGATTTCCGTCTCTGCCGCCGCCATCTCCTGCAAAACAGACTGGACGCGACGGAAGTAGCGTTCACCTTCTTCCGTCAGGCTGAGCTGCCGCGTCGTTCGGTTGAGCAGGCTCACCCCGAGCTTCATCTCTAACTTCTTCACCGAGCGGCTGATGGCCGAGTTGGCCTGACCCAGTTGTTCCGCAGCACGGCTAAAGCTGCCGCTCTCTACCACGGCGACAAAGATTGTTAGCTCTTCCGACGTTGCTTTCATTGTTGCACCATCCGCAAAATTCAATTGATATTTTGACCATTTTTGTTATTTAAACACCGGCGCATACTTCGTGTCATCTTAATCCTGAAGAGACGGAGTATTTTATGCCACTGGCGCTACTTGCCCTGACGATCAGTGCTTTTGCAATTGGCACGACCGAATTCGTGATTGTTGGACTGGTTCCAACGATTGCTGACCAACTGTCTATTTCGCTACCCTCAGCCGGGCTGCTGGTTTCTATATACGCTCTCGGTGTTGCCATCGGTGCACCCGTGCTGACGGCACTCACCGGACGGTTTCCACGTAAGCAGCTGCTTATGGCCCTGATGGTGCTGTTCACTGCCGGGAATATCCTGGCCTGGCAGGCACCCGATTACACCACGCTGGTGATAGCCCGCCTGCTGACCGGCCTTGCGCATGGGGTGTTTTTCTCCATCGGCTCGACCATCGCAACCAGCCTGGTCCCGAAAGAGAAAGCCGCATCGGCCATTGCGATTATGTTTGGCGGTCTGACCGTCGCGCTGGTAACCGGCGTGCCGTTAGGGACCTTTATCGGCCAGCATTTCGGCTGGCGCGAAACGTTCCTTGCGGTATCCCTGCTGGGCGTTATTGCCCTGGTGGCTAGCCTGTTATTAGTCCCGTCGACGATCCCCGGTCGTGCCAGCGCCAGCCTGAGCGAGCAGCTCAAGGTGCTCACTCACCCACGATTACTGCTCATCTATGCGGTAACGGCTCTGGGTTATGGCGGCGTCTTCACCGCTTTCACCTTCCTTGCGCCAATGATGCAGGATCTCGCGGGCTTTACACCGGGTGCAGTGAGCTGGATCCTTCTGGGGTACGGTATCTCCGTGGCGATTGGCAATATCTGGGGTGGCAAACTGGCCGATAAGCACGGCGCGGTCCCGGCACTGAAGTTCATCTTTGCTGCGCTGGTCGTTCTGCTGCTGGTTTTCCAGTTCACCGCATCGATGCAGTACGCCGCGCTGGTCACGGTTCTGGTGATGGGGATCTTTGCTTTCGGTAATGTGCCGGGCTTGCAGGTATACGTGGTTCAGAAGGCTGAGCTTCATACCCCTAACGCGGTGGACGTGGCATCCGGCCTGAACATTGCGGCGTTTAATATCGGTATCGCGCTCGGCTCGATTATTGGCGGGCAGACCGTGGAGCATTTTGGCCTGGCGCAAACGCCGTGGATTGGTGCGGCAATTGTACTCGTGGCATTCCTGCTGATTGGCCTGAGCGGACGCCTGGATAAACCCGCGCGCGTGGTGATGGGGTGAACCTGTGTAAGTGCTTGCTTACAAAACTGGAAAGCGGTTTCTCAGAAATTGCGTTGAAAGTGTAACCTAAAGTCCCTATAACAGTAGAACCAGTCCGTTTTCCGGGCTGGTTCACGTTACAGAGGTCGTTTCCAAAAGTGCGAAAAAATACCTATGCCATGCGTTATGTTGCCGGAATGCCCGCGGAGAGAATCTTACCTCCGGGGTCGTTTGCGAGCCTTAGCCAGGCATTACCCGCTGGCACCCCGTTAAGCAGCGATGAAAAAATCCGGGTACTGGTGTGGAATATTTTTAAGCAGCAGCGTGCGGAGTGGTTATCCGTGCTCAAAAATTTTGGAAAGGACGCGCATCTGGTTCTGCTGCAGGAGGCGCAAACCACGCCTGAGCTGGTGAGGTTTGCTACCACTAACTATCTCGCCGCCGATCAGGTGCCTGCGTTTGTCCTGCCGCAACATCCCTCGGGCGTCATGACTCTGTCGGCCGCGCATCCGGTGTACTGCTGCCCGTTACGTGAACGCGAGCCCATCCTGCGCCTGGCAAAATCAGCGCTGGTAACGGTCTATCCGCTGCCGGACACCCGCTTGCTGATGGTGGTAAATATCCATGCAGTCAACTTCAGCCTGGGCGTGGATGTCTATAGTAAGCAGTTACTTCCAATCGGCGATCAGATTGCTCACCACAGTGGGCCGATCATCATGGCCGGTGATTTCAACGCCTGGAGTCGCCCGCGCATGAACGCGCTGTACCGCTTCGCGCGTGAAATGTCGCTCCGGGAAGTTCGTTTCAGCGATGACCAGCGCAAAAAAGCGTTTGGTCGTCCACTCGATTTTGTCTTCTATCGTGGTTTAAGCGTGCATGACGCCTCTGTTCTGGTGACGCGCGCCTCCGATCATAATCCTCTACTCGTTGAATTCAGTCCCGGCAAACCTGATAAATAATGGTGTGTCAGGTCTGCCATAGGGCAGGCCTGTACGGGTGCTGCCCTTTATTTTGTAACCAACCAAAGGACAGTAAGATGACAACAACGCAATCCCATCATGACAACGTAGAAAAACAGTTTGGTTCACAGGCGAGCGCTTATCTGAGTAGCGCCGTACACGCTTCCGGGCGGGATTTGGTCCGGCTGGGGGAACGTCTGGCTGCTTTCCCACAGGCTCACGTGCTTGATTTAGGCTGTGGAGCAGGGCACGCCAGCTTTACCGCCGCGCAGAAGGTGGCACAGGTGGTGGCGTACGATTTATCCAGCCAGATGCTGGAGGTGGTCGCGGAAGCCGCAAGGGCGAAAGGGCTGAACAACGTTGCTACGCGCCAGGGGTATGCCGAATCCTTACCCTTCGAGGATGAAACCTTTGATGTTGTCATCAGCCGTTACTCGGCTCACCACTGGCATGATGTCGGCCAGGCATTACGGGAAGTCAAGCGCGTCCTGAAACCCGGCGGCGTTTTCATCATCATGGATGTGATGTCGCCAGGCCATCCTGTGCGCAATATCTGGCTGCAAACGGTCGAGGCGCTGCGCGATACGTCGCATGTACAGAACTACTCCAGCGGCGAGTGGTTATCGTTAATCACCGACGCCGGCTTAATTTCACGCTCGTTGATAACCGATCGGTTACCGCTGGAGTTCAGCTCCTGGATCGCACGCATGCGCACGCCGGACGCGTTAAGCCAGGCTATTCGTTTATATCAGGAGAGTGCGTCTGCGGATGTGAAGAGGTACTTTGAACTGCAGGAAGATGGCTCGTTTACCAGCGACACCATTATGGCTGAAGCGCAAAAAGCGGGATAAAACAAAAAAGGCACCGGGGGAATCGGTGCCTTTCTTACGTTTCGTCGTGTAATCAGGAGTCTGGTGTGGCGCTGTTTTTCACAAACAACGTCAGCTGGTCACCTGGCTGCAGATTGTCAGTATCATTATTCCAGCGCATCACATCTTTGATGTTCACGCCGTGACGTTTTGCGATACTGGACAGCGAATCACCCTTACGCACGCGATAGGTAATGCTATCGCTGTTTCTGGCAAGACGCTGTGCGCTGCTACCCGCACCAACCGTCAGAGTCTGACCCACTTTCAGGCCTGAACTGCGCAGGTTATTCCACTGCTGCAGATCTTTCGTGTTCACGCCAAGACGTGATGCAATGCCTGAAAGCGTATCGCCTGAACGAACCTTATAACTACGACTGCTTACCGGCGAGGTATCCGCAATCAGCGTTGACTGAACGGCTGCAATCTCACCCGAAGCTAAAGACTCGCGAAGTTGTTCAGCATGCTTCTGCGGAACCATCACATACTGCGGGCCACTTGCCCCCAGCGTTGAGCCTTTAACGCCTGCATTAAAGGTTTTCAATTTACTTACCGACATACCCGTCATATCAGCAACCTGTTGAATATCAACCGGGCTGCTGAGACGAACACGCGCCAGTGCACGACTTTCGTCTGGTGTTGGCAGTGATACACCGTAACGCTTGCTGTTCTTGAGAATATCGCTCAGAGCCAGCATTTTCGGTACGTAAATCTTCGTTTCCTGAGGCAGTGAAAGCGACCAGAAGTCAGTGGATTTACCACGCGCTCTGTTCGATTTCATCGCCTTAAGTACACGACCTTCGCCGCTATTATACGCTGCGACCGTTAATAACCAGTCGCCGTCAAACATCTTATTCAGACGTTGCATCATGTCGAGAGCGGCTGTCGTTGAAGCGACAACATCGCGACGCGCATCGTAGTTGCGGGTCTGTTTCAAACCATAATTGCGCCCGGTGCTCGGAATGATCTGCCAAATACCTGCGGCATTGGCGCCAGACGTTGCGTGTGGGTCAAAAGCGCTCTCCACTATGGGTAGGAGTACCAGCTCCATAGGCATGTTACGTTTCTTAACCTGCCCGGCTATCCAGTACATATACGGCTCTGCCCGTAACGTTACATCGTGGAGATAGCTCTTATTTCTCAAATACTTCTGTTTCTGTTCGCGAATCCGGCTGTTTTCCGGAATTCCCATCTTTAGCTCGTCGCCAATAGAGGCCCACAAGTTCTGTTCCTGCGCAAATGATGTCCCATCGTCCATCCAACGCGCCGAACTTGTAAACTTCCCTGCTTCCCCTTGACCAGCTGCAGAAAGGCTCTGTGCGTGCTGTTGTACGTTATTGCCAGTCTGCGACTGGCAACCGACAAGCAGGACAGAGGCGAGTAATATCGCTTTTGCCTTCATGTGTGTGTCAATAGTTGCTTAAAAGACGAGCGATGATAACGGTGAAATTTTGAAAAGGCAACCCGCATTTATCTGAAGTTATCTTTCTTTGACCTTAACCATGCAAATCGCGCTTCTGGGTGTTGCAAATTTGTTTCTTGAGAAATTTCATTAATTAAATCAACATCATTTGTGCGTAAAAATAAATTTATTTCTCGCTCTTTTTTCAGAATTACGGGTAGTGTTTTTTGGTTTTTTGCACGTAACTCCTTCACTTTCTGGTAATAATCCTGAATAGCACGATCGTACGGTAGAATGCTGGCCGCAAACTTCATATTTCCTAATGTATACTCATGTGCGCAACATATTACGGTGTCGTCCGGGAGGGCGTTAATCTTCTGTAAGGACTGGTACATCTGCGCTGGCGTTCCTTCGAACAACCTTCCACAGCCGCCGGAAAACAGCGTATCCCCGCAAAACAGATAAGGCGCGCTGTAGAAACAAATATGTCCTGAAGTGTGACCTGGCGTAGCAAATACGGAAAACGCCAACCCGAGTATGATCACCTTTTCGCCCTCATCGACTACCTGCGTGACGCCTTTATCGCGCGTCTCCGCCGGGCCGTACACCGCCAGGTGTGGGAACTGCGCCAACAGAGCCGGTACGCCGCCCACATGGTCGTTATGGTGATGGGTAAGGAGTATGGCTTCTGGCTGCCAGTTATTGTCGTTGATGGCCTGCAAAATCGGCGTAGCCTCGCCCGGATCGACAATGATGCACCGACGAGCGTCGTCAACGATTACCCAGATGTAATTGTCCTGAAAGGCGGGAATACTGATAAGATTCATACATTACCTCTTACGGCGTGGCGGATGTGTTGATGAAACAGGCAAGGATACCTCGAACTGTCGCAGCACCTGAACGTTGGGCGGAATTGCCCTGGGGTGACTATTATCGCGAGGCGTTAGAACGCCAGCTTAAGCCCTGGCTCGCGAAAATGTACGGTTTTCACCTGCTTAAGATTGGCAATCTCAGTGCTGAAATCAATACCGAAAGTTGCGCTATCTCTCATCAGGTGAATGTTTCTCTTAACGGCTCTCCCGTGCAGGTGAAGGCAGACCCGCTGCACCTGCCGTTTGCTGAAAAGTCCGTTGATGCCTGTATGCTGGCACACACGTTGCCCTGGTGCAGTGACCCGCATCGTCTGCTGCGTGAGGCGGATCGCGTGCTGATCGATGACGGCTGGCTGGTCATCAGTGGCTTTAACCCGCTTAGCCTGATGGGGCTGCGTAAGCTGGTTCCCGTACTGCGCCGCACGCCGCCGTATAATAGCCGCATGTTCACAATGACGCGCCAGCTGGACTGGCTTTCACTGCTGAATTTTGAAGTGCTCTGCTATGGCGGTTTTCAGGTACTGCCCTGGACGCGCAAAGGGGGCGTGGTGTTAAGCACCCATCTGCCAGCGTTAGGCTGTATGCAGTTTATCGTGGCGCGTAAGCGGACCATCCCTCTTACGCTTAACCCGATGAAGCAGAACAAATCAAAAGCCCGGATCCGCCAGACCGTCGGCGCAACACGGCAATACAAAAAGCCCTGATCAGGCTTCGGCCTGATAGCCAACATCCTCATGCGCGGGGTTGGTTGCGGCCGCGCGGGCGAGCTCGTCGCAGCGTTCGTTTTCGGGATGCCCGGCATGCCCTTTGACCCACTCCCACTTAATGACGTGCTGCCCCAGGGCGGCATCAAGACGCTTCCAGAGATCCACGTTTTTGACCGGTTTCTTCTCTGCGGTTTTCCAGCCGCGTTTTTTCCAGTTATGGATCCACTGGGTAATGCCCTGACGCACATACTGGCTGTCGGTGCTCAGCGTCACGTCGCAATGCTCCTTCAGCGCTTCCAGCGCCACGATGGCAGCCATCAACTCCATGCGGTTGTTGGTTGTCAGAAAATAGCCTTCGCTAAAAGTTTTTTCATGTTCGCGATAGCGCATAATGGCGCCATAGCCACCTGGCCCTGGGTTGCCCAGACACGATCCATCGGTGAAAATTTCTACCTGTTTACGCATCTCTGGTAGACTTCCTGTATTTGAAACGTTCAGTTAAACGATAAGTCTGACATAAATGACCGCTATGAGCACTGCAATTACTCGCCAGATTGTCCTCGATACCGAAACCACCGGTATGAACCAGATTGGTGCCCACTACGAAGGGCACAAAATCATCGAGATCGGTGCCGTTGAGGTGGTAAACCGTCGCCTCACGGGGAACAACTTCCACGTCTATCTTAAGCCCGACAGGCTGGTCGATCCCGAAGCGTTTGGCGTTCACGGCATTGCCGATGAGTTCTTGCTGGATAAGCCAACCTTTGCGGACGTGGCGGACGAGTTCCTGGAATACATCAAAGGCGCTGAGCTGGTCATCCATAACGCGTCGTTTGATATCGGCTTTATGGATTATGAATTCAGCAAGCTGAACCGCGATATACCGAAAACCAACACGTTCTGTAAAGTCACCGACAGCCTGGCGCTGGCAAGGAGAATGTTTCCGGGCAAGCGTAACAGCCTCGATGCGCTCTGCTCACGCTACGAGATAGACAACACCAAGCGAACGCTGCACGGCGCACTGCTCGATGCCCAGATCCTGGCCGACGTTTATCTGACCATGACCGGCGGGCAGACGTCGATGAAATTCAGTATGGAAAACGAATCCCAGCAGTCGCAGGGCGAGGCGGGAATTCAGCGCCTTGTTCGCCAGGCCAGCCGGTTGCGGGTTGTCCACGCCAGCGATGAAGAGCTGCTTAACCATGAATCCCGCCTGGACCTGGTCCAGAAGAAGGGCGGAAGCTGTATGTGGCGGGGTTAATCACCGATAAATGCGCGTAAAATCGCCGTCCGGGTGATTTTTGCAGCAAACGATTCAAAACGTGAGAAAAAGCGTTGACGAGTTCAGAGGCAAACCGTAATATGCGCCTCGTTCCCCAACGGGAACAGTGGAGCGGTAGTTCAGTCGGTTAGAATACCTGCCTGTCACGCAGGGGGTCGCGGGTTCGAGTCCCGTCCGTTCCGCCACTATTCAGAAGGCCTGAATCAGAAATGATTCAGGCCTTCGTCTTTTTTATCTCCCCTCCCGCTATTTACGTCTTACTCCCCCCTCCTGGTTTGGTTAACAAAAAGTTAATATATGCAGTGCAATTTATTAACAATTGCACGATTTTAGTGCATTAATTGCACTTTTATTGTGCGATATCCACTCATCCGTTCGTAAGTCATACATCCGAATGTAATAATTATGTAAAAATAATTCATAAGAAATCATTCGGTTACCTTTTGTTCTCCAAAAACTTCCTGAACCAATGCGCTATTGGTTCGCTAATTGCTTAATCCTTAGCACGATAAGTAGCACGTCATATCAATAACTTATCGTTAATAAAAACAGAGCAATGATGACAGCGAGCGAACCAATATGGAAAAAGCGTCACGGTTTCTGGCAAATTCCAGCACCGCGCTTGAGCAGTTGCGCGGGCTAATCCACCAGCATGAGTCAACACCAGGCATTCCGCTGCCCACCGAACGTGAGCTGTCGGACACTCTCGGCGTAGGACGGCGTGAAGTCCGTCGTGCGCTGGACGTGCTGGAAGAAGAAGGGCGGATCTGGCGTAAACAGGGGAAAGGCACCTTTATCGGTCCGGCTGCCCCCGTTGAACCCCTGGCCCTTCAGGGATTGGTTCAGCAAACCAACCTACTGGAAGTCATGGAAGCTCGTCTGCAGCTCGAACCCGGCTTAGCCCGTCTTGCGGCACTGCGTGCCACCAGGGAAAACCTCGCGCTGATGCAGCGCATGCTGGAGCGCATCGATAAGGTCAGCCCGGATGACCGCGATCTGAATGAGCTGTGGGACAGCGCATTTCACCGTGCGATTGCAGAGGCTGCCGGCAACCGCCTGATGCTCGGCCTGTTCGATGCGATTGATGCCGTCCGGCGCGAACCCGGCTGGCAGCATCTGCGTGAGCTTGCCCGCACCCCTGAACGTGTCGATAGCTACAACGACCACCATCATAGAATCATGTCAGCGATTATCCACCGCCAGCCTAACGAGGCTGCCGGCGCGATGCGCGAACATCTGCTCAGCCTGCAAACCGCGCTGATTCAGGCCATTCACAATGAGGACGACGCCACGCTATGACGACAATCCCTTTTAAGGAAGCCGCCCCCGTACTGCGGCTGGAAAACCTCAACGTCAGGTTTGCTGGCTCTCCGGTTAGCGTGCTGGACGGCATCTCGCTCTGTGTGAAGGCGGGTGAAACGCTGGCGCTGGTGGGGGAATCCGGCTGCGGAAAAAGCATCACCTCGCTGGCGTTGATGGGTCTGTTGCCCGCCAGCGCGCAAATCGTCAGCGGTGAGATGCACTTCCGCCGCCACGATCTGCGTAAGCTCTCACCGCGGGAATATGCTGACCTGCGCGGCAGCGAGCTGGCGATGATTTTCCAGGAACCCATGACCTCACTGAACCCGGCCTTTACCCTGGGCGACCAGCTCAGCGAGGCGGTCATGCGCCATCAGAATGTCTCACGCGCAGAGGCGATGAACGTGGCGCTGCGCATCCTCGAAAAAGTCCAGATTCCGGCCGCTGAGATGCGTCTGAAAGCCTATCCCCACCAGCTCTCTGGGGGGATGCGCCAGCGCGTGATGATCGCCATGGCGCTGATTAACCATCCCCGTTTACTGATTGCCGATGAACCTACCACCGCGCTGGACGTCACCATTCAGGCGCAAATCCTTACGCTGCTCAACACCTTAAAAGAAGAAACGGGCACGGCGGTGCTGATGATTACCCACGATCTGGGCGTGGTGGCCGAGGTGGCTCAGCAGGTCGCGGTGATGTATGCCGGGCAGGTGGTAGAGCAGGGGAGCGTGGAGGCTATCTTTGCCGACCCGCAGCACCCGTACACCATCGGTCTGATGGGGTCGATTCCCTCTCTTGGCGCACGTAAAGGTCAGCTCTCCACTATCCCGGGGTCTGTCCCTCTGCCGGGAGCCATGCCGAAAGGCTGCCGTTTTGCCACCCGTTGCCCGTTTGCGCAGACGCGCTGCCACGATGAAAAACCGCCGCTCAGCGCACTCGGCGCGGGCCATGAGGTTGCCTGTTTCCGCGTACCGCTGGAGCATCACATTGCGCTGGGAGAAATTGCATGACTACACCCATTCTGGAAGCGCGTGACCTGATCAAGCGCTTTCCCGGTCCTAAAAAACTGTTCGCCCCGGCACGGTTCGTTACGGCGGTCGATCGCGTCTCCCTCGCGGTGATGCCCGGTGAAACGCTGGCGATTGTTGGCGAATCCGGTTCCGGTAAATCTACCCTTGGTCGCCTACTTCTGCGGTTACTGGGTGCCAGCGAAGGACGCGTGTTTTATCAGGGAGAGGAGATCACCGATGCATCCGGTGCCCGTCTGAACCAGCTCCGTCGGGAACTGCAAATCATCTTTCAGGATCCCTTCGCCTCGCTGAACCCGCGCATGACCGTCGAGCAAATCGTCGGCGAGCCGCTGTGGCTGCACCAGAAGATGAACAAAAACGATCGCCAGTACCGCGTGGCTGAGTTGCTCAACACCGTGGGGCTGCCCGCCGCCTGGGCCGGGCGTTATCCGCATGAGTTTTCCGGCGGACAGCGTCAGCGTATCGGCATTGCGCGCGCCCTGGCGTCCGGTCCAAAACTGTTGCTGGGCGATGAGCCGGTTTCGGCGCTGGACGTGTCCGTCCAGGCACAGGTGGTGAATCTGCTGGAAAGCCTGAAGCATCAGTTGGGCCTGACGATGGTGATTGTCGCCCACGGTCTGGCGGTCATTCGCCATATGAGCGACCGCGTGGCGGTGATGTATCTCGGGCAAATTGTCGAACTTGCCACGGTAGATGAAATCTTCGACGCACCGCTGCACCCCTATACCCAGGCGTTAATGGCGTCTGCGCCGCAAATGCAGCCGGGCGTTGAGCGAGACGCTCCGCTGCTGCAGGGGGATTTACCGAACCCGGCCAACCCGCCGTCCGGCTGTCGGTTCCACACCCGCTGCCCGTACGTCACCGATGAATGCCGTCAGGTTGAGCCGATTAATCAGGTGCTGGACGGTGGGCGTCAGGTGGCCTGTCACCGCTGGCAGGACATTAATCGCGATCGCAGCGTTATCCAGATAGCACCGCCATCCGCCGCATTTTTGCGCCGCCGCGCGCTGTTTGAACACGCGGCCACCCACTCCTCCCTTTCTTCAAGGAACTCATGATAATGACAATGCGTAACTCTTTTTTGACCGTACTGGGAAGTGTCATGTTGTTAGGCGCGGCGCTGCCCGCCCAGTCTGAAAGCGTGCTGCGAATTGGCCTGGGTGCCGATCCGGACATGCTCGATCCGCATCTGGCGCGCACCTATTACGGTCGTTTTGTTTTTGCTTCCCTGTGCGACAGGCTGGTGGACGTCGATGAGCATCTGAAAGTGGTACCGGGGCTGGCGAAAGACTGGGCCTGGAGCGATGACGGTAAAACCTTGACCCTGAACCTGCGTGAAGGGGTCACTTTCCACGACGGGGAAAAATTCGACGCGGCAGCCGCTAAATACAACCTCGACCGCGCCCTGACGTTAAAAGGCTCGCTGCGTAAAAGTGAACTCTCCTCCGTGGAGTCGGTAGAGGTGACGGGTCCACTGCAGATTGCCCTGCACCTGAAAACCCCTGATGCCGCTTTGCTGATGCAACTGACCGATCGCGCCGGAGCGATGATGGCGCCAGACGCGGCGAAAAAACCGGATTTTGCCGCACATCCCGTCTGCTCGGGGCCGTATAAATTCGACAGCCGCGTGTCCCAGGATCGTATTGTTCTGACGCGTTTCGACAACTACTGGAATAAAGACGCCTACCACTTCGACAAAATCATCTATCTGCCGATCCCGGATGCCTCCGTGCGCCTGGCCAACCTGCGCGCGGGCGATCTTGACCTGACCGAAGGGATTGCCGCAAGCGACGTTAAAACCGTTGAGGCCGACAGCAAGCTGGCGCTGGCGAAGGTGACCGGTCTGGGTTATCAGGGCATTACCTTCAACATTAACAATGGCAAGGTGCCGGCCAACGATCCGTTCAAGGATGCGCGCGTGCGCGAAGCCTTCTCTCAGGCCATTGACCGCGATGCGTTAAATCAGGTGGTCTTTGAAGGTCTTTACACCCCGTCCAACCAGGCGTTCTCGCCGGTAAGCCCGTATCACGTCAACCTGCCGGTACCACCGCGCGACGTCGAAAAAGCCAAAGCATTACTGAAAGCCGCAGGCGTTACCACGCCGCTGACCGTCAATCTGCTGGTGCCAAATAACCCGATTTCCCAGCAGGTCGGCCAGGTTTTACAGGCGATGGTGGCGGAGGCGGGCTTTACCCTCAATCTGCAAATGACCGAGTTCGCCACGCTGCTTGACCGTCAGCAGAGCGGTGATTATCAGCTGAGCTTCTCCGGCTGGTCGGGACGTCCAGATCCGGATGGCAGCATCTACGGTTTTGTTCACAGCAAAGGCACGCTTAACGACGGGCGTTACAGCAATGCACAAGTGGATGAATGGCTGACCCAGGCGCGCCAGAGCACCGATCAGGCCGCGCGCCAGCCGCTGTACAACAACGTGGTCAAGCAGCTTCAGACCGACATGCCGATCGCTTACCTCTACTTTGAACCGCGCATTTTTGGTCTGAACAAGCGCGTGCAGGGCTTTAAACCTTACCCGGACGGCATCGTGCGTCTGGCCGGTTTGACGCTGGCAAAATAAACGCCCTGAGGAGAACCCATGCTGGAACTGATTTGCAAACGTCTGCTGCTGGCGATCCCCACTTTGCTGCTGGTGAGCATGATGGTGTTCGGGCTGCAAAAGCTGCTGCCCGGCGACCCGCTGATCGCCATGGCCGGGGAGGAGCGCGACCCGGCGGTGATCGCCCAGCTGCGCGCCGAGCTTAACCTGGATGCGCCGATCCCCGTGCAGTACTTCAACTGGCTGACGCGTGCGCTGCAGGGCGACCTTGGCGTCTCCCTGCGCACCCACGAGCCGGTGACGCAGCTGATCGCCAGCAAGCTGCCGGTGACGCTGGAGCTGTCGCTGCTGGCGATGATCATCGCGCTGGTGTTTGGCATCAGCATGGGGATCCTCGCGGCGGTAAACAAAAACAGTTGGGTCGATCACGGGGCGAATTTCGTGGCGATCTCGGGGATCTCGATCCCGCACTTCTGGCTGGGTATCCTGCTGATTCTGGTTTTCTCGGTCAACCTGCAGTGGCTGCCTGCGTCCGGCTATGTGCCGTTCAGTGAAGATCCGATCCAGAACCTGCGCACGCTGCTGCTGCCTGCCTCCGTGCTCGGTACGGGGCTGGCCGCCACGCTGATGCGCCATACCCGCGCCTCCATGATCGCGGTATTAAAAGCGGATTATATCCGCACCGCACGGGCAAAGGGGCTATTGCCAAACGCCGTGATCTTAAAGCATGCCTTTCGCAATGCGCTGGTGCCGGTGATCACCCTGACCACGCTGCTGTTCGGTGAATTGCTGGGCGGTGCGGTGTTGACCGAGCAGGTCTTCACCATTCCGGGCTTTGGCAAGATGATCGTCGACTCGGTATTCAACCGCGACTATGCGGTGGTGCAGGGCGTGGTGCTGATCGTGGCGATCGGCTTCCTGATGCTCAATCTTCTGGCCGACGTGCTCTACGTGCTTATCAACCCGAAAATGCGAGGTTAACGATGGCGGAACTGACAACTCAAACCGTTGCGCCTGCGCTGCCACGCGCGAAGAGCCGGGTGTTAACAAAATTCCTTGCCAATAAAAGCGCGGTGATCGGCGCGGTCGTGGTGGGCTTCTTCGTGCTGGTGGCGCTGCTGGCACCGTGGATCGCCCCGTTCGACCCGGTGAAAGCCAACTTCCTGGCGGTGCGCAAAGCGCCGTCGGCGATGTACTGGTTTGGCACCGACGAGCTGGGGCGCGACATCTTATCGCGCATTATCTGGGGAGCGCGAACCTCGCTGATGGCCGGCTGTATGTCGGTGGTCATCGCTGTGGTTATCGGCGTGCCGCTGGGGCTGGTGGCAGGCTACTTCCAGAAGATGTGGGATGGCGTGATCTCACGCTTTATTGAAGCGCTGCTGGCCTGTCCGTTCCTGATCATGGCGATCGCGCTCGGGGCGTTTTTAGGCCCGAGCCTGACTAACGCGATGATCGCTATTGGCCTCTCGGCGATGCCGATCTTCGCCCGCTTGACGCGCGGCCAGGTGATCGCCATTCGCAACGAAGAGTACATCGACGGTGCACGGGCGATTGGTCTGCCGGATCGCTGGATCATCATCAAATACGTACTGCCCAACGTCATGTCGCCGATTCTGGTGCAGGCCACGCTGGCGATTGCCTCGGCGATCATCGCCGAAGCCAGCCTGTCGTTTCTGGGGCTGGGACAGCAGCCGCCGAACCCGTCCTGGGGCTCGATGCTCAACACCGCCAAAGGTTTCCTTGAGCAAGCGCCATGGATGTCTATTTTCCCCGGCGTGGCGATTTTCCTTGCCGTGCAGGGCTTTAATTTACTCGGCGACGGGCTGCGCGATGCGCTCGATCCGCGCCACGACTAAGGAGTCATGATGACCAAAGCGCTTGATTTTACGTCCGGCTACGCTTCACGCCGCCCGCCGATGCTGGGCCACAACGCCGTTGCAACCTCGCAGCCCCTGGCGGCGCAGGCGGGCATGCGTATGCTCCAGCTGGGCGGTAACGCCGTGGATGCTGCGGTGGCAACGGCCATGGCGTTAACCGTTGTCGAGCCAACCGGCAACGGCATCGGCAGCGATGCGTTTGCCATCGTCTGGGACGGAGAAAAGCTTCACGGTTTGAATGCGTCGGGCCGCTCGCCTGCCAGCTGGCATGCCGATCTATTTGCCGGGAAAACCGCCGTGCCGGAAATTGGCTGGGACGCCGTTACGGTGCCGGGCGCGGTATCGGGCTGGGTTGCCCTGGCGGAACGTTTTGGTACATTGCCGCTCACCACGCTGGCGCAGCCGGCAATTGAGTATGCGCGCAACGGTTTTCCCGTCTCCCCGCTGATTGGCCATCTCTGGCAGCGTGGCTACAACAAGCTGAAAGACCAGCCGGGCTTTAGCGCCTGTTTTGCGCCGCAAGGCCGTGCGCCGCGCGTGGGGGAAATCTTCCGTAACCCGGCCCAGGCGAACTCGCTGGAACTGATTGCCAAAACTAACGGCGAAGCGTTTTACCATGGCGAGCTGGCACAAAAAATCGCCGCTTTCGCCAAAGAGCATGGCGCACACCTGACAACCGAAGATCTGGCAAACCATCGCGTGGACTGGGTGGACCTGCTATCGCGCGATTTTGCCGGTGGCTCGGTACAGGAGCTGCCGCCGAACGGCCAGGGGATCGCCACGCTGATTGCGCTCGGCATTCTGGAGCAGTGCGGTATTGAGCAGCATCACCCGGATTCTGTGCAGGGGCTGCACCTCGCCATTGAGGCGATGAAGCTGGCGCTGGCGGATCTCGATCGCTACGTTGCCGATGAAGACCATATGGAGTTCGCGGCGAAAGAGCTGCTGAGCGACCATTATCTCAAGGCGCGCGCGGCGCTTATCGATCAGGATAAGGCCTCTGATTTTGTCTACGGTTCACCGACCCAGAGCGGCACGGTGTATCTGAGTACGGCTGATGCCAGCGGCATGATGGTCTCATTTATTCAGTCAAACTTTATGGGCTTTGGCTCGGGGATCGTCGTGCCGGACACGGGGATCAGCCTGCAAAACCGGGGCTGTGGGTTTGTGCTGGATCCAAAACATCCCAATGCGCTGGCCGGCAGCAAGCGTCCGTTCCATACCATCATTCCCGGTTTTGCGATGGACGGAAACGGCAAACCGCTGATGTCATTCGGGGTGATGGGCGGGCCGATGCAGGCGCAGGGGCACATGCAGATGGCGCTGCGCATCATGCTGCACGGCCAAAACCCGCAGGCGGCAATTGATGCCCCGCGCTGGCGCGTGGTGCAGGGCAGGGAAGTGGTCGTCGAGTCGACGTTCGACCGCAATACCATTGCCGCCCTGCGCGAGCGGGGGCATCAGATTGTGGTGGAAGATCCGCTGCAGGATTATAACTTTGGCGGTGCGCAGGTGATTTACCGGATGCCGGAGGGACACTACGTGGCGGCAACGGAGAGCCGTAAAGACGGACAGGCGTTGGTGAGTTAAACGCGCGAGCAGCATTTGTAGGCCGGGTAAGGCGTAGCCGCCACCCGGCTTTTTTTTACCCGATGCTAAACGTATCCGCATCCTGCCACGCAGGAAACTTCTCCCGATACTCCTTCAGCGCCGTCAGCGACAACTCCGCATCAATGCGCGTCGCCTGATGCGGCTCAGCGGTCGCGATAATCTCACCCTGCGGGTTAACCACCCGGCTGTCGCCGCGATAGTGATGCCCGTTGCCATCGGTACCCACACGGTTACAGCCCGCCACATAGGCCTGGTTCTCAATGGCGCGCGCCGTCAGCAGCGCCTGCCAGTGCAGGGAACGCGGGGCAGGCCAGTTAGCGACGTACAGCGCCAGATCGTAATCGTCGCGGTTGCGCGACCAGACAGGGAAGCGCAGGTCGTAGCAGACCAGCGGCAGGATGCGCCACCCGCGCCACTCGAACACCACGCGCTCGTTACCCGCCTCGTAATGATGGTGCTCATCCGCCATGCGGAACAGATGGCGCTTATCGTAGAAATGCACGTTCCCCTCTGGCTCAACCAGCAGGAAGCGGTTAACCGCCCCACGCTCGGTTTGTAGCGCGGCGCTACCGGCAATCAGGGCGTTGGTCTGACGGGCTTTGGCGTGCATCCAGGCCACGACGTCATCCTGCGGCATCGACTGTTTCGCCGCTTCCATCGCAAAGCCTGTGGTGAACATCTCTGGCAGGACAATCACATCGCGTCCGGTAATCTCTTCCAGTTGACGATCAAAGTGGCGCAGGTTGGCAGGGCCATCCATCCACACTAAAGGTTGCTGCAAAATAGAAAGCTTTAAACCCGGCACGATTCAGACTCCTCACAAGACCGCTTTTTGACACTGTAGCACGTCATTACGGGAAAATGTGGCAATAAAAAACCCCGCGCGAGGCGGGGTTTAGGGAAGCGAAACGCGTTAAGCGGCTTCAGGTTTGCGGACCTTCTCCGGCAGCTTTACCGGCTGCGTCGCCAGCTCGTCCGGCTCGAAATCATCCACGTTGATGCTGCGCAGACGGCTCTCTTCGGCTTTCACCAGCAGGGCAGCTTCATTGTTATCAATAATGCCGCCGGCCAGGGCCTGTTTCGCCAGCTCATCCAGACGTGTGAACGGCAGGTTTTTGCCCAGCTGTTTGCAGATCTTCTGGTGAATCGGGTCGGCGGCCATCACGTCGAGCAGCGCTTCTTCAAGCAGACCGACCGGGTTATGCGGCGTGGGTGCCAGATACTGACCGCGGCCAATACGGGAGCGGGTCGCGCTCGGTATTTGCAGGATCTTCGCCACTTTGTGGTCCAGCAGGTCGGATGGCGCAAGATGATGGCGACCGGTCGGGAAGATAGCCACCCGCAGCGCGCCCGCCACGAAGCGGTTCGGGAAGTTTGCCAGCAGATCGTCAATCGCCTGTTCAGCCTGATAAAGCGCATCCTGTACACCCCAGTGTACCAGCGGCAGATCCGCTTCATGACGACCTTCATCGTCGTAACGTTTCAGGACCGCAGAGGCCAGGAATACCTGACTCAGCACATCACCCAGACGGGCAGAGGTGCGCTCGCGACGTTTCAGGCTACCGCCCAGCACCGCCATCGACACATCCGACAGCAGGGCGAGGTTCGCGCTCAGGCGGTTCAGGTGCTGATAGTAGCGTTTTGTTGCGTCACCGGTTGGCGTGGCGCTGGTGAGGCCGCGCGTCAGGCCCAGCCAGAAGCTGCGAACCTCGTTACTGCCCACATGGCCGATATGTTTGAACAGCAGCTTATCAAAGGCATCCACGTCGTTATTCTGCGCAGCAGCCATCTCTTCAAGCACGTAAGGATGGCAGCGGATCGCCCCCTGGCCGAAGATCATCATGCTGCGGGTCAGGATGTTTGCCCCTTCCACGGTAATCGCAATCGGTGAGCCCTGATAGCCGCGCGCCAGGAAGTTGCCTTCGCCGAGCATAATGCCTTTACCGCCCGCAATATCCATCGCGTCGATGATTGACTGCTGCGCGCGATGGGTACAGTGGTACTTCACAATCGCCGACAGCACGGCCGGTTTTTCGCCGAGCATAATGCCGTAGGTAATCAACGATGCGGCGGCGTCCATCACGTAGGCATTGCCTGCGATACGCGCCAGCGGCTCTTCGATACCTTCCATCTTGCCGATGGAAATTTTGAACTGACGGCGGATATGCGCGTAAGCACCAATCCCCATCGCCACGGATTTCAGGCCACCGGTTGAGTTTGACGGCAGGGTAATACCGCGACCGACGGACAGACACTCCACCAGCATACGCCAGCCCTGACCGGCCATTTTCGGGCCACCGATGATGTAATCAATCGGCACAAAGATATCCTGTCCACGGGTTGGACCGTTCTGGAACGGTACGTTCAACGGGAAGTGGCGACGGCCAATTTCAACGCCCGGGGTAGAGGTCGGGATCAGCGCGCAGGTAATGCCCAGATCTTCCTCGCCGCCCAACAGTTTTTCCGGGTCGGAGAGCTTAAACGCCAGGCCCAGCACGGTAGCGATAGGGGCCAGGGTGATGTAACGCTTGTTCCAGGTGAGGCGCATGCCCAGCACCTGCTCGCCCTGCCACTCGCCCATACACACCACGCCGGTATCCGGGATCGCACCGGCGTCGGAACCCGCTTCCGGGCTGGTCAGGGCGAAGCACGGGATCTCCTGACCGCGTGCCAGACGCGGCAGATAGTGATCTTTCTGTTCTTTAGTACCGTAATGCTGCAGCAGTTCGCCCGGGCCGAGAGAGTTTGGTACACCCACGGTGATCGCCAGGATCCCGGAGACGCCCGCCAGCTTCTGCAGCACGCGCGCCTGAGCGTAAGCGGAGAATTCCAGACCGCCGTACTCTTTCTTGATGATCATCGCGAAGAAGCGATGCTCTTTCAGGTAAGCCCACAGTTCAGGAGGCAGGTCGGCCATCTCATGGGTGATAGCGAAGTCGTTCGCCATGCGGCACGCTTCTTCCACCGGGCCATCGATAAAGGCCTGCTCCTCTGCGGTCAGGCGCGGCTGCGGATAGTTGTGCAGCTTTTTCCAGTCTGGATTGCCCTGGAACAGATCGCCTTCCCACCAGGTGGTGCCCGCGTCGATCGCCTCTTTCTCTGTACGCGACATCGGTGGCATCACCTTGCGGAAGCCTTTAAATACCGGCGCGGAGATCATCGACTTACGCATCGGCACCAGGTTAAGCGGCAGAAGGATGAGGGCCAACGGAACTAAAAGCCAGATATTCCAAAGCCCTGCTACGGCAAGCGCTGCCGTCCAGGCCAGCAGGATCAGGCTGCTGAAGAAGAGACTGACGCGGTGATAGAACAACACACCGAGCAGAACAACGGTTGCGATAATGCTCAAAATCATCATAACGAAAAGCTCCCTTGCTTGTAGGAGGTCTGACCACTTGTGATGATATGGTTGTAGTTGATGTGAATTCCTTTAGCAATGTGTTTACAAAATAATTACAACCTGGTTCACATTGTTCGCGGTTAAGCCGGCACGAAAAAGCAAAACGCCGGACGTTTCGCAAGGCTTTAGCTTCTCGCTTTTAGTGGTATCCGGTACACTCCATCCTGTTATCTCATCAATACTGAAGGATTATCCTCATGTACCAGGATCTTATTCGTAACGAACTGAACGAAGCGGCGGAAACGCTGGCTAATTTTCTGAAAGATGATGCCAATATTCACGCGATTCAGCGCGCTGCGGTCCTGCTGGCCGACAGCTTCAAAGCCGGTGGTAAAGTGCTCTCCTGCGGTAACGGTGGTTCCCACTGTGATGCCATGCACTTCGCAGAAGAGCTGACCGGGCGCTATCGTGAAAACCGTCCGGGCTACCCGGCGATTGCGATTTCCGACGTGAGCCACATCTCCTGCGTAGGCAATGACTTCGGTTACGACCACATTTTTTCCCGCTACGTTGAGGCGGTAGGCCGTGAAGGCGACGTGCTGCTGGGGATTTCGACCTCCGGTAACTCCGCAAACGTGATCAAAGCGATCGCCGCCGCGCGTGAAAAAGGGATGAAAGTCATCACCCTGACCGGTAAAGATGGCGGTAAGATGGACGGTACGGCCGATATCGAAATTCGTGTTCCGCACTTCGGCTATGCAGATCGCGTTCAGGAAATTCACATCAAAGTGATCCACATCCTGATCCAGCTGATCGAAAAAGAGATGGTTAAGTAAGACTTCGCGGGGGGCATATCCATTGGGGCGCTGCCCCCGCTGTTGTGGAGGTGATTATGTGCGAACTGCTCGGGATGAGCGCCAATGTGCCAACCGATATCTGCTTTAGCTTCACCGGGCTGGTACAGCGCGGTGGGGGAACCGGGCCGCATAAAGACGGCTGGGGCATTACCTTCTACGAAGGCAAAGGCTGTCGCACGTTTAAAGATCCACAACCCAGCTTCAACTCGCCCATTGCCAAACTGGTGCAGGATTACCCGATAAAATCCCACTCGGTTATCGCCCACATTCGTCAGGCAAATCGCGGCGAAGTGGCGCTGGAAAACACGCATCCCTTTACCCGCGAGCTGTGGGGTCGCAACTGGACCTACGCGCATAACGGCCAACTGACGGGCTATAAATCGCTTGAAACGGGCAATTTCCGCCCGGTCGGAGAAACCGACAGCGAAAAAGCGTTTTGCTGGCTGCTGCACAAGCTGACGGAACGCTATCCCCGCACGCCGGGCAACATGGCAGCGGTGTTCAAATACATTGCGTTACTGGCGACAGAATTGCGCGAGAAAGGGGTATTCAACATGCTGTTGTCTGACGGGCGCTACGTGATGGCGTACTGTTCGACGAACCTGTTCTGGATCACCCGCCGTGCGCCGTTTGGTGTGGCCACGCTGCTCGATCAGGATGTGGAGATAGATTTTCAGAAGGAGACCACGCCAAACGATGTGGTCACCGTGATCGCGACGCAGCCGCTGACGGGCAACGAAGCCTGGCAAAAGATTATGCCAGGCGAGTGGGCGTTATTTTGCCTCGGGGACCGTGTAGTTTGACGCCAACTGTGGGTGGACGACTTCGTGGCTCAGCGGTTTGCTGACCAGATAACGCCCATCCACAACCGAAACAACCGGCGGCTTATGGGTCTGTTCAAAGTAGTCGTAACCCGGCTTCAGCTGTTTCCAGAAATCCGCGTAGTAAGAGTATTTGTGACGCGCCATGTTGGCATCGGTCATGCGGAACGGATAAATGCTCACCTGCACGTTCGGCTGACCAAAGACCAGTGCGCCGGTCACGAACTGGAAAATCTCATCAATGCCCGTATCGGTCATCGCGTAACAGCCGACAGACACGCAGGCACCGTGGATCATCAGGTATTTACCCTCATAACCGTGGGCACGGTCGAAGGCATTCGGGAAACCGATGTTAATCGCTTTATAGAAACGGCTGTCAGGTTTTAGCTGGCTACGCTGAACGTTGTAAAACCCTTCCGGACTCTTGAAGTCGCCCTGACGTTGTTTTGGTCCAAGGCCCCCTGAATAGTTACAAATCTTATAACTATCAAGCAGCTGATACGTCTCGCCCATTTTGACATACAGGTCGAGAGTGCGCTCTTCCTTGAAGATTTGAATATAAACCGGGGATCCCATTAACTGCTGTTTATATTCTTTGCTGATGGGTGTGGTTGAACTGTTGCTGCTGAGCAGCCCGGCAAACGACACACACGGAATCAGAAGCATCGCAATGAATAATGCGATTTTACGCATACTACTTGTTCCTTGATAAAACCATGACCAACTTGCCAGGACGGCAAAAGAGACCCGAAATCAGATTATTCTGGACAGGAGCGCTCACATTATCATCGCTATAGATTTTCGCAATAGCGAAGCTGTTAGTTTACACATTAGTTTTCCTTTATAAAGTGGGCAGACGCTGCTCGCGTCACGGACGCTTCTCAATTTGCTTATGTTTACTGTATACTTATCCAGTGATGAGTGAGGGTTTACTATGCGCAAAATAATCCATGTCGATATGGACTGCTTTTTCGCTGCGGTAGAGATGCGTGATAATCCGGCGCTACGGGATATCCCTATCGCGATAGGCGGAAGCCGCGTCCAGCGTGGCGTCATCAGTACCGCCAACTATCCTGCGCGCAAATTTGGCGTACGCAGCGCAATGCCTACGGCAATGGCGCTGAAGCTGTGCCCTCATCTCACCCTTTTACCGGGGCGTTTCGACGCCTATAAAGAAGCCTCCGCCCACATACGGGAAATTTTTTCCCGCTATACCTCGCTGATTGAGCCGCTTTCGCTGGACGAAGCCTATCTTGATGTCACTGACAGCCTGCATTGCCACGGCTCAGCCACGCTGATGGCGCAGAAGATCCGCCAGACCATCTCAGACGAGCTAAACCTGACCGCATCGGCAGGCATCGCGCCGGTGAAGTTCCTGGCGAAAATCGCGTCCGATCTCAATAAGCCCAACGGTCAGTACGTCATCACCCCTGAAGAGGTCCCGGCGTTTTTGAAAACCCTGCCGCTCGGTAAAATTCCCGGCGTGGGGAAAGTCTCTGCCGCCAAGCTTGAAAGCATGGGATTACGGACCTGTGAAGACGTGCAGCGCAGCGATCTGGCGATGCTGCTCAAGCGTTTTGGCAAATTTGGCCGCGTGCTGTGGGAGCGCAGCCAGGGGATTGACGATCGCGACGTGAACAGCGAACGGCTGCGTAAATCCGTCGGGGTCGAGCGCACGCTGATAGAAGATATTCACGACTGGTCAGATTGCGAAGCCATTATTACCGATCAGCTCTATCCCGAGCTGGAACGACGTCTGGCGAAGGTGAAACCGGATCTGCTGATTGCCCGTCAGGGCATCAAGCTCAAGTTCAACGATTTCCAGCAGACCACCCAGGAACACGTCTGGCCCCGGCTGAATAAAGACGATCTTATCGCTACGGCGAAAAAAGCGTGGGAAGAGCGGCGGGCAGGGCGAGGGGTTCGGCTGGTGGGGGTGCACGTTACGCTGCTGGATCCGCAGCTGGAGCGGCAGTTGGTATTAGGGTTGTAGCGTGTATCAATCGTAGGCCCGGCAAGCGAAGCGCCACCGGGCATCAAACGGCTAATTACTTCGCAGGGATCGCCTTCAGCAGTTCCGTCAGCAGCGTCCAGTAGTGGCCCACGCTTTCGATATGAACCTGCTCATCCGGGGAGTGTGGCCCGGTGATGGTTGGCCCAATGGAAACCATGTCCATGTTCGGGTACGGTTTTTTGAACAGACCGCACTCCAGACCCGCGTGGATCACCTGGATATTCGGCGTGCTGTTGAACAGACGCTGATAGGTTTCACGTACCAGCGCCATCACCGGAGAGGTGGCATCCGGCTGCCAGCCCGGGTAGCTGCCTTTCGCGGAGGTGTTCGCGCCCGCCAGTTTACCCAGAGATTCCAGCATGCTCACCACATACTCTTTACCGCTGTCGATCAGCGAGCGGATCAGACAGATGATCTCTGCGCTCTCGTCGCTCATGGTGACCACGCCCACGTTCAGAGAGGTTTCTACCACGCCTTTCGCGACGTCGGAGTTGCGGATTACACCATTTGGCGTGGCGTTCAGCAGTTGAACGAAGCTGTCGCGTGACTGTGCGGTCAGCGCGGCTTTATCTGTAGAGACAGATTCCAGCACCACGTTCAGGTTTTTCTCTTTCTCAGACAGTTCGTTTTTCAGGATATCCAGATAAACGCTGGCGAGCTTTTTCAGCTCGTCTGCTTTTGCCGCAGGCACGGCCACGGTGGCGAAGGCTTCACGCGGGATCGCGTTACGCAGCGTACCACCGTTGAAATCCACCAGACGCAGATCCAGGTCAGTCGCATGACCTGCCAGGAAGCGCGCCAGCAGTTTGTTGGCATTGCCGAGACCTAAATGAATATCGCCGCCAGAGTGGCCGCCTTTCAGCCCCTTCAGCGTCAGCTTGAAGGTCTCGAAGCCCGCAGGAACGGCTTCGCGGGAGAGCGGCAGGGTAGAGATGAAATCAATCCCGCCCGCGCAGCCCATGTAGATCTCACCTTCTTCTTCTGAGTCGGTGTTGATCAGGATGTCAGCCTGCAGCCAGTTCGCCTGTAAGCCAAACGCACCGTCCATGCCCGCTTCTTCGGTCATGGTCAGCAGCACTTCCAGCGGGCCGTGCTCAACGCTGTCGTCTGCCAGCACGGCCAGCGCAGAGGCCATGCCAATACCGTTGTCCGCGCCAAGGGTGGTGCCGCGCGCTTTCACCCAGTCGCCATCGATGTACGGCTGAATAGGATCTTTGGTGAAGTCGTGAACGGTATCGTTGTTTTTCTGTGGAACCATATCCAGGTGCGCCTGCAGCACAACCGGTTTACGGTTTTCCATCCCTGCGGTTGCAGGTTTACGGATCAGGATGTTGCCCACCTGGTCACGCTCGGCGTGCAGGCCTTTTTCCTTCGCCCAGCCCATAATGTGTTCGGCTAATTGTTCTTCATGGTAGGACGGGTGCGGAATGGAGCAGATTTTGGCAAAAATATCCCACAGCGGCTGTGGCGATAATTGAGACAGTTCAGACACGATAAGTCTCCTTGTCGGTGCGCTGCAAACAATGATGCAGGACACGGGGTTAGCAGGTTAATAGTTACCACAAGTCGGGCTTGCGAGATGAAACTGAGAATACCACTTTCTCTGGTTGCTGGTAGCATTAAGCATGTAAAAACTCAGGCTCAGGGCGCTAAACACTGGTTTTTAGTGCGTCAGATCTCTATAATCTCGCGCAACCTATTTCCCCCTTGAACACTTTTTAAGCCGTAGATAAACAGGCTGGGACACTTCACATGAGCGAAAAATACGTCGTCACCTGGGACATGTTGCAGATTCACGCACGCAAGCTGGCTGCGCGTCTGATGCCTTCCGAACAGTGGAAAGGCATTATTGCCGTCAGCCGTGGCGGTCTGGTACCGGGGGCGCTGCTGGCACGTGAGCTGGGTATTCGTCATGTCGATACCGTTTGCATCTCCAGCTATGACCACGACAACCAGCGCGAGCTGAAAGTGCTGAAACGCGCAGAAGGCGACGGTGAAGGCTTCATCGTTATTGATGACCTGGTGGATACCGGTGGTACCGCGGTAGCTATCCGCGAAATGTATCCGAAAGCTCACTTCGTGACCATCTTCGCGAAGCCGACTGGTCGCCCGCTGGTGGATGATTACGTGATTGATATCCCGCAGGATACCTGGATTGAACAGCCATGGGATATGAGTGTGGTCTTTGTACCGCCTATTTCAGGCCGCTAATTCCAGTACGTAACTTTACACGCCCGGCCATGCCGGGCGTTGTTCTTTTTAGCCTCTGCCGCGTTACAATGGTCTCTTAATGACGTATCCATGGAGGCAACGCAATGACGCAGGCGAATCTCACTGAGACTCTTTTCAAACCCCGTTTCAAACATCCTGAGACGTCGACGCTGGTGCGCCGGTTTAACTCTGGCACCATGCCTTCAGTGCAGTCTGCGTTAGACGGCAAAAATGTCCCCCACTGGTATCGCATGATCAACCGTCTGATGTGGATTTGGCGCGGTATCGATCCCCGTGAAATCCTCGAAGTGCAGGCGCGCATCGTGATGAGCGAGGCCGAACGCACCGACAGCGAACTGTACGATACGGTCGTTGGCTATCGCGGCGGCAACTGGATCTATGAGTGGTCTAAACAGGCGATGCTCTGGCAGCAAAAAGCCAGCCAGGAAGAGGATGCCACGCTCAGCGGCCAGCACTGGCTGCACGCCTCAAACCTCTACAGCATTGCCGCCTATCCCCATCTTAAGGGGGATGAGCTGGCCGAGCAGGCTCAGGCGCTGGCCAATCGCGCCTACGAAGAAGCGGCTCAGCGGCTGTCGTGCCGCATGCGCGAGCTTGAATTTACCATCCCCGGCGGAGCGTCCGTAACCGGCTTCCTGCATATGCCGGAAGGCGAGGGGCCATTCCCGACGGTGCTGATGTGCGGCGGCCTCGATTCGCTTCAGATTGATTACTTCAGCCTGTTTGAGCGTTACTTTGCACCAAAAGGGATCGCCATGCTGACGCTGGATATGCCCTCAATCGGCTTCTCAACCAAGTGGAAACTGACGCAGGACTCGAGCCTGCTGCACCAGCATGCGCTGAAAGCGCTGGAAAATATTCCATGGGTTGATCATACCCGCGTGGCGGCCTTTGGTTTCCGCTTCGGGGCCAACGTCGCGGTGCGTCTGGCCTACCTTGAATCCTCCCGCCTGAAAGCGGTCGCTTGTCTTGGCCCGGTCGTCCATGCCCTGCTCAGCGATCCCGTGCGGCAGGGCAGCGTGCCAGAGATGTATCTGGACGTGCTGGCGAGCCGTCTTGGCATGCATGATGCATCAGACGAAGCGTTGCGCGTGGAGCTTAATCGTTACTCTCTTAAAACGCAGGGCTTACTGGGGCGGCGGTGTCCTACGCCGATGCTCTCCGGATTCTGGAAAAACGATCCGTTCAGCCCGGAGGAAGAGTCGCGTTTAATCACCTCGTCATCTTCCGATGGCAAACTGCTTGAGGTGCCATTCAGCCCGGTGTATCAGAATTTTGACAAAGCGTTGAAAGAGATCACGCGCTGGATCGCTCAGAGAGTGTGTTAATAGATTGCTAAATTTTGACGGTTTGGTAAAACAGTGGCTTCACAAAAGGAGATCGTAATGACGTTACCGAGTGGACACCCGAAAAGTAGACTGATTAAGAAGTTCATGGCTCTTGGCCCGTACATTCGAGAAGAGCAGTGTGAAGAGAATCGCTTTTTTTTCGACTGCCTGGCCGTATGCGTCAACGTGAAGCCTGCACCTGAAAGCCGTGAATTCTGGGGCTGGTGGATGGAAATGGAAGCAGAGGAAAAACGTTTCACCTACAGCTACCAGTTTGGTCTGTTTAATAAAGAAGGGAACTGGCAGCCTGCGCCTATCAAAGATCAGGAAGTGATCGATCGTCTGGAGCACACGCTGAAAGAGTACCTTGCCAAAGCAACGGCGCTGCTGGCAACGCTGGACCTGAAGCTGGAACCCGCCGATGATTTCTCAAGCGAAGCGGTTAAGCTGACGGCGTAAGGTCAGGTTGGTCATCCGGGTAAGGCGAAGCCGCCACCGGGTAATAAAAAACCGGCATTACGCCGGTTTTTTATTACTGCAAAATCAGAACTGGTACGTCATGCCCAGGGCAACGATATCATCGCTGCTCACGCCCAGTTTATTATCGTCGTCAATCTGGTTGATTTTATAATCAACAAAGGCGGACATATTTTTGTTGAAATAATAGGTCGCGCCCACGTCGATATATTTCACGATGTCTTCGTCACCGATCCCTTCGATATCTTTGCCTTTAGACTGAACATAACCAATGGATGGACGCAGACCAAAATCAAACTGGTATTGCGCCACGGCTTCGAAGTTTTGCGCTTTATTGGCAAAGCCGCCTGAAATCGGGGCCATATTACGCGTTTCAGAATAGATGGTCGCCAGGTAAATATCGTTACCGTCGTACTTCAGGCCTGTTGCCCAGCCTTCCGCTTTTTTACCTTCGCCGCGCGCCTGCAGGTTTTGCTCGTTGGTACGATCAGAGCTAGCGTAAGCGCCGATGATGGAGAAATCGCTGCCGCCGAAGTCATAGCCCAGAGAGGTGCCGAAGCCGTCGCCGTTCTGTTTTTTCACGTCGCGGTTTTCGTTTTTGCCCTGGTATTGCAGGGTCATATCAAGACCATCGACCAGACCGAAAAAGTCGGTATTACGGTATGTTGCAAGGCCGCTGGAGCGTTTAGTCATGAAGTTATCAGTTTGCGCCAGGCCGTCACCGCCGAACTCCGGGAACATATCGGTCAGGGCTGCGACGTCGTACAGCGCGCCCAGATTACGACCGTAGTCGAAAGAACCGAAGTCTTTAATTTTAATCCCCGCGAAAGCAAGACGGGTTTTCTGAGATGAATCGCTTTCTGCTTTGTTACCAGCAAATTCTGCTTCCCAGCGGCCATAGCCGGTCAGCTGGTCGTTAATCTGCGTTTCGCCTTTAAAACCGAAACGGACGTAGGTCTGGTCGCCGTCTTTTGCATCATCATCGCTGAGGTAATGCATTGCTTTTACTTTGCCGTACACATCCAGTTTATTTCCGTTCTTATTATAAACTTCTGCTGCGTGAACCGATGCGGAAGCAACAACGCCCATTACCACTAATGCCAGAGTACTCTTGTTCATTTTCAATCCTGAGTGTTATATACGCGCTAAAATTCGCTGGACGATAAGCGTTTACTTAAGTCCCGTGAAAAAACAGGAAGGGTTTTATCGTTCTCGAATGAACGTTTTATGACAAAGTAAGAATATGTTTAAAAAAGTCAGTTTTATTTTTTCTGTCATATAAGCGTCAAAATCTGCCGTTAGGCTTCCTGATCCCGCGCAACAAAGTGTTCTGCTTTATGCTAAGGCGGTTGGCAACGGGCCTGAGTCCTGTTAAAACGTTCGTTTGACTTCATTTCCCCTTATTGTTGAACGGCAGATAATCATGAGTGACAGCCAGACGCTGGTGGTAAAACTCGGTACCAGTGTGTTAACAGGCGGATCGCGCCGCCTTAATCGCGCCCACATTGTTGAGCTTGTACGTCAGTGCGCTCAGTTGCATGCCGCAGGGCATCGTATTGTTATTGTGACTTCCGGGGCGATTGCCGCCGGGCGTGAACACCTGGGCTACCCCGAACTCCCCGCGACGATCGCCTCTAAACAGCTGCTGGCCGCCGTGGGACAAAGCCGACTCATTCAACTCTGGGAACAGCTGTTCTCCATCTACGGTATTCACGTCGGGCAGATGCTGCTGACGCGTGCCGACATGGAAGACAGAGAACGCTTTCTGAACGCGCGCGACACGCTGCGCGCGCTGCTGGACAACAATATTGTTCCGGTTATTAACGAAAACGACGCCGTGGCGACCGCTGAAATCAAAGTGGGCGATAACGATAATCTTTCCGCGCTGGCCGCAATCCTGGCGGGTGCCGATAAGCTCCTGCTTCTGACTGACCAGCAGGGCTTGTTTACCGCCGATCCCCGTTCCAACCCGGAAGCGGAGCTGATTAAAGACGTTCACGGCATCGACGATGCTTTACGCGCCATCGCCGGTGACAGCGTTTCCGGCCTCGGAACCGGCGGAATGGGCACCAAACTTCAGGCGGCTGACGTTGCCTGCCGTGCGGGTATCGACACCATTATCGCTGCGGGCAGCCGCCCGGGCGTTATTGGCGATGTCATGGAAGGGATCTCCGTTGGGACGCGCTTCCATGCGCAGGCGTCACCGCTGGAAAACCGTAAACGCTGGATTTTCGGCGCGCCGCCAGCAGGTGAGCTGACCGTTGATGAAGGGGCCACTGCCGCTATTCTGGAAAGGGGGAGTTCATTACTTCCTAAAGGAATTAAAAGCGTGACAGGCAACTTCTCGCGTGGTGAAGTGATCCGCATCCGTAACCTCGAGGGTCGCGACATCGCCCACGGCGTAAGCCGCTACAACAGCGACGCATTGCGCCGTATTGCAGGCCACCATTCGCAGCAGATCGACGCTATTCTGGGCTATGAATATGGCCCGGTAGCCGTGCATCGCGATGACATGATCATTCGTTAAGGAGCCAGAACATGTTGGAACAAATGGGTGCCGCCGCGAAGGCCGCCTCTTATAAACTGGCGCTCCTTTCCAGCCGTGAGAAAAACCGCGTGCTGGAAAAAATCGCTGATTACCTGGAATCCCAGGCATCCGAGATCCTGCTCGCTAACGAACAGGATTTGCTGGAAGCGCGTCGCAATGGCCTGAGCGAGGCGATGCTCGACCGCCTGGCGCTTAATCCTGCGCGCCTGAAAAGCATTGCCGACGATGTTCGTCAGGTCTGTAATCTGGCCGATCCGGTCGGGCAGGTGATTGACGGCGGGCTGCTCGACAGCGGTTTGCGTCTTGAACGCCGCCGCGTGCCGCTCGGCGTCATCGGCGTGATTTACGAAGCCCGTCCGAACGTCACCGTTGACGTGGCCTCTTTGTGTCTTAAAACCGGTAACGCCGCCATTCTGCGCGGCGGGAAAGAGACCTGGCGCACCAACGCGGCAACGGTAAAGGTCATCCAGCAGGCGCTGGAGGAGTGCGGCTTACCGGCGGGTGCCGTGCAGGCCATTGAAAGCCCGGACCGCGCGCTGGTGAACGAGATGCTGCGCATGGACAAATACATCGACATGCTGATCCCACGCGGTGGCGCAGGGCTGCACAAGCTGTGCCGCGAGCAGTCAACCATCCCGGTGATCACCGGCGGTATCGGCGTGTGTCATATTCTGGTGGATGACACCGCAGAAATTGACCCTGCGCTGAAAATTATCGTCAATGCTAAAACTCAGCGTCCGAGCACCTGCAATACCGTAGAGACCCTGCTGGTGCACCAGGGCATTGCACGCACCTTCCTGCCTGCGCTGAGCCAGCAGATGGCGCAAAGCGGTGTGACGCTGCACGCTGATGCCAGTGCGCTGGCGCTGCTGAAGGACGGCCCGGCGAATGTGGTTCCCGTGAAAGCGGAGCAGTACGATGATGAGTTTCTGTCGCTGGATCTGAACGTGAAGGTGGTCGCCGATCTCGACGACGCCATTGCGCACATCCGTGAACACGGGACGCAACACTCTGATGCGATCCTGACCCGCACGCTGCGCAACGCGAATCGCTTTGTGAACGAAGTGGATTCTTCAGCCGTGTATGTGAACGCCTCTACGCGATTCACCGACGGCGGCCAGTTTGGCCTGGGCGCGGAAGTGGCCGTGAGCACTCAGAAACTGCATGCGCGCGGCCCGATGGGGCTGGAAGCACTGACCACGTATAAGTGGATTGGCTTCGGCGATGATACTATCCGTGCGTAAATAACGGGCGGGTGATGCAAGTAGACAATGGATTCCAAAGGCCTTAATGCATCTCCCGCGCCATCTCCTTTCCTTCTCGTCGCGGCTACGCCTGCAAACGATCCTTCACTCTGTTTTATCCCGTCAAAAGCCGGGTATCAGTGCATAAACAAGGCAATCAGAATAATGATTGGAATAGGAACGCCTAAAAAGAACAGCAATATCGAACGCATGTAAACCTCCCAAATTATCAATAATTATAAGTCACGCTGACGACCACCGAAGGTCGCACACAGGCTGGCGACGAAAGCACCAATCAGAAGTGAGATGAATGTCCAGAGAGTGATGTAGCTGGTGGTTTTCCGCGCTTCATCAGCGGCCTGCTGAGCTTTGGTTTTGGCCTCTTTCAGCGCGTTCTGCGCTTTTTCGTAAGTAGCAGTCACTCGCTGTTCAGCTTCACTCTGGCTAATGCCCGTTTTCTGAGAAATCAGCTGGGCAACATATTGCTGGTCTTCTTTTGGCAGAGAACCTGTCGTAATACTGTGGGCGAAAATACCGGTGACTTCACCTAACTCCGCAGGGGAAACTTCTTGTTGCGGTGCAGGTCCTGGTGTCTGGGTATTTGTCGATACTGCCGACGTATTCGCGGTGTCAGTATTCATTGTTCTGAATAAAGACTGGATAAAATATTGCGTAGAGGGATCCGAGCCAGAGGTCGCATTTGCAACACCACCCATCGTGGCCGTGGCTGCGCCACCTGCTACCGCACCAATTGCTTTGGCACTCCCGCCGATAATAGAGCCAGCGGTGGTCGTTAATAATATTGCCGAGATAAGTGAAGCCACGGCCCAGGTCAAAAAGCCATGTGCTGTATCGCGGAAATAAACTTCGTTTGAGTGAGTCGCCACCCATTTAGTGCGTAAACGCCCGGCAAGATAGCCACCCATTCCCGATGCTGCTATTTGGGTGAAGGCAAGCCACACGATGGCAGCGATACCTACCGTAGAGGCATCCAGACCATCATTTTCCCAGGGAGAAATAGACGTCAGGCCTAATCCTGCGCCCAGCATAAGTAGAATCATGGAAAGAGAGGCCGCAGCGGCTGCACCTGCAAATATGGCCCCCCATGATACCGCGCTGTTGCTGGCGGCGGGCAGGGATGAATATGTCTCGGGATCCCGACGGAGGGTAGTGGGTTGGTCGTAAATTTGAGTCATATCTGTTGTCCTTTAAATTAACGCTAATCCTGACGCTTCGCGCTGAGAGGGGGAATTAATTGAGCGAAAACAAACGCCTTTGCACCATGAATTAACATAGCGTGATAATAATGGTCCAACCTGATAAATATAAAACCGTGGAGTAAACGTCTATATCCAGTAAAAGATATAATTCCTACTGTCTATATGATACTAGTCGTAATTTGCCAGTTAGCTATCAATGCGCATAAAAAATATCACATGGAATTGTAAATATTTGTAATCAATCATCCTGAGCGAAAAGGTATACTCAGCAATAAAATAGAAACACCAATAAAATCAGAAACAACGCATTTGCATAATCCGCGACCCCAGCTATTATTGATATTTGGATCTAAGAAAACGCAATATAGGGATTAATATTATTTATTCTCACTCACCCTCGGCTGGACATTCACCTTGTAGATAAGAGGCATCTGCAAAAGGGGGACCGACAATTGATCCCTTTATACGTATGCGTCCCAAAACAGACCTCAGTGCATGTGGTCTGGCGAGGCTCTTCATGATCCTGACGCAAAGACGTGCCACCGGGTGGGTGAAGCCGGAGGCAAATGTACTTTTTGTGCGTAAGGAAAACCCGTGTGATGCAAAAATAGACGTTCGATTCAAAAGGGCATTGACGCATCCCCCGGTTAGATCTACTCTTTTGCCCCGTGGTTACGCTCGTAACCGGCCTCTCAGGGCCGATATAGCTCAGTTGGTAGAGCAGCGCATTCGTAATGCGAAGGTCGTAGGTTCGACTCCTATTATCGGCACCACTCTCAATGATAAATCTCTTGCTTCAACCCCCCGTAACAAACATCAAAAATCATTTATCCCTGATTCAGAACAGACATGCCTGAATGAACACACGAGTGCATGTTCCCCGCCATTCCCAAATAACCCCAAAAACATATCCCAAATGAATAATACCAACTGGCAGTTTTCACACTATGAATACCCCGCCAACATCCTATACCCCCTCCCATAATAACCTTGTTCTATATCAGTACATTCCGCGTTTTCAATACTTATTCTGGACCTCTCCCTTCTGTTAAAACGAGTCATTAAAATGAACGGTAAATCATCATGGATGGTGCTTTTGGCTGCGTGCGGCCTTTTTCTGGCGGGAAATGCCACGGCAAAAGGCCATTCAGTATCCGATGAACAGGTAAAAGAGAACGTTATTGCCGAATCGATTGCTTCGTATCCGGGCGTTTGCGCCTGTCCTTTTAACCGTGCGAGAAACGGCAGCGCCTGTGGAAGACGCAGTGCCTGGAGCAAAGCGGGCGGCTATGCCCCCATTTGCTATAAAAACGAAGTCACAGACGAGATGGTCAGGGAGTGGCGCGCGCAAAATAATGGTTAGCCCGCCTCCAGCATTCCAAAGCTTACAATTCGCGAGCGGCCCAGTTCTTTTGCCCGGTACAGGGCGACATCCGCGGCGCGCAGCAGGTTATCGCTCTGGGCGTGCTGCGGATAGCTGGCGATCCCGATCGAGACATCAACCGGACCAATTTCTGTCAGCCCGTAATGGGGGGAGAGGGCCTGCACGCCGTCGTAAATCTTCGTTGCGCAGGCATGCGCTGCCTCTTCGTCCGCACCGGTGAGAAGCGCCAGGAACTCTTCACCGCCGTAGCGGAAGGCCAGGCCGGTATCGTGTACCGCGCGCTGAATAATGGTTGCCACGCTTTTGATCACCTGGTCACCGGCTTCATGACCAAAGCGATCGTTAATGCTTTTGAAGTGATCGATATCGATCATCAGGCAGCTTATCGGCTCCTTATTGCGCATGGCCTGGGTCATCTGCGTGCGTAAGGTATCTTCCAGATGATGGCGATTGCGTAATCCGGTGAGGGGATCAAACAACGCTTTTTCCAGCAGAGCATCGCGCAACCGCTGGTTGGCCAGCGCCAGCCCGAGCGCCTCCGCCATCAGCTCCAGATACGCGCGGGAGGGCGCACTGTCCGGGCTGATGTTCTGGAAAGAGAGCAGGCCGATGGCTTCGCCCTGCGCAATAAGCGGCACGCACAGCGACTGATGCATTTGCGAGGCCGGCAGATGCGAGCAGGTGATATCCGGCTCGCCGTTTACCGGTGGATGGCTCTGCCCGCGTCGAATGGCCCAGCACGCATCCGGGTGGAACGGTTTTTTCTCTCCTTCAGGCGACAGCCATTCGGCCGCGCAGCGCATCTCCCACGACGCGCGATCGACGATATACAAGCGTCCCGACACGCCCGGCGCAATATTGGGGGCGAACAGCTCCGCCACGTTAATCACGTCCGCGAAGCTCTCGCAGCCTTGAAATCGTTGGGTCATGCGCGCCAGCAGCTCGCGGATCGCCCAGTCGGCGTCGCGCTCTTTCTCCAGCCGCTGCCGCGCCAGGCCATTTTCGCGGAAAATACGGATAGCCTGCGCCATATCGCCAATCTCATCGATTTGGGTGAAGTTCGGCGTCTCGACCGCATAGTCCTGCGACGCCAGGCGGTGTACCACGTCGCTCAGCCGCACGACCGGGTGCAGGACGCGGCGTTTGAGAATAAAGCCCATCACGAACAAAAAGAGCAGGGCAGTCAGCCCAACCATTACCTCGGAGGCGGTACGCAGCTTTTTCGATGTGTTTGTGGCCGCCTGCACGTCGGCAATGATGCGTTTATCCAGAAGCTGGCGAAAATGATCAATCTGGCTCTGCGCGCGCTCCAGCTCCTGCTCATAGGTATTGCCATACAGCAGCGCAACGGCCTGCTGCTCGTTACCTTGCGCCATGCTGGCGAGCGCCACCTGCTGTTCATCCTGCAGCTCGTCGATGATTTTCAGCCCTTCCTGCAGCAGCGCCAGCTCTTCGACCGAGGCTCCCGTGTCTTTTAACGCTTCGAGCCGATGCTCAATACCCTTCAGGCTACCTTCTTTCATCCGATACTCGTTGAGGATGGCCGGCTCTTTTTTGATGACGAACAGGCGCGCCAGGTCGGAGAGCATCCAGGCATCGGTCTCCACATTTTCGGTCAGCTGATCGAACTGCTGCCGCTGCTTAACGGCCTCGCGCTCAACGCTGTCGGCATGGGACGCCATCAGCATGACGACGCCGGAGGCGAGGGTCAGACACACCGTGGCGCCGTAGGCCCAGTTTGTGATTGTGGCGATTCGCACCTGTTAATCCTTCTGCGACAAGAGTGGGATGGCGTTCTTTCAAATTATAGAAAACGTTTGATTTATGGTGAAAAAAAAGGCGGCACGGGGCCGCCTCGTTTTAACGATAGGGTTATAAATCCGGCGGGTTTCGCCCTTCTTCGATAAACTCGGCATCCAGCTCTTCGGCGTTGCCTTCATGGTCGCGACCGGAGAACAGGTTCCAGCAGGCGATAAACAGCGCGGCAATCAACGGGCCAATGACGAAGCCGTTAATGCCGTAAAGCTCCATGCCGCCCAGCGTGGAGATCAGGATCAGGTAGTCCGGCATTTTGGTGTCTTTGCCCACCAGCAGCGGACGCAGGATGTTGTCCACCAGGCCGACAATGATGACAAAGAAACCGACGATGAACAGCCCTTGCCAGATTTGATGGGTGGCGAACAGGTAAATTGCCGCCGGAACCCAGACAATCGCCGAGCCGACGGCGGGCACCAGTGACAGGAACGCCATCAGCGCGCCCCAAAGGATACTGCCGTCGATGCCCACAATCGCAAACGCGATCCCACCGAGCGTACCCTGAACTACGGCCACAACGGCCGTCCCTTTTACCGTCGCGCGGGAGACCCCAACAAACTTGGCAAACAGGTGCTGTTTGGCAAAATCAGACAGCGGCAGAGAGTCGAGGATCTGGCGCACCAGATACGGCCCATCTTTCAGCAGGAAGAACAGCAGATAGAGCATGATGCCGAAGCTGATGGCGAACCCGAACGTTCCCTTACCGATCAGGAACGCGCTGCCTGCGAGGTATTGCCCGCCTTTAAGCGCAGCGTCCGAGAGTTTTTTCTGGATCTCGGCGGCGTTGGTCAGGTCGTGATCCGCCAGGAATCCGCTGGCCCAGTCCGGCAGACGGTTAAAGACCCCGGCAACCACCTCCGGGAACTGGGTATTGTTTTGCTGCAGCTTGGTGTAAACCACGTTCAGCTCAATGGCGAGCGAGGAGAGGATCACCGTTAACGGAATAAAGACGATCAGGCAGATAATGCACAGGGTCAGGAACGACGCCAGCCCGTTGCGTTCGCCAAGCGCAGTGCGCAGCTTGTTTTTTACCGGGTTAAAGATGATGGTCAGGATCGCGGCCCACAGTATCGCGGAGAAGTAGGGCGAGAGCACATCGAAAAAGGCCCAGGTAACGAGGGCGAGAATGAGAATGAAGAAACCTTTGGTCAGTCCATTAAAGCGCATAGTAAGTCCTGGTAACGAAGAAACTGTGTCGACTATAGAACTGATTTAAGGATTTACCAATAATTGTGCGGCGGCGGCCTGCCAGTTGCGTGTCACCGGCAGGCCGCATGCGTTATCGCTCCCTCAGTGTAAAGAGAGCCTCACATCTCCTCAAACAGCGCGCTCACTAACGCAATATGCGTCTTCACGCCCACGGCCAGCGCGGCTTCGTCGATGCGAAAGTGCGGGTTATGGACGTTCCATACCGCGCCTTTTTCCTCGTTACCACAGCCAATAAACAGGAAAGTGCCGGGGATTTTCTCCTGATAGGAGGAGAAGTCTTCGCTGCCGAACAGCGCGCGATCGGCCAACTGTAGCGTTCCTTCAGCAAAGTGTTCGGCGATGGCGGCTTTGGCGATGGCGTTGGTATCGGCATGGTTGTTCCCGACGGCATAACCCTGTTGCCAGCGTATCTCACAGCGGGCACCGTGGGCGCTGACAACCCCCTCGACAATCCGCTGCATCAGCTGCGGCACCTGCTCACGTACCTGCTGATTATGCGTGCGTACCGTGCCCGCCAGACGTGCGCTGTCCGGAATGACGTTATAGCTGTCGCCTGCCTGGAAGGTGGCGATGGTCAGCACCGGGGCGTTAATCGGGTCGAGATTCCGCGCCACCACGTTTTGCAGGGCGGTAACCACTTCCGCGCCAATCACGACCGGATCGATACAGAACTGCGGCATAGAGCCGTGACCGCCCTGGCCGAAAAGGGTAATGTCGAAGTTGTCGCTGGAGGCGACGTACACTCCCTCTTTCAGGGTGATTTTGCCGGTCGGGCTGGTGGGGAAAACGTGCAGCCCGAAGATCTTCTCGACGTCGTCAACCACCCCTTTTTCCACCAGTTCGCGCGCGCCGCCCGGCGGCACCTCCTCTGCCGGCTGAAAGATAAACTTAATGCTGCCATGCAGCTGATGGCGCAGGCGGCAGAGCACTTTGGCGGCACCCATCAGCATCGCGGTGTGGGCATCGTGTCCGCAGGCGTGCATTACCCCGGCTTTGGTGGAGCTGAACGCTTCACCGCTCTCTTCCTGTAGCGGCAGGGCGTCAATGTCCGCACGCAGCGCCCACATCGGGCCGGGCTTCTCGCCCTGTAATACCGCGATGACGCTGTTCTCTACCGGGCGGCTCAGTACCAGCTCGGGCAGGGCTGCCAGTTCCCGCGCGATAAAATCAGCGGTCGGCTTCTCCTGAAACGACAGGTCCGGGTTGGCGTGAATATGCCTGCGCCAGCGGATCACATCGTCGTGTACGTCGCGGATAAGGTTTTCAAGGGTACTTTTCATGACACTCTCCTTCAGTCAGTGACCGGCAGCGGTGCGGCAGGTTTTTTTATCAGTGGCGCAATCGCCACGCCTGCGCACACCATTGCCAGTGACAGGAAAATAAATGCGCTCTCATAGCTGTAGCTTTGCCCAACCAGATAACCAATGACAACAGGCGAAACGAAGCCGCCCAGGGTCCCGCCGGTATTAATCAGTCCGATGGCCGAGCCCGTGATGTTTTCCGGCAGGCGCTTCATCGGCAGGGTAAAGGCGGTGACAAAGGTCGCCATCAGGAAGATCTCCCCGACAAACAGCAGGGCGCTGGCGGTCAGCGCTGTGGACGTGTGGAAGATGCCAAAAATGGCGGCGGCACTCACCAGCGCGCAGGTCAGGATCACCTGCGGCTCGCGGTTGTGAAAATATTTCCCGACCAGCCAGCCGGTCCCTAATGAGGATAGCCAAATCCCCGCGCCACCGGCCGCCACGATATAACTGGAAATCTCCAGCGGCATGCCCATGCTCTGGACGAAAAATTTTGGCAGCCACGCCAGCAGGCCGTAGCTGGGAATATTGACGCAGAAGACGGAGATAAACAGCAGCACGACCGTTGGGTTGCGCCACAATGCGCCGCTCTGGCCCTGCGCGTGCTGGCGGGCGGCGGGTTTCTGGTACGGCACGCGCACGGCGATCAGCACCGCAATGGCGCAGGCAACGATCCCCAGCGAGACAAACGACGCGTGCCAGCCGAGGTGTGCCAGCGCCCAGACGGCGACAATCGGCCCTACGGTCATCGCCAGTCCGGCGGAAGAGAGCAGAACGGATTGGGCAAAGGTGCGCTTTTCCAGCGCGAAGTTACTGACCACCGCTTTGGCGCAGGAGCAGGGATAGCCCGAATGCCCCACGCCGGAGAGAAAGCGAAACACCAGCAGCAGGCCAAAGCTCATGCCCAGCGCGCCAAAGCAGAGGGCGAAGATCCCCAGCGCGCACAGGGAGAGGATCAGCATGGTTTTGTAGCCGATTTTATCGTTCAGCCAGCCCGCCGGTATCTGAAACAGGGAGTAGGCCAGGAAGAAGATCCCGGTGATATACCCCAGCTGCGCGGTGCTCAATCCAAACTCTTTTTCGATGGGCAGCAGCGCAAAGCCCATCACGGTTTTATCGATATAGACCACGACATACCCGATAAAGAGCAAAAAAATCATCTGTGACTGGCTTTTCATATTTTTTTCCGCCTGGCGTCAGAGTGCGATGAAAGGTGTTGTGTGCATCCTGAATCTAGGGGTTTACCGGAGGGGCGGGAAGATATAATTTTTCTATAGGTGATGCTTTTTTGTTATAGGGTGAGGGATGAACTATCTGCCAAAACTCGGCCATCTTCTGGCCTTTCGTCAGGTCGCGCGCAGTGGCAGTATTCGTTCGGCGGCGCGGGAGCTGGGCGTCTCTCAGCCCGGATTGAGCCGAACATTGCGTGAGCTTGAGCAAACTTTAGGCACACAACTTTTATTGCGCAGCAAAGAGGGCATCACGCTTACCGAGGCGGGAATGGCGTTTTCCCGGCGTGCGGAGTGGGTGCTGGAAGAGTTGCGCCGCGCGGCCGATGAGGTGGAACAGATTAACCATTTCACACACGGGCGGCTGACCGTGGGATTCTCGTCACTCATTGCTCTGACGGTGTTTCCGGGCGTGGCCGATGCTTTTAAGGAGACGCTGCCCCAGGTGTTACTGACGGCCAAAGAGGGGCAGCTGTCCTCGCTGCTGCCCGGCGTGCGCAGCGGTGAAATTGATATCGCTATTGGCTCAGTCGATCCGATGGCACCGCCGGAAGGGGTGATGATCGAGCCGCTGTTTACCTCACCGTTTTGCATCGTCGCGCGCAAGGGGCATCCGCTGGCGGAGGCTCGCGAGTTGATGGCGCTACGTCAGGCCAAATGGCTGCTGCCGGAGTCGACCATGGGCTACTACCAGCAGCTGCAGAATGAACTTAGCCATTTTTATCGTCAGGTCGACGTCACCCCGCTGCGCACGGATTCCGTCATCACCGGGTTAAATATGGTCATCAACGCAGACTATCTGACGGTCGTGGCCCGGGCGATGTGTCAGCCGCTGCAGCTTGAAGATAAGCTGGTGGCGCTGCCGATCACCCAGCTGCCGTCGGCACAGTATTGCGCGGTGTGGTCGCAGAAATCGGCGATGACCACCAACGCCCGACAGTTTTTGATTCGCTTGCGCGAGGCGTGCAGGGGGTTTAGCTGGTAAAGACGCTCTCGCACTTTCGTCTGACCGCAGCTGCCAGCCAGCCGCGCCATACTGTCAGTAACTGCCTGCGGAGGTGCTTATGGCCTGGCGTCCCATCCTTTACGTGATCCTCACCACCCATCCCCGACTCAGCGCCCGGCGCGCCCGGTTGCGGCGTGTCGTCTAGCTTTTTGTTAACAATCGCGGTATAACACACCTTCTTTGGATGTTTAGATGTCCATACGTTTAGAAGGTAATATGCAAACAGAACAAAACGGACAGCTTAAGCGCACCATGAAAACGCGCCACCTGATTATGCTCTCGCTGGGCGGCGTGATTGGTACAGGGTTATTTTTCAATACGGGCTACATCATTTCTACAACCGGGGCGGCGGGCACGCTGCTGGCGTACCTGATCGGCGCGCTGGTGGTCTGGCTGGTGATGCAGTGCCTCGGCGAACTCTCGGTGGCGATGCCGGAAACCGGCGCGTTTCACGTCTATGCCGCCCGCTATCTTGGCCCGGCGACGGGGTATACCGTGGCGTGGCTCTACTGGCTCACCTGGACGGTGGCGCTCGGATCGAGCTTTACCGCCGCCGGATTCTGCATGCAGTACTGGTTCCCGCAGGTTCCCGTCTGGGCGTGGTGCGTGGTGTTCTGCGCGGTGATTTTCGGCCTCAACGTTATTTCGACGCGCTTCTTTGCCGAAGGGGAGTTCTGGTTCTCGCTGGTTAAAGTCATCACCATCATCGCCTTTATTATCCTCGGCGGCGCGGCCATCTTCGGGTTTATCCCGATGCAGGACGGCTCACCCGCGCCAGGCCTGAGCAATATCACCGCTGAAGGCTGGTTCCCGCACGGCGGCCTGCCGATCCTGATGACCATGGTGGCGGTGAATTTCGCCTTCTCGGGAACGGAGCTGATTGGCATTGCGGCAGGGGAGACCGAGGATCCGCACCGGGTCATTCCGGTGGCGATCCGTACCACCATCGCCCGGCTGATCATTTTCTTTATCGGCACCGTATTTGTACTGGCAGCGCTGATCCCAATGCAGCAGGCCGGCGTGGAAAAAAGCCCGTTCGTGCTGGTGTTTGAAAAAGTCGGTATTCCCTATGCCGCGGATATCTTTAACTTTGTGATCCTGACGGCGATCCTCTCGGCGGCCAACTCGGGGCTGTATGCATCCGGGCGCATGCTGTGGTCGCTGTCCAACGAGAAAACCCTGCCGCGCTGCTTTGCCCGCGTTAATAAAAACGGCGTGCCGCTGACGGCGCTCTCCGTGTCGATGCTCGGCGGCGTGCTGGCGCTCTTTTCAAGCGTGGTGGCCCCGGACACGGTGTTTGTCGCACTCTCGGCAATTTCCGGGTTTGCGGTGGTGGCGGTGTGGATCAGCATCTGCGCCTCGCACTTCGTCTTTCGTCGTCGTCACCTGCAGTCCGGCCAGCCGCTCTCGGCGCTGCAGTACCGCGCGCCGTGGTATCCGCTGGTGCCGGTGCTGGGCTTTATTCTGTGCGTGGTGGCCTGTATCGGCCTGGCGTTTGACGCGAGCCAGAGAATTGCCCTTTACTGCGGGCTGCCGTTTGTCGCCCTGTGTTATGGTGCGTACTATCTGACCCAAAAAACGACGACGCAGGAGCCTGAACATGTCGCAGAATAATCCGCTCACCGCCCTCCTTGAAACGCAGCCTTACGTGGTGCTCGATGGCGCGATGGCAACACAGCTGGAAGCGCGCGGTTGTAACCTGGCTGACAGCCTCTGGTCTGCCAAAGTCCTGGTGGAAAACCCGGAGCTAATCCGCGAGGTGCATCTGGATTACTACCGTGCCGGTGCCCAGGTGGCGATCACCGCCAGCTACCAGGCCACGCCAGCGGGCTTTGCCGCGCGCGGGCTGGACGAGGCGCAATCGCGTGTGCTGATCGGCAAAAGCGTGGAGCTGGCGCGTAAGGCGCGGGAAGCGTATCTCGCCGAAAACGCAAACGCGTGCACGCTGCTGGTGGCGGGGTCCGTGGGGCCGTACGGCGCATACCTGGCGGATGGTTCTGAGTATCGCGGTGACTACGTGCGTAGCGCTGAGGAATTTACCCGGTTCCACCGTCCGCGCGTGGAAGCCTTGCTGGATGCGGGTGCCGATTTGCTGGCCTGCGAAACGCTGCCATCCTTTGCGGAGATTAAAGCGCTGGCATCACTGTTGGCAGAGTATCCCCGCGCCCGGGCGTGGTTCTCGTTTACGCTGCGTGACAGCGAGCATCTGAGCGACGGCACGGCGCTGCGCGAGGTGGTCTCTGCACTGAGTCATTACCCGCAGATTGTGGCGCTGGGGATTAACTGTATCGCGCTGGAAAACACCACGGCGGCCCTGAAACACCTGAACAGCCTGACGGCGCTGCCGCTGGTGGTCTACCCGAACTCGGGGGAGCATTATGATGCGGTGACGAAAACCTGGCATCACCACGGTGAAGCCTGCGAGACGCTGGCGGGGTATCTGCCCCAGTGGCTGGAAGCTGGCGCGAAGCTGATTGGCGGCTGCTGTCGGACCACACCGAAAGACATCGCTGAGCTGAACGCGCAGCGCTGAGTGCTTTGCCGGGTAAGGCGTAGCCGCCACCCGGCACAAAACAACCGCACAAAACCAACTATCCTTTCCCGCTTTTTATCTAAAAACGAATCGTCATTAGCGATTCTTTTTTATTCCTTTATCAAAATTCCTGCGCCGGAAATACTGCCTCCATAACAACAAGGGGAGCAGGCACTATGGCAGTTTCATCGCGGATCACACTACTCGGCGCGCTGGCGCTGTGGGCATTTCAGGCGCAGGCGGTGGAGGTCACCGTTGCGTATCAAACCTCTGCCGAGCCGGCGAAAGTCGCGCAGGCCGATAACACCTTTGCCAAAGAGAGCGGGGCGAAAGTCGACTGGCGCAAGTTCGACAGCGGAGCGGCCATCGTCCGGGCGTTAGCCTCCGGCGACGTGCAGATTGGCAATCTCGGCTCCAGCCCGCTGGCCGTGGCCGCCAGCCAGCAGGTGCCGATTGAGGTCTTCCTGCTGGCCTCGCAGCTCGGGAACTCCGAAGCGCTGGTGGTGAAAAAAACCATCACCAAACCCGAGGATCTGATTGGCAAGCGCATCGCCGTGCCGTTTATCTCCACCACCCATTACAGCCTGCTGGCGGCGCTTAAACACTGGGGCATTAAGCCGGGCCAGGTGCAAATTCTCAACCTCCAGCCGCCGGCCATTATTGCAGCCTGGCAGCGCGGTGATATTGACGGAGCCTACGTCTGGGCGCCCGCCGTGAACGAGCTGGAAAAAGACGGCACCGTTCTGACGGACTCCGCAAAAGTCGGTGAGTGGGGCGCGCCCACGCTCGACGTGTGGGTAGTGCGTAAGGATTTCGCCGAAAAACACCCGGAGGTGGTGAAGGCCTTTGCTAAAAGCGCCCTCGACGCGCAGCAGCCCTATATCAGCAATCCCAATGCGTGGCTGAGCGAGCCTGCTAACCTGGAAAAACTGTCGCGCCTGAGCGGCGTGCCGGAGGCTGACGTGCCGGGGCTGGTGAAGGGCAATACCTATCTCACGCCCGCTCAGCAGGTACAGCAGTTAACCGGGCCGGTGAACAAAGCCATCGTCGACACGGCAACGTTCCTGAAAGAGCAGGGCAAAGTGCCTGCGGTGGCCGCGGATTACAGCCAGTACGTGACCGATCGCTTTGTGAAATAAGGGGGCTGCCATGCTGACGATAACGAACCTGTCTGCAGATTACGGCGGCAAACCGGCGCTGGAAGAGATTAACCTGACGCTGGACGGCGGTGAACTGCTGGTGGTACTCGGCCCCTCCGGCTGCGGGAAAACCACGCTGCTCAACCTGATCGCCGGATTTGTCCCTTATCAGCGCGGCAGCATTCACCTGGAAGGGAAAAAGGTTGATGGGCCGGGCGCCGAGCGCGGCGTGGTCTTTCAGAATGAAGGCCTGCTTCCCTGGCGAAACGTTCAGGAAAACGTGGCGTTCGGTTTACAGCTGGCGGGAGTCGGGCGCGAACAGCGCCTTGCCACCGCGCGGGAGATGTTGAAAAAAGTCGGGCTTGAGGGCGCTGAAAAACGCTTTATCTGGCAGCTGTCTGGCGGCCAACGTCAGCGCGTCGGCATTGCCAGAGCCTTAGCCGCCAGCCCACAACTGCTCCTGCTCGACGAGCCGTTCGGGGCGCTGGATGCCTTTACCCGCGAGCAGATGCAGACCCTGCTTTTACGCCTGTGGCATGAAACCGGTAAGCAGGTCCTGCTGATCACCCACGATATCGAAGAAGCGGTGTTTATGGCGACCCACCTCGTGCTGCTGTCGCCGGGGCCGGGGCGAGTGGTGGAGCGCCTGTCGCTCGACTTTGCCCGCCGCTTCGTGGCGGGGGAGTCGGTGCGCAGCATCAAGTCCGATCCGCGGTTTATCGAAAAACGTGAATACGTGCTGAGCCGCGTGTTTGAACAGCGGGAGGCGTTCTCATGAGCATCGTTTTCAGTGAAAAAGCGCGCCGCACGCGCCTCGCGTTGCGCTGGCCGTTTTCACATCAGCTCACCCTGAGCGTCGGCACGCTGCTGGTGCTGCTGGTGGCGTGGTGGGCCGTGGCGGCGCAGCAGTGGATCAGCCCGCTGTTCCTGCCGCCGCCGGGACAGGTGCTGGAAAAACTGATCACCATCGCCGGGCCGCAGGGGTTTATGGATGCGACGCTCTGGCAACACTTAGGGGCCAGCCTGGCACGCATTCTGGTCGCGCTGCTGGCGGCGGTGCTGATCGGCGTGCCGGTGGGTATCGCCATGGGGCTAAGCCCGACGGTGCGCGGCATTCTCGACCCGCTGATTGAGCTTTATCGCCCGGTTCCGCCCCTGGCCTATTTGCCGCTGATGGTGATTTGGTTTGGCATTGGTGAAACGTCCAAAATCCTGCTGATTTATCTCGCCATCTTTGCGCCGGTTGCCCTGTCGGCGCTGGCGGGAGTGAAGAGTGCCCAGCAGGTGCGGATCCGCGCGGCGCAATCGCTCGGGGCCAGCCGCGTTCAGGTGCTGCTGTTCGTGATTTTACCCGGCGCGCTGCCGGAGATATTAACCGGGCTACGCATTGGTCTTGGCGTCGGCTGGTCCACGCTGGTGGCGGCAGAGCTTATCGCGGCCACGCGCGGGCTTGGGTTTATGGTGCAGTCGGCGGGTGAGTTTCTGGCGACTGACGTCGTACTGGCGGGGATTGCGGTCATCGCCGCGATCGCCTTTGGATTAGAACTGGGGCTGCGTGCGTTACAGCGCCGCCTGACGCCCTGGCATGGAGAAATACAATGAGTGAACGTTTGATCATTACCCCGCTGGGGCCAAACATCGGGGCGCAGGTCGCTGGCCTGGACGTGACCCGTCCGCTGAGCGATAACCAGTTTGAACAGCTCTACCACGCGGTTCTGCGCCATCAGGTGGTGTTCCTGCGCGAGCAGGCGATCTCGCCCCAGCAGCAGCGGGCGCTGGCTCAGCGCTTCGGCGATCTGCATATCCACCCGGTTTACCCGCATGCGGAAGGCGTCGAGGAGATTATTGTCCTGGACACCCACAACGATAATCCGCCGGATAATGACAACTGGCATACCGACGTCACCTTTATTGAGACGCCGCCCGCCGGGGCGATTCTGGCGGCGAAGCAGCTGCCCGAAACGGGGGGCGATACGCTGTGGGCCAGTGGGATTGCCGCCTTTGAAGCGCTTTCAGCACCGTTCAGGGCGCTACTGAGCGGGCTGCGGGCGGAACATGATTTTAAAAAATCCTTCCAGGAGTACAAGTACCGGAACAGCGACGAGGAGCATCAGCGCTGGCAGGAGGCGGTGGCGAAGCATCCGCCGCTGCTGCATCCGGTGGTGCGCACGCATCCGGTAACGGGCAAACAGGCGCTGTTCGTGAACGAAGGGTTTACCACCCGCATCGTTGACGTGAGCGAAAAGGAGAGTGAGGCGCTGCTGAGCTTCCTGTTCGCGCACATCACCAGACCGGAGTTTCAGGTGCGCTGGCGCTGGCAGGAGAATGACCTCGCTATCTGGGATAACCGCGTCACCCAGCACTATGCGAATGCGGATTATCTGCCACAGCGGCGGATTATGCACCGGGCGACGATTCTGGGGGATAAGCCGTTTTATCGTCCTTGACCCCGCCGCTTGTACACCGTTCTTGCCGGGTGGCGGCGTTGCCTTACCCGGCCTGGGTTTCCTTGCAGGCCCGGTATGCGTAGCGCTACCGGGCAGCGGGGCTAAAGGTGCACCGCGATATAGCGCTGATAACGGTTCGCCTTCAGATAGCACAAATCCACCAGCACCAGCCCGTCAACGCAGTGACCGAACGCCGGATCGCTGCCGAAATCGATAAACTGCACGCCGCCGGGCTCGCACAGCTCTGAATACTGTTTGTAGAGCGGGGGAATGCCGCACCCGAGGTTACCCAGCAGGGATTTCAGCCTGGTCAGATCCTCGGCGTAATCCACGCCGCCAAACTGGGCGAGCACGTCCGGGAGCGATGCCGGATAAGGCTGGCGCGAGGCGGCGAGCGGGTGGCTTGCCGGAAACCAGAGCCGGTAAAACGCCACCAACAGATCCCGCGCGGCGGGCGGCAGCCCGCCAGAAATAGAGACCGGCCCGAAAAGATAGCGGTAGTGCGGATAACGTGCCAGATAGGCACCAATGCCCGACCACAGGTAATCCAGGCCACGCCGTCCCCAGTAGCGCGGCTGGATAAAGCTGCGCCCCAGTTCGATGCCGTGCTCCAGCACCTCTTTCATCTGCTGGTCATAGTGGAACAGGCTGTGGCTGTAGAGTCCCTCCACGCCGCGCTGAGCGATTTGCATCGCCGTGGGCATAAAGCGGTACGCCCCGACGATCTCAAGATCGTCGTCATCCCAGAGGATCAGATGCAGATAGTCATCGTCGTAGCGGTCGGTGTCGCGGCGTTTACCGCTGCCTTCGTCGACCGCGCGAAACGCAATCTCCCGCAAACGACCCAGCTCACGCAATACTGGTGCCTCCTCCTGGCCGTTGCGCTGCCACAGGTAGACGGTTTTGCCATCGCTGGTTTTCCCCAGACATTCGGCCTGCGCCAGCGCGCGCTTCAGGGTGGCCCGGTCTTCCGCTCGGGCGATGGCGCACTGGGTTTTGAAAACGCCCGGCAAGCCCTTGCCAAGACGCATCACGTGCTGACGGCATCGCTCGGCCATCTCACGCGATGAAAGACCGGCGCTAAACCACTGGCTCCAGGCAATCTGCTGGCCGATTGTGATTGGCAGCGTGCTGTGGCGGCGGCGGAACATCTGCTGCATCAGCAAAAGCATCGACAGGGTGGGCGAGACCAGCGTGCTGGCATAGAAGAAAAGGCCGTTGCGCGCCTGAATATGCATCGGCAACAGCGGGGCACGCAGTTTACCGGCCAGTTTGATAAAGCCTGAATGCCATTTTTTATCGCGGATGCCTTTGCGCGTTGGCCGCGACACTTCGCCTGCCGGGAAGAAAATCAGTACGCCGCCGTTGTGCAGATGCTGCTCCATCTGCATCAGCGAGGACTTTGACGTTCTGCCGTTGATGTTATCGACCGGGATGAACAGTGAGCCGAGCGGCTCAAGGTGGGTAAGCAGCCGGTTGGTTACCACTTTCACATCACGACGCACGCGGGAGACGGCGTACATGAGCGCCAGCCCGTCGAGGGTGCCTGTAGGGTGATTTGCAATAATGACGAGCGGACCGTGGTCGGGGATCTGTTCGAGGTCGCGGGCTGAAACGGTGCAGTGAATATCGAGATGCTCCAGAATCTGCTCCACCATATCCAGCCCTTTCAAGTGGCGATGGGCGGCGGCAAATTGCTGGAATTCTTCTTCGTAGAGCAGCTTTTTTAAGAGATTTTTTTGCCAGGGTGCGGGCCTCGCCTGAGGCCAAAGGTCATCGAGAACGCTATCGAGACTAAACATAGTCACTCCTCCTGCCGTCTTGCAAAGACAGTAGAAGGGGGAGATGTCGGTGGTATTGCAGTTTGGTGACGTTATGACGAGCACCCCCTCCCCCCGAAGGGAGAGGGGATGAGGATTAACGCAGAATGTTCTTCTCGGCCAGATCCAGCGCGAAATAGCTGAAGATCAGATCCGCGCCCGCGCGTTTGATCGCGCCGAGGCTTTCCAGGATCACTTTCTCTTCATCTATGGCACCCGCCTGGGCGGCAAACTTGATCATCGCGTATTCGCCGCTGACCTGATAGGCACCCAGCGGCAGCTCGGTGCGCTCGCGGATATCGCGCAGGATATCGAGGTACGCGCCAGCGGGTTTGACCATCAGGCAGTCCGCGCCCTGCGCTTCGTCGAGCAGCGATTCACGGATCGCTTCGCGACGGTTGAGCGGGTTCATCTGGTAGGTTTTACGATCGCCTTTCAGGGCGGTACCGGCTGCTTCACGGAACGGGCCATAGAAAGACGAGGCAAATTTGGTGGAGTAGGACATGATGGCGGTGTCGGTAAAGCCCGCGGCATCAAGCGCCTGGCGGATAGCCTGCACCTGGCCGTCCATCGCAGCGGAAGGCGCGATGAAGTCTGCACCCGCAGCGGCTGCCACTACCGCCTGTTTACCGAGGTTCAACAGGGTTGCATCGTTATCCACGCCGTGGTCGCACAGCACGCCGCAGTGGCCGTGAGAGGTGTATTCACAGAAACAGGTGTCGGACATGACGATCATCTCCGGCACGGCGTCCTTACAGATGCGGGACATACGGGCAACCAGGCCATCTTCTTTCCAGGCATCGCTGCCGGTAGCATCGGTGTGGTGGGAGATCCCAAAGGTCATTACCGAGCGGATCCCCGCCCGGGCAATGCGTTCGATCTCGCGTGCCAGATGTTTTTCGGGAATGCGCATCACGCCCGGCATAGCGTCGATGGCTTTGTAGTCATCGATCTCTTCTTCAACAAAAATCGGCAACACCAGATCGTTTAAGGTCAGTGTTGTCTCTTCAAACATAGCGCGCAGTGCAGGTGACTTGCGCAGGCGACGGGGACGAGCAATTAAATCGGTCATGATATGCCTGACGTTTGTGGAACAAAGAGGGTAAGTTTACCTGAAAGTGAGGAGGGGCGTTTTACTAAAGTGGGCTTTTTGTTTTTAGCGCCCGACCGCGCGGTGGAGAACATGGGCGAGGGATAAAAGAAAGTCTGAATAATTTGTATTATATCTATATTAGATAAATTATATAATTAATAATGATCTATTTTAATTTTTTATATTTTCAATATTTATGGGATTTATCTCTAACGCGCTGTTTTTATAATATTTATCTAGAGTATTTGGCCTCTCAAGGTTATTCTCTTCGTTATTTGTCTGTATACGGACTTAATGGAATCATTCATTGAACCTTTTCGAAGTGCAACTGCATAATTCCCTCCGCAATAAAATATTGCTATATGGTTTGATGGAAAAACTTGCTTACGTCCCTGAGGAGGGATGACCCAATGCAAACATGGAAAAAGAAACTGGTTGTATCTCAACTGGCATTAGCCTGCACCGTGGCGATCGCTTCTCAGGCAAATGCGAAAGATATTTCCGGCACAACGTTTAATACGTTTGGATATGATAATACGGCCACGACGCCATGGTATTATGGCTATGCCGACTGGGATTACTCCGGGGCGGCACACGATGGCGACATCTATCCTGTTATCAAAAAATCGACGGTCAACGGCGTTATTTCAACCTATTACCTGGATGATGGTGCGAATGGCCGTGCGAATGCGCTGAGCATTTCTAACAGTACCATTAACGGTATGATCACCTCGAAGTGCATGACCTCCACCTGCGCTGACGGTATGGATACTGACGGCACGGCACATGCGCAATATGACCGTTTCAGCCTGACCGTCGATAATTCCACGATCAATGATACCTACGAACACTACGCTTATGATGTGGTAACCGGAGAGACCAGCGAAACGCATTATCTGGACACTTACGATATGGGTAATGCAATTACCCTGGACGTGGAGTCAGATATTGTTATCCAGAATAATTCTCACGTTGCAGGTATTACCCTGACGCAGGGTTATCAAAACCTGGATAACACGCCTTACGACAATGAAACGGGCGTGGCGAACAACAGCAATGTGTTCACCGATACGCTGGTGGTGAAAGACTCTGTTCTGACCTCTGGCGCCTACAGCGACCTGGGCAAAAGCGGCTTCTACGGTCAGACTGCGAAGCCGAGCGATTACGGCGAAACTAACCCGACATGGGCTGATGATGCAGTGCCGGATGATGCAGTGCCGGATGATGCAGCGCTGGATGATGCAGCGCTGGATGATGCAGCGCTGATTGTGGCCGCTGGCGCGTCTGACAACGCCATGCAGACCACGGCGACGTTCGATCGCTCCACCATTACCGGCGATATCCTCTTCGCCAGTACCTTTGATAACAACTTCTACGAGAAGGGCGACCCGGCAACCGATACCACCGAAGACGGTGTGTATAACCCAACCACCAACGGCTGGGATGGTACCGATAAACTGGACGTCACGCTGACGAACGGCAGCAAGTGGGTAGGTGCAGCGCAATCCAGCGTTGAGGCTATCGGCGCCTCTGATATGTACGGTCAGGGTTATAACAACGTTGACTGGAAAGCGCTCTCCCCGAACAGCATCTGGCCTGACTCTACCTTCGACAGCAACGGCCACGTTGCGGGTGAAGAGGTGTATCAGAGCGGTCTGTTCAACGTGATGCTGGACAACGGTTCCGAGTGGGATACCCGCAAGGTCTCTAACATCGACAAGCTGGCGGTGAATAATCACTCTCAGGTTAACGTTGAAAACTCCGGCCTGCTGGCCGACTCCATCACCCTGACTAACGCGTCTACCCTGAACGTGGGCGATAGCGGTGCTGTGGCAACCGATAGCCTGTATCTGGACAGCGATAGCCGTGCAGCGCTGACGGAAGAAACGGCAGACCTCTACGCCAACACCATCACCGTGGATAACGGCGCTGAGCTGGCGCTGGGTCTGGGCCAGGTTGATACCCATAACATGGTGCTGACCGATGGTGGCGTGCTGAACGTGGCCAGCCGTGATTACGTGCTGAATTCCGATCTGAACAACGCTCGCTATATTACTAACGATAAGAGCAAAGCGGAATACGACCACGGCGTCGTGGCGATGAACTCTGACGGCCACTTAGCCGTAAACGGAGATGTCGCAGGTAACTACAGCGTGCGTATCGACGATGCGACCGGTGCAGGTTCCGTTGCGGACTACAAAAACAAAGAAATTATTCGCGTTTACGACAATAACGCGGGGACCAGCGCAAGCTTTACGGCGGCAAACAAAGCCGATCTGGGTGCTTATACTTACCAGGCACAGCAGAAAGGCGACACCGTGGTTCTGCAGCAGAAAGAGCTGACCGACTCCGCTAACATGGCGCTGAGCATTCCTTCTGCGAACACCAATATCTGGAACCTGCAGCAGGACACCGTAGGCACGCGTCTGACCAACAGCCGTCATGGCCTGGCCGATAACGGCGGTGCCTGGGTGAGCTACTTTGGCGGTAACTTTGACGGGGATAATGGCGACATTAGCTACGATCAGGACGTCAGCGGCATTATGGTCGGTCTGGATACCCAGATTGATGGCAATAATGCGAAGTGGATTGTCGGCGGCGCGGCTGGTTTCGCGAAGGGTGACATCAGCGATCGTACCGGTCAGGTTGATCAGGATAGCCAGACTGCGATGATCTACGCATCGGCGAAGTTTGCTAACGATGTGTTCCTCGACAGCTCCCTGAACTATACCCGCTTCAATAGCGACCTCTCTGCTAACATGAGCAATGGTCAGTACGTTGACGGGAATACCACGACCGATGCCGTAGGCTTTGGCCTGAAGCTGGGTTATGACTGGAAACCAAATCTGTCTGGTTACGTCACGCCGTATGCGGCCGTGTCTGGCCTGTTCCAGTCTGGCGATGATTACCAGCTGAGCAACGATATGCGTATCGATGGTCAATCCTACGATAGCCTGCGCTACGAAGCGGGTATTGATGCGGGTTACACCTTCAATTACGGTGGTGAGCAGGCGCTGACGCCTTACTTCAAACTGGCGTACGTCTACGACGATGCCAACAACAGTGCCGATGTTAATAACGACAACATCGACAATGGTGTGAAGGGCTCTGCCGTCCGCGTTGGTTTAGGCACGCAGTTCAGCTTCACCAAAAACTTCAGTACCTATACTGATGCAACCTATCTGGGCGGCGGCGACGTTGACCAGAACTGGGGCGCTAACCTGGGTGTGAAATATACCTGGTAACATCTGAAAAGCGGGGATTTCTTTCCCCGCTTTTTCTTTAGACAAAATCACAGAACCGACATATACAGATGACTTGAGGTCTGCATGAACGTTGATGCTAAACCACTTTCTGAATTAAGCCGGCTCGAACAGTGCCTGAAAGTCGATGGAACGCCTTTTAAAACTGCGAAGCAGCAACGCATTTCACAGAATGTCTCTGGCGAAGAACCCTACACCTTCGTAATACAAAGCGGCATTATAGAAATTTACCGTCAGTCAGATGAATTACTGATTGGCATTGCAAGGGCACCGTTTATTTTTGGTTTGACCGCTGGAATGAATGATAACCTAAAAGAATATATTATGGTCACGCAGACGCCGTGTTCAGGATTTTATTTACCCGCCGTAACGGCCCGCCAACGTATTCAGCAAGAATATCTTTGGCGTGAAGCATTCGGCTGGTTATCCTGGGTGAATTATATTCTTGCGAAACGCGATATGCAGCTGGTTGGTAATAATTCGTATAGCCAGATCCGCGCCATGCTCATGGAAATGGCCGAATGGGATGAAACCCTGCGTTCAAAAATAGGCGTAATGAATCATATTCAGCGAAGTACGCGAATTTCCCGTTCCGTTGTTGCGGAAATACTCGCCGCGCTACGCCGGGGAAATTATATTAATATGAGCCGGGGCAAACTGGTTAGCGTCAACCGTTTGCCCACGGAATATTAAATCAGTTAGACGCAGTAAGTACCTGCGCTTTGTTGGCGCTCAATTCAGCCACTAAATTATTGATACCATCACTCATATTGACGAACCTCGTGTTCGGAGAGCGGGTGACCACCACAAAAGCGCCAACGTTGGATTGCGGGATCATCGCCATATAGGTAATGAACCCGCCACCGCCGCCCGTTTTTTGAATAATACCGGGACGACCGTCTTTCGGCGCCATATAGACCCAACCCATTCCAAGCGCATCGGCTTTACCCGGCACGTCCATACCGATTACGCGGTGCAGCTGTGCACGCTTATACATCAGCGTCTGCATACGGTCAGCCTGGCTGCTGCGCGAGTAGAAATCAGAAGAGAGGAACTGCTGCATCCAGCGCATCATATCCCCTGGCGTGGAATAAACCCCGCCGCTACCGATTGCCGCCAGCGTGTTGTTACACGGACTGGCACCTTTCTCGGCGACCATCAGGCGACCGCACTGGTCAGGAGAGGGGGTAAAGGTGGTGTCCTTCATGCCCAACGGACGCGTTATCTGCTCTTCAAACAGCTGCGTGTACGGTTTGCCCGAGGCCGTGGATAACGCATCGGCAAGAAGATCAAACGCAAGGTTAGAATAAGACGCCTGTGACCCCGGCGCGGCTTTCAGCGTCGCGGTGCTCAGGTAATTCCAGCGCTGTTCGCGGGTAGGCCAGACGAATACAGGACGATGGGGGGCACCGCCCGGCTGTTCACGCGGAAGCGCACTGGTATGGGTAGCCAGGTTGACCAGCGTAATCGGCGCACCCTGATACGTCGGCACGCGCGCGCCGGGTGGCGCATATTTGCTGAGCGGATCGTCGAGCTTCACCACGCCCTGATCGAGCAGTTTCACCAGCAATTCGCTGGTCATCAGCTTGGTCAGGGACGCAATGCGGATCACGGAATCGAGCTGCGGGTGGACGTTATTGCCCGGACGCGTTTCGCCAAAGCTGCGAAACACGCGCTGGTTACCGTCGATAACCACCATCGCCATACCCGTTGCACCGCTGCCGTAGTAGATCAGATTTGCATAGCGATCGGCAATATCAGAGGCCAGAACAGGTGCCGTCAGCGGCTGGACTGCCTGAGCGTGAGCGGTGGACAGCGTTAGCGCACACAGCGCGGCAAGAGTAAGCAGACAACGTTTCAACGAAAAGCATCCATGAAGTGAATTAATACGGTAATGGGTATTTATACTACTAAACGACACGGCGCAATGGCCCGAATAGCATAACCATAGCGAGAAAAACGTAACCATGGGTAAATAAGCGCAATTTTACTGCGGCGCGTCTCCCATTTTGTGACGTCAGGCTTATGATAGTGGCCGGTCAGAGGGGGCGGGGTTTGAAACGCACCGAAACAATTCTCATCAACGCCGATGCGAACTAATATTCACCCGTTGGGTCTGACCATTTTGCCTCCGCTATGAGATGGGCGCAGGCAAGGTTTTCGTGTGGTGATTTACTGAACGTAGCAACAGCCATAACAACAAGAAGGAAGCATCATGTTTAAGTCTTTTTTCCCAAAGCCGGGGCCGTTTTTTTTGTCGGCATTTATTTGGGCAATTCTTGCCGTCATTTTTTGGCAGGCAGGCGGCGGCGCATGGCTGTCGCATCTGATCGGCGCAACGAAGGACGTGCCGATTAGCGCCGCGCGATTCTGGTCGCTGAGCTATCTGCTTTTTTATGCCTATTACGCGCTCTGCGTCGGTATTTTCGCGCTGTTCTGGTTTATCTATTCGCCGCATCGCTGGCAGTACTGGTCGATTCTCGGCACCGCGCTCATCATCTTTGTGACCTGGTTTCTGGTTGAGGTGGGCGTGGCGGTTAACGCCTGGTATGCCCCATTCTACGATCTCATCCAGACCGCGCTCAGCTCGCCGCACAAGGTCTCGATAAACCAGTTCTACCACGAGGTGGGGATCTTCCTCGGCATTGCCCTGATTGCGGTCATTATTGGCGTCATGAACAACTTCTTCGTCAGCCACTACGTTTTCCGCTGGCGTACCGCGATGAACGAACACTATATGGCGCACTGGCAGCACCTGCGCCATATCGAAGGTGCCGCGCAGCGTGTGCAGGAAGACACCATGCGTTTTGCCTCTACGCTGGAAGATATGGGCGTGAGCTTTATCAACGCCATTATGACCCTGATCGCCTTCCTGCCGGTGCTGGTCACCCTCTCGGCGCACGTTCCGGACCTGCCGATTGTCGGCCATCTGCCGTACGGGCTGGTGATTGCGGCGATCGTCTGGTCGCTGATGGGAACGGGCCTGCTGGCGGTCGTCGGGATCAAGCTGCCGGGCCTGGAGTTTAAAAACCAGCGCGTAGAAGCAGCCTACCGTAAAGAGCTGGTGTATGGCGAAGATGATGCCAATCGCGCGTCGCCGCCTACCGTGCGCGAGCTTTTTGGTGCGGTGCGCAGAAACTACTTCCGCCTCTATTTCCACTATATGTATTTCAATATCGCCCGTATTCTTTACCTGCAGGTCGATAATGTTTTCGGTTTGTTCCTGCTGTTCCCGTCAATCGTAGCGGGTACGATAACGCTCGGTCTGATGACGCAGATCACCAACGTTTTCGGTCAGGTACGCGGTTCGTTCCAGTATTTGATCAGCTCATGGACTACGCTGGTGGAGCTGATGTCCATTTATAAACGTTTACGCAGCTTCGAACGCGAGCTGGACGATAAAGAACTGCAGGACGTTACCCCTACTTTAGGTTAATACAGGAAGTTGCTATGCCATTTGCCGTACCGCGTGCGTTACCGCTGTCCTTACTCGCTGCCTTCGTGCTGGCGGGTTGTGCTGAGAAAGGGGCCGAGCCGCTCAAGAAAGGCGAGAAGCCCGTGGATGTGGCGAGCGTGGTGCGGCAAAAAATGCCTGCCAGCGTGAATGATCGCAATCAGTGGGCCGATGCGCTGGCAAAAACCTTTGAGAGCCAGAAGATCGCCCCTACCGAGGCGAACATCTGCTCGGTGCTGGCGGTTGCGCAGCAGGAGTCGATGTACCAGTCAGACCCGGCAGTGCCCGGGCTGAACAAAATTGCCTGGAAAGAGATCGACCGGCGCGCCGAATCGATGCATATCCCGGTGTTCCTGGTCCATACCGCCCTCAAAATCACCTCGCCGAACGGCAAAAGCTACAGCGAGCGGCTGGATACGGTCAAAACCGAGAAGCAGCTGAGCGCTATCTTTGATGATTTCATCAATATGGTGCCGATGGGCCAGACGCTGTTTGGCTCGCTTAACCCGGTGCATACCGGCGGGCCGATGCAGGTCAGCATTGCGTTTGCGGAAAAACATACCGATGGATACCCGTGGAAAATCGACGGTACGGTGCGTCAGGAAGTGTTCTCCCTGCGGGGCGGGCTGTGGTTTGGCACCTATCATCTGCTGAACTATCCCGCGAACTATGACGAACCGCTCTATCGCTTCGCGGACTTCAACGCGGGATGGTACGCCAGCCGCAACGCGGCTTTCCAGAATGCGGTGAGCCGTGCGAGCGGCGTTAAGCTGGCGCTGGACGGCGACCTTATCGCCTACGGTAGCAGCGAAGCCGGAACCACGGAGCGGGCGGTGCGCAAGCTCTCCGCCAAACTGGGCATGAGCGACAGCGACATTCGTCGTCAACTGGAAAAGGGTGACAGCCTGGCGTTTGAGAAAACCGAACTCTATCAGCAGGTCTTTGCGCTGGCCGAGCGGAAAAACGGGAAAGCTTTACCAAGAGCTATGCTGCCGGGCATTCAGCTTGAAAGCCCGAAGATCACGCGTAACCTCACGACGGCCTGGTTTGCCAAACGTGTGGACGATCGACGGGCGCGCTGTATGGGGCTGTAATCAGCGACGATGACGCCAGCGGATGACGAGTGCGATTGCGCCCAACACCATGCAACCCGTGAGGAAGGGGATAAGCCCAAAAACGGTGCTTACGCCAAAGCCGATCTCTACGCGCGGGCGTCCGCTGTCCTGAACCTGCATCAGATGTTCATACACGCCTGGCGCATGGACCAGCATATTCAATAGCTGCGATCCGGCCCAGAAGCAGAACAGCACGAAGAGCGCGTAAGCGATATTACCCGGCGTTGAGGTTTTTGGTTGTTTACCGCCAAAAATCGGTTTCGACAATGTAAAATCAGCCATAACGACCTCCCACAATATCACCCAGTTCAGAAATAGGTCTTACAAGGTGAGTTTGACAGGTCATAACATTTGTCAATATCAGAATCGTGGTAATTTACGCCAGGGAATCCTCCTGGATTGATGAATTCTGCAGCGCATCACAGATTTATGACTTAGGTGAAATTTGCGCTCGTTTCAGAATTTCCGCATCCGCCACAGACCTGGCCGCAAAACTGTGAGAGGATGATATTTTTCCTGCCGGAGCTGCCATGAAACTCACTTCTAAACTACGCCGTGACTGGCACTACTATGCCTTTGCGATTGGGCTGATCTTTATTCTTAACGGTGTGGTGGGCCTGCTCGGGTTCGAGGCGAAAGGCTGGCAAACCTATGCGGTCGGGCTGGTGACGTGGGTGATCGGTTTCTGGCTGGCGGGGTTGATTATCCGCCGCCGTCCGGAAGAGACGACAGCGGAAGAGGCGGAAACGGCAAAGCGGAACGATTAACCGTTTACCGAGCTTTTAAGAGCGCTGTCGGCCGCGTGACGCTCCAGCGCCAGTTCCAGCAGACGAGTAATCAGATCCGGATAGCTAAGCCCGCTGGCCTGCCATAACTTCGGATACATGCTGATGTTGGTAAAGCCCGGCAGCGTGTTGATTTCGTTAATCACCACGTCATTGTCTGGGGTAAGAAACACGTCGACGCGCGCCATACCGCTGCAACCCAGCGCCTGATAGGCTTCAACGGCGATCGCGCGGATCTTATCGTTGATAGCCGGATCAAGAACCGCCGGGACCACCACCTGCGCGCCTTGGTCATCAATGTATTTGGTGTCGTAAGAGTAAAAGTCACTGTTTAACACCACTTCGCCGCAGGTGCTGGCCTGCGGGAAATCATTGCCCAGCACGGCGCATTCGATTTCACGGCCTTTAATTCCCTGCTCAACCACCACCTTATGGTCAAATTCAAATGCCAGGCGAACCGCCTCGGTATACTGGGTTTCGCTGGACACTTTACTTACGCCAACGGAAGAGCCCTGATTTGCCGGCTTAACGAACAGCGGCAGGCCCAGTTGGGCCGAGAGTTGGGCAAAGGTATAGCTTTCGCGATTAGCGCGCGTCAGGGTGACAAACGGCGCAATATTCAGTCCGGCGTCGCGCAGCAGCCGCTTGGTCATATCTTTATCCATGCAGGCGGCGGAGCCGAGTACGTCAGAGCCGACAAACGGCAGGTTAGCCATGCGCAGCATGCCCTGCAGCGAGCCATCTTCGCCCAGCGTGCCGTGCACAATCGGGAATACCACGTCAATCTGGGCCAGCGCCTGCGCATTTCCGGCATTGATAAATTGTCCCTGAACGACGCCAGGTACGGTAGCAACGCTGATTTCAGAAGGGTTTAAGGCGATGTGCGCCGGATCGTCAGCATTTAACAGATACTGGCTGGCATCGTTAACGTGCCACTGGCCCTGTTTATCAATGCCCAGCAGCACCACGTCGAAGCGGTTTTTATCAATTGCGTCGACGATATTTTTGGCCGATTGCAATGAAACCTCGTGCTCTGCTGATTTTCCCCCAAAGACAATACCTACGCGCTGCTTTGCCATTTCACTCTCTTCCAGTCTGACGAAAAGCCCATAACATACCACGATGCCCGGCGGGTTTCGCGGCCTTCTGCCATAATGTTTTAACCCGCGTCAGGAGGATATGTGAAAGGAATAAAATGGCTGATTTGTATCATGATTGTGGCTGCTGTGACGGTGGGCTACCGCTGGTTGCCGTCATGGTACAACCCGTTTGCGCCTCTTACTCTTGACGATCCGCCGGGCAAGATAACCCAGTTTAAACTGCGCCGTTTAACGCCCGAGGCCTGCGAGACTTTGTTATCGGAGGCCAACGACAGAAAGCTCATCCGCTCGCAGCCGGTTGCCGACAGTGCGGGAGAGTGCCCTCTCAGCAACGTCGTGCGCGTGCGCAGCTTTGGCCCGGTCAGCCTGAGCGGCAGCTTTTTAGCCAGCTGTCCGCTGGCGCTCAGCTCCGCGTTATTTGTTAGTCAGCAGGCTCGCCCGCTCACGAAACAGTTTATGGGCGCAGAACTGACACGCATCGATCATCTGGGGAGCTTCGCCTGCCGCAATATCTATCATCGTGCGGACGCGCGACGCAGCGAGCACGCCACGGCCGACGCGCTGGATATCAGCGCGTTTCGTCTGGCAGATGGCCAGCGGGTAACCATCCTCAGCGGGTGGCGTTCAGCCCGTACCCAGCCCTGGCTTAAGGCGCTGCTGGCGGCAAGCTGCGGCTACTATGGCAATGGCCTCGGCCCGGAATATAACGCCGCCCACGCCAACCATTTTCATCTTGGAATGCGCGGGTATGGACTCTGCCGTTGAAGCATAATCCTCCGCCAAAAACGGTATGATTTGTGACTTGTTTCACAAATATGATGACTGGGAAGATAAAACACCAAAGTCGATCGGGCCGCATCTCTCGCGCTACGTGACCTGGCGTAACTTGCTAATCTACAGGCGAATTCGCCTAAAAATGAAGACTGCCTCTGTTATGGAATCGTGGAAAGTTAACCTTATATCGGTCTGGTTCGGCTGCTTTTTTACCGGGCTTGCCATTAGCCAGATCCTGCCGTTCCTGCCGCTGTATGTTGCCCAGCTCGGGGTTTCATCCCATGAAGCCCTGTCGATGTGGTCAGGCCTGACGTTCAGCGTCACCTTTCTGGTCTCCGCGATTGTCTCGCCCATGTGGGGCAGCCTGGCGGATCGCAAAGGGCGTAAGCTCATGCTGCTGCGCGCCTCGCTGGGGATGGCAATCGCTATTCTGCTACAGGCCTTTGCCACCAACGTCTGGCAGCTGTTTATTCTGCGCGCGATTATGGGGCTCACCTCCGGCTATATCCCTAACGCGATGGCGCTGGTGGCCTCGCAGGTCCCGCGCGAACGCAGCGGGTGGGCGCTGAGCACGCTGTCTACCGCACAGATAAGCGGCGTGATTGGCGGGCCGCTGATGGGGGGCTTTCTGGCGGACCACGTTGGCCTGCGCGCGGTCTTCTTTATTACCGCCATTTTGCTGGTGGTCAGTTTTCTGGTTACGCTGTTTCTCATCAAAGAGGGCGGGCGTCCGGTTGTCAGTAAAGCTGAGCGCCTGAGCGGCAAGGCGGTCTTTGCGTCGCTTCCCTATCCGGGGCTGATGATTAGCCTCTTCGTCACCACCATGGTGATCCAGCTGTGTAACGGCTCCGTCGGGCCGATCCTGGCGCTGTTTATCAAATCGATGGCACCAGACAGTAACAACATCGCTTTTCTCAGTGGGATGATTGCGGCCGTACCGGGCGTCTCTGCGCTGATCTCCGCGCCGCGCCTCGGGAAACTGGGAGACAGGATCGGCACGGCGCGCATTTTGATGGCGACGCTCATCTTTGCGGTCGTGCTGTTTTTTGCCATGTCGTTCGTCACCTCGCCGTTCCAGCTCGGCGTGCTGCGTTTCCTGCTCGGGTTTGCCGATGGGGCCATGCTCCCGGCGGTGCAGACGCTGCTGGTGAAATATTCCAGTGACCAGGTCACCGGGCGTATTTTTGGATACAACCAGTCGTTTATGTATTTGGGCAACGTGGCCGGCCCGCTTATCGGGGCGTCAGTTTCCGCAATGGCCGGGTTCCGGTGGGTTTTCGCCGCCACGGCTGTCGTGGTGCTGCTGAATATTATTCAGCTCGCTATTGCCTTGCGTCGCCGCAGACAAATAGCCGAGGCAAAGTCAGCACGATTATCAAAAGGCTGATGTATTATATATTCTTATGTGCGCTGCGTTTATTTATAACTAAATGCAGCATCTTTTTTATAGAAAAACGTTTCGCTGCGTGTTCCCTCTCTCTATTTTGGCAGCGACATCACTTTTGTATAAGATAATACTTTTCTCCTCTTTGCATTATTCAATGACAGTGCTAATTTCAGGGAAAATCCCATAAGGAAATAGCACGATGAAAAATCTCATTGCTGAGTTGTTGGTGAAGCTTGCCGAAAAGGAAGAAGAGTCAAAAGAGCTGGTCGCTCAGGTCGAGGCGCTGGAAATTGTGGTCACGGCGCTGCTACGGCATATGGCGAAACAGGAGCAACAGGCCCTGATAGACAGCATTGAGGGGGCGCTTGAGAAGGCTAAGCCAGACCTGCAGGTTCCGGCCCAGGATGCCGAAATGCTCCAGCAATACGTAAAGAAGCTTTTAAGGCATCCTCGCAGCTAAACGATTTCAGGGCCTGAGCCAGTGTCATTGAATTGTCATGCAGGATGCCTATAGTCGCTCTGTTTTTATTTTTATGTATTTTTACATGGAGAAAATAAATTGAAACAGAGCGCACTTTTCATCGCATTACTTCCCCTGTTAATTACCCCCGCTATTCATGCCGATACCCTCAATACTCAGGTGCTGGATAATCGTGCGGCTCAGGGCGATATCACCCAACCCGGCGGAGCACGCCGCCTCTCAGAAGATCAGACCGCCGCTATTCGCGCATCGCTCAATGACAAGCCCGCCAAAAATATTATTCTGCTGATTGGCGACGGCATGGGCGATTCTGAAATTACTGCCGCGCGTAATTATGCCGAAGGGGCAGGTGGATTTTTTAAAGGCATCGATGCCTTACCCTTGACCGGGCAATATACCCACTACGCGCTGGATAAAAAAACCGGTAAACCCGATTACGTGACAGATTCTGCGGCCTCCGCAACGGCATGGTCAACCGGTGTGAAAACTTACAATGGCGCGCTGGGCGTGGATATCCACGAAAAAGATCATCAAACCATTCTTGAGATGGCCAAAGCGGCAGGTCTGGCAACGGGCAACGTTTCAACCGCAGAGCTGCAGGATGCGACCCCGGCGGCGCTGGTTTCCCATGTCATCTCGCGTAAATGCTATGGCCCGTCCGTGACCAGTGAGAAATGCCCGGCCAACGCGCTGGAAAAAGGCGGGAAAGGCTCGATTACCGAACAACTGCTGAACGCGCGTCCAGACGTGACGCTGGGCGGCGGTGCGAAAACCTTCGCAGACACCGCGACAGCAGGCGAGTGGCAGGGTAAAACCCTGCGCGAGCAGGCGCAGGCGCGCGGCTACCAGATAGTCAGCGATGCGGCCTCTCTGGACGGGATCGCCGAGGCGAACCAGGATAAACCGCTGCTGGGCCTCTTCTCTGAAGGGAATATGCCGGTGCGCTGGGAAGGGCCGAAAGCCTCTTACCACGGCAACATCGACAAACCTGCCGTGACCTGCACGCCCAACCCAAAACGCACTGACAGCGTGCCGACCCTGGCGGCAATGACGGACAAAGCCATCTCGCTGCTGAGCAAAAATGAAAAAGGCTTCTTCCTTCAGGTAGAAGGTGCGTCAATTGATAAACAGGATCACGCGGCCAACCCGTGCGGCCAGATTGGCGAAACGGTCGATCTCGACGAAGCGGTGCAGAAGGCGCTGGCGTTCGCGAAGAAAGACGGTAACACCCTGGTGGTGGTCACCGCTGACCACGCTCATGCCAGCCAGATTATCCCGTCAGACGCTAAAGCACCGGGCCTGACCCAGGCGCTGAACACCAAAGACGGCGCGGTGATGGTGATGAGCTACGGCAACGCTGAAGAAAAGTCAATGGAGCATACCGGCACCCAGCTGCGCATTGCGGCCTACGGCCCGCATGCGGCCAACGTGGTAGGGCTGACTGACCAGACGGATCTCTTCTACACCATGAAAGCGGCGCTTGGCTTGAAATAACGGTTTTTCCCGGCGGAAATGCGATCCGCCGGGTGGTTTTTTCTGCACCACGAACCAGACTTAAAGGGTGATTTCACAAAAGGATGGTGCAATGAAAACAACAATACTGATTACGCTACTCTCCGGCGTGTTCCTGATGGCTTCAGCGAACGCGGCAGAAAAAACCTTAACGCCTCAGCAGCAGCGCATGACCACCTGCAACCAGCAGGCGACAGCGCAAACCCTCAAAGGGGATGCGCGTAAAACCTACATGAGCGACTGCCTTAAAAACGGCGCTTCAAAGCCGGGCGAGAAAAGCCTGACGCCGCAGCAGCAAAAGATGCGTGAATGCAGCTCCCAGGCAACGCAGCAAATGCTTAAGGGCGAGGATCGCAGCAAATTTATGAGTGCCTGCCTGAAGAAACAGGTGTAGTGCAAACGGGTGAGGCACGGTCGTGCCTCACCCGAAATTTCATACTTCCCCCGTACACCCCCTCTCTATAATTTGGGAAATTGTTTTAGACTATTCCCAAAAATGATCAATGATGAAATTTTTTACACTAAAGAGAGCGTTCAGGAAGAGTGGCATCAGGATCTTTTTCAGGATGACTCACACCGTTCCGGCATCCTGTTTGCCCGGCGGGTGCGGCTGGCGCGAACCGTGGGGCTGGCGGCGATGTTTTTCCCGATTGCGGGCGTGCTGGTCAGCCATTTTCTGCCCGGCGGCTGGTGGCTTCTGCTGGTCGGCTGGGCGTTTATCTGGCCGCACCTGGCCTGGCAGCTCGCCTTCCGCTCCGCCGCGCCTTACCGCCGGGAAGTCTACAACCTGAAGGTGGACGCCATTATCGCCGGGGTCTGGATTGGCCTGATGGGGATCGGTGCGTTGCCGTCTGCCGCGCTGTTCATGATGATCGGCATGAATATGATGGGGGCGGGCGGCTTTCGCCTGTTCTTAACCGGCACGATCCTGGCCGTGCTCTCAGCGCTGATCACCTTACACCTGACCGGTAACATCATAACCTTCGCGCCCGGCGGGCTGGAGTGGGGGCTGACGCTACCGGTGCTGATCCTCTATCCCATGCTCTTCGCCTGGGTCAGCCACCAGACGGCAATTCGCCTCGCCGAACATAAGCGCCGGCTGGAACTCATGAGCAGCCGTGACGGCATGACCGGCGTTTACAATCGCCGCCACTGGGAAAATCTCCTGCGCAATGAGTACGAGCAGTGCCGCCGCAGCCATCGGGAAGCGACCATCCTGCTGATCGATATCGATCACTTTAAGGGGATCAACGACACCTGGGGGCACGACGTGGGCGATGAGGCCATTATTGCTATCACCCGCCAGCTTCAGATGTCGCTGCGCGCGGGCGATTTTATTGGCCGCTTCGGTGGGGATGAGTTTGCGGTGATTATGTCCGGCACGCCTGCGGAGAGTGCGATTGCGGCGATGTCGCGCGTTCATGAGCGTCTGAATCACATGACGTTACCCCGGGCGCCCGGCGTGCGGTTACGGATAAGCGTCGGCGTTGCGCCGTGGAGGACGCAGTTTGGGCACTACCGCGAATGGCTGAAAGCCGCTGATGTTGCCCTTTATAAGGCGAAAAACGCCGGGCGCGGCCGCACTGAAGTCGCCGCCTGACGCCCGGCACTGCGGATCAGGATTTACTGAGCGCCTCTGATTTTTCCATGCATTTTTCCATCGCCTCGATGACAGCCGAGCGGAACCCACGATCCTCGAGCACGCGTACGGCTTCAATGGTCGTACCGCCCGGTGAACAGACCATATCTTTCAGCTCACCCGGATGTTTGCCGGTCTCCAGCACCATTTTGGCAGACCCCATCACCGCCTGTGCGGCAAATTTATAGGCCTGCGCGCGCGGCATTCCGCCCAGCACGGCAGCATCCGCCATCGCTTCGATAAACATAAACACGTAGGCGGGTGCAGAGCCACTTACGCCCACCACCGGATGGATCATGGCCTCATTAATGACCTCCGCCTCACCGAAGCAGCGGAAAATATTGAGCACATCGGCAATGTCTTCAGAGGTGACCAGCGCGTTCGGGGTCACGGACGTCATACCAGCATTGACCAGCGAAGGGGTGTTCGGCATGGCGCGGACAATTTTGCGGTCATGTCCCAGCGCACGCGCCAGCTGGTCGAGCGTCACGCCCGCGGCAATCGAGACCACCAGCGTCTCTTTATTCAGGCTGGAGGTGACGTCGCTCAGGACCTTAATCATGATGTTGGGTTTGACAGCACCGAAGACGATATCCGCCACCTGGGCCACTTCCTGAGCGCTTTCCGCCGCATTAACGCCATACTCATCGCGCAGCGCCGCGACTTTATCCGGTGATGGGGTATAGACCCAAATCTGCCCCGGCAGGACTTGTCCACTGGCGATAAGACCGCCCAGAATCGCTTTGCCCATATTACCGCAGCCGATAAACCCGATTTTCTTATCCATCACGTTTCTCCGTTATTATGCGTTGTCGTCTCTGATGGATAGCTTAACAACGAAATGCAGGCGACAATAGTCACAGATCAACAAGGGGAGACCATATGGCGATTTGGGTTGATGCGGACGCGTGTCCGAATGTGATTAAAGAGATTTTATTCCGCGCGGCCGACCGCGTGCAGATGCAGCTGACGCTGGTGGCGAACCAGAATATCCGCGTACCGCCGTCGAAGTTTATCCGTTCCCTGCGTGTGCCGGCGGGGTTTGACGTGGCAGACAACGAAATTGTGCGCCTGTGCAGCGCCGAGGATTTAGTGATCACGGCGGATATTCCGCTGGCCGCAGAAGTGCTGGAGAAAGGCGCGGCGGCGCTGAATCCGCGCGGCGAACGCTACTCGCCTGCGACCATCCGCGAAAAACTCACCATGCGTGATTTTATGGATACGATGCGTGCCAGCGGTGTGCAAACCGGTGGGCCAGACAGCTTATCGCAACGCGACCGCCAGCAGTTTGCCGCAGAGCTGGATAAATGGCTACTCGAGGTGAAGCGCCGCACGGCGAAATAAGAACCCTTCTTAAATTGTGGTACAGTGTGGCCTCCACAGGGTTGTCATTCCGTACCGCTTTGCAGTAAAGTAAACGCAACATCTTCTGCAATAATTTCTTTACAGTCTTCAGCCATCCGGCTTCAAGGGGAACACCTGGTCATGAACCCACCCATCTTTTTAGTTGGCCCCCGCGGCTGTGGGAAAACCACCGTTGGTCTTGAACTGGCGCGGATCAATCACAGTCAGTTTGTCGACACCGATCACTGGCTACAGAAGCAGGCCGGGAAAACCATCGCGGAGATCGTCGACGAAGAGGGCTGGGAGAGTTTTCGCGCACGCGAAACGGCAACCCTCGAAGCGGTAACGGCACCTTCCACCGTTGTGGCTACCGGCGGCGGGATCATTCTGGCACCTTATAATCGTCAGTTTATGCACGAGAACGGGATCGTAATCTATCTGTGCGCCCCGGTTTCCACGCTGGTGGCCAGACTGGAAGCCTTTCCGGAAGAGGGGCAACGCCCGACGCTCACCGGCAAGCCGATCAGCGAAGAGGTAAGCGAGGTGCTGGCGGAGCGTGATGCGCTCTATCGCGAAGCGGCACACCATGTGGTTGACGCCGCTGCTGCCCCTGAAGAGGTGGTAATTCAGATTATTACCGCCCTGCGTTTGGCTTGCGCCAGCTAGCCGCCGTCTATACTCATAGTTCAGACAGTCAAAAAGGATGAACTATGCCAACCAGACCCCCTTATCCGCGTGAAGCCCGTATTGTTACCGTCGAAAAAGGTAACGGCGATCAAACCGTTACCTGGTACCAGCTGCGTGCTGACCACCCGAAACCAGACTCGCTGATCAGCGAACATGAAACTGAACAGGAAGCGCGGGACGCCAAACGGCGTTACGAAGATCCTGAAAAGACCTGACAAATTCCTAAATTCGCTACAACTGTGTTGATATCACACTTTTAACTCGGCGTTGTTGTTAAGCAGGAGTTAATATTTAGTTATTACAGGCGCTTTCGGAAAGGCCATGGGATCTTTACACTTCGGTCTGAAGATCAGCTGCTACGCTTTTGTGCTGGTAAAGTGCAACAGAAGGCGCGCAGCGTAGTGAGCCTGTGCCTGTGTCAACGCAGTGGTAGTGAATGAAGGCGAAAAAAATGAAGGCAACATTGGCGATCCTCACTATTGGGGTGGTTCCCGTAAGCGAAGTGTTACCGCTCTTAACCGAGCATATCTCTGAACAACAGATTGTCCATCTGAGCCTGTTGGGTAAGATCAGTCGGGAAGAGGTCATGGAAGACTACGCTATTGAACCGGGGGAGGATGCCCTGCCGACATTGTTAAGTGACGGTGAAATAGCGCACGTCTCGCGACAAAAAATTGAGCGCGCCCTGCAGGGCGTCATTGAAGTCCTTGATAATCAAAATTATGACGTCATCCTGCTGATGAGCACCGCCCCCATTACTGGCCTGGTGGCGCGTAATGCAATCCTCCTTGAACCGATGCGTATCATCCCGCCGCTGGTTGCCTCTATTGTCGACGGTCATCAGGTGGGCGTTATCGTCCCTATTGAAGAGCTGCTCGATAACCAGGCCAATAAATGGAAGGTACTGGCGAAAACCCCGCACTACGCGCTGGCCAATCCGTTCTGGGATAGCGAGACGAAACTGATTGCCGCGGGCCGGGAGCTGATAGAAAAGGGGGCTGACGTTCTGATGCTGGATTGTCTGGGTTTCCACCAGCGGCATCGTGATTTACTGCAGAAAGCACTGGATGTGCCGGTGCTCCTGTCCAACGTGCTGGTGGCCCGCCTGGCCTCTGAACTGCTGGTCTGATGATTTTGCGTGACAGGCGATGAGCCTGGCCCCTATAGTGAATTTTTATCAATAAATATAAGGGCCAGCCCATGCTTCAAAGTAATGAATACTTTTCCGGTAAAGTGAAATCCATTGGTTTTACCAGCAGCAGTACTGGCCGTGCCAGTGTCGGCGTGATGGCTGAAGGGGAATACACCTTTGGTACCGCAGAAGCGGAAGAGATGACGGTTGTCAGCGGCGCGCTGAACGTCTTGCTGCCGGGCGAGACAGAGTGGAAAGTGTTTGCCGCGGGCCAGGTTTTCAACGTGCCGGGCCACAGCGAGTTTCACTTGCAGGTGGCTGAACCTACCTCTTATCTGTGCCGCTACCTGAAATAAAGTTAAGCCGGGTAGCGCTCACGCGTGCCCGGCCTGTGTTTTACCTTAGCGTTGCGCTTCTCCGCCAAGGCCTTCCACCAGACTCTGAATCAGCGCCGCCAGCTCGCCTGTCATCAGGATAAAGTCTGCGTCAAAGCGCTGGGCGAAATCTTCCCGGTCGATATCTTCATTCTGATCGCGTAGCTCATCGCAGAACTTCAGACGCTTCACGGAGCCGTCGTCGCACATCACAAACTGAATGCGCTGCTGCCAGTCGAGCGCCAGTTTCGTGACCACTTTGCCTGCTTCAATGTGCACCGCAATCTCATCGCTCACCAGATCCTGCTTTTTGGCACGGATCACGCCGCCATCTTCCAGCAGCGCTTTCAGCTCGGCTTCATCCAGGATCTGGAAGCCCTGCGCGGCACTGCCGCTACGCACCCATTCGGTCAGGGTCAGCTCAATCGGCGTTTCCAGCGCCAGCGGCACCACCGGCAGCGAGCCGAGGCTTTTACGCAGCAGAGCCAGCGTATCTTCAGCTTTTTTGGCGCTGGCGCAGTCCACCATGATCAGCCCGTTGACGGTGTCGATCCACATCATGGTCTGGCTAAAGCGGCTGAAGGCGCGCGGCAGCAGCGAGTGCAGCACCTCATCCTTCAGGGAATCTTTTTCGGTCTTTTTCAGCTTACGGCCCTGTTCGGCTTCCAGCTTGAAAATCTTCGCTTCGAGCGCCTGCTTCACCACCGGCGTCGGCAGGATTTTTTCCTCTTTACGGGCGCAGACGATGATTTGGCCCGTGCTGCTGGCGTGGGTCAAGGCATCGCTTTGTGAACCCATTGGCGGAACCCAGCCGGTTTTCGCCATATCCTGGCTACCGCAAGGGGAAAAGGTATAAGCGGCTAACTGTTTTTCCATCTCTTCTGCACGCAGCGAAACGTCGCGGCTGAGACGGTAAACCATCAAATTTTTGAACCACAGCATGATAATTTCCACGGCCTTGTCGTTAAATCAGCGGGCATGATAGCGAATTGTCGCATCGCTTGCATTGCTAATCGGGTAGACCGCTTCTACTCTGTTGATAATCAAAATAAAGAGGAGTGTCCTGTGCGTATTGGGATCGATTTGGGCGGCACCAAAACAGAAGTTATCGCGCTGAGCGAGCAGGGGGAGCAGCTGTTTCGCCACCGTTTGCCGACGCCGCGTGATGACTATCATCAAACCATCGAGACAATCGCAAGCCTGATTGAGATGGCCGAGCAGGCCACGGGGCAGCGCGGCACCGTGGGAATGGGCATCCCGGGATCGCTTTCGCCCTATAGCGGGGTGGTGAAAAACGCTAATTCCACCTGGCTCAACGGGCAGCCTTTCGATAAAGACGTAAGTCAACGCCTGAACCGCGACGTGCGTCTGGCAAACGATGCCAACTGTCTGGCGGTGTCGGAGGCGATTGATGGCGCGGCAGCGGGCGCGCAGACCGTCTTTGCGGTCATTATTGGCACCGGCTGCGGCGCAGGCGTGGCGTTTGGCGGCCGCGCGCACATTGGCGGTAACGGCACGGCGGGCGAGTGGGGCCATAATCCGCTGCCCTGGATGGATGAAGACGAGCTGAAATACCGTGCTGAGGTTCCGTGCTACTGCGGCAAGCAGGGGTGCATTGAGACGTTTATCTCCGGGACCGGTTTTGCCACGGATTACCATCGCCTGAGCGGGCAGTCGCTCAAGGGCAATGCGATCATGCGGCTGGTTGAAGAGCAGGATCCGGTAGCGGAACTGGCGCTCAGTCGCTACGAAATGCGTCTGGCAAAATCGCTGGCGCACGTGGTGAATATCCTTGATCCTGACGTTATCGTCCTCGGCGGCGGCATGAGCAACGTTGATCGGCTGTACGCCACGGTGCCAAACCTGGTGAAGCAGTGGGTCTTCGGCGGAGAGTGCGAAACCCCCATCCGCAAAGCGGTGCACGGGGATTCCAGCGGCGTGCGCGGCGCAGCGTGGCTGTGGCCACAGTGAGATATCGGGTGGTGCGGCCCGCTCCCCCTCACCCCGGCCCTCTCCCTCGAGGGAGAGGGGGATCAATTCCCTCTCCCCGTGGGAGAGGGTTAGGGTGAGGGCATCAGACCGCACCAGTGTATCCTCACCCCACCGCAAACACCTTATCCAGCCTGCTATAACCCAGTCCGTTAATTTTCTTCACTTTGATCTGCACCGGAATGCGCTCTTTCATCGCCTCGACATGGCTGATCACGCCAATGGTTTTCCCGGTGGCGTTCAGCGCGTCGAGCGCGTCCAGCGCGGTATCCAGCGTTTCGCTGTCGAGAGTGCCGAAGCCCTCGTCAAGGAACAGGGAATCAATGCGGGTTTTGTGGCTCACCAGGTCAGAAAGCGCCAGGGCCAGCGCCAGGCTGACCAGGAAGCTCTCTCCCCCGGAAAGGGTTCGCGTATCACGCACGGCATCGGCCTGCCAGGTATCGACCACTTCCAGCTCCAGGGCGTCGCTGGCCTTGCGCTGAAGCAGGTAGCGCCCGTGCAGCCGGTTAAGCTGCTGGTTGGCGAGCCACACCAGATTATCCAGCGTAAGGCCTTGCGCGAACTTACGGAATTTGTCGCCCGTACTGGAACCAATCAGCGCATTCAGGTATCCCCAGTCGTCGGCCAGGCGGGCGCTCTCTTCAATTTGCTGCATCAGCGCCTGCTGGTGCAGCCGGTTGTCGCTGTCCTGCTTAAGCTGCTGGCGGATTTCACCCTGGCGCGTCGTGTTTTCTCGCAGTTTTTGCGCCAGCTGCGTCAGTGTCGCCTGCAGCGCAGGTGCATCGGCTTCCAGCCCCTGCGGGCGAAGCGTCTGATGTCCGGCAAGCTGCTGATTGGCCTGCCCGGCCAGCGCTGTGGCCTGCTGAAGCTGATTTTCAAGCGTCTGCTTAAGCTGTTCAAGACGACGGAGGGTATCCTCATCCAGCAGTGCGGCAAGGAACGCCTCGCGATCGGTGAAGCAGCTTGCGTCCAGCGCGGCGCTGAACTGGGCCTGCGAGTACTGGAGCCGTTCGCGCTCCAGTGTCTCTTGCTGCTGAAGCGTACTGAGCTGACTTTGCAGCGACACGCATTCGTCGTGGATCGCGCGCCAGTGTTCAGGAATCACCGCTTCGGCTTGTGCGTCGTCGCCGACCGGCAGCGTATCCAGAATGGGCGTTAACGCGTTTATACGTTCCTGAATCGCACCGTGCTGGGTCTGTTTATCCTGCCATTGGGCATATTCGGTTTCGCGTGCGCTGAGCCAGACGCTTTCAGCCCCGTCATCGGGCACGTTAAGCGACAGCGACTGGAGCGAGGATGCCAGCGCCTGACGCGTCGACGTCAGCTGCTGCTGGTACTGGCGCGCCTGTGCGTCCAGTTCATTGAGCTGGTTTTGCAGGGTCAGGCGCTGGCTGAGCTGATACAGCTGGCGTTCGTACTGCTCCTGCTCGCTCATCCACGGGGCGATATCATCCTGAATGTTCAGCGCTATATTCAGGGAGGTGCAGACCTCCAGCCACTCTTTAGTGAGTGCTTGCTCTTCCTGAGAGAGCGCCTGAGCTTCTTCTGTCTCGCGCTGGATCTGTTGGGTCAGGGCATTCACCTGCCCGAGCACCAGCAACCCTTCGTCTTTTAGCGCGGCAACTTCTTTGGCTAACGCGTCACGACGCAGCTGGTTGGCGCTCAGCTCCAGCGCCCGGTATTCCGTGATGGCCGGATGAGTGGTTGAACCGCAGAGCGGGCAAGGTTTGCCTGCCTGCAGATCTGCCCGCTCCGCCTCCAGTTTCTTGATGGTCTTTTCTTGTTCGCAAAGCGTAACAACATCCTGATAGTGCTGGTTTTTTTCTTTGTACTGCTGACGGCGCAGGCTCAGGGTTTCGTTAAGTGTTACCTGCTCAGCCTGCGCTTTCTGCACGCTTTGCGCATTCTGGCGCAGCCGTTTTTGCAGTGGCTGATAGCGTGCGTGTAGCGCGGTCAGGCGCTGACGGAGCGCCCGTGACTGCGCCTGCTGCTCCATTGCCGTGGTGATAGCCTCAGCCGTCAGCGTCAGCGCGCTCTCCGGCATTTCAGCCAGCTTCTGGCGCAGTTCAGCAATGCGCGCCGATTGTGCCGCAAGCTGGCTTTTATCGCGATTCAGCTGCGCGAACTGCGCCCGCCAGCCAGCAATCTCTTGTCCCCATTGGCGAAAACGATCCTGTTCGCTCAGCCATTGCGCCAGAGCCGTATGCTCTGCCTGCAGCTGCTCCCGATGGCGAAGCGCGCCGTTGCGGATACGCGAGCGCAGCGCTGCTCTGTCGAGTAAGCGAGTGTTTACTTCAGCAATGACCTGGGTCGTCTGCGCCAGGCGGGTGGTTTGCTCCTGCTGGCGCTCCCACAGCGGGCGTAGCTGGGCGGCGGGGTGAGCCAGCTGGAGCTTTGCCAGCTCAGGCGCGGCATCGGTCAGCGCCTGCTGCGCCTGCTGCTGCGAAGCGGCGGCGCGCTTCTGTTCACGAATCAGCTCGTCGCTGCGCGTCAGCCACTGGAACGCTTTCTGGTGGCTTTGCTGCTCTGCCAGCAGGGTTTTCTCTTCGTCAGTAAGCACCTGCAAACTTTGCTGCAACTGCTGCTGTTGCTCTTCGCTTAACAGCACGACGCCCGCGGCCTGCGCTTCACACTTTTCCAGCGCGCTGCGGGCGGCTTTGTGCTTCTCAAACACCATGGCCGAAATCTGCCCGTAGATCTCGGTACCGGTCAGCTCCTCCAGCAGCTCGGCGCGATCGCTCGGCTTAGCATTAAGAAACGCGGCGAATTGCCCCTGAGAGAGCAGCATTGAGCGGGTAAAGCGGCCATAGTCCAGCCCGGTGAGCGCGGCGGTTTGTTCCAGCTTATCCGTCACTTTATCGGCGAGAATTTTGCCGTCTTCGCAGCGCGCCAGCTCCACGCGCGGAGCCTGTAAGTTCCCGTCCGGCTGATTGCGCGCGCGGTTCTGGCTCCAGAACGCGCGGTAGGCGATGCCTTTGACCTCGAATTCCACCTCTGCCAGGCACTCGGCCGTGTCGCGCGTCATCAGGTCGTTTTGCGCCTGAGACACTTTTTGCAGGCGCGGCGTTTCGTGGTACAGCGCCAGACAAATGGCGTCGAGAAGGGTAGTTTTGCCTGCACCGGTGGCACCGGTAATGGCAAACAGCCCGTTGCTGGCGAAAGGCTCAGCGGTAAAATCGATTTTCCACTCGCCCTTGAGCGAGTTGAGGTTTTTCAGACGCAGGCTGAGAATTTTCATGCGCTTTCTTCCTCATCATGCAGGGTGTGCAGAGTCTGAACAAACAGCTCGTTGAGCCTTGTGCGTTTGTCATCGTCCAGCTCTTCATGCGCAAGCCGCCGCTCGAAGACCTCTTCCACCCGGAGTTCGCTAAGCGTTTCGCGCCGGGCACCTGAGAGAAGTTTCTCGCGCTGCTCGCGGCTGCGGCGTACCAGCAACACTTCGACGGGAAGATCTTCCGTCAGCGCCTGAATTTTGCGCTGCATATCGTGCAGGTAGTTGTCAGTGGTGATTTCGATATCCAGCCAGACGGGCGGGTTAAGCTCTGCGCCGCGCCACTGCTCAAGCTGGGCGGTAATGGCGGCCAGATCGCCCTTCAGTACCGCCAGCGGCTGGGTGACAGGGACTTCCAGCGGCTCAACGGCGCTGAGTTTGCCGTCGGTGAAGCTCACCAGATGCACGCATTTCGCCTTGCCCGTTTCGTCAAAACTGAGCGGAATGGGCGAGCCACAGTAGCGGATGTGTTCGCAGCCGCCAATCACCTGCGCGCGGTGAATGTGCCCAAGGGCGATGTAGTCGGCAGGCGGGAAGTTTTGCGCCGGGAAGGCGTCCAGGGTGCCGATATAGATCTCGCGAACCGCGTCACTTTTACTGGCTCCGACGGTGGTCAAATGGCCGGTGGCAATAACGGGAAGAGGTTGTTCACCGCGCAGGGTGCAGGCCTGTGCGTGCTGCTGGTGATAATAGTCGGTGATGGCCTGCAATAAATGCTTCTGCTTTTCGCTGCCGGAAAGGCCGGCCTGGCTTTGAACGATATCCCGCGGGCGTAAAAACGGGATCGGGCACAGCACTGCCCCCGGCGTGCCGTCGCGTTTGTTCAGGATCTGCGGCGCGTGCCCGGCACTCGCCACCACGGTCGTGTTGAGGAACGCCAGAATATCGCGGGATTCATTCAGCGTGGCGACGGAGTCATGGTTGCCCGCGACAATCACCAGATGACAGCCGGTTTGCTGCAGGTTGACCACAAAGCGGTTATACAACTCGCGCGCATAGCTCGGCGGCTGTCCGGTATCAAAAATATCGCCTGCCACGATAATTGCGTCGACCTCCTGCAACCGGGCCGTCTCCAGCAGCCAGTTCAGAAACGCTTCATGTTCAGCGGCGCGGCTTTTGCTGTAAAAATTTTGACCCAGATGCCAGTCCGAGGTGTGAAGTATGCGCATATCAGATCCGTGGCGAAAAAAGATGGGGGGGATTATAAACTTTCAGGGAACGGAAAATAACCGCTGTAATAAAACAACAGTTTGCCATTGATGATGGTAATGTTTTTCATAAATCTGTCATAAATCTGACGCATAATGGCGCCGAATTACAACATGTAACTTAAATAAGACAAAACAGGGCAAAGTATGGCGAGACGTATTCTGGTCGTAGAAGATGAAGCTCCGATTCGTGAAATGGTGTGCTTCGTGCTCGAACAAAACGGTTTCCAGCCGATTGAAGCGGAAGATTATGACAGTGCGGTGAATCAGCTGAATGAACCCTGGCCCGACTTGATCCTGCTGGACTGGATGCTGCCCGGCGGCTCCGGACTGCAGTTTATCAAACACATTAAACGTGAAGCGATGACCCGCGATATTCCGGTGGTTATGCTGACGGCGCGCGGTGAAGAAGAGGATCGCGTTCGCGGTCTGGAAACCGGCGCGGATGATTACATTACCAAGCCGTTCTCCCCGAAGGAGCTGGTTGCCCGCATTAAAGCCGTGATGCGCCGTATTTCGCCGATGGCGGTGGAAGAGGTGATTGAGATGCAGGGCCTGAGCCTTGACCCGACCTCGCACCGCGTCATGACCGGCGAAAATCCTCTCGACATGGGGCCGACCGAATTTAAGCTCCTGCACTTCTTTATGACCCACCCGGAGCGCGTCTACAGCCGCGAACAGTTGCTGAATAACGTCTGGGGAACTAACGTCTATGTCGAAGACCGAACGGTTGACGTCCATATTCGCCGCCTGCGTAAAGCGCTGGAACTGAGCGGCCACGATCGCATGGTGCAGACGGTCCGCGGCACGGGTTATCGTTTTTCGACCCGTTTCTGAACAATGACAGGAGTGTGACGCGTGCTGGAACGTCTGTCATGGAAAAGGCTCGTCTTTGAACTGATCTTATGCTGTATTCCGGCCTTCATTCTGGGGGCTATTTTTGGCTATCTGCCGTGGTTTTTACTGGCCGCGGTGACCGGATTGCTGATCTGGCATTTCTGGAATCTGCTGCGCCTCTCCTGGTGGCTGTGGGTGGACAGAAGTATGACCCCTCCGCCGGGAAGCGGAAGCTGGGAGCCGCTGCTGTACGGCCTGCATCAGATGCAGATGCGTAATAAAAAGCGCCGCCGCGAGCTGGGCAGCCTGATAAAACGCTTTCGCAGCGGCGCAGAATCGCTGCCGGATGCGGTTATTTTAACCACCGAAGAGGGGACCATCTTCTGGTGTAACGGCCTGGCGCAACAGCTGCTCGGCCTGCGCTGGCCGGATGACAATGGCCAGAATATCCTTAACCTTCTGCGTTATCCCGAGTTCACGCTGTACCTCAAAAAGCGTGACTTTACCCGCCCGCACGATCTGAAGCTCAACAATGGCCGTCATCTTGAGATCCGCGTGATGCCCTACAGCGATCGGCAGTGGCTGATGGTGGCGCGCGACGTGACCCAGATGCACCAGCTGGAAGGGGCGCGCCGCAACTTCTTCGCCAACGTTAGCCACGAACTGCGCACGCCGCTGACGGTGCTGCAGGGCTATCTGGAGATGATGCAGGAGCAAACGCTGGAAGGAGCACCGCGCGAGAAAGCCCTGCACACCATGCGCGAGCAGACGCACCGGATGGAAGGGCTGGTGAAGCAGCTGCTGACGCTCTCGAAAATTGAAGCGGCTCCGTCGCTGGCGCTCACTGACACCATTGACGTGCCGATGATGCTGCGCGTGGTGGAGCGTGAAGCACAGACGTTAAGCCATAAGAAACACTCCTTCAGCTTTGAGGTGGATAACAGCCTCAAAGTGCTCGGCAGCGAGGATGAGCTGCGCAGCGCCATCTCCAACCTGGTCTATAACGCGGTGAACCACACGCCGGAGGGAACGCATATCGTAGTGCGCTGGCAGCCTACCCCGGCGGGGGCTGAGTTCAGCGTCGAGGATAACGGGCCGGGCATTGCGCCGGAGCACCTTCCGCGCCTGACCGAGCGTTTTTACCGTGTGGATAAAGCGCGCTCACGCCAGACCGGGGGCAGCGGTCTTGGACTGGCGATTGTGAAACATGCGGTGAATCACCACGAAAGCCGTCTTGATATTCAGAGTACGCCGGGCAAAGGAACCCGTTTCAGTTTCGTCATGCCGGAACGATTGATTGCCAAAAAGATCGCCTGACGGCGGGTGTGTCATTTTACCTTTCCACGGGTCAGCGTATGCTGGCCCGTTTGCTTTGCAGTCAAGCGAAACGCGGGTGAATATTATACGGCTGTTGTTTTTTTGTTCGCATGATTAGCCATGGGTTTTTCCTGAATATGGCGTATCGTGCTGCCTTGAATTTCTATGCTGGTATATTGTTCTGGTTTTACGATCCCTCCTTGCCTTTAAACGTTATAAGCGTTTAAATTGCCCCCCATATACTGTCAGACCGACTGTATTTGCGTGGTAAATCGAAAAACTATTCTTCGCCACGCCAGGACGGGAGCATATCCCGCTGAAATTGAGCAAATTTTCCGCTGTATCGTCCCGCGAGGGATGGCGAAAATCTCAACGTTTTCAACACCACATCCACAGGCAGTAAGGTTCTATGACCCATCACTTAAAATCGCGTGACATCATCGCGCTGGGCTTTATGACATTTGCGCTGTTCGTTGGCGCAGGCAACATCATTTTCCCTCCTATGGTTGGTTTACAGGCGGGTGAACACGTCTGGACCGCCGCGTTTGGCTTCCTGATTACTGCCGTGGGGCTGCCGGTGCTTACCGTGGTCGCGCTGGCGAAAGTGGGTGGCGGCGTCGATAGCCTCAGCACGCCAATTGGCAAAGTGGCGGGCGTCCTGCTGGCGACCGTCTGCTATCTGGCCGTTGGCCCGCTGTTTGCGACCCCGCGTACCGCGACCGTCTCCTTCGAAGTGGGGATTGCTCCGCTGACCGGTGACGGCGCGATGCCGCTGTTTATCTACAGCCTGGTTTATTTTGCCATCGTGATTCTGGTTTCCCTTTATCCGGGCAAACTGCTGGATACCGTGGGTAATTTCCTGGCTCCGCTGAAAATCATTGCGCTGATCGTGCTGGCCGTTGCCGCCATCATCTGGCCGGCGGGGCCTATCAGCCACGCGATGGATGCCTACCAGAACGCAGCCTTCTCTAACGGCTTTGTAAACGGCTATCTGACGATGGATACGCTGGGTGCGATGGTCTTCGGTATTGTTATCGTGAATGCCGCGCGTTCTCGCGGCGTGACCGAAGCGCGTCTGTTGACCCGCTACACCATCTGGGCTGGCCTGATGGCCGGTGTGGGCCTGACGCTGCTGTATCTGGCGCTGTTCCGCCTGGGGTCCGATAGCGCAACGCTGGTTGATCAGAATGCCAACGGTGCGGCGATCCTGCATGCTTACGTTCAGCACACCTTTGGTGGTGCGGGCAGCATGCTGCTGGCGGTACTGATCTTCCTGGCGTGTCTGGTGACCGCGGTTGGCCTGACCTGCGCCTGTGCGGAGTTCTTTGCCCAGTATCTGCCGCTCTCTTACCGCACGCTGGTCTTTATCCTTGGCATCTTCTCCATGGCGGTATCCAACCTGGGGCTGAGCCACCTGATTCAAATCTCTATTCCGGTGCTGACGGCCATCTATCCGCCGTGCATCGTGCTGGTGGTGCTGAGCTTTACCCGTCCATGGTGGAACAACTCCTCGCGAATTATTGCGCCGGCCATGTTTATCAGCCTGATTTTTGGTATCCTTGACGGGATTAAAGCATCGGCATTCAGTGAAGTGCTGCCTGGCTGGACACAGCGTCTGCCGCTGTCCGAGCAAGGTCTGGCCTGGCTGCTGCCTACCGTTGTCGCGCTGGTTCTGGCCATTGTCTGGGACCGTGCTGCAGGGCGTCAGGTAACATCGAACGCCCATTAATCAACGGCAACAAAGTGTTTAACCACGGGGCTTAAGGCCCCGTGGTTTTTTGTTTTTTCGTGTTGAATGGCAAGACTTAAATGGAAAGCACTAACAAACTTAAACGTGGACTGAGCACTCGCCACATCCGCTTTATGGCGCTGGGCTCTGCTATCGGTACCGGTCTTTTTTATGGCTCGGCAGATGCCATCAAAATGGCCGGTCCCAGCGTGCTGCTGGCCTATATCATCGGCGGCGTGGCGGCCTACATCATTATGCGCGCGCTCGGGGAGATGTCGGTTCATAATCCGTCCGCCAGCTCCTTCTCGCGTTATGCTCAGGAAAACCTCGGCCCACTGGCGGGCTTCATTACCGGGTGGACCTACTGCTTTGAAATCCTGATAGTGGCAATTGCCGACGTCACGGCGTTTGGTATCTATATGGGCGTCTGGTTCCCCGCCGTCCCGCACTGGATATGGGTGCTGAGCGTCGTGCTGATCATCTGCGCCGTGAATCTGATGAGCGTGAAGGTGTTTGGTGAACTGGAGTTCTGGTTCTCCTTCTTCAAAGTCGCGACCATCATCATCATGATCCTCGCCGGTTTCGGCATCATCATCTGGGGTATTGGTAACGGCGGGCAGCCGACCGGGATCCATAACCTGTGGACCAACGGTGGCTTCTTCAGCAACGGCTGGCTTGGAATGGTGATGTCGCTGCAAATGGTGATGTTTGCCTACGGTGGGATCGAGATTATCGGTATTACCGCGGGCGAAGCGAAAGACCCGGAGAAATCCATTCCGCGCGCCATCAACTCCGTGCCGATGCGTATTCTGGTGTTCTACGTGGGTACGCTGTTCGTGATCATGTCCATTTATCCGTGGAACCAGGTGGGCACCAACGGCAGTCCGTTCGTATTGACCTTCCAGCACATGGGCATTGCCTTTGCGGCCAGCATTCTGAACTTCGTGGTGCTCACCGCGTCGCTTTCCGCGATCAACAGTGACGTGTTTGGCGTAGGCCGTATGCTGCACGGCATGGCGGAGCAGGGCAGCGCGCCGAAGGTGTTTGCCAAAACGTCGCGCCGCGGTACGCCGTGGGTGACGGTGGTGGTCATGACCGTTGCGCTGCTGTTCTCGGTTTACCTGAACTACATCATGCCGGAAAACGTCTTCCTGGTGATTGCCTCGCTGGCCACGTTCGCTACCGTGTGGGTGTGGATCATGATTTTGCTGTCGCAGATTGCGTTCCGCCGTCGGCTGCCGCCGGACGAGGTTAAGGCGCTGAAGTTTAAAGTGCCGGGCGGGGTACCAACCACCGTGGCCGGGCTGATCTTCCTGGTGTTTATCATCGGCCTGATTGGCTATCACCCGGATACCCGCATTTCGCTGTACGTCGGCCTGGCGTGGATCGTCCTGCTGCTGGTGGGCTGGGTGTTTAAACGCCGCCATGACCGTCAGCTGGCGCAAGCGCAGTAATCCTCTTTCCCCTCTCCCTGTGGGAGAGGGGCCTGATGCCTCCTCCCCCGTCCTCCTCCCCCAATAAATCCCCTCATGGTGAGCTAACCTTAACTACCCTGTGGCAAGGTGACGTCAATTTCATCAAAGGGGATTCGTGATGTTAAATGCCTGGCACCTTCCGGTTGCCCCATTTGTTAAGCAAAACAAAGACAATCTGGTGATTACGCTCTGGCTGGCAGGAGAAAATCAGCCTGAACGCGTGACGCTTCGCGCTGAAGTGGATAACGAAGAAACGACGCTGAAAATGCACAAACAGCGCAGCCAGCCGCAGCCTGGGGTGACGGCGTGGCGGGCGAATATTGATTTGGGCAGCGGCCAGCCGCGTCGGCGCTATAGCTTTAAACTGCTGTGGAATAACCGCCAACTGTGGTTCACTCCGCAGGGGTTCAGCCGTTTCCCGCCCGCGCGCCTGGAGCAATTCGCGGTGGATTATCCCGATCACGGCCCGCAGTGGGTTAATGACCAGGTCTTTTACCAGATTTTCCCGGACCGCTTTGCCCGAAGCGAAAAGCGGTCCACGGATCAGGATAAGGTCTATTACCACCATGCGGCAGGGCACGAAATTATCCTGAAAGCATGGGATGAACCGCTTACCGCGCAGGCGGGCGGCTCGACCTTTTACGGCGGCGATCTCGACGGGATCAGCGCAAAACTTCCGTACCTGAAATCCCTCGGCGTCACCGCGTTGTACCTGAACCCGGTGTTTAAAGCCCCGAGCGTGCACAAATACGATACCCAGGACTATCGTCACGTTGACGAGCAGTTTGGCGGCGATGAAGCGCTCCTGCGCTTACGGGAAAATACGCGGCGCGAAGGTATGCGTCTGGTTCTGGACGGCGTATTCAACCACAGCGGCGATTCGCACGCCTGGTTTGATCGCCATAACCAGTCGATGGGCGGCGCGTGCCACAACCCGGATTCGCCGCAGCGCGACTGGTACAGCTTCGATGAGGAAGGGCGCGCGCTCGACTGGCTGGGCTATCCCAGCCTGCCGAAGCTGGATTTTCAGTCGCCCACGCTGGTGAATGAGATTTACGGTGGCGATGAGAGCATTGTGCGCCACTGGCTGAAGGCGCCGTGGAGCATGGACGGCTGGCGGCTGGACGTGGTGCATATGCTGGGCGAAGCGGGTGGGGCGCGAAACAACCTGACCCACGTTGCCGCAATCACCCACTCGGCGAAAGTCGCCAACCCCGACGCGTTCGTCTTTGGTGAACATTTTGGCGACGCCCGCCAGTGGCTGCAGGCCGATGCAGAAGATGCGTCGATGAACTATCGCGGCTTTACCTTCCCGCTGTGGGGATTCCTTGCCAACACGGATATCTCTTACGATCCGCAGCATATCGACGCTGAAACCTGCATGGCGTGGATGGATAACTACCGCGCTGGGCTGTCGCATCAGCAGCAGCTCAGGATGTTCAACCAGCTGGACAGCCACGATACCGCCCGCTTTAAATCGCTACTGGGTAAGGACGTGGCGCGCCTGCCGCTGGCCGTTACCTGGCTCTTTACCTGGCCGGGCATACCCTGCATTTACTACGGCGATGAGGTGGGGCTGGATGGCAATAACGATCCGTTCTGCCGCAAAACCTTCCCATGGGAGCCAGAAAAACAGGACAAGGTGCTGTTTAGCCTCTATCAGCGTCTGGCGAAAGTGCGTAAACAGAGTCTCGCCCTGCGCTACGGCGGCTGTCAGGTGGTCTACGCCCACGATAACGTGGTGGTGTTTGTCCGCGTCTATAACCAGCAGCGCGTGCTGGTGGCGATAAACCGCGGTGAAGCCTGTGAGGTGGTGCTGGACCACTCTCCGCTGCTAAACGTAAAAAGGTGGCTGCTTAAAGAGGGAAAAGGCACCATTCAGGAAAATATCCTGTCGCTACCTGCCATTTCCGCCAGTATCTGGTTCGGCAATTAATCCTTAATCGCGGCAGGTGTTTATTTCCTGCCGCAGAATATATTCGATCTTGTTCTGTTTAATTCACCAGAGGAGACAAATTTCTTTAATATCCTCTTAATCAATTCTCGCTATACTCAATTTGCTTAATCAGTCAGGGCCCTTTCTCATTTAGCACACACAAACGTTGGCTTTTAACACATTGATTAAAAGGTACTTTTATGTCTATTCGTGAACTGATTGACCCACAAAACTCCGCATTAATTTTTATCGATCACCAGCCACAAATGTCCTTTGGTGTCGCTAATATTGACCGACAATTATTAAAGAATAATACGATTGCCCTGGCGAAAGCCGGCAAAATATTTGATATACCGGTTATCTATACCTCAGTCGAAACAAAAAGTTTTAGTGGTTATATCTGGCCAGAATTGCTGGCAGTTCATCCTGACGTCAAACCGATTGAACGTACCTCAATGAACTCCTGGGAAGATGACGCGTTTGTTGCGGCGGTAAAAGCGACGGGCCGCAAAAAACTCATCATCTCTGCCCTGTGGACCGAAGTCTGCCTGACCTTCCCGGCGCTGATGGCGCTGGATGAGGGCTTTGAAGTCTACGTGGTAACCGACACCTCCGGCGGCACTTCTGTGGATGCCCATGAACGCGCTATCGACCGTATGGTACAGGCCGGTGCGGTGCCGGTGACCTGGCAGCAGGTTCTGCTTGAGTACCAGCGCGACTGGTCACGTAAAGGCACCTACGATGCGGTGATGGACCTGGTGCGCGAGCACAGCGGCGCGTACGGCATGGGTGTCGATTATGCCTATACCCTCGTACATGGCGCGCCTGAGCGTAAAGCTTAAGCCTTTCAGGGCGGGTCTTTCCCGCCCGATTTTGACCAGGAATTTATATGGCGCAAACATCTCATGTGACGCTGGTGATTGCTCACACGCTTCTTCCGGGACAGGCTGAGCGGTACGAACAGTGGCTTGGCAAAATTATGCCCATTGCGGCGGACTTTCCCGGACACCTTGGCGCGAACGTGATCCGCCCCCAGGAAGGACAGCAGTTGTGGACGATCATTATTCGTTTCGACACCCCCGAACACCTCTATGCATGGACGCAGTCTGAAACCCGTAACGCGCTGGTGAAAGAGATTGAGCCGTTACTGGCGGAAGGAGACAAAACCGAAGTGCGCACCGACGCGGCATTCTGGTTTACCCCGCCCGAACCGCACATCCGCAAGCCGAAGCAGTGGAAGCAGTTTCTTATCACGCTGCTGGTGATTTTCCCCAGCACCAACGTGGTGCCGCAGGTAACCGGGGCGCTACTTCCTGGCCTGAAAGGCTCTTTATTGCTGCATTTGATTAACGATGCCTGTGTCGTCGCGCTGGTGGTCTGGCTATGGATGCCCATCGTGACCCGTCTGTTTGCCGGATGGCTGAAAAAAGCCTGATTCGGCCCAAAGGAGGACCTTATGTCCCACACTGCCACACTGATCTTAACCCACGGTAAGATCCACACCCTCGATCGCGACAATCCGCTCGCGGAAGCGGTCGCCATCGCCAACGGCAAGATCCTTGCCACGGGGAATCACGATCGCATCATGAGCTTTGCGACCCAGGGCACCCAGATTGTTGACCTGAAGGGGAGTACGGTCATCCCTGGCCTGAACGATTCGCACCTGCACCTGATCCGCGGCGGGCTGAACTACAACCTGGAGCTGCGCTGGGAAGGCGTGCCGTCTCTGGTGGACGCGCTGCGGATGCTGAAAGATCAGGCTGACCGTACGCCTTCCCCGCAGTGGGTGCGCGTGGTAGGCGGCTGGAGCGAGTTCCAGTTTGCCGAGCGCCGGATGCCAACCATCGAGGAGCTTAATGAAGCGGCGCCGGATACCCCGGTGTTTGTCCTGCACCTCTACGATCGCGCCCTGCTTAACCGGGCGGCGCTTAAAGCCGTCGGCTATACCAAAGAGACGCCAAACCCGCCGGGCGGTGAGATCGTGCGCGATAACCACGGCAATCCGACCGGGATGCTGATCGCCAAACCGAATGCCATGATCCTGTACGCCACGCTGGCGAAAGGGCCGAAACTGCCGATTGAGCAGCAGGTGAACTCCACGCGCCAGTTTATGCGCGAGCTGAACCGCCTTGGGCTGACCAGCGCCATCGACGCGGGCGGCGGCTTCCAGAACTACCCGGAAGATTACGAGGTGATCGCCGAGCTGCACGCCAAAGAGCAGATGACGGTACGTATTGCCTACAACCTCTTTACCCAGCGTCCTAAACAGGAGCTGGAAGATTTTGAGCGCTGGACCGACATGCTCAAGCCGGGGCAGGGAACGGACTTTTACCGTGCCAACGGTGCGGGCGAGATGCTGGTCTTCTCGGCGGCGGATTTTGAAGACTTCCTCCAGCCGCGTCCGGACCTGCCGGAAGGGATGGAAGACGAGCTGGAGCGCGTGGTGCGCCATCTGGTAGAACATCGCTGGCCGTTCCGCCTGCACGCTACCTATGACGAATCTATCAGCCGTATGCTGGACGTATTCGAGAAGGTCAACCGCGATATTCCGTTTAACGGCCTGCACTGGTTCTTTGACCATGCGGAGACCATCACCGAGCGCAACATCGAGCGCGTGAAGGCCCTGGGCGGCGGGATCGCGGTGCAGCATCGTATGGCCTTCCAGGGAGAGTACTTTGTCGATCGCTACGGCAAAGAGGCGGTGAAACACACGCCGCCAGTGGCCAAAATGCTGGAGCTGGAGGTGCCGGTTGGGTTAGGTACCGACGCAACCCGGGTGGCAAGCTACAACCCGTGGACGGCGCTCTACTGGCTGGTTTCCGGGCGCACCGTGGGTGGGCTGGCAATGTATGACGATAACAACCGCCTGCCGCGCGACGTGGCGCTGGAGCTGTGGACGGCGGGCAGCGCATGGTTCTCAAGCGAGCAGGGCAAGAAGGGCCGCTTGGTCGAAGGGCAGCTTGCGGATCTGGTGGTGTTGTCGAAAGACTACTTCAGCGTGCCGGAGGAGGAGATTAAGGGCATTGAATCGGTGCTGACGGTGGTCGATGGCAAGGTGGTGTATGCCGCCGGGCAGTTTAGCCCGCTGTCGCCGCCGCCTGTTCCGGTAGTGCCGGAGTGGTCACCGGTGGTGAAAGTGCCAGGCCATTACCGCTCTGCGCCGCCTGCAGTCAATCACGTTGGCGCAGTGGTTCAGATGCATCAGTGTATTGGCAGCTGCGGGGTGCATGGGCACGCGCACGGTATCGCGCGCCAGTCATCGATTCCGGTATCGGACGAGCAGGCGTTCTGGGGCGTGCTTGGCTGTTCATGCTTCGCGTTTTAACGCGAGGGAGCGAAAGCGTTTTCCGCACGGATTGCCCCCTCTCCCTTGAGGGAGAGGGCTGGGGTGAGGGGGGAAACGCACAAACAAAAAGGCCCGCACAAGCGGGCCTTCTTCGTAAACCGTGCCGATTACAGGCTGGATACGTTCTCAGACAGGTACTTAGCCACGCCGTCCGGAGACGCGTTCATGCCTTCTTTCCCTTTTTCCCACTGAGCCGGGCACACTTCGCCGTGCTCTTCGTGGAACTGCAGCGCGTCAACCATGCGCAGCATTTCGTCGATGTTACGACCCAGCGGCAGATCGTTCACAACCTGGTGACGAACGATACCGTTCGCGTCGATCAGGAAAGAACCGCGCAGCGCAACGCCTGCGTCCGGATGCTCAATACCATAAGCCTTCTGGATTTCGCGTTTGATGTCCGCAACCATCGCGTATTTCACCGCACCGATGCCGCCGTTGTCGACAGGGGTGTTACGCCATGCGTTGTGTACAAATTCAGAGTCGAAGGAGACGCCAACGACTTCCACGCCACGCTTCTGGAATTCTTCATAACGTTTGTCGAACGCGATCAGCTCAGACGGGCAAACGAAAGTGAAGTCCATTGGCCAGAAGAACAGAACGGTCGCTTTACCGTTGGTATGCTGTTTGAAGTTGAAGTTTTCAACGATTTCACCGTTGCCCAGAACTGCTGCAGCCGTAAAATCCGGAGCCGGACGAGTTACCAGAACCATATGATTCTCCTGTAGATACTAAGGTTATTTGGAACGCAACGCGGGCCAGTATAGAGAGTGTGCAGCCATAAGACAAAGAGGTGCTGACAATCGTTCAGCCAGCTTTTACCTATCAATGCAGATCCTGTTACAGCTGTTTGTTTTTCGCCTGCGCCATCATGCGCGGGTAGAACTGCCAGAAACGGCTCTCCAGCGCGTCGTAGTGCGTGTCCAGGTCGTACCAGGAATCGCGTAGCGCATCGAGACGCGGGCGGCGGCTGGCCATGCCGTTCAGGACGTTCTGGATAAAATCCATCTCGCGATACCGCTCCAGCCAGCGTTCAGACCACAGATAGTTGTTGAGATTGACAAAACGCGGCGGGGAGTCCGGTAAAATTATCGCCACCTGCTGACGGGCATAGCGTACAAATTCCGGCAGCGGCAGGTTCGGCGACAGCTGTTCCCAGTGGCGCGACAGGAAGTGATCCCACATGACGTCGAGCGTAATTGGCGCGACGCGGCGGGTTTCGGGGCGGAACCATGCTTTCGCTTCGGTCACTTCCGGCAGGTTATCGGTCAGGACGTCGATCCGGCGATGCATAAAGATCCCTTCGACAACCTCTGCGGAATACGCCTCGGCGGGGTTGCCGCGCACGAAATCGGCCAGCAGGTTGCCGGATAAAGAGCTTTCAGCGAGATGAGCAAGATGCAGGTGAGCGAGAAAATTCATGCGTTTTATTTGTCCGGGGGCGGCTAGTTGTTGCAGCAAAAGGGTGTGAGCACTAGACTATGCCGCCTGTTTTTAAGTCACGAGTATACGTCATGCGCGTCGCCGATTTCTCCTTTGAATTACCTGAATCCCTGATTGCTCACTATCCCATGCCTGAGCGCAGTAGCTGCCGTTTACTGTCACTGGACGGGCCGACGGGCGAGCTGACGCACGGTACTTTCACCGATTTGCTCGACAAGCTCAACCCTGGCGATCTGCTGGTGTTTAACAATACCCGCGTGATCCCGGCGCGCCTGTTTGGTCGAAAAGCCAGCGGCGGCAAGATTGAGGTGCTGGTTGAACGTATGCTCGATGATAAACGTATTCTGGCACATATTCGCGCCTCGAAAGCGCCGAAGCCGGGCGCAGAGCTGCTGCTGGGCGATGACGAGAGCATTAACGCGACCATGACCGCGCGCCACGATGCGCTGTTTGAGGTGGAGTTTAACGACGAACGCACGGTGCTGGATATCCTCAACGCCATCGGCCATATGCCGCTGCCGCCGTACATTGAGCGCCCGGATGAAGAGTCTGACCGTGAGCTGTACCAGACCGTCTACAGCCAGAAGCCTGGCGCGGTGGCTGCCCCCACGGCGGGCCTGCACTTTGATGAACCGCTGCTGGAAAAGCTGCGCGCAAAAGGCATTGAGATGGCATTCGTCACGCTGCACGTTGGCGCGGGGACGTTCCAGCCGGTACGCGTAGACAGCATTGAAGATCACATCATGCACTCCGAGTATGCCGAAGTGCCGCAGGAGGTGGTTGACGCGGTGCTGGCGGCGAAAGCGCGTGGAAGCCGTGTTGTGGCGGTCGGGACAACCTCCGTGCGTTCCCTTGAGAGCGCGGCGCAGGCGGCAAAAACCGATCTTATCGAGCCGTTCTTTGGCGATACCCAAATCTTTATCTACCCAGGCTACCAGTACAAAGTGATTGATGCGCTGGTAACCAATTTCCATCTGCCTGAATCAACATTAATTATGCTGGTGTCGGCCTTCGCGGGTTATCAGCACACGATGACGGCCTACAAGTCTGCGGTAGAACAAAAATATCGCTTTTTTAGCTACGGGGACGCGATGTTTATCACGTACAATCCGCAGGCTTTGAATGAGCGTGTCGGGGAATAAGTCCGCGGCACCGTTTTACAACGTTGGACTGTTTTTCTGACGTCGGAGAAAAAATGAAATTTGAACTTGATACCACCGACGGTCGCGCACGCCGCGGTCGCCTGGTGTTTGATCGCGGCGTGGTGGAAACCCCCGCGTTTATGCCTGTGGGCACGTACGGCACCGTAAAAGGGATGACGCCGGAAGAAGTTGAAGCCACTGGCGCACAAATTATCCTCGGCAACACCTTCCACCTGTGGCTGCGCCCGGGCCAGGAAATCATGAAGCTGCACGGCGACCTGCACGACTTCATGCAGTGGAAAGGCCCTATTCTTACCGACTCCGGCGGTTTCCAGGTCTTCAGCCTGGGCGATATCCGCAAGATCACCGAAAAAGGCGTGCACTTCCGTAATCCGATCAACGGCGATCCGATCTTCCTCGATCCGGAAAAATCCATGGAGATTCAGTACGATCTCGGTTCCGATATCGTGATGATCTTCGATGAATGTACGCCATACCCGGCAGACTGGGATTACGCCAAGCGTTCAATGGAAATGTCCCTGCGCTGGGCGCAGCGCAGCCGTGACCGTTTTGACGCCCTGCAGAACAAAAATGCGCTGTTCGGCATTATTCAGGGCAGCGTTTACGAAGATTTACGTGATATCTCCGTTAAAGGTCTGGTAGAGATAGGCTTTGATGGCTACGCTGTCGGCGGTTTGGCTGTGGGTGAGCCGAAGGAAGACATGCACCGCATTCTGGAGCACGTCTGCCCGCAAATCCCGGCCGATAAACCGCGATACCTGATGGGTGTGGGTAAACCAGAAGATCTGGTGGAAGGCGTTCGTCGCGGCATTGATATGTTCGACTGCGTCATGCCAACCCGTAACGCGCGTAACGGGCATCTGTTTGTGACCGATGGCGTGGTGAAAATCCGTAACGCGAAGCATAAGAGTGACACCAGCCCGCTCGATTCCGAGTGCGATTGCTATACCTGTCGCAATTATTCTCGTGCGTACCTGCATCATCTCGATCGTTGCAACGAGATTTTAGGTGCGCGTCTCAATACCATTCATAATCTTCGTTATTATCAGCGCTTAATGGCTGGTTTACGTAAGGCTATCGAAGAGGGTAAATTAGAGAGCTTCGTGACCGATTTCTACCAACGTCAGGGTCGGGATGTTCCGCCGTTGAACGTTGATTAATTTTAATAATGAGGGAATTTGAATGAGCTTTTTTATTTCTGATGCGGTAGCAGCAACTGGCGCGCCATCACAGGGCAGCCCAATGTCTCTGATTCTGATGCTGGTTGTGTTCGGTCTGATCTTCTACTTCATGATCCTGCGTCCACAGCAGAAACGCACCAAAGAGCACAAAAACCTGATGAACTCCATCGCGAAAGGCGATGAAGTGCTGACCAACGGTGGCCTGGTCGGTCGCGTAACCAAAGTAGCTGAAAGCGGCTATATTGCTATCGCCCTGAACGACACCACTGAAGTGGTTATCAAACGTGACTTCGTAGCTGCCGTTCTGCCGAAAGGCACCATGAAGGCGCTGTAATCCCAACTTTTCCCAAAGGGAACTGCCGTGTTAAACCGTTATCCTTTGTGGAAGTACATCATGCTGGTCGTCGTGATTATCGTCGGCCTGCTGTACGCGCTTCCCAACCTGTATGGTGAGGATCCGGCCGTTCAAATCACTGGCGCGCGCGGTGTCGCCGCCAGTGAGCAAACGCTGATCCAGGTCCAGAAAACGTTACAAGAAGAAAAAATTACCGCTAAGTCTGTGGCACTGGAAGAGGGCGCAATTCTTGCTCGCTTCGACACCACCGACACGCAGCTCCGCGCCCGTGAAGCGCTGATGGGCGTGCTGGGTGATAAATATGTCGTGGCGCTTAACCTTGCTCCTGCAACCCCACGTTGGCTGGCTGCGCTGAACGCAGAGCCAATGAAACTCGGTCTTGACCTGCGTGGTGGCGTTCACTTCCTGATGGAAGTGGATATGGACACTGCCCTTGGCAAGCTGCAGGAACAGAATATCGACAGCCTGCGCAGCGATCTGCGTGAAAAAGGCATCGCCTACACGACCGTGCGTAAAGAAGATAACTACGGCTTGAGCATCACGTTCCGCGACGGCGCGGCACGCGACCAGGCTGTGACTTACCTGTCTCAACGTCATCGCGATCTGGTGATCACCTCCCAGGGCAGCAACCAGTTGCGTGCGGTCATGACCGATGCGCGTCTGAGTGAAGCCCGTGAATACGCTGTTCAGCAGAACATCAACATTCTGCGTAACCGTGTAAACCAGCTGGGCGTGGCCGAGCCGCTGGTACAGCGTCAGGGTGCTGACCGTATCGTGGTAGAACTGCCGGGTATCCAGGATACTGCGCGTGCGAAAGAGATTCTGGGTGCAACCGCAACCCTGGAATTCCGCCTGGTGAATACCAACGTCGATCAGTCGGCTGCCGCTTCTGGCCGTGTGCCAGGCGACTCCGAAGTGAAACAGACTCGCGAAGGCCAGCCCGTTGTGCTGTACAAACGCGTGATCCTGACCGGTGACCATATCACCGACTCCACTTCCAGCCAGGACGAATACAACCAGCCGCAGGTTAATATCTCGCTTGATAGCGCGGGTGGTAACATCATGTCTAACTTCACCAAGGACAACATCGGCAAACCGATGGCGACCCTGTTCGTGGAGTACAAAGACAGCGGTAAGAAAGACGCTAACGGTCGCTCTGTGCTGGTGAAAGAGGAAGAGGTGATTAACATCGCCAACATCCAGTCTCGTCTGGGTAACAGCTTCCGTATTACCGGTATCAACAACCCGAACGAAGCGCGTCAGCTCTCTCTGCTGCTGCGTGCCGGTGCGCTGATTGCGCCAATCCAGATTGTTGAAGAACGTACCATTGGTCCAACCCTGGGTATGCAGAACATCAAACAGGGTCTGGAAGCGTGTCTGGCCGGTCTGGTGGTCTCTATTCTCTTCATGATCTTCTTCTACAAGAAGTTTGGTCTGATTGCGACCTCCGCGCTGGTGGCAAACCTGGTGCTGATCATCGGTATCATGTCTCTGCTGCCGGGGGCAACGCTGACCATGCCGGGGATTGCGGGTATCGTCTTAACCCTTGCGGTGGCGGTCGATGCGAACGTACTGATAAACGAACGTATCAAAGAAGAGCTGAGCAACGGTCGCTCTGTGCAGCAGGCGATTGAAGAAGGCTATAAAGGGGCGTTTAGCTCCATCTTCGATGCGAACGTAACAACACTGATTAAGGTTCTTATCCTGTATGCAGTGGGGACTGGCGCTATCAAAGGCTTTGCAATTACGACCGGTATCGGTGTTGCAACGTCAATGTTTACCGCTATTGTCGGCACCCGTGCCATCGTGAACCTGCTGTATGGCGGCAAGCGCGTCAAAAAGCTGTCTATCTGAGGAGTGCGTTGTGGCACAGGAATATACTGTTGAACAATTGAACCACGGCCGTAAAGTCTGGGACTTTATGCGCTGGGACTACTGGGCCTTCGGGATTTCAGGTTTTCTCCTGATTCTCTCCATCGCCATTATGGGTGTGAAAGGCTTTAACTGGGGTCTCGATTTCACCGGTGGTACGGTGATTGAAATCACCCTGGAAAAACCGGTCGATATGGACCAGATGCGCGAATCGCTGCAGAAAGCGGGCTTCGAAGAGCCGCTGCTGCAGAACTTCGGCAGCAGTCGCGACATCATGGTGCGTATGCCGCCGGTGCACGATGCCAACGGCAGCCAGGAGCTGGGCAGCAAGGTCGTTCACGTCATTAACGAAACGACCAGCCAGAATGCGACGGTTAAGCGTATTGAGTTCGTCGGCCCAAGCGTGGGTGCGGACCTGGCGCAAACCGGTGCGATGGCGCTGATGGTGGCGCTGATCTCCATCCTGATTTACGTTGGTTTCCGCTTTGAGTGGCGACTGGCGGCAGGCGTGGTTATCGCCCTGGCGCACGACGTGGTGATCACCATGGGCGTACTGTCTCTGTTCCATATTGAGATTGACCTGACGATTGTGGCATCCCTGATGTCCGTTATCGGTTACTCACTGAACGACAGTATCGTGGTATCTGACCGTATCCGTGAAAACTTCCGTAAGATCCGTCGCGGTACGCCGTACGAAATCTTTAACGTGTCATTGACCCAGACGCTGCACCGTACCTTGATCACATCCGGTACCACCTTGATGGTTATCCTGATGCTGTATCTCTTCGGTGGCCCGGTACTGGAAGGCTTCTCGCTGACCATGCTGATTGGTGTCTCTATCGGTACGGCGTCGTCCATCTATGTGGCGTCCGCGCTGGCACTGAAACTCGGCATGAAGCGTGAGCATCTGCTCCAGCAGAAGGTCGAAAAAGAAGGGGCGGATCAGCCGTCAATTCTGCCGTAAGACAGCGTCTTTCGCATAAAAAAATCCCGGTCTGTTGACCGGGATTTTTTTGTCTTTGCGCCCTCTCCCGTGGGAGAGGGGAGGGCATCAGCCCGCACAATTTCGGATCCCAGGCCCGGTAAGCGCAGCGCCACCGGGCGAATCCCGCAGAGATTAGAAGTTGTAACCCACCACCAGGTAACCACCCCAGCCGGTAGAACGCACGCTGAAGTCGCCGTTGCCGAAGTTCAGGCTGGCGTCATCGTTCCACTGACCACCGTTGTGCCAGTAACGCGCCACAACAGAGTAGTGCCAGTGATCGTAGTTCAGCGCCAGAATGTGGCTGGAGGCGATGGAGTCGTTGGTGCGCGCTTTACGGCCATTCAGGTCGCGGAAGTCGTTATCGCCCAGGTCTGAACCCCAGTCAAAGTTGGTGAAGCCGATGTAGCTCAGGTTGCCGCCCCACAGCTGGGTCAGTGGCACAAAGTATTTCACTTTGAAACGGTAGCCGTCCCACTCGTTCTCGTTCGCTGCACCGTAGTTCTGCCACTGGTATTTCGCGTAGACGTTCATGGACAGGCTCATTGGCAGACCGGTTTCAATGTCCGTACCCAGACCCATGTACCAGGTGCTCTGACGACCGGAGGCGTTGCGGCCCATGTCGTAGATGTAGTTGTTTGCGAAGTACCACTCTTTAAACGGACCAAACGCCAGGCTGGTGCCGGTCAGCTTATCAATGGAGAAACGTGGTTCGATTTCCATGAACAGCGGAGAACCGTGGTTCCAGATACCTTTCGCGTCGGTGTTACCGCCGAAGAAGACCGGCGCATCCATATAACCGTAGAAATCAAACCAGTCTTTTTTAGCGAACGCTTCGTATTCCAGGTAGGTATCGTTGCGGATCTGCGGTCCAAAACGGGTGTGGTAGCTGCCCACCACGTTAACGCTCTGATGCCACCAGTCGGAAACATATTCTGGTTTGTTATTTTCCGCTGCGTTAACAGTGAAAGAGGAGGACAATGCCAGCGCTGCACCGGCTGCGAGTAATGTTTTTTTCATAATCATGCCACTGATTGAAATTCCCTTCCGGGAGTGAAAAATGCGCGAATTGCGTTTCTAAATATTTCGTGTTTCTGCGGAGCCTATTATAGGAATCCCTGCTCACAAAAATACGTGTTGTTTCACAGTTCTCTCACATACGTAATCGATTGCGTTCACGTTTGCGTACTTTAAACGGCGGGGATTGTATCGACAACCATTTATGTTGCCAATGTTTTCAGCGTGTAAATGTTAGCGGAGTAACAGCGTACTCCGCTAAAGGGGAGGATTATTGCGCGGCGGGCTGGATGTCGTGGATGCGAACAAAGCCTAACTGGTCCGGCGTGAGGCCGTTCAGCTGAACCGGGATATCAACATCGCTCGGCGCGAGCGTGCTGGCAGGGGCCGTGATCAGCTGATTTTTCACATTCACCTCCTGGAAACTTTCCGTGGTGCCCTGGATCTGGCCCCACTCTACGGTGCCGCTAAACGCCGGCAACGGATCGTTGGATTCGCCCTGAATACGCAGCGTGGCGCGCGTGCCTTCGGCGTTCGGTGCGAGGTTAACCAGCGACATTTTCAGCATGCCGATCTGGCTGTTCAGGCGCGCAGGGGTATTGGCACCGGGCAGAAGATACACACCGCTGGCGGATTTTGCATTCAGCGCGTTTTGCTGCGTGATTTTCACGGTTTCTTTATTCAGTTTGTCCATCGCCGTGTTAAGCGTATTCACGCTTTGTTTCATCTCGCGGACTTCAGTTTGCTGTGCGCATGCGCTAAGGGTGAACAGGCTTCCCACCAGGAGAATTCTTAGGTAACGTCTTGTCATTGCGTTTATTTCCCTTGAAATAACGGATGCGTGTAATGGTAGCCAGCATCCTGTCGTCAGGCATAGATCCTTAGTCTCAAAAAGCTCTTCCTTTGTTGTCGGGCCAGATCAGGGTAAAATGAAACTCAGTTAACCAGATAACAGGGATACCGTATGCATTGCCCATTCTGCTCCGCTGTGGATACCAAAGTCATCGACTCTCGCCTGGTGGGCGAAGGGTCCTCCGTACGCCGCCGTCGGCAGTGTCTGGTGTGCAACGAGCGTTTCACCACCTTTGAGGTGGCCGAACTGGTGATGCCGCGCGTGGTCAAAAGCAACGATGTCCGCGAGCCGTTCAATGAAGAGAAGCTGCGCAGCGGGATGCTAAAAGCGCTGGAAAAACGGCCCGTCAGTGCAGATGACGTCGAAATGGCGTTAAACCACATTAAATCGCATCTTCGTGGGTTAGGGGAGCGCGAGGTGCCAAGCAAAATGATTGGCAACCTGGTGATGGAGCAGCTTAAAAAGCTCGATAAAGTTGCCTATATCCGCTTTGCCTCGGTCTACCGCAGCTTCGAAGATATCAAAGAGTTTGGCGAAGAGATCGCCCGCTTACAGGATTAAACGCATGCAGGATGAGATTTACATGGCGCGAGCCATGAAGCTGGCGCAGCGCGGGCGTTTTACCACCCATCCTAATCCGAACGTCGGGTGCGTTATCGTGAAAGACGGCGAGATCGTCGGCGAAGGGTTCCACTACCGCGCGGGTGAGCCGCATGCCGAGGTCCACGCGCTGCGGATGGCCGGCGAAAAGGCGCGGGGGGCAACCGCCTACGTGACGCTGGAGCCGTGCAGCCACCACGGGCGCACGCCGCCGTGCTGTGAAGCGCTGATTGCGGCAGGTGTCTCGCGCGTTGTCGCGTCTATGCAGGATCCGAATCCGCAGGTGGCCGGGCGCGGGCTGTACCGCTTGCAGCAGGAAGGGATCGACGTTAGCCACGGCCTGATGATGCAGGATGCGGAAGCCCTCAACAAAGGCTTCCTGAAGCGTATGCGAACCGGGTTCCCCTATATTCAGCTTAAGCTGGGCGCGTCTCTGGACGGCCGCACGGCGATGGCCAACGGTGAAAGTCAGTGGATCACCTCGCCGCAGGCAAGGCGCGATGTGCAACGTCTGCGCGCGCAAAGCCATGCTATCCTCACCAGCAGTGAAACGGTGCTGGCCGACGATCCGGCGATGACCGTGCGCTGGGATGAACTGAACGCCGATACCCAGGCGCTCTACCCGCAGGAAAACCTGCGCCAGCCGCTGCGCATTGTGATTGATAGCCAGAACCGCGTTACGCCTGAGCACCGTATCGTGCACCAGCCCGGTGAAACGCTGTTTGCCCGCACCAAAGACGATTCGCGTCAATGGCCGGAAGGCGTGCGCAGCATTATGGTGCCGGAACACAACGGCCATCTTGATTTAGTGGTGCTGATGATGCTGCTGGGCAAGCAGCAGGTGAACAGCATCTGGGTTGAAGCAGGGCCGACGCTGGCCGGTGCGCTGTTGCAGGCGGGGCTGGTGGATGAGCTGATTGTCTACGTGGCCCCTGTGCTGTTGGGCAACGACGCGCGCGGCCTGTTTGTGCTGCCTGGCCTTGAAAAACTGGCCGATGCACCGCAACTCAAATTTAGCGAGATCCGTCCGGTAGGCCCGGATGTTTGCCTGCACTTAACGACAGCATAATTGCTCCCGAAATAGGGAAGCAGTATGCAAAGTATTATGATAAAATCCGCCCCCCTGCGGGGCCAAATGAACCCGTAAAGGAAGAGTATGAACATTATTGAAGCTGCTGTAGCTACCCCGGACGCTCGCGTCGCCATCACCATTGCGCGTTTCAACAACTTCATCAACGACAGCCTGCTGGAAGGTGCAATTGACGCCCTGAAACGTATCGGCCAGGTAAAAGATGACAACATTACCGTTGTTTGGGTTCCAGGTGCTTACGAACTGCCACTGGCAGCGGGCGCGCTGGCGAAAACCGGTAAATACGACGCGGTGATTGCCCTGGGTACAGTTATTCGTGGCGGCACTGCGCACTTCGAATACGTAGCGGGCGGTGCAAGCAATGGTCTGGCACACGTCGCCCAGGACGCTGAAATTCCTGTCGCGTTTGGCGTGCTGACCACCGAAAGTATTGAACAAGCCATCGAACGCGCTGGCACCAAGGCCGGTAACAAAGGTGCAGAAGCTGCACTGACCGCGCTTGAAATGATCAACGTATTGAAAGCCATTAAGGCCTGATTTTTTTGTAAGGGGAATTCCGTGAAACCTGCTGCTCGTCGCCGCGCCCGTGAATGTGCCGTTCAGGCACTTTACTCCTGGCAGTTGTCCCACAACGACATCGCCGATGTTGAGTACCAGTTCCTGTCAGAACAGGACGTGAAAGACGTCGATGTTCTGTACTTCCGTGAACTGCTGTCGGGAGTGGCGACTAATAGCGCGTATCTCGATGGCCTGATGAAGCCATACCTGTCCCGTCTTCTTGAAGAGCTGGGTCAGGTTGAAAAAGCAGTGTTGCGTATCGCGCTGTTCGAGCTGTCCAAACGTGATGATGTGCCGTACAAAGTGGCCATCAACGAAGCGATCGAACTGGCGAAAACCTTCGGCGCTGAAGACAGCCACAAGTTTGTTAACGGCGTGCTGGATAAAGCCGCACCTGCGATCCGTCCCCACAAAAAGTGATCCGCAAACCGGAGTCTTGCACTGCCTCACCGGCAGTGCGGCTCCGGTTTTTTCTTTTATTTGCTGAGGCATAACGTATGGCATGCGGCGAATTCTCCCTGATTGCCCGTTATTTCGACCGTGTCAGAACCTCTCGTCTTGATGTTGAAACTGGCATTGGCGATGACTGTGCACTTCTCAATATTCCTGAAAAACAGACGCTGGCTATTAGCACCGACACCTTAGTCTGCGGACGTCATTTCCTTCCCGATATCGATCCTGCTGACCTGGCGTATAAAGCGCTGGCGGTTAACGTCAGCGATCTGGCGGCGATGGGGGCCGATCCCGCGTGGCTGACGCTGGCCTTAACCCTGCCGAATGTCGATGAAGCCTGGCTTGAAGCCTTTAGCGATGCGCTGTTTGATCAGCTCAACTATTACGATATGCAGTTGATCGGGGGAGACACCACGGCCGGGCCGCTGTCGATGACCCTGGCGATCCACGGCTATGTTCCCGCTGGGCGGGCCCTGAAGCGTTCCGGGGCCAAACCGGGCGACTGGATTTACGTTACCGGTACGCCGGGAGATAGCGCCGCAGGGCTGGCTATCCTTCAGGACCGTTTAACCGTTGAAGATAAAGACGATGCGGCGTATCTGGTCAAACGCCATCTGCGCCCAACGCCGCGTATTCTGCACGGCCAGGCGCTGCGCGATCGCGCCAGTTCGGCTATCGATCTGTCTGATGGCCTGATCTCCGATCTCGGTCATGTCCTCAAGGCCAGCGGCGTGGGTGCGCGTGTCGATCTCGACCTTTTCCCGCTGTCAGAACAGCTCCTGCGTCACACAGAGCCTGAGCAGGCGTTGCGCTGGGCGCTGTCCGGTGGTGAAGATTACGAGCTGTGCTTTACCGTTCCGGAACTGAACCGCGGGACGCTGGACGTTGCGTTAGGGCATCTGGGCGCGCGGTTTACCTGCATCGGGCAGATTATGCCGGAAAGCGAAGGGCTGCAGTTTGTCCGGGACGGCGCGCCGGTCACGCTCGACTGGAAAGGGTACGATCACTTCGGGTGATTCTGTACGTTCCGTGTTGCCGGGTGGCGGCTTCGCCTTACCCGGCCTACGCGAGCATATGATTTTGTAGGTCGGGTAAGGCGAAGCCGCCACCCGGCTTTTGTTTATTTAAACCCTACCACCGGATGCTGCTCATACGGCGTCTCAAGCTCGGCAATCTGTTCTGGCGTCAGCGTGATGTCTACCGCGTTCAGCAGTTCGTCCAACTGCTCCTCGCGCGAGGTGCCGATAATCGGTGCTGCAACGCCACGTTTGCTCAGCAGCCATGCCAGCGCCACCTGCGCGCGCGTTGCGCCGGTGTCATCTGCAATGCCCGCCAGGCGCTCCGCAATCACGGCGTCGCTGCTTTCCGTATTTTCATACAGCGTTTTACCGAACGCATCCGATACCGAGCGGGCTGTCGTTTCCCCCCACGGGCGGGTTAAGCGTCCCCGCGCCAGCGGGCTCCACGGGATCACCGCTACCCCTTCCTGATAGCACAGGGGCAGCATCTCGCGCTCTTCTTCGCGATAGATCAGGTTGTAATGGTCCTGCATTGAGACAAATCGCGCCCAGCCGTGCTGCGCCTGCAGATCCAGCGCCTGGGCAAACTGCGACGCATGCATCGACGACGCGCCGATGTAACGCGCTTTGCCCGCGTTGACCACGTCATTAAGGGCCTCCAGCGTCTCTTCGATGGGCGTATTGTAATCCCAGCGGTGGATCTGCAGCAGGTCGACGTGATCCATGTTCAGGCGGCGCAGGCTGTCATCGATGGAGCGCAGGATCTGCGCCCGGGACAACCCTTCGGCGAGATCGCCGACCTGATGGTAAACCTTCGTCGCAACGACGACCTCATCACGACGGGCAAAATCGCGCAGGGCGCGGCCCACGATCTCCTCGCTGCTGCCGTCGGAGTAGCTGTTGGCGGTGTCAAAGAAGTTAATGCCGCCCTCAAGGGCGCGTTTGATGATGGGGCGGCTGCTCTCTTCCGGCAGCGTCCAGGCGTGATTCCCGCGGTCAGGCTCGCCAAACGTCATGCAGCCCAGGCAAAGTCGGGAAACCTTGAGGTCTGTTTTTCCTAATGTTGTGTATTGCATGGTTCCACTCCTGCTGTTTTTAAACCTGATGTTTAAGCATAGCAGGAGCGGAAAAGGGGAGGGATTACGCCAGCCAGGCGCGAATTTTGGCTTCGATACCGGCGGCGTCAAGGCCAATCGCCGCGCGGGCTTCGTCCTGGGTGCCCTGCGGAATAAAGTGATCCGGCAGGCCGAGGTTCAGTACCGGCACCCATTTACGGTTCGCCATCAATACTTCGTTCACGCCGCTGCCCGCGCCGCCCATAATGGCGTTTTCTTCCAGCGTGACCAGCAGCTCGTGGCTGGCGGCCATCTCAAGAATAAGCGCCTCGTCGAGCGGTTTCACAAAGCGCATATCGACGAGCGTCGCGTTCAGCGTGTCGGCGACCTGAGCGGCTTCCGGCATCAGCGTACCGAAGTTAAGAATGGCGACTTTCTCACCGCGACGCTTGACCAGACCTTTGCCGATCGCCAGTTTTTCCAGCGGCTTAAGTTCGACACCCACGGCGTTGCCGCGCGGGTAGCGAACCGCACTTGGGCCATCCTGATAGTGGTAGCCGGTAAACAGCATCTGACGACATTCGTTTTCATCTGACGGGGTCATGATCACCATGTCAGGAATGCAGCGCAGGAATGACAGGTCGAACGCCCCCTGGTGCGTCTGGCCGTCGGCACCGACGATGCCTGCTCGGTCGATAGCAAACAGCACCGGCAGCTTCTGAATAGCCACGTCGTGGATCACCTGGTCGTAGGCGCGCTGCAGGAAGGTGGAATAGATCGCCACAATCGGCTTGTAACCGCCAATCGCCAGCCCGGCGGCGAAGGTCACCGCGTGCTGCTCGGCAATCGCCACGTCGAAATACTGGTCAGGGTATTTTTTGGAGAACTCCACCATACCCGAGCCTTCACGCATCGCAGGTGTTACGGCCATCAGCTTGTTGTCTTTCGCGGCGGTTTCGCACAGCCAGTCGCCAAAGATTTTGGAGTAGCTCGGCATGCCGCCGCTGCTTTTTGGCAGACAGCCGCTGGTCGGGTCAAATTTCGGTACCGCGTGGAAGGTGATCGGATCTTTTTCCGCCGGTTCGTATCCGCGTCCCTTTTTGGTCATGATATGCAGGAACTGCGGCCCTTTGAGGTCACGCATGTTCTTGAGCGTGGTCACCAGTCCCAGCACGTCGTGGCCGTCGACCGGGCCGATATAATTAAAGCCCAGCTCTTCAAACAGCGTGCCCGGCACAACCATGCCTTTGATATGTTCTTCCGTACGCTTGAGCAGCTCTTTGATTGGCGGCACGCCGGAGAAGACCTTTTTGCCGCCTTCCCGCAGGGTGGAGTAGAGCTTGCCGGAAAGCAGCTGCGCCAGATGGTTATTCAGCGCGCCGACGTTCTCGGAGATCGACATTTCGTTATCATTGAGGATAACCAGCATGTCTGGCTTGATATCACCCGCGTGGTTCATCGCCTCAAAGGCCATGCCCGCGGTGATCGCGCCGTCGCCAATAACGCAGACGGTGCGACGCTGTTTATTCTCTTTTTCGGCGGCAACGGCAATCCCGATCCCGGCAGAAATCGACGTGGACGAGTGGCCGACGCTCAGCACGTCATACTCGCTCTCACCGCGCCACGGGAACGGGTGCAGGCCGCCTTTCTGACGAATGGTGCCAATTTTATCGCGACGTCCGGTCAGAATTTTGTGCGGATATGCCTGGTGTCCCACGTCCCAGATCAGCTGATCGAACGGCGTGTTGTAGACGTAGTGCAGCGCCACGGTCAGTTCAACCGTGCCAAGCCCGGAGGCGAAATGGCCGCTGGAGCGGCTGACGCTGTCGAGCAGGTAGCGACGCAGTTCGTCGCACAGCTTCGGCAGGTTCTCTTTCGGCAGCAGACGCAGCTCCTGGGTGGAGTCCACTAACGCCAGTGTCGGGTATTTGGCAATATCAAAACTCATCAAAGGCTCATCGAGATAGGTAGTTTATTTATTACGCTGGATTATGTAGTCCGCTAGCGCTTCCAGTGCCGAGGTATCCAGGGATTGCGCGGCCAGCTGACTCAGCGACTGACGGGCATCCTCTATCAGATCTCGGGCTTTACGCTGGGCTTGCTCAAGTCCCAGCAGGGCGGGGTAGGTACTTTTGCCAAGCTGCTGGTCCGCACCCTGACGTTTACCCAATGTTGCAGTATCGCCCACCACATCCAGAATGTCATCCTGAACCTGGAACGCCAGACCGATGCTTTCTGCGTATCTGTCCAGAATCGGCAGGGCTTTCCGCCCTTGCTCCCCGGCGCTCAATGCCCCCAGTCGAACGGCGGCACGTATTAATGCCCCCGTTTTATGGCGATGAATACGCTCCAGCTGTTCAAGATTCACCTGACGGCCTTCGGCTTCCAGATCCAGCGCCTGTCCGCCGCACATGCCGGCCACGCCGCTGGCCATCGCCAGTTCGGACACCATGGCCAGACGAGCGCGATCGCTCACTTCGACCATCGGCGCATCGCTCAGAATCGAGAATGCCAGCGTTTGCAGGGCGTCTCCGGCCAGAATGGCATTCGCCTCGCCAAACTTAATGTGGCACGTCGGCTGGCCGCGACGCAGATCGTCATCGTCCATGGCCGGTAAATCATCGTGGATCAGCGAATAGGCGTGGATACACTCAACGGCAGCGGCCGGGGCGTCCAGCGTGGCGTCGCTGATACCGAACATGTTGCCCGTGGCATACACCAGGAACGGCCGCAGGCGCTTTCCACCCAAGAGTGCGCCATAGTGCATGGCTTCAACCAGTGGAGTGTTCTGAAAAGGCTGTGGCGCGATAAAACGGCGCAGGGCGTCGTTGGCGCGCACAACGCGCGCCTGAAGCTCGGTGGCAAAATCCATTTACTCGGCGTCCGGTGTGAAGGGCGCAGGTTTGGCATCTTCGGCATCAGAGAGCAGGATCTGCACGCGCTGCTCGGCCTGCTGCAGTTTGACCTGCCCCTGGCGCGCCAGCTGCACGCCGCGTTCGAATTCGTTCAGCGCCTCTTCCAGCGGTAAATCGCCGCTTTCAAGACGGGTTACGATGTGCTCCAGTTCATTCAGCGCAGTTTCGAAACTGGCCGGTGCGTCGTTCTTCTTCGGCATAGTGAATTGACTCTTATATTCTCAGCCCCGACATGGTAACGGACTCGGGGCAATTATCAAATAACGCGCAATGTGCACAGGAGCCGCGCGATGGTGGTATACTTGCGCGCCTGGAAGCAGCCTTCGGTTATAGGGGCTGCTGTACTTTTCCATTACAAGCCTTATCGCTTGCCTAAGAAACATTGCCGCCATGAAGTTTATCATTAAATTGTTCCCTGAAATCACCATCAAAAGCCAATCTGTGCGTTTGCGCTTTATTAAAATTCTCACCGGGAACATCCGTAACGTATTAAAGCACTACGATGACACCCTTGCCGTGGTGCGTCACTGGGACCACGTAGAAGTTCGCGCGAAAGACGAAAACAAGCGTCTGGATATTCGCGACGCGCTGACCCGCATTCCGGGTATCCACCATATTCTGGAAGTGGAAGATGTACCCTTCACTTCCCTGCATGACATCTTTGAGAAGGCGCTGGCGCAGTATCGCGATCAGATCGAAGGCAAAACCTTCTGCGTGCGCGTGAAGCGTCGCGGCAAGCATGAATTCAGCTCAATTGAAGTGGAACGCTACGTTGGCGGCGGTCTGAACCAGCACGTTGAAACGGCGCGCGTGCGTCTGACTCACCCTGACGTGACCGTGAATCTCGAAATCGAGAACGATCGCCTGCTGCTGGTGAAAGGCCGCTACGAAGGTATCGGCGGCTTCCCGATCGGCACGCAGGAAGATGTGCTGTCGCTGATCTCCGGCGGTTTTGACTCCGGCGTTTCCAGCTATATGTTGATGCGTCGCGGCTGCCGCGTTCACTACTGCTTCTTCAACCTGGGCGGTGCGGCGCATGAAATTGGCGTACGTCAGGTGGCGCATTACCTGTGGAACCGCTTCGGCAGCTCCCACCGTGTACGCTTTGTGGCGATTAACTTTGAACCGGTTGTCGGTGAAATCCTGGAGAAGGTCGACGACGGTCAGATGGGCGTGGTGCTCAAGCGCATGATGGTGCGCGCAGCGTCGAAAGTGGCTGAGCGCTACGGCGTGCAGGCGCTGGTCACCGGCGAAGCGCTGGGCCAGGTGTCGAGCCAGACCCTGACCAACCTGCGCCTGATCGATAACGTCTCTGACACGCTGATCCTGCGCCCGCTCATCTCCCATGACAAAGAGCACATCATCGATCTGGCGCGTGAAATCGGCACCGAAGATTTCGCCCGTACCATGCCGGAGTATTGCGGCGTGATCTCGAAAAGCCCAACCGTGAAGGCGGTGAAGGCGAAAATCGAAGCGGAAGAAGAAAACTTTGATTTCGCCATCCTGGATAAGGTCGTTGCGGAAGCGTCGAACATCGATATCCGCGAGATCGCTCAGCAGACTCAGCAGGACGTCGTAGAAGTTGAAACCGTCAGCGGTTTCGGCGCTAACGACGCGATCCTCGATATTCGCTCCGTTGACGAGCAGGACGACAAACCGTTGCAGGTTGAAGGCGTTGAGGTCGTGTCTCTGCCGTTCTACAAGCTGAGCACCAAATTCGGCGATCTTGACCAAAGTAAAACCTACCTGCTGTGGTGTGAGCGTGGCGTGATGAGCCGTCTGCAGGCGCTCTATCTGCGTGAGCAGGGCTTTGCCAATGTGAAGGTGTATCGCCCGTAGCGTTCCTGCCCGGTAGCGTGAGCGCTTACCGGGCCTGCGTGGTGGTCTTGTAGGCCGGGTAAGACGTAGTCGTCACCCGGCTTTTTTATGCATCAGGCTTCGTAGAAATTATAAATTCCCGCCGCCATCACCAGCGACGAAGCCACTTCGTAGGCCTTCTCGCGCCCGACCAGCAGGTCGATAATCTTCAGCCCGAAATCAATCGCCGTGCCTGGCCCCTGGCTGGTGAGCAGGTTGACGCGCGGGTCCCAGACAACGCGCTTATCCACCCATTGATCTTCCGGGATGGTCTCTTTGAGCGCAGGGAAGCCGGTCATGTTGCCAATCGGGAAGAGATCGTGCGGCACCAGAACCGTGCCGGCTGCGGCGCAGATAGTGGCGACGATGCGCCCTGAAAGGTGAAACTGACGAACGGTCTCAACCAGCAGCGGGCTGTCGCGAAAACACTCCGCGCCTTTCAGACCGCCAGGCAGCACGATGATGTCGTAATCGCCATCCGCCACCTGCACCAGCGGCGCATCGGCGAGGATCTTCACGCCGCGTGAGCAGGTGACAGCCAGATTGCCGTCGCTGGCCACGCTGGCCGTTGTGACGGCGATACCGCCGCGTACCATCACATCGATGGTGGTCACGGCTTCCATTTCTTCGCTACCAGGGGCGAGGCAGACCAGTGCCGACACGCTCATATTCACTCTCCTTACGTTTAACCAGGTCATACAGGCGGGCGTTTTCCGGCACTGCAACACCGTGCGCGCGAGCGCGTTTTAACAGATAGCCGGTGATATAGTCGATTTCGGTATGGCGTAGCGCCCGAACGTCCTGCAGCATCGACGAGATATTTTCTGCCGTACTATCAATTACCTGGTCGACATAATAGCGTAAATCCTCCGCCGACGTGTGCAGGCCTTCACGCTCAATCACTGCCGCCACCTCGGCACACAGCACGGCAACCTCCTGCGGATGATTTTGCAGCTCGCCGTTGGGGCAATCCCACAGCGCGGTCAGCGGATTTATCACGCAGTTCACCGCCAGCTTACGCCACAGCTGCGGGCGAATAGTGTTGTGCCAGGCCACGTCCGGCAGCACGCTTTGCAGAACGTCAGCCAGATAGCTGTAGTCGCCATCCTGTTCGCGGGCAGGGCCGATGTGCGTTACGCCGCTGGCAACGTGGACGATGATGTTGCCATCCCGACGCGCGGCATGGGTGGTAATGCCCATCAGCAGCGGCTGCGCGATGCTTTTCAGCTCATCAAGGGTTCCCATGCCGTTGTGCAGCAGCAGAATAGGCGATGTCGGGGGGAGCTGGGCTGCCAGGGCTTTTACCGCATCTGAAACCTGCCACGCTTTCAGCGTGACCAGCAGCAGATCGCTTTGCGCCAGAAAATCCGGATCGTTGGCGGTGAGTGATTCGTTAAAGATGCTTCCGTCTTCATCAATCAGGTTTACACTGCAATAGGGCTGTGGCACACGCAGCCAGCCCTGTACCTCGTGTCCGTGCTTGCACAGCGCCGTCAGCCACAGCTGACCAAGCGCCCCGCATCCGAGCACTGTTATTTTCATTGTTCCTCCTCACCTGCAACTGCGCCAGGTGTTACGGCCTAAGTATAGCGCCGTCAGCTAAGCTTCTCGTTATGCCTCGTTACGGGTATTATGCAACGCAACAAAAATGAAGGGAGAAGAAAAGATGCCATCTTTCGATATTGTTTCCGAAGTTGATATCCAGGAAGTCCGCAACGGCGTGGATAACGCAAGCCGTGAAGTTGAGTCACGTTTCGATTTTCGTGGCGTTGAGGCGACGTTTGAGCTGAACGACGCAAATAAGACCATAAAAGTGCTGAGCGAGTCTGATTTCCAGGTCAATCAGCTGCTCGATATTCTGCGCGCCAAGCTGTTAAAACGCGGCATTGAAGGCACCTCTCTGGACGTGCCGGAAGAGTTTGTCCACAGCGGGAAAACCTGGTTTGTTGAAGCCAAACTCAAGCAGGGTATTGAGAGCGCGGTGCAGAAGAAAATCGTTAAGCTCATCAAGGACAGCAAGCTGAAGGTCCAGGCGCAGATCCAGGGCGAAGAGATCCGCGTTACCGGTAAATCCCGTGATGATTTGCAGGGCGTAATGGCGCTGATCCGCGGCGGCGATCTGGGACAGCCGTTCCAGTTTAAAAACTTCCGCGATTAAGACGAAAATGCCCGGTCAGACCGGGCATTTTTTCAGGCGTTTAGCGCCTGCTCCACTTCAAACCGGTTGGTGACTTTGCTGTCAATTTTGACATAGGCGCTGCGCTCTTCCGGGACGATAAGCACTTCATTCACCCCTTCCGTGGCCTCAAGCCGCTGTTTCAGCGTTTCGCTAATCTCTATGCCCTCAGGGATTTCAACGCGCAGGCTGCTCACGTAGCGTGGCTCTTTCATGGTGCTGGAGACAAACAGCCAGACCATCGCCAGCAGCGCCCCCATCAGGAATACGGTTTGCGAGTCAAACAGGCCGTCCACCCAGCCGCCGAGCGAGCCGCCGATAGCTACGCCGAGGAACTGGCTGGTGGAGTAAATGCCCATCGCCGTGCCTTTATAGCCCGCAGGAGACTCTTTGCTGATCAGCGACGGCAGCAGGGCTTCCATCAGGTTAAACGCCAGGAAGAACAGCTGCACGCCGGCAACCAGCTCCCAGAAGTGCGGGCCGGAGCCCCACAGCACGATCTCCGCAATCAGCAGCAGCGCCACGCAGCCCACGAAAACGCGCTTCATCTTGCGCTTCACTTCGGCATAGATAATAAACGGCACCACCGAGAGGAAGGAGATGAGCATCGTCACCAGATAAATTTTCCAGTGCTCTTCCGCCGGGAAGCCCGCAGCCGCCAGCTGGCCCGGCAGGGCGACAAAGGTCGACATCAGCAGAATATGCAGACACATGATGCCGAAGTTCAGCTTCAGCAGGCGCGGTTCAACCAACACTTTGCTGAAGCAGCCTTTCACCATGCCGGACTCACGGTTGAGGACGTGGTTTTTGCTGTCCGGCACCACCCACAGGGTTAAGGCGATACCCACGCTCGCCAGCACGGCGATCATCCAGAACAGGGCGTGCAGGCCGAGGTGATGGGTAATGATCGGGCCGAGAACCATCGCGATGGCAAAGGTGACGCCAAAGCTGACGCCGATAAAGGCCATCGCCTTGGTGCGGTTTTGCTCGCGGGTTAAATCCGACAGGAGCGCCATGACGGCAGCGGCAATCGCGCCGGAGCCTTGCAGGGCGCGGCCAAGAATAATCCCCCAGATGGAGTCGGAGAGGGCGGCAATCACGCTGCCGAGCACAAAGACGAGCAGCCCGCCGACGATCAGCGGTTTACGGCCCACGCGGTCTGACAGCAGGCCAAAGGGGATCTGGAATACGGCCTGGGCTAAACCATAGATACCAATGGCCAGGCCAATCAACGCTTCGCTGGCGCCCTGAAGCGCCATGCCGTACGTGGTCAGAACAGGCAGGACCATAAACATGCCAAGCATACGTAGCGAGAAAACAGTCCCTAAACCCCAGGTCGCGCGCAACTCGCCCGGCGTCATTTTATAATCGTTCATTACCACCTCTACCAAAAAGCAGGCCATAGTTTAGGCGGGGTGATAAGTGTGGTAAATAGGTGTTTGTTTAAGAGATATTACGAGGGTGTAATAAAAGCACCCCCGGGTAAAAAAATTAGGCTTCCACGCGCAGGCCGTAGCTTTTAAATTTCTCCAGCACGACGGCAATTTCGTCGTCATCCAGCACCGGAACCGGGTCTACAATCGCCAGCGTTGTCAGATACAGTTTTGCCAGCACTTCCACCTCCTGTGCCAGCCACAGCGCTTTTTCGAGACTCTCTTCGCAGGTGATTAACCCATGATGCTGCAGCAGCGTGGCGTTGCGATCGCGCAGGGCAACGGCAACGTGTTCGGATAACGCCCGCGTGCCGAAGGTGGCGTAGGGCGCGCAGGGGATTGAGTTGCCGCCCGCGGCCGCGATCATGTAGTGAATGGCCGGGATCGGACGATTGAGTATTGAAATCGCCGTGCAGTGGACGGCATGGTTATGCACCACCGCGTTGGCTTCCGGGCGGGTTTGATACACCACCTGATGAAAACGCCATTCGCTGGACGGCAGCTTCCCCTCCTCGTGGCGACCCCCGGCATCAACGTAGACGATGCTCTCTTCGGTCAGGCGCTCGTAGGGAATGCCGGTCGGCGTGATCAGCATGCCGTCGCGGTAGCGCACGCTGATATTGCCTGCGGTGCCCTGATTTAATCCCAGATGGGTCATCTCAAGGCAGGTGTCGATGATGTCTCTGGCTAATCTGGCTCGTTCCATTTTTATTCTCCGGGTACAGTTTTATTTTTACTGGCGGGAACGTTTGACCAGCTTCATATCCACCTTCGCCGTCTCGTTGACCGCTTCGCCGTCGATGGCTCGTTGCATCAGCTCAAACGCTTTTTCCGCCCAGGTATCTTCATCCTGCTGCATCGACCAGACGCTGTTCGGCAGGAATCCCAGCATGGGGTGTTCATCGAACGTACCGATATTGATGTGCTGCGGCACGGTACCGGCGCGCGCGCGCAGCGCCTCGATTGCCCCTTCCAGCACCGGGAGCGACGAGGCGATAAAGGCCTGGGGTACGCCATGGCTGTCGATCAGTTTGTCCATCAGGGCATATCCTCCCTGCGGCGTATTGTCCGGGCCTTCAATCACCCAGTTGCGGTGATCAATGCCCGCCGTGTTCAGAGCATGTAAATAGCCGTTCAGTCGGTCAGTGATGCTCGGCAGGGCGGTATCGCCTACCAGGAACCAGAGCGGGGTATCGCTGACGCCCAACATGCTGCGCGCCAGTTCATCGCCACCGGCTTCGTTATGACTCTCCACCAGCGCGTTGTCGGTGAAGCCAAAATCCCGGTCGAGAAGCACCAGCGGCTTTTGGATCTGCCGCAGATGATGCTGCTGGTTTTCCAGCGTCGAGGGGACGATAAACAGGCCGTCGACGTTTCGCGCCATCAGGGCTCTGACCAGCTTGTTCTCATAGTCCACGTCGTTGTAGGTACAGCTGATCATCAGCTGATAGCCCGAACGGCGGCAGCGCAGCTCCAGCTTTTCTGCAAGCGTGGCGAAGAACACGTTCGAGATATTGGGGACGATCAGCCCCAGCGTCTCGGTTTTGTTCAGCTTCAGGCTGCGCGCTGAATGATTCAGGGTGTAGCCGTAGCGCTCGACGTGTTCATTGATTCTGGCCTGCGTTTTCATGCTGATCCGGTACTGCCCGGCTTTGCCGCCCAGCACCAGGCGCACGGTGGTAACGGATAAATTCAGATCCTTCGCTATCTGTTCAACTGTTTTGGCCATCGCTACGCCTCAATCCTTTTCGTGTGTGAAAAACCTCAGATAAAGCATACGCATCCTGCCATTACATTTCCTGTTGCATCAGTTCATTAAGCGCCTGCTGCTGGGTCCATAGCGCCAGGTAGGCGGCATATTTTTGCTGGTGGAAGGTGGCGGTTTCCGGGCGAGGAGCGATGACGTCGCCAGTGTTGACCATCGCGCGGGTCGCGTCGGACAGCGTTGCCCACGCGCCGCTGGCAACCGCGCCACAGAGTGCAGCCCCCAGCGTAACGGCATCTTCTTCAGCCAGAAGGTGAATGTGACAGCCGGTGGCATCGGCATACTCCCGCAGCCACAGCCGGTTATGGGTCGCCCCGCCGCAGATAACAATGCGCGACAGCCTGTGACCGTGATTGTGCAGGGTATCGATGATATGCCGCGTGCCGTAGGCGATAGCCTGCAACGTCGCAAGGTAGAGCCTCGCCAGCGCGCGCTCGCCGGTTTCTAACGTCAGCCCCACGACGCTCCCCCGGGCGTCCGGGCGCGAGCGCGGGGAACGGTTGCCGTGGTGATCCGCCAGAACATGCAGGTTACGGGTCGGGTATTTCTCTTCCTGCTCCAGCGCGGCCACCCAGTCGTTAATTACCGCGACCGGATGGCGTTGCGCAGCCTCGGCTTTGGCAAACAGCGCCGCGCTGGCGTGATGCTCGCGCAGCGTCCAGTCAACCAGCGCGCCCGCGGCGCTTTGCCCGCCCTCCGTCAGCCAGTAGCCGGGAAGCATCGCCCCCCAGTACGGGCCCCAGACGCCGGGGGTAAAGATTGCCGTCTGGCTGGCAAGCATATGGCAGTTTGAGGTGCCGCTAATCAGCGCCAGCGTACCTTCAGGCTGTGCGCCGGTCAGCGCCACGCCGCCCGCGTGGGCGTCAATCATCCCGCTGGCGACAATAACGTGTTCGGGTAATCCCAGCTCTTGTGCGGCCTGCGGGCTTAGCGTGCTGGCGCGGTCGGCCACGTCGAGGATCGTCTCAGGGATTTTGGTCAGCAGGCTCTCCAGCCCCACGGCCTGAAGCAGCGTATCGCTGAAGCGCGCCTCGTGCGCCAGATAGTTCCACTTGCAGGTGAGGGTGCACAGGCTGGCGACGTCCTGACCGGTCGCTTTCCACACCAGAAAATCAGCCAGATCGAAAAAGCGCCAGGCGTTGTTCCAGGTTTCAGGATGGCGTTCTTTAAGCCACAGCAGCTTTGGCAGCTCCATCTCAATGCTCACCTCGCCGCCCACGTAGCCAAGTGCCGGGTCGCGGGTGGCATTGATGCGGGCAGTCTCCTCCTGCGCCCGGTGATCCATCCACATAATAATGTCCTGCGCCGCCGGGCTGTCCGGCGACGCGCTCAGGCCATGGCCCTGGGCGTCCAGCGCCACCAGCGAGCAGGTGGCGTCGAACCCTATGGAGCGGATCGCGTCGCGGGCGATCCCGGATGCATTGACGGCTTCCCGTACCGCGGCGCAAACCTGCTGCCAGATTTCCGCAGAGGATTGTTCTACGCGCGCGTTATCGGCGCGAAACTGCGAAATCGGGCGGGTCGCGAAGCGCAAACGCTCGCCCTGTGCGGAGTACAGCCCGGCGCGCACGCTGGCCGACCCGACATCAACCCCGAGGAAATAGCCGTCACTCATCCTGAACTCCCTTATTTTTTACCAAACGGATGCAGCAGTTTATCAATTTCAGGGGTGTTGATATTCTGCGCGTTGACATATTTGACTGGAATATCAATTTCTTTCGCCACGGTCTGCCCGGCGATCGCCGCATTAAGCGCCTTAATACCCTGATAGCCAATCTGGTATGCGTCCTGCACCACAAACCCCTGGATCACACCGTTCTTGAGGAAGTTGATGATCGCTTCGGTACTGTCGAAGCCGATGACTTTGACTTTGCCTTTCAGTTTTTGGCTGTCGATGGCGTTCGCCACGCCCAGCGTTGAACCTTCGTTGGTGGCATAAATGCCTGCGATATCCGGGTTGGCCTGAACCATATCGATGGTTTTATCCATCGCTTTTTGCGGATCGCCGTCGCTGTACTGCACCGGCAGCACCTGAATGTCCGGGTACTTCGCCTTCATCTCTTCGCTGAAGCCTTCGGAGCGTTCGATAGCCGATGTTGTTCCGGCAACGTGCGCAATAATGCCCACCTTGCCTTTTTTGCCGACCTGTTCGGCCAGCGCATCGGCCGCCTGCGCGCCCGCCTTGCGGTTGTTGGTGGCGACAAAGCTGGCCGGAATATCGGAGTTTACGCCGGAGTCAAAGGTCACGACCTTGATCCCGCGGCTGTTGGCGGTTTCCACCAGCGGGGCAAGGGCGTTGGCGTCCAGCGCAGCCAGCAGCAGGCCGTCCGGTTTTTGCGCCATGGTGTTTTCTACCAGCTGGATCTGCTCGGCGATTTGCGTTTCATCCGCCGGGCCTACGTAGCTGGTCTTATCCCCCAGCTCTTTTGCAGCGGCTTCGGTCCCCATTTTGACCGTTTGCCAGAATTCGTGCTGGTAGCCTTTACTGACCACCGGCAGGTTTAACTCTTTCGCCAGCGCGCTGCTGGTCATGATAGCGGCGAGCGACAGGGCGCTCAGGATATGGCTGGTTTTCATTATTTTGCTCCGTAGTAGGGTTTGCAGGGCTTTTTTATGTCGGGAACCTAACGCATTCTTTTACGCAACGTATCCAGATAGACGGCAGCAACGACCACGACTCCCATCGCCACCATCTGCCAGAACTGGGAGACCCCCATCAAATTGAGGCCGTTTTTCAGCACGCTCATAATGAACGCGCCGATGATGGTGCCGCCGATGGTACCCACGCCGCCCATCAGGCTGGTGCCGCCGATAACCACGGCAGCGATAGCTTCCAGCTCGTAACCCACTCCCACGGTGGGCTGGCCGGAGTTGAGGCGAGAGGCGAGGATCACCCCGGCCACGCCGGTTAACAGGCCGCAGAAGGCATAGACGAAAATCTTCACCCGCTGCACGTTGATCCCGGAAAGGTGCGCTGCGGTTTCATTGCTGCCGACGGCGTAGATATAGCGCCCCATCACCGTTTTTTTCAGGATCCACATGGCAATCAGCGCCACAATCACCAGGTAAAACACCGGATAGGGCAGGACATCGAACAGGCGGCCCTGCGCCAGCATTCGGAACTGCGGGTAGTCAGAGAAGTAAATCGCGCGCCCGTCGGTCATCACCATGTTGATGCCGCGAACCGACATCATCAGCCCGAGGGTGGCGATAAACGGCGGGATGGTCATCTTCGTCACCAGAAATGCGTTCATATAGCCGCACACGCCGCCCGCCAGCACGCCCGCCAGAATACACACCGGCAGCGGCAGTCCAAACCCGGCGGCGATCCCCACTGCAACGCCTGAAAAGGCCACCACCGAGCCAAGCGACAGGTCGATCCCGGCGGTGATAATCACAAAGGTGACGCCAATGGCCATGATGCCAATCACCGCCGTTTGCAGGGCGATGGTCATGATATTTTCGGTATTAAAGAAGAACGGTGAGCTGAAGCTGAAAAACAGCACCAGCAGCACCAGGCTAAACAGGGGGGCGAGGCGCATCAGCAGCGCTTTATTTATCTTCACAGAAGCATTCCCGCCTTGCGGCGAAGGGACGGTAACGGACATGATTAATCCTCCAGCGTGGCGTATTGCATGATTTTTTCCTGAGTGGCGTGCTCAGCCTCTATTTCGCCGGCAATACGACCGCTGCGCATCACCAGGATGCGGTCGCACATGCCCAACACTTCCGGCAGTTCGGATGAAATCATGATGATAGATTTACCTTTAGCGACAAGGCGATTCATTAATTCATAAATTTCCAGCTTGGCGCCGACGTCTATTCCCCGGGTTGGCTCATCAAAAATTAAAATGTCGGTGTCTTTACAGACCCAGCGGGCGATGATGATCTTTTGCTGATTGCCGCCGCTGAGGTTGAGGGCCGCCTGTTCCAGATGCGGCGTTTTAATTCGCAACGCATCCACCAGTTTTTGGCTGGACGCCCGGCAGCGTTTTTCATTAACGTTGCCCGCCACGCCGGAATAGTCCGGGTAATTGCCGAGCATGATGTTCATTTCAACGGAGAAGCCGAGGGCAAGCCCCTCTTTTTTGCGGTCTTCGGTTAAATAGCTGATGCCTTTGCCAATGGCGTCCGCCACGTCTTTGATGCGCGTTGGCGTGCCGTTCAGCGTCAGGGTGCCGGCGTCGATCGGATCGGCCCCAAACAGCGCTCTGCCAAGCTCCGTCCGGCCCGCGCCCATCAGACCGGCCAGGCCGAGGATCTCCCCGCGCCAGAGGGTAAAATCGATATCCTTCAGCACGCCGTTGCGCGTCAGGCCAGTTACCTCAAGCACTTTCTCGGTGCGCTGATGCGGTGGGCGTTTGGGATAGATATTGTCGAGATTGCGGCCCACCATCATGGCGATCAGCTCGCTAATCTGCACCCTGTCGTAATCGACGGTGGCGATGTACTGCCCGTCGCGCATTACCGTGGCGCGGTCGGCAATCAGCGCCAGCTCCTCCAGGCGGTGCGAAATGTAGACGATACCCGTTCCCTGGGCCTTGAGCATATGCGTCACCTCGAACAGGCTCTCTATTTCGCTCTCGGTCAGCGCGGCGGTGGGCTCATCCATAATCAGCACTTTTGCGTTAACGGAAATGGCTTTGGCAATTTCCACCATCTGCTGCTGAGCCACGGTTAAATCACTGACCCGGGCATCCGGAGCAATCTTTAAATTCAGGGTTTGCAGTATTTTCTCAACCGCCTGGCGCTGCGCACGTTTATCGAGCTGCCAGCGGCTGTTTTTGCAAAACTCGCGGCCAATAAAGATATTCTCTTCGACGGTTAAATCGGGAAAGAGATTGAATTCCTGATGGATGATGGTAATACCCGCCAGCTGGGCGCTGAGCGGATCGCTGAATGAAACCGGCTGGCCTTCAAACAGGATCTCTCCCGCATCAGGTTGATACACGCCGGACAGAATTTTCATCAGCGTCGATTTACCGGCGCCGTTTTCGCCCAGCAGGGCATGCACCTCGCCGCGACGTAAATCAAAATCAACCTGGCTCAGCGCAAGGACGCCGGGAAAGCGTTTCGTTATCCGCTTCATCTGTATAAGAGTTTCTGACATTGCAAGATTCCTGTGTTGGAAAGGCAATGAATCACTGGCATAACGGTTTTATAAGTAAGCTAACTCGACTTAGCTTGCGTCCTTAAAAGCTATTTTAGGGTCAGAATTTAGCCAAATCATTTGTATTCAAATTGTGACGCTGTGCAAAGGTAATTTATTAACCTATTGATAAATAACCGATAATGCTATTTTTGCTGAATCGTAATACCTGACGCCGATCGAATTTTGACCACTCATCGTGAAACTGCTCACAGATCCTGCACAATTCTCTTGTCTCGTTTTCAGTGTGAAACCTAAGCTAATTCGAGTTAGCAAATTTCACATCTCTCGGTCAACGGTGCTGTCGATGCGCGTTTTGTACGGCTACGCCCCATGAAACGGAGAGGTTAACCAACGTGAGGAAGGGCTATGAAAACAAAAACAGCGTTACCCCGTATTGGCATCCGACCCGTTATCGATGGCCGTCGGCTGGGTGTACGCGAATCTCTGGAAGCGCAGACCATGAACATGGCGAAGGCAACGGCGGCGCTGTTGAGCGAAAAACTCCGCCATCCCTGCGGAACGCCTGTGGAATGCGTGATTGCCGATACCTGCATCGCCGGTATGGCCGAGTCGGCGGCCTGTGAGGAGAAGTTCAGCACTTCGCACGTTGGCCTGACGATAACCGTGACGCCCTGCTGGTGTTATGGCAGCGAAACCATTGATATGGATCCCCTGCGTCCGAAAGCCATCTGGGGCTTTAACGGCACCGAGCGCCCCGGCGCGGTGTATCTGGCGGCGGCGCTGGCGGCGCACAACCAGAAGGGCATCCCGGCGTTTTCGATCTATGGTCACAACGTGCAGGACGCAGGGGACGAGAGTATCCCCGCTGACGTAGAAGAAAAACTGCTGCGCTTCGCCCGGGCGGGCCTGGCGGTTGCCAGCATGAAGGGGAAAAGCTATCTCTCCATCGGCGGCGTCTCGATGGGGATTGCCGGCTCGATTGTCGATCATAACTTCTTTGAATCCTGGCTTGGCATGAAGGTTCAGGCCGTGGACATGACTGAACTGCGTCGCCGCATCGATCATAAGATCTACGATGAGCAGGAGCTTGAGCTGGCGCTGGGCTGGGCGAACGCGCATTTCCGCTTTGGCGAGGACAAAAATGCGCAGCAGTATCGGCGCGATGAGCAGCAAAACGCGGCGATCCTGCGCGAAAGCCTGCTGATGGCGATGTGCATCCGCGACATGATGCAGGGCAACGCGAAGCTGGCCGATGCTGGACGCGTGGAGGAGTCGCTGGGCTATAACGCCATCGTCTCCGGCTTCCAGGGGCAGCGCCACTGGACGGATCACTATCCGAACGGCGATACCGCAGAAGCGCTGCTCAACAGCTCCTTCGACTGGAACGGCATTCGCCAGCCCTGCCTGGTGGCAACCGAAAACGACAGCCTGAACGGCGTGGCGATGCTGTTTGGCCATTTGATGACGGGGACGGCACAAATTTTTGCCGACGTGCGCACCTTCTGGTCCCCGGAGTCGGTGGCGCGTGTGACCGGCCAGAAGCTTACCGGGCTTGCTGAGCACGGCATTATCCACCTGATTAACTCCGGTTCGGCTGCGCTCGACGGTACGGCCGAGCAGAAAGATGCCGACGGGAAACCGACCCTCAAGCCGCACTGGGAGATGACCCAGCAGGAGGCTGATGCCTGCCTCGCGGCGACCCGCTGGTGTCCGGCAGTGCATGAATATTTCCGCGGCGGTGGCTTCTCGTCTCATTTCCTCACCCGCGGTGGCGTGCCATTTACCATGACCCGGGTGAATATCATTAAGGGCATTGGCCCGGTACTGCAAATCGCAGAAGGCTGGAGCGTCGATCTGCCCGACGCGGTGCACGACGTATTGAACAAGCGTACGGACTCCACCTGGCCGACGACCTGGTTTGCGCCACGTCTTACCGGGAAAGGCCCGTTCAGCGATGTCTATTCGGTGATGGCAAACTGGGGGGCGAACCACGGGGTGTTGACCGTGGGACACGTCGGGGCCGACTTCATCACCCTGGCATCCATGCTGCGTATTCCGGTGTGCATGCATAACGTGCCGGACGCGCAGATTTACCGCCCGACGGCCTGGGGTGCGCACGGAATGGACGTCGAAGGGCAGGACTATCGCGCCTGCGAAAACTACGGACCGCTGTACAAACGTTAACCCTGACTGCCCGCCTGTCCGGGCGGGCAACCTGTGGGGGCCATAATGAAAAAATGCTTTCTGGTTCTCGACTGCGGTGCGACCAACGTGCGCGCCATTGCGCTCGATCCTGACGGGAAGATTGTGGCGCGTGCGGCTGTCGCAAACGCCAGCGAAAGCGCGGCTGAAAATCCGGCATGGCACCAGTGGTCGCTGGACGCCATCATGCAGCGATTTGCCCAATGCTGTCAGGCGATCGGCGCGGTCCTGAGTACGTACCGGCTGTGCGGCATAAGCGTCACCACCTTCGGGGTGGATGGCGCGCTGGTGGATGAGACGGGAGAGCTGCTTTACCCGGTGATCAGCTGGAAATGCCCGCGCACGGTCGCGGTGATGGAAAATGCGTCCCGACGCTTCTCCCCGGCAGAGCTGCAGCGAATAACCGGGGTAGGGCAGTTTAGTTTTAACACGTTATACAAAGTGCTGTGGCTGCGGGAAAACCGTCCCGACCTGCTGCAGCGCGCCCACGCCTGGCTCTTTATCTCCTCGCTGATCAACCATCGCCTGACGGGCAAAATGACCACCGATTTCACCATGGCGGGTACCAGCCAGATGTTCGATCTCGCTCAGCAGCGGTTCAGCGAAGCGATTCTCGCGAAGGCGGGGATATCGCCTTCGCTTTTCCCGGCGCTGGTGTACCCCGGTGACGTTATTGGCGAGCTGCAGCCCGTCGCGGCGGCTCGGCTCGGGTTGCCTCCCGGCGTGCCGGTGATCTCCGCCGGGCATGACACGCAGTTTGCGCTGTTTGGCGCGGGGGCGGGGATTGATGAAGCGGTTCTTTCTTCGGGGACCTGGGAGATCCTGATGGCGCGTACGTCGCGCGTAAACACCGCGTCGCTCATTCACTATCCCGGGGCAACCTGTGAGCTGGACAGCCAGCCGGGGCTGTTTAATCCGGGCACGCAATACATGGCATCCGGCGTGCTGGAGTGGATCCGCAGACTGTTCTGGTCTCCTGATACGAGCTGGGACACCATCCTTTCTCAGGTGGCGGAGCTGCCGAGGGGGGCGGACGGGGTGACGATGAATACGCAACTGCTCGATTCCCCGCTCGCCGGCTGGCAGGGCGTGACGCTCAACACCACGCCTGCCCACTTTTACCGCGCGGCGCTGGAGGGGCTGACGGCGCGACTGAAAGATAACCTTGGCGCGCTGGAGGACATCGCGCAGTTTACGGCGCGCGAGCTTCTGCTGGTGGGCGGTGGCAGCCGCAATGCGCTGTGGAATCAGCTTAAAGCTGATGCCCTCGGGATCCCGGTTAAAGTGCTTGATGAGGGTGAAACGACGGTGCTTGGTGCGGCCTTGTACGGCTGGTGGGGCACCGGTGAGGCCGCCAGTGCCGTTGCGGCTCGCGCCTGCGTGGAGTATCGCTACCGCTATTTTTATCCAGAGGGAAAAAACCATGCTTAAAACGATATCACCGCTGATCTCACCCGCGCTGCTTAAAACCCTGGCAGAAATGGGGCACGGAGATGAGATTATTTTTGCTGACGCCCATTTTCCCGCGCACAGCCTCGGGCCAGAGGTTATTCGCGCCGACGGCCTGCAGGTGAGCGAGTTACTGGCTGCCGTCATCCCGCTTTTTGAACTCGACAGCTATGCGCCACCGCTGGTGATGATGGCACCCGTGGAAGGGGATACGCTTGATGGTGCGGTAGAGGCGCGGTACTGCCAGGCATTATTCGGCAACGAAGAAGGGGAGGGGATCGTGCGCATCGACCGTTACGCGTTTTACCAACGGGCGCAGCAGGCATTTGCCATCGTCGTGACGGGCGAGACGGCGAAGTACGGCAATATTTTACTGAAGAAAGGCGTGACGCCGCAGGCATAAAAAAAGCCGGGTTCAACCCGGCTTTTTCAATTCAGCACACTTACCAGACGTATGTCAGCAGGCTGTGTGAATCCGGTACCATGAAGTCCACGGACATCATCACGCTGAGTGCGGTAATGGCGATGATGGAGAAGCCGAACAGCTTGCGCGCCCAGACTTTATCATCTTCCACTTTGTAACCACGCAGCGCCATGCCGAGCCACCAGACGCTCACCGCAGCGGCCACCACCAGATATTTGTATCCAGCGTAACCGCCCAGAGAGAGCATCAGCGTTGCCACGGCAAAAGCGATGATGTAGAGCGTGATATGGTTCTTGGCCACTGAAATGCCTTTCACAACCGGCAGAACCGGGATGTTCGCTGCCTGATAATCCTTAAAGCGGAAAATCGCGATGGCATAGGAGTGCGGCATCTGCCACAGGCTAAAGATAGCCAGCAGGATGAGCGCACCGCTGTCGAACTCGTTTGTGACGGCGCAGTAGCCAATCACCGGCGGCGCAGCGCCGGAGAGTGAACCAATCAGCGTGCCGTAGACGGAGTGACGTTTCATATACAGGCTATAAACGCCCACATATACCACGAACCCCATCACCCCCAGCCAGCAGGCCAGCGGGTTAGCACCAAACCACAGCAGCATAAAGCCAGCAATACCCAGCAAGGTGGCGTACACCAGCGAGACGGAAGGGGCGATCAGGCCTTTCACCAGCACCCGATTTTTGGTCCTCTCCATCTTCTTGTCGATATCCATGTCGATGTAATTGTTAAATACACAACCGGACGCAACAACCAGTGACACACCCACCAGCGTGGAAGCAAAGAGGGTGTAATCGATGCTGCCTTTGGAGGCCAGCAGGAACCCTCCGATCACGGAGATCAGGTTGCCAAAGATGATGCCTGGTTTCGTTACTTGCAGGTATTGCTTAAACATACTCGCCGCTCTTAGTGAACCATCATGTTGTAGTTGAGGTTCCACATAATCCAGATGGAACCGACTACCAGGATAGCGATGATAATCACGGTAAAGATAAAGGCGGTCATATTCCAGCCTTCATCGGACTTGGTGTTCATGTGCAGGAAGCAAACCAGATGCACCAGAATCTGAATCACCGCGGTCACCAGGATTGCACCCAGAATAACCGGCTTAGACGCAGAACCGCTCATCACCATCCAGAACGGGATCACCGTGAGGATGATCGACAGGATGAAACCTGTCATGTAGGTTTTTACGCTACCGTGGGAAGCGCCATGATCGTTTGAATGACTCATTACATCGCCCCCATCAGATACACTACAGAGAACACACAGATCCACACCACGTCCAGGAAGTGCCAGAACAGACTCAGGCACATGATACGCGTGCGGTTTGTGCTGGTCAGGCCGCGACGGGATACCTGGAACATCAGTACAGCCATCCAGATAAGACCCGAGGTGACGTGCAGACCGTGGGTACCAACCAGCGCGAAGAACGCTGACAGGAAGCCGCTACGATCCGGACCGAAACCTTCCATGATCAGGTGATGGAATTCATAGATTTCCATCCCGATGAACCCAGCACCAAACAACCAGGTCAACGCCAGCCAGGAGACAACCTGGCTCTTGTTGTTTTTGTACATGGCGATCGCCGCCATGCCGTAGGTGATGGAGCTGAATAACAGCAGTGCGGTTTCTACCAGCACGAACGGCAGTTCAAAAATATCCTTGCCGGTCGGGCCACCCGCTGTGCCGTTCACCAGAACGGCATAGGTCGCGAACAGACAGCAGAACAGAATGCAGTCGCTCATCAGGTAGATCCAGAAACCGAAGACTTTCATCGGTCCTGTATCGTGGTGCGCATGTTCATGCGCGTGGGCAGTTGAGTGCGCCAGAGTATCAGTTGCCATGTTTCAGCCCCGCTTTAGAAATCTCGTCGAAATGCTGTTTTTCCAGCGTTTCAACTTCACGGACTGGTACGTAGTAGTCCACGTCCTCGTCAAAGCTCTTCACAATCCAGCTGATGACGATGCCAGCAAAGCCAACAATCGCAAGCCACCAGATGTGCCAGATCATTGCGAAACCAAATACCGTTGCGAAGGCGGCAATCACAATGCCCGCACCGCTGTTTTTCGGCATGTGGATCTCTTCGTAATGAGCAGGTTGCTTGTACGCTTCACCTTTTTCTTTCATTTCCCAGAATGCGTCGCGCTCGTGGATCTGCGGCACAATGGCGAAGTTATAGAAAGGAGGTGGGGAAGAGGTTGCCCACTCCAGCGTACGGCCACCCCATGGGTCACCGGTCAGGTCACGGTTCTGCTCGCGGTCGCGAATAGAGACGTAGAACTGAATCAGCTGGGACGCAATACCACAGGCAATCAGCACCGCACCGCCTGCTGCAATCATCAGCATTGGGTGGAACTGCGGATCGATCTGCTGGCTCAGGCGACGGGTCATACCCATGAAGCCCAGCACGTACAGCGGCATAAAGGCAACGAAGAAGCCGATGATCCAGAACCAGAACGCGCGTTTACCCCATTTTTCGTTCAGGGTGAAACCGAACGCTTTTGGCCACCAGTAGGTTACGCCAGCGAAGCAGCCGAAGACCACGCCACCGATGATAACGTTATGGAAGTGCGCAATCAGGAACAGGCTGTTGTGCAGTACAAAGTCCGCACCTGGTACCGCCAGCAGTACACCGGTCATACCCCCTACAGAGAAGGTGACGATGAAGCCGATGGTCCACAGCATCGCTGAGTGGAACACGATACGACCCTGGTACATGGTGAACAGCCAGTTGAAGATCTTCACCCCGGTAGGGATTGCGATAATCATCGTGGTGATACCGAAGAAGGCGTTTACGTTCGCGCCCGCACCCATGGTGAAGAAGTGGTGCAGCCAAACGATGAACGACAGTACGGTAATACACACGGTTGCCCACACCAGCGAGGTGTAGCCAAACAGGCGTTTACGCGAGAAGGTTGCTGCGATTTCGGAGAAGACACCGAACACTGGCAGAACCAGAATGTACACTTCCGGGTGACCCCATGCCCAAATCAGGTTGATGTACATCATCATGTTGCCACCCATGTCATTCGTGAAGAAATGGGTGCCCAGATAGCGATCCAGGGTCAGCAGCGCGATGGTGACGGTCAGAATTGGGAACGACGCAATAATCAGGATGTTGGCGCACAGAGATGCCCAGGTAAATACCGGCATCTTGAACATGGTCATGCCAGGGGCACGCATCTTGATAATAGTCACGAAGAAGTTGATACCGGTCAGGGTTGTACCAACACCGGAGAGCTGAAGCGCCCAAATCCAGTAGTCGACACCTACGCCAGGACTGTACTCAATTCCCGAAAGCGGCGGGTAGGCCAGCCAGCCGGTCTGTGCGAATTCGCCCACACCCAGTGACAGGTTTACCAGAATAACGCCGACAACCGTGAACCAGAAGCTCAGGTTGTTCAGGAACGGGAACGCTACGTCGCGCGCGCCGATTTGCAGCGGAACGACCACGTTCATCAGACCGATAACCAGCGGCATCGCTACGAAGAAGATCATGATAACGCCGTGGGCGGTAAAGATCTGGTCGTAGTGGTGCGGCGGCAGGAAGCCAGCTTCACCCGCAGAAGCAAGTGCCTGCTGGCTACGCATCATGATCGCATCCGCAAAGCCACGAATTAACATGACGATACCGACGATGCAGTACATGATACCGAGTTTTTTGTGGTCAACCGAAGTCAGCCACTCTTTCCACAGGTAGCTCCACTTACCGAAGTAAGTGATCAGGCCAACTAAGGCCGCACCACCGATGATAATGGCAGCCACCGTAACCATGATAATGGGTTCATGGTAGGGCACTGCATCCAGTGTCAATTTTCCGAACATTTTCTTCCTCGGCCCCTTAGTGAGCGGTTTCCGCGTGGCTCATGTCCATGCCTTCCATCCCCTGGTGTGCGTTATGCTCACCTTCAGGTTGGGTCACGTCCATGCTCTTACCGTGGTCCATAAATTTGCCAATAACGTCTTTGAACAAATCAGGCTTCACGTTAGAGAAGTACTCCACCTTGTTGTATTCGCTTGGAATAGCCACTTTTTCGAACGCCGCCATGTCAGACATGGTGTTTGGTGACTGCTTCGCTTTTTCAACCCACTGGTCGAACGCGGCGCGGTCTGGCGTAGCGATAGCTTTAAACTTCATACCCGAGAAGCCCGGGCCACTATAGCTGGCGGAGATACCGTCGTAGGTGCCTGCTTCATTAGCGATCAGGTGCAGGTTGGTCTGCATACCGGCCATCGCATAGATCTGGCTACCCAGACGCGGGATGAAGAAGGAGTTCATTACGGAGTTGGAGGTCACTTTGAACTGAACCGGAGTGTTCGCCGGGAAGGCGATTTCATTCACGGTAGCAATGCCTTGTTCCGGATAGATGAAGAACCATTTCCAGTCCATGGAGACCACTTCAATGGTAATAGGTTTCTCATCGTGAACAAGCGGTTTGCTTGGCTCAAGCGCGTGAGTGGTTTTCCAGGTCAGTACGGCAAGGAACAGGATGATCAGAATAGGCACCGTCCAGACCACAGCTTCCACTTTATTGGAGTGTGACCAGTTAGGGCTATACTTCGCATCTTTATTGCTCGCACGGTACTTCCAGGCGAAACCAACAGCCATCAAGATGGCCGGGATAACCACAATCATCATCAGGCCAAATGCCGTCAGAATCAGTGAACGTTGTTCCAGTCCAATCTGTCCTTTGGGGTCTAGTAGTGCAGAATCGCAGCCGCTGAGTAATACAGTGCCTGCAAATAATGACAACCATCCCAAACTTTTATTGTATTTCCTGAGTCTCATTTAACGACCTCAATTCCACGGGAGTCTGGTGGCGTTTAAAGTGTGGGGGCATTTTACGGGAAGGTTACATTACTGTAAACATCATTAGGGCTGTGTCAGGAAGGTGTTACCGGGTTCTGCCGTGCATGTCACAAGTGTTGCAGATTGTGTCGCTTTTTAAGACAGAAGCCGCGTGCCACGGGCTTTATTACGAAAGAATCCCCAAGCATAGCTCAAAAGGGGCAATTGGTATAACCATTGTCAAAAATATACAAAAAATTAACAATTAATTATCAATATAAAGACATTTAAAAAACGAAAAATCAATCTTTCAAATGCTGAATCGGTTAACGGAAAATAGCGTTTCGGATTCGGCTCCAATAATTTCCGAAAACTATCCCGCACAAAACAACAAATATTTTTTTTAGCCGCCGTCGGTTATTTCACCGTTATAATTTCGCCTCGTGATTACAACGGGAAATAACCTTTCGCTTTTTTCTTCAGGTCATCTGCGTTTTACGCAATGCCAGGAAATCAAGCATGCCGCCGAGGAGGATCCCGGCAACGGCCAGCAGCGCACCCACGTCCAACAGAAGGGTATCAAAGGGAAGTGACAACGCGGTTGTGGCGTTGATAATCAGTACTGCAAGCCACAGTACCAGCGCAAGACAGCCCACCATTAACAGACGTAATGCAAAACGGTAGACGCGATGGTATTCGGTGCGCGGCATAAAGTGGTCTGTCCGCTGGGTATATTCCAGCGTCCGGCGACACACCAGCAGCAGTAATATTCCGGGTACGGCAGCCACCACGGAGAAGAGATAAAACGTCGGCCAGCCGTGCGCTTCAACAAACCAGCCCGCAATGGGCCCGACATAAACGCGGCCCACGGCGGAGAGCGCCGAGAGCAGGGCGAATTGCGTGGCGGAAAACGACTTGTTGCACAGGGTCATGAGCAGAGCGACAAAGGCCGCGGTTCCCATTCCGCCGCAGAGGTTTTCAAAGAACACCGCGGTCGCCATGCTGATCATATGTTTGTCAGTGATGGAAAGCAGCCAGTAACCCGCGTTCGATGCCCCTTGCAGGATGCCGAAGATCAGAAGGGCGCGGAACAGGCTCAGGCGCTGCATCAGGACGCCGCCATACAGCGCGCCGAGGATGGTCGCAAACAGCCCCAGCGTTTTATTCACCACGCCAACTTCACCGGCATCAAAGCCAACGCCGCGGATCAGGAAGGTGGTCGTCAGGCTCATAGCAAACGCATCGCCCAGCTTATAAAGGACAATCAGCAGAAGGATGAGCCAGGCATTGTTACGGCCAAAGAAATCACGCAGCGGTTCGGCAACGGCCTGTTCCAGCGAGCGTGGAACCGGGATCACATCGCTCGGTTCGGGCGCAAGCAGGGTCGCGATGATGCAGGGGATCAGCAGGGCGGCCATCAGCCAGTACATGCCCTGCCAGCCAAGGTAGCGGTCGGCCAGCCAGAGCGCCAGCCCACCGGACACGAGCATCCCCAGCCGATAACCCAACACGCTGATGGCGGCTCCCGCCCCACGTTCTTCGGCAGGTAAGACGTCCGTTTTCCAGGCATCAAAAACGATATCCTGCGACGCGGAGCAGAAGGCGATAACCACCGCCAGCGCGGCCATCCAGCGCAGCTGCGTTGTCGGCTCCAGGAAGCCCATACCGGCGATGGCCAGCAGCAGCAGAATCTGAGTGATGACCAACCAGCCGCGACGACGCCCCAGGAACGGTGGCGTATAGCGGTCCATGACCGGCGACCACAGGAATTTAAACACGTAGGCCTGGCCCACGAGCGAGAAGAAACCAATGGTTTTAAGATCGATGTTCTCAACGGTCATCCAGGCTTGCAGCGTGCCTGACGTGAGCGCGAGCGGTAAACCGGAGGCGAAACCGAGGATCAGCAAGATAGCTGATTTAGGCTGCTGGAAAATGCGTAAGTAGTGACTCGACATGTTCTTCTAAGTCTGACCCGGCTAACCGCCGGGTCAGTGGGCAGGATTAACGTGCGTTCTGCTTGATAAACTCGTGGATGCTGGTGTCCTGAGCCATATCGGCAATGGTGTCAGTCAGCACGCTGTTAACCGCGTCAGCAATGTTTTTGTTGGAGGCCTGGAAAGCGCCTTCAACGGAGTAGCTGGCACGGTAGTTTTTGTTCAGCTTGTTGCCATTCTTCGCCGTTGCGATGATCGCGATGTCAGCTTTGGTGGCAATGTTGTAGCGCACGTTCCCCTGGGAAACGTCAGCGTACAGGTTGTTCACGATGATCTGCAGATCCACCGCGCCGCTTGGGCCAACCATGTAACCGCGTGCGGTCATCTGCTTCTCAAGCACTTCCTGCAGCAGGAAGCGCAGGTCGCGGGAGGCGGTCAGCGTAACCTGCTGGTTATCACGGGTCACTTTCGCCAGGGCTTGATCCTGACGCTGGTCGGCACCGTTAATGCTGATCGTCACGCCCATCAGGCTCGGGTCTTGCTGAGGAAGGGTAATTTTTGGCGTCACATCAATGGTCGTTGGCGGGGTTGCGCAGCCTGCCAGCATGAAAAGTGCTACCAACGGAAAGAAGATTTTTTTTAACATTTTGAGGTTCTCAACGGATCGTAAGCATTTAGAGAGAGAATTTGTCGCCATCATAACATTGCCAACGGCGAGGGGAAGTGGTCAACGCATGTAAATTCATCGCCTTGTCCGAAAACTAACCGGCCCACCGCTTTTCTCCGCCCGTTATGGGCAAATCGCATGAGTCTCATCGTTAACTTCATTCGTTTGACTGAGAAAATCGGATGAAAGCTAAATATTTGTTGTCAAGGTGTAATGGAAACGGTAAAAGCGGCTAATATTTAAAGGGATGGGTGACATCTTAGCGTTGTCGGAGGAGTAATTTCATGATGATACGTGAACAGATAGAAGAAAAACTAAGGGCAGCGTTTAACCCTGTGTTCCTCGAAGTCGTCGACGAAAGCTATCGTCATAACGTACCGGCAGGTTCTGAAAGCCACTTCAAAGTGGTGTTGGTGAGCGATCGTTTCACGGGAGAGCGCTTCCTGAATCGTCATCGCTTAATCTACAGTACCCTGACGGATGAACTCTCCACAACCGTACATGCGCTGGCATTGCACACCTATACCATTAAGGAATGGGAAGGCCTGCAGGATACGGTCTTTGCCTCACCTCCCTGTCGCGGTGCGGGCAGCATAGCCTGATAAATCGGATTTGCAACCGCTGGAGTTTTTCCAGTATGTTGCTTAAAGATTTCGTCAAAACGGCCTTCGGGCCGTTTTGTTTTGTCTGAGTTTTGAGCGCATGGCGCATTTTTAAGGCTAAAAATAGCCTTAAAGTGTGAAAAAAGCCGCAGCAACATGCCCCAACCGTTCTCGACTCACCTAAGTGATGCCGCTATAATGCCGCGTCTTATTGAATGTCTTCGGGATGATTCTGGCGACAGGGAATGTAAATCTGCACATTGAGAGAGCATCCCGGTAAAACAGACAGATTCAGAGTTGACCGAGCACTGTGATTTTTTTGAGGTAACAAGATGCAAGTTTCAGTTGAAACCACTCAAGGCCTTGGCCGCCGTGTAACGATTACTATCGCTGCTGACAGCATCGAAACTGCTGTGAAAAGCGAGCTGGTCAACGTAGCAAAAAAAGTACGTATTGACGGCTTCCGTAAGGGCAAAGTACCAATGAATGTTGTTGCTCAGCGTTATGGCGCTTCCGTGCGTCAGGATGTGCTGGGTGAACTGATGAGCCGCAACTTTATTGATGCCATCATCAAAGAAAAAATTAATCCAGCCGGTGCGCCAAACTACGTGCCAGGCGAATACAAAATGGGCGAAGACTTCACCTACTCCGTAGAGTTCGAAGTGTACCCGGAAGTTGAGCTGAAAGGTCTGGAATCCATCGAAGTTGAAAAACCGATCGTTTCCGTGACTGACGAAGACGTTGACGGCATGCTGGATACCCTGCGCAAGCAGCAGGCGAACTGGAAAGACAAAGAAGGCGCAGTTGACGCTGAAGACCGCGTAACCATCGACTTCACCGGTTCCGTAGATGGCGAAGAGTTTGAAGGCGGCAAAGCCTCTGACTTCGTACTGGCAATGGGCCAGGGTCGTATGATCCCAGGCTTCGAAGACGGTATCAAAGGCCACAAAGCGGGCGAAGAGTTCACCATCGACGTGACCTTCCCGGAAGAATACCACGCTGAAAACCTGAAAGGGAAAGCAGCGAAGTTCGTGATCAACCTGAAGAAAGTTGAAGAGCGCGAGCTGCCAGAACTGACTGAAGAATTCATCAAACGTTTCGGCGTGGAAGATGGTTCTATCGCGGGTCTGCGTGCCGAAGTGCGTAAAAACATGGAACGCGAGCTGAACGGTGCTGTACGTAACCGTGTGAAATCTCAGGCTATCGAAGGCCTGGTGAAAGCGAACGAAATCGACGTTCCTGCTGCCCTGATCGACGGCGAAATCGACGTTCTGCGCCGTCAGGCTGCACAGCGCTTCGGTGGCAACCAGCAGCAAGCGATGGAACTGCCTCGCGAACTGTTCGAAGAGCAAGCGAAACGCCGCGTTGTTGTTGGCCTGCTGCTGGGCGAAGTGATTCGTACCCACGAGCTGAAAGCTGACGAAGAGCGTGTGAAAGGCCTGATCGAAGAGATGGCTTCCGCGTACGAAGATCCATCAGAAGTTGTTGAGTTCTACGGTAAGAACAAAGAGCTGATGGACAACATGCGCAACGTCGCACTGGAAGAGCAGGCTGTTGAAGCGGTACTGGCGAAAGCGAAAGTAACCGAAAAAGAGACCTCTTTCACCGAACTGATGAACCAGCAGGCGTAATTTCGCCTCAACGTTTAAAGTTTGAACAAAAAACCCGTTGCCTCACGGCGGCGGGTTTTTTTTATCGCAGCGATAGGCCAGGAAGAGTGCGAAAACGCCCTTTCAGTGATAGCGTATCAACAAAAGGTTGTTATGCTTGAAATAGAGCACTGCGAACCCCATAAGTATGTAATCACGATCAATGAGACTGGCTGATAATCCGTCCATGAGGTTACAATCAGTACAGCAGGTGTTTTCAATTTAGATCCAGGAGACGGACATGTCATACAGTGGCGAACGAGATAACTTTGCACCCCATATGGCTCTGGTGCCAATGGTTATTGAACAGACCTCACGTGGTGAGCGTTCTTTTGATATCTATTCCCGTCTGCTCAAGGAACGCGTTATCTTTCTGACCGGCCAGGTCGAAGACCATATGGCTAACCTGATCGTGGCGCAGATGCTGTTTCTGGAAGCGGAAAACCCGGAAAAAGACATCTACCTGTACATTAACTCGCCTGGCGGGGTTATTACGGCGGGGATGTCCATTTATGACACCATGCAATTTATCAAGCCGGATGTAAGCACCATTTGTATGGGTCAGGCAGCATCCATGGGGGCATTCCTGCTCACCGCGGGTGCCAAAGGTAAGCGTTTCTGCCTGCCAAATTCCCGCGTAATGATCCACCAGCCGCTGGGCGGCTACCAGGGTCAGGCAACGGATATTGAAATCCACGCCCGCGAAATTCTGAAAGTAAAAGCGCGCATGAATGAACTTATGGCGCAGCATACGGGTCAATCTCTTGAGCAGATCGAGCGCGATACCGAGCGCGATCGCTTCCTCTCTGCACCAGAGGCAGTTGAGTACGGCTTAGTCGACTCCGTTTTGACCCATCGTAATTGATGCCTGCGACGCGAGTGTGCCGCTATACTAAGGTAGGGCGGCACGCTGCTGTAAACAGCTTGCGTCTGAGAATGGCATTTGCGTCGTCATGTGCGGCACAAAGAACTTAAAAAGAGGTTTGGACTCATGACAGATAAACGCAAAGATGGTTCGGGCAAACTGCTGTACTGCTCTTTTTGCGGCAAAAGCCAGCATGAAGTGCGTAAACTGATTGCGGGGCCGTCCGTGTATATCTGCGACGAATGTGTCGACTTATGTAACGACATCATTCGCGAAGAGATTAAAGAAGTAGCGCCTCACCGTGAACGCAGCGCACTGCCAACACCGCATGAGATTCGTCATCATCTTGACGACTATGTCATCGGTCAGGAGCAGGCTAAGAAAGTGCTGGCCGTTGCGGTGTACAACCACTATAAACGTTTGCGTAACGGCGACACCAGTAATGGTGTTGAACTGGGTAAAAGTAACATTTTGCTGATCGGGCCGACGGGTTCTGGTAAAACGCTGCTGGCTGAAACGCTGGCACGCCTGCTGGATGTTCCTTTCACCATGGCCGATGCTACCACGCTGACCGAAGCCGGTTACGTGGGTGAAGACGTTGAAAATATCATTCAGAAACTGCTGCAGAAGTGCGATTACGACGTGCAGAAAGCACAGCGCGGGATTGTCTACATCGATGAGATCGACAAGATCTCCCGTAAGTCAGATAACCCGTCTATCACCCGTGACGTATCGGGTGAAGGCGTACAGCAGGCTCTGCTGAAGCTGATCGAAGGCACCGTTGCCGCGGTTCCACCGCAGGGTGGACGTAAACATCCGCAGCAGGAGTTCCTGCAGGTTGATACCTCCAAGATCCTGTTCATCTGTGGTGGTGCGTTCGCCGGTCTGGATAAAGTGATCTCTCACCGTGTTGAAACCGGCTCCGGCATTGGTTTTGGCGCGACGGTGAAATCCACGTCCGAAAAACCGAACGAAGGCGAGCTGCTCTCACAGGTTGAACCAGAAGATCTGATCAAATTTGGTCTGATCCCTGAGTTTATTGGTCGTCTGCCGGTTGTCGCCACGCTGAACGAGCTGAGCGAAGACGCGCTGATCCAGATCCTGAAAGAGCCGAAAAACGCCCTGACCAAGCAGTATCAGGCGCTGTTTAATCTGGAAGGCGTTGAGCTGGAGTTCCGTGACGAAGCGCTGGACGCGATTGCGAAGAAAGCCATGATCCGTAAAACCGGTGCCCGTGGTCTTCGCTCTATCGTCGAAGCGGCGCTGCTCGATACCATGTACGATTTACCGTCCATGGAAGATGTCGAGAAAGTGGTGATTGATGAGTCAGTTATCGGCGGTCAAAGCAAACCGTTACTGATTTACGGTAAGCCGGAAGCGCAGCAGGCATCTGGCGAATAATTCGCCAATTCATACAAGCAGTTAATCAAAAAGGGGGGATTTTATCTCCCCTTTATTTTTTCCTTATTCATGGCGTTGAATGTATGGAATACATCCCCATATACTGGATTACATGTTAATGGTTGTGTGAAGCACAGTTACATGACCAGTTTACCTGGCGGACACTAAACTAAGAGAGAGCTCTATGAATCCTGAGCGTTCTGAACGCATTGAAATCCCCGTATTGCCGTTGCGCGATGTGGTGGTTTATCCGCACATGGTCATACCCTTATTTGTAGGGCGGGAAAAATCTATCCGTTGCCTCGAAGCCGCCATGGATCATGATAAAAAAATCATGTTGGTTGCCCAGAAAGAAGCATCAACGGATGAGCCGGGTGTAAACGATCTTTTCACCGTCGGGACCGTGGCCTCTATTTTGCAGATGCTGAAGCTGCCTGACGGCACCGTTAAGGTGCTGGTAGAAGGGCTGCAGCGTGCGCGTATTACCACTCTGTCTGACAATGGCGAGCATTTCTCTGCGAAGGCAGAGTACCTTGATTCGCCACAGCTTGATGAGCGCGAGCAGGAAGTGCTGGTGCGCACCGCGATTAGCCAGTTTGAAGGCTATATCAAGCTGAACAAGAAAATCCCACCAGAAGTGCTGACGTCGCTGAACAGCATTGACGATCCTGCACGTCTGGCTGACACCATCGCAGCGCATATGCCGCTGAAGCTGACGGACAAACAGTCCGTGCTGGAGATGTCCGACGTTAATGAACGTCTGGAATATCTGATGGCGATGATGGAGTCTGAAATCGATCTGCTGCAGGTTGAGAAGCGCATTCGCAACCGCGTGAAAAAGCAGATGGAGAAATCTCAGCGTGAGTACTATCTGAATGAGCAAATGAAAGCCATTCAGAAAGAACTGGGCGAGATGGACGACGCGCCGGACGAAAACGAAGCGCTGAAGCGTAAAATCGACGCGGCGAAGATGCCGAAAGAGGCGAAAGAGAAAGCCGAAGCAGAACTGCAGAAGCTGAAAATGATGTCTCCAATGTCGGCTGAAGCGACCGTTGTGCGTGGCTACATTGAGTGGATGGTACAGGTTCCGTGGAACGCCCGCAGCAAGGTCAAAAAAGACCTGCGTCAGGCGCAGGAAATCCTTGATACCGACCACTACGGCCTGGAACGCGTGAAAGACCGCATTCTTGAGTACCTCGCGGTACAGAGCCGTGTAAACAAAATCAAAGGGCCAATCCTGTGTCTGGTTGGGCCGCCAGGGGTAGGTAAAACCTCTCTGGGCCAGTCCATCGCGAAAGCGACCGGACGTAAGTATATCCGCATGGCATTGGGCGGCGTACGTGATGAAGCGGAAATCCGCGGTCACCGTCGGACCTATATCGGCTCCATGCCGGGTAAACTGATCCAGAAGATGGCGAAAGTGGGGGTTAAAAACCCGCTGTTCCTGCTCGATGAAATCGACAAGATGTCCTCGGACATGCGTGGCGATCCGGCGTCTGCACTGCTTGAAGTGCTTGATCCAGAACAGAACGTGGCGTTCAGCGATCACTATCTGGAAGTGGACTACGACCTGAGCGATGTGATGTTCGTGGCGACCTCCAACTCCATGAATATTCCGGCTCCGCTGCTGGATCGTATGGAAGTGATCCGTCTGTCCGGTTATACCGAAGATGAGAAGCTGAACATCGCTAAGCAGCACCTGCTGCCGAAGCAGATTGAGCGTAACGCCCTGAAAGCCAACGAGCTGACAGTTGATGACAGCGCGATTATTGGCATCATTCGTTACTACACCCGTGAAGCGGGCGTGCGTAGCCTTGAACGTGAAATCTCTAAGCTGTGCCGTAAAGCGGTGAAACAGCTGCTGCTGGATAAGAGCCTGAAGCACATTGAGATTAACGGCGACAACCTGCATGCGTACCTTGGCGTTCAGCGCTTCGACTACGGTCGTGCCGACAACGAGAACCGCGTGGGCCAGGTTACTGGTCTGGCATGGACGGAAGTGGGTGGCGATCTGCTGACCATCGAAACCGCCTGTGTACCGGGCAAAGGCAAGCTGACCTATACCGGCTCGCTGGGTGAAGTGATGCAGGAATCCATTCAGGCAGCGCTGACCGTGGTGCGTGCGCGTGCGGAGAAACTGGGCATCAACCCTGATTTCTACGAAAAACGCGACATCCACGTTCACGTTCCTGAAGGGGCAACGCCGAAAGACGGCCCAAGCGCCGGTATCGCGATGTGTACCGCGCTGGTCTCTTGCCTGACGGGTAACCCGGTGCGTGCCGATGTGGCGATGACGGGTGAAATCACCCTGCGCGGCCAGGTTCTGCCAATCGGTGGATTGAAAGAAAAACTGCTGGCGGCGCATCGTGGTGGGATCAAAACCGTATTAATTCCGGACGAAAATAAACGTGACCTGGAAGAGATTCCGGACAACGTTATTGCCGATCTGCAGATCCATCCGGTGAAACGCATTGAGGAAGTTCTGACTCTCGCACTGCAGAATGAACCCTCCGGAATGCAGGTTGTAACCGCAAAATAGTGACCTCGCGCAAAGAGCGTCAATAAAAACAAGGCTGGTAAGTCATTTCGTACTTGCCAGCCTTTTTTTGTATAGCTAATTTAGATTGCTGATCGGGCCAGCCATCAACAACGGGTGTTGTAAGGTCATGGCAGGCCTGATATAACTGCTGCGCGGTCGCGTTGTGAAGGATTCAGACGCGATATAAATTATAAAGAGAGGAAGAGAACAGTGAATAAATCTCAACTGATTGACAAAATTGCTGCTGGTGCTGATATTTCTAAAGCTGCAGCTGGACGTGCGTTAGATGCTTTAATTGCTTCTGTTACTGAATCTCTGCAGGCTGGGGACGACGTTGCACTGGTTGGTTTCGGTACTTTTGCTGTTAAAGAGCGTGCTGCCCGTACTGGCCGCAACCCTCAAACCGGTAAAGAGATCACTATTGCTGCCGCTAAAGTGCCGGGCTTCCGTGCAGGTAAAGCGCTGAAAGACGCAGTAAACTGATTGCTTTCCCGCTTAAGGGAAGCCGAAAAGTATAAGGGCGCATCATTCGATGTGCCTTTTTTGTTTGTCCAGGCCTGATTTGTGCGAGTTTATGCGAGTTGTGGGCTGACAATCGCACTGGTTTCTTGTCACAATACGCCTTTACGCGCAGCGGTCAGGATTTTCCGTTAGCGTCAGGTAACCAGTCACATACAGCGGAGTGTTGTTACACCATGATGGACAGCTTACGCACGGCTGCTAACAGTCTCGTGCTCAAGATTATATTCGGTATCATTATCGTGTCGTTCATATTGACCGGCGTGAGTAGCTACCTCATCGGCGGTGGCGCCAACTATGCCGCAAAAGTGAATGGCCAGGAAATTAGCCGTGGGCAGTTTGAGAATGCTTTCGCCGGTGAACGTAACCGTATGCAGCAACAGCTGGGCGATCAATTCTCTGAACTGGCTGCAAACGAAGGCTACATGAATAACCTGCGCCAGCAGACGCTGAACCGTCTTATCGATGAAGCGCTGCTTGACCAGTATGCCAAAAATCTGGGGCTGGGGATCAGCGACGAGCAGGTTAAAAAAGCGATCTTCGCGACGCAGGCATTCCAGTCTAACGGTAAATTTGATAACGCCCGTTATAACAGCATCGTTAATCAGATGGGGATGACGGCAGACCAGTACGCGCAGGCGCTGCGTAACCAACTGACCACCCAGCAGCTCATCAATGCCGTTGTGGGCACGGATTTCATGCTCAAAGGTGAAACGGACGAACTGGCTGCGCTGGTGGCGCAACAGCGCGTTGTGCGTGAAGCGACTATCGACGTCAACGCCCTGGCTGCGAAGCAGCAGGTGAGCGACGCCGAAGTGAACGCCTGGTACGAGCAGAACAAGAATTCCTTCGTTGCGCCTGAGCAGTTCCGCGTAAGCTACATCAAGCTGGATGCTGCCGCTCTGCAGGGGAATGCCTCAGATGCGGACATTCAGTCTTACTACGACCAGCACCAGGATCAGTTCACCCAGCCGCAGCGTAACCGCTACAGCGTGATCCAGACCAAAACCGAAGCCGATGCCAAAGCCGTTCTCGACGAGCTGAACAAAGGTGCCGATTTCGCGACGCTGGCGAAAGCAAAATCCACCGACATCATCTCTGCCAAAAATGGTGGCGATATGGGCTGGCTGGAAGCGGCAACGACCCCGGACGAACTGAAAAACGCCGGTCTGAAAGACAAAGGCCAGCTGTCTGGCGTGATTAAATCCTCCGTTGGTTTCCTCGTGGCGCGTCTGGACGATGTTCAGGCCGCGAAAACCAAGCCGCTGGCTGAGGTGCGCGATGAGATCGCGGCCAAAGTGAAGCAGGAAAAAGCGCTGGATGCCTTCTACGCCCTGCAGCAGAAAGTGAGCGATGCCGCGAGCAACGATAACGAATCTCTGGCGGGTGCAGAGCAGGCCGCGGGTGTGAAAGCCGTTGAGACGGGCTGGTTCGGCCATGACAACCTGCCGGAAGAGCTGAACTTCAAGCCGGTTTCTGATGCCATCTTCAACGGTGGTCTGGTGGGCGAAAACGGTGCGCCGGGTAGCAACTCAGACATCATTACCGTCGACGGTGACCGTGCCTTCGTGCTGCGCGTGACCGAGCATAAAGCTGAAGCGGTGAAACCGCTGGCTGAGGTGAAAGACCAGGTGATTGCCCAGGTTAAACACAGCAAAGCCGAGCAGCAGGCGAAACTGGACGCTGAAAAACTGCTGGCCGCTCTGAAGGCGGGCAAAGGTGATGAAGCACTGAAAGCTGCGGGTCTGAGCTTCGGTGAAGCGAAAACGCTGAGCCGTACCGGTCAGGACCCTGTCAGCCAGGCGGCGTTCAGCCTGAGCCAGCCAGCCAAAGGCAAGCCAGGCTACGGCACTGCAACCGATATGCAGGGTAACGTGGTTCTGCTGGCGCTGGATGAAGTGAAAGCGGGAACGCTGCCGGACGCACAGAAAAAAGCGATGGTTCAGGGTATCACCCAGAACAACGCTCAGATCACGTTCGAAGCGATGATGAGCAACCTGCGTAAAGAAGCCAAAATTAAGCTCGGCGACGTCATCACGCAGCAGCAATAATTACGTCGCTGCTCGCAGATTTTCGTAACGCTCTGCAAAACCTAAAGGCCGCTTTCGCGGCCTTTTCCATTTCTGTTATCTGCCGTTTGTGCCTGTTTTCCCTTGTCGCTATCGTGATGTGGCTGTCAACAAACAAGGAGAAAACAGCATGAAACGTGGAATCAAAGCACTGCTTATTACACTGGCTATTGCCACCACCGGGATGAGCGCAGGCGCGCTGGCGACAACGCCCGCAGCTAAAACGCAGGCTGCCCAGAGTAAATCTGATTCAACCGCACAGGCGCAGGGGCAAATGAAAGCCATTGACGCGGGTAAAAGCGCGGAGGATGACGGCACGCGAGTGAGCATCAATTCGGCATCGGCAGAGGATCTTGCCCGCGCGATGAACGGCGTCGGCCTGAAAAAAGCCCAGGCGATCGTCAGCTACCGGGAAGAGTACGGTCCATTTAAAACGCTCGACGATCTGAAACAGGTCCCGGGCATGGGGAGCTCGCTGGTTGAGCGCAACCTCTCACACCTGACGTTGTAATCACACAATAACTTGCACGGCGGCAAAAATTTGCCAGGATAAAGAGGTCATACCAGTTATGACCTCTGAACCTATAACTACAGTAAAGGCTTTTGCGCTATGCAGACAAAAATCAAAGTACGCGGTTTCCATCTTGATGTGTACCAGCACGTCAATAACGCTCGCTATCTCGAATTTCTGGAAGAGGCTCGCTGGGATGGCCTGGAAAACAGCGACAGTTTTCAGTGGCTGACCGCACACAACATCGCGTTTGTGGTCGTCAATATTAATATCAACTACCGACGTCCGGCCGTGCTGGGCGATGTCCTGACCGTGACCAGCCAGGTCCAGCAGCTTAACGGAAAAAGTGGTGTACTAAGCCAGGTGGTGACGCTGGATCCAGAAGGGCAGGTGGTAGCGGATGCCCTGATCACCTTTGTGTGCATCGATCTCAAAACGCAAAAAGCGCTGCCGCTGGAAGGGGAGTTACGTGAAAAGCTGGAGTTGATGATCGTGTAAGGTGAGATAGATATCACCGTGCTGTCGGCGCTAACGTGGCGGCAGCACGGTGTAATGCCTGGTTATTTCAGGCCGGTCTTTTGCTTCATGGCGGCCATCACGCCGGGTTTATCGTCCAGGTAGTGATTCAGGCCATTAGCACGCAGGTTACAGGCCGCACACTGGCCGCACCCGTCGCCTTTGATGCCGTTGTAGCAGGTCAGGGTTTCGCTGCGCACCAGGTCCAGTTTGCCCCAGTAGTCTGCCAGCGCCCAGGTTTCGGCTTTGTCGAGCCACATCAGCGGCGTTTCGAAGCGCGTCTCTTTCGCCATGCCAAGGTTTACCGCGTGGTTCAATGCCTTGACGAACTCATCGCGGCAATCCGGATAGCCTGAAAAATCGGTTTCACACACGCCGGTGATCACCGCTTCGGCTTTAACCTGGTATGCATAGATCGCGGTTAAGGTCAGAAAGAGGATATTGCGGCCCGGCACAAAGGTGTTCGGGATGCCGCTGGCGTCAGGTTTGTAATCAGGAACCGGAATACTGTCGCGGGTGAGGCTGCTCACGGCCAGTTCGTTTAACAGGTTAACGTCCAGCACCTTGTGCGCACGTGCGCCCAGTTTCAAGGCCAGTTCGCGCGCAACGTCGATTTCTGCGCGATGGCGTTGACCATAATCGAAAGTGACACAGTGAACTTCATCGTACTGATGAAGGGCCTGAATCAGGCAGGTAGTGGAATCTTGTCCTCCGCTGAACACGACGACGGCACGTTTCATAAATCATCTCGACAGTTACGGTAAAAACGTTATGTTACCGCCTGGCTATGGCGGCGACCAGCCCCTTCACGATTTGAGGGCCGGAAGCCAGGCTTCGGTGAAGTCAAACCAGCCCCGGGTATTCAACCGTATCCCGTTGACGCCCGGCGGGGCGCTGATCCGGTACTGATAGTTAAACAGCGGCGTCAGCACCGCATTTTCCATCAGCTGGCTGAATATCGCTTTAAGCCCGGCGTGCCGTGCCTGCTCATCCACCTGCGTTTGCACCGCGTCCAGCGTCGCCTGCAGGTGCGAATACTGCGGCGCGCTTAACAGATGCGGCCACAGCGGGTCGCAGCGTAACCACTGTTCGAGCGTATATTCCGGCGCTTCGCCAATCAAACGATCGCCCATCATGATGTCGGCCTGCGCCAGGGCCGGGCATCCATCCCAGTTTTTGGCGTCATGAAAAATCAGGGTCAGCTCACAGCCTTGCCGGGAAAGATACGCTTTCAACTGGTTCGCCATGGTGTGTAGCTCAACGGGAAGATGGTAAACCAGCGTCAGCGTTTGCGGCAGCGGCACGTCGGTGAGGTCCGGCCACTCGGGAATGTGCCACCCGGGAAGCAACTCCTCTGTAGGGGTGATTAACCCCTCGTCCAGCGGAAGGGTGTGCAGGAGCGTGGAAAGGTGGATGATATTGACCAGCCGTTTCGCCTGGCGTTCGCTGAGGCGGCCGCCCTGTTTAAGCGTGAGATAGCAAAAGCCGAGGCTGGTGCTGTTACTCACCAGCCGCAGACTGGCCAGCTCGTCCGGCTCGCCAATGGCGATTTGAACCGGGTGACGGCAGCTTGTTCCCAGCCCGGAATCGAAAAGCTGTGGGGTGATCCAGAACTCGATCGCTTTCAGCAGCGGATGGCTCAAGTGGTACTGCTCATGGCTTTCAAGACGGACCAGCTCCGCATCATACAGGGTAAGCCTGAACGGACCGCAGCCCGTCATCGGCTGGTCAGGGTGCGCAAGCCGGCTGCAGTAGGTTGCCAGCCGGTGCGCCAGCCAGTAATCCGGGCGATGCAGCATAAACGTCAGGCACTGAGGATGCGTCACTTCAACGCGCAAAACGCTCTGAAACAGCTTTTGCAGGGCGGGCATGGTCAGCAGCCCCAGCAGGCTTTGCTGCAACTGGGCGGTGTCGACTTTATCGCCGTTGTGCCAGTGTAGCGTGGAGCGGATATAAAAATGCCAGCGCAGCCCGTCGGGAGAGACCTCCCAGTGGTGCGCCAGATCGCCCGCCGGTTCATTGCTGCTGTCGTGAAAGCGGGTTAATCCGCAAAAGACCTGGCTTGCCAGATGCTGCTCCGCCCGGCCGGGCAAAAAGCCGGGCGTTAGCGGGTCCAGTGAGCGGTAGTAGGGGATGCGCAACACGGGCGTATCGTTCTCCCAAAGGCCACCCATAAACGGATGCAGCAGGGCGCGCAAATCCTCAGGCGCAAGCTGCGCCAGTTCGAGCGCATTATGCTGCTGCCCGCTTTTCAGCGCCTCTTCCATCATCGTATTACGCAGGGACTCCGGGGTGACGTGGAACGTCAGTTCACCGCGCTTGCCGCGGCCGGACTGCGCACGCCAGCTTAGCCAGCCCGCCTCCTGCGCCTGGCGCAACAGCGTACGCACGTGCCGCTCGCTGCAAAAACAGCGGCCAGCAAGCTCGTTGACGGTGACCTGCTGTGGCGCACCACCGGAGGGCTGCCACAGGCGTTGATACTGATTGAGACGGTTAAGCAGGCGCATAAGAAACCCGGAACAATAATTATCATCTATTCACTATTACTTCCGTATATCTCACGCAATACTGATGCACAAGTTAATTGCATCTTTTTTCAGGAGTACTCATGGCTCGGCTCGCAGCATTCGATATGGACGGCACCTTGTTAATGCCGGATCACCGTTTAGGGGAAATCACCCTGAACACGCTGAAGCGTCTGCACGAGCGTGATATCACTCTGACATTTGCCACCGGTCGTCATGTTCTGGAGATGCGCCATCTGATGGGCGCGTTTTCCCTGGACGCGTTTTTGATCACAGGTAACGGGACGCGGATCCACTCCGTCGAAGGCGATGTGCTGCACCGCCAGGATCTCAACCCGGAAGTGGCGGACATTGTGCTGCACAGTACCTGGGATACCCAGGCCAGCGTACATGTCTTCAATGATAACGGCTGGTTTACCGGACAGGCGATCCCCGATCTGCTGCACGCTCACGTTTATAGCGGGTTCAGCTATCAGATCGTCGATCTGCGCCGCCTCCCCGCGCATGCGGTGACCAAGATCTGTTTCTGCGGCGATCACGACGATCTGCGCCGCCTGCGCGTGCAGCTTAACGAAGCGTTAGGGAACCGCGCGCATTTGACCTTCTCGGCGGTGGACTGTCTGGAAGTGCTGCCGGTGGGCTGTAACAAAGGCTCGGCCCTGGCGGTGCTGAGCGACCACCTGGGCTTAACGATGCAGGATTGTATGGCGTTCGGCGACGCCATGAACGACCGCGAGATGCTGGGCAGCGTCGGTCGCGGTGTGATTATGGGGAACGCGATGCCGCAGCTGATTGCTGAGCTACCTCATCTGCCGGTTATCGGACACTGCCGTAACGAAGCCGTGTCCCATTTTTTGACTCATTGGCTGGACAACAACAACCTCCCGTATTCCCCCGAATAGTGAGACCCTTCCAGCAAGCCAGACTTCGGTCTGGCTTTTTTTTATTTCAGCATCCCGGCAATTTGCGCTTTCCATGGCGCAATGTCACCGATATTGGCCTGCACCCACCCGGTGTTGTAATAGGTATCCAGATAGCGCTCACCGCTGTCGCACAGCAGCGTCACGATAGAGCCTGTTTTCCCGGCCTCGCGCATGCGCACCGCCAGCTGTAGCGCGCCCCACATGTTGGTCCCGGTGGAGGCACCGACCTTACGGCCAAGCTGTGTCTCCAGCCAGTGGGCCGTCGCCACGCTGGCCGCATCCGGTACGCGGAGCATCTCGTCCACCACGTCAGGAATAAACGACGGCTCTACGCGCGGGCGACCAATCCCTTCTATTTTGCTCCCCACCGGGCTGCGCAGCCCGGCATCACGGCTCTGCCAGTAGTCGAGGAACACCGAGTTTTGCGGGTCAACCACCATCAGCTGCGTATCGTAGCCCTGACAGCGGATGTAGCGTCCGATTGTCGCCGAGGTGCCGCCGGTGCCTGCGCTCATCACAACCCAGGAGGGTACCGGATGAGGCTCGTGGGCCATCTGGCGGAAAATACTGTCGGCAATGTTGTTATTGCCCCGCCAGTCGGTCGCACGCTCGGCAAAGGTGAACTGATCCATGTAATGGCCGTTCAGCTCGCGGGCCAGCATCTCCGATGCGGCGTAGATTTCGCAGGCGCTTTCCACAAAGTGGCAGCGACCGCCGTAAAATTCGATCTGCTCGATTTTGCGTTTGGCGGTGCAGGAGGGCATCACGGCGATAAACGGCAGGCCAAGCAGGCGGGCAAAGTAGGCCTCTGAGACCGCCGTTGAACCGGATGAGGATTCAATGATGGTGGTGCCTTCTTTAATCCAGCCGTTACATAACCCGTATAAGAATAGCGAACGCGCCAGGCGGTGCTTCAGGCTACCGGTAGGATGGGTGCTTTCATCTTTCAGATAGAGCTGAATGCCCGCAAAGCCGGGCAGCGAAAGGCGGATCAGATGGGTATCAGCCGAACGCTGGTAATCGGCATTGATTTCGCTGATGGCATGTTTAACCCAGTTGCTATTCATCGTATTTATCCGTTTGTCATTTTGTGCCCAGCATAGCGAAAAGCACAGAAAAAATTGTTGCTATCTGGCCTTTAAAATAGAATGTAAGGAGAAAAATTTTCTCTGTGAGGTGGGTATGCTAGATAAAATTGACCGCAAGCTGCTTTGCCTGCTGCAAAACGACTGCACCCTCTCTTTGCAGGCGCTGGCAGATGCCGTTAATCTGACCACCACACCCTGCTGGAAGCGCCTGAAAAAGCTGGAAGATGACGGCGTCCTGCTGGGGCGCGTGGCGCTACTGGATCCCGAAAAACTGGGGCTGGGGCTGACCGCCTTTGTCCTGATAAAAACGCAGCATCACAGCAGTGAATGGTATTGCCGTTTCGTTAACCAGGTTTCAGATATGCCTGAGGTGCTCGGTTTCTGGCGCATGGCCGGTGAGTACGATTACCTTATGCGCGTCCAGGTGGCTGACATGAAGCGCTACGACGACTTTTACAAGCGGCTGGTCAACAGCGTGCCGGGCTTGTCGGACGTCACCTCCAGCTTCGCGATGGAACAGATTAAATACACCACTGCGTTACCTATTGAATAACTTCATACAATACCTTCAGGAACAAACCGCGTGCGATTATTTGCCCAATTGAGCTGGTACTTTCGTCGGGAGTGGCAACGCTACCTCGGTGCAGTCTGCCTGCTTATTATTATTGCCATTCTGCAGCTGCTCCCGCCGAAAGTGGTGGGATACGTCGTGGACGGCGTGACCGAGCAGCATTACACCGCCGCACGGGTGATGATGTGGGTGGGAACGCTGGTGCTGACCGCGGTTATTGTCTACCTGCTGCGCTACGTGTGGCGCGTGCTGCTGTTCGGGGCGTCCTATCAGCTGGCCGTTGAGCTGCGCGAAGATTTTTACCGCCAACTGAGCCGCCAGCATCCTGAATTTTACCTGCGCCATCGCACCGGGGATCTGATTGCCCGCGCGACCAATGACGTCGACCGCGTGGTCTTCGCCGCCGGGGAAGGGGTGTTGACCCTGGTCGATTCCCTGGTGATGGGCTGCGCGGTTCTGATCGTCATGTCGACCCAGATCAGCTGGCAGCTCACCCTGCTCGCGCTGCTGCCGATGCCGCTGATGGCGCTCGCCATCAACCGCTACGGCGAAAAGCTGCATGAGCGCTTCAAGCTGGCGCAGGCGGCGTTTTCCTCCCTGAACGACCGCACGCAGGAGAGCATGACCAGCATCAGGATGATCAAAGCCTTTGGTCTGGAAGACCGTCAGTCAGCCCTGTTTGCCGCCGATGCCGCCGATACCGGGGCGAAAAACATGCGCGTGGCGCGGATTGACGCCCGGTTTGATCCCACAATTTATATCGCGATCGGTATGGCGAACCTGCTGGCCATTGGCGGCGGCAGCTGGATGGTGGTGCAGGGAACGATGACCCTCGGGCAACTCACCAGCTTTGCCATGTATCTGGGGCTGATGATCTGGCCGATGCTGGCTCTGGCATGGATGTTTAACATCGTGGAGCGCGGTAGCGCGGCCTATAGCCGTATCCGCGCCATGCTGGCTGAAGCGCCGGTCGTCAATGACGGCAGCGAAGCGGTTCCGCAGGGGCGTGGCATCGTGCAGGCGGACATCCGCGAGTTTCGCTATCCGCAGACGGAACATCCGGTGCTTGAGAACGTCACCTTTACGCTTGAACCGGGTCAGATGCTGGGGATTTGCGGCCCGACCGGGTCCGGCAAAAGCACGCTTCTGTCGCTGCTCCAGCGCCATTTCGATGTGACAAAGGGGGACATTCGTTTCCACTCTCTTCCGCTGAGTAACCTGCTGCTGGACGAGTGGCGCAGTCGCCTGGCGGTGGTCAGCCAGACGCCGTTTTTATTCTCTGACACCATCGCCAATAACATCGCCCTCGGCTGCCCTTCGGCGACGCAGGAAGACATTGAGCATGTGGCGCGCTTAGCCAGCGTTCACGAGGATATTCTGCGCCTGCCGCAGGGTTACGAAACGGAAGTGGGCGAGCGTGGCGTTATGCTGTCTGGCGGGCAAAAACAACGTATCTCCATTGCCCGCGCGCTGCTCCTGAACGCGGAGATCCTGATCCTTGATGACGCCCTCTCCGCCGTTGATGGCCGAACGGAACATCAGATCCTGCACAACCTGCGCGAGTGGGGGGAAGGACGCACGGTGATCATCAGCGCGCACCGTTTGTCGGCGCTGACGGAGGCCAGTGAAATTCTGGTGCTGCAGCACGGGCACATTGCTCAGCGCGGGCAGCACGAGCAGCTGGCTGAATCGCCCGGCTGGTATCGCGATATGTACCGCTATCAGCAGCTTGAGGCGGCGCTGGACGATGCGCCGGAACCGGAAAAGGAGGCGTCTGATGCGTAAATTTACCGCCCAGTGGCCGACGCTAAAACGCCTGCTGGCCTACGGTTCGCCGTGGCGAAAACCGCTGTCCATTGCCGTGGGGCTGTTGTGGATTGCGGCCATTGCCGAAGTGAGCGGTCCGCTACTCATCAGCTACTTCATCGATAATATGGTGGCGAAACGCGATCTGCCGCTGGGGCTGGTGGCGGGACTGGGCGTGGCCTATATCGGGCTTCAGTTAACGGCGGCCGGGCTGCACTATGCCCAGTCGCTGCTATTTAACCGCGCGGCCGTTGGCGTCGTGCAGCAGCTGCGTACGGATGTTATGGATGCGGCGCTGCGCCAGCCGTTGAGCGAATTTGATACCCAGCCGGTCGGGCAGGTGATCTCGCGCGTGACTAACGATACCGAGGTGATCCGCGATCTTTACGTCACCGTGGTCGCAACCGTCTTGCGAAGCGCGGCGCTGATTGGCGCGATGCTGGTGGCGATGTTTAGCCTCGACTGGCGGATGGCGCTGGTGGCGATAACCATCTTCCCGGCCGTCCTGACGGTAATGGTTATCTACCAGCGCTACAGCACGCCTATTGTTCGCCGGGTGCGCGCCTATCTGGCGGACATCAACGATGGCTTTAACGAAGTGATCAACGGCATGAGCGTTATTCAGCAGTTCCGCCAGCAGGCGCGCTTTGGCGAGCGGATGGGGGAAGCCAGCCGTTCGCACTATATGGCGAGAATGCAGACGCTGCGCCTCGACGGTTTTCTGTTACGCCCGCTGCTGAGCCTATTCTCGGCGCTGGTGCTGTGTGGTCTGCTGATGCTGTTTGGCCTGACAACCCAGGGGACCATTGAGGTTGGGGTGCTGTACGCCTTTATCAGCTACCTTGGCCGCCTCAACGAACCGCTGATTGAGCTGACCACGCAGCAGTCGATGCTCCAGCAGGCGGTCGTCGCCGGGGAACGCGTTTTTGAACTGATGGACAGACCGCGTCAGACCTACGGTGATGATGACCGCCCGCTGCAAAGCGGCAGCATTGCCTTTGATAACGTCTCCTTTGCCTATCGCGATGACCGGCTGGTGCTGCAGGACATCACCCTGGATATCCCGTCGCGCGGCTTTGTGGCCTTAGTGGGGCATACCGGCAGCGGCAAAAGCACGCTCGCCAGCCTGCTGATGGGCTACTACCCCTTAACGCAGGGAGAAATTCGTCTCGACGGGCGTCCTCTCGCATCATTAAGTCACAACACGCTGCGTAAGGGCGTCGCAATGGTGCAGCAGGATCCGGTCGTGCTGGCCGATACCTTCTTCGCCAACGTGACGCTCGGCCGACCCTTTACTCAGGAACAGGTCTGGGACGTGCTGGAAAAGGTGCAGCTGGCAGACCTGGCGCGGGGGTTTAGCGACGGGATCAACACCAAACTGGGCGAGCAGGGCAACAATCTGTCCGTTGGGCAAAAACAGCTTCTGGCGCTGGCGCGGGTGTTAATCGACACGCCGCAGGTGCTGATTCTGGATGAAGCCACGGCGAGCATTGATTCCGGCACCGAACAGGCGATCCAGCAGGCGCTGGCGGCCGTACGCGATCGTACGACGCTGGTGGCGATCGCCCACCGTCTTTCAACGATTGTGGATGCTGACATTATTCTGGTGCTGCACCGTGGACAGGTTGTGGAGCGCGGCACGCACAGAGAGCTGCTCGAAGCGAAAGGGCGCTACTGGCAGATGTATCAGCTGCAACTGGCCGGTGAAGAGCTGGCCGCCAGCACCCGTGAGGAAGCGTCCCTGAACGCCTGATGCACCATAATCAGGCATTGCGCCGACGGGCATATCCGTTGGTGCAAAAATGAAACGCACCGTGCACTGCCATGGTGCGTTTTTTTTCGCCTGTTAAATGACAATCCCCGTCCTGCGTTCACCGCGCCGCTTTTTCCTCGCTTTTTCAATTCTGGCATACCGCTTGCAATAGCCTCTTCGTGCAGCTACGGCCAATACCGAATTCTGACTGGAGGGGATTTATGAAGCTCGTTACGGTGATTATTAAACCATTCAAACTTGAGGACGTGCGTGAAGCCCTGTCTTCCATGGGTATTCAGGGGCTGACGGTCACCGAAGTGAAAGGCTTTGGGCGTCAGAAAGGGCATGCCGAGCTTTATCGCGGCGCGGAGTACAGCGTTAACTTCCTGCCAAAAGTGAAGATTGATGTCGCAATCGCAGACGATCAGCTTGATGAAGTGATTGATATTATTAGCAAAGCTGCCTATACCGGCAAAATTGGCGACGGCAAAATTTTTGTTGCTGAACTGGAGCGCGTCATTCGCATCCGTACCGGCGAAAACGACGAAGCGGCTCTTTAATTAACGCCTGCATACAGTGATAGGGATCGAGAAAATGAAGATAGCAACGATTAAAACGGGTCTGGGGTCACTGGCGCTGCTGCCGGGCCTCGCCATGGCTGCCCCTGCTGTGGCAGACAAAGCAGATAACGCCTTTATGATGATCTGCACCGCGCTGGTGCTGTTCATGACTATCCCGGGCATTGCGCTGTTTTACGGCGGCCTGATCCGCGGCAAAAACGTCCTCTCTATGCTGACGCAGGTGGCCGTGACGTTCGCGCTGGTCTGCATGCTGTGGGTAGTGTACGGCTACTCGCTGGCCTTCGGGGAAGGCAACGCCTTCTTTGGTAACTTCAACTGGGCGATGCTGAAAAATATCGAGCTGACCGCCTTAATGGGCAGCTTCTACCAGTATATTCACGTGGCTTTCCAGGGATCGTTCGCCTGTATCACCGTCGGGCTGATTGTCGGCGCGCTGGCCGAGCGCATTCGTTTCTCGGCGGTGCTGATTTTTGTGGTGGTCTGGCTGACGCTCTCCTATGTGCCAATTGCGCACATGGTCTGGGGCGGCGGTCTGCTGGCCTCCCACGGCGCGCTGGACTTTGCGGGCGGTACCGTTGTGCACATTAACGCTGCGGTGGCGGGCCTGGTCGGCGCATACCTGATCGGCAAACGTGTGGGCTTTGGCAAAGAAGCATTCAAGCCGCATAACCTGCCGATGGTGTTTACCGGTACGGCAATTCTCTATTTTGGCTGGTTCGGCTTCAACGCCGGTTCAGCAAGTGCGGCTAACGAAATCGCGGCGCTGGCCTTTGTGAACACCGTGGTGGCTACCGCGGGCGCAATCCTCTCCTGGGTGTTTGGTGAGTGGGCGGTGCGCGGTAAACCTTCCCTGCTGGGTGCCTGTTCAGGTGCGATTGCCGGTCTGGTTGGTATTACCCCGGCCTGTGGGTACGTGGGCGTTGGCGGCGCGCTGCTGATCGGCATCGTGGCGGGTCTGGCCGGTCTGTGGGGCGTTACGGCCCTGAAGCGCGTACTGCGCGTGGACGATCCTTGCGACGTGTTTGGTGTGCACGGCGTCTGCGGCATTATCGGCTGTATCATGACGGGTATCTTCGCCTCAACGTCGCTCGGTGGCGTGGGCTACGCGGAAGGCGTGACCATGATGCATCAGGTGCTGGTCCAGCTGGAAAGTATTGCCATCACCGTGGTGTGGTCTGGCGTAGTGGCCTTTATCGGCTACAAGCTGGCGGACATGACCGTGGGCCTGCGCGTACCGGAAGAGCAGGAGCGCGAAGGGCTGGACGTCAACAGCCACGGCGAGAACGCTTATAACGCGTAACCAGAGTCCATTGCCCGGTGGCGCTGCGCTTACCGGGCCTGTGATTTTGCTTTTGTAGGCCGGGTCAGGCGAAGCCGCCACCCGGCTTTTTTACGTCAACCGCGATTACGCATTACCCCTTCCTGCACCGTTGAGGCCACCAGCACGCCATCCTGGGTATAGAACTCGCCCCGCACAAACCCGCGGGCGCTGGATGCCGACGTACTCTCCACGCTGTAAAGCAGCCAGTCGTTCATGTCGAACGGACGATGGAACCACATGGAGTGGTCAATGGTTGCTACCTGCATCCCTTTTTCCAGGAAGCCAACACCGTGCGGCTGCAACGCGACTGGCAGGAAATTAAAATCAGAGGCATAGCCCAGTAAATACTGATGCACGCGGAAATCTTCCGGCACGCTGCCGTTGGCGCGGATCCACACCTGGCGTTTTGGCTCGGCGACGTGGCCCTTCATCGGGTTATGGAATTCGACGGGGCGGATCTCGAGCGGCTTATCGCAGAGAAACTTCTCTTTCGCCTGAGGCGGCAGCAGGTGCGCCAGCGAGCGGGCGATGTCCGTCTCAGATTTCAAATCATCCGGTGCAGGCGCTGGCGGCATGGTCTTCTGATGCTCGTAGCCCGGTTCGGGTGCCTGGAATGAGGCGGTCATGTAGAAGATCGGCTTGCCGTGCTGGATGGCTGCCACACGGCGGGCGCTAAAACTGTTGCCATCACGCAGGACTTCAACATCATAAACAATGGGTTTTGCGCTATCGCCCGGGCGCAGGAAGTAGCTGTGAAAGGAGTGCACCAGACGGTCCGTCGGGACGGTTTCCTTTGCGGCGTACAGCGCCTGGCCAACCACTTGCCCCCCGAAGACCTGGCGTAAACCTAAATCTTCGCTCTGTCCGCGATAGAGTCCTTCCTCGATTTTTTCCAGGTTCAGTAACGTCAGCAAATTGTTCAGTGCTTGACTCATAATTGTCCTCAATATAACGCCGTGGCGAAAGATACGCTGAGTATAACGCAGAAATCTAAGTGGTCCGATGGGTAGATTAGTCTGAATATCCAGTCAAAATTAGGCATTAATCAGTGATTTGTGCCACACTTAAAAACGTTATGTGAATGTAAACGACATCGGATGGGATCGATCCCGCTGGTGCATTGATGATAAGGAGACTTCAATGAAACTCGTGCCTATGCTAAGTGGTCTTGCGATGGCGGTTGCGCTATCAGCCTGTGCCGATAAGAGCGCCGATGTAGCCGTTCCAACCGCTACCCCGGGTGGAGTAAGTACACTTTCGCAGCAAACCATTAAGCAGCCGAATGTTTCTGGTACGGTATGGATCCGTCAGAAAGTGGCTTTACCGCCTGATGCAGTCCTGACGGTTACGCTTTCCGACGCGTCTATGGCCGATGCCCCGTCTAAGGTGCTGGCACAGCGTGCGGTACGTACCGAGGGTAAACAGGCGCCGTTCAGCTTCGTGCTGCCGTTTAACCCGTCAGAGGTTCAGCCTAACGCGCGTATCCTGCTGAGTGCCGCGGTGACGATCAACGATAAGCTGGTCTTTATCACTGATACGGTTCAGGAAGTGATCAACAAAGGCGGCACCAAAGCCGACCTGACGCTGGTGCCTGTCCAGCAGACCGCCGTGCCGGTCGCGCCGCAGGCAAATCAGCCTGCGATGCCAACAAACCCTCCTACCCAGCTTTAATCGGCCTTTCGCCCTCTCTTTCGGGAGAGGGCGCTAATAGCGCCAGCGATACTTCTGTATATCAATCTGCCCTTTTCCTGACACCTGTACCCCTTCTGCGAGCAGCGCCTGACGCTGACGCTGTAAATCCGGCCCCGTGAGCGAGATGGCGCCGTGGCGGTTCACCACCCGGTGCCACGGAAGCGTGCTGCCTTCCGGCAGACGTTTAAGCACGCCGCCTACCTGTCGCGCAGCACGCGGTGATCCCGCCAGCCTGGCGACATCGCCATAGGTGGTGACAAACCCCTCCGGGATGGAGGCCACAATCTGCCACACGCGCTGCGGGAAAGAGTCGTGTCTGTCCATTACTGCTCCTGTCGGAATTGCGATTCTGGCGTTCAGAGGCCTGAAAAGGAGATAATACCTGATATTAAAGGGAAGTTTGCGCAATAAACCACCATCCAGTTGCGGGCGGCTTGCAATTAGGGTGCTGCATGGGGATAATGCGCCAGCGCGTTGGTTATCAACGCTCTCAATGGGGGCTCTGTTGGTTCTCCCGCAACGCTACTCTGTTCACCAGGTCAGGTCCGGAAGGAAGCAGCCAGGGCAGACGACGTGTGTGCCGGGATGTAGCTGGCAGGGCCCCCACCCATTTCTGCTCTCCAGACATTCTCACTCTTTCCTCCCTGTCGCGTTGACCCTGGAAACGGAATTAATCCACACATTTATTAAGCCTAAATTTTGCCATGTAATATATCTTTCATTCCCCTGAAATAATATTGTCATAAACCTGTAATAATAGACTGGCATTTTATTATTGGGCGTCTTTTTTCTGTCATAAGCAAAAAATATATATCTGGATAAGACTTACAACTTCGTGTATTAAATAAATAACTTATTGCGAAGGGATGTAACCATTATGGCTACTGCGGTATTAAACGTTAAAATTGATGAAGCGCTAAAAGAAAGACTTCGCCACTATGCCGAAGTGAATAATGAGAACCTGAGCGTGACCACAGAGAAACTGCTACTGCTGGCATTCGAAGCGGTAGAAGAGGCGGGAGTATCGGAAGAGGATATTGATAATCAGCATACGGAAGAAGAGAGCGTTTCTCCTTTTACTCCTAAAGAAATCAAAGCCCTACGTAAACTTCTGAAGAAGAGAAAATGAAACAACAACCCTCGACTGCCAGTGACTACAAAGAGGCCTGCGATCTGTTGCGTTCAGGCTATGTAAAACATGTTCGTCTTGGCTGGAATGTGGAAAGTGATGAGTTCTTTCGTATTGCGTCTGACTGGTGCGACACCGGCGCAAAAATAAAGAAAGAAGGTGAAAGTTTCGTTATTTCACTGAAAGGTTTCCCTATTCCTCCTCAGCACTAAATCCTGACCTGTGAAAACTGCTGACTGTTGCATGACAGTCAGCAGTTTTTATTATCCGCTTCGCTTAACCAATTATACCGGGCTTTGCTTCACGGGCGGCGTGGTGCCGTTTAGCGCCAGCCACAGCGGCTTAATTCTCAGCAGCGCCTGCTCAAGCTCCGCCGAATCGAGTGAAAAGGGCATACGGAGATAGCGGTCGAAGGCCCCTGAAAGCCCGAATCGCGTACCTGTTCCCAGATTAATGCCCAGCGCCTCCGCCCGGGCGGCAAGCTGTGTTGCCAGCATGCCGGGCAACTCAACCCAGTAGGAAAGCCCGCCCTCCGCTTCATTGAAGGTCCACTGCGGAAAATGCTCGCGCAACAGCTCGCCGCAGCGGTCGCGGCGTTTCGCCAGCATGGCCCGGCGTGCGGGCAGAAAAGTCTCACTGTTTTCGATAAGCCACACCGTGGCCAGCTGTTCCAGCAGGGGAGAGCCCAAATCCAGCGTGTCGCGAGTCTGAACGAGGGTGGCAATCGTTCGCGACGACGCGCGGATCCACCCGAGCCGCAATCCTCCCCAGAAACTTTTTCCTGCCGAACCGAGCGTAATGACCGTGGCCTCGGGGTTGAACGCGGCCAGCGGCGGTGGCGGCGGGGCATCGAACCACAGATCGACCATGGTTTCGTCCACCACCAGCGGAGTGCGGGTTTTGGCGGCAATATCGGCTATCGCCTGGCGCGTTACGTTATCCATGCAGCGTCCGGTCGGGTTATGGAAGTCCGGCATCAGGTACGCCAGACGCGGCGCGGTTTGCGCAAGCGTGGCGGCAAAACCGTCGGTGTCCCAGCCGGTTTCAGGCAGCGAGACGCCGACCGGCCTGCACAGCGCGCCCTGAATGGCGGCTATCGCCAGCGGGTACGTCGGATGATCCACCACCACGCGGTCGCCGGGGCCGGTCATCATGCGCAATACCAGGGCAAAGCCGCTAACCGCACCGTTGACCACCATCACCTCATCCGCACGGGTGGGTAGCCCCCGCGCGGTGTAACGTGCCGCGATAGCTTCGCGCAGGGCAGGTAACCCCAGCTGATCGTATCCGGTTAAGGTCAGGTGCTGGGCGATGGCCGTCAGCGCATGGGTGTAGGCCTGGTGAAGTTCAGGCCCGGCGCTGAGGGCGGCCGTTGACAGATCAAGCGCGACGCTTGCGGTGGAAAGCGTCGGAACGGCGCGGGTGTCCGGCAGGATCGCGCGCGAGCCGCTGCCGTGGCGGCTTTCCAGGTAGCCTTCTTCCCGCAGATGCGCCAGCGCGCTGCTGATGGTTGTCCGGCTGACGTTAAGCGAGGTCGCCAGTTCGCGCTCCCCCGGCAGGCGCGTATTGAGCGCCAGCCTGCCGTCAAGAATGAGCAGACGTAACGCATCAGCCAACTGTCGCCAGAGCGGGGTGCGTGAGGAGGGTTGCTGCCAGTGGCCTAACAGGCGCACTAAAGACTGGCTGCCGAAGCGGCGTGATGACATATGCAGTCCACTATTTGAAAACTGGACATTAATCATAGTGCCATTTTCCGCCATGATGAACGCCTGATTCTTTGTAGAGAGCAAATAATGGTACGTCGTCTGGTTCAACTTTATATCGGGCTGGGGCTGTATGGCCTGTCGACCGCGATGTTTATCCGTTCGGATCTGGGTGTCGATCCGTGGGATGTGTTTCACCTCGGGGTCGCGCTTCAGCTGGGAATGACCATCGGTACGGTGATCATCCTGACCGGGGCGGCGGTCCTGCTGCTGTGGATCCCGCTTCGGCAGCTGCCCGGGCTTGGGACGATCAGCAACGTGATCTGTATTGGCCTGGCGGCGGATGCTTCAATGGCGCTGATCCCGGAACTGACGTCGCTGCCGATCCGTATCGCCCTGCTGGTGGCTGGCATCGTGGTGAATGCCCTTGCAACCGGGATGTATATCGGCGCGGGCTTTGGCGCAGGCCCGCGTGACGGGCTGATGACCGGTATGCATGCGCGGTTTGGCTGGTCAATCCGGGTGGTGCGCACGGTGATTGAAGTCTCGGTGCTGGTGATTGGCATCGCGCTGGGCGGAACCTTTGGTGTCGGCACGGTGCTGTACGCATTATCCATTGGCCCGCTCATTCAGCTCTGTATGCCGTGGTTTCGCCAGAAGCCGCGAGTAGGTAAGCCCGCGCGGGTGGTGTAATAATGCGAAGCGCTCACAGGTATTCATAAGGCCGATGTGCCAGAATAGCGGCATCTTTTTTAACGATGTCAGAGTGCATGAAAGCGATCACCCTTTATGACGTAGCCCGCCTTGCGGGGGTTTCTTATCAGACGGTGTCCCGCGTCATTAACGAGGCAGAGCATGTCTCTGCCCGGACGCGGGAAAAGGTCCTGCGGGCCATGGCGGAGCTGCATTACGTCCCGAACCGCGGGGCGCAGCAGCTGGCCGGAAAGCGCACCCGCACGCTGGGGCTGATAACCACCGACCTTGCCCTCCACGCCCCGTCACAAATTGCCTCGGCGGTAAAATCCCGCGCGGGCGAGCAGGGGGCGAGCGTACTGATTTCGATGGTTGAACGCCCTGAGCAGTGTCAGGCCGCCCTGCAGGAGTTACTGGCGCAGCGCGTGGATGCGCTGCTGGTCAACGTTCCGCTCGACGATCCGTACGCGGAATTGTTGCAGTCGATGGCCTCGCCTGTGCCGATTCTGTTCCTTGATGTTGCCCCTTCTGCAGAGGTTAACAGTCTGGTCTTTGATGCCGGGCAGGGCGCGCGACTCGGGGCTGAGCATCTTCTTGCCCTCGGACACCGGCGGATTGCGCTGCTCAGCGGGCCCAACGATGCCGTCTCGGCGAAGGCGCGTCTCGCGGGCTGGCGCGACGTGCTGGCGCAGGCGGGTCTTCAGCCTGCTGGCGAAGCCTGCGGCGACTGGAGTGCTGCTTCGGGATACGAAAAAGGCCATCAGCTGTTATCGGGCGCGGAATTGCCCGAGGCCATCCTTGTGGCAAACGATCAGATGGCGCTGGGCGTGATACGCGCCTGTGCAGAAAAGGGGGTTGCCGTCCCCGGACAGATCGCGATCGTGGGGTTTGATGACACGGCCGACAGCGCCTGGTTCACGCCCCCGCTCACCACCATACGTCAGGCCTTCCGCGAGGCGGGCGAGCAAAGCGTGGAGTGGCTGCTGGCCCCGACGCGGGGCGAAACGCGCTGGCAGAAGCAGCTTCCCGTCACCCTGATTACCCGACAGTCCAGCGCCCCGCGCGCGCCTTTGCAGGCCGAACGTGAAGATCTGGCCCGGCAGCTAAGAAGCCTGGCCGTGCTGGCCGAGAAAATCGCGCGCGGGTAGATCTTTTGTGATCTGGCCCGCTTCCTTGCCGTCAGGTGCTTTACCCCCGCATGTTGCCAGGGCATGTTGACTAAAATTGTGAGCGCTTCGCAACGAGGTTATTATGTCCAATATACAGCCGCTGACCCTCAGCGCACTTCTGGCGCGTCGGGACTGGGAAAATCCCGGCGTTACGCGGTGGAATCGTCTGGCGGCCCATGCGCCGCTTCATAGCTGGCGCGACGAGCGGTGCGCCAGAGAGGACGAATATTCGCCGGGCAGGCGGTCACTGAACGGCGAATGGCGGTTTGCACTGTTCCCGGCCCCTGAGCAGGTTCCCGAGGCGTGGGTGACGGACGAACTGCCTGATGCCGTCGCGATGCCCGTGCCGTCTAACTGGCAGATGCAGGGGTTCGATACGCCCATCTACACCAACGTCACTTACCCTATCGCCGTCAATCCGCCGTTCGTTCCGGCTGAAAACCCCACGGGTTGTTACTCGCTCACATTTACTCCGGATGACGCCTGGCTGGAAAGCGGTCAAACCCGCATCATCTTCGATGGCGTGAATTCGGCGTTTCATCTGTGGTGCAACGGGGAGTGGATCGGTTATTCACAGGACAGCCGCCTGCCCGCTGAGTTTGATCTCTCCACCGCGCTGCGTCCCGGGGAAAACCGCCTGGCGGTGATGGTGTTACGCTGGTGCGACGGGAGCTATCTCGAAGACCAGGATATGTGGCGCATGAGCGGTATCTTCCGCGACGTGACGCTGCTGCATAAGCCCGGGACGCAGATTGCCGATTATACCGTGGCGACCGATCTGAACGCCGAGTGTGACCGCGCGGTGCTGAAGGTTGACGTCGCATTGGCCGGTGCCCGCTATGCGGATTGCAGCGTGGCGTTAACGCTGTGGCGCAACGGCGAACCGTGCGCCAGCGCCTGCCAGCGTCCTGGCTCCGCTATCGTGGATGAACGTGGCCGCTGGGATGAGCGGCTGACGGTGTCGATGCCTGTCGATGCTCCCGCCCTCTGGAGCGCGGAAACCCCCGAGCTGTATCGTCTGACGCTTGCGCTCCAGGATAGTGAGAGCAAGGTGCTGGAGGTGGAGGCCTGCGATGTCGGCTTTCGTCGGGTTGAAATCAGCAACGGTCTGCTGAAGCTAAACGGCAAACCGCTGTTGATCCGCGGCGTGAACCGCCATGAACACCACCCTGAGCGAGGGCAGGTGATGGATGAAGCCACAATGCGCCGCGATATTGAATTGATGAAGCAGCACAATTTTAATGCCGTACGCTGCTCGCACTATCCGAACCATCCGCTGTGGTACTCCCTGTGCGATCGCTATGGGCTGTACGTGGTCGACGAGGCCAATATCGAAACGCACGGCATGGTGCCGATGAGCCGCCTCGCTGACGATCCGCGCTGGCTTCCCGCCATGAGCGAGCGCGTGACCCGCATGGTGCAGCGCGATCGCAACCACCCGTCGATCATCATCTGGTCATTGGGCAATGAGTCCGGGCATGGGGCCAACCACGATGCGCTGTATCGCTGGATCAAAACCACCGATCCGACGCGTCCGGTGCAGTATGAAGGCGGCGGGGCAAACACGACGGCGACGGATATTGTGTGCCCGATGTACGCCCGCGTTGATTGCGATCAGCCGTTCCCGGCGGTTCCTAAGTGGTCGATTAAGAAATGGATCGGTATGCCGGATGAAACGCGTCCGCTGATCCTCTGCGAATACGCCCATGCGATGGGCAACAGCTTCGGTGGCTTCGCCAAATACTGGCAGGCGTTTCGTGACCATCCGCGCCTGCAGGGCGGGTTTGTCTGGGACTGGGTTGACCAGGCGCTGACCAAAAAAGACGAAAACGGTAACGCGTTCTGGGCCTACGGCGGCGATTTCGGCGATAAGCCAAACGACCGGCAGTTTTGCCTGAACGGGCTGGTTTTTCCGGATCGTACTCCGCATCCGGCGCTGTATGAGGCCCAGCGCGCCCAGCAATTCTTCACGTTCAGGCTGGCGAGCACCTCCCCGCTGGTGGTTGAGGTGCAAAGCGATTATCTGTTCCGCGACACCGATAATGAGCATCTGAGGTGGTCCATTGCGCGTGATGGCGAGGTGCTGGCCTCCGGCGAGATAGCGCTGTGCATCGCGCCGCAGGGCACGCAGCGTCTGGCGATCGACCAGCCTGCGCTAACCGCGTCGCCGGGCGAGGTCTGGCTTAACGTTGAGGTCGTCCAGCCGCGGGCGACGCCATGGTCACGGGAAAACCATCGTTGCGCCTGGGATCAGTGGCCGCTTGCGGCTCCGCTGTACATCCCGCCGTCAAAACCCAAAGGCAGTGCGCCGGTTCTGGTGACGCGCGATGATCGACTTGAAATTACGCACCGGCATCAGCAGTGGCTGTTTGATCGCGTCTCAGGGCACCTGTCCGGGTGGCGGAACCGTGGTGCGGAAACGCTGCTCACGCCGCTGACGGATAACTTTACGCGTGCCCCGCTGGATAACGATATCGGCGTCAGCGAAGCCACGCGCATCGATCCGAATGCCTGGGTCGAGCGCTGGAAGGCGGCGGGAATGTACGATGTTACCCCGCGCCTGCTGCACTGCGAGGCGGAACAACGGGCTGGCGAGGCGGTCGTGACCACGCGTCATGTCTGGGAGCATCGCGGCAAGGGGTTATTCCTGAGTCACAAGGTCTGGCGGATTGATGATGAAGGCATCCTGCACGGCGAGGTCCAGGTGCAGGTTGCGGCGGATATTCCCGAGCCGGCGCGGATTGGCCTGAGCGTTCAGCTTGCGCAGACGCCTGAAACCGTACAGTGGCTGGGGTCAGGACCGCTGGAAAACTACCCGGACCGTAAGCTGGCGGCACAGCAGGGGCGCTGGACGTTACCGCTGCACGCCATGCAGACGCCGTACATCTTCCCGACGGAAAACGGCCTGCGCTGCGACACGCGCGAACTGGATTTCGGCGCGCACGCGCTGCGGGGGCGTTTCCACTTCTCCGTCAGCCGTCATAGCCAGAAGCAGCTTCGTGAGACAACGCACCAGCATTTGCTGCGCGATGAGCCGGGCTGCTGGCTGAGCCTCGATGCTTTCCATATGGGCGTGGGGGGCGATGATTCGTGGAGCCCGAGCGTGTCACCGGAATTTATCCTGCAACACCGCCAGCTGCGCTATAGCTTTAGCTGGCAACAACGCGACCGTTAACCTGCACGACGCGGCCACCCAGCGTGGCCGCACTTACTCAGGCTGAGGCGGGTCGAGATTGCGTTCGGCCCACAGAATAAACTCCATCTTTGGCAGCGCCTTGCTGTAGTACCAGCCTTGTCCATACTGCACGCCGTGACGATGCAGCCACGCAAGCTGGCCTTCTGTTTCAATCCCTTCCGCAACCATCGCCAGCTTCAGCGATTTTGCCATTTCGATGATGTGCGGCGTGACGTTTTTGTACTCCAGCGCATCGACAAAGGATTTGTCGATCTTGAGCGTATCGACGTCCAGATCCTGCAAATAACTCAGGCTGGAGTAGCCGGTACCAAAATCATCGATATAGATAGCATGCCCTGAACGGCGGAATGCGGCGATGGCCGGGGCGCTGACGGTGGGATCGGCAAAGCCGCGTTCGGTCAGCTCCAGGGCTATCTGCCGGGGATGAACCTCCCATTTGTTCAGCAGGCTGTGCAGCAGCGGGGGGATCTTGCCTGAGGTCAAATCCGCAGGCGCAAGGTTAATCGAAATATGCTGGTCAGGATGCAGATGAAGCCAGTGGCCCATGTCCTCGAACACCTTTTCGATAACCAGTTGGGTCAGCTGTGAAATAAGGCCCGTCTGCTCGGCCAGCGGCACAAAGATATCCGGTGACAGGCTGCTGCCGTCAGGCTGGGGCCAGCGGCTCAGCGCTTCGGCACCGACGACTTTACCGCTGTCCAGGTCCACAATAGGCTGGTAGTGAACCACAAAATCGCGGCTGTTAAGGGCATCCTGCAGACGGTTCTTCGGAGACTGAAGACGGCGCAGGATCCGCAGGACAAACAGCGCCGCGAGCAGGCTGACCAGTATCCCGAAGGGAAGCCAGACAAGAAGCTGCCGGTGCCAGGACGCTTCCAGCGGTTTTAACGCCGCCCACGTCACCACCGTAACGCCCAGGTCGGGAACCGATTTCGCAACGTACATCGAACCGTTGAACTGCAAACGTGCAGGCCTCAGCGTTTCCAGCTGATGACGAATCTGCGGCTCGAGCGTGTCGCTGCTGGCAAAGACAATGTGATTATCGTGACCAATCAGAGCCGCATCCATACGCACGGCACCAAAGGGGATCACATCGACCAGCGATTCAGGATCGATCATCACCAGATAATTTCCCTTTCCCATCACCGCCATGTAGTGATTAAAGCCCAGATCGTTTTGCGTGGTCAGCCAGGCGTCATAGCCATCATGCGTGGTGCGTATTGGCGGTGGAAAGGGGGCGGCGGCGCTGGTCTGTTCCAGAGAGGAGCAGCGTGGCTTCAGGTTCTCAGCGTAAATCACTTCCTGGATATAACGTAAGGAGAAGGCAACCCGCCGCATTTCACGCAGATGCAGACGGCTGCACGGGGGATAGGGCAGGGTCTGAAGCTGTGAAAGCGCGTCTTTCGCCTGCTCAACCACTTTATCCGTGCGCAGCAGCACGCGCGATGCATAACCGTCGAGCGCGTCCACAAATTTCTCTTCCGCCTGTCGGTGCGCCAGCCAGATGCTGAGGCAAATGGGGACCAGCACCGAAAAAATCAGTATACCTGTTACCAGACTGACCAGATGTCGGGTTCTCATGCGGTTGTATCCTTCCTCATATGCCCGCTCCGGGGCGCTGAGTAAGCCCTTCAGAAGAGAAAGACGTTATCGTCAAATAATACCGTATAGCGCGTCAAAGCGATTGATTTTAGCTCAGAAAAGGGGATGCAGGACAGATCGCTGTCAACGTGATGCGTGATTGAGGGTTGTTTTTGCGCCAGCGCTCGGATATCATTTTGTTATGTTATAACAATACATGAAGAGTCCACGATGAAACCAAATATCCATCCTGCCTATCGCACCGTTGTGTTTCATGACACCAGTGCCAACGAATACTTTAAGGTCGGTTCGACCATCAAAACGGACCGCGAAATTGAACTCGACGGTGAAACCTATCCGTATATCACCATCGAGGTCTCTTCAAAATCGCATCCATTTTATACCGGTAAGCAAAAAACGTTCTCGACGGACGGCAGCGCAGCACGCTTCCGCAAGCGTTTTGGCGGCTTTCTTAATGCGAAGCGAGGTTAACCATGCAGGTACTTAACTCGCTGCGCAGCGCCAAACAGCGCCATCCCGACTGTCAGATCGTCAAACGCAAGGGACGTCTGTACGTTATTTGCAAATCTAACCCGCGCTTTAAAGCGGTACAGGGACGCAAAAAACGGCGTTAGAGGCGCGCATCTCGCCACTTTTCCAGGGATCTTATCTGCTTGCCATCGGCGCTGAAATTGTCGGTGGCAAGCCATTTCTCAAAGGCGGCCACCAGCCCGGGCCACTCTTTATCAATGATTGAAAACCAGTCAGTATCCCGGTTATGGCCTTTCGTGACCAGCGCCTGACGAAAGCGTCCTTCATACTGAAAGCCCAGACGCAGCGCCGCTTTGCGGGATGGCTCGTTAAGGCTGTTGCACTTCCATTCGTAGCGTCGATAGCCCAGCGTATCAAAGACATAACGCATCAGCAGAGCGTGCGCTTCGGTGGACATTACCGTGCGGCAGAGCAGCGGTGAAAAATGCACATGACCCACTTCGACAACCCCGTTGGCGGGATCGATACGCATCAGCGCCAGCGTGCCGACCGGAGACTGGGTCTGATTATCAATCACCGTGAAATGCATGGGATCAGAGAGCTCACAGACGCTTTCGACCCAACCGGCAAACGCGTCGGCGGTGGCATCGGGTTCGCGCAGCAGCCACGTCCAGCTGCGCGTATCTTCCGCCAGCTGATAGGCGGAAAACAGCGCCTGTGCGTGCCCGACGCATAAAGGTTCAAGCCGACAATAGCGGCCCGTCAGTACCACTCGCTCTGGATGGGGGCGTGGCTGCCAGTCTTCCAGTGCATCGCCCATCGGTTGTCCAAACGCATTGATTGTATTCATTGTTTTCCCCGTCATCGTCAGTAGACCCTCAGAGTAGATAAGTTTTGGTTCCTTAAAAAGCACCACTGAGTTATGTTTTCGTGGTACCACGGGAGAGAAAAATGAATATACCTGGCGATGAATTTCATGCCCTGTTTAGGGATGCGCTCGACACGCGTGAAGACGAGACGCTGCAGCGCACCCTGTATCTGACGCTGCGGGAGGCGATTTTGGGCGGCAGGCTGCGCGCCGATAGCCGCCTGCCGGGCTCACGCACCGTTGCGCAGCAGCTTCACCTTTCGCGCAACACCGTCAATGCGGCCCTGGAGCAGCTCACGCTCGAAGGGTATTTGCTGCGTAACCGTCAGGGAACGCGCGTGGCGCAGCTGGCTCCCCGCGCTATCGCCAGGGATTTACCCGAGCCTGCGGTCACGCTTGCAAAACGTGTGACCCTGCTGCCGACACCCACGCCCCGCGACACGCCGGTTATGGCACTGACCCCCGGCACGCCCGCTATCAATTATTTCCCGCTGCCTTTGTGGCGACGCCTGTACGATCGCGTCTTGCGGGAGGAGGGCAGCGCCCTGCTGGGCTATGGCGACCCGGCGGGTGAACCGGCGTTGCGCGAGGCCATCGCCCGTCACCTGGCCCTTTCTCGCGGGATTAACTGCGAGGCCAGCCAGATAGTCATCACCGAGGGGGCGCTGGAGGGCGTTAACCTCTGCACCCAACTGCTCAGCGAGCCAGGCGACGTCGCCTGGGTGGAGAACCCCGGCTATGCCGGAGCAAAAAGCGCGTTTGCCAAATCCGGCTTAAGGATGGTGGGTATGCCGGTGGACGACGAGGGAATGCGCTGGGAAGCACAGCCCGCGCCTGCCCCGTCGCTGATTTTTACCTCGCCTTCCCATCAGTTTCCCTACGGGAGCGTGCTTAGCGCGCGCCGGCGCCTGGCGCTGCTTGCGCTGGCGCAGCACCACAAGGCGTGGATCATTGAGGATGATTACGATAGCGAGTTTCGTTACGCCGGTGAGCCGGTTCCGGCAATGCTCGGGATGATAAAAAACGCGCCGGTGGTTTATCTCGGGACGTTCAGTAAAACGCTTTTTCCGTCGCTGCGGATTGGTTTTATGGTTCTCCCGCCTGCGCTGGCAAGGGCCACGGGACACGCTATCGGCTCGTTGCTGCGCGGCGGTCATCGCGCCGAGCAGCGCACGCTGGCGCTGTTTATTGAGGAGGGGCATTATGCGCGGCATCTTGCGGCGATGCGCAGGCTCTACCGCAAACGCTACCGACAGCTTCGCGAGACGCTAAGCGCTGAACTGCACGTTGAACATGGCGTACTGGCGGGAGAGGGGGGGATGCATCTTACCGTGGCGATTGAGGGCATCGACGACAGCGAAATAGCCCAGCAGGCGAGAGCCTTCCAGCTGGCACCGGCGGCGCTGAGCGGATACTACCTTGAGACGAAGCAGGGGCAAACCGGCCTGGTGCTGGGGTACGGTAATACCTCTGCCTCGCAGTTCACACCCGCAGTCAGGCGTTTACAGCAGCTGATTGTGCAGCAGCGGGGCGGGAAAGGGTGAACACGTCGTAGAAAGAGAGCTGTCCCTTGGTCGAGACCATTTTTTGCAGCTGCTCTTTTTGCCTGATATCGACCGACGGCGAATGAAGAATGTTGTCGATCAGCTCCGACGGCACATAGCGCGTGTTATACCATTCGCCGTTATAGCAGACCCGGAAATCAAGCACGTCGATATCTTCATAGCGATAGCGCGGATTAACGTCAAAAAAGAAGAACGCGTTAAACACCACAAAGAGCACCACCAGAAGCCAGACCGAGTCGGCAAGCGTTGCGGAGGTCATCATGACAACCAGCGTGGCCAGCCAGGCGGCGTACATGGCAACAAACAGTCCCGGATGTTTGCGGATAAAGCTGATGCTAAAGCGCGGGCGATTGTCGCGCTTTTCACGGGTGTTGAGATCGTCGATGGTGGCGGTGAGCAGGCGCTGTATCTCTGTCATTTTTTGCCTTCATGAATCGTGAAAATACAGGGGATCTGCTCATTTTAGGGGAGCGGCCGGGGGGAGGAAAGTAACAGTTATGGGGTGAAAAGCCATAACAGTTACGTCTGGCAGGCTTACAGCATCTTAATGATCTTCGCCGGGTTACCGCCCACCACGGCATTCGCCGGAACGTCTTTAACCACGACTGCGCCGGAGGCGATCACCGCGTTATCGCCGATCGTCACGCCAGGGTTGATTACCGCGCGTCCGCCAATCCAGACGTTGTTGCCGATGGTCACCGGTTTGCCATATTCAGCCCCGCTATTACGCTCTGTCGGATCCAGCGGGTGGGTGGCCGTATAGATATGCACGCCCGGTGCAAGCATACAGTTATCGCCAATATGGACAGGGCAGACGTCTAACATCACGCAGTCAAAGTTGGCGTAAAAATCGTTGCCCAGAAAAATGTTGTAGCCATAGTCACACCGAAAGCTCGGCTCTATATATGCGCCTTCGCTTTGCCCCAGCAGTTGCTTCAGCAAGGCCGTGCGTTCTGCTTTCTCATCAGGTGCGGTGTGGTTATAACGATGCAGCAGATGACGCGCGCGCAACCGATCGGCCCGTAGCGTTTCATCGCCAGGGCGATACAGCTCGCCCGCAATCATCTTTCGTTTTTCTTCACTCATGGGAACCTCTCAGCATTTGTTGATGACCTTAAGGTAAAAGGAATTCAACATAAAGGGAACGTTCCCAAAAGGCAGGTGTGACGATAGTCACAACATTGTTGTGAGTGATTCTTCACACGGGGACCTGTGTGTCACACAGGGGGGCGTAACGCGAAAGGGAATCCCACTAACATTGACGTAGACACTCTACAGCCAGGTACAAAAATTAACGGACAAATTTCCATACGGAAGACGGTATTTTGTCGTAAAGCTTATTCATGGTTAACTCGGCCAGGCGATGATCCGCTGCTGAGTAAAATACAGCCAGTTCGTTATCAGAAAGCTCATATTTATTTTTTTCGATAACACGTTCAAGCGTGTCCAGTGACTGACAACGTCGCAAGCGCATCAAATAATCGATCTTGGTTAATGGTTTTTCAGACATAAATTCACCTTAGTCATTGTAATAATTTTAACAGGAAAGGCTAACAGGATTAGCTCGACTTGCATTGATGAAACAACGGAATAGCCGATTTCCTGATTTACGCCATTTCTGCAAATCCTGTGCGTTAATGCCGTAACTGCTGAACAACATAAAGGTGTCATCCAGATATTCATCAATTTGCTCAATCAGCTTATTATCTTCATTGTACTTAATTTTATAATTAAGTGCGAAGGTGGCGATATGCTCTATCAGCTCATTAAGCTGCAAATTGATGGCCGAGGTGGGGTCGTTAACCCACCCATGGTTACTTTCATCAAGATTGGCAAGACAGTCATGGTACAAGGATTCGCAGAGAAATTTCAACTGCGCGATATCATGCCTTTTTGGCGAGTACTCGTCCATAGCGCATCCCCTTTTGAGTGATTTCTTACTCACCGAACAACATTGTCGGGATGGATACAACTCACTTAGCCACGCGGGTGCTGTGTTCCTGATATCTCTAACTATAAGCCACTCTGATCAAGATTTCACCGCGCTATTACGAAAAATTACAATTAAAAGCGGCCTCTGCGATCCTCTACGCAAATGTGCGTTCGGGCCGGCATTTTTTTATCCCGATAACCTTATTTTTTCAGGGCTTCCTTATGTTTCATTGAGTTAGCTTAACGCCATTAGATGTCCAGATTCAGACTTCTCTCTCTCTTGCACAAAAAACCAGGAATGTTCCTAATAATGTATGCGAAGAAATAGAAATAAAAAAATTCTAAATTCGCCTGTTAAATTTTCAGTTAATTATGATATGCCTTTTCACGATGGCGGAAAATATACAAAACCGCAATAAGCGTAATTTCTGATTTTAATCAGAAAGAAAAAAGGCCGCAAATGCGGCCTTTTTATCAGGTGAAACCGGTATCAGTGACGTTCTACCGGGTGACTATGCTCAACATCTTCATTCTTGCGGCTGAAGCGGCGGCGTACCACCACGAAGAACACCGGCACGAAGAAGATCGCCAGAACGGTCGCGGTCACCATCCCGCCCATTACGCCCGTACCTACGGCGTTCTGCGCGCCGGAACCGGCACCGGAACTGATAACCAGCGGCAGCACCCCGAGGATGAACGCCAGCGAGGTCATCAGGATGGGACGCAGACGCATACGTACGGCGTCAAGCGTGGCTTCAATCAGGCCTTTACCCTCTTTCTCCATCAAATCCTTGGCGAATTCAACGATAAGTATCGCGTTCTTCGCCGACAGCCCAATGGTTGTCAGCAGGCCCACCTGGAAGTAAACGTCGTTGGTTAACCCGCGGAACGTAGCGGCCAGCAGCGCACCGATAACCCCCAGCGGAACCACCAGCATAACCGAGAACGGAATCGACCAGCTCTCATACAGCGCCGCCAGACAGAGGAAGACCACGATCAGCGAGATGGCGTACAGGGCAGGGGCCTGGTTGCCGGACAGACGTTCCTGATAGGACATGCCGGTCCAGTCATAGCCGATACCCGCTGGCAGTTTGCTGGCAAGCTGCTCCATCATCGCCATCGCTTCACCGGTACTCTTACCTTCTGCAGCCTGACCGAGGATTTCCATCGATGGCAGGCCGTTATAGCGTTCCAGACGCGGTGAACCGTATTCCCAGTGCGAGGTAGAGAAGGCGGAGAACGGCACCATCTGACCATCGCTACCACGAACGTACCAGTTGTTGATATCGTTCGGCAGCATACGGTATTTCGCTTCCGACATGACGTACACTTTCTTCACGCGACCGCGGTCGATGAAGTCGTTGACGTAGCTACCGCCCCAGGCTGCACCCAGCGTGGTATTAATGTCGCTGATGGATACACCCAGCGCCTGCGCTTTTTCCTGATCGACGTCGATCTTGTACTGCGGCGTATCTTCCAGGCCGTTAGGACGCACGCCGGTCAGCAGGTCAGGGTGTTTCGCAACTTCCCCAAACAGTTGGTTACGCGCCTGAGTCAGTTTCTCATGGCCTAAACCGCCCTGGTCAATCAGCTGGAAGTCGAAGCCGGTTGCCGTACCCAGCTCAACGATTGCCGGCAGGTTGAACGCGAACACCATCGCATCTTTGATCTGCGAGAAGGTGCCCATCGCACGGCCGGTAATTGCTTCTACCTTGTTCTCTTTACCCGGACGCTCGGACCAGTCTTTCAGAGAGACGAAGGCAATACCGGTGTTCTGACCGCGATCCGCAAAGCCAAAGCCGTTTACCGCAAACACGGATTCAACGTTGTCTTTTTCCTTGGTCAGGAAGTAGTCGGTCATCTCATCCAGCACCTTCTGGGTACGCTCTTGCGAGGCACCTGCAGGAAGCTGAGCCATACTCAGGAACACGCCCTGGTCTTCGTCTGGCAGGAACGAGCTTGGCAGACGAACGAACAGGAAGGCCATGCCTACCACGATGATGATATAGAGCAGCAGGTAACGACCGGTGCTGCGCAGGATGCTGCCCACGCTGTCGGTGTAGTGGTTCGTGCTCTTGTCAAACATGCGGTTGAACCAGCCGAAGAAGCCTTTATGCTCGCCGTGTCCACCTTTCTGGACCGGTTTCAGCATGGTGGCACACAGGGCAGGCGTCAGGATCAACGCCACCAGCACCGACAGGGCCATCGCGGAAACGATGGTGATCGAGAACTGGCGATAAATCGCCCCGGTGGAGCCACCGAAGAAGGCCATCGGGATAAATACCGCAGACAGTACCATCGCGATACCGACCAGCGCGCCCTGGATCTGGCCCATCGACTTACGGGTTGCTTCCTTCGGCGGCAGGCCTTCTTCCGCCATCACACGCTCGACGTTCTCGACCACCACGATGGCGTCATCCACCAACAGGCCGATGGCGAGCACCATCCCGAACATCGTCAGGGTGTTTATCGAGTAGCCAAATATCGCAAGGATCGCGAAGGTCCCGAGCAGTACAACCGGCACGGCGATGGTTGGGATCAGCGTTGCACGGAAGTTCTGCAAGAACAGATACATGACCAGGAACACGAGGATGATCGCTTCAACCAGCGTTTTCACCACTTCGTGAATGGAGATTTGCACGAACGGCGTGGTGTCATACGGGTAAACGATTTTCAGACCTGACGGGAAGAAAGGTTCCATCTTCTTCAGCTCTGCACGGATCGCTGCCGCGGTGTCCAGGGCGTTAGCGCCGGTTGCCAGTTTGATACCCAGACCGGAAGCCGGTTTGCCGTTGAACTTGGCGATAACGTCGTAGTTTTCACCGCCCAGTTCCACTTTCGCCACGTCGCGCAGGCGAACCTGAGAACCGTCCGGATTCACTTTCAGCAGAATTTTGCCGAACTCATCCGCAGAGGTCAGACGCGTTTGCGCAATGATCGAGGCGTTAAGCTGCTGGCCTTTCACCGGCGGCGTACCGCCTAACTGACCGGCGGCAACCTGGGCGTTCTGCGCTTTAATGGCGCTGATCACGTCAACCGGCGTCAGCTGGAAGTTGTTCAGTTTGTTCGGATCCATCCAGATACGCATCGCGTACTGGGAGCCGAACAGCTGCACGTCACCCACACCGGACGTACGGCTGATCACGTCCTTCATGTTGGCGCCTACGTAGTCGGAAATATCCTCCTGCGTCATGGTGCCGTTGGTGTTGATAACGCCAACAACCATCAGGAAGCTACTGGACGATTTCTCGACGCTCACACCCTGCTGTTGTACTTCCTGCGGCAGCAGCGGCATCGCCAGCTGCAGTTTGTTCTGCACCTGAACCTGCGCGATATCGGCATCAGTGCCTGACTCGAAGGTCAGGGTGATCTGAACCGTACCGGTTGAGTCACTGTTTGAGGACATGTACATCAGGTTATCGATACCGTTCATGTTCTGTTCGATAACCTGTGTCACGGTGTCCTGCACCGTTTTGGCATCAGCCCCTGGGTAGGTTGCGGAGATCGTCACTGCCGGTGGCGCAATCGTTGGATATTGCGCGACAGGCAGCTTCAGGATCGCAAGTCCCCCGGCTAGCATGATGATAATGGCGATCACCCATGCAAATATGGGGCGATCGATAAAGAAATTAGGCATGTCTTAACGGCTCCTGTTTAAGTTAAGACTTGGTTTGTTCTGACTGGCCACCGGCTGCGGCTTGCTGTTTATCGTCAGATTTGACTTCCTGCGCTTTCACCTGCGCGCCAGGACGTACTTTTTGCAAACCAGTAATAATCACGCGATCACCCGCTTTCAGGCCATCCGTTACCAGCCACTTGTCGCCAATCGCCTGCGTGGCGGTGATGTTGCGTGTTTCTACTTTGTCATCAGCACCGACAACCAGCGCGCTCGCATCGCCACGCGGCGTACGGGTCACACCCTGCTGTGGTACCAGCAGCGCATTAGGATTGGTCCCTTCTTCCAGACGGGCGCGCACGAACATACCTGGCAGCAGATTTTTGTCAGGGTTCGGGAAAATCGCACGTAAGGTGATGGACCCGGTGGTCTGGTCGACGGTCACATCAGAAAATTCCAGTGTGCCTGCTTGCGGGAACTTGATACCGTCATTGGACACCAGCTCCACTTTGGCTTTGCCGTTTTCCTGTTTCAGCGTGCCGTTAGCCAGCTCTTGCTTCAGGCGCAGGAAATCGTTGCTGGACTGCGTGACGTCAACGTAGATCGGATCAAGCTGCTGCACCGTAGCCAGCGCATTGGTTTGACCGTTCTGCACCAGCGCCCCTTCCGTAACGGAAGATTTACCAATGCGACCGCTGATAGGGGAGGTCACTTTGGTATAGGCGAGGTTGATACGTGCCGTCTCAACGGCCGCTTTGGCCACTACAACGGCCGCGTTCGTCTGCTGCGCATCGGCCAGGGCTGTGTCGTAATCCTGTTGGCTGATGTACTGCGTGCCGAGCAGCTTTTTGTAGCGGTTCAACGTCAGCTGAGAGATCTTGGCTGCTGCTTCTGCTTTCGCCAGATCGCCTTTTGCGCTCTCATAAGACGCCTGATAGGTTGCTGGATCAATCTGATACAGAGACTCACCTGCTTTCACGTCACCGCCTTCGGTGAAGTTACGTTTCAGGATGATGCCGCTTACCTGTGGACGCACTTCCGCAATACGGTAAGCGCTGGTTCGGCCCGGTAATTCGGTGGTCATCTGCAGAGGTTCGGATTTGAGCGTCACGACACCCACTTCTGGCATCTGCTGAGCTCCTTGTTCTGCCTGTTTGTCGTCACATCCTGTAAGCGCTAAGCTGCCTGAGAGCATCAGAACGACCGCCAGAGGCGTTAACCCTCTGTTTTTGTTCATATGTAAACCTCGAGTGTCCGATTTCAAATTGATCAAGGGTCCTGAGTTTAAAAACCCATTGCTGCGTTTATATTATCGTCATGCTATGGTACATACATTCACAAATGTATGTAAATCTGACTCCTGTAAATTCACTGACGTATGGCACGAAAAACCAAACAACAAGCGCTGGAAACCCGACAACACATTCTTGATGTGGCAATGCGTTTGTTTTCACAGCAGGGTGTTTCGTCAACCTCGCTGGCGCAGATTGCTCAGGCCGCGGGTGTCACGCGGGGAGCGATTTACTGGCATTTTAAAGACAAGTCAGATCTGTTCGGTGAAATCTGGGAGCTATCAGAGTCCAGCATTAGCGATCTTGAGACTGAGTATCGGGCAAAATTCCCCGACGATCCACTCTCAGTATTAAGAGAGATATTAGTATATATCCTTGAAGCAACGGTAGTTGAAGAGCGCCGTCGCCTGATGATGGAGATCATTTTTCACAAATGTGAGTTTGTTGGCGAAATGGCCGTTGTCCAGCAGGCGCAGCGCAGCCTGTGTCTGGAGAGCTATGACCGCATAGAATACACGTTAAATCAATGCATGCAGGCAAAATTGTTGCCCGCCAATTTACTGACCCGCCGCGCGGCGATCCTGATGCGCAGCTATATTTCCGGGCTGATGGAAAATTGGCTTTTCGCGCCCCAGTCTTTTGACCTGAAAGCGGAAGCGCGCAGCTACGTCGCCATCCTGCTTGAAATGTGCCAGTACTGCCCAACGCTTCGCGACGATTCCGTACCGTTGTCTGCCTGAACCCTTCAGCCGTATTCTGCGCGGGAGTGAGAATGTTCGCGCTATTCTGCGTCTGACGGGCGTGATATCCTTCACGCCGGACTATTTTCGGTCATCCTCAGACATCATATTCATGACTATGCTGCACACCTATCGCTCGCAAGACGCTGTTATTGCTTTACTTTTTGCCATCCTGATTTTTTTCACGGTTGCGCCTTTCGCGCATGCTCGTGCAGACAATTCCAGTGATATTCCGACGCGTGCCGACATTCAGTCGCAGCTGGAAACCCTCAACAAACAAAAAGAGTTATCGCCTCAGGAGAAGCTCGTTCAGGGCGATCTGACGGAGACGCTGGAAACACTGGACAAAATCGAGCGCGTCAAAGCCGAAACGACCCAGCTGCGTCAGAAAGTGGCGCAGGCACCGGACAACATGCGCAAAGCGATGGATGCCCTGAGTGCGCTGAGCGACGTGGATAACGATGACGAAACCCGCAAAACGCTCGCCTCGCTCTCACTGCGTCAGCTTGAATCGCGCGTGGCGCAGCTGTTGGACGACCTGCAAACGGCGCAGTCCGATCTCTCGACCTATAACAGCCAGCTTGTCTCGCTGCAAACCCAGCCTGAGCGCGTGCAAAATGCGATGTACTCCGCCTCGCAACAGTTGCAGGAGATCCGCAACCGTCTGAACGGCACCACCGTGGGCGAAGGGGCGCTGCGTCCCACTCAGCAAACGCTGCTGCTCATCCAGCAGAATTTGCTCAACGCGGAGATTGAACAGCAGCGTAAAAGCCTGGAAGGGAACACGGTGCTGCAGGACACCCTGCAAAAACAGCGGGATTACGTCACGGCCAATATCAACCGCCTTGAACACCAGCTCCAGCTGCTGCAGGAAGCAGTGAACAGTAAGCGCCTGACGCTGACGGAAAAAACGGCGCAGGAGGCGGTATCGCCAGACGAAACGGCCCGCATTCAGGAAAATCCTCTGGTGAAGCAAGAGCTGGAGATTAACCATCAGCTCAGCCAGCGCCTGATTGTGGCAACCGAGAGCGGCAACACGCTGGTGCAGCAAAATATCCGAGTCAAAAACTGGCTCGATCGCGCCCTGCAGGCCGAACGTAACATCAAAGAGCAGATCGCGGTGCTGAAAGGCAGCCTTCTGCTCTCGCGTATTCTCTACCAGCAACAGCAGACGTTGCCGTCCGCCGACGAGCTGGAGGACATGACCAACCGCATCGCCGATTTACGTCTGGAGCAGTTTGACGTGAACCAGCAGCGCGACGCGCTTTTCCAGAGCGACGCGTTCGTCGCCAAAGTGGAAGAAGGGCACTCCGCAGACGTTAACGGCGAAGTACACGATGCGCTGTTGCAAGTGGTGGATATGCGCCGCGAGCTGCTCGACCAGCTCAACAAACAGCTTGGCAACCAGCTGATGATGGCCATCAACCTGCAAATTAACCAGCAGCAGCTGGTGAGCGTTTCGAAAAACCTGCAGGAGATTTTGACCCAGCAGATTTTCTGGGTGAACAGCAACAAGCCGATGGACTGGGAGTGGGTTAAATCCTTCCCGGAAAGCCTGAAGACCCAGATCAAGAGCATGAAAATTACCGTCAACTGGGAGAAAGCCTGGCCCGCGGTGATGATTGCTTTCCTGGCGGGGTTGCCGCTGCTGCTGATTGCCGGATTAATTCGCTGGCGTCTGGGCTGGCTGAAAAAATACCAGGCGAAGCTGGCATCCGAAGTGGGGCAACTGCGCAACGACAGCCAGCTGCACACCCCGAAAGCGATCCTGATTGACCTTATCCGCGCGCTGCCGGTCTGCCTGTTGATTCTGGCGGCCGGGCTGATCCTGCTCACCATGCAGCTCAATATCAGCGACCTGCTGTGGGCATTCAGCAAAAAGCTGGCGCTGTTCTGGCTCGTGTTTGGCCTGTGCTGGAAGGTGCTGGAAAAAGACGGCGTGGCGGTGCGTCACTTCAACATGCCGGAGGCGCTCACCAGCCACTGGCGTCGCCAGATTGTGCGCATCAGCCTTGCGCTGCTGCCGCTGCACTTCTGGTCGGTCGTGGCCGAGCTTTCCCCGCTTCATCTGATGGATGATGTGCTGGGGCAGCTGGTCATCATGCTTAACCTGCTGCTGATTGCCGTTCTGATGTGGCCGATGTGCCGCGACAGCTGGCGCGATAAAGAGTCGCACAACCTGCGTCTGGTCACCGTCACGGTGCTGGCGATTATTCCGCTGGCGCTGATGGTGCTGACCGCAACGGGCTACTTCTACACCACGCTGCGCCTGTCGGGCCGCTGGATTGAAACGGTGTATCTGGTGATTCTCTGGAACCTGCTGTTCCAGACCGTGCTGCGTGGCCTGAGCGTGGCGGCGCGGCGTATCGCCTACCGTCGTGCTATCGCCCGTCGCCAGCATCAGGTGAAGGAGGGGGCGGAAGGCGCTGAACCGCAGGAAGAACCGACCATCGCCCTGGAGCAGGTTAACCAGCAGACCATGCGTATTACCATGCTGGTGATGGTGGCGCTGTTTGCAGTGATGTTCTGGGCCATCTGGTCTGATTTGATCACCGTGTTTGCCTATCTCGACAGCATCACGCTCTGGCAGTACAACGCGACCGAGGCCGGCGCCACGGTGATGAAGAGTGTGACCATGGGCAGCCTGCTCTTTGCGCTGGTCTCGCTGGTTATCGCCTGGGCCTTGATTCGCAACTTGCCGGGGTTGCTGGAGGTGCTGGTCCTGTCGCGGCTCAACCTGCGCCAGGGGGCATCGTATGCCATCACTACCATCCTCAACTACGTGATTATCATCGTGGGTGCCATGACCGTCTTCGGCTCCCTGGGGGTGGCGTGGGATAAACTGCAGTGGCTGGCAGCGGCGCTCTCGGTCGGTCTGGGCTTTGGTCTGCAGGAGATCTTCGGTAACTTCGTCTCCGGCCTGATTATCCTGTTTGAACGTCCGGTGCGCATTGGCGATACCGTCACCATCGGCACCTTCTCCGGTACCGTCAGTAAGATCCGTATCCGTGCGACCACCATCACCGACTTCGATCGCAAAGAGGTGATTATCCCGAACAAAGCGTTCGTCACCGAGCGCCTGATCAACTGGTCACTCTCCGATACCACCACCCGCGTGGTGATCCGCCTCGGCGTGGCCTACGGATCCGATCTGGATAAAGTGAAAGAGGTGCTGTTGAAAGCGGCGGCCGATCATCCGAAAGTGATGCACGATCCTGCGCCGGCGGTGTTCTTCACCACCTTCGGGCCGAGCACCCTGGATCACGAGCTGCGTCTGTACGTGCGCGAACTGCGCGATCGCAGCTACACCGTGGACGAACTGAACCGCGCCATCGATCGCCTGTGCCGTGAAAACGACATCAATATCGCCTTCAACCAGCTTGAGGTTCACCTGCGCAATGAAAAAGGTGAGGAATATACGGAAGTGAAGCGCGAGATGAAGGGTGACGACCCCACTCCCGCTTAACATCTGCTGATGTTTACCCCCTCTCCCTCAGGGAGAGGGCCGGGGTGAGGGTAATTTTCCCTCAAAATCCCGCTTAACAATCTCCAGCGCCTTCAGCACCGTCTCTGCCGGAATAGCGTGATCCTCCAGCAGCATAATCAAATCCACGGCCAGCTTGACCTCATCGGGTGCATTCTCGAGTGACATGTCCTGCTCCTGTTAGCGGGTCAACCGTTCAATGACGCGTTCAATCTCGTCCAGCGCCTGACGACAGCGGACGATACGCCCTTCCAGCGCGGTAATTTCGCGCATCAATAACTGCTGTTCTTCAAGCGTTTCGGCGGCGTTAAGCCGCGTCTCGCGCTCGCGTTTCATCTCAAACAGACGGCGCTCGAACTCCTGGTTCTCCAGCCGCTTGCGCTGCCATTTTCCGAGGCCCGGGGAGGCGGTGTCCCAGACGCGCAGCGGCCAGGCGGCAATTTCACGGTGCAGGGCGGTGATTTGCTCGGTAAGATGCGCCGCAAGCCAGGCCACCTGTTCATGCTGCCCGCTCTCTACAGCATGGCGCAGCTCGTCGAGATGGGTCTGGGATTCCGCGAGATAATCCTGAATTAAGGTGCTGCGGGTACGAAAGAGCTGCCTGTCAAAGCGCGGCTTCAGCGTGGCATGGCCCATCAGCGGCGTGGCCTGAGCCCGCAGGGCCGTCAGCTGATTTTGCAGCGTCTCCAGAAGCAAGGCTGTTTTCAATACGCTCTCCAGTGGTAAAGTAGCCGTTCAGTTTGATAACGATTCGCATTATGCAGCGTACTATTTTAATCATCATTGGCTGGCTCGCGGTAGTCCTCGGCACGCTGGGCGTGGTTTTGCCCTTGCTCCCGACGACGCCGTTTATCCTGCTGGCGGCCTGGTGCTTCGCCCGCTCGTCGCCGCGTTTTCACCACTGGCTGCTGTATCGCTCGTGGTTTGGCGGCTATCTGCGTCACTGGCAACAGCACCGCGCAATGCCGCCCGGGGCCAAGCCGCGCGCGATTGCGGTCATTCTTGTCACCTTCGCCATTTCACTGTGGCTGGTCAACATGCTGTGGGTGCGCATCCTGCTGCTGGCGATCCTCACCTGCCTGCTGATCTTTATGTGGCGGATCCCCGTGGTTGATGAAAAGCAACAAAAGCACTGAACCCTTATCCTTGCTGTTGCAATTATTGTCCGCAGCCAGTAAATTCGACCGTTTTCGAGCACAGGCACGCCTGGTTAAAGGTTAAACAATTGTTACCTTGACCGACTCTCTGCGCGCCGTGAGTAACACTGTTTCATTTAGGCACAAACCGATGACCGCAACTGCACAGCAGCTTGAATATCTGAAAAACAGCATCAAAAGTATCCAGGATTATCCAAAGCCTGGCATTCTTTTCCGCGATGTCACCAGCTTGCTGGAAGACCCGAAAGCGTATGCGCTCAGCATTGAACTGCTGGTCGAACGTTATAAAAACGCCGGGATCACCAAAGTCGTAGGGACTGAAGCCCGTGGCTTCCTGTTTGGCGCACCGGTTGCGCTGGCGATGGGCGTAGGCTTTGTGCCGGTACGTAAGCCGCGCAAACTGCCGCGTGAAACTATCGCAGAAAGCTACGAGCTGGAATACGGCACCGATCAGCTGGAAATCCACGTCGATGCTATCAAGCCCGGCGATAAAGTGCTGGTGGTGGACGATCTGCTGGCAACCGGTGGCACCATCGAAGCAACCGTGAAGCTGATCCGTCGTCTGGGTGGGGAAGTGACCGACGCGGCCTTCATCATCAACCTGTTCGATCTGGGTGGCGAACAGCGCCTGGAAAAACAGGGCATTACCAGCTATTGCCTGGTGCCTTTCCCGGGTCATTAATCCCGGTTCTCACAGCCTCGCTCAATGGGTGAGGTTGTGATAGCATTCCCCTCCATAAATCCACCTTCCAGCGTTGCAGAGCCTGCCCATGAGTTATCAGGTGTTAGCCCGTAAATGGCGACCACAAACCTTTGCTGACGTTGTCGGTCAGGAACATGTGCTGACGGCCCTGGCGAACGGCTTGTCGCTAGGTCGCATCCATCACGCCTATCTTTTTTCCGGCACCCGCGGCGTCGGTAAAACCTCTATTGCCCGTCTGCTGGCAAAAGGACTGAACTGCGAAACCGGGATCACCGCCACGCCGTGCGGCGTGTGCGATAACTGCCGTGAAATCGAGCAGGGACGTTTTGTCGATCTGATCGAAATCGACGCCGCCTCGCGCACGAAAGTCGAAGATACGCGCGATCTGCTGGACAACGTCCAGTACGCGCCGGCGCGCGGTCGCTTCAAGGTCTACCTTATCGATGAAGTGCACATGCTGTCGCGCCACAGCTTTAACGCCCTGCTGAAAACGCTGGAAGAACCGCCTGCGCATGTGAAATTCCTGCTGGCGACCACCGATCCGCAAAAGCTGCCGGTGACGATCCTGTCCCGCTGCCTGCAGTTCCACCTGAAGGCGCTGGACGTTGAACAGATCCGCGCCCAGCTCGAACACATTCTCGACGAAGAGAAGATCGTCCACGAACCTCGCGCCCTGCAGCTGCTGGCGCGTGCGGCGGACGGCAGCCTGCGCGATGCATTAAGCCTTACCGACCAGGCGATCGCCAGCGGTGATGGCAAACTCTCGACCGACGCGGTCAGCACCATGCTCGGCACGCTGGACGACGATCAGGCGCTGTCTCTCATCGAGGCGATGATTGCCGCCAACGGCGAGCGCGTGATGTCGCTGGTGAACGAAGCCGCCGCGCGTGGCGTGGAGTGGGAATCGCTGCTGGTGGAGATGCTCGGCCTGCTGCACCGTGTGGCCATGCTGCAACTTTCTCCGTCGGCCATCGGGGCGGACATGGCGACCATCGAACAGCGGATGCGCGAGCTGGCTCGCACCGTGCCGCCTGCCGATGTCCAGCTTTACTATCAGACGCTGCTGATTGGCCGTAAAGAGCTGCCGTTCGCGCCGGACCGCCGCATGGGCGTTGAAATGACGCTGCTCCGTGCGCTGGCGTTTCACCCGCGCATGCCGCTGCCGGAGCCGGACGTTCCGCGGCAGTCCTTTGCGCCCGTAGCCCCTACCGCGGTGATGTCGCCGCAGCAGGTGCCACCGCAGCCGACGCCACCGCCGCAAAATGTGCCGCTGTCGGATGCCACCAGTTCGGTACTTGCCGCCCGCAGCCAGTTGCAGCGCGCGCAGGGAGTAACCAAACCAAAAAAGAGTGAACCGGCAGCGCCTTCAAGAGCGCGGCCGGTGAACAACGCCGCGCTTGAACGACTGGCCTCGGTAACGGAGCGCGTTCAGTCGCGCCCTGTGCCGTCCGCGCTCGAGCAGAAAGCCCCGGTGAAAGAAGAGGCTTACCGCTGGAAAGCAACCACGATCGCGCAAGAGGTCAAGGTTGAGGTTGCCACGCCAAAAGCGCTGAAAAAGGCGCTGGAGCACGAAAAAACGCCGGAGCTTTCCGCGAAGCTCGCCGAAGAATCGATTGAGCGCGACGCCTGGGCCGCCGAGGTCAGCAAACTGCAACTGCCGAAGCTGGTAGAGCAGGTCGCGTTGAACGCCTGGAAAGAGCAGGACGGCAATCAGGTGCGTCTGCATCTGCGCCCTGGTCAACGCCACCTCAATTCCCCTGGCGCGCAAAAAGCGCTGGCGGAAGCGCTCAGCGCATTACAGGGTTCGCCGGTTGAATTGACTATCATTGAAGATGATAATCCGGCAGTAAAAACGCCGCTGGAGTGGCGACAGGCAATTTATGAAGAGAAGCTCGCGCAGGCGCGCGAGTCGATTGTTGCGGATAACAACATCCAGACCCTGCGCCGGTTCTTCGACGCGGACCTGGATGAAGAGAGTATTCGCCCCATTTGATCGTGAGTCTGACTTACGGTTTTAATCATTAATCGTGAAAGAGAGAGAAGCCTATGTTTGGTGGAAAAGGCGGTCTGGGTGGCCTGATGAAGCAGGCTCAGCAGATGCAGGAAAAAATGCAGAAGATGCAGGAAGAGATCGCTCAGCTGGAAGTCACGGGTGAATCTGGCGCAGGTCTGGTCAAAGTGACCATCAACGGTGCGCACAACTGCCGCCGCGTTGAAATCGACCCAAGCCTGCTCGAAGACGACAAAGAGATGCTGGAAGATCTGGTGGCAGCTGCGTTTAACGATGCCGCGCGCCGTATCGACGAGACTCAGAAAGAGAAAATGGCCTCTGTTTCCAGCGGTATGCAATTGCCGCCGGGCTTCAAGATGCCATTCTGATGCAAACCAGTCCGCTGCTCACGCAGTTAATGGAAGCGCTGCGCTGCCTGCCGGGCGTTGGCCCGAAGTCGGCCCAGCGCATGGCGTTCACGCTCCTGCAGCGCGACCGCAGCGGCGGGATGCGCCTGGCGCAGGCTCTGACCCGCGCCATGTCGGAAATTGGTCACTGTGCGGACTGCCGTACTTTTACCGAGCAGGACGTGTGTAACATCTGTACGAACCCGCGTCGTCAGGAAAACGGTCAGATTTGCGTGGTGGAGAGTCCGGCGGACATCTACGCCATTGAGCAAACCGGGCAGTTCTCTGGCCGCTATTTCGTGCTTATGGGCCATCTTTCCCCGCTGGACGGCATTGGCCCGGACGATATTGGTCTGGACAGGCTCGAACAGCGTCTTGAATCGGAAACGATCAAAGAGGTGATCCTCGCCACCAACCCAACGGTGGAAGGCGAGGCAACCGCTAACTATATTGCCGAGCTGTGCGGGCAGTATGGCGTTGACGCCAGCCGTATCGCCCACGGCGTGCCGGTGGGCGGTGAGCTGGAGATGGTCGATGGCACCACGCTGTCGCACTCTCTGGCCGGTCGTCACAAGATTAATTTCTGACCAAACGGAGGCGGCGTTCGTCGCCTTCGCTTGAAAATTCCCCCCCTTATCCCCATCTCTGACTCAACGTTTTTACAACCCCATTAAATGGCATTGTTGAGGTCGACTTAGATGAAAGGACAAGAAACCCGCGGTTTCCAGTCAGAAGTAAAACAGCTTCTGCACCTGATGATCCATTCCCTGTATTCCAATAAAGAAATCTTCCTGCGTGAGCTGATTTCCAACGCCTCGGATGCGGCGGACAAGCTGCGCTTCCGCGCGCTGTCCAACCCGGACCTGTACGAGGGCGACGGCGAACTGCGTGTGCGCGTCTCGTTCAACAAAGAGAACCGTACCCTGACCATCGCCGATAACGGCATCGGGATGAACCGTGACGAGGTGATCGACCATCTCGGGACCATCGCCAAATCCGGTACCAAAGCGTTCCTGGAGTCCATGGGCTCCGATCAGGCGAAAGACAGCCAGCTGATCGGCCAGTTCGGCGTGGGCTTCTACTCGGCGTTCATCGTGGCGGATAAAGTCACCGTGCGCACCCGCGCGGCAGGCGAAAGCGCTGAAAACGGCGTGCTCTGGGAATCTAAAGGCGAAGGCGAGTACACCGTTGACGACATTACCAAAGCGGATCGCGGCACCGAGATCACCCTGCACCTGCGCGAAGGCGAAGATGATTTCCTGAACGACTGGCGCGTGCGCTCGATCATCAGCAAATATTCCGATCACATCGCGCTGCCGGTTGAGATTGAAAAGCAGGAAGAGAAAGACGGTGAAACCGTTGTCTCCTGGGAAAAAATCAACAAGGCGCAGGCGCTGTGGACGCGCAACAAGTCTGAAATTAAAGACGACGAGTACAACGAGTTTTACAAGCACATCGCCCACGACTTTACCGATCCGCTGACCTGGAGCCATAACCGCGTAGAAGGGAAGCAGGAGTACACCAGCCTGCTGTATATCCCGGCGCAGGCACCGTGGGATATGTGGAATCGCGATCACAAGCACGGCCTGAAGCTGTACGTGCAGCGCGTATTCATCATGGACGACGCCGAGCAGTTCATGCCGAACTACCTGCGCTTCACCCGTGGTCTGATTGACTCCAACGACCTGCCGCTGAATGTCTCCCGTGAGATCCTGCAGGACAGCACTGTGACCCGCAACCTGCGTAACGCGCTGACCAAACGTACGCTGCAGATGCTGGAAAAACTGGCGAAAGACGACGCGGAAAAATACCAGACCTTCTGGAAACAGTTCGGCCTGGTGCTGAAAGAAGGCCCGGCGGAAGACACCGCCAACGTTGAAACGATCGCTAAACTGCTGCGCTTTGCCTCCACGCATACCGACTCCTCCGCGCAGACCGTGTCGCTGGAAGAGTACGTCTCCCGCATGAAGGAAGGGCAGGAGAAGATCTACTACATCACCGCCGACAGCTACGCCGCAGCGAAGAGCAGCCCGCACCTGGAACTGCTGCGTAAGAAAGGCATTGAAGTTCTGCTGCTGTCTGACCGCATCGACGAATGGATGATGAACTACCTGACCGAGTTCGACGGTAAATCCTTCCAGTCCGTTGCGAAAGCTGACGAGTCTATCGACAAACTGGCAGACGAAGTGGACGAAAGCGCGAAAGAAGCTGAGAAAGCGCTGGAGCCGTTCATTGAGCGCGTGAAAACTTTCCTGGGCGATCGCGTCAAAGAGGTGCGCTTTACCCACCGCCTGACCGACACCCCGGCGATTGTCACCACCGACGCCGACGAAATGGGTACCCAGATGGCAAAACTGTTCGCGGCAGCGGGCCAGGCGATGCCGGAAGTGAAATATATCTTCGAGCTGAACCCGGATCACCCGCTGGTGAAACGCGCGGCGGATACCCAGGACGAAGCACGCTTTGCCGAGTGGGTTGAGCTTCTGCTGGATCAATCCCTGCTGGCCGAACGCGGTACGCTGGAAGATCCTAACCTGTTCATTAAACGTGTGAATGCGCTGCTGCTGGCGTAACAATTTCCCTCACCCCCGCCCTCTCCCACAGGGAGAGGGTGTAAAAGTTCCCTCTCCCTGTGGGAGAGGGGTAGGGTGAGGGCAACAGACCACACTCCGCCAAATAATCTCCCCCGTTAACCGTTTCAGCCGTCCCGCCTTCCTTGAGCCACATCCGTTCTGATGGTATTGTTTAGCGCTTTTGAAAAATTGAACCAACTTTTGAGGGGATTTTCGCAATGCGTATTATTCTGCTTGGCGCTCCGGGCGCGGGTAAAGGAACTCAGGCTCAGTTCATCATGGAGAAATACGGTATTCCGCAAATCTCTACCGGTGACATGCTGCGTGCCGCTGTTAAATCTGGCTCCGAGCTGGGTAAACAGGCGAAAGACATCATGGACGCGGGCAAGCTGGTCACCGACGAGCTGGTTATCGCCCTGGTGAAAGAGCGCATTGCGCAGGAAGACTGCCGCAACGGTTTCCTGCTGGACGGTTTCCCGCGCACCATTCCACAGGCTGACGCCATGAAAGACGCTGGCATCACCGTGGACTACGTTCTGGAGTTCGACGTACCGGACGAGCTGATCGTTGACCGTATCGTTGGCCGTCGCGTGCACGCTGCCTCTGGCCGCGTTTATCACATCAAATTCAACCCACCTAAGGTTGAAGGCAAAGACGACGTGACTGGCGAAGAGCTGACCACCCGTAAAGATGACCAGGAAGAGACCGTGCGTAAGCGCCTGGTGGAATACCATCAGATGACCGCGCCGCTGATCGGCTACTACTCTAAAGAAGCGGAAGCGGGTAACACCAAATACGCGAAAGTTAACGGGACTCAGCCTGTTGCTGACGTGCGTGCAGAGCTGGAAAAAATCCTCGGCTAAGTGCACTTTTCTCACCCGGCTCTCCGGGTGAGAAAAATTCTCATCCCACCTATTACAGCAATGGGTTTCGTTTACCCACATTTCCGCTACAATTGACCCCTATTCAAATGGTTAAGAGGCGTGAATGAGTCAGGCGAAAACCGGCATCCTGCTTGCCAATCTTGGCACTCCAGAAGCACCCACTCCGGACGCGGTAAAGCGTTACCTGCGCCAATTTTTAAGCGACACGCGCGTCGTGGATACCCCAAGACTGCTGTGGTGGCCGCTGCTGCGTGGTGTCATTCTGCCGATTCGTTCCCCGCGCGTGGCAAAGCTGTACCAGTCCGTCTGGATGGAAGAAGGCTCGCCGCTGATGGTCTACAGCCGTCGTCAGGAGAAGGCCCTGGCCGCCCGTCTGCCGGATATGCCCGTTGAGCTGGGGATGAGCTACGGCAAACCCTCCCTGAAAAGCGCCGTCGATGCGCTGCTGGCCCAGGGCGTTGAGCACATTGTGGTGCTGGCCCTCTATCCGCAATACTCCTGTTCCACGGTGGCTGCCGTCTGGGATGAGCTGGCGCGCATCCTGGCAACCCGCCGTCGCATTCCGGGCGTGACCTTTATTCGCGACTACGCTGATAACGAACTGTACATTAAGGCGCTTGCCAGCAGCGCGCGCGCGTCGTTTGAAAAACATGGCGAGCCGGACCTGCTGTTGCTCTCCTATCACGGCATTCCCCAGCGGTTTGCCAACGAAGGGGACGACTACCCGCAGCGTTGCCGCGATACCACGCGCGAGCTGGTCTCTGCGCTTGGCCTGCCGCCCGAGAAGGTGATGATGACCTTCCAGTCGCGCTTTGGCCGCGAGCCGTGGCTGACGCCGTACACCGACGAAACCCTCAAAATGCTTGGCGAGAAAGGCGTGAAGCATATTCAGGTGATGTCGCCGGGCTTTGCGGCGGACTGCCTGGAAACGCTCGAGGAAATTGCGGTACAAAACCGCGAATTCTTCCTTGAAGCCGGGGGGACAAAGTACGAGTACATTCCGGCACTTAACGACTCGCCGGAACACATCGAGATGATGGCCTCGCTGGTGACTCAAAGCCGCTGATCGCGCTGAAGGCCGGGTTTGTGCTACCATTCCCGGCCCATAATCCTTGCACAGTTCAGACCATGAAATTTCCCGGTAAACGTAAATCCAAACACTACTTTCCCGTCAACGCCCGCGATCCGCTTTTGCAGCAAATTCAGCCGGAAACCGAGACCAGCGCAGCCTGGGTGGTCGGTATCGATCAGACGCTGGTGGACATTGAAGCCAAAGTGGATGATGCGTTTGTCGCGCGTTACGGTCTGAGCGCCGGACACTCGCTGGTCATCGAAGATGACGTCGCCGAGGCGCTGTACCAGGAGCTGGTGCGTGAAAATCTCATCACCCACCAGTTTGCCGGGGGCACCATCGGCAATACCATGCACAACTACTCCGTGCTGGCCGACGACCGCTCGGTGCTGCTGGGCGTGATGTGCAGCAACATCGAAATTGGCGGCTACGCCTACCGCTACCTGTGCAACACCTCCAGCCGCACCGATCTGAACTATCTGCAGGGCGTCGACGGGCCAATTGGCCGCTGCTTCACGCTGATTAGCGACTCCGGCGAGCGTACGTTCGCCATCAGCCCGGGGCACATGAACAAGCTGCGCGCAGAAAGCATCCCAGAAGCGGTGATTGCGGGCGCGTCCGCGCTGGTGCTTACCTCCTATCTGGTGCGCTGCAAGCCCGGTGAGCCTATGCCGGAAGCGACCATGAAGGCGATCGAGTATGCCAAAAAATACAACGTGCCGGTTGTCCTGACGCTGGGCACGAAGTTTGTGATTGCCGATAATCCGCAGTGGTGGCAGACGTTCCTGAAAGAGCACGTCTCGATTCTGGCGATGAACGAAGAAGAGGCCGAAGCGCTGACCGGCGAAAGCGATCCGCTGCTGGCGTCGGATAAAGCGCTGGACTGGGTGGATCTGGTGCTCTGTACCGCCGGGCCGGTTGGGCTGTATATGGCGGGCTTTACGGAAGAAGAGAGCAAGCGTAAAACCCAGCATCCGCTGCTTCCGGGCGCGATTGCCGAGTTCAACCAGTACGAGTTTAGCCGCGCGATGCGCCACAAAGACTGCGTTAACCCGCTGCGTATTTTCTCCCATATCGCGCCGTATATGGGCGGACCGGAGAAAATCATGAACACCAACGGCGCGGGCGACGGTGCGCTGGCGGCGCTGCTCCACGATATTACCGCCAATGCCTACCATAAAACCAACGTGCCGAACTCCAGCAAGCACAAGTTCAGCTGGCTGACCTATTCGTCGCTGGCGCAGGTGTGTAAGTACGCGAACCGCGTGAGTTATCAGGTGCTCAACCAGCACTCCCCGCGCTTAACGCGTGGCCTGCCGGAACGGGAAGATAGCCTCGAAGAGGCGTACTGGGATCGTTAATTGCTAAAAGAAAACCCCGGTGGCGCTACGCTTACCGGGGCTACCTGTAGGCCTGCTTAGCGTAGCGCCAGCAGGCTTTTTTTAACCCGTCACCGCCTCTTCAATCGGCGGTTTCTCCAGCAGCGTGAACATCGTATTGGCAATCTCACGCTCGCCCATCACCACCTGATTAGCCCCGCGCTCGGTAATATAATCCACTTCGTCATCATAGTGGGCGCGCGCGATTATCTCGATGTTCGGGCATTTTTCACGGGCGGTGGCGACAATCTCACCCGCTTCGTAGCCGTTAGGGATGGTCAGCAGCAGCCAGCGGGCGCAGTCCAGATGCGCCAGGTTCATGATCTCTTCATTGGCTGCATTGCCCAGCACGGCGCGGATGCCGCGCTCGCGCAGCTCATCAACCCGCGTACGCGAGGTTTCAATCACCACCAGCGGAATGCCCTGATCCATCAGCTTCTCGCCGAGCAGGCTGCCGACGCGGCCAAAGCCGACCAGCAGGGCATGGTTACAAATATCCACCGGGATCTGCTTCTCTTCTTCCGTGGCCTCTTCGAACGTCTGTTCTTCCAGCGTTTCGGTTTTCTCGAGGTATTTTTCGAGCAGCGCGAACAGCACCGGGTTGAGCATTATTGAGAGGATGGCCCCGGCCAGCACCAGATTTTGCCCGGCCTGCGGCAGCAGATTCAGCGCCATGCCAAGGCCGGCAAGAATAAAGGCGAACTCACCGATCTGCGCCAGGCTGGCGGCAATGGTCAGCGCCGTACGCGGCGAGTGGCCAAACATCCGTACCAGGAAGAAGGCTGCAACCGACTTGCCGAAGATGATAATCGCCAGGGTGCCGAGGACGGCCAGCGGCTGGTCAATCAGGATCAGCGGGTCAAACAGCATCCCGACGGAGACAAAGAACAGCACCGCAAACGCGTCGCGCAGCGGCAGCGTGTCATGCGCCGCGCGGTGGCTCAGCTCGGATTCGTTCAGCACCATCCCGGCGAAGAACGCGCCCAGCGCAAAGGAGACGTCGAACAATTCGACGGCGCCAAAGGCAATCCCCAGCGCCAGCGCGAGCACGGACAGGGTAAACAGCTCGCGAGACCCGGTTGCGGCGCTGCGGGACATGATCCACGGCACCAGGCGGCGGCCCACGACCATCATGATGGCGATAAACGCCACAACCTTACCGATGGTTATACTCATATCCAGCGCCAGCGAGGCGAAGCCGACGTTATCTTTTTCCATCATTCCGGCGACGGCAGGCAGCAGAACCAGCGTCAAGACCATCACCAGATCTTCCACAATCAGCCAGCCAATGGCGATCTGCCCGCGCTGGCTGTCTATCAACTGCCTCTCTTCAAGCGCGCGCAGCAGCACCACGGTACTGGCGGTTGAGAGACACAGTCCGAATACAATGCCGGTCATCAACGACCAGCCAAGCACTGCCGAAAGCGCCATCCCCAGCAGCGTTGCCACCCCTATCTGGGCGATCGCTCCCGGTATGGCGATAGACTTTACCGCCATGAGATCTTTCAGTGAGAAGTGCAATCCCACGCCGAACATCAGCAAAATCACGCCCAATTCCGCCAGTTCAGGTGCCAGTTTGGTATCCGCCACAAAACCTGGCGTAAAGGGTCCCGCCAGCACACCCGCCAATAAATAGCCTACAAGAGGAGAAATACGAAGTTTGTTGGCAATCATGCCAAGAATAAAAGCGAGCACAAGTCCACCTACAATGGTGGTGATAAGCGGTGTGGCGTGGTGCATTCCGTCTCCTTTCGTCGTGGGTGTTCCATTTCTGGCGTAAATACCAAAAAGCCGAGTAATAGTTTATGACAATTTTCGCGCTTATGTTTATGAATAATTGTTGAAATTTGAATAAAACAGCAATAAGCGTGAAAAAAAGCAGATTTTGATAAATTCGCCGGGGGAACAGGAGGGAAGCCTTACAGCATCAGGAAGTGTGGCCGCCAAAGTTTAACTTTGGCGGCCGATAAACTACGCTTTGTGGCGGTTGTCAGGCAGGAATATGGTCAACATCCCCAGAAGTGGGAGGAAAGCACAGATTTTATAGACCAGGAAGATGCTGGTATGGTCCGCAACCATCCCCAGTACCGCAGCACCCAGGCCGCCCATACCGAAAGCGAAACCGAAAAACAGCCCGGAAACCATACCGATACGCCCCGGTAACAGCTCTTGCGCGTAGACCAGAATCGCCGAGAAAGCCGATGCGAGGATAAAACCAATGATAACGGTTAAAATCCCGGTCCATTCCAGGCTTGCGTACGGTAAAACAAGCGTAAAGGGCGCAACGCCGAGGATAGAGCCCCAAATCACATATTTACGCCCGATTTTATCGCCAACAGGCCCGCCAATTACCGTGCCGGCAGCCACCGCAAACAGGAAGGCAAAGAGGTGGAACTGGGCGTTTTGTACCGATAATCCGAATTTTTGCATCAGATAAAAGGTGTAATAGCTGCTGATGCTCGCCATATAGAAATATTTGGAGAATATCAGCACCAGAAGTACCGATACGGCCAGGATGACCTTATTGCGCGGCAGAGGGTTAACCACTTTCGCGACGGGCTTGCCCTTGTTCACGCGATGCTGAGCGGCATACCAGCGGCTGATCTGCGCCAGCACAACGATCGCCAGCAGCGCGGCGAGCACAAACCACGCCACGTTACCTTTACCGTAAGGGGCGATGATCACCGCGGCCAGCAGCGGGCCTAGAGAGCTGCCAAAGTTTCCGCCGACCTGGAACAGCGACTGCGCCAGCCCGTGACGGCCGCCAGAGGCCATACGCGCCACGCGGGACGATTCCGGGTGGAAGACCGACGAGCCGGTACCCACCAGCGCGGCGGCTATCAGCACCGCCTCGAAGCTGCCCGCCATCGCCAGCAGTACCAGCCCGCTTAACGTAAAGCACATGCCAATCGGCAGTGACCACGGCATCGGGTACTTATCCGTCCAGTAGCCCACCACCGGTTGCAGCAGCGACGAGGCCAGCTGGAAGGTGAGGGTGATCATCCCGATCTGTACGAAGGTTAATGAGAACTCAGACTGCAACAGCGGATAGATCGCCAGAATCAACGACTGGATCATGTCGTTGAGCAGATGAGAAAGACTGATTGCGCCTAATACTTTAAAAGAGGTGCGCGAGGCTGGCGGCGACGCCGGAGCGCCCGTCGCGGGCTGGGTTGATTCACTGATTGCCATAAATACCACGTCGTTTTGTTATTAGAAATGCAGGGTGTAATTATTATCCGACTAACATACCCGTCCCCGACATTTGAAGAAAGTCGCAATTCTGAAAACATATTTGTCTATTCTGATTACTCATTGTAATTTTTGCGTTTGTCTATGGGTCAGGGAGAGAGAAGATGAAGTTTATTAAACGTGGCGTCGCGCTGGCGCTGCTTGCCGCGTGGGGCATGGCAAGCCTGCCCGCGCAGGCGTACGAACAAGACAAAACCTATAAAATTACCATCCTGCATACTAACGATCATCACGGCCATTTCTGGCGCAGTGAATACGGTGAATATGGCCTGTCTGCACAAAAAACGCTGGTGGATGGCATTCGTAAAGAGGTGGCGGCTGAGGGCGGAAGCGTGCTTCTGCTGTCGGGCGGGGATATTAATACCGGCGTGCCGGAGTCGGATTTGCAGGATGCCGAACCCGATTTCCGCGGCATGAATTTAATCGGTTACGACGCGATGGCCGTCGGTAACCATGAGTTTGATAATCCGCTGACCGTGCTGCGCCAGCAGGAAAAATGGGCGAAATTCCCGTTCCTCTCCGCCAATATTTACCAGAAAAGTACCGGCGAACGTCTGTTTAAACCCTGGGCGCTGTTCAAGCGTCAGGGTCTTAACATCGCGGTGATTGGCTTAACGACCGACGATACGGCGAAAATCGGCAATCCTGAATTCTTTACCGATATTGAATTCCGCAAACCGGCGGACGAAGCGAAGCTGGTTATCCAGGAACTGCAGCAGAACGAGAAGCCGGATGTGATCATCGCCACGACCCATATGGGCCACTACGACAACGGTGAGCACGGTTCCAATGCGCCGGGCGACGTAGAGATGGCGCGCAGCCTGCCCGCCGGCTCGCTGGCAATGATTGTGGGCGGTCACTCACAGGACCCGGTGTGCATGGCCTCAGAGAACAAAAAACAGGTGGATTACGTGCCGGGCACGCCGTGCGCGCCAGACCGTCAGAACGGCATCTGGATTGTCCAGGCGCATGAGTGGGGAAAATACGTGGGCCGCGCGGACTTTGAATTCCGCAACGGTGAGATGAAGCTGGTGCACTACCAGCTGATCCCGGTCAACCTGAAGAAGAAAGTGACCTACCCGGACGGGAAAAGCGAGCGCGTGCTCTACACCCCGGAAATCCCGGAAAACCAGCAGATGCTCTCCCTGCTGACGCCGTTCCAGAGCAAGGGCAAAGCGCAGCTGGACGTTAAGATCGGCACCCTCAACGGTCGCCTGGAAGGGGATCGCAGTAAGGTCCGCTTCGTGCAGACCAACATGGGCCATCTGGTGCTGGCGGCGCAAATGGCGCGGACCGGGGCAGACTTTGGCGTCATGAGCGGCGGGGGCATTCGTGACTCTATCGAGGGCGGCAATATCACCTATAAAGACGTGCTGAAGGTTCAGCCGTTTGGCAACATCGTGGTTTATGTCGATATGAGCGGCAAAGAGGTGACAGACTACCTGACCGCCGTGGCGCAAATGAAACCGGACTCTGGCGCCTATCCGCAGTTTGCCAACGTCAGCTTTGTGGCGAAAGACGGCAAGCTTAACGATCTCAAAATCAAAGGCGAGCCGGTCGACCCTGCTAAAACCTACCGTATGGCGACGTTAAGCTTTAACGCCACCGGCGGCGACGGCTATCCGCATATCGATAACAAACCAGGCTATGTGAACACTGGCTTTATCGATGCGGAAGTGTTGAAGCAGTTTATCGAGCAAAATTCACCGATTGACATGAACGCGTACGAGCCGAAAGGCGAGGTAAGCTGGCAGTAGCGTTGTGCGGCCTGATGCCCTCACCCCAACCCTCTCCCACCGAGAGAGGGCGCGAACACAAAAAACGGTAACACCTGTTACCGTTTTGCTTTTACCTCGTAGCCGCCACCCGGCTTTTTTTTACTCCCTGCGCGCAATATCCGCAAACTTCGCGTCGAGCATTTTTGCCAGATCGCTCGCCGCCAGTTCAATATCCAGCCCGCGCTTGCCGCCTGAAATGTAGATGGTGTCAAATTCCTGCGAAGGGGCATCGATCAGCGTGGGCAGGCGTTTTTTCTGCCCGAGCGGGCTGATCCCGCCGACCAGATAGCCGGTGGTGCGTTGCGCAACCATCGGGTCCGCCATATCGACCTTTTTGGCCCCCAGCGCTTTGGCGACCTTTTTGAGATCCAGTTGACCGGCCACCGGCGTCACCGCCACGGCGAGGTGCTTCATGTCACCATTCATCGCGACCAGCAGCGTTTTGTAAACCTGGTCCGCGTTCAGCCCCAGTTTACGCACCACTTCATCACCAAAATTGGTTTCGTTCGGATCGTGATCGTAAGTATGGATCCGGAAAGTAATCTTGTTTTTTTCGAGTAATTTAACGGCGGGAGTCATAGCTATCCTTCTCACATCAGACATTTCATGCTGGCAGCATACGCCTGACGGTTGTCTAAAAAATAGCACCATCTTGCGCAATAGTGTTGGCAGTGATGGTCACTTTGAGCGACAATCGGCTCAACCGAAGGTCTCCTTCGGCATAATAAAAACGATGAAATTCCTCTTTGACGGGCCAATAGAGATATTGGCCATTTTTTTTATTTCAGCAGCGACGGCAAGTTTCCCTCACCGTATAAATGCAGCGCGCCGACCGCGACGACGTATCGCCCGGCGGGCAGCGCATGCAGCCTTTCGCGCCATGCCTGGTTACGCGCGTTCATCAGCACATCGTACAACGACTCGCTAAAGGTCGAAGGCAGCGCCAGCGTGCTGTCCGCAGGCGGGGCATTAAGCCACCAGCCTATCATCGTTTGCAGCAGACGGGCGTTAGTGTGCCAGTGGGTCAGCGTATCATCCAGCAGCATCAGGCCATCATCGGGAAGCTGGCGAAGCAGGGCGATCTGGCTGTCCGTACCTTCCAGCTCGATAATGGCGAGACGGCGCGCGCGGGCCGCGTTCAACAGCTGATAATCGATGCCGTAATCCCCGCGCAAACCGAGACGCTGCGCCTGGGTAGCCTGAAGCACCATGGCAATTTGCCACAGCGGCAGCGTATCCAGCATCGTCAGCGACACGCCGGTTTCATTTGCGATACGCTCCAGTTCCGCCAGCTGCGTCGCATTCAGTCGCGCAGCCAGAGGGGTATCGCTTTCCAGCCCGGCAAACGGCGACTCCTGACCTGAGATATCCGCCTCAACGACCAGCGCGTCGGCATTTTTCAGCAGTTTAAGCAGGCCGGAGGGCAGGGGAGACATATCCTGCGTGCCCATATGAATACTGCCAACCAGGTGCAACTGTTGGCCGCCCGGGAGGGCAATATCCATACCGGGCCAGGCATAACGGCGGGGAAACAGGGCGCGAAACGATGCTTTTATACGATGAATCAGACTCATACGCGCTCCATGAACGGAAAGGTTCATGCTAGCGCGTACGAGTACAAGGTTCAATCCTTCGGTGTAAAACGCAGCAGCCGGTTGGCGTTGCTCACCACGGTGATGGAAGAGAGCGCCATGGCGGCCCCCGCCACGACCGGGTTCAGCAGCGTGCCGGTCAGCGGCCACAAAATCCCGGCGGCAATCGGAATGCCGAACGCGTTGTAGATAAACGCCCCTAGCAGGTTCTGCTTCATGTTGCGCAACGTGGCTTTTGATATCGCCAGCGCGTCCGCAACGCCGGTCAGGCTGTGACGCATCAGCGTAATCGCCGCCGTCTCAATGGCGACATCGCTCCCGCCGCCCATTGCAATGCCCACTTCCGCCTGCGCCAGCGCCGGGGCGTCGTTAATGCCGTCGCCGACCATCGCCACCTGACGCCCCTGCGCTTGCAGCGCCTTGATAGCATCGGCTTTGCCGTCCGGTAGCACGCCCGCAATCACCTCATCAATACCCGCCTCTTTGGCGATTGCACTGGCGGTTGTGGGGTTATCGCCGGTCAGCATCACCAGGCGATAGCCCGCGCGATGAAGGCGCTGGAGTGCTTCTACGCTGTCCGGACGCAGCGGATCGCGAACGGCAAACAGCGCCGCCGCTTTGCCATCCACCGCCAGCAGTACCGGAGTGGCCCCCTGAGACGCCTGCGCGTTCAGTTCACTCTCAAGCGCGGAGGTATCCACGCCGTTTTCATTCAGCAGGGCCTGATTGCCCAGCAGCAGCGCGCGCCCTTCGGCTTCACCGCTCACGCCCAGCCCGCGCAGGGTACGGAATTGACTGACGTCAGGCAGCGCGGCGCTTTCCGCCTTATCCAGAATGGCGCGGGCCAGCGGGTGGCTGGAGCCTTGCTCCAGCGCAGCGGCCAGGCGCAGCGCGTCTTCCTGGGCGAGTCCAGGGGTATGGACCGCCACCACCTGCGGTTTGCCCTCGGTCAGCGTCCCGGTCTTATCGAACACCAGGGTGTCGAGCGTGCTGGCGCGCTGTAGCGCATCAGCGTCACGCACCAGCACGCCAAATTCGGCGGCGCGGCCCACGCCGGAGATAATCGACATCGGCGTTGCCAGGCCCAGCGCGCAAGGGCAGGCGATGATAAGCACCGTGGTGGCGATGGTCAGGGTGTAAACAATCTGCGGAGCCGGGCCAAAGAGGTACCAGATGGCCCCGCTCAGCAGGGCGATACAGACCACCACCGGGACAAAAATGGCGGAGATTTTATCGGCAAGCTGCCCTATTTCAGGCTTGCTGCTCTGCGCCTGCCGTACCAGCCGAATAATGCGCGACAGCGTAGTGTGGTTGCCGACCGCACGGGCGCTGAACAATACGCTACCGTCCTGGACAACCGTCCCGGCGTGCACGACATCGCCCAGTGATTTTTGCTGCGGGATGGGTTCGCCGGTCAGCATGGCTTCATCCAGCCAGGCTTCTCCCTGTACGATCTCACCGTCGACGGGAACGCGATCGCCCGTGGTCAGGCGCAGCGTCATGCCGGGCTGCACCTCCGCCAGCGGTACGCTCCGTTCGCCGTCGTCGGTTACCACGCGTGCCGTCGGCGGGGTTAAATCAAGGAGTCGCTCCAGCGCTTTCGAGGAGCGCTGACGCGCGCGGGCTTCGAGCATATGGCCTAAGTTGATCAGGCCGATGATCATCGCGCTCGCTTCGTAGTAAAGGTGCCGGGCCTCCATCGGGAACCACTGGGGCCAGAGGTTAACGCTCATCGAGTAGAGCCACGCCGCACCGGTGCCGAGCGCGACCAGCGTATCCATTGTTGCCGTGCGGTTTTTCAGGCTTTTCCAGGCGCTGGAATAGAAGTGACCGCCCGCAAAAACCATCACCGCCAGCGTGACCAGACCAATCACCAGCCACAGCGTACGGTTATCCTCGGTGACCATCATGTTGTCGCCGAGCATGCCCCACACCATCACCGGAACACCAACCAGCAGGGCGACAATCGCCTGCCAGCGGAAGCGCTTCATGGTTGCGATGGCGGTTTCCTGCTGGCGTTCGCGGCGTTCGGCATCGTCTTCGATCGCCTCTGCGCCGTAGCCCGCTTTTTCAACCGCCTGCACTAATTCTGCGGCGGAGGCACTGCCCATAACCAGCGCAGTCCGCTCCGCAAGGTTTACCCGTGCCTGTGCAACGCCCGGTACGGCCTGTAAGGCATTTTGTACCCGGGAGACGCAGCTGGCGCAGCTCATGCCGTTGATCAGCAACTGCTGGCTGTCATCAACGTCATCCGCTACCGGAAGCTCAGGAGAGACCGCTGTCAGTGCTTCCGACGGGGTTGATGACTCTGTCAGCGGTTTAGCCTTTGGGTGGCTCAGCTCCGCCCCGTAACCGGCCTGTTTAATGGTGTCGATGAGCGCGTCGGCGCTGGCGCTGCCAATCACGGCTGCATGGTCGATGGTCACGTCAGCACTTTCCACATCAGGGCGCTGCTCCAGGCTTTCTTTAACGCGTTTGACGCAGTGGCCGCAGGAGAGGCCATCCAGCGTCAGGTCAATAGTGTGAGACATAACAAAACTCCCGTATAATGTTTTGGTCAGTTGTTGACCGGAGTAACGCTTTTCGTTAGCTGTTATAAAGGTTAAACCTTCCATCAAGGGGAAGGTCAAGGGGGAAATGTGAATATCAGTGATGTGGCGAAAAAAACCGGATTAACCAGCAAAGCGATCCGCTTCTACGAAGAGAAAGGGCTGGTGACGCCGCCGCTGCGCAGCGAGAATGGCTATCGCAGCTACACCCAGCGGCACCTCGATGAGCTGACGCTACTGCGACAGGCAAGGCAGGTAGGATTTAACCTTGAAGAGTGCGGCGAGCTGGTGAACCTGTTTAACGATCCGAAACGCCACAGCGCCGACGTCAAAAAACGCACGCTGGAAAAAGTGGCGGAGATCGAACGGCATATTGTTGAGCTGCAGACGATGCGTGAGCAGCTGCTGCAGCTGGCGAATGCCTGCCCGGGAGATGACAGCGCCGACTGTCCGATTATCGACAATCTTTCCGGCTGCTGTCATCGCAAAATTCCCGTCTGACGGGGCGTTAACATGAATACCACCGTGCCGCGATACCACCTGGAGTGAAGCGGGGCACGTTGCTCATCCCACTCGCCGTGCTGGACCACGCCAATTTTGAACGGGATGCGTATCTTATTCAGCGCGGGGAGGTAGTCGGCATACTGCGTAACGGTTTTACGCCCCTGATAGGTTTGCACAACGAGCTCATCGACAGGCAGCGCATTGATTACATCCACCTCGCCCGTTTTAGCCCAGTCCAGTAAGCCCGTTACGCCTAACGCATAATCTCGCGGTATTTCCGCTCTCAGACGGTGCAGGAAGGCAGCATACTGGTCTAATCGTTGTGTTGCCGCATCAAAATCAACCTGTAGCCCTGTCACCTGATTTCCGGCATTACGCCAGTTTTCCAGTAGTCGCGCCAGCCGTTGCAGAACAGGTGTTGGCACATCAAGCGTGGTAAAGCGGACGGTTAACCAAAGTGCAGGAAAATGAAGTTTACTGACCGGTAAACCCATCTTTTGAAAGGTCACCCTGTTTCCACCTGCATTGATCTCTCCCTGGTGAAGATACACCGTATGGGCATTTTTCATTTCAGGCGTCGGCGTGACCCCGGACCAGAGCCAGAACGCCTGATAGTGAGCGGCATTAACACCGGCGCCAGCGCCGGATGTTAATAACAGCGCGACAATTACCAGTAGTATTTTAGCTGTTGCGCCCATGGGCTTCCGGGATACTGGGTTTTGAGCTGGTTAAACCACCCTTTACGCTGGAGTATATCTACGTCCTCTCCGCCACAATCGTTATAGCCGGAGGGGCTATAGCACATGATTGCGCGATAAAGCGCGAAGCTTTTGTCTTCATGTTCAGCTTTTGGATCGGTGATAATCTGTTGGTAATAGCTCTGACGCCCCTCTGTCCCCGGGGGATCGGCTTCATAAACAGCGTCATCAAGGACATCGTTGCCGTATAATTCTGACCTTAGATCTATTTGTACGCGCGTTGTGCGGAAAAATTCTCCCAGACAATTAAGCGCGTGTGCATCCTGAGGCTTTTTACTTAACGTAATGACCGTCTCTTTCAGCGCAGGGCAGAAATAATTTTCTTCCGCATCCGTGCCATCCCAGTCAAATACCGCGGGATTCACATCAGAAAAATTCTTTGCGATAACCGGCTGGAGAATATGGCTTTGTAACGCGATGTCATCAAGCCATTCTTTATACTTGCCGTTGATTAAATCTTTTAACAGCAGAGTGTGTAAGGCAATGGTCTGCTCTTCTTTATTGGGACCTTGTTTGGCCTGCTGACGCAAAAGTTGTGGTGAGGCGACGGTTTTGAGCACCAGGGAGCGATAGCGAAGGTTCGTAACGTGGCTGTCCGGCATAAAGATGCGATCTGTGTGATTATCATACACTTCCGTTGCCGCCAGGTTAGCCTGCAGATACTGCTGCTGCTCAAAGCCCGGGTTCAACGCCAATAAATTTAGCCAGTGCTTGCGTGCTGTTGGCCATTGATTGAGCATCATCAACGCTTTGCCATACAACACTTGCTCACTAAAGCTTAATAACGTTTCTGACGGTGCTGTCGCCGGTACGATTGCGTCAACAATGGACTGATAATTTTGTTGAAAATAGTGCTGGCTGAGAACGAGATAATTCCAGAGCGGCAAGTTTTGACTGGCCTCAAAGTCTGGTTTGATCTTCTCAAGCAATGCATCATCTACAGGGACCGCATCGTCACCCCGAGCTTGTTCACGCAACAGGCGTAATATCTGGGTAAAGGTAATGACAGGCGCTCCCGGGGCGCTAATAAATAGCGCCTGCTGCTGGGTGAGATCTTTACTTTGCAGTTTGGCGTCATTTTCTGCCACAAGCGCAACGAGCTGCTCTGCCGTTTTCGCCTGCTGCATTTCCGTTTCATACAGTTTAGCGAGCGAATCCCAGTCCTTCAGATACCAGTTTATGCGACGTAAAAGCCCGCGGGTCGAGGCTGCATATTTCCCGTCAGGCCATTGTTTAAGGTACACATCAGCCCAGCTAAGTGCCTCAAGTGCTGCATCTCCGGCAATATTGTTCACATCAAACTCCCCATAATGCCCATTGGCATGCGCACTGCTCTGATTGAGAGCAGTGCGCATCAGCATGTAGGTGGCGGTTTCTGCCAGCCAGGGGTGTTTTGCGTCCTTTAGCTTTGTGAAAAACTCTGTTGCAGTGAGATAAGTGCCTGTATAAAAACTGTTTGCACCCAACAGATAATCTCGATACTGAGCAGAAACGGAATTCTCAGGCAGCGGGAGTTCGGAAATGCGCTTTTGATTGTAGTCATTGCCCGTCGCCAGCAGTCTGGCTTCTGCCAGCACGGTACGTTGTTCTGACGTCAGCGCGTCGTCCGCGAGGATGGCGGCAAAAAATGGCGAGAAAGCATCGATGTTATTTGATGCAAACCGATCGGATGAGTCATCATCCCTGAATTCAGCAGCGCTGAGCATGTCATTGGTAAGATTCAGCGCTTTTAACTGCTCATCAAGTACAGGGTTTAAGGCGGGTTCGGCATCCTTTGTGTAAGGATGGGAATACCAGTCGTCAAGGTGAAAAGCGAAATAGTAGTCGCGACTACGTGAAATGTCGGTCGGTTCTGTCTGCGTGGTTATGGCTATATGCGCTCTGTCCGCGGTGAGGCGGAGTAAATTATCGCGCGTATCATTAGCCATCGAGAGGAAAGGGGGACTTGTCAGGACACAATTTTCTGTCCCCCAGGGGCAATAATCCATCTCCACAGATGCGAATGCATGGGTACTGAATAACAGCGTCAGTAACATCCCTGTTTTACGTATTAACATATCCCTGCCTAAAAAAACGTTATCCCTGATACGCCCTGACCCGCAGCGTTATCCCTTCTACTGCTATGACCTCTACCTGCGTTCCGGCAGCGAGGTCTGCATCGGCCACGACCGGCCACGAGCTGTCACCCACGCGCATGTGGCCGCGGCCATTCACCAGGGTGGTATCGAGCGTAAAACGCCTGCCGACGATCTGCTGCCCGCGCTGGTTAAGGTGGGCATCCGCGGGTTTTTGCTCGCTCACCCGCTTGTTAAGCCAGCGCCACCACAGCCACGCGGCAACGAGAGTCAGAACCGCGAACAAGACGCCTTGTCCTTCCCAACCGACCGGCAGCAGCCAGACGACAAGCCCGGTGATCACGGCAGCGACGCCGCTCCAGAGCAGATAACCGTTGCCCCCCAGCATCTCGGCGGCGAGCAATAAGCCCCCGAGGCTAAGCCAGAAGGCATGAGGATGGGCGACGATAAGCTCAATCATCTTTTACGCTCGTTTCCGCTGTCTTTGATCAGTTCGGTGATACCGGCGATAGAGCCCATCAGGCTGGTGGCATCCAGCGGCATCATCACCACCTTGCTGTTGTTCGCCGAGCCAATCTCTTTCAGCGCGTCCGTGTATTTCTGCGCAACGAAGTAGTTCACCGCCTGAATATCCCCGGCGGCAATCGCCTCGGATACCATTTGCGTCGCACGGGCTTCTGCTTCTGCCGAACGCTCACGCGCCTCGGCCTGCAAAAATGCCGACTGACGCTCGCCCTCGGCTTTCAGGATCTGCGACTGCTTTTCCCCTTCCGCTTTTAGGATTTCTGCCTGACGTACGCCTTCAGCTTCCAGGATATAGGCGCGCTTGGTACGTTCCGCTTTCATCTGGGCGTTCATGGAGGAAATCAGTTCTGCCGGAGGGCGAACGTCGCGGATCTCAATACGGGTGACTTTGATCCCCCACGGATTGGTCGCTTCATCGACAATGTGCAGAAGGCGGGTGTTGATGCTGTCACGCTGGGAGAGCATCTCATCCAGCTCCATCGAGCCCAGCACGGTACGGATGTTGGTCATCGTCAGGTTGACGATAGCCAGTTCCAGGTTGCTGACTTCGTACGCCGCTTTTGGCGCATCGATCACCTGAATAAAGCAGACCGCATCGATGGTCACGTTGGCGTTGTCCTTGGAGATGACCTCCTGGGACGGAATATCCAGCACCTGTTCCATCATGTTGATCTTACGACCAATTCTGTCCATGAAAGGCACAATAAGGCTCAAGCCTGGCGTCAGCGTATTGGTGTAGCGGCCAAAGCGCTCGACCGTCCACTGATAGCCCTGCGGGACAATTTTGACGCCAGCGCCGACGATGACCAGCGCAACGAAGATAAGGACTGGAATAACAATGAGCATTAAAACCTCCTGTTTTGCATGCCGAAAATAGAAAAAAAACGCGTGTGTAGTATCGGTAAGTATATCGGCTATCGGATATAAATTCGCCTCTTTAAAGAGGGGGTTTTCAGACTTGAAACAGGAAAATGCCCCGCCGGATGGCAGGGCGCGTGAGGTCAGTGTGCGGAATGGGTATAGGTAAAATCGGCGATGAAACCGTCGCCCTCGTCGGCAATGGCTTTTGAAAGCCCCTGATAGTAATTTTCCAGCCCCAGGGCTTCGATTTGCTGGATCTGCTCGCGGATAGGGGCGCAGAACAGGACCGCGTTCCCCGCTTCAACACGCTTGTTGTTTGGCGGGAGGTCGCCTGTTATGGCTTTAAACCACGTTCTGATCCCACGCTTTAAGTTCTGCGGAGCTTTGGTGAGATTTTCGCTGTCGGTCAGCACCTGCAGGGTCGGAAATTCATTGGCATAGACCGCGCGCTTCATGCGTTCAAAAAACTGGCTAAAAAGTTCGAATGAATTGAGATCGGTCACGCGCGGCTTGGTGGTTTTGCCGTTTTTATTGCCCGGTTTTCGCGGCGATTTTACCGACGCCGGGTTCGCATTCACTTTCTCAAGATCAAGGCCAAACAGCAGATTACAGTGCGCACGACGCTCTTTAAGCGGGTAGGACAGCAAAACATCAATAAACTGGGTGGCTTTTACCTTCGCGAGATTATGGTTAATCAGCCACTGCGTGCGGGAAAACTCAGCCGGAGAGACGAACCAGTCCGGTATTTCGCTAAAGCGTTTGGATTTTCCCTTGCTGTCAAATTCGATAAAGTGCGCGCCATCGTCGAAGGCAAAATAGCAATTTTTAAAGCTGCCAATCGTGGTGTTCACGATCAGCGCCTTCTTAACAAAATCGACGACCTCTGCACCGATGACAAAACTCGTGAGTTCTGAAGAATTGATGACTTCCATTAATGTTTCAACATCAGGAACGCCTGGCTTCAGGGAAGAGAACTCATAAAAGATATGTGTCATGCCGCATACTTCCTATAGTTATAAGAGTGTCAATTTGTATGCTAAAAAGTTTAACACCCCGCAATGGCATAGGCTATTAGCAGCGCATGCTGGAACCCTTTAGCGATCACAAATGGAAGATATACGTTACTTTTTAATGTCAACATGTCAAATTTGATTGACATTTTACTGACTAATAAAGGATTGAATGCGTTCTTTTCGCATCTGCATGTTACAACACTTAATACTTGCTTAAGTGAGTCTGTTTTCAGAATACAAAAAAGCCGCCTGAGTGGCGGCCCGAATGTGCAAGGGTGAGGCAAGGGAGGTCGTAGTGTGCTTAGCGCAACCCACCTGGCTACGGGTGATTAAGACCAGAACCGCGGGCAGCGTTCCTTTTATGGTGAGACGTTAATTAATAAGAAAACGTTAACAGGCCGCTTTTAGACGGCCTGCTGGATAAAATGAGATTAGAAATCGCCAGAAATACCCGCGCCTGCCATCCAGCCGCTGTCGAAGGAGCTTGATGCCTGCATGTTTACCGCAACGTGGCGGGTAATCCCTTTCTGGATCCCTGCAGCCAGCGCCGCACCGTCACCGTTAGCGGTGCCGGTTGAGAGCGCCCATGCGTTATCTGAGTGATAGTGGAGGCTGGACATCGCCGCGGCGTTATTTAGGCCACGTTTCAGTTCGTCCCGGGTGTCATCAATCTCTCTCGCGTTGCGATCGATAGCCTTGCTGTTGCTCTCGATGCGCTGGCTGTTGCTCTCGATACGCTGCGAGTTATCCGCAACCTGACGGTTATTGCTCTGGGCAACATAGTAATTGTTCACCTGATTGATCTCGGTGACGGTACCGGCAGAACCGTTTGCCTTCGCTGAAGGTTCTGTGGTGGTTGTCGTTTTCGTCGTGTTATCAATGTAAGTGACGCTACTGGTGCGAGGCGTTTGCGGATTGATCAGGGTGCCTTTTGGCAGGCCTGCCGTTGTAGTCAATACCGGGGTTTTAGCGATCAGCGTTGTAGAGGTAGACGTTCCCGTTTGAGGAAGCGGTGGCGTCTTTTGAGCAGGCAGCACGGGCTGAGGGATTTTCTGCGACACGGACTCGACTGTCAGCACCGGGGCATTCTTCGGTTGCGGGATCGCCTGTGGAATAGCCTGAGGCTGTTTCTGCGGTACAGCCTGGACGAGCAGCACAGGGGCTTTCATCGGCTGCGGGATAGCCTGCGGAATGGCCTGAGGAATAGCCTGCGGCACGGCCTGAACTTTCAGGGTAGGGGCTTTGATCGGCTGCGGGATAGCCTGCGGAATGGCCTGAGGTGCAATCTGCGGCACGGCCTGGACTTTCAGCACGGGGGCTTTGATCGGCTGCGGGATCGCCTGCGGAATGGCCTGCGGAATGGCCTGAGGTGCAATCTGCGGCACGGCCTGGACTTTCAGCACGGGGGCTTTGATCGGCTGCGGGATCGCCTGCGGAATGGCCTGAGGTGCAATCTGCGGCACGGCCTGGACTTTCAGCACGGGGGCTTTGATCGGCTGCGGGATCGCCTGCGGCGTTGCCTGAGGAATAGCCTGCGGCACGGCCTGAACTTTTAGCACGGGGGCTTTGATCGGCTGCGGGATCGCCTGCGGCGTTGCCTGAGGAATAGCCTGCGGCACAGCGTGGGATGTCGGAACGGCGTCAGGGGTTGCTGTTTTTAATGCCAGACGCGCGGCGTCCAGCTGTGTTCTGCCGAATTTGTCCTCACGGCGAGTAGCCTTGATCCGATCAATGGCATCGCTGTGTGCCTGAACGGCTGCTGTGGCTTCAGGGGAATAAACGCCGTATTGAGAAAATGCGGCATACATGGCCTGGCCGGTGACTCTCTCGTTCTGCAGCGCCGTGCTATACGATTTTCTTGCGAGATGGGAGAATTGTGCAGCGCCCAGCAAATTGGTCGCGGCTTGCTCAGTACTGATGGCGAATGCCGCCGGCGCCACAAAGCACATCGCCATGCCAGAGGCCAGCATCTTAACGGTGGTTTTCATTTTTCACTTCCTGACTATCATCATTAGGCGTCATTTCACACGTAAAGTTATCGATGACTTCGATGTGTGAGTAATAACAGTTTGCATAGGGGTTAGTTAAGGTTTGCATAGTCTTTGTATTGACTTTTGTGTGGCTGATTCTAGGTTGTGTCTATGTGTTATTTTTTGACTTAAATCATTAAAAAGTGTTTGTTAAGTGACCATTTACACTGCTGGATTCTGCTATATGGCGCGCACTTTCGAACGAAATTTGCCATTTTTGTGATCGGAAGTGGGTTCTCACTACTGCAGATATGCACAGATACAGGTGTATAAAAGTCTTAATTAAAGTATGGTTTTTGGGTTCGAATTAGACTTTTTACAGTCTTTTAAATCAAAGGGAGAATGATGGGAAACCATAACGTTCTATTGCAGATCAATGAGGTAGGCTATCGCGTGGGGGATGCCGCCATCCTGCAGCAGGTTAATTTCACGCTTACCGCCGGGGAGTTCAAGCTGATCACCGGGCCGTCCGGCTGCGGTAAAAGCACGCTGCTGAAAATTGTGGCGTCGTTGCTCAGCCCGACAGAGGGCACCGTGATGTTTGAGGGAAAGAATATTGCCACCCTTACGCCGGAAAGCTATCGGCAGCAGGTGTCTTACTGTGTGCAAACGCCGTCGCTGTTTGGCGAAACGGTTTACGACAACCTGATCTTCCCCTGGCAGCTGCGTAACAAAACGCCCGATCCGCAGCGCTTTACCGACGATCTGGCGCGGTTTGGCCTGTCACCGGAGACGCTGACCAAATCGATTAATGAACTGTCGGGCGGGGAGAAGCAGCGCGTCTCGCTGATCCGCAACCTGCAGTTCTTACCGAAGGTGCTGCTGCTGGATGAAATCACCAGCGCGCTGGACGACGTCAACAAACGCAACGTCAATGAGATCGTGCACGGCTACGCGCGTGAGCAGAACATTGGCGTGCTGTGGGTGACGCACGACGCAAACGAAATTACCCATGCGGATGACGTCATCACCCTTAAACCGCAGGGCGGGAAAATGCAGGAGGCAAACCGTGGGCGAGCATAACATTACCAACGAATCGTTGGCGTTTTCGATGCTGCTGGTACTGGTGGCGATCGTGGTCAGCTACCGGGAAAAACTGGGGCTGGAGAAAGATATTCTGTGGAGTATTTGCCGCGCGATTATCCAGCTCATCATTGTCGGCTATGTGCTGAAGTACATTTTCAACGTTAACCACGCGGTACTCACGCTGCTGATGGTGCTGTTTATCTGCTTCAACGCGGCATGGAACGCGCAAAAGCGCAGCAAGTATATTGATAAGGCATTTCTCTCGTCGTTTATCGCGATCGCCACCGGCACCGCCCTGACGCTGGCAGTACTGGTGCTGTCCGGCTCGATTGAGTTCACCCCGATGCAGGTCATACCCATTTCCGGGATGATCGCCGGCAACGCGATGGTGGCGGTTGGGCTGTGCTATAACAATCTGGGTCAGCGCTTTAGCAGCGAGCAGCAGCAGATTCAGGAGAAGCTAAGCCTCGGGGCAACGCCCAAAATGGCGTCGGCGCGGCTGATTCGGGATAGCATTCGATCATCGCTTATCCCGACGGTGGATTCGGCCAAAACGGTCGGGTTGGTCAGTTTGCCCGGCATGATGTCGGGGCTGATCTTCGCGGGGATCGACCCGGTCAAGGCGATCAAGTATCAGATTATGGTGACCTTCATGCTGCTCTCGACGGCGAGCCTGTCGACCATCATCGCTTGCTACTTAACCTATCGGAAGTTTTACAACGCGCGCCATCAGCTGGTGGTGACGCAGTTGAAAGAGACGCGCTGAGAGAAAAGGTAGGCCCGGTAAGCACAGCGCCACCGGGCTTTTTTTATCAGTAGAGCAGGGCATACAGCTGACGGCGATAGGTTGATGCCAGCGCGTCGCCGGTACCCAGCGCGGCGAGGATCTCCTGGAACATCTTACGCGCCTGGCCGTCTGCAGCACCCAGATCTTGTTTCAGATGGCCGAACAGCAGCGCCAGCGCCTCTTCGTTACGGCCCACCTGATGTAACTGCAGCGCAAGCTGGCTGGCAAGGGCAGCATCGGCCGGGTTGTCGGCAACCTGCTGTTGAAGCTGCTGGATCTCAGGGGTATCTGCCGCCTGTTTCAGCAGCTCGATCTGCGCCACCAGTCCCTGATAGCGGGTATCCTGGTCCTGCAGTGGAATGGTTTTCAGCACCGCTTCGGCGTCTTCTGAACGGTGCAGGGCAATCTGCGTTTCCGCCAGCAGCAGGCCAATCTGGCTCTCCTGGTTCGACAACTGCCACGCCTCTTTCAGCAGCGGCAGCGCCTCGTCGTATTTGCCGTCCTGCATCAGCGCCATGGCTTCCTGCGCTTTCAGCTCTTCTTCACGCGGCAGCACTTTATCCAGCAGGGCGCGGATCGCCTCTTCTGGCTGCGGGCCCTGGAACCCGTCAACAGGCTGGCCGTTCTGGAACAGATACACCGTTGGGATCGCGCGCAGGCCAAACTGTGAGGCCACCATCTGCTCTGCGTCGCAATCGAGTTTTGCCAGAATGAACTGACCATTGTACTGCGCGGCGAGACGCTCAAGGACAGGCGTCAGCTCAAGGCAGTGCTGGCTGCGTTCAGACCAGAAGTAGAACAGCACCGGTTTAGTCATCGACTGTTCGAGCGTCTGGTGCAGGTTTGCTTCAGTAATATTGACGATATTCTGTACGGACATACGGCATTCTCTTTTATCGGTTTGTACTTTACATGGGGGTCAGCGGCGACGCTTCAACTCAGCCGTGTAAAATTTTGTCCATCATTCGGCCCGGCAGCAGGCGTTTTAACCAGCCAACGGCGTGTGTCACCAGCGTTACCGGATAGCGCATTTTCGGTCTGTCACTCTCAAAAGCATGGCGCACTTTCGCGACAACCGCTTCCGGCCCGAGCGTAAAACGTGCGGCGATCCCGGGGTTTTCGACCGGTTTATCCGACTGCGTCTGGTTAACGTTATCGGTAAAACGGGTGCGGATGGGGCCTGGCTCGATCAGGCTGACCTTGATCCCGCTGTGGCGCAGCTCCATGCGCAGCGCATCGGACCAGGCTTCCAGCGCATATTTGCTGGCGGCGTAGGCGCCACGTCCGGGGGTAGATATCAGCCCCATCACCGAGGAGGTCATCACGATGCGACCCTCCCCGTGCGGCAGCATTGCCGGAAGCAGGCGCATTGTCAGCTGATGTATGCCGAAGAAGTTGGCGGAAAATTGCTGCTCGAGCTGTTCGCGGGAAATGGTCTGCAGCGGGCCGTAAACGCCGTAACCGGCATTATTGAACAGGCCGAACAGACGGTTGTCGGTCAGGGCGATTACGTCATCTGCGGCACGTTCAATGCTCTCGGGGGAGTCCAGGTCCAGCAGAATGCCGGTCAGTCCCATGCCTGTCATCCGTGCTACGTCCTCAGGTTTGCGGCAGGCGGCCAGCACCCAAAATCCCTGGCGCTTCAGTTCGAGCGCGCTTTCAAGGCCGATTCCGCTGGAACATCCTGTAATTAAGACCGATTTTTGCATAACTTTACCTGTCAGGATCTCCGCTGAATTAGGAGTCATGTTTAACTAAAGGAGCCAGTCGCGTTGCCATCCAGTCGGCAATAAACGGCTGAGCATCGCGATTGGGGTGAATACCGTCGTCCTGCATCCATTGGGGTTTGAGATAGACCTCTTCCATGAAAAATGGCAGCAGCGGAATATCAAACTCTTTGGCAAGCTTAGGGTAAATCGCGCTAAAGGCTTCATTATACCGACGACCGTAGTTTGCGGGCAGGCGAATTTGCATCAGCAGGGGTTGGGCGTTAGCCGCCTTGATCTCCTGCAGAATGGTGCGCAGGGTGTGTTCCGTCTGCTGAGGCTGGAAACCGCGCAGACCATCGTTGCCGCCCAGCTCCACCAGCACCCAGCGCGGCTGATGCTGTTTGAGCAGCGCGGGCAGGCGCGACAGCCCCTGCTGTGAGGTATCGCCACTGATGCTGCCGTTCACGACGGTGGTCTGACTCTGCCATTTGTCATTGAGCAGCGCAGGCCAGGCCGCACTGGCCGCCATACGATAGCCTGCGCTCAGGCTGTCACCCAGAATAAGTAATGTGTCCGCTGCCGCCGCGCGGAAGGTCAACAGAATCAAAAACAGGAAGGGCAAATGCCAGCGGAAAACATTGTTGAAGTTCATCGTCTTGAGAAGTCCGTCGGTCAGGGGGAACACGAGCTTTCCATCCTTACCGGAGTTGAACTCGTTGTCAAACGCGCTGAAACCATCGCGCTGATTGGCGAATCCGGTTCCGGTAAGTCCACGCTGCTGGCGATTTTAGCCGGGCTGGACGACGGCAGTAGCGGTGAGGTCAATCTGGTTGGGCAGCCGTTGCACCAGTTTGATGAAGAGGCGCGCGCCGCGCTGCGTGCCCGGCATATCGGGTTTGTCTTTCAGTCCTTCATGCTTATCCCGACGCTGAACGCCCTGGAAAACGTCGAACTGCCGGGGCTGCTGCGTGGCGAAAACACCCGCGAGAGTCGCGATCACGCCAAAGCGCTGCTTGAGCAGTTGGGGCTGGGAAAACGTCTCGATCATCTTCCGGCCCAGCTTTCCGGCGGTGAACAACAGCGTGTCGCCCTGGCGCGCGCCTTCAACGGTCGCCCGGAGGTGCTTTTTGCCGATGAACCGACCGGCAACCTGGACCGCAAAACCGGGGACAAAATTGCCGATCTGCTTTTTTCGCTCAACCGTGAACACGGCACGACCCTGATTCTGGTGACGCACGATCCGCAGCTGGCCGCGCGCTGCGACCGACGCCTGCGTCTGGTGAACGGTATTCTTCAGGAGGAAGCATGATTGCCCGCTGGTTCTGGCGCGAATGGCGCTCGCCGTCGCTGCTGATTGTCTGGCTGGCGTTAAGCCTGGCGGTGGCGTGCGTGCTGGCGCTCGGCAGCGTCAGCGACCGCATGGAAAAAGGGTTAAGCCAGCAAAGCCGCGAATTTATGGCGGGCGACAGGGCGCTGCAAAGCTCGCGCCCGGTCTCCTCCGCATGGATTGACGAAGCGCGCAGGACAGGGCTGAAGGTTGGCGAGCAGATCACTTTCCAGACCATGACCTTCGCGGGCGATACCCCGCAGCTCGCCAGCGTCAAAGCGGTGGATGATATCTATCCGATGTACGGCGAGTTGCAGACCAATCCGCCCGGGCTCAAACCGACGCCCGGTACGGTGCTGCTCGCCCCGCGCCTGATGGCCTTACTGAATCTGAAAACCGGCGACAGCATTGACGTAGGCGATGCCACGCTGACCATTGCCGGGGAGGTGGTCCAGGAGCCTGACTCCGGCTTTAACCCGTTCCAGCTTGCGCCGCGCCTGCTGATGAGCACCGCGGATGTGGCGAAAACCCACGCCGTTCAGCCGGGGAGCCGCGTCACCTGGCGCTACAAGTTCGGCGGCACGCCTGCCCAGCTTGAGGCCTATGAAAAATGGCTGTTGCCGCAGCTCAAGCCGGAACACCGCTGGTACGGGCTGGAACAGGACGACGGGGCGCTGGGTAAATCCCTCGAACGTTCCCAGCAGTTCCTGCTGCTTTCGGCGCTGTTAACCCTGCTGCTAGCCGTCGCGGCGGTTGCCGTGGCGATGGGGCACTACTGCCGCAGCCGTTACGATTTAGTGGCGATCCTCAAAACATTGGGGGCGGGCAGGGCGCAACTGCGCAGGCTGATCGTCGGCCAGTGGCTGATGGTGCTGGCGCTGTCTGCTGTTACCGGCGGGGCAATAGGCCTGCTGTTTGAAAAGCTGCTGATGGTGCTGCTCAAACCGGTGCTGCCAGCCGCGCTGCCCCCCGCCAGCCTCTGGCCGTGGCTGTGGGCCATTGGCGCGATGACCGTGATTTCCCTGCTGGTGGGGCTGCGTCCGTACCGGCTGCTGCTTGCCACTCAACCGCTGCGCGTGCTGCGCCGCGATGCGGTGGCGAACGTCTGGCCGCTGAGGTTTTACCTGCCGGTGATCATCGCCGTGGCGGTTGGCCTGCTGGCCTGGCTGATGGGCGGCAGCACGCTGCTGTGGGCCGTTCTGGCGGGCGCGGTGGTGCTGGCGCTGCTGTGCGGTGTGGTGGGCTGGCTACTGCTGAAGGTAATGAAAAAACTCACGGTAAAATCCCTGCCAGTGCGGCTGGCGGTTAACCGTCTGCTGCATCAGCCGTGGTCCACGCTCAGCCAGCTGTCGGCATTTTCGCTGTCGTTTATGCTGCTGGCGCTGCTTTTGGTACTGCGTGGCGATCTGCTGGATCGCTGGCAGCAGCAGCTTCCGCCGGAAAGCCCGAACTATTTCCTGATCAACATTGCCCCCGAGCAGGTGACGCCGCTGAAAGGCTTCCTCGCTGAGCATCAGATCGTGCCGGAGGCGTTCTACCCGATCGTTCGCGCGCGTCTGACGCAAATTAATGGTCAGTCGACTGACGGCAATAAGGATGAATCGCTTAACCGCGAGCTGAACCTGACCTGGCAGGATAAACGCCCGGACCATAACCCGATTACCGCCGGCACCTGGCCGCCGAAAGCGGGCGAGGTGTCGATGGAAGAGGGGCTGGCGAAGCGCCTGAACGTGAAGCTGGGGGATCGCGTGACCTTCACCGGCGACACGCAGGACTTCAGCGCCAGCGTGACCAGCCTGCGCAAGGTCGACTGGGAAAGCCTGCGGCCCAATTTCTTCTTTATCTTCCCGACGGGTGCCCTCGACGGTCAGCCGCAGAGCTGGCTGACCAGCTTCCGCTGGGAGAATGGCAACGGCATGCTGACCCAGCTTAACCGGGAGTTCCCGACGGTGAGCCTGCTGGATATCGGTGCGATCCTTAAGCAGGTAGGGCAGGTGCTGGAGCAGGTGAGCCGTGCGCTGGAGGTGATGGTGGTGCTGGTGACGATTTGCGGCGTGCTGTTGCTGCTGGCCCAGGTGCAGGTCGGCATGCGCCAGCGGCATCAGGAGCTGGTAGTCTACCGCACGCTGGGGGCCGGTAAGCGGCTGCTGCGCGCCACGCTGTGGAGCGAGTTCGCCTTGCTCGGACTGGTGGCCGGGCTGGTGGCGGCCATCGGCGCGGAGACGGCGCTGGCGGTGCTCCAGACCAGGGTCTTTGATTTCCCCTGGGAGCCGGACTGGCGTTTGTGGGTCATCCTGCCCCTGAGCGGTGCGATCCTGCTTTCATTGTGCGGTGGCTGGCTCGGGACGCGGCTGCTGAAAGGCAAGGCGCTGTTCCGCCAGTTTGTCAGTTAGTTTAGCGTTGTGATGATTACGCACCGGTTTATATGCTGGTGTGTAATCATTTGGTAGCACGAAACGATAATACCCACGCATTTAGTAGCACAAATCATTAAAAACCTGCCCACACAGCTCGATTATTTCCGGTTAATATTCACCAGCTAAATATTTAGCAGCGTGTCTATCAAGGAAAAATAATGACTATAAAAAAATCAGCGCTGGCGGCAACGATCGGCGCGGCAGTGGCATTAACCACCTTCGCATCCCAGGCGGAAATCACCGTTCTTAAACAAGATCCTCAGGCGGGCGATCCGCTGAGCCGTCTGAACTTCACCGTGGGCGGCAGCATCCGTCCACAGTTCAACATGATGACCGGCGACGGTGACAAAGGTTCCTACAAGCGTAACGGCTTCGACGGCGGCACCCGTTTCCGCTTCGCAGCAGATTACTACCTGTTTGATGACATCAGCTGGGTAAGCTATTACGAGCTGGGCGTGAACATTCCTGCGCTGTTCAACTGGGACAACCACTACGCGGAAGGCGCGAACGACACCTCCCGCCGCATGCTTTACACCGGCCTGAAGAGTGATACCTGGGGTACGCTGACCTTCGGCCAGCAGAACAGCGTTTACTACGACGTGGTTGGCGCGAAAACCGATATCTGGGACTACGACATGATCGGTCAGGCACCGGGTAACGGTATCAACGGCGATTACGACGGCTCTTATCGTTCACGCAAAATGCTGAAATATAAGAAAACCGTTGGCGATGCGGATATCTATGCATCCTACCTGTTTGAAGACAGCGAATACCTGCCAGGCAACGGCCTGCGTTACAAACGTAAAGGCGGCGGTTCACTGGGTCTGGACTACCACCTGACCACCGACCTGACCTGGGGCGCGGCGTGGAACTATACCCGCGCAGATATGCGTAACCCGGACAACGGCGACAGCAAATCCTACGACCAAAACATCCTCGGCACCGCGCTGAGCTGGACGCCGGATAACTGGACCTTCTCCGCAGGCGGCGGCTGGTATCAGAACTTCCTGACCACCAAAAAAGTCTCTACCGATAACTATTTCGCGGGTGACGCGTGGGGTATTGAATACTTCGCAGGCTATAAATTCCCGGTCGGCCAGTATGCGGTGAAATCCATCCAGCCTTACTTCATGGGCGATCGCATCCAGTATGTGAATGGCCGCAACTACCAGCGCATCGACAACGGTGTGGGTATCAGCTTCCAGCTGGATTATGGTTTCCGCGTGGATTACGAACACGTGTTCACCTCCAGCACCGACGACCTGGGCGATATGAACCTGGTGCGTCTGCGTTACGATTTCTAAGCCGTCTGTTCCCCCGGTGGCGCTGCGCTTACCGGGGCGACAAAAGCAATCGTAGGCCGGGTAAGGCGCAGCCGCCACCCGGCTTTTTTCAGCGGTTCAACCAGTCCGCAACCTCTGCGAACGTGCCGCGATAAACAATCTTGTCCGCTTTCTTCTCAAGCTGATAGCTGTACATCGGGTCGTAATAGTCGTTAAGCAGGGGCGCAAGCCAGCTAAAGTGAACCTCAGTGCAGCCCGTCCGATGCTGTTCAAGCAACGCGGAATCAAGCAGGGCAGTCAATTCGGCATAGCGCTGCAGCCCCAGACGACGGCGAATAGCGTAAAGCCCGTGATGCAGGTATTCGCTGTATTCTTTCCAGCCAGCTTCTTCGCCATAGGCGGCAGAGAAGTCCGCCCACATATGGTCGAAATACTCTTCGCGCAGCCGCTCAAGGCGAATATTAAACGGATCGTCCACGACGGCGATCGGGGCCTCAACCATGCGGTCGCGCAGGCACTCCGGCAGATGGTTGGAGCCAATCATCCGGCCTTCATCTTCCAGCACCCAGCGCGTGGCATCTTTTTTCAATAGCTCAACCGCAAGGTGATTTTCAAAGCTCGCCTGGGAAAGCTGCGGCGTAAGGGTGCGGCCAAATGACGAGCCGCGATGATGCGCCAGCCCTTCCAGATCGATGCCCTGCGCATGCTGTTTTACCAGCAGGGTTTTACCGTTTCCGGTACAGCCGCCGATAAGCACCATCGGTTTTTGTGACTGCTCGACCGTCGCCTGAATCGCGGCCTGACGCAGGGCCTTATAGCCGCCGCGGATCAGCGGGTAGTCGATACCCGCCTCTTTCAGCCAGGCCTGTGAAATATGCGAACGCTGGCCACCGCGCGCGCAGCAAAAATAGCCGTCAGGGTGGGCAAGGCTGGCCTCGCGCCAGGCGTTAATCCGCTCGTCGCGTGTTGCGCCCGCAACCAGACTGTGACCGAGTGCAAGCGCCGCTTCCGGCCCCTGACGTTTATAGCAGGTGCCGACGGCGGCACGCTCGTCGTCGTCCATCAAGGGCAGGTTGATGGCGGCGGGCATCGCGCCCTGGGTAAATTCGATCGGCGCGCGAACGTCGATTAAAGGGGTATCGGACGCGAGGATCGCGCGATAGTCCGTTCCATCGTTCATGGTTATTCCAGAAGAAAACTAAGCAGCAATGGGCGGGGATTGTACGCCGGGGAAGGGGAAGATCAACTCCCCGGCGCAGATGTCTTACTTAAGCTTTGATTGTGCCCAGACAATGCCGCTCGCATAGTCCGGCGGCAACAGCGGGGTAATGGCTTCCAGCGTCGCGCGCAGGCGGTCTGTATCGGAATCATTAAGGTTCAGGTGGCCGACCTTACGGCCCGGTCGAACCTCTTTATCGTACCAGTGCAGATGCACCAGCGGCAGTTTCAGCCAGTCGTAGTTCAGATCGGTCCCGATCAGGTTGATCATCACCGATGGGCTGTTCACCACCGGCTGCGGCAGCGGCAGGTCGGTAATGGCGCGCAGGTGCAGTTCAAACTGGCTAATAGACGCGCCGTTTTGCGTCCAGTGGCCGCTGTTGTGCACGCGCGGTGCCAGCTCGTTGATCAGCAGACCGGACGGCGTGATAAAGCACTCCATGGCCATCACGCCCACGTAGCCCAGCTCGTGCATGATGGCAGAGAGCATCTCTTCCGCCTGCGCCTGCTGCGCGGCGTTAGCCAGCGGGAAGGCCACGCTGGTGCGCAGAATGCCGTCCTGATGCAGGTTATGCGTCAGGGGATAGAACACCGTGCTGCCGTCATGGGCGCGAGCCCCAACCAGCGATACTTCACCGCTAAAGTTGATGCCCTGCTCAACGATGCACTCGCCGTAGCACTCTTCCGGCAGTTCAGCGGTTTCATAGGCGCGCAGTCGCCACTGGCCGCGCCCGTCGTAACCGCCCACGCGGCGCTTAACGATAGCCAGCTCGCCCAGCATCGCGAAAATGTCATTCCACTCGCGTTTGTCAGACAGCAGCTGCCACGGCGCGGTCGCCAGGCCGAGCTTATCGAACAGCTGTTTTTGCGTCAGACGGTCGGCGATGATCGGAAAAACATCGCGGTTAACGAAGGCATTATGGCGCGCCAGTTCGCGGGTCAGGGCGGTTTCCGGCCAGCGTTCAATCTCGGCGGTAATGACGCTCTGGTGGAACGGCACGGCTTCCGGTTCGGCGTCCAGCCCGACGGGCCAGACGGAAATCCCCAGCGGCTCACCGGCCTGACGCAGCATACGGCCCAGCTGACCGTTGCCGAGAACGCAAACCTGCTTCATGCCGCACCTCGTGGGTCCGGGTTATCCAGCACCTCGTCGGTCTGGGCTTTACGCCACGCAACCAGACGCTGATGCAGCGCTTTATCCTGGGTCGCCAGGATCTGTGCAGCGAGCAGGGCGGCGTTGGCCGCACCCGCTTTGCCAATCGCCAGCGTACCCACAGGAATACCGCGCGGCATCTGGACGATGGAATAGAGGCTATCGACACCGCTCAACGCCGCGCTCTGGACCGGAACGCCCAGTACCGGCACCAGCGTTTTGGCGGCAATCATGCCCGGCAGGTGTGCTGCGCCGCCCGCACCGGCAATAATCACCGCGTAGCCGTTCTCTTCTGCGCCTTCGGCGAAGCTGAACAGCTTATCGGGAGTACGGTGTGCGGAGACCACTTCAACGTGGTGCGGAACGTCCAGGATTTCGAAGATTTCGGCGGCGAACTGCATGGTAGCCCAGTCGCTTTTGGACCCCATCACGATGGCGACACGCGCCGGATTATTGCGGGAAGACATGCGTCTTAAAACTCCTGTGGTGCGGAACACACTGCTTTCGAGGGCACAGAGAATAGCATGTAATATCGGCAAGGAAAACGGTTGCGCGGGTAAACTTGCCGCAAAATTACGCGGGAAAATCAGAACGGAAAGGCGATCAGTTCAACGCCGTCGGGGGTGACCTTGACCATCGAACCTTCGCTGTGCCATGCGCCTAATACCACGCGATGCGCGGGTTCGCCGTTGGCGATAAGGTTGTGCACGTCAGGACGATGGGTATGACCGTGGATCAACCACTGGACGCGGTGTTTTTCCATCACGTTAACCACTGCCTGCGGGTTAACGTCCATGATGGTCATCGATTTGCTGCTGTTGGCGGCTTTACTGCTCGCGCGCATTTTGGCCGCGATACGGCTGCGGATAAACAGCGGCAGGGCGAGGAACAGCGTCTGGATCCAGGGCGTATGCACTTTGGCGCGAAACGCCAGGTAGCCGGTATCGTCGGTGCAGAGCGTATCGCCGTGCATGATCAGCACCTTGCGGCCATAGAGATCGAGCACCTGCTCTTCCGGCAGCAGCGTCATGCCGGATTCGCGCGCGTAGCGTTTGCCCAGCAGGAAATCACGGTTGCCGTGGATAAAGGCGCAGGGCACGCCGGAATCCACCAGCGTCTTAATGGCCTCAGCCACTTCACGGTGCAGCGGGGTGGGGTCGTCGTCGCCAATCCAGGCTTCAAACAGATCGCCCAGAATATACAGCGCATCGGCGCTTTTCGCTTCACCGCGTAAAAAACGCAGAAAACCGGCGGTGATCGCCGGTTCTTCTGTTTGCAGATGCAGATCTGCAATAAAGAGTGTCGCCACGAATTACTCGCTGACGGTCACGCTTGTGATGATAACGTCTTCTTTAGGAACGTCCTGGTGCATACCGCTGCGGCCAGTGGCAACGCCTTTAATCTTATCAACCACGTCCATCCCTTCAACCACTTCTGCGAATACGCAGTAGCCCCAACCCTGCAGGCTTTCGCCAGAGAAGTTCAGGAAGTCGTTGTCAGCCACGTTGATGAAGAACTGCGCGGTTGCAGAGTGAGGAGCCTGAGTACGCGCCATCGCCAGCGTACCACGGGTGTTTTTCAGCCCGTTGTTCGCTTCGTTTTTGATCGCTTCTTTCGTCTCTTTCTGGTTCATGCCAGGTTCGAAACCGCCGCCCTGGATCATAAAGCCGTTGATCACACGGTGGAAAATAGTGTTGTTGTAGAAACCTTCGCGGCAGTAGTCCAGGAAGTTTTTAACTGTTTCAGGCGCTTTGTCATCAAAGGTCTTGATTACGATATCGCCATGATTAGTGTGGAAAGTAACCATTTTTGCATCCTGTTCCGTTATTGTGGTACGTCGACCCGTGCTCGGGTCACATATAGGGGCTTGTTATAGCATAACCACAAGGCGCGATCACCTTGCATTGTGTGCTGCTTCGGGTTTGAATTACGGGTAGAATAGTCGGTTTTCGTCCACACACGTGTTTACATGGAATCTTCGATGTTAAAAATCTTTAATACAATGACGCGCCAAAAAGAGGAATTTAAACCTATCCATGCCGGGGAAGTCGGCATGTACGTGTGTGGTATTACGGTTTACGACCTCTGTCATATCGGCCATGGCCGTACCTTTGTCGCTTTCGACGTGGTTTCGCGTTACCTGCGTTTTTTGGGCTACAACCTGAAGTACGTGCGCAACATCACCGATATCGACGACAAAATCATTAAGCGCGCTAATGAAAATGGCGAAAGCTTTGTGGCGCTGGTCGATCGCATGATCGCCGAAATGCACAACGATTTTGATGCGCTGAACATCCAGCTCCCGGACAGCGAGCCGCGCGCAACGCACCATATTCATGAAATTATCGATCTCACCGAAAAGCTGATCGAACGTGGCCACGCCTATGTTGCCGACAACGGCGACGTGATGTTCTCCGTGCCGACCGACCCCACATACGGACAGCTCTCCCGTCAGGATCTGGAGCAGCTTCAGGCCGGTGCGCGCGTTGATGTGGTTGACGTGAAGCGTAACCCGATGGACTTCGTGCTGTGGAAGATGTCCAAAGCGGGCGAGCCAAGCTGGCCGTCTCCGTGGGGCGAAGGCCGTCCGGGCTGGCACATTGAATGTTCCGCGATGAACTGCAAACAGCTGGGCAAACACTTCGATATTCACGGCGGCGGATCGGACCTGATGTTCCCGCACCATGAGAATGAAATTGCACAGTCTACCTGCGCCCACGGCGGCGAATACGTCAACTACTGGATGCACTCCGGCATGGTGATGGTTGACCGTGAGAAGATGTCGAAATCGCTGGGCAACTTCTTTACCGTGCGCGACGTGCTGAAGTATTACGACGCGGAAACCGTGCGCTACTTCCTGATGTCCGGTCACTACCGCAGCCAGCTGAACTACAGCGAAGAGAACCTGAAGCAGGCGCGCTCGGCGCTGGAGCGTCTGTACACCGCGCTGCGCGGCACCGATAAGTCAGTGCCGGCTGCGGGCGGCGAGGCATTTGAAGCCCGCTTTGTTGAGGTGATGAACGATGACTTCAACACGCCGGAAGCCTACTCCGTGCTGTTCGACATGGCGCGCGAAGTGAACCGCCTGAAGTCTGAGGACATGGCCGCCGCGAACGCGCTGGCATCGCACCTGCGTAAGCTCTCCTCCGTGCTCGGCCTGCTGGAGCAGGAGCCAGACGCGTTCCTGCAGAGCGGTGCCCAGGCAGACGAGGGTGAAGTGGCTGAGATTGAGCAGCTTATCAAGGCGCGTCTGGAAGCACGTCAGGCGAAAGACTGGGCGGCCGCAGATGCAGCGCGTAACCGTCTGACCGAGATGGGCATTATTCTGGAAGATGGCCCGCAGGGCACGACCTGGCGCCGTAAGTAAGTGCGTCATGCCCGGTGGCGCTTACGCTTACCGGGCCTACAAATCCAGACCGTAGGCCGGGTAAGGCGCAGCCGCCACCCGGCTTTTCTTTTACCTCCGCCTCCACCACAGCACCCCCAGCACCACCACCCCCGGCAGCCACACCCACAGCAGTTCTGAAAGTATCACCTGATGCCCGTACGGCGTGGCGTAGCGCGACAGCGCAAACGGCGCGACCTTAATCACCTGCCACGGTGCGAAGAACCGTTCATCCGACCACGGCCACAGCCAGCCGACGCCTTTTCCGCCTGTGGTTATTGAATCCAGCAGGCTGTGCGACAGCAACGATACGGTGAGAAACAGCCAGCAGCGGGTCAGGCTTGCCCTGAACCAGCGTCGGCCAATGAACACACAGAGAAGGGGCACCACAAAGGCAAACAGCAGTGAATGGGTAAAGCCTCGGTGGCCGAAGATGTTGCCATAGGCCACGCCGAACTTAAACGCCAGCACGTCGGCGTCCGGCAGCATGGCGAGGACAACACCCGCAAACAGCAGGCGCGGAGGGATAACCTTTGTTCCCAGCCCTAAACCCAGGCACAGCGGAACGGCAGCGTGAGTGATAACGGTCGGCATCGGTATATTCCAGGCTAAAGCAGGGAAATATAGCAGCGAATGCCGGCAAAAAGAGCGGGGTTAAATTCTGATTTTACGCCGATTCGCGGGCGATAAGCTGGCCGGATAGGGTGATACGCTGGGTTTGCAGCTCCGGCTCTTTGAGCTTGCGGATCATCAGCCCGGCGGCCTGCCGTCCGGTCTCTTCACTGGCCGAAGAAACATAGGTGAAAGACGGCGAGGTAAGGTTCACATGCAGCATATCTTCAAAACCCACCAGCGCGACCTGCTGCGTCAGAAACACGTCTTTACCGACGGTGCGCCCCACCTGGTGGATGCCGGAAACAGAGCCGATCATCGCATCCGGCGAGTGGCAGAGCAGGGCGGTGATGCTGTTGTTTTTTTCCAGCAGATGACGGGTGGCGTAACCGGCCGCCAGCGTATCATCGCTGCAGGCCGGGGAGAACTCCTCCCGCCAGACCAGCCCGTTCTGCGTCAGCGCGCTGCGAAACCCGAGCAGACGCTGTTCGCGGATATGACAGCCTTCACGCCCGCCAATATAGGCGATAGCGCGATGACCACGCTCGATAAGATAGCGCGCGGCAAGGTTCGCCGCCTGGCGGTTGTCGCGCATCACCAGGTTGCATTTTTCATCCAGCAGAGACTGAGACACCACCACCAGCGGCAGCGGACACTGACGAATGTGCTCCGGCAGAGCGGCGGTACGGGTATCGGAGGCAAGATAGATCACCCCCGCCACCCCCTGCTGCTTAAACGACAGCAGGCAGCGCGCCAGCCGATCGCCATCGTTCAGCGGCTGGCCGAGAAAAACCATGTAGCCCTGTTTCTCCAGCTCCTGAACAATGCTTGCCATCACCTTGATGGAAAAGCTGTCGCTGAAGTCCCGCAGAATCAGGCCGATAAGATTGGAGGTGTTGGCGCGAAGATTGGCGGCAGCGACGTTATGAACATAGCCGAGCGCAGTGATGGCAGCATTGACCTTCCCGATCGTGGCCTCTGAGATTTTCCCTTTCTGGCGTAGCACCAGCGACACGGTAGAAACCGAGACCCCCGCATGCTTTGCGACATCAATAATGCTGACTTTCTTCAAAACCGCTCCCTGAAATTTACCGATTATCAGCCAGATATGACACGTCTCCCAGCGTACAGGAGACGTATCGTTCAGGCATCTTATTATTTGCCGATCATCGTGGACATGGTCTGGGCGATAAACTGTGCTCTGGCACCGAAAATCACCTGAATCCCGTTGTCGCCAACGAAGACAACGCCGCGTGCGCCGAGTCCGTTCAGGCCGTCTTTATCCACCGCCTCGCTTTTCGCCACTTCCAGACGCAGGCGGGTGATACAGGATCCCACGGAGTTGATATTCTGCGCGCCGCCCAGCAGGCCGATGATATCGGTTGCCAGCTCGGAATCGGATTTGTCATCCGCATTGGCGGTCACTTCGGTACGGCCCGGCGTTTTCACGTCAAAGCGACGGATCACGAAGCGGAACGTGAAGTAGTAAATCAGGCCCATCGGGATGCCGATGATAATGGCGCTCAGGAAGTTGGTCTGGTAGCCGTTAAACGACGGCAAGATCCCGAACGACAGATAGTCGATAAAGCCCGCAGAGAACGACTTGGCAATATGAGCATGCATCAGGTACATGGTCATGTAGGCCAGGCCCGCCATGATGGCGTTAAAGACGTACAGAATCGGTGCCACAAAGATAAAGGTGAACTCGACCGGCTCGGTGATCCCCGTCAGGAAGCAGGTGAGGGCGGCGGAGAAGAGAATACCGGCCGCGATTTTCTTATTTTTGGTGTGCGCTTCGTGGTACATCGCCAGACACGCCGCAGGCAGCGCGAACAGCATCAGCGGGAATTCCCCCTGCATGAACTTACCGGCGTTCTGGTAGGTGTCGCTGCTGAAGGATTTCACCCCTTCTTCCAGCATCTTGAACCAGATGGTCTGGTCGCCGTGGATCACCTGGCCCGCCTGGGTGGTGTAATCCCCGAACGAGTACCAGAACGACGGGTACCAGATATGGTGCAGGCCGAGCGGGATCAGCGCGCGCTCCACCAGACCGAAGATAAAGGTCGAGGCCGCCTGATTATCGCCGTTTACCACCACTGAAAGCGCGTCGATGCCGGACTGGATATGCTGCCAGACGTACGGCAACAGCAGGCCGAGCAGGAACGACAGGAACGCCGTCGCGATCGCCACAAAACGCTTACCCGAGAAGAAGCCGAGGAACTCCGGCAGCTGCATGGTATGGAAACGGTTGTAACACCAGGCCGCGAGAATACCGCAGATAAGCCCGCCGAAGACGCCCATCTGCAGCGTCGGAATGCCGACCACCATGGCGTATTTCCCGCCCTGAGAGGCCATTTCCGGCGTGATGCTCAGCACGGTGCTGATGGTAATGTTGGTGACAAACACCGAGACCGCCGCAGACAGCGCGGCGATACCGGATTCGGACGCCAGACCCACGGCAGAGCCGATGGCAAACAGCATCGGCAGGTTATCAAAGATAACCCCGCCCGCGTTCATCATCAGCGGCAGATGAAACTTATCGCCGAAAGCCAGCAGCAGGCCCGCAGCGGGAAGCAGTGAAATTGGCAGCATTAAGGCGCGGCCAATCATCGATAACTTAGACAACGATTTAACAAACCCTGATATCAGACTCATGCTGACTTCCCCCGAGTAGCGCTTTTTTTAGCGCTGTTATTGTTAGTAGAACGTTTTAGTAGAACGTTCTACTTATCGTGAGGAAAGCCCGAAAAGCGCGCAACTTAAATTTCACAATTCGGTAAACGAAATAGTGATTCTTTGAAGTCGATCGATAATTAACCGTGATAGATGTGGGGGATAAAGTGAGAGAAGAGCGGTTTGTTCCCCTCACCCTAACCCTCTCCCCACAGGTGAGAGGGGACTGCTCGGTGCGGTCTTCTCCCTCGTCCCTGTGGGGAGAGGGCCGGGGTGAGGGGCCATATAAACTCAGTATGTAGGCCCGGTAAGCGTCGCGCCACCGGGCATCACACGGCTCAGGCGGTAACAGTCACGCTCTGGCCTTCAAAGCTCACGGTCTGGCCCGCAACGATTTTGCAGCGCTTGCGGGTTTCCACCACGCCATCGACCGTTACAAGTCCGTCGGCGATCACAATTTTGGCCTGTGCGCCGCTTTCGCTCCAGCCTTCCAGCTTCAGCAGATCGCACAGCTCAACGTGCGGGTGTTTACCTAATGAAAATGTCGCCATCTTACGCGTCCTCTACGTCGTGATACTCCTCGCAGGCCTGCAAGGTATTCTGAATTAATGTTGCTACGGTCATCGGGCCTACGCCGCCCGGAACCGGGGTAATGTATGACGCACGGGCTGCGGCATCTTCAAACACCACGTCGCCCACCACTTTGCCGCTTTCCAGTCGGTTAATCCCGACATCCACGACAATGGCGCCCTCTTTGATCCACTCACCCGGAATAAAGCCCGGCTTCCCGACGGCCACGATCAGCAGGTCGGCATTTTCGACGTGATGGCGCAGATTTTTGGTGAAGCGGTGGGTCACGGTGGTGGTGCAGCCTGCCAGCAGCAGCTCCATGCTCATCGGACGGCCCACGATATTCGACGCGCCAATCACCACGGCGTTCAGGCCGTAGGTATCGATGTTATAACGCTCGAGAAGCGTCACGATACCGCGCGGGGTGCACGGGCGCAGGCGCGGGGCGCGCTGGCACAGGCGACCCACGTTGTACGGGTGGAAGCCGTCAACGTCTTTGTCCGGCGCGATACGCTCAAGCACTTTCACGTTGTCGATGCCCGCAGGCAGCGGCAGCTGCACCAGGATGCCGTCGATCGCTTTATCGGCATTCAGGGTGTCGATAAGTTCCAGCAGTTCCGCTTCGCTGGTGGTCTCCGGCAGATCGTAGGAGCGCGAGACGAAGCCAACTTCTTCACACGCTTTGCGTTTGCTGCCGACATAAATCTGCGAGGCCGGGTTGCTACCAACCAGCACAACGGCCAGCCCTGGCGCGCGAAGACCTGCCGCTTTACGCGCCATCACTTTTTCCGCGACCTCAGAGCGCACCTGCTGCGCAATCGTTTTACCGTCAATAATTTTTGCTGCCATCAGAGAGAGGATTCCGTCTGTAACGTTCAAAAGGGGGGATTGCCTGTATTTTGTCAGAAGCGAGCGCCGCTGTCAGTCACCCTTTGCGAGAATTCCCGATCCGCGAACAAAAGCCCTGATGACGACAGGGTCAATTTCTTAGGCGCGATTAGGATGTGACCTGGCGAAATGGCAGTGTTTTGACATGTTTTAATATTCGTTCCTCGGCTACTTTGTTTCCTCCGAAATAATCTTTCATTTGATTGATTGAGCATATTTCTTATTCCCGTTTTTGCGGGAAGGGTTATTTACATTTTAAAGGAATAGACATGAAACTTAGCAACATTGCTACGACCGTTATTGCTGCACTGGCCCTGGTCGCGGGTGCCGCGCATGCAGAAGATACCACCACGCCGGTTTCCGTTAATGGCGGTACCGTGCATTTTAAAGGTGAATTAGTGAATGCGGCGTGTTCCGTAAATACCGATTCTTCCGAGCAGACGGTTAAACTCGGCCAGTACCGTACCGCGAAATTCACCAAAGTGGGTGACACCACCTCTAATATTCCTTTCACCATTGAGCTGAACGATTGCGATCCGCAGGTAGCGAAAACCGCTGCTGTTGCGTTCACCGGCCAGATCGATGCTACCGACAAAACCCTGCTGGCGGTGACGTCCGGTAACAACGACAACTCCGCGAAAGGGGTAGGTATCGAAATCCTCGACAGCAAGTCCACTACGCTGACCCCGGACGGTGCCACCTTCTCTGCGGCGCAGAACCTGATTGAAGGGACCAACATCCTGAACTTCACCGCGCGCTATAAAGCGACCGCCGCGGCGACCACACCAGGCCAGGCGAACGCTGACGCCACCTTCGTGATGAAATACGAATAAGTCTTCTGCACAGGGATGTTACTGGCCTCAGGGAGGAGGCCCTCTAACGCTAACGGCGGGAATGAAGGATGAGAAGGACAGGGACACTGCTGTTAACCCTTGCGATGGCGCTGCCGGCATTCGCCCATACCGTCATCATCGACGGCGGCAAAGTGCACCTCAGAGGGGAGTTGGTCAACGGCGGTTGTGCCGTGGCACCCGACAGCCAGAATATGCGCGTAGACATGGGGCAGTACCGCACCAACGCCTTTTCCGGTGTCGGCAGTTACTCAACGGTGAATGTGCCTTTCACCGTGCGGCTGCTGGACTGCAGCGTGGATGTCTCCCGCATCGTGGGGATCCAGTTTCAGGGCGCTACCCCTGCTGAAGATCCGCAGGTTTTCCTGGCGACATCGCGGCCAGGCGAAGCCCCGATCAGCAGCGGTTTAGGGCTGGCCCTTTTCGACGAGCAACAGCGTCAGATTATCCCCAATGCAGCGGCGGTAAGCTGGCTGCCCATTAACACCAGTGAGCTGGCGTTTCATTTCAGCGCCCGTTACCGGGCTATTTCCGAACACCTCGTGCCAGGCAATATTCAGTCGGATGTCTGGTTTACGTTGATTTATCCCTAACGCCTGCGAACGCATAATTAAAGGTACGGTTGTGATGAACATCCTAATTAAACCAGGACTGATTTTATCTTTTATTTTAATGATGGTTTCCCCCTTCGCTCAGGCTTCCGGCGGTATTGCGCTCGGGGCTACGCGCGTTATTTATCCGGCGGATGCTAAACAGACGTCGCTGGCTATCACCAACAGTAATAAACAAGAGCGTTATTTAATTAACGCATGGATTGAAAACGCCAGCGGGCAGAAAGAGAAGACCTTTGCCGTCACCCCGCCGCTGTTTGTCAGCGAGCCGAACAGTGAAAATACGCTGCGTATTATTTATGCCGGCCCGGCGCTGCCCGCAGACCGCGAGTCGCTGTTTTACATGAACGTCAAAGCCATTCCCTCGGTCAGTAAATCTCATCAGGATGGCAGCAACGTGCTGCAGCTGGCTATTTTGTCGCGCATCAAACTCTTCGTTCGCCCGGCTAACCTGGCGATGCCGCCAGAAGAGGCGCTCTCCCAGCTGCGTTTTGAACGCGTCGGAAACCACCTGAAGGTCAGCAACGCCTCGCCGTACTACGTCACGCTGGTTAACCTCAAGCTGGGGGGAAAGACGCTGGATAACCTGATGATTGCCCCTAAAAATTCCGCGCAGCAGGTGTTGCCCGCAGCCGCAGGCGGGACGCTCTCCTGGCAGAGCGTGAATGATTACGGTGCGATTACCCCCGCGCGTAGCGTCAGTCTGTGAGCAGAGTCAGGGCGATGAACACTCAATGGCGTTACTGCCCGGTTGCACTGGCACTGATGACAACGCTCTGGCCGCACACCGGCTGGAGCGAAAGTTATTTCAACCCGGCATTTTTGTCCGACGACACCGCTAACGTGGCGGATTTGTCGCGCTTTGAGCAGGGTCACCAGCAGGCACCGGGCGTCTACCGCGTGGATATCTGGCGTAACGATGAGTTCATCGGCACGCAGGATGTTCGTTTTGAGCAGGCCGAGAACACGCCGCCCGTGGCGGGCGGACTGTCGGCGTGCATTACCCGCGCAATGCTCGATCGCTTTGGGGTTAACGTTGCCGCTTTCCCTGAGCTGGCTAACGTGCAGGGAGACACCTGTGTCCCGCTAACGACGGCGATTCCGGGCAGCGAAGCGGCGTTCAACTTTGCCTCACAGCGCCTCGACGTCAGCCTGCCGCAGGTGGCGATGCAGAACAGCGCGCGCGGGTACATTCCGCCAGATCAGTGGGACGAGGGGATCCCCGCCGCGCTGGTGAACTACAGCTTTACCGGCAACCGGGGAAGCGACGATGACAGCTACTACCTGAACCTGCAAAGCGGGCTGAATTACGGTGCCTGGCGCTTGCGTAACAACGGCGCGTGGCGCTACACCCAAAGCAACGGCCAGCGCCGCAGCGACTGGCAAAATATCGGCACCTGGGCGCAGCGCACGGTCATTCCTCTCAAAAGCGAGCTGGTGCTGGGCGACAGCAATACCGGCAACGATGTGTTCGACAGCCTCGGTTTTCGCGGCGGGCGGTTGTACTCCTCCGACAGCATGTATCCGGACAGCCTGCAGGGCTACGCGCCTACCGTGCGCGGTATCGCCCGTACTCCTGCCAAAGTGGTGATCCGCCAGAACGGCTACGTCATCTACCAAAGCTACGTGCAGCCGGGCGCGTTTGCCATTACCGACCTGAACCCGACATCATCCAGCGGTGACCTTGAGGTCACGGTTGAGGAGAAAGACGGCAGCAACCAGCGCTATACCGTGCCGTACTCCACCGTTCCGCTGCTGCAGCGCGAAGGACGCTGGAAATACGATCTGGTGGCGGGGGATTACCGCAGCGGCAACAGCCAGCAGGATACGCCGTTCTTCACCCAGGGTACGCTGATTGCGGGGCTGAATGAGGGCTATACGCTGTACGGCGGCACGCAGCTGGCATCGCGTTACACCGCGCTGGCTATCGGCGCGGGGAAAAACCTGGGCGACTGGGGGGCGGTCTCGCTCGATCTTACCCACGCCCGTAGCCAGCTGGCGGACGACAGTCGCCACGAAGGGCAGTCCCTGCGTTTCCTGTATGCGAAATCCTTAAACGGCTTCGGCACCAACTTCCAGCTGCTGGGCTATCGCTACTCCACTAAAGGCTTCTACACCCTGGACGACGTGGCCTGGCGCTCCATGGAGGGCTATCAGTACGGCGACAGCAAAGACAACGACGGCGTGCCGGACGTGCAGAGCTATCACAACCTGACGTGGAATAAAAAAGGGCGCTTCCAGCTCAATATCTCTCAGTCGCTGGGGGACTATGGCTCGCTTTATGTCTCCGGCAGCGAGCAAACCTACTGGGGCACCGATCAGTCGAACCTCTGGTATCAGCTCGGCTACTCGGGCGGGATGAAGGGCGTGAGCTACTCCGTCTCCTGGTCGTGGAATAAGGCCGTCGGTATCGACGGGACGGACCGCATCGCCTCGTTTAACGTTTCTGTGCCGTTCAGCCTCTTTACCCGCCACGGCTATCGCCGCGATAGCGCAATTGACCGCGCTTACGCCACGGCGTCTGCCAGCCGCAATAGCGATGGCGATACCAGCTGGCAAACCGGGATCAGCGGAACCTTACTCAAGGATCGCAACCTCAACTACAGCGTGAGCCAGGGCCACACCAGCCATAACGGCTCAAGCGGCAGCGCCAGCGCGAACTGGCAGGCGACCTACGGCACGCTGGGCGTTGGCTACAACTACGCCCGCGACCAGCACGATCTCAACTGGCAGCTGTCGGGCGGCGTGGTCGGGCATGCCGATGGGGTGACCTTCAGCCAGCCGCTGGGCGACACCAACGTGCTGATCAAAGCGCCGGGTGCGACGGGCGTCAGCGTGGAGAACCAGACTGGGGTCAAAACCGACTGGCGCGGCTACGCGGTCATGCCGTACGCCACCGTCTACCGCTATAACCGCGTGGCGCTGGACGTCAACTCCATGAGCAACAATACCGACATCGAAAACAACGTGTCGAGCGTGGTGCCGACCAAAGGCGCGCTGGTCCGCGCCAGCTTCGATACCCGCATCGGCGTGCGTGCCTTGCTGACCGCGACGCGCAACGGCCAGCCGGTGCCGTTTGGTGCCGTTGTGCGCGAAACGCAAAGCGATGTGACCAGCATGGTCGGCGATGACGGGCAAATTTACTTAAGCGGCCTGCCGCTCCAGGGACAACTGCTCATTCAGTGGGGCAACGGCGCAAGCATGCAGTGCCGGGCGTCTTACAGCCTGCCGGAAGAGAGCCTGCAACAGGCGATTGCACAACAGGAGATCTCTTGTGATCGATAAACGAACTATTCGCCGCGGCCTGCTGGCGCTCGTGCTGGTAAGCCTTCCGGCTACACACGCGCTGGCGACGGTGTGTGTAAATGAAAACGGCGTGCCGACGGATATTTTTTACGACCTGACCGATACCTTTAACAGCTCAAATAACCAGGTGGGTCAGATCGTCACGCTGGGTCAAAAATCGCAGTGGGTAGGGGTAAACGCGGTGTGTCCTAAAGGCACGACGGGCACCACGACCAAGCGCAGCTATGTGACCCGATTCACCCCGACCTCGACCATTGATGGCTACAAGTATCTTAAGCTGAATGACTACCTCGATGGCGCGATGAAGATAACCGACAGCTATGCCGGGGCCTTTTATCCCCCGCAAAATTTTATCCAGATGGGCAGCCACCCTAATGTGGCTAAAAATAAGCCGTTTCCGGTAAAGGACTCCAACCTGGTGTTCCGGCTCAAGGTGACGCGCCGCTTCATCAATATGGTGGAGATCCCGCGTGAGACGATGTTCAGCGTTTACGTCACGACATCGTCGTCGGACCCCATCAACGGTACGCCGGTCTACACCATCAGCTACAGCGGTACCATTCAGGTGCCGCAGAGCTGCGCCATTAACGCAGGGCAAATTGTGGAATTTGACTTCGGCGATATTGGCGCGTCGCTGTTCAGCCAGGCGGGGGCAGGCAACCGGCCGCAAAAGGTTTCGCCCCAGAGCAAAACCGTTGCCATTAAATGCACCAACGTTGAGGCGAACGCCTACCTGACGATGCGTATCGAAGCGGATAGCGGCAGCGTGAACGGTAATATGCTGGTGTCCGACAACAAGGACGTGGGGTTTATCATTGCCAACGACAGCGGTACGCCATTAACGCCTAACAGCCTGAGCAGCAAAATACCGTTCCGTCTGGACGACAACGCGCAGGCGCAGGTGGGGATCCGGGCCTGGCCGGTAAGCGTGACGGGCAATAAACCGGCGGAAGGCCGCTTCACCTCGCGCGGTTATCTGCGCGTGGATTACGATTAAGGAGGCGTGATGCGGAGTGTCACCCTATATGCGGCAGCGGCTGCGCTGCTGATGTTCCACGCCAGTGCGGGGGCAAACACGGCGCTGGGGGAAATTAACATCCAGCTTTACGGCAATATCGTCGATTTCACCTGCGTGGCGGAGGGCAGCGACAGCGACAAAACCGTGCCGCTTGGCACCTGGCCGACCAAACAGCTCAGAACCACCGGCAGCCGCACGCAGCCAATGCCGTTTACGCTGAAGCTGACCGGGTGTCCGCCGGGGGCGGCGTCCATTACCTTTTCGGGCAAAGCGGACGGGAGTGACAACAGCCTGCTGGGATTAAACGAGGCGAGTGATGCCACGCATGTCGCGGTGGAGATCCGCGATCGGGATAAAACGCGCCTGGCGCTGGAGCAGGCCAGCCAGCCTGTAACCGTGGATGCGCTGGGAAATGCTGAGCTGGCGTTCTATGCCAATTATATTGCCACGGCCGATAATCCCCAGCCCGGTCGGGCGGATGCCGATGCGACCTTTATGATTAATTATAATTAGCGCTGACCGCACTCCCTGCAACTCACGTAAGTTGCAGGGAGTGAATTCAGGTTACAGCAATTCGTGCGCTTTCGCGTAATCAATTAACTCAACAATACTTTGCACGCCCAGCTTGGAATAGATATTGGATTTGTGGGCGCTTATTGTTTTGTTGCTTAATAATAACTGCTCGGCAATCTCCTTATTCGATAATCCATTCGCCAGATAACGAAGTACCGTCACCTCACGATTTGATAATGGCATATCCACGGCAGCGCCGGTGCGCGAGCCCAAATGATTTATAAAACTCAACGTCTCTGAAGGGAAAAACGAATAGCCGTTGAGGATCATTTCTACCGCGTTGTAAATCTCACCTAAATCTTTTCGTTTACTGACAAAACCGTTTGCCCCGGCGCGAATGGCGCGACCGGCATAAAAGGCCTCGGATTTGGACGAGAGAAAAAGCACTTTGATGTTTTTGTTTAAGTTCCTGATTCTCTTAAGTAATGCGAAACCATCTGTCCCTGTAAGCTCAATGTCGAGGATCACCAGATCGATATCATGGTTACGCACGCAGTCCAGCACTTCATGGCTGTCTCCAGATTTGAGTTTGACGATGATATTACTATTCTTCTGTAGCAGGACTTCTATCGACATTCTGACGATAGGGTGTTCGTCCATAATGATAACGGATGCCGGTTTCATTTTTTATGCCTCAGATTGTTAAAAGCGTTATGCTGAGTTTTGCGAAAACTCTCGAAAAGCCGGAAGGATAAGTGTGCAGATCCTTATACGGTAGTATTTCCCTGGAAAGAGCGAAAGCATCCTTGTTAACGTAGTAAAAGAACAGTTCCTCCGTGTCGGTATCTCATTTAATGGATAATGGCAAAGAGGTTTTTCTTATTCATATTTGAAACGCGTCCTATTATACCGTGTAAGTTTTCTCCGAAAAGCCTGTAAATTAATTCCGGCATATTGATGGATATTATATTCTGGAGAGCAAGGCCAGGGATTTTAATTTTAGCGGAAATGTCCTGTTATTCCCTTTACTGCAATTTTTCATCTGTATGTAATAACAAAAAATAAAAGATACCACTATATGTTGATCGTTTGTTAAATTTTAAGGTCAAAAAACACACTCTCCCGTCAGTCCGCCAGACTCGGATTTCTTCACTTTTAGCACCATTTACCTTCGTTTGAAATAGCGAACGCCACGCCCGTAATCCCGGCGCAGTGCGCAGCAGGATCTGCTGATTTGTTAATCTTTGGCTCTCCCGGTATTACGCTAAGCTGCTTGTTTTTACATCATTATCAACTTTTTAACGTTAAATCGAATAGCTTAACGCATGGATTAAAATGCTCCTGTTTATCATTTTTGCAGTATTTAACAGTGTTTAAAGGGGTAGATTAGGAATAGTTGCAATTATTGCTCAATGGTTAAAATTAAACATTTTATTAACATTGGTGTTAAGTACTTTCTTAAAGGTCTTTAGGAATGAAGAGCTTAGTGCGTCAGTAAATCGTAACGTTGGTGAGGTTGTTAAGAAGATGCAAAAGCTGCTGACGGTGATTGAGCCCCAGTTTTGTCAGGATGCAGCTGAGACGATAAACAATGCGGCTGTAAGGGCGATTGTGCAGGAGTGCAATCTGGCGCAGCGAAAGCCCGCGCGCGAGATCCTGCAGCAGGGGCCATTCACTGCGGGAAAACCACTCTTTCTTGCTGCCGGAGAGCGGGGAAGGCTCCAGTAATTGTTTGTGCAGGGCGGTAAGCGTGAGCTGACGTTCCAGAATGTGAAAAGGGCCGGCGGCCTGGCAAAACAGACGGGCATCGTAATCATCAGCGCGGATCAGCAGGTACGGCTTAATATAAGGCGGGTAGAGGCTCAGCCTGCGCAACGGGTCCAGGCTGTCGATAAGCGTCGAGGTTTGGCTGTAAATATCCACCACCAGGCGTGCGGAGGGCCAAAGATGAAGCGCGTTCAGCGCAGCGTCCAGCGTGGTGTACTCACAGCAGTTGCTCACAGGAGACTGGCCGTGCAGAAACCCCGCGCGCAAAAAGTTATCCTCGGTGACCAGAAGCATAAAAGGGGCGTCAGTTTTGCGAGCCTGATGAATAGACTGACTCAAAAATTCGAGGCGATCGAAAAAGGGGGGAGCAAAAGGTGAGAGCGTAAATCCCAGTGAATCACTTCCTGTCCGACGACGCCTGTAGCGGCGTACTGTCATTCGCATAGCATCCCTCTCGGCGATGACCGCTTAGTCCTCCGGCCATTTCCAGGACGGCCAGCGATACCCCTGACCGAATCTTGCGCCTGCCTGTAATGCACATGCTTGATCCCTGTCTGTCTCAATCCCTTCGATAAGCACGTTGGCGGCAAGCTGCGAACACTGCGCCACCAGCGCTGCCAACGCGGGCTTTTCCCGAAGCCGCCAGAAGGCGAATTTATCGATTTTGACGCCCTGCAACGGTAGCCGACAGGATAAAAATGACCGGACTAACGCTTCATCAACATCATCCAGCCAAATACGGTGACCTTGACGCCTCAGCCGCTGCAGGCGTCGGCGGACATTCTCACGTTGCGGATCCGACAGCGTGAGGACGGTTGCCGGGTCGACGATCTCGATATTCAGGGGCGGACATCCCAGCGCGAGTAAACGCTGATATGTTTCTGCCACGGTTATGACACTTATCGGCAAATTGACGAAAAGATTGTGACAGCCGACCGCGTTTTTTAGCGCCGTCAGCTGCGCTTCCAGCAGCATAAGCGACTGCTCTGCGGTTTGATCGCGAAAAAAGGACTCATTTTGCCGGTCTCCCGCCAGTATGCTGAGCACCTCAGCGCCGACCTGACGCGAAGAAGAGAGGGCAACAACAGGTTCAAGCTTGATGCCGATGATGCAGTGGGAAAGAGGCTGAAAGCAGAAAGGGTTACGTACCGGGTTTTGCGTTGTCACTCCATTGTCCTGTTCTCTGCCTGCCACCCTGTGGCCGTGATACCAATGAACAGTGTGACGAGGTGAGGCAGCGGAAAACAGCGGGCGTTACTTAATTGCGGCCAGGACTTTTCGCAGTGATAAAAGGGGCGATGCGGGTAGGGAAATGTTGAAAAAACAGCCTTATTTACAAACCACTACGGGTTATCGGCGGATATGAGGGAAAAGGCATTGACTCACCTGCCATTGACCGTATAATTCCACGCGTTTCACCACCACGACGTGCACGCGTCTCCGTGCGCCCTTAGCTCAGTTGGATAGAGCAACGGCCTTCTAAGCCGTAGGTCGTAGGTTCGAATCCTACAGGGCGTACCAACCAAATCAGTAAGTTAGTCGGTAAATATAGGAAACCCGCTACTGCACAAGGTCAAGTAACGGGTCGAGTATCAGAAGTCGGCAGTTTTCTCTTTGTTCACCCATTCTTCGTAAACAGACTCGGGCCAACCGAGGAAAATACCGCTGGGTGTTTTCTCTGGCTTAGGAAATTCTTTCCGTTTCGCATACATCCGCCAGAGAGTTGGCTTACTTTTCCCGGTAAGCTCGCACATTTCTTTCATACCAATATATCGGGTCGCCATCTATCACCTCATACCATATTAAGGCCACGGCAGTGACACCACACTTCAAACATCCGCTTAACCACTTCCCGGCAGTAAAGCCCCTGAATATCCCGCGTCAGGTCGTAGCGGTTTCCGTATCGCTTACGAACCCACATTTCAAACGCCGTGTTCATCGTGCCGCCTCCCTGAGTACAGTTCTGTAAGCTCGCAGCGCATCGCGGTTTTTACCTGAGATAACAGTTTTCAAGATGAAGGTTCCATGCCGCGAACTGACCACGGACGGCACCAGAAACAGAGTTGTTTCTACCACCCGATTATGTTTACGGAACTCAAATACGGTGCTGGTGATAACGATATTCGCTACAGCGCCATAGTCCTGGTATTGGATTTTCATTCAGCGTACTCCGGCAGGCTTTGTCGCTTTGAGTTCGTCACGTTCTTTCACGTAGCGGTCATGCATAGCGTCCCACTTGTCACACCATTTCTGCGCTTCACGTTTATACCTGAGGATGCGGCGAAGCCGGCGAACACAGCGCTGGTGGGCGGCTCTATATTCAAGAGTGATTCCGCCACGTTGCCAGCAATTCAGATCCGGGTTCAGTGGGTGGATGGCCTGCACATCTGGGTGACGCTGCTGGAAACCAGAAATCTCGAAAGCGTGAGAGGTCATGAAGAACGCCAGATAACGGATCGCGGTATCGCGGCTAAAACATTTCTTCATGCGCCCATGACGTTCGGCGACGAACAGCGGGCCGACAGGCGTATTGTGTTTCTGAAGTGCCAGGTCAATCGCGCTGGCGGTGCGGTTGTCGATCATCTGTCTTTCTCCCGGTTATAAGTTTCATGGCTCATTACTTCCCAGCTCCGACCATCGTCTTTCGATAACAGCCTCCACCGTGAGTTAACTTTCAGGCTAAGATAGCCAGTGCGGTGCATGCGTCGTGCGTATATGCGCTTGCGTCGGTATCGCAGCAAGACCTGCACCGCCTGCAGGTGTACCCGCTCAGGAATTCGTATCGCTGTCAGTGCCACCAGCTACCTCCTCATTTCCCATATCCATTTCGCGCGCCATTTCGATAAACGTGGCCAGTGAGCAAATGTGCTCGTCGTCGAACAGCTGGCGGTCGCATATCACCCTCCCGTTCTCGATGTGCAGGACTACCCGCCCGGTAAAATCAGGGAGGACATGCAGATCCACGTTCAACACGGGGCGGGGGATCAGCACACCCTGATAGAGCATTGTTTGTTGGTTAGCCATTGCCGATCTCCGCATTAACTGGTTTCTGCTTTTTGACGAACTCAACCAGCTCTGAAATGAGCTCGTCGATTAATGCCTTTCCGCTTTCTGTCAGGAACTCACCGCTGCCATTAACATCAACAGAGCTGCTATAAATCCCCTTAATAGCTTTTACGCCTTCGACATTTCCATACTTACTGATCGCGAGCCTTTCGAATTTTCGTAATAATCCATCGAGAAGAATCTCTGTTAACTCGACCGTGTTAATGCCGCCTTTATTGAGCTTAATAACAAGGCAGTTACTGCCAGTTTTACGCTGGTGGCGTAATAACGCAGCTTTAAGAATTCGACGGCGATATGTTTCTATTAACTTATCCATCATGTTTTTCCTTCTCACTAAACCATGCGTTAATATCTCCGGAATGGTTCCAGGCTATCTCAATTAGAGCGAATCGCTGGTCGTCTTCTATCTTCAAGAAATTTTCCGATATCGCTTGCAACAAGAAATACAATTGTTCAGCGTGTACGCTCATTTCCTGTGTCGTCCAGTTACGTGCGTTTACCGTTGTTGGGATTCGTTTGCTCATATTCATACTCCATAGGCTTTGCGCATGAAAAGGTCAGATATATGGCGGTACTCCTCGCCATAGGACATAAAGAAAAGACATGCAGTTTTGTATGCTTCTTTATCTTTAATAAAAGTCATTTTTAAAACCATCCTGTTTTCAGATTGCAGGAATCCACACCAGTTAAGGCGTAATTAAATTCATTGCGTTATTTAATTAAGTTTTTCTTCGATGCTTTTTAATTCATTGCATGACTTTGCTGCATATTCATGTATCGCAGCGGCTAAATATGTTTCTTGCCTTTCATTATCTTCATCAGTGAAATATTGCTCACAATAAATACAGGAAAGCGCTTCTAACTTTCTTGCCGTAATGACGGCATCGAAAAAGAGATCGTCAATGTCGCCTATAGATGAGCGTGCATCAGCTAATAGTGTCATAACTCGATAAAGACCGTCACCAGTCTGTTTATCGTGTTCGCCATTTTCGAAAATATCAGTGATGATTTTCTCTGCTTGGTCGATTGCGTTGTTTGCGGAAATATTCATTTTTCATCTCCAGCGTATGGCGTGCTTTTTTCCAACACTTCGATATATCCATAAGCTTTTTCTCCTGTCTTGAGCATTGAACGTAGGAGACAAGACAAAGCATTATCTGTTTCACCCATATCTGGAGAGTTTCTAAATATTAATTCTAACAACGATGTATTTTCGTGAATCTCAGCAGCGAGATCTTCTAGCATTGCTGTTGCCGATTTGGGTTTTATATTCGTTTTTGTAGTTACCGGTTTTTGAGAAGATGAAATTGAGGCATCAACTAAGAGGGAGTTAATAGCCACAAGATTATCTTCGATTTCACATGGTTCGATAACTTTGTGAGATTCGATTAAAGAGACTAATACGGCCTGCGCCATTGCAATAAGTTCTATGGTGGATTTAGTACGCATATTTATATCCCCAAGCTATGTTTGAATACTTTTGTGATATCAAGTTTAACTTGATGGTTAGAGGATATGGCGAGGATATGATTTCGTCAAGTTAAACTTGATGTTTTTTTTTGGAGGAGAGATCGAAACAAAAAAAACGGGCATTGGCCCGTTATATTTCAGATGGTTAACCAAATCTGTTGATGTTAAACGGAACTGAGGAGATTACCTTGGATTGTATGTAAAGCAAGTTGAGTGCCTCTTTCTCAATGCTCCAGGGCTGATAGTTTGAATTATCTGAAAGGACTACCATTTTAGAGCCCATTTTTTGAAGACGCTTCACATAGCATTCACCATCGAAGCAGAATGCATAAATGCCATCACCATCGAAATAAGTTACAGATTTATCAAGGAAAAGTAGATCTCCCGGAGAAATGGTGGGAGTCATACTGTCGCCTCTGGCATTACCTATCTCAATATTTTTGAAAGGTCTGTTCCCAACCAGTTGGCGCGCATATTCGGGATCAAGTTCGATAGACCTGACAACATCGATGAAGTCTCCCTTTACACTGGTGCCATCGCCGCAACTAAATTCAACGTCAAGCACATTGAACCTCACGCTATCAGTATGGGGTTCATTTCTGCGCGAATTGGGAAATGTCGGGCTCTCTGACTCACCAAGAAACCATGACTGGGGGAATCCGCTGATTTCAGACAGTCTTGCAAGCCGTTTACCTCGCGGAGAAGTCTCGCCAGTAGTCCAGTATTGGACTGATTGTGCTGTTACGCCCAACTGCCTGGCTAGTTCTGCCTGACTCCATCCTTTAAGTTTTAACAGTTCATTAATTCTTTCCGCTGTCCTCATTACCCCCTCCTCGATGCAGTAGTCACAACATCAAACACCAATATGTAAAGCTAACCTTGATTTTAAGTGTACATGAGTAAATTCTATCTTGCATGTTAATTTAAACTTGATATTCTTAGTGTGTTGTCAATTTTAACTTGATGGTGTCATATGGATGAAAAAATCCGTTCTCGACTACGGAGTTCTGTCTCTCAGAGAGCGATTGCTAAGGTGCTTGGAATCTCACCTCAAGCTGTAAACCAATGGTTCTCTAAATCGGTTATCCCGCCACGTTATGTTTTAACAATATGTGAAATGACTGATTGGAAAATTGTTCCTCATGATGTTCGTCCTGATTTGTATCCATCGCCAGACGATGGGATCCCTGACTTCCTGCGGCGAAAAAGTTAAGGCTGTCTGAATTTACCGGAGGCGATATGTACCCGGATTATGTGCAGGTTGAAATGCCATCGCTTTGCAGCCAGGCAGATGCGGCTTGGATACAACAGCAATTACTGGGTTTACCTCCATCCCTGAGGCGGAAAGTCTCGCTGAAGTATGCAGAGGTTTACGAAATCACGTTTGACGCTGAACCCGTGTCATACCGCAAGGAGAACCGGGCAAGGCATGAAGCCAATGTGAGGCTTCGCCGGTTCGTTGAAACACACGGCCGTGCAATTCAGGGGTATACGGCTCTGCCACCCCTGGCTGGAACGCAACACCGCACCTGAATGATGCCGGGCTTAAAGGTGCCCGGTTGCAGTCTGACTTAAAGGTGTCAACTGCTGGTGGGGTGGTAACTCCCGGTTACCTTTTTCTGTCTCGATGTACTTGTTTGCTAGTACAGGAGTAAGGGAGAGGTAAGAGGGGGGTAAGGGGGGAGATCGGAGAGGGATGGGAATAGGCCTTTTCCAGAAGGCAGCTCCATTGGTTAGGTAGGTGCAGATCTCAGAGACTGAGCCCAAAAACGCCACTGTACTAGCAATGTGGTACGCAGTGGATCGGGTATGAAACCGGGAAGGTTTTTCCTGGAAGAGTGAAACGTAAAGGGGTTGATAATGCTGAACATCACACCGAATTTTGCACAGGAACGCGCACTCAATATGCTGCGCCGTGACTGGAAGGCATACGAATCTTTCATGATGTATATGCCGACTGGCAGCGGCAAAACAGGGCTGGCTGCTTTCGTTGCTGCTGGTCTGGTAAGCCGTGGTATGCGCGTTCTGTTTGTCGCCCCTTACACCATCCTGATTAACCAGACGGCACAGCGATTTGCTCAGTATGGCCTACCGGAAGACCAGATCAGCTTTATCTGGCGTGACCATCCGAACTATGACCCCAGCCTGCAGATTCAGATCGCCAGCGCCGACACTCTGATCCGCCGCGAATTTCCTCAGGATATCGATCTGCTGATTGTGGATGAAGCCCATCTGCGCAAACGCCGCATCCTGAAAGAGATTGAACGGATCACCACAGAAACCAAAGCGAAGGTTATTGGCCTGTCCGGTACCCCGTTTTCACCCTTCCTGGGGAATTACTACCAGCGTCTGATTAAGCCGACCACCATCGGAGAACTTATCCAGCGCGGCGATCTGAGCAATTACGAATTTTTCGCGCCAACCAAACCGGATCTGAAAGGCGTTAAGACTAAAGCATCGATGGAGTATGGCAGCGACTACGACGAAGCACAGCTGGCGGAGATTATGTGTGGCTCTGATCTGGTGGGCGATATTGTCGATAACTGGCTGCGTAATGGCCGTGATCTGCCGACGGTGGCGTTCTGCGTCAATAAGGCCCACGCCAATTACGTCACTATGCAGTTCAACAAAGCCGGTGTTAATGCCGAAGTCATGGTGGCTGAAACGCCGCACGAAGAACGCCAGTTGATGATCCACCGTTTCGAGACGGGCGCTACAAAAATCATCGTCAGCGTCGGCGTACTGGTGGCGGGCTTCGACAGTGACGTTCGTTGCATCATTTACGCCCGACCGACAAAAAGCGAAATTCGCTGGCTTCAGGCGCTGGGCCGTGGTCTGCGAACTGCCCCGGGGAAAGATGCCTGCCTTATCTTCGATCACAGCGGTACCGTCCATCGCCTGGGATTTCCTGATGCCATCGAGTACAACGATCTGCCCTCGAAAAACGACGGGATGAAAGAAGCTGCAGCCCGCGTAGCCGAAGAACGGGAGGAAAAACTCCCGAAGGAATGCCCGGAGTGTCATTTCATGAAACCTGCAGGTGTCTACGTCTGCCCGAAATGCGGATTTAAACCGCTGGTCGGCGAGGATGTGGAAACCGACACGCAACGCAATATCAAAAAGCTCAGCAAGGGCGAAAAGGTTTACACCAAATCGGACAAACAGTCCTGGTGGAGCCAGATCAAATTCTATCAGCGCCAGCGCACTTCGATGGGTAAACCCATCAGTGACGGCTGGTGTGCGCATACATTCCGCGAAAAGTTCAATGAATGGCCCAACGGGCTGAGCGATTTTCCGATGGAGATTACCCCGGAGGTAAACAACTACATCAGGCACAAACTTATCAAATTTGCGAAGGGACGGGTGAAGGCCGACAGCAAGGCGAGTGAGCCCACCGACAGCGCGGCCACCACAAACCGGATCATCAGCGCAAAACAAGAGGTTGAAAACATTCGTAGTATGCTGGGGAGAAGAACAGCGTGAAGACAGCAGAAGCGGCAAAAGGCCGCTGGACGGAAATTCTTGAACATTACGGCCTGCCGCCCATAACCGGAAAAAATCACTACAAGGGAGAATGTCCCGTATGCGGCGCGCGCAGCAAGTTTCGTATTGATGACCGCGACGGTGCCGGGACGTGGATCTGCGTATGTGGCAGCGGCGACGGCATGAAACTGCTTTCCCTCACGCAGACCGGGAAGACTTTCTCAGCACTCTGCGCGGAGGTGGATCAGCTCATTGGCAATGACTACCGCCGGGAGAAAATCCCGGTCAACAGCTCGGCGGCTAAGCTACGCCAGCGCGCCATCAGTAAATTCGCGAAGCTGCTGCCCTTGCGCGGTACCAACGGGGAAGGGTATCTGCGCCAGCGCGGGATCAACAAATTACCCTCTGAGGCGATCCGGTTCTGCGAAAAACAGCGCCATGCGGGCAGGATTTATCATGCCCTCTACGCTCTTGCCACCGATGACAAAGGTGAGTTGTGCTATCTCCACCGAACCTTACTTGAAGGGGATCGCAAAGCGCCGCTGGGGGAAAGCGCCAAACGTCAAAAATCCCTGCAGGAAGATAACTACCTCGAATATGCCCGCTCGGTAGCCATCCGTATGTTTCCCGTGTCCTCAACGCTGGGGATTGCAGAGGGTATCGAAACGGCGCTCTCCTGCTATCAGATTTATGGTGTGAATACCTGGGCGGTAATGAACAGCAATTTCATGAAAAAATTCCGGGTGCCGGCAGGGGTAAAACATCTGATCGTTTTCGCTGATATGGACAAGCATTCTGCCACCGGGCAGGCTGCGGCGTTTGAGTGCGCCCATGCCAATCTGCTGGCGAAAAATGACCTTGTGAAAGTCAGCGTACGCTGGCCGGACAACGGTGACTTTAACGATATGCTCATGAATGGCGATGAAGTTCGTGAGCTGGTCTTCTACAAGAAAAAGGTGGCTGCGTAATGCGTACTGATAACAACGAACATAAAGCACTATTCACCATCCCGACGGCAGCGCACAGCTCCGCCCTCGCAAACATCAAGCCTCTGCCCGAGCAACGGAGAATCACCGGGCATAAGCAGACTGACGCTTATCTTTGGGTGCTGGAGGTTATCCGCCTGAACGAACCCGCACATCTGGACGCAGCCGAAGCCGCGCTGGAGAAAATTAAAATCTCCCCAAAAGAGGCCGAGGAACGTTACGCGCGTTATTTGCTGGCGAATGGTGGAGATCCTTTCCAGGTTGCTTTCGGTACCATCGGCATGGATAACCCGGCCCAGGCAATCAGGAACGCCCGGGAGGACATCAAAAAAGCAGCATCAGTAAGGGCCACGTTCGGCAGCTATGAGGCAGCTCTCGAAGATGTGGAGGCCGAGCGAGTAATTAAGTCTTCCCAGAAATTTATCGACGATCATCTTTGGGGCTGGACTCCGGCCGAGAAGAAAGCTGGCAGCATTAACGGCAGCCGCATGAACGAAATTGATGAACAGCGTCGGGCATTTGTTGAGGGATATCGCGATGTGATGCCTGAGCCTTATACGCTGTCTGATGTTGTTCGTGAGTTTGTTTACTGGGACTGGCTCTACAGCGTTCGCCATAGTGCGGGAAAGGAACTCGGTTATGAATTTGGTTACTCCGAGCATCACGAATCTGTATATGACCGCGAGCGCTACCTTGAAAAATTGCTGGCAACCATCAAACCCGTAACGCGAGCTGAAGCTATCGAGGTATGCCGCTGGTTTCTGGAAAGCGGAAAGGACGAATTCATGGAAGACAACGGCGCGGCGGTCATTCTTAATCTTGTTGGGGAGTGCGAATAATGAAACTGGAGGCATCACTAAAACACTTTAGCCCTCAGGGAATGCACATCAGCGACGACGTGAAGGGAACCTCTCCGGACCGCCTTACAGGAACAGACGTAATGGCGGCGATTGGCACCACCAGCAGCCGTGCGCGCTTCGGCCTGGCTGCTTTCTTCGGCAAGGCCGGCATCAGCAAAACAGATGAACAGCTCGCAGTTCAGGCGCTGGCGCGATATGCGATGGATGTCGCACCGAAGAATGTTCGCAAAGCAGCTGGTGGGCATTTTGGATGGTGCATGCAGATGTTGGCACAATTTGCCTTTGCTGATTACTCCCGTTCGGCGGCCACCAGCGTGACATGTCACAGTTGCAGTGGTACCGGACGAACAACCCGCGAGCAGATTACCCGCAAGGTTTCGTACCCATGGGGTAAAGCTCCATACTGGGCCTGCCGCTCTCGTGCTGTTCGACCGTCTGACTGGGAGAAGTGGACGGAGGTAACAGAGGTTGTGCCGGCGGTCTGTGATGCTTGCGATGGCAAGGGAACGATCAGCGCCCGTTGCCGTTGCGGCGGTAAAGGTGAGGTGCTCGACCGCAAAGCCACAAGCGAGCGCGGCGCGCCGGTGTTTAAAACCTGCGAGCGCTGCAGCGGAAATGGATTTTCTGGGGTGCCGTCTACTGCAGCCTATAAAGCGATACTGAAGCGAGTCCCGGATTTGCACGTCAGAACGTGGACACGTAACTGGAAACCGTTTCTGGAGGGACTTGTCGACGTCTGCTACAGAGAAGAACAAAAAGCAGACTCCGCGTTTCAGGACGCAACGAACTTTCGTGATGATGTGAACAAAATTTAGCAAATTAGCGACTTTAAGCTTGATTTTGTCCGAACTTGTCATGTATGCTTCAAATCGTAGGTTATTGCGCCTGCATGAAATCAAACCCGCCTCTGAGCGGGTTTTTTGTTGATTTTAATTAACCAATAAACACCATAGTCCACGTATTGTTAATGTGTGAGCCTTACTAAAGGCATAGAAGCAAAGACTTGAATGGTGATTAGGCATGAGCGTTGTAATAATCTTAGAGGGTGGCTATAGGGATTCTCCGTCGCATCTATTGGGGGTGTTTTCTTCCGTAGAAAATGCGAAGCAAAGAGCAAGAGAGATTGTTGGCCTACCCCGTAACACTTGCTACCACGACTATTTTTCCATCTACAGGGTAATAGTGGATATTGGTGAGCCAATTCATATAGAAACCTTTGACACTGAAGACATTTTTAAGAAATGATCATCAAGCCCTGCGGTTAACCCCGTGGGGCTTTTGCGTTGTTTGCCCCAAAAAAAAACCCCGCATCATCACGGGGTTTGCTTTGCTAAATGTCTTTAATTTTATGATAGATGCTTATGGCACTGTGGTACATCAGCCTCATCTCGCTAAAATTTGACCCCTGAGATGTGTCAGTATTTTCACCCGCGCCGTAGACCGCCTCGATACAGTCTCCGATCTCTCTAATTGTTGCGGCTGGGTCATCTGAGTGTTTGATCATTAAAGCCAAAAGAAATGCCGACTTCTCATTCATTGGCCCCATGGCTGAGAGCATCAAGTCAATCTTTTTCTCACGCATTTCTTTATTGTAATTCTGTGGGTCAAGCATGCTGCTCATAAATAATTCTCCAGAGTTGTGATAGTTATCATTGGTACTACGGAAGAGTTTTCATCACGTTATCAATTTCCCTTCCTTCAAATCGTGAAGTCCAGCCGCAGGAGCCGCAATGGTAAGGAAAGTCATCGAACCCGCTACCGACCTGTTTAAGACAGTTGGGACAATAAACCGCGCTGATATACCCACCCGCGGGATTTTTTCTAAAGGCCGCGCCCATGTGCTCGACAAACTCATCCTTTGCCCGGTAAGCCGCTACTTCCTTCGTAAGTTCTACGCACTTGGCCTTCGCCTCGGCAAGTTCTTCTATGGTGGCAGCATGGGCTTTTTGAAGTACGTCGATCTGCTCTCCAATGAAAGCGATGCGCTCGCGCAGGACCTCGTTACTCTGCACAGCAGAAAGCGCGCCGATCCCGTTTTTAAGGGACGCGATAAGTAATCCTACATCCATGGTTATTCCCTAATTGTCTGTGGAATAAACAATTTAGCAATTTCCTTTGCCTGTGGAAAGCTGGGAAACCACGCGCCGGGCGTGGATAAAAACCCCGGCATTAAAATTTCTTTAGGCTGCCGATTGGCGGCCTTTTTCTTTTTCAGGCTCCGGTAACCCTCACCGATGAGCTTCATCGTTAAATTCATACCGAGAGCCTGACCCCTACACACAGCACCCGCACACTGCGAGGTGAGAGAACATGAAAATGAACGATCACTCAGGGAACATATTCACGCAGTTCTTTGCGTGGTTGGGAACACTTGCCGCTGCACTGGGCTTCACAACTCAGGACATGGTTTACATGTTCTTCGGGGCGGTTGGCCTGATTATCTCGCTGGTGTCTTACGTCAATGGGCGTCTTGATGCGCGCCGGCGCAGAAAAGAGGATGAAAAGCGAACGAAGATGATTCGCGATTATCTCGATGGAGTTAGTGATAAACCAAAATCCGAGCGTCCGGCAGCGGTCAGCGTTGTCGCGGATGCACTGACAAAGGCAGGTGAATAATGGCCCAACTGGCTAAAAAAGGCGGCGCAGTTGGCGCTATTTGTTCTGTTGCAGCGATTATCGCCATAGTGCTGGGCAATGGTAACGTCCGAACGAATGAGCGTGGTCTGGAGTTAATCGGTAATGCGGAAGGTTGTCGCCGTGATCCATATCTTTGTCCGGCTGCAAAACTCACTGATGGGGTTGGCAATACTCACGGTGTAAAAACTGGCGTGCGAAAGACAGATGCGCAGATTGCTGCTGACTGGGAACGAAATATTCTCGACGCTGAACGCTGTGTTAACTCATACGGTAACGGGGGAAATCTCAGTGATGACACGTTTTCGGCGGTGACGTCCATTACGTTCAACATCGGCTGCGGGACAATGCGTAAATCGACACTTTATGCATTCCTGCGTGAAGGTCCAAAAGCCTGGCCCTCAGCATGTAACCAGTTCCCCCGATGGGTATACGCTGGGAAAACAATCTTGCCAGGGCTGGTAACTCGTCGTGAGGCAGAGAAGCAGCTCTGTATGGATGGTCTGCAATGATCAACTTTGCCGATATTAAATCCGTATGGCGTTGGATAGTGCTGGTGGCCGTGGTGATTGTTACTGCTGTATTGTGCATCCTGCTGGCAAACAGCCGCTCTGACGTTGCTACGCTGAAGAGTGATAATGACGTTCTGCGCAGTGACAATAACCTGCAGGGGACGGTTATCGCTGCTCAAGCTTTCAACTTCAACCGGTTTAACCAGGTGGCCGAAAACGCCAGCCGACTTAACTCACTTATTGATGTCAGCTCCGATAGCACGGTTATCGAATATAGGGAGATTCTCCATCGTGAAAAAACCTGTAATCTACCTGTTCCTGCTGATGTCGCTGGTGGGCTGCTCAGCTACGCGAACAGTTTACGTGCCAGCGCAATGCTCACCGATTCCGGGAACGCTGACGCAGCCGGTGATAGCACCACTACCGCCAGCGCGCTGACGTATTGCCAGGCTGTTCTCTGGATCAAGCCGCTGCTGGCCGCTATCGAAAAAGCGAATAACCAACTGGCTGGAATACGCCAAATCGAGCAGGACCGGCAGTGATGTTTATCCCTTTATGCGGATAAGTAACCATAAATCCCCTTTAGGGGATAAAGAGATTAATGTGATGAAAAAAATAACAGTCACTGTATCGGGACTTTCTCCATTTGAAATGGAAGTGGACTATCGTCCGGAAAAAAGTGAATTAGGTAATATTCTTCGCGCTCTTTCATGCGCAACTGAAATTGCTGCAAGAGAGGCGGTGAAAATCGGCGAGGAAATATCCGTGGATATACTTCGTGAAACTGAATCATCCTATCATTTAACAGATTGTGAGCCTGCCGATACTGGGGGAACCGTTTATGAGGCAGTTTTTGAGCTGAATGATGGTAAAAAAATCCTCGGCTATTCGGATCAAGACCAACCGAAGGCGAACGGAGATTATTACCACTGTTCAGCTACCAAAGATCTGAAAGGGCGGGTTATCGTGGTGGCTAAATATGTCACTAATTTCCGTTTTACTCCTCTATGAAGTTGATATTACAGGAGCCCTTTACCGAGGGGCTTCGATAATGTTTTTTTGTGTGAGGATTGTTCAGCATGGCTTCGATAAAAGAATCCACTGATGCCAATGGACAATCAAAATATTACGTCCACTGGAAGGATGAAAAATTCGGTCATGGACGCCGCCGCATTTTTAAGAATATTGATGATGCCGCACATCTTTTCTGGCAAAAACAGAATATCGAGCTGGATTGTCGAACCGCCAGCTGGAGCGGAATAGACTATTCCTGGACTTTCCGAAAGTTAATTCTGTTTTATTTGGGATATCAGGCCAGCAAGCTGGAAAAAAATATCATACGGCTATCGTCATATACGAAATGCCGTCACGATCTCCTCGCTGTAGACGGGCCGATACTGGAAAAACATATTCTCCTTATCAGCCATCGCGATATCGTTGATTCGGTTCGCACCGGCTGCCATCGCTGGATTCGTTCGGCTTTCTTCCTGCTGGTGGAAAAGCGGCTCATCACTTTTAACCCTGTTGACCGTCCCGCGCGCCGGAAGCGTCGACCCATCACCATACCGCCATCATCATCGGTCAGGGAGTTACTGAATAACGCGCCAGTTCGTGAGCGTATCGCGTGCTGGCTCGGGATTTGTGGCCTGCGCATCGGTGAGGCTCTGGCGGTTACTTATAACGACGTGTCAGCCGACTGGATCGACATCCGGGGGCATGTTGTTGACGGCGTTATACATGAGGGGCTGAAAAGAGGCGTGGAGCGCCGGGTAAGGATGCCACGTGAGCTTTTCGCGTTGCTGGATAAAAGTAAACTCGGTACCTCTGAGCCTCTTATCTGCAATCAGTTTACCGGCGCATGCCTTGCTACCAGCTACGGCACTCAGGGCGTTCTCGTCAGAACCCTGAACGACTATGGCATTAAGCGATTCCATCATCTTCGCCACTTTGCTGTATCTCGCCTGGCAAACAAAGGCGTCGATATTCTGAAGGTTTCCCGACTTATTGGGCATTCGAACATCAAAACCACAATGGATGTTTACGGTCACCTGTTCGGTGAAGTGGTGGAGATGGATTTGGACTGAGTTATCCACATAGTGGAAATATTAGGGCGATCCACTATCTCCCCATTCTGCGCGGCCTCCGGGCATTAAATCGCAGTTTTTACGGAAAATCGATAACTCCGCATTTTTTGACGTTTTTAATTCCGCACTTAAACCCAGAAGGCTTGCGGCCTCGGAGCAGATTTTTTCTCAGAATTATTCCGCACACAAAATGCGGAAAAATGATTTTGAACAAAATATGAACAGCACTCGATTTCAGGTAAGCGTATGGCCCGTAAAAATAGCTTCAAGAAGGCCTACGTCGGTATCGTTATTGATATGGCTTTGGCCCGTAACAAGATCTCAAACCGTATGGTTGCCCAGCGACTGGAAATTGACGAGGCGACTATCCGCAACTGGCGCAAGGAACATGCCGACTTTAATCGTGCCTTTACCGAGGCTCGCGAAGTTCTGATGGAAAAAATTAACAACGTTGCAGCTAAAAGCCTGGACGTTCGCAAGCGAAAGATTGTCACCAAATCCTCGGATGGACTGAAAACAACCGTCGAGGATGTTTTACCAACGCACAATGATGTTGCGGTGTTTGCCAAAGCTCTTGGACTCGGCCGCAGTGTTTATGGGGAAGAAGACCGTCAGCGTGATGTGCTTCGTGAGGTGATGAAGCACAAGGTGGCCGGGAAATACTCCGCGCTGGAGGCGGCGCAGCTGCTTGAGGCTGAGGGGGTAAAAGTTCCGGCAACCCTGCTTATGGAGCTGGGAGCACCGAAGATTTTCGAATCGTTCAACAATATGGACGAGGCAGCCAAAGCCGACGCGGCGAACCTGACCCCGCAGGAAGCAGCAGATATCTACAAAAAATACCTGGGCTGAAAATTGCAAAAACAGGCGTTTCGAACCGTAAAAACGCTATGCACTTTTTGACCCGTTTTATGCACGTTTTATTCATCCCGATTTGACCACTTTTCTGTTCAAAACAGAGGCTTCACGCGGTTTGCGTGATGGGTGCTGTTGCGCCAGTGCGGGTAACGACCATTATGTTAAATCGGGGCGTTTTTGAGGAATTTTTCTGTGCCGATCCCGTTCCCCTTTGACTTCCGCAAACCGGACTATACCGCCGTGTTTGAGTGGAGAATGGAGAGGCTGGAGCGGATCAGGAAAGCGCCTGAAATGCTTCCGGCACTCCGTGAGTTTTACCGCACTAACCCGGCCCAGTTCATCATCGACTGGGGCATGACGACGGACCCGCGTAACCTCGATTATGGCCTGCCTGCCACCATCCCGTTTTTGCTGTTCCCCCGCCAGGAGGAATGGATTCACTGGATCATGGACAGGCGCGCCAATCTTGAGCATGGACTGACAGAAAAAAGCCGCGAAATGGGGCTTAGCTGGACCTCTATCGGTCTGGCCTGTTCGCTTTGCCTGTTCAATAAAGAAATGGTAATCGGGTTTGGTTCCCGTAAAGAGGAATATGTCGACAGTACCGGCGACCCGAAAGCACTGTTCTGGAAAGCGCGTAAGTTTGTCGAGCTGCTGCCGGTTGAGTTTCGCGGTTCATGGAATGACAAAAAGCACGCACCTTACATGCGCGTGGAGTTTCCGGAAACGGGCGCGGTCATTAAGGGTGAGGCAGGCGATAACATTGGCCGTGGTGACCGTACCACGCTTTATTTCGTGGATGAGTCGGCATTCCTCAAACGGCCATTAATCATCGATGCTGCGCTCTCTCAGACGACCCGCTGCCGTATAGACCTCTCATCCGTTAACGGCATGAATAACCCCTTTGCACGTAAGCGCCACAGCGGAAATATCCCGGTGTTTACGTTCCACTGGCGCAGCGACCCGCGCAAGGATGATGAGTGGTACCGCAACGAATGTCTGAAAATTGATGATCCGATTATCGTTGCTCAGGAACTGGACCTGAACTACAGCGCATCCACAGAGGGGATTCTCATTCCTTCTGAATGGGTGCAGGCTGCCGTCGACGCGCATATCAAACTGGGTATTCAGCCCAGCGGCCAGCGCCTCGGCGCAATGGATATCGCAGACGAAGGGAAAGACAAAAACGGCTTTTCTTGCCGCTATGGCTTCCTTCTGCAGAACGTTCACGAATGGTCTGGCATTGGCAGCGACATCTACGCTTCTGTCGTTAAATCGTTTGGGTACTGTGACGATTACGGTCTGGATGAGTTCCGTTTCGATGAGGACGGTCTGGGTGCTGGTGCGCGTGGCGATGCTCGCGTGATAAACGAGCTCAGGCAGGCTGAAGGCCGGGGAACAATCACAGCTACGCCTTTCCGTGGTAGCGGTAGCGTATTCGATCCGGAAGATGAAGCCGTTCCTGGTGATAACGGTAAAGCGGCGCGCCTGAATAAAGACTTCTTCGCGAACGCGAAAGCACAGAGCTGGTGGCATCTTCGCAAGCTGTTTCGTAACACCTTCCGCGCGCTGAACGGAATGGACTACAACCCTGACGAAATCATTTCTATAAGCAGCGAGATAGAAAATATTGACCGCCTGCTGATGGAGCTTTCACAGCCTACGTGGTCGAAAAATGCCGTCGGTAAAATCCTCGTGGATAAACAGCCTGAAGGCACAAAATCGCCGAACCTCGCAGACGCCGTGATGATTAACTACGCGCCGATGGATTCCTCTCTCGATATCTGGTCTAAGCTCGGAGCATAAAAGCTATGGCGAAAAAAACAGGAAGAGTCGCCACAGCCGACTCTTACGATAACTTTGTCGCGCGAGTTGGCATGCAGCAGCCAAATCAGCATGCAGCGTCAACTTATCGAGCTAATTACACCAGCCGTAATCGTCTGCTGTTGGAATGGGCTTATCGTTCTTCGTGGATCATCGGCGCAGCTGTCGATGCAAAGCCAGACGATATGACAAAAAAAGGTGCCAGAATAACCAGCGAAATTGACCCAAAGAGGCGGGGGATTCTGGAGGCCAGATTCGAAGAGCTAAAACTCTGGGAACGGCTGAACCTGATACTGAAATGGTCCAGGCTGTATGGTGGTGCCGTTGGATTAATCCTCATTGAGGGTCAGGCACCCCTGACGCCTCTGGTGCTGGATAAAGTGGGAAAAGGCAGCTTTAAAGGCCTCGCTGTTCTCGATCGTTGGATGATTAACCCTAATCTCGGGCGACGCATCAAGACACTCGGGCCTGAGCTTGGTAAACCCGAAACTTACGAAATCGTTACTTCTGCACAGGGTATTCCTCCCTGGACGGTGAATTACAGCCGGCTGATTCGTATGGATGGGATAACCCTACCGTACCAGCAAGCTCTCACAGAAAACGAGTGGGGAATGTCCGTTGTAGAGCGTATCTTCGACCGCCTGACATCGTATGACAGTACGAGTGTTGGTGCGGCACAGCTCGCTTACAAAGCGCATCTGCGCACGGCAAAAATCAAGGAACTGCGCAAAATTATTGCGATGGGTGGAAAACCATACGAAGCGCTGCTCAAACAAATGGATATGGTGCGCCAGTTCCAGACCAATGAGGGGATGTCTCTCTTTGATGCTGAAGATACCTTCGAAACGCACTCCTACTCGTTCGCCGGGTTATCTGATCTGCTGAGCGAGTTTAAGGAGGATATTGCTGGAGCCGTCGGCATTCCCCTGGTTCGCCTTTTTCGCCAGTCGCCGAAAGGGTTTTCAACGGGCGATTCGGATCTGGCTAACTACTACGATGACGTGGGTGCCGCGCAGGAAAATACGCTACGTGGCCCAGTTCGTCTGCTCTATGACGTGCTACACCGCTCGGAGTTTGGGGAGCCGCTGCCGGACGATTTTACGTTCGAGTTTAACCCCCTCTGGCAGATGTCAGACGTTGACCGTTCAACGGTGGCTACCAACACCACTACCGCACTGGCGACCGCTGTGCGTGAGCTGGGGATGCCTCCCGCCGCCGCGTTAACCGACCTCAGGGAAACGGCGCGTGTAACGGGCATCGGTGCATCCATTACGGACGAGGATATTGACCATGCGAAGGCCCAGTGGGAGGAGGATGAATCTGAAACCATCCCTCCGCCGACGATCGGAAATACAGTACCGCAAAAGCCTGTTGGCGATAGCAAACCAGATAGGGCAGATCGTCGATGGTACCTACGATGGTTCACAGGCCAGCGCTGACAGCATTTCGAAAACGCTGGTGGACTATTCCGAGGTAATCAGCGACTGGGCAGAGCATGTCGGGCGAAGGATGTTTGCCCAGGTCGAGCAGGAGGAATGGAATCAGTGGAAATCGGTATCAGAGGAAATCGGCGCTGGCCTGCGCGATGTGGTGGGTAATACCCCCGTCGGGCAGGTGGCGCAGGATATCGTGTACCGCCAGATTCAGCTGATGAAGTCCCTGCCGCTGGAAGCAGCCGATCGCGTGATGGACATACAACAGCGCGCAATGCAGGCGGTTATCACTGGTGAACGTCCGGACGAGCTCTACGAGATGATCATGGCCTCCGGTGACGTGGCCGCCAGCAGGGCGCAACTGATTGCCCGTACAGAGATTGGACGAGCTACCGGCGCGCTGACGCAGGCCAGAGCCCTTTCGGTTGGATCAGAGGGCTACTGGTGGCGCATCGAGGGGGCCGGAACGCGTGATTCTCACCGCAAGATGAAAGATAAATTTGTGCGCTGGGATAACCCGCCGACGCTGGACGGTATGACCGGACACGCCGGATGTTTGCCGAACTGCAAATGCTGGCCTGAAGTACAGATTCCTGCACCGAGAAAATGAAAAATACGGCTTTGAGCATTCATTCCATGCGAACTGCAATACCCGCGAAATGTTATGAAAATGTTGTATTCGAAAAGGCCGATTTTCAGCCCAGTTAATCGCTACTTTTACGGCTTTAAGGGGACATTTTAATCGAGTCCATTTTCGTCGGTGCGGGTAAGAACCCTTATGTTAAATAGCCCGTTATTTCGAACATTTTTCCCATCTCACAAGGTCGCCACTGGGCGGCCTTTTTGTTGCCCGTAATCAAGCAGGTAACCAATGAAATATTTCTTTAAAACCCGTCTTGGGAACACACGTTTTCAATTGGCCGATGGTTCGATTCTTTTCAAAGACGTACCTATCGGTCGAACCGGAGAACAGGTTTATGGCGCGCAAGAGCTGCCTGAATTAACCCCTGACAGCGACGGGCTGATTATTGTCCGCCGAACGCCTGAAGAGGTATTTAGTGAACGCACTATCGCGTCGTTCGAGGGGATGAACGTCACTATAGGCCACCCGAAAGACTTCGGCGGCAACATCATTTTTGTCACGCCGGAAAACTGGCGCAGGTTGGCAAACGGTCACATTCAGAATGTCAGACGTGGAGAGGGGGCAAACTCTGATCTGCTGCTGGCTGATGTCATCGTCAAGACGCCGGAAGCTATTCAGGCGGTTGAAGACGGAGACGATGAGGTTAGTTGTGGCTATGACGCCGACTACCGTCAAATCTCGCCGGGTGTCGCAGAGCAATATGCGATCACCGGTAATCACCTGGCCTTAGTCCCTAACGGGCGGGCTGGTTCACGTTGTGCACTGGGAGACGCTATGCCGAGCACTACTAAAAACTGGTTTACCCGGCTTTTAAAGGCCCGTAAAACCAACGACGCCGCCGAAATGGCGAACTTGATCGATAACCCACCAGAAAATATGACTGGTGATAACGACGATGTGACGTCATCCATGACCCCTGGGGGGGTGGTTATCAACCTCTCACCTCAAAACCCCATGCCTGCGCCAACGCTGCCTGTCACGACTGATGCGCAAGAAGATATCCCTGCGTGGGGTAAAGCGCTCATTGAGGCCGTGGCAAAACTCACTCCATCCAATCCAGCGACGGTTGATGAAGATGAAGACGAAAAGGGTGAGGAGGAGGGGGCGGTTACTGGCGATGCTGCTTATCGCGCTGATCTGATTCAGCCAGGCATCCAACTCCCGGCGAAGGCGAAACCAACTGCGTTTAAACGTCAGGTTCTGGCCTCTGCCGATCAGATGCTGGTTCGTTCCATCGTGGGCGATGCTGATGTTAAAAAGTTGAAAAAAGCCACTGTTGATATGGCATTCAATGCCGTTTCTGAGCTGGCTAAAAACCGCAATACCGCCGCGAAGACTGTAGACAGTTTCCGCACGATGACCACCAACACCACAAAATCTATTGCGGAAATCAATAAAGCCGCGAAAGAACTCTGGGCTAAACGAGGCTAAAACATGACTAACACCATTCTGTACCGGATGTCTGCGGGCATTGCCGGGGGTATTTCACGCCCACAGGATTTAACCGTAGAGCCGCATATTCTCGATGCGACTAAACCATTCCCGGCGTATGGGCTGGGCGGGAAGATTGTCGGGGGTAAGTTTGTTCCCATCGAGGCAGCTGACCCGGTGACAGTATTGGCGGGGATTTTTGTTCGCCCTTACCCGACGGCTTCGCAGCCCGACAAGATTCGCCAGGTTGGCACCGGCTACAACTTTGCCGGCGACAACCTGAAACGCGGTTATGTCACGGTCAATATCGGTGGTGACGCCTCTGCTGTTGCTCTCTATGCCCCGGTATTTATGCGCGTCGGCACTCCGACCGCAGCAAGCCCGCTGGGCGCTTTCCTCGCGGCTGCGGACGATACAAACACCGTTCAGATCACCAACGCCTATTTCAATGGTCCCGGCGACGCCGACGGCAACATTGAACTGGCATATAACATTTAAGGGAGCATGACAAATGCCAATGACCTTTGATCAGGCAACAGTCGACAGCACTGGTGCTTTTCTGGTTCACGAGCTGGAGCGACTCGACCAGACGCTGAACCTGCCGCTGACCTCCCAGACGTGGAGCCGCGATATCGAACTACGTGAAGACGTTTCTATCGCGGACGAGATGAGCTCTTTCACCAACACCACGTTTGCGGCCGCTGGCTCTCCTAACGCAAACGGTAAGAACTGGATCAACCAGTTAGCTACTGCCATTTCCGGGCTGAATGTCGATATCACAAAAACAGGCTTTCCTCTGGAACTGTGGGGGATGGAGCTGGGCTGGACCGTGGTTGAACTCGCAGCCGCCGCTCAGGTTGGCCGTCCGATTGACACCCAGAAGTACGACGGCATGCAGCTCAAATGGAACATGGACACGGATGAGCAGGTGTATATCGGAGACGCTGCAAAAGGTGCAAAGGGGCTTTTGAACCTGTCTCAGGTAACCCCAACGAACGCGGCGAAAACTTGGGCGACTTCTACCCCTGACGAAATCCGCGCCAGCATTAACCAGGTACTGAGCAATGCGTGGACCCGTTCCGCATATTCAAAAGTCCCAGAAGACTTGCTGATCCCGCCAGACCAATATTCTTTCCTGGCAAGCACTATCGTTTCATCTGCAGGTAATCAGTCACTGCTGACCTATCTGGAAACCAACACAATTGCTTTTCACCAGAACGGCAAGCCGCTGAATATCCGCCCTGTGAAATGGGCCATCGGCCGTGGCGTTGCAAACAAAGATCGTATGGTCGCATACACGAACGACAAAAAGTTTGTGCGCTTCCCTATGGTCCCCCTGCAGAGCGTGCCCATCCAGTATCGCGGTATCTACCAGCTCGTAACCTACTACGGAAAGCTGGGTGCTGTTGAACCGGTCTATCCGGAAACCCTTAACTACATGGACGGCATTTAAGCCAGTAGCCCCCGGAAACGGGGGCTTTCCTGAGGAACTGCTATGAAAAAAATCTATGTGCTGTCGGCGTTTAACTTTAACGATGGAGCCAGCATCAAGGCTTTTACCCCCGGGTTTCATGACGTTGAAAATGACGTTGCTGATCACTGGTTTGTGAAAGCACATTGCTCGCCCGATGGCGAAGCCCCTGCGCTGGCGGATGATCCGCGTATTGCAGAGCTGGAAGCGCTGGTGGCAGTGCAGACAACCCGCATTGCTGAGCTTGAGGAGCAACTTGCAGAGGCTAAAGCCAATGGCAAAAAACAAAAGCCTGCCGACGCCTGAGAAATTCCGCACTGATTTCCCGCAATTTGCTGATGAAACCAAATTTCCCACCGCGATGATACAGCCCCGCCTCGCTCTGGCAGATGTTTTGATGAGCGAGTCACGGTTTGGGGAGGATATTTTTCCCTATGTCGTTGAATTGTTCGTGGCGCATTACATGACACTTTATGCCGCTGACATGCGCTCTTCGTCCGTAGGGGGCGCTGGTGGTGCTAACAGTGGTGTTCAGACATCAAAGTCGGTGGATAAGGTTTCTGTCAGCTATGACGCCAGTGTGACGCTTAATCCTGATGCCGGGTTCTGGAATAACACTCGCTACGGTTCCGAATTCTGGGAATACCTCATGATATTCGGTGCGGGAGCGATACAACTGGGGACACCATAATGAAAAGCGGGTTAACGGTTCGTGCTGATAACGCCGTGGCTGTTCTGGAATCCCTCCGGCAGCTATCCGGAATGGATGTGCTGGTGGGAATACCTGAGGACAAGGCAGGGCGTGAGGATGGCTCCCCGATTAATAACGCGGAACTGGGCTACCTTCACTCGACGGGCGCAACGGTGGAAATCGACGGTACAACGGTCACATTTCCCCCGCGTCCTTTTCTGGATATGGGGATCGAGGATTCAAAACCCCGAACCACTGCGCACCTGAAGGCAGCGGCAACCGCCGCGCTGGAGGGGCAGACTGAAGCAGCAGTGCGTGAGCTGGAGAGCGCCGGACAGATTGCCCGTGATGCTGCAAAAGCTGTTATCGGTGCTGGCGACCGACTGCACCCGCTTTCTGAGAAAACCCTCGAACGCAGACGCGCCGAAGGCATTCCCGGCGACAAGCCGCTGTATGCCCACGGTTACCTGCTGCGCTCAATTAACTACGTCGTGAGGAAAAAATAATGCCTCTTCTCGATGTGAGCGATGTTCTTCTCGATCCCGACTTCATGGACACCAGTCTGGTGTGTCACCGGCAGGTTCAGACGGTGGATGAGGACAATTTCACGAAAAACACCGCTCAGGATATTCCATTCTCTGGCGTGGTGACGGTTGACCGTTCCCTGGAAGCCAGGCGAATGGAAGCAGGACAGAACATAAGCGGCGCGATCCTCATCGTGACGCAGTTCAGATTAACCCAGGGCCAGCCCGGTTCAGACAGCTCCCCGCGACTTGATGCAGATATCGTGACCTATAGCGGACGCGACTATCGCGTGACGTTCGTCGACCCGTACACCCGTTACGGTGCCGGATTCGTCCAGGCACATTGTGAGCTGGTGGACTTTAACGGAGGGACGCCAGTTGAGTAACGACAGCACCGCGCGCGGTTATCTGACGCCTGTTGGGGATCTCCCCCAATACGATGAGGCGCTGGAGCGTGAAATCAGCCGGTGGATTCGTGGTGTTTCTGGCCTGCCGGCTGCGCTTGTTTTCCCCCGATGGACTGACCCGCAGCCGCAGACCCCCAACAACGGGGTGACGTGGTGCGCCTTCGGTATCACTACTGTTCCCCAGCCGTTAAGTCAGTCCGATGTTCAGGTTTCGGAAGAACAGTCCGAGCAATGGACATGGGAGCAGGTCACGGTGATTTGCTGCTTTTACGGCCCTCTGGGGGCCAACATTGCATCAACTTTCCGCGCGGGAATATTCGTCGAGCAAAACAACGCCGAGCTGAATCGCTCGGGGCTTTCGCTGGTGGAGGCTGGGACTATCTACAACCTGCCAGAGCTCATTAATAACCAGTGGGTGAGGCGCTATGACCTCACCATCACGTTGTCCCGCAAAAACATTCGTACCTACAACGTCCGGACGCTGCAAGATGCGCCCGTCTCATTTTTCGGAGACTAAATTATGCCGCAGGGATTACCTGTATCAAACGTCGTCAATGTCGACGTGATCATTGGGCCGCGTGCGGCTACTGGTCGAAACTTTGGTTCGCTGCTCATTCTCGGGAGCTCAACGGTTATTCCGGTTACTGAGCGTATTCGCCTTTACTCATCCCCCGAAGATATCGGCACAGATTTCGGTGTTGATAGCCCGGAATATGAAGCCGCTACGGTGTATTTCTCGCAATCACCGAAGCCTCAGCAGGTATATGTCGGCCGCTGGGCGAAAACGCTGGCATCGGCCGAAAACGGTTCGACGGAAACGCTGCTGCAGGCCGTGAACGCTGTACTGAATTACACGAACTGGTACGGTCTGGCCGTGGCTGACGATGAAGATATCGACGATGCCGACTGGCTGAGTGTGGCCGCAGCGATCGAGGCTTCCAGTCTCAGCCGCATTCTGGCGATTACCACTGCAGACCCGGCCTCAGTTGATGCGACATCGACAACCGATCTGGCTTACAAGCTGAAGGCTGCAAAATACGCTCGCACGTTTGTGCAGTATTCCACCAGCAGCGAGTACGCCGCGCTGTCGGCGTTTGGCCGCGCGTTTACCGTGAATTTCAACGGCAGCAACACCACCATTACCCTGAAGTTCAAACAGGAGCCGGGGATCACATATGAAACCCTGACCACCAATCAGGCGGCGGCGCTGGATGCCAAGAACTGCAACGTGTTTGTGTACTACCAGAACGATACGGCAATCCTGCAGCAGGGCGTCATGTCCAGCGGTGATTTCTTCGATGAACGCCACGGGCTCGACTGGCTGCAGAACTACGTTCAGACCAACCTGTATAACCTGCTCTACACCAGCACAACCAAAGTCCCACAGACCGATGCTGGCGTTACGCGCCTCCTTTCCAATGTCGAACAGTCGATGGATCAGTCTGTCACAAACGGGCTGGTGGCTGCTGGTGTATGGAACGGTGGCCCTATTGGGCAGCTGGATTCCGGCGACACGCTGACAAAAGGCTATTACGTCTACGCGCAGCCGATTTCCGAGCAGGCGCAGGCAGACCGTGAAGCACGTAAGGCACCGGTTATTCAGGTGGCCTGTAAGCTGGCGGGTGCGGTTCATTTCGCTGATGTGCAGATCAACGTCGTTCGCTAAGGAGAACATGAATGGCTACTTATTCTTTTATGGACGTTACGGCGTCCCTCTCCGGCCCGACCGGCGAGATTGATCTGGGCTACGGTTCCGCCAGTTCAGAGGAGGGGATCACCGTTGCAATGGGCGGCCCCAAAAACACCATGACCATCGGTGCTGACGGCGAAGTGATGCACAGCCTGCACGCGGATAAAAGCGGCACGGTAACCGTCAACCTGCTGAAAACCTCGCCGACAAACAAAAAGCTGTCGCTGGCGTACAACGCGCAGAGTCAGTCCTCAGGCACCTGGGGGAACAACGTCATTGTGATCCGAAACAAGGTGAGCGGAGACATCATCACGGCGCGCAGCGTGGCGTTCCAGAAACAGCCGGATAACGCCAACGCTAAGGCCGGTAATACGATGCCCTGGGTGTTTGACTGCGGCAAAATCGACCAGGTACTCGGAGAGTTTTAACAGATGGAATGCTCAATCAAAGGCCACGATTACCGCGTGGCAAAACTCAGCGTTTTTGACCAGCTGAAAGTGACCCGTAAGCTGCTGCCGGTGCTGGCGGGCATGATGTCAGATTTCGGGAGCATTCGCTCCCTGCTGCCTGCTGATGGCAAAATCGACACCGTGAAATTCGATCAGCTGAAACCGGTATTTGAAACCCTGCTTCCGCGTATCGCTGAGGAACTGTCTTCCCTGACCGAAGAAGACACCAACGCGATTATTCATCCGTGCCTGGCTGTAGTGTCACGTAAGCACATGGACGGATGGACGCCGGTATTTAATAGCGGTCAGCTGATGTTCGATGATATCGACTTGCTAACCATGCTGCAGCTGGTGGCGCGGGTGGTCGCCGATTCGCTGGGAAATTTTTTGCCCGCGAGCCCTACCAGCGCGACGGCGGACCAGCCTCAGGGCTAACCCTCAACAGCCTGCCTGACGGGCTGTCTTATCTCCTTGACCCGGTTGACGCCGGGTTAATCCCTTATTACGCGCTGAAGGATGGATCTGTCGATCTGTGCGATATCGCGCTGATGAATGACCACCTGGCCGTTAAGGCTGACAACCAGCGCCGTATAGAGAAATGGAGAGAGGATAATGAACGCTGAGACTATTAAAGATTTCCTCGTCTCGCTCGGTTTTGATATCGACGAAGCAGGCGCGGAAAAGTTTGATTCAGTCCTCGCCGGCACGACCGCAAACGCCATCAAAATGGGGCTGGCCGTCGAAGGTGCCGCGCTTACCGTAGTGGCCTTTACGGCTAAGATCGCCTCCGGGCTCGATAACCTCTACTGGGCGTCACAGCGCACCGGCGCGACGGTTCAGGGGATTCAGTCTATTGGCTATGCGGTTTCGCAGGTGGGCGGCAGCGTGGACGCGGCGCGCTCCTCTCTGGAAAGCCTCTCCCGGTTTGTTCGTAACAATCCCGGCGCGGAAGGCTTCCTGAATCGCCTGGGCGTACAGACCCGTGACGCCAGCGGTAACATGCGCGACATGGCCGCTATCTTTACGGGTGTCGGCCAGAAGCTCAGCAGCATGCCGTATTACCGGGCTAACCAGTATGCGCAGATGCTGGGCATTGACGAAAATACCCTCATGGCGATGCGCCGGGGTGTCGGTGGTTTCTCCGGGCAGTACAGCGCGATGGCGAAGGCTATCGGCTTCAATGCTGACGAGGCGGCCAGAAGCTCCAACAAATTCATGACCTCCCTGCGCGAGTTCGGCGCGATGGCAGGCATGGCCCGTGACAAAATTGGCTCTAATCTTGCTGGTGGCCTGGCGGGTTCGCTGGACACGCTGCGCCGTCATATCCTGGATAACTTCCCGCGTATCGAGCAGACCCTGACGAAAGCCATAAAAGGCATTCTGGCGCTCGGGGACATTATCGGGCGGCTGTTCTTCAGGCTTATTGAGGGGACATCAAGCCTTATCACCTGGTGGCAATCGCTGGATAAGCAAACGCGGGAACTGATCTCGCTGTTTGGCGCGCTGACGATTGCGCTGCGCATTCTGAACAGCACGTTCTGGATGTCACCTGTCGGCCTTATTACCGCGCTGGCAGCGGGTATTGCCCTCCTGTGGGAAGACTATCAGACCTGGAAGGAAGGCGGGGATAGCCTGATTGACTGGGGCAAGTGGAAACCGGAAGTCGACGCTGCGCTGAAGATGGTTCGTGACCTCAAAACGACCGTTAACGACCTGGCGAAAGCGCTGGCGAAGCTGCTCAATATTGACCCCAAATCATGGTCCCTGAAGTGGGATTTCAGCAACTTCATCGACCAGATGGGCGAGTTCAGCAAAATGCTGAACATGATCGCCGACCTGCTTAACGCCATTAAAGATGGCCGCTGGGCTGATGCCGCCAGCATCGGCAAACAGATGCTCAATCAGGGCAGCGAAAATCCGTCAGCGATGCCAATGGTAACAGACAGCGCCAACGGCACCGCCGACTGGATTAAAGAGCACTGGGGATTCGATCCTCGCAGCGTGGGCCGAACGGTGCGCGGCTGGTTTGGTGAGGATGACCCTGAACAGCTCGGCCAGTCAGTAAAGCGGCCTCAGCCAACCAAAGCGGGCTCTGAGTTGTTGGGATGGATGCAGCCGATGCTTACCAACCTGGAACAGCTCTACCGGCTTCCGGAGGGGTTATTGCGCAGTGTGGCCATAACGGAATCGGGCGGTAATCAGTTCGCCGTTTCAGGCGCTGGCGCTAAAGGTCTGTTTCAGTTTATGGACGGCACGGCGCGCGACATGGGGCTGCGCGGGAATGATGTTTTCGACCCGGAGAAGGCCGCGCAGGCAGCCGCAAAGTATCTCTCACAGCTGCTGCAGGCGAACGGCGGTGACCTGAGCAAGGCGCTGGCCTCTTATAACTGGGGGATCGGGAACGTGCAGAAGCACGGGATGGCCCTTATGCCTCAGGAAACCCGCAACTACATTCCGAAGGTGTTAAGCAACATGCCAGCGCCCGGGGCTCAGGTGCAGCAACAGAACACCTATCACATTTACGGTGGCGGTGATCCGCACTCAGTGGGGAATCAGGTAGAACGTCGACAGCAATCTGCAAATGCCCAGCTCATGCGCAGCAATCAAACGAAGGTGGGTTAATGGATATTCTCTCTACGCTCTTTCAGCAGCAGAGCCGGAAAATAGGGATGATCGTCCCCAGTGTGGTTGTTTCTGAGAAGCATACCGACACGCTGGAGATAACAGAGCACCCTGTAGAGGTCGGGGCCGCCATCGCCGACCACGCCTACAAAAAACCGTCTGAAGTGGTGATGGAGGTCGGTTTCGCAGGTGGCGGATCGTTGCTGGATTTTGCCAGTAACCTGACGGCTACCAGCCTGCTCGGGCTGAGTCCCCAGCAGACGTATCAGGAGATACTCGACCTGCAGGCGAGCCGTATTCCTTTCGATGTGGTGACCGGCAAACGGCTGTACAGCAACATGCTGATCCGCGCGCTGGAAGTGACGACAGACAAGACAACCGAAAACGTCCTGTCTGCCGTCCTCACCCTGAGGGAGGTTCTTATCTCGCAGACGCAGCAGATCACCGTCGCGGATAAAACCAACATGAAGGACGGGGCCAGCACATCGGCGGTACTGAATACCGGCAACAAAACCACAAAGCCGCCAAATACCTCGCTGCTGAAAAGCATCACGGGTAACGCGGCGTCATTACTGGGGCTCGGCTAATGGCAATTCAGGAAATCCCGCTGACAGCGGATAACCAGCAATTCAGCATCATCCTGGCAGGTACCACCTGGCGGATTAGCATCACCTGGCGCGATCTGTACTGGATTTTGGACCTGCAGAACGACAGAGGGGAGCCGGTAATCTCCGGTATTCCTCTCGTAACGGGGGCTGACCTGCTGGCGCAGTACGGCTATATGGGGCTCGGCTTTAAGCTGGTGGTGGTCTGTGACGACAGCACACAGGATTATCCGACGAAAACCGACCTGGGCGGCCGCAGTCATTTACTGGTATCAATGGAGTAAGCATGTCACAGAACTGGATGAGACATTTCGAGCTGCAGCTCGTGGACGAGAACGGGCAGGGTATTGAGCTCAGCGATTTTAAAGTGACCTTTACGATCGACTGGTTCAACATCAGCAGCGCGTCACGGGTGGGAACATTCAAAATCTACAACCTCTCGGCAGATACGGTGAACCGCATCACCGGGCAGGAGTTTTCGAAAGTGCGGCTGATTGCCGGTTACGACGGTATCGCACCGGAGGTATCGGCCAGCGACGTCGGGACCGTGCGGGAAGTCGACGCGGCGGACGTGGGCCAGAGTGATGGCCGGAACTACGGGCTTATTTTCAGCGGCGAAATTCGCTACTCGGTCACCGGTAAAGACAGCCCTATTGATTCCTATGTCCTGATTCAGGCAGCCGATACGGATCTGGCGTTTGCCACCAGCATAACCTCGCAGACGCTGGCAGCCGGTTACACGGTCGCAGACGTGAACCGCGCGCTGATGAAAGACTTCGAGGCCAAAGGCGCGACCGAAGGCCTGACGCCTGAAATGCCTGCTACCGTCTTCCCACGGGGCCGGGTGCTGTTCGGCATGACACGGCATCTTATGGATAACGTGGCCGGACAATGTGGCGCAACATGGCAATTCGTGGACGGTCAGCGCCAGATGGTAGCGAATAACGAATATGTTCACGAAGCTATTGTGCTCAACAGCGCCACCGGGCTTATCGGCATGCCGCAGCAGACCATCGGCAACGGCGTTAACGTCCGCGCGCTGATTAACCCGAACATCCGGGTTAACGGGCTCATTCAGCTGGATCAGGCTTCGGTATTCCGCACCGCGCTGTCGAACAACGATATCGCGATGGCCGGCGGGCAGATCACCGACCAGAACACGGACGGAAATATCACGCTCAGCGGTACCACCGCGCAGCCTGCCAGCATCGCAACGGATGGCGTTTATATTGTGCGCGGGATTATGTACACTGGCGACACAAGGGGCCAGGCGTGGTACATGGATATGATGTGCGAAGCGCGTGGCGCGCAGGATATGCCATCGAGCACTGCATTGCAGAGGGGGTTATAGAAATGAAACGATGGATTTTTTCATTGCTGGCGTTAGCGTCTGTTGGCGCAAGTGCAAACACTATAACGATGCAATGTGGTAACTTTCGTATGGACGCGATCCCTGACTCATTGTTTAAAATCAATGGCGAAACCGTAACATCCCAAAAGGTTAAAATGTTGGGCAAAGACGGTACAGGCATGCAGATCAAAATGGGTCTAATGCCTGCTAAAGATGGCAACAACTATGGGTTTGAGTATATCCATCGCCCTGGTACCGAAACGCGTTTCCTGAACGTCCAGCTACTGCAGAACAGTATGGACGCGCCGAAAATCATCGGATCTTTCCCGTGTAAAAAGGTGCCTGATTGAGTCATAATTTGTACAGACTTATGTACATAAGGCCAGGTTGATGCTGTCTACGAGGTAAGCTAGCATTTGAAAAAGGGAGATTTATCATATGCCAGCTGCTTCACCAAAACTTATAACCGATCAGCTTTTTGAGAAACTTTCGCCTTCGATTGAAAAAGGGGAAAATCTTTTAGGCGAATTTGAACTCTTTAGCATCATTCGCGATGCAAAAAAAATTCCTGTAGAAGATGAATCTTTAGCGATTCAGGGGTTAGCATGGATTGTATTTGGAGATCTTAAAAAAGGTTGCGACCTTTGCGAGGCTGCAATCTCAATAAATCCCTCTGAAAGCGCCTTATGGGGGAATTATGCAATCGCAGTCGGACAAAAGGGCAACCATGCGTTACAGCGAAATATTTTAAAGCGTAGCGTTGTAATCCGTAATCCATCTTTATTAGTATTCAATTTTATAGTTTCTTCGTTCTGGGCTGATTACAATGAAATGGCTAGAGTGGTTGGGCTTTTTCAGCGCCTTGGAACCGTAGAATTAACTGAAAAACAACAAGGGGATTATATGAGCGCGGAAGCTATCTATAATACCTTAGGTAAACTCCCGGGAAATGAACGTGAAGATTTGTCAAAAATGGCAAATCTTGCAATGGACATAATGATGGGGCATAACTTAAGCGCTAAAAACTCCGGTCAGTATGTTGCCCCAGACGGAATGTTGTCATTCAACTATGACTTATTCAATGTATCGCCTGATTTTATAGTTATGTTGAACGATGAGCTTGCTACCAAAATAGTTGAGCATGAGCTGCATAATGCAAAAGCAATAGTTCTTTTTACTCCGGGGGATTGAAATGCCCATAGATAGCATTGAGTTTATAAAGATTGCCCAGGATAATCTGGATAGGGATTATGGTGAAATAGGGTGCAGAACTGCTGTTAGCCGTGCTTATTATGGTATGTATCATTCTTGCTTAGAGTTAACAGGTCCCGTGCCGCGACAGCACCCTCTGAACGGAGTATTTAAGGGAGGCTCTCACTCGCGTCTTGCTCAGTACATGACTGAGTGCGCAGAATTGATTTCTCCAGTTAATAATATGGTAATACGGAAGCTTGGAGTTAAACTTAAGATGTATCATAAATATCGCTGTGATGCTGACTATGAATTAAATAAAACCGTTACACGTAAATCAGCTGAAATAATTATCTCTGAAACAAAAAGTTTAGTTAAACTCGTTAGTACGGTAAAATCTTCCGCAGCTTAATTCTATAGAATCAATATTAACCCGCTTCGGCGGGTTTTTTGCTTTCTGGAGCCAACTAAATGGCAGTATCTGATCAGACCCGCAGCGGCGACCTTGCCGAAACATTCAAATCTGAGCGGGACACAACAAAAAACCAGATCCGCGTCGCTTTGCCTGGCATCGTTCAGTCATTCGATCCTGGCGCGGTGACGGCGGTTGTGCAGCCTGCGATCCGTTCGGTTGAAACTAATAACGACGGCAACCGCGTTACCAAAAATTATCCGCTGCTGGTGGATGTGCCGGTGATATTTCCGCGCGGCGGCGGCTGCACGTTAACTTTCCCGGTGAAATCCGGCGATGAATGCCTGGTGATTTTTGCCGATCGCTGCATCGATTTCTGGTGGCAGAACGGCGGGGTACAGGAGCCTGTCGACGACCGGGTGCATGATTTATCGGATGCGTTCTGTATCGTCGGGCCACAGTCGCAGGCACAGAAAATCAGCGGCATCAGCACCAGCGCGGTTGAGTTACGTAGCGACGATGGCGGAACCAAACTGAGCCTTAATCCTTCAAGTGGGGCGATAGCCGGTACCGCGCCGGGAGGTTTCAACCTCAATGGCCTGAAAATTCTGCCTGACGGCCGCCTGCAGCTGGTGGATGGATCAATCGTTGATAAGCATACGCATGGCGGCGTTGAAAGCGGCGGCAGCAATACAAAACCTCTGGGAGGGTAATTATGAGATACCGACGTGAGGACGACGACGGCGATTACACTTTTGGCAGCGGCGATGATACCTGGCTGATTAACTCACCGGAGGCCGTCGCGCAGGCTGTGAAAACGCGATTCGAATTGTGGTATGGGCAGTGGTTTCTCGACACCACAGAGGGGACACCGTGGATTCAGTCCGTACTCGGTAAGCAGAAGCCGGAAACCTACAACCTGGCGATCCGTAAGCGCATCCTCCAAACTCGGGGCGTTAAATCCATCCTCTCTTTCAATACGACAGTGAACACGACAACGCGCCGCGTCCAGTTCTTCGCTGAAATCGACACCATCTACGGAACAACGACAGTAACCAGCGAGGCATAAATGGCCCTCAATTTGGACACACTCGGCTTATCGGCAACGGTAACCGCTGAGGGGATCAGTGCGCCTGATTACCAGACGATACTCGATACCCTGACAAGCTATTTCCAGCAGATTTATGGCAGTGACGCTTATCTGGAGCCGGACAGCAAAGACGGCCAGATGGTGGCGCTGGTGGCGCTGGCTATTCACGATGCCAATAACACGGCCATCACCGTTTACAACTGCTTCTCACCTGCTACGGGTTACGGCGCAGCGCTGACCAGTAACGTGAAAATTAACGGTATCGCGCGCAAAGGGGCGACGAACTCCACCGTGGATCTGCTGCTCACCGGCACCGCAGGGACAACCATCACGAACGGTACCGCAAAAGATACTAATAACGTGATCTGGCGTCTTCCTGCCTCTGTAGTGATTGGCGTTGACGGTACGGTGACGGCCACTGCCACCTGCTCAAACAGCGGCGCTGTCGCAGCGCTGGCGGGGACAATTACTGCCATCAACACGCCGACCCGAGGCTGGACATCGGTAACTAACCCGGCGGCGGCCACCGTAGGCGCACCGGCAGAAACCGATGCAGAGCTGCGCATCAGGCAGGGGCAGAGCGTCGCGCTACCCTCTATCACGCCGTTTGAGGGCGTTGACGGTGCGATTGCTAACGTTGCTGGCGTGACACGTCACAAGCTCTACGAGAATGATACTGGCGCGACCGATAGTAACGGGCTGCCGCCACACTCTATCTCAGCCATCGTGGACGGCGGGGACGTGACCGACATTGCCCAGACTATCCGGGGTAATAAAGGGCAGGGAACGGCAACTTACGGTACGACTTCTGTCACGGTACCCGACACCTACGGCAATCCACACGTGATCAGTTTTTCGCGTTCGACTGATGTTCCGATTTACGGGCATATCACACTGAAAGCCTTTACGGGTTACACGTCGCAAATTGGCGTACAGATTCAGCAGGCCGTCGCGGATTACATCAACGGGCTGACGATCGGTGATTCTGTTCTGCTGAGCCGCATTTACTCCCCGGCGAACCTCGGCGTGGTGAGTGGTGGCAGTGCACGCTATTACGACATTCAGGAGCTACTGATTGGAAAATCTGCCGGAACGGTAGCGGCGGGGAATATCAATATCGCATACAACGAATCAGCGTCCTGTAAACCGGAAAATATTGTTCTAACGGTGACGTCATGAGTAAGTACACCGACTTAATCACCAACTACCACGCCACCAGACCGAAATACTTTGATCACATCGACCTGAGCACCCGGCCGCTGATTGATATCACATCAGCCACACGGGGGCTGGTTAGCGCGTTTGACATTGATACGGCGGTAGGCGTCCAGCTTGATACCCTCGGACTCTGGATCGGACGTAGCCGTATAGTCAGCCAGCCTATTACGGGTGTCTATTTCAGCTGGGACACCGACGGGCTCGGATATGACCAGGGCGTCTGGCAAGGGCCGTATGATCCGGATTCAGGCTATACGTCGCTGAGCGATGACACCTACCGCATCATTCTGAAAGCAAAAATCGCTATCAACAACTGGGACGGCCGCAACGGCTCGCTGCCACCCATTCTTGACGCTGCGACAGCAGACTCTGGCCTGAAAATGCAGATCGTCGACAACCAGGACATGACGATTTCGGTCTGGGTATTTCCCGAGACAGATATTGCTGATGTGTCCCTCGAGCTGATCGCCGCGATTAAACAGGGCTATTTGACAGTAAAAGCTGCCGGCGTTTGGGCCGGGGATGTTGAAACGCCTTCGATTGAAACACCGTCCGAGGGCTCAAAATTCTTTGGGTTTGATTTGGAAAACGAATACATCGGCGGGTTCGATGTTGGAGCATGGGGGAAATTACTTTAATGGCTACAAATAACTTTAAACCTTTCGCTACGGGTGCGGGCGCTAACGTCATGTCGCAAGCAGACTGGGAAGCCTTAACTGCACTGCTTACAGGATTTCAGTCCGGTAAAGCTGCGAGTGCGCAGGTGAATAAAGCCCTTCGTCAGGGAACAGTGATGGCAAGCGTTATCGGACAGTTCATCGCAGACAGTACCGGCCAGGACGTTCTTGATAACGGAAACACGTCAGTGCTTCTGACTAATTTTCTCAATGCCCTGAAAGCCAATACAAACGGGCGCCTGCTAAATGTGCGAACTTTCACTGCGAGCGGAACGTATACGCCAACAACCGGAACCAAGAAAATCAGGGTTCGTCTAGTTGGTGGTGGTGGGGCCGGAGGTGGTGCTGCTGCATCTACGGTTACAGGGAACGTTGCCGCCGGACATGGTGGGACGGCTGGGACCTACGGTGAAACAGGGCTGATAGATGTCAGTTCGGTATCTTCCGTGGCTGTTACAGTTGGGGCTGGTGGTAATGGTTCCTCCGGTGGGAATGGAACAGCGGGAGGTGTTTCAGCTTTCGGAACCTATATTTCTGCGCCGGGAGGTCAGGCGGGAGCTGCGGGAAGTTCTACAGCAACCACACAGACAATAGTTTCTGATCACAGTAATGGCAGTCCTTGCACTGGCGCAAACGTGCTTGTATCTATCCCAGGGCAAGGAGGTTTTGGGCAGGTTTCATTGAATGCGAACACTGTGAAAGGTGGTCAGGGGGGATCATCAGTTCTTGGCCTGGGGGGCGGGGCTTATACAACAAATGCAACCCCAAACCCTGGCACGGGATATGGTGGCGGTGGCGCAGGGTCTGTTACCACAGTATCAGGTGGATCGACAGCTACAGCTGGAGGGAATGGATCTCAGGGTATCGTTATTATTGAGGAGTATGCATGATGTCTACTTATGCACTGATCAAGGATGGACAGGTTATGAATACTGTCCTGTGGGATGGTGAGGGTGATATTTTCGAGGGCTATGAGACTGTCAAAATTGACGGTCTTGGCGTGGGTATCGGCTGGACATATGATGGTAAGAAATTTACTGCGCCGCCTGTACCGGAACCCACTCACGAAGAGCTCGTTCAACAAGCTGAGATCCAGAAGCAGGCATTAATCAACGACGCCAATAATCACATCGATAGCAACCAGTGGCCCTCAAAATTGGCACTTGGACGCCTGTCTGATGCAGATAAGCAATCATTCAATGAATGGCTGGATTATCTTGACGCATTAGGAGCAGTTGATACATCAACAGCTCCAGATGTCACATGGCCTAATAGACCTTAAGTAATTTATGTATATGTCCGTGACGATATACCACGGACATATATGTTATTTGAATGTCATGCCTTTAAAATTATTTCTATTCTTTACTTTAAATCCATTCATAAATGGACGCTCAATGAAGTGAAAGGTAAGGGAAGAAATAAAACAGATCAATACATAAGAGGAGGTAAAAATTATCATTGACTTAATATCTAATGTAAAATCATTTTGATGGCTAAAATATAAAGACACTGGGAATAAAATTAAACCCTGAGTTAAATATAAACTGTAACTAATCGCGCCTAGTCTCTTTGATGCAGTTGTGGTCAACAGCCCAAAGAGATTAGCGCCAGAAACTATTGCGAAGAAAATTGTTATTAAAAAAAACTTCTCTGGAGACCTAAAGATCTCTGGTTGAGCCAATAATACTAATAATATAGTGGCAACCAACAATATGTTTGCTTGATTCTTGGTGAGTTGAATTTTTTCTTTCAACTCCCTGCATAACATTCCCGCAAAGAAATACGACCAAAGATAAGCGTCGCGGGTAATGTCCGGAAGGAAATAGATGGAGAAACCAAACAAAACTATTGCTAACTCTATAGACCATTTATTAAACATGAACAACAATGGGAGAGTAAAATAAAAAATCCATTCCCATCTTAATGTCCAGGTGACACCTGCCAACGCCATCCATGATTTATCAAAAGTGGTTACTGCGGGCTTGCTATTCCAAAGACCGCCATCAAACCAAGCCAGGGAATTAGATATAATTTCAAAAGATAAAGGCTTACTCTCAGTAAAAGAAAAAAGCATGATTAATGCTATCATCGAGCAAAAAAAGGCAAGTGGAACGATTCTAAAAAAACGTTTTTTGTATAATTCCACCCAATCAACAGATTGAGAATTCCTGACTTTACCCCAAAAAAGGAACGCTGTAGTCATAAAGAAAAGTGCAACACCATACTTACCCATGTAAACCAACCATTCAGAAGTAGGTCTCCACTTCCCGGTTGTTATGTAAGTGTAAGCACAATCTAAGTGATGAAAAACAACAAACGACGCCAGGAAGAACCGCATACCGTCAAGGCTGTTTGATCTCGCTTTAATCGTGTCTTCATCAATGAATCGAAATATGGGAAGGCTGAAAAGAGCAAGCGCAATGGTTAGGCATGCAGTGAATAGACACAGTGAGTAATAAACACTCATCTTATAATCCTTAGAGAAACATGCATTTTATAAATTGATTATCAATGCGGCATTGTTCGACAAATCTGGGAGTAGACTGATTGACTAGTGTCGCACTCTAGATTCGGTACTATAGCATTGCGTAAACGCATGGTCGAGAATATGGAAGAATTCTGTGTATTCAAAAAGGTAGGCCGACAGTCTAAAGATTTACCATGGGCCTACATGACATCATCTACCAACTTGGCGTACTGATGGGAACTCAGATACCAGCCACATATCGGCCTCTTCAAACATTTCCTCCAGCATGCGGTTCAGCTTTTCCCGATCGCTTTTGCTGGCGTCGCTATTCAGCCCGTTCGCCTGCATCGGTTTCACCTTCACTTCGGCATTAGGGAAGATCTGGTGCACTCGCTTCGTCAGCTCAGCCAGGATGATCTCTCTGGCCCCCTCCAGTCCTGCAACATTACGCTTGTCATAGACGAGTTCAACGAACATATAAACCTCATTCACTGGTTGGATATACAGTCATTTTTATCTGTATATCCAACCAGTGTCAAGGTGCTTGCCGCAGAGACAAAAGCCGCAGCTCCCACTCTTCGATTATTTCCCTTTTCTCTTTAAGATAGTCATAGCGGTCATAGTGCTTTGCTGACACTCCTGGCCGCTTATGGTTCTGCAATCGGTCGCGCATCTCGGTGCTTATACCCATATCTCCGGCCAGTGTTTTAAAGGTGCGGCGTATATCCCTTGGCGTAAATTTATTAAATGGTTCGCGTTCACAGAATTTTCGTAGCTGCTTTCCGTATTCGGCAGAAAGTAGGTGTCCTTCAGCTGTTTCCGCAGGGAAAAGAAAATCAGATTCAGGATATCGTTTTTCCATCTCTTCAAGAATGCTGGTAGCTGTAGCGCTTAAAGGGATGACGTGATAATCACCAGTTTTGGAGATTTCAGGTGGAACCGTCAGCACTTTTCCTTTCTTATCCCAATTGCTTTTGGTATTCGTCATTATCTCCCAAGGGCGTTGTCCTGCTGTATGGATACAACAGAGTAAAAGCTGGGCAAAATCGCTGTTCATGGGAACTGACGATGCAGGTCGATGAAGGATGTCCAACAACTCGGACAATTCATCCCAGGGAAGAAATCTATCCAGTGCCTTATCGACCCCACGCTGGGCCGGAACGACAGATACCGGGTTGCGTTCAAGCCCGTATATGGTCTTGTTGTCAATGTTTGCCGGATCGTTGTCAGCAAATAGGCCAAAGTTAAAAATTGCATGAAGATTGGCTCGAACCTTGTTTGCTCCGGCTTTGGCTCCCCGGGAGATGAACTCTGATAACACTCGTTTTATGTGGTCAGGGGTGACATCTCGCGCAAGCATTCCTGGATCAATGTGCTCGCTGTCCAAAACTTGGTTAATTCGGTTCTGCGTTTTTTCGTATGAACGTTTCCCACGGGCTTTCTGATCTTCTATATAATCGTCGAAAAGTTGTTTAATGGAAGAAAGGTCGGTTACGGCTTTAACTGGCTCAGAAATATTCTTGGCGGCGGAACTTGCTTTTTCTATCGCCTCGGCAAGTGCCACAGATGGGAAATCACCAAGATTGACGAATTTCTCTTTACCATTGAGGAAGTATCGGTAAACGAAGGTCTTGCGGCCCGATGGGTATGTCTTCACACCAAGCCTTCCTGTTCCTCTGGTGGCTGATGCCTGCCAGGTGTAGAACGCAGATTTTTTAGGCTTCAGCCCACGTATTTTACTGTCTGTCAGAAGAGTACTAGCCATAGATTTAGGGTCAAGTTACGGGTCAAGTTATGGTGATATGGTATGAAACCAAGTGACAGCAATCAACACCTAAAAATCCTTTATAATCAGCGTTGTGAAATCGTGTGAAATCTACGGAAGTTTAAAGAAATCGTCTGTTTTCGCCCTTCTAAGCCGTAGGTCGTAGGTTCGAATCCTACAGGGCGTACCATTCGATATCAGTAACTTACGCCAGTTTCAAACCCGCCTGATTTTCTCCTTGTGTCGTATTTGTGTCATGGTTGCCAAAAATGACATCTATTTTCCGTGCTTGTTCGCTTAAATGGTTCGGTGCCAGGTGAGCATATCGAAGTACCCATTTGATGCTTCTTATACTCCCATTTTCTGCAGCACGGACAGCGGCACGCCGGACTGAATTAACCAACTCGCCCAGGTATGGCGAAGGTTATGAAACCAACACCGGTCTTCTTATGCACGAACATCCATTTATGATGATTCTCAAGCTGATCGCGCAGCACCTTAAAGCCGTATCATTCAGCGCTACGCCAATAGCTCTTGTCTTCAGGATTTACCCAGGCAACACGACGCTGCATGTCGATTTGTTGCCATTCCGTATTGATGATGTTCGAACGATGAAAGTCGGTTGCCAGAGTAAACTTAACAACCGACTTCAGTGGTTCAGGACATTCCTCGATAAGTCTCTTCGCTTCCTCGTGCTCCAGCCAACGCACCCGCTTACGCGGCCAGCGTGGATGGAATCATATTACGTCAGCAATAACAGGTAACACCGTGCTTAATTTAGTGAATTACACTTGCGATGGTGACGGTAGGATAGCCCTGGTAACTGGTTCAACGCTAACGGTAAGAATGTCTAACTGTCGCCGTATTAACGATACTGGCGCTCAGACTGCTTTTTTGCCAGCGGCGGATCTGTCATTCTGTCTGGTTGTACTGAGATCGGGTTGAACACTATCGGCACAAACTCTTGGGGTGTAATTAAAACAACGCCAGGTGTTCACAATATCCCTTGTAACGTTGATCTTCTTACCATCCATGGATGGAGCGAGCGTGCATAATCTCAATGCATTGCTTGCCTGCGGAGTTGGATGGGTTTTGGTGCAAACTAAGGTATGGAAAAACCTTTTTCTGCTGCTACATATACCATCAGCATTTGATGATCTGGTCACATGGATGTGATTATCATTTGATAAGATAGGCAAACATTTGTAGCATCATCAGACGATTCTTAAATTGGTGATCATAAAATGCGCAATAATGCATTGGATGCAGCGAAACTTCTTGCCTGTTTCTTTATCATAGTGGTCCACGTGGGTAATTTCACAGAAATGCCACAGCCTTTTGGTGAGTTATTCCGCGCATCTTCAAGATGGGTGCTACCTTTCTTCTTTCTTGCCTCTGGTTACCTGATGGGTGCCTCTACGCACGATGATATTGGGAAAAAGCTTAATAAGCTCGTTAGTATTCTTTTCTGGTCATCAATATTATATATCCCTATTTTATACAGAATGATGCAGGGCGATACATGGAGGACCATTGGGAAGGTCGTATCTAACGACACTCTTCACGGCGGAACATTTTTCCACTTGTGGTTTTTAAATGCATTGATTCTTGGCGTTATATTGACAAATTATTTTAAAGTGATAGCCAGGGCATCTCTGCGGCAGCTCAATTTCATCTTACAACTACTGGTAATATTGTAATAAACTTTGTTGATAATGGGATAGACCATCAAAACTGCTTTGGACTTCTTATAACAAATAATCAGATCGCAGGCTGCAAAGATGCTGTATTCATCGGTGATAGATCTTGCGGAAGGATTATTATCTCACATAATAATATAGAGGGTTGCCAACAAAGTGTAAGATATTATAACCCATCATCAAATCCTTTTACTGGACAGACGTTCTCTGATGTTATTATATCTAACAACTCAATTCTTGGTTCTCTCAATTACGGCATATGGGTTATTATGGCTGGTACATCAAGCGCCAACTACAATACAAATATTGTCAATAATATTGTAGATGGGAATGGTTCAGGTGGCCTTGGTATTGTTCTTGAAAATGTGCAACAGGGAACATGTAGCCAAAACACAGTAAGAAGAGTTAACGGCCATGGAATTTCAGTAGCAACATGCGAAAGCATAAAGCTAATGGGGAATACCATTACTGATGCTGGATTTGGTACTTCCGGGACATACAATGGAATCAACATATCAAGCAGTAATAGGTGTCAGGCAATAGGCAATAGCGCAACAGGAACAACAATGCTTTACGCTATCGTTCTTGGTGCTGGTTCATTCAATATGGCACATATGAATGAGGCGCGATCTACAACAGGAGCAACAGCGGTCAACATATCAGGTGGCACAGGAAACGTGGAGTCACTTAATATCAAGTCATAGTTAATGCGCCCCATTAGGGGCGCAGTAATTTAAATTGGCATCCCATATTTGGAATTCATTTCTCTATCTGGCTGGATTTTTATCTCAATGTTACGTGGTATCAATCCATTTGATTTAAGAGTTTCTGATATGGCCTTTCCTCTTGTGACCGGGAAAGGCCAGTTATCGTTATTGTCACCCTTAGGAACATGCAATGTAATAGTCCTCTGGTTGCTTTCAACAGCTCTCTGAACCTGATCTATCATGTCTTGTCCGACCGCATTTGCTACTGAGAAAGGAACGTTTCCGTTGTGAGACTCTCGCAAAGAATGAGATTGGTCTGTAGCCTTGTTAACCAAGCAAAGTAAAACTATTGGGGCAATATATTGAACGGTCTTAAAGCGCTCAATGAAGTAACCAAGTCCAATGCTAGCTGCTACTATCAGGTACATGAACGAACCCCACATTGCTACAGGTCGAGTCGCATAGTTAGCGCTAGCCTTTGCGCATACCAGAATAAGGGCTAATGTGGTAATGGCTCCAGAAATCACTGATACCCAGAAAGCGTATCTTTTACCTTCAGTTGTCTCATCTGATTTTCTTCTTAGCAAGAACACCACGCCGCAAACCAATCCAACAGCCAGCACAACGAAGAAGGTGCGATCTGTTAATTTAAGCAGTGAGTAAAATGCATTGACTGTACCTGAAATATCCAGATGATCTTTTGCCATGCGATCTGCTCTTCCCCCGTTCATTTCAAATATAGCGGAAATAACCCACATCGCCAAAGTGATGCAGTGGAAAGGGTAAGCCTTAATCGTCTCAACAATTTTAAATCTGTTGCTAATGAGGTTCAGAAGAAGTACCACACCGCACATTACTGCAAGCACAACACTGGCAAAAATGTTCGAAAATACACATAGGTAAATGGCGAATATCAGCATGCCAGAAAAGATCGCTCTTTCGTAAAAGAAGGGCTTTAATGTTGCCGACATTCTTAAAACGTAAAGTGCCAGCGTGCCGTTTATGAGGGCTGGAACAATATAGTGATAATAACAAGTAAGATTTTGCTCCCATAAAAGGTATGGACTGTTGTTATTATTGAGAGTCCTGAACAGGCCAAACATGCACAGTAGGTATAAGATAACCATGACTGAGCTAGTGTATGTTGACAACCCTGCGGTTTCTCTCATCAAAACATAGAATTGATAAAGAAACGCCACAACAAGAATCGCAACTAAAACCGCTGTCAAATAGGCGATAGCTTCAAGGAAAGTAAATCCAAGTGGCATTACGACCGATGAGGCAATGTTACCAAAGAGTGGGAAAGCCACCTCAGGCACAACCTTAATTGGATTAAAACCTCCCCACTGTGGATACGCCTGCCTTCCGGAAGAAAGATTGATCCACTCATCACCAGAGATAATTGTCACCGGATGGATAGCAGTAAAAAACACAGCCACTACAGCGAAAACAAAAGTGAATAACACCCACTTTAAATGAGTTTCTTTTTCCAAAGCCTGACTAATCATTTATCTTCCTTCCGATTATCCTTGAGATCGTTTTTGATGATGTAACGAGGTCTTCCCTTAACTTCAACATAAATCCTGCCGATATACTCCCCAAGCACACCTATACCTATCAACTGAACTCCGCCAAGGAAAAGTATTGAAACCAGCATTGATGGATAGCCACGAACCGGATTGCCGAACGCTAACGTGTCGACGATCATCCATGCGCCATAGATGAAGGCCAGGCCAGCAACGAACAAGCCAATATACGTCCACATGCGCAGCGGGAATGTTGAGAAGCTTGTGATACCTTCAAGTGCAAGATTCCATAGCTTCCAGCCATTAAATTTAGAATCACCAGCGACACGCTCTGCGCGAGCATACTCAACAACATCAGTGCGACCACCAACCCAACTCAAAACGCCTTTCATGAAAAGGTTGCGTTCAGGCATTAGCTTGATGTTTTCAACAATTTCGCGAGACATTAGGCGGAAGTCGCCGACGTTTTCCTCAATCTTCGGATTGCTGATTTTGTTGTGTAGCTTATAGAACCACTCAGCTGTTTTGCGTTTGAGGCGGCCATCTGTAGAGCGATCGGAGCGCTTAGCCAGAACCATGTCCGCACCGGCCTGCCACCTTTCGATGAGATGAGGAATGACTTCGATAGGGTCCTGCAGGTCAACGTCAATCGGAATGATTGCCTCACCGGTTGCATGGTCTAGGCCAGCGAATAGCGCAGGCTCTTTACCGAAATTGCGGGTAAATGAAAGAGGAATGACGTGCGGGTCGGCCACAGCAAGCGCGTTTATGATTGATTCTGTAGCGTCTTTACTGCCATCGTTGATAAAGACTATCTCTACTTCATGCTGTTGTAGCTCTTCAAATTCCCGCACGGTCTTATAGAAGATAGGAATTGCTTCCTCTTCATTAAAAACCGGAACGACCAGAGAAATTTTCATTTCGCATCCCTAAAGACAATGAATTTTGAGTATATAAATCCGGCAACAAGACTAAATGCCGAGAAAACTATGAGAGTTACAACTGGTGGGGCACCAATCAAATCTGCAACGCATCCGGTTAGAGCGGCCATAATGCCCATGAAAAATACGAATGCGACATAGCGCCCAGATGTAGCCTGAGAATTGAATGTCCACGTAGCATTTGCAAAAAAACTGAACGTCACAGCAATGCAAAACGCAATTACGTTTGCAACGGCCTGCGTAGCCCCGAAAAAATGCATGAGTGCACCGAAACACAACCAATGTAGGGCTGTATTAATCACCCCCACCGAAACATAGCGAGTAAATATCTTTAACATTATAGAAATCAGTTAATTCTGAAAGGTAGGAAGTGTAGCACCACTATGAAGCTTGATCGACTCTCATATTTAGCGAAACTGTCTATGAATACAGTAATTTCGTGAGGTAATCATGCCACGCACAGCAGACATCCACGCTGCCTTCGTGGCGGCCATACAGTTCAACCCCAAGGGTTACCGCTAACTGAGCACAGACAGCTTCGTTGAGAGGTTGCGGGAGTTCAACTGGCACTACACGCGCTAAGATGAGTACGCATGGATAGAGCGCTATCAAGAAGATTTCGCCGACAAACCACCGACGGAAGCGATAACCGCTATTGGATCCTACGCAACATAAGGGTTCAGTAATGGGATTTGCATCATCCGCGAACGGTTATGTTGAGCGCTAGCTATCGCCAGAAGTGATCTGCAATATGGATGCTGAGAGTAGGGTTCTCGAAACTGATGTTGGCTTTGCCGTCATTGAGCTGACAGCTAAAAGTGTGCCCGGCGATGTGCTGCTCATTTTATGTGAAGGCCGGACCCAGTTCGCCAGGCTTATGAGTCAAGCTCTCATCACCGGCGACGGCGAAGCTATAGAAGGCGTCGCCCTGGAAGAGGTTGAGGTGCTGGGCCGGGTATTGTTCTTTATAAATCGCGCATTCAACGATGACGGTTGCCCGGTGATGTGATGTGGAAAAACCGCAGCTATGCCCGGCGGCATGGCTGTGCATTCTCTGTGTAATAGATGTGTCATGCCCGGCTGACCAAACTCACCAGCTCATCAATTTGCACCGGTTTGCAGAAGTAATAGCCTTGCAGGTAATCACAGTTTTTTACGCGCAGATAATCGGCCTGAGCCTGCGTCTCCACCCCTTCTGCAATGATCCGCAGATCCATATTTTTAGCCAGATTGATGAGGCTATCCAGAAGGCGGGTGTCGCCGTTCTCGCGGATCTGACCGACGAACAGTTTGTCGATCTTGATGAATTCCGGTTGCAGGGCGTGGATGTATGACAGGTTCGAATAGCCCGTGCCGAAGTCATCCAGCGCGATGGCGATACGGGACTGACGCAGCGTGGCAAACCACTCGCTTAGCTGCGGGGTGAAATGCAGCGGATGCCTTTCGGTGATCTCAACCACCACCTGCACCTGGCTGGCGGCGAGGGCATTTAACAGATCGAGCGAATCCGTTTTGAAATGCGGGTCGAGGCAGTTATGCGGGCTGAGATTAAGGCTGATGTAAAGCCCCTCAGGGAAGAGAGGGATCGGCTGGCGAAGCTCGGCAATGACCTGCTGGATCAGATAATGGGTCAGGGGTGCAATCAGATCATGCTCCTCCGCCAGCGGGATAAAAATGTCCGGCGCAACGTTGCCGTACAGCGGGTGCCGCCAGCGGGCCAGCACTTCCACGCCCGCGATGTTGCCCGTCTGGCTGTCGAAGAAAGGCTGATAAACCGGAACGATCTGGCGCTGATGAATGGCGACGCTCAGCGCTTTTTCGGGCGCCGGAGGAAAAAGACGGGCCAGCAGCGTGCTGACCCCGGAGAGCAGGGTAGAGGGTGATTTAGTTACGGTAGTCATGGTGGCCTTCAATGCGCGGTCACCCTCAGGGCAACCGCGCGGGAGTTATCAGAATTTGACCCAGTCGTCCTGGTCGCTGGCAGCGGGACGTTTCATCGTGGTCGCCGTGGCGGTGCTGGCGCCATTTACCCGGCGTTTTTCCGCACGCCCGGCGTTATCTTTCGAGACGCGGAAAATCGACACCACTTTCTCCAGCTGTACGGCCTGGTCTTCCAGCGAACTTGCCGCCGCAGAGGACTCTTCCACCAATGCAGCGTTCTGCTGCGTGGTGGTGTCCATCTCCGCCATGGCCTGTGCAATCTGCGAAATACCGCGGCTTTGCTCATCGGTGGCGGCGGCGATTTCGCTCATGATGTCGCGCACCTGCGCCACGGAGGTCTCAATGCGCGACATGGCATCGCCCGCGCTTTCTACCAGGTTAAAGCCGGTATCGACGTGCACCACGGACTCGTGGATCAGGTTTTCAATCTCTTTGGCGGACTGCGCGCTGCGCTGGGCGAGCGTACGCACTTCGGCTGCCACCACCGCAAAGCCTTTGCCCTGATCGCCCGCGCGAGCGGCTTCCACTGCGGCATTCAGCGCCAGGATGTTGGTCTGGAAAGCGATGCTGTTAATCACGGTGGTAATCTCTGAAATACGGTGCGAACTGCTGCGCACGTTTTTCATGGTGTCGATCACCTTTTGTGAGATGGCGCTGCCTTCGGTCGCATTTTGTGAAGCTTCCTCTGCCAGCAGCCGCGCATGGTTGGCATTTTCCGCGTTAAGCGCGACGGTGGAGGTCAACTCCTCCATGCTGGCGGCGGTTTCCACCACGGCCGCGGATTGTTGCTCGGTGCGCGCCGAAAGATCCATATTGCCGGCCGCAATTTCCGACGAAGAACGCGCCACGCTATCCACCCCATCCCGAACGTCGTTAATGATGTTTTTCAGGTTGGTGTTCATGGTATCAACCGCCTGCATTAACAGGCCCGGTTCGTCACGACGCGTGCTGGTCAGGGTGCTGGTCAGGTCGCCTTTGGCAATCTGCTCTGCCACGCGCAGGGTTTCGTTCAGCGGACGCGTAATCGAGCGGGTAATGGCGAGAGCCAACAGCATACCTAGCGCGATCCCAATGGCCGCGACCAGAACCATCTGCATCTGGATATGATCAACGGTATCAAACACTTTCTGCTGCTGGCGGGTGAACATCGTCTGAATAGCCTGCGTTAATGTTGCGGCCTTCAGGCTCAGGTCATCCGATAATGTAGATTGATTCGACCAGACGCCTTCATAGTGATCCAGTTCGCCACCGATACGCTTCGTATCCGAAAGACTGGCGAGTAACCAGCCCTTCTGCGCTTCAGGCACGAACGGCACCAGCTGCTCAGCGTCGTTTTTAGCGCTTTGCAGGCGTGAAACGATTTTCTGCTTTAACGCATCACTCGGATGCTGTTTGAACAGCGTCACCTGCGAATCGATATCGCTCATGGTGAAGGCCACCTGAGCGGCCGTCAGCGCCTGCTGCGCAGGCAGGCTACCGTTGCGGCTCAGGGCAGTAGCAAGCCCGGCGTTGTCGCACAGGCTCTGGGTGTTGAGCTTCGCCTCGCTCGCCTTCTTTTCAACCAGCGCTTTCGTAAACAGGGACAGCGTCTCAACGTAGCTGTTTACGGCGTTGGCAGTGTTATCAACGGTTGATTGGCCGTCGGCCGTCCAGTCGTACTTCTCCAGCTGAGCAACCGTCGCCTGCATGCTCTGCGCGGCGGCGTTGGTCTGGTCGAGATATTTTTGATCCAGCGTATATTGATAGCTGGTCCGGTTGAGGCGCACGGCCGACAGGGCGTTAAAGAGATCGGTGGTATGCCCGTTTTTTTCTACCTTGTCCTGAACGTTAAACAGACCAAATAATCCGGTGGTCAGAATGGCTGCTGTGATCAACAGGACAGCGGAGAATCCGAAGAATAATTTTTTACTGACTTTTAAATTAATAAAGCTATTTAATATCTTCATATGTTTTTTCCAGCGTCGGCTATAACCGAGCAACAGTGCTATCGTCACCAGCATTAATGGGGGTAATTTATAATTATGAGGAAGTAACATAAAAAAATGCCCCTCACACTTGCGTGTTCAGGGCAAACACCTGAAGTGACATCACTCATTCAGGGTATCTGTCTTCTCCTCTTTTTTAACAGAGTGAGCCGGGAGTTCGCTCATTCTGTAATAAACGGGGATTACATCAGGGTAATTAACGATGTAACCACGCCCTTTAATATTGCGAATAAAATCGTCGGGCAGTCCAAGCATGCGTAGCTTATTATTGAGATTGTGCAGAACCTGCCATAATCGCTGTGTGGAGGGGCTGAGATTATGCGCCTCCCAGACCTCTTCAAAAAGTTCTTCTTTGCTGACCGGTTTCGTTCTGCCATTTTGCAGCAGATAAAGAAACAGCCTTAACATCGTTTCGTTAAAATAGATTGACGCGAAAGCGATGCTTTTCTCGGTATGACTGCCCGTAAGCCGGTATAGCCTGCGATTAGCAATGTCGAAATGAATTTCATCACCAATCATAAATCCGTATAGACGATAGCCCATATCATGTACCTGTATTAAATAAAGACGAGCACGCACACCTACATATAAGCGTCGAAAATATCCATACCGTTTGTGTGGAGGATTATATGGCTGCTATGAATGCTTTCCAATACACAACCCTATGCGCTATGTAAAACCGACGGGAAGCCCCTCTGTCATAGAGTCTTTGTCGAGATAAGTCGTATTTTTGGAATAATGCTCTGTCTAGTGGCTTTTCGGCGTTGTTTTGGTCTGAAATTGCATATCCGATCGACACCTCAAGATTTAAATGCATATTTTGACTTATACATAGCATATTTCTCTGTCATGGCCTGGTGTAAAAGCCCGCTGCGACAGGTTTTATGCCATGACCCTGACATTACGTTTTCGCGGCAAAAAACAGGAGTGAAGTTAAATGATTTATACTGATTCAGGAGAGGGGCCCCGGTGCGCTGGAAAGTGGAATGGCCGCGCTTTATAAAATGCAGTTGATTGATAAGTAACAACTAAAATCTGAATCAGACTGTTCTAACGGAAAGGGCATCATAATTCTTATGAATGTATCGCGCGTTTTTTTACCCGTTGCGGGGTCGCCATGAGGCCAGTTTTTCTGATCAATGACTCGGTGCTGTTTGAGCCAGACAAACGTCGGCTGTGCCCGCGTGACGGCTACCTCGATCGCGCGGTGCTGCTGCACGGCCCGGTCAGCGAGTGCCTGCTCCTGCTGCTGGAACACAACGGCGAGGTCCTGACCCAGCGTTATCTGTTTTCGGCGGTGTGGGAAAAGCAGGGGGCGATTGTCACCACCAATGCGCTCTACCAGACGATTGCCTCCATCCGCAAGGCGCTTAAATCCGTGGGCCTGGCAGAAAATATCGTCCAGACCGTGCCAAAGGAGGGATTTAAGGCAGTTGCAGCTCTGCAGTCCGGTACGCTCGAAGAGTTTATTTTGCCTGTTGCAACAGCCCCGAAAGACGGCCAGCCTGAGGAAGAAAAGGCGTATTTACCCGCGCCCGTTGTACGCCCGCGCAAAAGCCTGTTTTCATCCAAAATAGCCTACGGCATTGCTGCCCTTCTTTTTCTGGTCAGCTGTTTCGTTCTTTATCAGCAATTAAAACCGGGTGATGCACCGTTTGCAGACTATCATTTTATCGGCAACGTCGAGGGGTGTGACGTTTATTCCTCCCTGCATGACAAAATGCAAAGCCAGAATAAATTCACCTCGCTGGTTAAGCGCTACCCGGTTCAGTGCAGCGCCGGAGGGCGGGTTTATATCACACTCAATCATTATCAGCAGGGCACGTCGGTAATTGTCTGCGATAAAATGGCTGAGGCGGCAGGGGCGCAGTGTGAATCGATATTGTACCGGGAGCAATATTATGAAAATGACTAACCTCACCGCGCGCTGGTTGGCCATTATGCTGGCGATTGTTGCCCCGCTGCTGTATGCAGGCTACCTGCATTATCAGCAGAATAATTTTTCCTGTGAGGGGAACTTAATTATCGTGGAAAACAGCGCATGGATAGACACCGTGATGACGTTTTCTTTTCATAATGGCACGGGCGATTATGATTCCACGGGAGAATACCGTCAGGCAGGGCAGTCTCCGATAACCGTCAGTAATAAAGTGGCTTTCCGTTTCTGGCGTGAAGATGAACGCGTTATTCTGATCTCCAGCGATACGAATGAATTACCGAAAAAAGACGAAGCCTATCGTCATTATATCCCCGACTTCTTCCATCACCGCGATCGTGGCCTTAGTCTGGAAATTATTCCGATGAACGCCTCCAGCTATCTTTTTCGTTTTGGGAGTTCCCCGGTGTTTTACTGCACCAAAAACTGAGGGGGATTCTCTCATCCCGGCATTCCTTTTAATTGAAGCCGTTACGCAGATTTACACTTGATCATAAAAGTATAATGAGTATAGTTCTCATTCTCTTTAGTGTTTGCGGGCGCAGACGGACTCTTCCCGCATAAACAGTGAGCAGGCCTCACACGGAACACTGAGTACAACGGTGGATCCTGCTCTGGCCTTACAGCCTGCCTACATCACCCAATCGCAGCCACATGCGACGCAGATCCCCGCCCGCTAATCTTTGAACGGTAAAGGATGTTCCTGATGACCAAAAAAATGTCTGCGCTGGCGCTGCTCGTCGCTGCTTCTCTTTCCGGCTGTGCAGCGCAGAAAGCGGCCACACCCGCCCCGGCTCCTGAGAAAACCGTTACCGCCCCGGCGCAAACGGGCGTGTTAAAACGCGACCTGGCTGATGGCCTGTACGAGATGGTGCTTAACCCGAAAGGCGATGCGCTGTTCGTTGCCAGCGCGGAAGGGTTCAAGGATGTGCAGGGTGGCGTGATCTATAAGCTTGATCCTGCCACGCTGAAAACCCTCGGGCGCAGCCATACCGATCTGAAAAACTTTGCGATGACGATCTCCCCGGACGGGCAGACCCTGTACGTGACCAACTCGCTGGACGGTGGCATTAGCGCCATCAGCACCGCGGACGGCAAAATCCAACAGCGCCTGATGTTCACCGAGCGCAACAAAGAGGGATTCCCGTTCGGCGCGCGCGAAATCATGCTCCACGACGGCACGCTGTACGTTGGCGGCGTGGGCGATCCGGGCGTGATTTGGGTGGTTGATGCGAAAACGCTGAAGCTGAAAAAAACCATCAAAAACGCCGGACAGTGGGTGACCGGGCTGCTGTGGTCCGAACAGACGGACCGGATTTACGCGGCTAACGGCGGCGGCGAGATCCTCGTCATCAACCCGCGCAGCAACAAAATCGAAAAACGCTGGAAACCGCTGGGCGACAAGCCTGCGCTGCTGCTGAACCTGGCGGAAGATACCGCCACCGGTCGTCTGTTTGTTACCGACAACTCCAAAGCCAAAACCACGCTGGTGGTGAATATCCGCACCGGTGAGCTGATCAAACAGCTGGAAGTGGGCGATTCGCTGGCGGTGAAATTCAACGCCAAACGCAATGAGCTGTACATCACTCAGCGTGAAAGCGGAAAACTGCTAAGCCTGGACGCCACCACTTTTGCCGTGAAGCATTCGTGGGATCTGCCGCCGAATCCGAACAGCCTGCTGCTCTCGGCCGATGGTCAGACCCTGTTCGTCACCGTTAAACAGCCTTTCAATAAAGATCACTCCACTAACGGGCCGGACAGCGTCGTTCGCATTTCGCTTAACTAAATTCTAAGGCCCGGCGACGGGCCAATCTTGCGCGCACTTTTGATGAGTTATTTATGAACAACACCACAATGCATAAAACGCTGCTGGCGCTCGCTATCGGCGCGGCTACGCACTCCGCCCTGGCGGCGGATACCAAAAAAGAGGACACCATCGTCGTCCAGTCATCCGCCGCCAGCGATTTTAAGCCCGGCGGCGACCAGCTGGTGCCCGCCTTCCTTGACGGACAGGTTGCCAATGGTGGACGCATGGGGATGCTCGGCCAGCAGAACGCCATGGACGTACCGTTCAACATCATCAGCTACACCTCGAAGCTGGTGGAAGACCAGCAGGCGAAAACTATCGCCGACGTGGTCGCTAATGATGCGGGCGTGCAGTTTGTGCAGGGTTACGGTAACAGCGCGGAGAGTTTCCGTATTCGCGGGCTGAAATTCGACGGCGATGACATGACCTTTGGCGGCCTCTCCGGCGTGCTGCCGCGCCAGGTTGTCGACGCGCAGATGGTTGACCGGATTGAGATCTTCAAAGGGGCCAACTCTCTGATGAACGGTGCCGCCAGTTCCGGCGTCGGAGGGATGATCAACCTTGAGCCGAAACACGCGGGCGACACGCCGCAGGCCAAAGTCGGCGTGGACTACACCTCGGATTCCCAGGTAGGGACAACTCTGGACGCAGGCCGTCGCTTTGGCGACAACGATCAGTTTGGTGCACGCGTAAACCTGGTTCACCGTGAAGGGGAAACGCCTGTCGCCAACGATCGCCGCCGCACCACCTTGCTCTCGACCGGGCTGGATTACAAAGGCGACCAGTTCCGCACCTCGCTGGATCTGGGATATCAGAAGAAAACCTTCCACGGCAGCCCGACCAGCGTCAACATCTCGGCGGTGGATTTCGTGCCGGAGCCGCCGAAAAACGACCGTAACTTCTCCCAGAAGTGGGCCTACAGCAATATCGAAAACGAATTCGGCATGTGGCGCAGCGAGTACGATATCACCGACAGCTGGACGGCCTACACCGGCCTGGGCGCACAGCACGCGCATGAAGAAGGGCTTTACAGCGCGCCGAAGCTGCTGGACAAGAGCGGCACGGCCACGGCCAGCCGGCTCGATACCAATCGCATCAGCGATTCCGTCAGCGGGATGGCGGGCATTCGCGGCAACTTTGATACCGGCTTCGTGTCGCACAAGGTCAACGTCGGGTATTCCGCGATGACCAAAAACGAGAAAATTGCGTGGAAAATGTCGGCTGCGGCAGATAATCCGTACACCAACATCTATCACAATACCGGCGTGGACGCGCCGGACAGCACTAACTTCAACGGGTCTGGCGGGAAATACAGCGATCCGTTGACCAGCGGGCGCACCCGCACACAGGGCTGGCTGCTGAGCGATACGCTGGGCGTGCTGGACGACAAACTGCTGTTCACCGCCGGAGCGCGTCATCAGAAAGTGGTTATTCGCGGCTACAACAAAATCACCGGGGCGGAAAATGCGGCAGACAGTTTCGATGGCAGTCGCTGGATGCCCACCTACGGCGTTGTTTACAAACCCTGGGATGAGATCTCTCTTTACGCCAACCACACCGAAGCGCTGCAGCCGGGCGAAACCGCGCCCAACACCGCTGTTAACTACGGCCAGAGCACCGGTATCGTGCACTCTAAGCAGAACGAAGTGGGCGTGAAGGCCGACTTTGGCCGCGTGGGCGGCTCCCTGGCGTTGTTCGAAATCAAAATGCCGTCGGCGATCCTCGACAGCGAAACCAAACGCTACGGGCTGGATGCAGAGCAGCGCAACCGCGGCGTCGAGCTGAACGTCTTCGGTGAGCCGATGCTGGGGATGCGCCTGAACGCCAGCGCCACCTGGCTGCAGGCGGAATTAACCAAAACCAACAACGGCCTCAACCAGGGCAACGATGCGATCGGCATTCCAAACTTCTATGCCGTACTGGGCGCGGAATACGACATCAAGCCTATCGATGGCCTGACCGCGACCGCGCGCGTGAACCACTCCGGCACGCAGTACGCCGACCTGGCTAACAGCAAAAAGCTGGACAGTTACACCACGCTGGATCTCGGCATGCGCTATCGCTTCGCCGTTAACCACAATGAAAACCAGATGACCGTTCGTGCGGGTATCGACAACGTGACCAATGAAAATTACTGGACCAGCGTTGACGATTCCGGCACTTACGTCACTCAGGGCGAACCGCGCACCTTTAAGGTGTCGGTAGGCTACGAGTTCTAGGTTCCACCTCGTTATCGGGGCAGGGATGCCCCAATCCCTTGCTACCTCCAGCATGAAGTGTTAAAACGTGCCCCTTCTAAAAAAGAGACAGGGGTAGGACGTGAAAGACGCGTCATCCGCTTCAGGCAACGACAGCCCTGAAGCCTCGTCGGATCAGCATCCGACGCTGCAACGTGGTTTGCAAAATCGACATATTCAGTTAATTGCCCTGGGCGGCGCGATCGGCACCGGGCTGTTCCTCGGGATAGGTCCCGCCATTCAGATTGCAGGTCCTGCGGTATTGCTGGGCTACGCCATCGCCGGGATCATCGCCTTCCTCATCATGCGCCAGCTCGGCGAGATGGTTGTCGAAGAGCCGGTTTCAGGGTCGTTCGCCCACTTTGCCTACAAATACTGGGGGCCGTTCGCGGGGTTCCTCTCCGGCTGGAACTACTGGGTGATGTTTGTGCTGGTAGGCATGGCTGAACTGACCGCCGCCGGCATCTATATGCAGTACTGGCTCCCGGACGTCCCGACGTGGATTTGGGCCGCCGCCTTCTTCATCATCATTAATGCGGTTAACCTGGTTAACGTGCGCCTGTACGGTGAAACCGAGTTCTGGTTTGCGCTGATCAAAGTGCTGGCGATTATCGGTATGATCGGCTTTGGCCTGTGGCTGCTGTTCTCCGGTCACGGCGGCGAGCGCGCCACGATCGACAACCTCTGGCAGCACGGCGGCTTCCTGGCGACGGGCTGGAAGGGGCTGATCCTGTCCCTGGCGGTGATCATGTTCTCCTTCGGCGGTCTGGAGCTTATCGGTATTACCGCCGCCGAAGCGCGCGATCCGCATAAAAGCATCCCGAAAGCGGTCAACCAGGTGGTGTACCGTATCCTGCTGTTTTACATCGGCTCGCTGGTGGTGCTGCTTGCGCTCTATCCATGGGTGGAAGTGAAATCCGACAGCAGTCCGTTCGTGATGATTTTCCACGATCTGAACAGTAACGTGGTGGCGTCTGCGCTGAACTTCGTGATCCTTGTGGCATCCCTGTCGGTCTATAACAGCGGCGTGTATTCCAACAGCCGTATGCTGTTTGGCCTCTCCGTGCAGGGTAACGCACCGAAGTTCCTGACTCGCGTCAGCCGTCGCGGCGTGCCGGTGAATTCGCTGCTGCTCTCCGGCGCAATCACCTCGCTGGTGGTGCTGATCAACTACCTGCTGCCGAAAGAGGCGTTCGGCCTGCTGATGGCGCTGGTGGTGGCCACGCTGCTGCTGAACTGGATCATGATCTGCCTGGCGCACCTGCGTTTTCGTTCGGCAATGCGACGTAAGGGCCGCGAGACGCAGTTTAAGGCGCTGCTCTACCCGGCGGGGAACTACATCTGTATCGCCTTCCTGGCGATGATCCTCGTGCTGATGTGCACCATCGACGACATGCGTTTGTCCGCCATGCTGCTGCCGGTGTGGGTGGTCTTCCTGTTTGTGGCGTTCAAGCTGTCACGTAAAAAGTGATGCGTGTTTTCTCCCTCTCCCTGTAGGAGAAGGATGGGGTGAGGGCACCAGACCGCACGTAACCCCTTGCCCGGTAGCGCTGCGCTTACCGGGCCTACACGTAGTAGGGGGTTGCCCCTCTCCCTGTGGGCGAGGGTTGGGGTGAGGGCACCAGACCACACGTAACCCCTTGCCCGGTGGCGCTGCGCTTACCGGGCCTGCACGTGGTAGGGGGTTGCCTCCCTCTCCCTGTGGGCGAGGGTTGGGGTGAGGGCATCAGACCGCACCTAACCCCTTGCCCGGTGGCGCTGCGCTTACCGGGCCTGCACGTGGTAGGGTTTTCTCCCTCTCCCTGTGGGAGAGGGTTGGGGTGAGGGCACCAGACCGCACGTAACCCCTTGCCCGGTGGCGCTGCGCTTACCGGGCCTGCACGTGGTAGGGTTTTCTCCCTCTCCCTGTGGGAGAGGGTTGGGGTGAGGGCATCAGACCACACGTAAGCCCTTGCCCGGTGGCGCTGCGCTTACCGGGCCTACACGTGGTAGGGTTTTCTCCCTCTCCCTGTGGGAGAGGGTTGGGGTGAGGGCATCAGACCGCACGTAATCCCTTGCCCGGTGGCGCTGCGCTTACCGGGCCTGCACGTGGTAGGGTTTTCTCCCTCTCCCTGTGGGAGAGGGTTGGGGTGAGGGCACCAGACCACACGTAACCCTTTGCCCGGTGGCGCTGCGCTTACCGGGCCTGCACGTGGTAGGGTTTTCTCCCTCTCCCTGTGGGAGAGGGTTGGGGTGAGGGCACCAGACCGCACGTAATCCTTTGCCCGGTGGCGCTGCGCTTACCGGGCCTACGCGTGGTAGGGTTTTCTCCCTCTCCCTGTGGGAGAAGGCTGGGGTGAGGGCACCAGACCGCACGTAATCCTTTGCCCGGTGGCGCTGCGCTTACCGGGCCTACGCGTGGTAGGGTTTTCTCCCTCTCCCTGTGGGAGAAGGCTGGGGTGAGGGCACCAGACCACACGTAACCCCTTGCCCGGTGGCGCTGCGCTTACTGGGCCTGCACGTGGTAGGGTTTTCTCCCTCTCCCTGTGGGAGAGGGTTGGGGTGAGGGCACCAGACCGCACGTAACCCCTTGCCAGGTGGCGCTGCGCTTACCGGGCCTACACGTAGTAGGGGTTTGCCTCCCTCTCCCTGTGGGAGAGGGTTGTGGTGAGGGCACCAGACCACACGTAACCCCTTGCCCGGTGGCGCTGCGCTTACCGGGCCTGCACGTCATTACCTAACCAGCAAACGCGTTTCCTTTATCGTGACCCCTCTCCCAAATCCGTCTCGATCCCCAGGATCTTTATTTTGTAATCGATTACTTTTTAGGTGAACTGTTTTGTAATCGATTACTTTCTCTGGGTGAGGCTTATCATGGTGTCAACAACCGAAAGTCGTGGACAGGCGATAGGGCAGCACCGGCTGCTGGTGCCGCGTTTGTCGCTGATGATGTTTCTGCAGTTTTTTATCTGGGGCAGCTGGTCGGTCACGCTCGGCCTGGTAATGACCCAGCACAACATGTCTTTGCTGATTGGCGATGCGTTTTCCGCCGGACCAATCGCCTCCATTCTCTCGCCGTTTGTACTTGGCATGCTGGTGGATCGCTTCTTTGCCTCGCAGAAGGTGATGGCGGTGATGCACCTCGCGGGCGCGGCGATCCTGTGGTTCGTTCCCGGCGCGCTTATTGCACAAAACGGCGCATTGCTGATTGGCCTGCTCTTTGGCTATACGCTCTGCTACATGCCGACGCTGGCGCTGACCAACAACATCGCGTTTCACAGCCTGGCGAACGTCGATAAAACCTTCCCGGTGGTGCGCGTGTTTGGCACCATCGGCTGGATCGTGGCGGGGATATTTATCGGCGTGACCGGCGTGGCCTCAAGCGTCACCATCTTTCAGGTGGCGGCGGCCAGCTCCGTGCTGCTGGCGCTTTACAGCCTGACGCTGCCGCACACGCCCGCGCCAGCGAAAGGCCTGCCGGTTAAAGTGCGCGATCTTTTCTGCGCGGACGCCTTTGCGCTGCTCAAAACGCGCCACTTCCTGGTCTTCTCCGTTTGCGCGATGCTGATCTCCGTACCGCTCGGTACCTATTACGCCTACACCGCCTCGTATCTCGCAGATGCGGGCATTGCCGACGTCAGCACCGCCATGTCCTTCGGGCAGATGTCCGAGATCTTCTTTATGCTGGTGATCCCGCTGCTGTTCCGCCGTCTGGGCGTGAAATACATGCTGCTCATCGGCATGCTGGCGTGGTTTGTGCGTTACGCCATGTTCGCGATGGGCGTCAGTGAAGAGGGGCGCATCCTGCTCTACCTCGGCATTCTGCTCCACGGCGTCTGCTACGATTTCTTCTTTGTGGTGGGCTTTATCTATACCGACCGCGTGGCGGGCGAAAAGGTTAAAGGTCAGGCACAGAGCATGATCGTCATGTTCACCTACGGTATCGGGATGCTGCTCGGCTCGCAGATATCCGGCGCGCTGTATAACCGTCTGGTAGCGGGTCAGCCTGTGCCGCAGGCGTGGGTTACATTCTGGTGGATCCCGGCGGTGGCTGCCGCGGCGATTGCACTCATTTTCCTTTTCACGTTCAGGTATGACGATGACAAGGCGTAAGGCTCAGGAGGTGGTATGAGGACGATAAAAGGACCCGGGATTTTTCTGTCGCAGTTTATCGGCGGGGACGCGCCGTTTAACTCGCTTGACGGGCTGGCAAGCTGGGCAGCAGGGAAGGGCTACAAAGCCCTGCAAATTCCCTGCAACCATCCGCACATTTTTGACGTGGAGAACGCGGCTGAAAGCCAGGCCTACTGCGACGACATTACCGGTAAGCTGGCGGAACACGGGCTGGTGATAAGCGAGCTGTCGACCCATCTTGAAGGCCAGCTGGTTGCGGTGAGCGATGTTTACAGCGACGCGTTTGACCACTTCGCCCCGGCCAGCGTGCGCGGTAACGACGCGGCGCGCCAGGTCTGGGCAACGGAGAAACTCACACAGGCGGCGGTGGCCTCCGCCAGGCTGGGGTTAAAGGCGCACGCGACGTTCTCCGGCTCGCTGGCCTGGCCGTTTTTCTATCCGTGGCCGCCGCACAACGCGCAGCGTTTTCAGGCGGCGTTTCAGGAACTGGCAAACCGCTGGCGGCCCATTCTCGACGCTTTTGATGAACAGGGCGTGGACGTCTGTTTTGAGTTGCATCCGGGGGAAGACCTGCACGACGGCGTAACCTTCGAGCGTTTCCTGGCGCTGCTTGATAACCATCCGCGCTGCAACATTCTCTACGATCCCAGTCACATGCTGTTGCAGCAGATGGATTACCTGACCTTTATCGACATCTACCACGCGCGCATCAAAGCGTTCCACGTCAAGGATGCGGAGTTTCGCCCCAACGGGCGCAGCGGCGTATACGGCGGCTACCAGCCGTGGATCGATCGCGCCGGGCGTTTCCGTTCGCTCGGCGACGGGCAGATCGACTTTAAGGGTATCTTTAGCAAGCTGACCCAGTACGACTACGACGGCTGGGCGGTGCTGGAGTGGGAGTGCTGCCTGAAGGATGGCGATACCGGTGCCCGCGAAGGCAGCGAGTTTATCCGCCGCCATATCATTCCGGTTTCCGGGCGGGCGTTCGATGATTTCGCCGCAGGAGGCAGCCATGATTAACGTCGGTATTATCGGCAGCGGCTTTATCGGCCCGGCCCATATTGAGGCGCTGCGCCGTCTCGGTGTGGTGCAGGTTGTCGCGCTGTGCGACAGCTCGCTCACGCAGGCGCAGGAAAAGGCGCGCGCGCTTAACGTCCCCCACGCCTATGGCCGCGTGGAGGATCTGCTTGCGCACCCGGATCTGCACGTGGTGCACAACTGCACGCCAAACCACCTGCACGCCGCGATTAACCGCCAGATTTTACGCGCAGGTAAGCATCTGTTTTCCGAAAAACCGCTGTGTATGACGCCGGACGAGGCGCGCGAGCTGGTGGCGCTGGCGGAGCAGGCGGGTGTAATACACGGCGTAAGCTTTGTCTATCGCCAGTTTGCGATGGTGCGTCAGGCGGCGAGCATGATGCGCGCGGGCAGCCTCGGGCGACTGTTTGCTGCACACGGCAGCTACCTGCAGGACTGGATGCTGCTGGAAACCGACTACAACTGGCGGGTGGACGCCGCGCTCGGCGGCGCATCCCGCGCGGTGGCGGACATCGGCTCTCACTGGTGTGACACCGTGCAGTTTGTGACCGGGCGGCGTATCACCGAGGTGATGGCCGATCTCTCTATCGTCTGGCCGACGCGCAAGGCCAGCGTGGCGGGAAATCAGACCTTCAGCCACGATCCACACGCGGCGTATGAGGACAAACCGGTCACCACCGAAGATTTTGGCTCCGTGCTGATCCGCTTCGACGACGGCAGCAAGGGCAGTTTTAGCGTCTCGCAGATCAGCGCCGGGCGTAAAAACCGCCTGATGCTGGAAATCAACGGCAGCGAGATGTCGGTGGCGTGGGATCAGGAGGTGCCGCAGCAGCTGTGGGTGGGGCATCGCGCGCAGGCAAACCAGATCCTCACCGACGACCCCGGTCTGATGAACCGCGACGTGGCCGACAGCGTCCACTTCCCCGGCGGTCATATCGAGGGCTGGCCGGATGCCTTCAAAAACATGATGGCGCAGTTCTACCGCGCCGTGCAGGCGGGCAGCATGCCCGCGCAGCCGCTGTTTGCGACCTTCCACGACGGCGCAGACGTCATGTACATCATTGATGCCATTGTAAAAAGCCATCAGCAGCAGCGCTGGGTGAGGGTGGAACGATGACGTGCTGCCCGGTTCGCCGGGCCGCGAAATTATGATAGCCTGCATAAAACGCTAACCGCAGGATGTGTCGTCGCTATGTCAATTCAGAAAATCGCTCAACTGGCCGGGGTGTCCGTGGCGACGGTTTCTCGTGTGCTGAACAACAGCGACACGGTTAAAGCGAAAAACCGCGAGCGCGTCCTGCAGGCGATCCGGGAGAGCAACTACCAGCCGAACCTGCTGGCGCGCCAGCTGCGCACCGCCCGCAGCTATATGATTCTGGTGATGGTTTCGAACATCGCCAACCCGTTCTGTGCCGAGGTGGTCAAGGGCATCGAAGAAGAGGCCGAAAAGAACGGCTACCGCATTTTACTCTGCAATTCCGGCTCGGACATCGAACGCTCCCGCTCGGGGTTAAGCCTGCTGACGGGGAAAATCGTCGACGGGATTATCACCATGGATGCGTTCTCGAAGCTGCCGGAACTCTCCGCGCTTATCGGCAACGCGCCGTGGGTGCAGTGCGCGGAATACGCCGATGCCGGGGCGGTGTCCTGCGTCGGCATTAACGACGTCGATGCTTCTCAGCACGTCGTCAGCCAGCTTGCCGAACGCGGGTGCACGCGCATTGCGCTGATCAACCACGACCTCAGCTACAAATATGCCCGCCTGCGCGAGCGCGGCTACAAGAGCGTGATCCACCTGCGCGATCTCGATTATCAGGCGGTTGAATACGCCAGCGATCTCAGTTCCGGCGCCGGGATGGCGGCGATGCAAAAACTGTTGAAGGAGGATCCGCCGGACGCGGTATTCGCGGTTTCCGATACTCTGGCGGCAGGCGCGCTGCGCGCTATTCAGCAGGCAGGGCTGCGGGTACCGGAGGATATTGCAGTGGTGGGGTTTGACGGTACGGAGCTGGCGGAGATGATCTCGCTTACCACCATCGAACAGCCGTCGCGGGATATCGGGCGCAAGGCCGTCGATCTGCTATTAAATAAGATCGACAACCCCGATGCGCCCACGGAAAGAGTGATGATGGACTGGCGCTTTATTTCCCGCGCCAGTGCCTGATTAGTTTGCTGAAACAACCGCCAGCGAGCGAATATCGTTCCCGGTTGGCGACTGATGGATCCGCAGACCAAACTCATCCACCACGGCAAAAATATGGTCGAAGATATCGGCCTGGATATCTTCATATTCCGCCCAGACCACCGTATTGGTGAAGGCATATATTTCTATGGGCAGACCGTTGGCGTCCGGCGCGAGCTGGCGCACCATCAATGTCATATCTTTACGGATGCGCGGGTGGTTGCGCAGATATTCATTCAGATAGGCGCGGAAGGTGCCGATATTGGTCATCTTGCGCAGGTTTAATACCGATTCCCCTTCGCCGTTTTGCTGATTCCACAGGTTAATTTCCTCATGACGCGCGGCCAGATAAGGTTTCAGCAGCTTCGCCTGAATCAGTTTCTGCTGCTCCTGCTCGTCGAGGAAATGAATGCTGGTGGTATCAATATTCAGGCTGCGCTTAATGCGGCGGCCGCCCGAAGCTGACATGCCGCTCCAGTTGATGAACGCGTCGGACACCAGCGCCCACGTCGGAATGGTGGTGATGGTGTTATCGAAATTACGCACCTTCACGGTGGTCAGGCCGATGTCCGTCACCGTGCCGTTAGCGCCATATTTCGGCATCTCCAGCCAGTCACCGAGCTTGAGCATATCGTTAGCCGAAAGCTGAATGCCCGCCACAAGGCCAAGGATCGGGTCTTTAAACACCAGCATCAGGACCGCGGCCATGGCACCCAGGCCACTAATCAGGATCGCGGGAGACTGACCGATCAGCAGGGAGATAATCAAAATCCCGACCAGAATGGCGCTCACCAGCTTAACGCCCTGGAAAATGCCTTTCAGCGGCAGCTGGGACGCGGTCGCCATTTTTTGCGACAGATTAAAGATCACGTCCAGCAGCGAGAAGAAGGACAGCAGGGCATACACCATCACCCACAGCTTCGCGCAGGTGGTGAGTATTTCCGCCGCTTCACTGCCTTTTTGTAACCACAGCGCCGCCTGAACGTTGACGATTATCCCCTGAATGGTAAAGGCCAGACGGTGAAATAACTTATTCTGGGTAATGATTTGCAGCCACAAATGGCTGCTGGCCTGCGCACGCTTTTCAAAGGCGCGCAGCACCAGTTTGTGCAATATAAAATGCACGATAAGGGCAGTCAGAAAAATAATACCAAAGATAATCACCAGCGAGGTGGTGTGATTAATTTCAATCCCTAACTCTTCAACCTGAGCAATTAATTCCTGCATAACATCTCCTGTATTGTTGCAGCCCCATAATGGCGGCTGCGGATATATTATGCAAATTCTGGCGCATTACTTCGTCGCGTGGCAGGTCGTGATCACCGGCAGGCACAGGCGATGGCGCATACGCACCGTTGCCAGCGCAAGGGCAATCATCATTGCCGTTTCCACCATCAGGAAGACGTTGACCGCCTGCGTGTAATCCCCGTGGTGGCTTTGCAGCGCGTGCAGCAAAATCGCGCCGAAAATCGCCGGGCCAAGCCCCAGCGCCGCCTGTTGAAGCGTACTCAAAATGGCGCTTGCTGCGCCCGCGTCGTCCGGCTGGATATCGCGCATCCCGATACGGTAGAAGCTGTTCACAATCAACGCCTGCCCGTAACCGACCAGCCCGGTCGCCGGTGCCAGCGTCAGGGCAGTGTTGTTCATCCCCCAGTGGCGGAAGGTGGCGATCAGCGCCAGCAGGCCGAGGATCTGGATCGCCAGGCCGCTCAGCAGAAGGGTGCTGGTGCGGTAACGGGCAATCAGGCGCGGGGCAAACCACGCGGAGACAAAATAGGTCACCCCCAGCGCGATGAAGCTGTTCCCCGACTGCCACGGTGCCATGCCAAGACCGGTCTGCATGGTCAGCGCCATACAGAACATAAAGCCGGACCAGACGCTGAAAAAGAGCATCGCGATCAGCACGCCAAAGCGGATGCTCGCAAGCTGCATCAGGCGCGGCGGGATCAGCGGGTGGGCATCTTCGCGCTCTTTTTTACGCGCATTCAGCACCATCAGCCAGGCCAGCGGAATAATAGCAATCAGTGCAGCCTTCAGCGGCCACGACCAGTGCCACTGCGGACCGAGCGCCATCGGGAACAACAGGCAGCAGAGGATCATCGCCAGCAGCGCGGTGCCCGTCCAGTCGATGCGCGACGGCGTTTCGCGGCGGGTTTCCGGCACATACCGGCGGCTTAACGCCAGCACCACCAGACAAATGGGGACGTTGATGAAGAAAGCGTTGCGCCAGCCCAGCCCGGCGATATCCGCCGATACCAGCCAGCCGCCGCCCATCTGGCCGACGATAAAGGCTATCCCGCCGATACCGCCGAACAGGCTAATGGCTTTGGCGTGCGCCGGCCCTTTTAACGTCACATGCAGCGTGGCGAGAATTTGCGGCACGATCAGCGCCGCCCCGGCACCCTGAACGATGCGCGCGGCGAGCAGTTGTTCGATGTTGCCCGCCATCCCGCACAGCAGCGAGGCCAGTCCAAAGCTCGCCACGCCCCACATAAACAGACGACGGCGACCGTGGTTATCCCCGAGCTTGCTGCCGAGCGCCAGGCAGACGGCGAAGGCCACGCCGTAAAGCGCGACAATCAGCTCCAGTTCTGTGGCGGTGGCGTGCAGCGAATGGGTGATGGAGTCCAGCGCGACGTTGGTGATTGAGGTATCGATAAGCGGCAGCATTTGCCCGGTTAACAGCAGTATCAGGCCTGCACGACCTGGTGAAATAACTGACCTGTTCATGGTAACTCCATTGCGTCAAACGGCGTAGAGACGTAGCATCGTCTATCTGATAAACGGGTACCAGTTCTTGCTTATACTGGTACTGGCACTACCATGCAGGGGGATTTATGGCGCTGATGTCTGAACCTGTCACCTCGCTTCAGGATGACACCCGAAAACAGCTCGGGGCATTTTTACGCGCACGGCGCGAAAGCCTCGACCCGCAGCGTCTCGGCTTGCCGCGCAGCGGGCGTCGCCGCACGCCGGGCTTGCGCCGTGAAGAGGTGGCGATGCTCGCAGACGTGGGCGTAACCTGGTACACCTGGCTGGAGCAGGGCAGGGACGTCAATCCGTCGAGCGCGGTGATGGCAGCTGTTGCTAAAGCGCTGCAATGCACCCCGACCGAAGCCCGCCATCTTTTCGTGCTGGCCGGATTACCGCCGGGTGAAGCGCCGCAGGCGGTCTGCTGCGAGGGGATCAGCGAAGGCACGCGCCGCCTGCTTGATACCCTGATGCCAAAGCCCGCCAGCATCCAGAAACCAAACTTTGATATCGTGGCGTGGAACGACAGCTTTGGTCATTTGATGGGCGTCGATTTCAACGACATCCCGCCGGAAGATCGCAACTGTATTTACCTGTTCCTCACCCATCCGGCGTGGCGCGCAAGGCTGGGCAAGCGCGACGACGTGCTGCCGATCTTCGTCTCCTACTTCCGCGCGGCAATGGCCGAGCACCGGGGCGATCCGCAGTGGGAAGCCAAACTGGCGCGCTTTTTTGCGGTTTCAGATGAGTTTCAAACCCTGTGGCACCAGCGCAACGACGTGCGCGGTGTGGAAAACCAGCTCAAGCTGTTTACCCATCCTGAGCTGGGGGATTTTCATTTACAGCAGATGTACTGGTACTCAGCGCCGCGCAACGGCTCGCGGCTGCTGGTGTACCTCCCGGTGGACGAGGCAGGGGAGAGAGTCATGGATTGGCTGGCGGAGCAGGCAAAATGAACGTGACGCGCAAGCAGGAGCGGGTTTTACGCCGGGCGCTCGCGGCGTGGGAGCAGGATGGCGCATTAACCCCCGACGAACATCAGCGTCTGGCCGGAACCCTGAGGCGCGTAACGATGGACTGGCAGCGGCTCAGCCGCTACGCCTTCTGGACCGCGCTCGCCTGCGTGATCATCGCCATCGGCAGCCTGTTTGCCGACAGTGAGTTGATGGCGCGCATTATCGCATTTTTCTCTTCTTCCTTTATCGCCCGCATTGGTCTGCCTCTGCTTGCCGCCGTGCTGTTTTACCTGTGGGGCTTCAGCCGCCAGCGGCGAGAAACCCCGTGGCACTACAGCACGGAAGCTATCCTGTTCCTCGGGGTGTTCTTTACCGCCATTGCCCTGTGGCAGCTTGGTGAACGTCTTGATAACGGCAGCGGCCACATTGCGCCGTTGTTCCTGGCCGGGTGTGCGGTGTACGGCCTGGTTGGCTATTTCGGGCGCTCGGGGCTGGTCTGGCTCTTCTTTTTGCTTTCGCTCGGCAACTGGTTCGGTGCCGAAACGGGCTATATGTCCGGCTGGGGAGCGTACTGGTTGGGCATGAGCTACCCGGTGCGCTTTATCGTCTTCGGCGGCGTGCTGTTGGCGCTGTGCTATGTCCTGCGCGGCGTACTGCAACCCCGCCACCTCTATACCACCAGTAAGGCGATGGGGCTGACGTATCTGTTTGTCGCCCTGTGGATCCTGTCGATTTTTGGCAACAACGACATCGACAGCTGGTACGGCGTCACGCAGGCATCGCTGCTGCCGTGGGCGCTGCTCTTCGCCGTGGCGGCGGTGCTGTGCATCTTCATTAGCCTGAAAACCGACGACGGCATGCTGCGCGGTTTTGGCCTGACCTTTCTCGCCATCAATCTCTATACCCGCTATTTCGAATATTTCTGGGAGGGGATGAACAAGGTCGTGTTCTTCCTGATTCTGGCGGCATCGCTGGCGGTGATTGGTCGCTATGCGGAAAAAATCTGGCATGCCGGGAGCAGGGAAAAATAGTTTTTTGCGAGGGGCTTTCAGGGAATAAGCGAGAGTCCAGCATCTCCTGAATGATGCAGGTAAGGTAAATCACGAAAGGCAAAATTAGCCTTTAATGCAAATTGCCTTATATGTTAATATTTTCAGGGATGAATAAAGATGTTCAGACTCATCGTCCATGAGGCCGTGAGGGAAGAGATCCTCGCGTTGCCCGCCGTGGTTCAGGCGAAACTGATTCGCCAGCTTGATAAATTACGCGCTAATCCGACGGTTTTGCGTGAGCCTGACAGCAAGCCATTGCCGCATGGCTTGTTTGAAATACGCACCGTCGGGCTTATCCAGAGCCGTGGGATATACGTCTACCAGCGTGAGAGAACCCTTTTTCTTTTGCGCGTGTTTATCATGAAGACGCAGAAAACGCCGTCTGCGGAGATAAGTCTGGCACTGAAACGGCAACAGGAGATGTTGGATGAGCAAGAAAATAATCGACTGGGATGAGTTGAGAACCGAGCTGTTAAGCCACGAAGACGTGCAGGCCGCATTTAACGCAGAAGAGCGCAAAGCGCGTCTGCAGGAGATGCTGGCGCAGTGGCGAAGCCATGCAGGCCTGACGCGTGCACAGGTTGCGGAACGGATGGGGGTCAGTGCGCCAACGGTGTCACGAATGGAAGCCAACATCACGCGAGCGAGCCTTGATACGTTAACGCGTTATGCGCTGGTATGCGGAGTGAAGCATCCGCAGATTACGCTGTATTGAACCCTGTTCAACCTACTTGTAATGGGCCGCTACGCGCGGCCCATGGTTACTAGCACTCGGTCACAATGGTGCTCAGCGGCAGGCGAGATTTTGGCAGCGTGGCGTTGAAATCTTCCACGCTGTGGTGGCCAACCGGTACCACCACCAGGCTGGTGAAGCCTTTCTCTTTCAGGCCAAACTCTTCGTCGAGGATCGCCGCGTCGAAGCCTTCAATCGGCACCGCGTCCAGACCCATCGCGGCCACGCCCAGCAGGAAGTTACCCACGTTCAGGTAAACCTGTTTTGCCATCCACTGGTCGTCATCTTTCAGATCCACACGGTGCATGTCTGCAAAGTAGCAGCGGCCTTTGTGGTTTGCAGCTTTCGCTTCCGGCGTGGCGAAACGCCCGTCAGCTTCTTCCTGATCCACCACGCGCTCCAGCCATGCATCGTCCATCGCAGTTTTGGCGCAGAACACCACCACATGAGAGGCATCCAGCATTTTGCGCTCGTTGAACACATAGGTACCCGCAGCAGATTTCGCCACGCGCGCTTTGCCTTCCTCAGTGCTGGCAACAATAAAGTGCCACGGCTGGGAGTTCGTGCTGGACGGGCTGTACTGCAGCAGGGTTTTGATTTTTTCCGCTTCTTCTGCGGTCAGTTTTTTGCTTGCGTCGAACGCCTTGGCAGAGTGGCGTTTCAGGGCGACAGAAATGATATCCATAACAACTCCTGGTAGTAAAAATCGCCCGCATGTGGGCGCGAAAGGAAAGCAGATTACAGGGCGACGCGGAAAAAGATAAGTGCGATTCGAGCGCTTATTCTGTTCGTCTCAGACGAACAATCAGACGGGGCGTATCCGCTTCTGGTCCTTCTTCGCCAGCTTATCGACGACCAGATGCCACGAATCGTGGATGAAATCGGTCACCACGTCGGGCGTGATATCGTCGGTGCCGTAGAGCGAAATCCAGTGCTTTTTATTCAGGTGATAGCCCGGCTCCACGCCGCGGTAGATCTGCTGATTGAGCAGCGATTTTTCCGGATCGGATTTCAGACTGACGTGCGGACGCCCGTGAGCGACCGCGACAAGCATAAAAATCTTGCCGCCGACTTTAAACACGTCGAACTCCGGGCCGAACGGCCAGCAGTGCTCGGTGAACGGCAACTCCAGCGCCACGCGCATCGCGTGTTCCTGTAATGATTTACTGTCCATCGGTGTTCTCTATGGCGAGCGCGCGCCACATGGCCTCAAAGCCGAGCGCTTTAAAATCCACGGCACGGGACGGATCGCGGGTGGCGAATTCCATGGTGGTCTCGGCCAGCGACAGGAAGATGGCATCGCCGAAGGTTTTAAATTCGTCGGACATAAATACCGGGCGCACCGAGCGGCGGCACAGTTCATTCAGCTCCGGAAACATGTCGTGAACGGCCTGTTCGGTCTCAGTGGAAATTTTCTCGCTCACACCAAGCTGGCGGATCGCCCCGTGAGCCGCCGGGTTACGAATCCCCCAGTCCACATAGCTGTTCCAGATGTTGCGGGTATGCTCTTTTGGCAGGGTGATCGAGCGGTCAAGGTTCGCCATCATGGTCTGGCAGAGATCCTGCTTCAGGTGCAGGTAGAGGGCATTCAGCAGATCGTCTTTGGTAGCAAAGTAGCGAAACAGCGTGCCTTCGGCGACCCCGGCACTACGGGCGATGGTCGCCGTTGAGGCGGCAATGCCTGACTGTGCAAATGCAGCGGTTGCTGCCTCCAGTAAGGCCTGTTTTTTATCTTCACTCTTCGGACGTGCCACCAAATTCTCCTCTTTGTCAATTGTAAAAAAACGTATTGAATCATGCGCGTCAGGCTGCTGCAACGCGGAATGTCAAAGATCGAAAACATCTTGACGATATATTCATCGTATCTATAATGAGTGCTTACTCACTCATAATCAAGTGTCATCCGCGCAAACCATTGGAAGGGGCGCGTCGGCGAGTCGGGAAAATGAAAAAGCCTCTATTCATCTGCGTGGTGTTTGTCATGATTATTGCTTCAGCTGCAAGTTTACCCTTTGTCCTGAACGCCGGATTTGGCCAGCCGCCGCAGGGAGAACAGCTCTCCGGGTTGCAAGCTTCGCCCCAGTATCGCGACGGGGCGTTTCACAATGCACTGCCGACGCCGGGCTACAACGGCGACAAAAATATGCTGGTGGCGATGTGGGAGTTTCTGACGAAAAAAACCGAAAACGCCCGTCCCGCGCAGCCGCTGCCGCTGGTCAACACCGATCTCGCCAGCCTGCCGCTGGCGCAGGATACGCTGGTGTGGCTGGGGCACTCGTCCTGGTATCTGCAGTTAGCGGGGAAACGCATCCTGATCGATCCGGTCCTGGGCAACTACGCCGCGCCGTTCTCGTTCCTCAACAAAGCCTTTGAGGGGGACTACCCGTGGTGTGCCGCGAGCATGCCCGAGATCGACCTGCTGATCATTTCGCACGATCACTACGACCATCTGGATTACGCCACCATCAAAGCGCTGCTGCCGAAGGTGAAGCGCGTGGTCACGCCGCTTGGCGTGGGTTCACATCTGCGCTACTGGGGGATGGACCCGACGATTATCGACGAGCGCGACTGGAACCAGTCGGTACGCATCAGCGAGGCGCTAACCGTGCACGTTCTGCCTGCGCGCCACTTCTCCGGGCGCGGCATCAAACGCAACCAGACGCTGTGGGGCAGCTTTATGTTCGTCACGCCTGAACAGAAGGTGTACTACAGCGGTGACTCCGGCTACGGGCCGCATTTCCGGGATATTGGCGAGCAGTTTGGCGCAGTCGATCTCGCGATCATGGAAAACGGCCAGTATGACCAGGACTGGAAGTACATTCACATGCTGCCGGATGAAACGGCGCAGGCCGCCGCGGATCTCAATGCCAAAGCGGTGGTGCCGGGCCATAACGGACGGTTTGTGCTGGCGAAACATACCTGGAACGATCCGCTGATCCAGCTCGCAAAAGCCAGCCGCGACAAAGGCTATCGGCTGTTAACGCCGGAACTGGGCGAGCCGGTCCGCGTGAATGATACCGCTCAGCAATTTCGCCCGTGGTGGGAATAAATGATGAATCAAAGAGCAGAAGGAGAGCGCAACATGACTATTTCCGCTCAGGTTATCGACACTATCGTCGAATGGATCGACGACAACCTGCATCAGCCGCTGCGCATAGAAGAGATCGCCCGCCACGCGGGTTACTCGAAGTGGCATCTTCAGCGGCTGTTTATGCAGTACAAAGGGGAGAGTCTGGGGCGCTATATTCGCGAACGCAAGCTGCTGCTGGCGGCGCGCGACCTGCGCGAATCGGACGAGCGGGTGTATGACATCTGCCTGCGCTACGGCTTTGACTCGCAGCAGACCTTTACGCGTATTTTCACCCGCACGTTCCACCAGCCGCCCGGGGCTTACCGCAAGGAAAATCATACCCGGGCGCATTGAAAATAATTCCCATTTGCATTAGCGTGAGTGCAAATTTTATCTGGGAACACGCGGTAATGAAGAGCGCATGGAGTGGATTGTTATTAGGGATCGGCGCGCTGCTGCTCCGTGCAGGCGGTGGCGTTGCGCTATCCGCGGCTGTTTGGCAATGTGCTGAGCCTGTCTGGCTCCTACTGGTGGGCACCGAAAGGGGAAGCGCCCGGCTGGCTGACGCGTCAGTATCAGCAGTCGCCGCTTTACCCGGTGCGTTTCTGGCTTCAGGCCGGCGAGTTTGAACAAGCGGGGCCTGGTGTGAAGCGCTGATCCACGGCATGCGCGATTTCACCGGCTTACGACGCCAGTGAAAACCAGCGGCGCCAGACGAAACGCAGGATAACGAATTCGATGGCGCCGAGCAGCAAGAACCACAGACAGAAGAGAATGGTGTAAAGCTGGTTCAAATCGACCATGTGGAAGGTGACCACCAGCTTTTGCGCCAGCACCAGCCCCAGTGAAGGCGCAGGCAGCAGCAGGCAGGAGAGCAGGGCCAACAATAAAATGCCGCCTGCGGTTAGCAGCGATTCTAACGGGTGTTTCATGATAATGTTAATCGTCAGTTAAAAATGTCATTGTCCGGCATCCTCGAACGTAAAGCAATATAAACCCCGTCAGCGATTTTTAATTAAAACGCTGCTTTTAGCCGCAAATAAATTCCTCCGGAAGAATAAATAACGGCCCGCAATTCAATTATTATCGCGTTCTGTAAATAAACGTCTGTATTACGAAAATAATTTTACAAAGCTATAGGTGCTGTAGCCAATTAACGTAGCAATAACAATGGCTGCGACAATGTATAACGCCAGGCGGCGACCGCGATAAATACCAAACATGCTTCCTCCTCGTTTAATGTTGGTTTAGAAATATTTTGTAAAAATCAGCTTATCGAAATAGTTTTAAACAGTTTTGAATAACCCGGCAGTAATTATATTGCGGTAGATCAAATTAACCCGCAAGCATTAAAAATGAATTTATTAAGCCAGAAAGGAATTCAGGCTTCCGTCCACCGGAAATTAAAGGAAAGAAAATGACCAAAAAAAATATTTCTCAGAACATGCCGCCCGCGGGCAACAACGCTTTTCAGCAGACTGTCGAGCAGGTGCTGGCGCACCAGCAGACGCAGCCGCAGGGGCTGGATCGCGCTGAAGCGCAGGCGCGCCTGCAGAAAGTGGGGCCAAACGCGCTGCCTGAGAAAAAGGGCAAGCCGGGCTGGCTGCGTTTTCTGGCACACTTTAACGACGTCCTGATCTATGTCCTGCTGGCGGCAGCCGTATTAACGGCGGTCATGGGCCACTGGGTCGATACGCTGGTTATTCTGGGCGTGGCGGTCATCAATGCCTTAATTGGCCACATTCAGGAAAGTAACGCGGAAAAATCCCTGCAGAGTATTCGAAATATGCTCTCCAGCGAGGCGCGCGTTATTCGCAATGGTAATCACGAAACCATCCCGACCACCGACCTGGTGCCGGGCGATATTGTTGTGCTGCGCGCAGGCGATCGTATTCCGGCGGATATGCGTCTTATCGAAGCGCACAATTTACGCGTTGAAGAGGCTATTCTCACCGGTGAATCAACGGTGGTGGATAAACACACCCAGCCGCTGAGCGGCGAATTACCGCTGGGCGACCGCACCAACCTGGTCTTCTCGGGGACAACCGTTAGCGCGGGCGGTGGCGTCGGCGTGGTCATTGCCACCGGGCAGGAGACCGAGCTTGGTCACATCAACCAGATGATGGCGGGCATTGAAAAACACCGCACGCCGCTGCTGGTGCAGATGGACAAGCTGGGCAAAGCGATCTTCGTCATTATTCTGGCGATGATGGCCGCGCTGTTTGTCTTCAGCCTGGTCTTCCGCGACATCCCGATGGGCGAGCTGCTGCTCTCCCTGATTAGCCTGGCGGTTGCTTCTGTACCAGAAGGTCTGCCGGCGATTATCTCCATTATCCTTTCTCTGGGCGTGCAGGCGATGGCGCGTAAGCGGGCAATCATCCGCAAACTGCCAACGGTGGAAACCCTGGGGGCAATGACCGTGGTCTGCTCGGATAAAACCGGTACCCTGACCATGAACGAAATGACGGTGAAAGCGATCATCACCGCCGACACCTGCTACCGCGTGGACGGCAACAGCTACGAGCCGGTAGGTAACATCTATCTGGAAGGCAGCGACGAGCCGGTGCAGATCCAGCCGGGGACCGTGCTGGAGCAGTACCTGCGCACCATCGACCTGTGTAACGACAGCCAGATGATTCAGGATGAGCGCGGCCTGTGGGCTATCACCGGGGGGCCAACCGAAGGCGCGCTGAAGGTGCTGGCGGCGAAAGCCAACCTCGCGCCGGTAATGACGACGCTGGTCAACAAAATCCCGTTCGACTCGCAGTACAAGTACATGAGCACCCACTACCAGATTGGTAGCGAGGAGCAGATCCTTATCACCGGTGCGCCGGACGTGATTTTCGCCCTGTGCGAGCAGCAGCAGACCCGCAACGGGACCGAAGCGTTCAACCGCGCGTACTGGGAAACCGAAATGGAGCGCTATGCCCGTCAGGGGCTGCGCATGGTTGCCGCAGCGTTTAAGCCAGCCAACGGCGAAACGGCGCTCACGCACGACGACCTGAATACCGGCCTGATCTTCCTCGGTATCGCCGGAATGATGGATCCGCCGCGTCCGGAAGCCATCGATGCCATTCATGCCTGCCAGCAGGCGGGGATCCGCGTCAAGATGATTACCGGGGATCACCCGCAGACGGCGATGAGCATCGGCCAGATGCTGGGGATCACCAACAGCGAGCAGGCGGTTACCGGCTATCAGCTGGAGAAAATGAGCGATGCCGAGCTTGCCGATGCGGCGGTGAAATATGACATCTTCGCCCGTACCAGCCCGGAGCATAAGCTGCGCCTGGTGCAGGCCCTGCAGGACAAAGGTGAGATTGTCGGCATGACCGGCGACGGTGTGAACGATGCCCCGGCGCTGCGTCAGGCGGACGTCGGTATCGCGATGGGCATCAAAGGGACGGAAGTCACCAAAGAGGCGGCGGATATGGTCCTGACGGACGATAACTTCGCCACCATCGCCAGTGCGGTGAAAGAGGGGCGTCGCGTGTACGACAACCTGAAAAAGACCATTCTGTTCATCATGCCGACCAACCTGGCGCAGGGGCTGTTGATTGTGATTGCGCTGCTGGCGGGGAACATTATTCCGCTGACGCCGGTCCTGATCCTGTGGATGAACATGGCGACCTCCGCCACGCTCTCCTTCGGCCTGGCCTTTGAAGCCGCCGAGCGCAACATCATGCGCCGTCCGCCGCGTCAGACCGGACAGCACGTGATGGACGCCTACGCCGTCTGGCGCGTGGCCTTCGTCGGCACCATGATTGCGATTGCGGCGTTTGCCCTGGAAGCCTGGCTGGCCCCGCGCGGCCACAGCGCGGAGTTCATCCGCACCGTGCTGCTGCAGATGCTGGTGTGTGCGCAGTGGGTGTACATGATTAACTGCCGTAACACCGAAGGGTTCTCCCTGAACCGCGGTCTGCTGGCGAACAAAGGCATCTGGCTGGTCACGGGCGTGCTGTTCCTTCTTCAGGCGGCCATCATCTACCTGCCGTTTATGCAGATGCTGTTTGGCACCGAAGCGCTGCCGCTGCGCTACTGGTTCGTGACGCTGGCGGTTGCAGGGGTGATGTTCTTCATCGTTGAAATCGAGAAGCGACTGACCCGCAGGTTCCGTAAGGCTGCATAACCTAAAACCTGACCCCTCACCCTGCCCTCTCCCCAAAGGGGAGAGGGTATAAATGTTCCCTCTCCCCTTTGGGGAGAGGGTTAGGGTGAGGGGAAAATCCCTGAGGTACTCCCCATGAAACTCCCACTCCTGTTCGCGCTTCTCGCCTGCACCCTGCAACCCGCTTTTGCCGCCGCCATTCCCGTGCGCGTGGCCGCCGTAGAGCAGACCGCCCACGCCGCCGAGCGGCAGATCCCTGGCCGCATCGAGGCTATCCACACCGTGGAACTGCGCGCCCGTACGGAAGGGGTGATCACCAACATCCACTTTCGCGACGGGCAGTACGTAAAAAAAGGTGACGTGCTGTTCGAGCTGGACGACGCCGAGCCGCGTGCCGCCGTGCGTCTGGCGCAGGCCGAGGTGACCAGCGCCGAAGCCACGCTGCGTCAGGCGCAGCAGCAGCTTTCCCGCTTCGAAAGCCTGGGCAGCAGCAACGCCATCAGCCGTCACGACGTGGATAACGCCCGCATGCAGCGCGACGTTGCCCGCGCGGCGCTGGAGCAGGCAAAAGCCCGGCTCGAAACCCGCAACGTCACCCTGGCCTACACCCGCATCATCTCGCCGATTGATGGCCGCGTGGGCCACAGCCAGTTCCACGTGGGCAGCCTGGTCAACCCCGGTAGCGGCGTTCTGGTGGAGGTGGTGCAGCTTGACCCGATCCGCATCGCGTTTGCGCTGGAAGAGGGGGCGTTTGCCACCAAGGCCGGGCAGCACGCCGATATCAGCGCCATGAAGCGTGCCTGGCAGGCGCTGATCGACAGTAACGGCCAGCGCGTTCTCGGGGAATTAACCTCCGTGGACAACCGTATCGACCCCCGGACCGCCAGCGTGATGTTGCGCGCCGAGTTCGCCAACCCGCGCCATCAGCTGCTGCCCGGCGGTAATGTGAACGTTTACCTGCGCCCGGCAAGCGTTCAACCGGTTATGACGCTGCCCGCCGCGGCGGTCCAGCAGAACGGTGACGGATTCTTTGCCTGGGTAATAAACGCCGATGGCAAAGCCGAAAAACGCCCGCTGACCATCGCCGGGCAGATGGGCCAGCAGTTCCAGATTACCTCCGGCGTTAAGCCGGGTGAGCGAGCGATTACTGACGGCGCGCAGCGCGTACAGCCTGGCGCTGCCGTCCAGATACTGAACTAAGGAGCCATCATGCTGACGTTTTTCATCAAACGCCCGCGCTTTGCGATGGTGATTGCGCTGGTCATCACCCTGCTTGGTGCCATTGCGCTGCGCATTATTCCGGTGGAACAGTATCCGCAGATCACGCCGCCGGTGGTGAATGTCTCCGCGAGCTGGCCCGGTGCCAGCTCGGCTGACGTGGCGGAAGCCATCGCCACGCCGCTTGAGACCCAGCTTAACGGCGTGGATCACATGCTTTACATGGAATCCACCAGTTCGGACGAGGGCAGCTATAGCCTGAACATCACCTTTGCGGCAGGCACCGACCCGGATCTGGCCGCCATCGACGTGCAAAACCGCGTGGCGCAGGCCCTGGCGCAACTGCCCGCCGAGGCGCAGCAAAACGGCGTGCAGGTGCGCAAGCGCGCCACCAACCTGATGATGGGGGTAAGTCTTTACTCACCGAACAACACCCACACGCCGCTGTTTGTCAGCAACTACGCCAGCACCCAGGTGCGCGAGGCGCTGTCCCGCCTGCCGGGGGTCGGTCAGGTGCAGATGTTTGGCGCGCGTGACTACAGCATGCGCATCTGGCTGCGTCCGGATCGCATGAACGCCCTTAACGTCACCACCGACGACGTGGCGCAGGCATTGCGCGAGCAAAACGTCCAGGGCGCGGCGGGCCAGGTCGGCACGCCGCCGGTGTTTAACGGCCAGCAGCAGACCCTGACCATCAACGGGCTGGGGCGCTTAAGTCAGGCCGGGGATTTTGCCGACGTGATCATACGCGCGGGGGAGATGGGGCAACTGGTGCGCCTGAAGGACGTGGCGACCATCGAGCTTGGCTCGCGCAGCTACAGCTCCGGCGCGCAGCTCAACGGGCATGACTCCGCCTACCTCGGTATTTATCCCACGCCGTCCGCCAACGCCCTGCGCGTGGCCGATGCGGTACGCGCCGAGCTGGAGCGGCTCTCAACGCGCTTCCCGGACGACCTCACCTATGAGGTGAAATTCGATACCACCTCCTTTGTGGCCGCCACCATCAAGGAGATCGGCGTCTCGCTGGCGCTGACCATGTTGGCCGTGGTGGTGGTGGTCTCCCTGTTCCTGCAGAGCTGGCGCGCAACGCTGATTGTTGCCCTTGCGATCCCGGTGTCGCTGGTGGGGACCTTTGCGGTGCTCTACACGCTCGGTTACTCCGCCAACACGCTGAGCCTGTTCGCCATTATTCTGGCGCTGACCATGGTGGTGGATGATGCCATCGTGGTGGTTGAGAGCGTCGAAACGCTGATGGCGGAAGGGCAGAGCCGCACGGCGGCGACCGCGCTGGCGCTGCGCCAGATTGCCGGGCCGGTGATTGCCACCACCCTCGTGCTACTGGCGGTATTTGTGCCGGTGGCGCTGCTGCCGGGCATCGTCGGCGAGCTGTACCGTCAGTTCGCGGTCACGCTCTCTACCGCCGTCACGCTCTCAAGCCTGGTGGCGTTGACGTTAACGCCCGCCCTGTGCGCCATGCTGCTGCGTCCGCGCCCGGCGCATCCGGCCGCCATTTTCCGCGGCTTCAACCGCGGGCTGGATGCCACGCGCAATGCTTACACCCGCATGGTGAGCGCGCTTAACCTGCGCCCGTGGCTGGCGGTGCTGGCAACCGCAGGGGCGGCGGCCATCGTCGTGTTCAGCTTTATGTCGATGCCAAAAGGCTTCCTGCCGCAGGAAGATCAGGGGTACTTCTTCGCCAGCGTCCAGCTGCCGGAGGCGGCGTCGCTTGAGCGTACCGAGGCGGTGATGACCACCGCGCGCGAGCTGATCGCCAAAAACCCGGCGGTGGAGGATGTGATTCAGGTCTCCGGGTTTAACATTCTTAACGGCACCAGCGCCTCTAACGGCGGCTTTATCTCCATCATGCTGAAGGACTGGAGCGAGCGCCCGCCGCTGGACGAGGTGATGGGCACTTTGCAGCGCCAGCTTCTGGCCCTGCCGGAAGCAACCATCATGACCTTCGCGCCGCCGACGCTGCCGGGGCTGGGCAACGCCTCCGGCTTCGACCTGCGTATTCAGGCGCAGGCGGGGCAAAGCCCGGCGGAGCTGGAGCGCGTAACCCGCGAGGTGCTGGCGAAAGCGAACCAGCACCCGCAGCTGAGCCGCGTGTTCACCACCTGGAGCAGCAACGTGCCGCAGCTTACGCTGACGGTCGATCGCGAGCGTGCGGCCCGTCTCGACGTGCCGGTCTCGCGCATCTTCAGCAGCCTGCAAACTGCGTTCGGGGGGACGCGCGCCGGGGACTTCAGCGTGAACAACCGGGTCTACCACGTGGTGATGCAAAACGAGATGCAGTGGCGCGAGCGCGCAGAGCAAATCAGCGAGCTGTTTGTGCGCAGCAACGGCGGCGAACGCGTGCGCCTGAGCAACCTCGTCACCATCACGCCGAGCGTCGGCGCGCCGTTCCTGCAGCAGTACAACCAGTTCCCGTCCGTGTCGGTGAGCGGCTCGGCGGCAGACGGGGTGAGCAGCAGCACGGCGATGGCGGTGATGGGCCAGATCCTGGCCGCGAACCTGCCCGCCGGGTATGACTACGCCTGGAGCGGCATGTCGTATCAGGAGCAGCAGACCGGTAATCAGGCGATCTGGATCGTGCTGGCGGCGGTGGTGATGGCGTGGCTGTTCCTCGTCGCCCAGTATGAGAGCTGGACGCTGCCCGCGAGCGTGATGCTGTCGGTGCTGTTCGCCATCGGCGGAGCGCTGGTGTGGCTGTGGATCGCCGGATACGCTAACGACGTGTACGTGCAGATTGGCCTGGTGCTGTTGATCGCGCTGGCCGCCAAGAACGCCATCCTGATCGTTGAGTTTGCCCGCGCGCGGCGCATGGACGGAATGGCGATTGTCGATGCGGCGCGGGAAGGGGCATCACGCCGCTTCCGTGCGGTAATGATGACCGCCGTGTCCTTTATTATCGGTGTCCTGCCGATGATGCTGGCGAGCGGGGCAGGTGCCCAGAGTCGACGCATCATCGGTACCACGGTGTTCAGCGGCATGCTGGTGGCGACCGTGGTCGGCATCCTCTTTATTCCGGCGCTGTTTGTGCTGTTCCAGCGCCTGCGTGAGTGGGGGCATCGCCTTACGGGCTAGTGGCCCACAGTTCGCTGTGTTTCTGCACTAAGGAGATGAGCGAGCCACCGTCTGCAATGAAGTCCCGCATGCGCTGCGCCTCGCTCTTGCCCTGTTTCAGCATCAGGGCAATTTCTTTTATCGCGCTGGTCGCGCCGAGCTTCTCGGCCGACGGCGCAACCTGCTCCAGCAGCCAGGCAATATCTTGCGCCACGGTTTTGTGCTCCCCGGTATGCACGTCCGTCAGGATCCCTTCCAGCCCGTAACGGCACGCCTGAAAACGGTTGAAGCGGTACAGCAGAAAATCTTTTTCCTGATGCTTATAGGGCCGCGTGGTCAGCAGCCAGTGCGACGTCGCCTGAATCAGCCCGGCGATGTTGATCGCATGACCGAGCGTCAGCGGCGTATCCATCACCCGCACCTCAACGGTGCCAAAGTGCGGGCTGGGGCGGATGTCCCAGTGCAGATCTTTAATGCTGTCGATCATGCTGGTGCTGCTCAGGCGGCGGAACAGCCCTTCAAACTCCTGCCAGCTGTTGACCCACGGCATCTGACCGTTGTCCGGGAAGCCCGAGAAGATATTCAGGCGCGATGAGGCAAATTTAGTGTCCGTTCCCTGCATGTAGGGCGATGAGGCCGCCAGCGCGATAAAGTGCGGCACAAAACGCGACAGGCCGTGCAGCAGGTAAATGGCGTCATCCCCGGTCCGGCAGCCCACGTGCACGTGCTGGCCAAACACCGTGGCCTGCAAAATCAGATAGCCAAAGCGCTCCAGCGTGACGTTATAGCGCTCGTCGTCGCACACTTCCTGACGCTGCCACTTCTGAAAAGGGTGCGTCCCGCCGCCGCAAATCTGAATGTGCTGTTCTGCCGCCGCACGCAGAATGCTCTGCTGCATCACTGAAAACTGCGCCGCCGCCTGGTCGATGTTATGGCACACGCCGGTGGCAATCTCGAGCATGCTCTCGGTGATGTCGTGTTTGACCTCGCCGCCTTTGATGTCGTGCTCAACGGCGGCGATAAGGGCGGAGGAGTCCTGGCTCAGGTCGTAGCCGGGCGGGTTGACCACCTGGAGTTCAAGCTCAATGCCAAGGGTATAAGGATCAGAGGAATGAAAGTCGGGTAAAGGCATGGTGCACTCCGTTGTCTGGTTTTCAGTGAGTATAGACAACGAAGCCGTTTCTCCCCGCAAGCGAAGCCTTAGCGAAAACATTAGCGAAAGCCGACGCGTTACTGTACGCGGCCAAACGCGCGGGTAAAAACCGGGTCTGTACCCGCGGTGATTCCTGAGGTCAGCACATTTTAGCTGCAACAAAAATCCGGAACTGCTATACTGTATATAATTACAGTATGGAGGTGCAGAATGGCTGTTGAAACAAAATTCGTTGTCGTTAGAAAAGGTGAAGAGAAAATGACATTTGCCAGTAAGAAAGAGGCTGACGCTTACGACAAAATGCTCGACATGGCAGATGCGTTCACCGACTGGCTGTTACAAAGCGAAATGCAGTTGGATGAAACGCAGGCTGAAAATCTGGGGCTGTATCTTGCCGAGCAGAAAGAGGCCGTGCAGCATATTCTGCGTACCAGCAAGCTGCCCGACCTGAAGGCGGCCACTGCAACAGATAACCCTGAGTCAGAGGCGGCTGGCAGTAAAAAAATCAGAGCCGTGAAAGCAGCCTGAGCGCCAGACCAAAACGCTGAACCTGCCGCCGCGAGCTGTTAACCGCTCGCGGCGTTTTGTTGCGCGCCGGGAGCCACCACGGCGTTGCCTGCGCCCGGGATGACGTTGGTTAATCGGAACCGTGATGCTCGCTGATGGCCTGCGCCGCGCAGATAAGGGCGAGATGGCTCAGCCCCTGGGGCATATTGCCCACCCATTCGCCGGTGCGGGTATCAAACATCTCATTGAAGGTTTCGACATTGCCGCGATGGCACAGCGTCTTCAGAATCTCCTCCATGATCTCTTCGGCCACCGCCGGATCGCCCATCGACGCCCAGGCCTCTGCCAGCCAGAATGAGCAGGCGATAAAAGTGCTTTCCTCCTGCTCAACGCCGCTGTAGCGGTAGACCATCGCGCTGTTATGACCCAGCTCGCGCGCAATAGCCTGATAGGTCAGCTTCATGCGTTTCGGGTTGACCTTCACACCGTAGCGCGAAACCAGGGCAAGTGAGGCGTCCAGCTTCCCGCCGTCCCCGACGTAAAAGCAGTAGGACTGATGGGCTTCGGACCAGCAGTGCTCTTCAACCCAGTCGCGGATGCGGTCCCGCTCGCGTTTCCAGCGCGCCTTCCAGGTAGGTTCGATGTGGCTGGCCTCCGCCAGCACCACGGCGCAGTCCAGCGCCAGCCAGCAGGACATTTTAGAATGGGTGTAATGCTGCTCGTCCGGCAGCTCCCAGATCCCGGAGTCCTTCATGCGCCAGCGGTCGGCGCACTGATTGGCAAGGTGCCCGAGGAAGCGTGACGTGCCCGTATCCAGAATATGGCCCGCCTCAACAAACAGCTTTGCCACCCCAAGCATATCGGCATACATGCTCAGCTGGCGCTGGTTACGGGCGTTATTGCCAATGCGCACCGGCTGCGAATTGCGGTAGCCCTGCAGTTCTGCGTACTGCTCCTCCGGGACCAGCTCGCCTTCGAGGGTGTAACAGGCCCGCATCTCCGGGCCGTGTTTGATAATGGTTTTCGACAGCCAGGAAAACGCTGCCTTACACTCTTCAAGGGTGCCCAGATAGGTAAAGGCTTTGATGATCAGGCAGGCATCCCTGACCCAGGCAAAGCGATAGTCATAGTTTTTTTCGCCGCCGATCCCTTCCGGCAGGGAGGTAGTGGCCGCTGCGGCCAGCGCGCCGGTTGGCGAATACCAGAGGAACTTCAGCGCCAGCGCAGAGCGGATAACGTGATCTTTGTACAGACCGTCATATTTAAGCCCGTTCACCCAGTCCTGCCAGGCGGTGTGGCTGGTTTCGATACGGTTATCAATGGCCTGAATGTCCGGCACGGCCAGCGGTTCGCTCTGGGTCACGAGCAGGGCGACTACCTCCCGGCTTCCCTTCTTCAGGGTGATCTCCGCTTCGATCTCCTCGTCATCGGCACGGGTGATGACAACGTTTTCGCTGGTGTGCAGCATCGCCATGAGATCGCCGATATGGTAAACGCTGCCCTTAAAGGTGTCTGACCGCCAGGGCGATCGCGTTTCGATCATCGTGCCGAACCGCAGATGCAGCCGGAAAGGGACAGTCCCGCGCACGCCCTCGAGCCGCCGCGCCAGTTCACTCCAGGGCAGTCGTCCTGCCAGGGTGCTGTTGATCGATTCCGTTAACAACACCGCGCCGTCATCCGTCTCAAAGCGGGTTTCCAGCACGTTGCTGTCCTCGCGATAAGCGCGAGTGACGGTGTAATCAACCGCGGGTGTCAGGCTGAAAAAGCCGCCAATGGTCGGGTCCAGCAGGCGATCAAAAAGGGGCGGCGAGTCGAGATTCGGTGCGCCCCACCAGTCGATCGAGCCATCCGGCGCGATGAGCGCCACGGAGCGGCCCTCACCGATCGCGGCATAATCCCCCAGACCAATAAACCCTTCCTCGCGTAACGGCATTGTGTATTTTGCATTTTTCAAATGAGTCATCCCTTATGTCCGGCACAGCAGACCGCGTTGTCGTCACGTTGTGATGGTGCCCATAAAGCCTGGCATACTGTGATGAATATCGCGCTTTCAGGAGGAGGATTTGAGCATTGAGCGGGGTGGAGAGGGGGAGAAGACAGCATGTACCCTGGGCCTGGCGGTAGCCAGAAGCGGTCCTTCGCATTGTGTGCGCCATGCTGCCTGGTGGGCGTTCAGGACGCAGCACCCTGCGCCCGGTGAACGACCCGTTTACTTATCTGCGGACAACTTCATCTTTTCTGCAGACTCGAGATGCTGCTCAACAACCGGAGTGTGCGCGTCGGCCAGAGCCTTCACGTCCGGGTCCTTGATATTTTTGGCGTCGCTCTGCAGTTTTGACAGCACCATCTTGTGATCTTTAGTACCGGCGTTTTCCATATACATTTTGTCAAAGGCGCTGCCGTTCTCTTTTTCCAGCTTGTCGGCCATCGCCTTGTGGCTGGCATCTGGCTCGGTTGGCAGGGTGACGCCTTTTTGTTTAGCGACTGTCTCTACTTTTTCCAGCGCGCTGCCGTGATCGTCAACCATCTTCTGCGCGAAGGCTTTCACCTCGCTGCTCTGGGCCTTGTCCAGCGCGATTTTGGCCGCGGCGACCTCATTGATATTGGCCTGCGCCATGTCCTTGAGCGCTTTTTCGTCGCCGGAACTGAGCTTACCCATCGATCCCGTTGAGCTGGTCTGGGCGGAGGCGTCACTCTGCGCGGCGCTCGTTGTCTGGGCATACGCGCCGAAAGTGCTGAACATCGCGGCTACAGTTGAGGCAACGAGCAGCCCTTTTACGGTTTTACACTTTTGCATGTCGTTCTCCTGATGGTCATGGGTAGGGTTGATGTCAGGTAAAGAGTCGTGCAATGGTCAGTATAGTGTATTGACAGGGGGCGGCAGCAGATTGCGCTTTGATCCTGGTAGAAGGGCGGAAGAAATGACTGATGCAGGGGAGCTTTCGCCATGCCTGATGCGGCGAAACAAACCCAGCTCATGCAAGCGCCGCACCGCCGTTACGCCGCGCTCAGCATCGCCAGAAATCGTTTTACCGTGCGGGAACGTTCAAACCGCCGCCAGCAGATGGCGATATCGGTAAACAGGTCGGGGGTGGTCAGCGCGTGATAGGTCACATCCGGCGGAGAAATTGCCGCCATTGACTGTGGCACCAGCGCGAATCCGCCGCCTGCCGCAACCATACTCAGGGAAGAAGAGAGCTGCGAGGCCTGCAACGTGGTGTGCATATTGATGCCCGCGCGTGCGCAGTAGTTGTAAACCCGGTCGTACAGCCCCGGCGCGACCTCCTGCGGAAACAGAATCACCGGCGTGTCCCGCAACGCCTCCAGCGCCAGCGCATCACGGTCTGCCAGCGGATGGGCGCGATGCAGCGCCACCACCATCGGCTCCCGATCGAGGATTTTCAGGTCAAACGCCTTGCTGCTGTCGCACGGAAGACGCACGAAGGCGATATCCAGCTCCCCCTCCGCCAGCATCGCCATCAGCGATGCCATATTGGCTTCCACCTGGTGAACCGTTACCGCCGGGTTCTGCACCTGATACTGGCGGATCAGGGTGAAGATTTTGGGGTGAAAGGCATCTGAACTGGTGATGCCAATCGACAGGCTGCCGTTCAGCCCGCGTGCGATCCCCCGTGCTTTTTCCAGCGCGGCGTCGCTCATCGCCAGAATTTTACAGGCGTCCTCGTAGAAGGCTTCCCCCGCTTCGGTCAGCTCAACGCCGCGCGTGAGCCGCCGGAACAGCGGGGTGCCCACTTCCTCCTCCAGCCGCTTGATCTGCTGACTCAGCGGAGGCTGCGAAATGCCCAGCGCGTTGGCCGCTTTGGTGAAGTGTCGCTCGCGTGCAACCGCGACGAAATAGCGCAGATATCGAAGTTCCATATCAAAAACGTCTCAAACCAGCATGGTTTCTATATTGGAACTCTCTGCTGAATCGGGTCAACATTTATTTAACCTTTCTAATAAAAGTTGAAGAGGACGCATGATGACTCATTCATCTGCCTGCGACTGTGAGGCCAGCCTGTGCGAAACCCTGCGAGGGTTCTCCGCGCAGCATCCTGACAGCGTGATCTATCAAACATCGCTCATGAGCGCCCTGTTGAGCGGCGTTTATGAAGGGGAGACCACAATAGCCGATCTGCTCCGGCACGGCGACTTTGGGTTAGGCACCTTTAACGAACTGGACGGTGAAATGATTGCCTTCAGCAGCCAGGTCTACCAACTGCGCGCCGACGGCAGCGCCCGGGCCGCGAAGCCCGAGCAAAAAACGCCGTTCGCGGTGATGACCTGGTTCCAGCCACAGTATCGTAAAGTCTTTGATACCCCCGTGAGCCGTCAGCACATTCACGACGTCATCGACCAGCAAATCCCCTCCGAAAACCTGTTTTGCGCCCTGCGTATCGACGGCAATTTTCGCCACGCGCACACCCGTACCGTGCCGCGCCAGACGCCGCCGTACCGCGCAATGACCGACGTGCTGGACGACCAGCCGGTGTTCCGCTTTAACCAGCGCAAAGGTGTGCTGGTCGGGTTCCGTACGCCGCAGCATATGCAGGGCATCAACGTGGCGGGCTATCACGAGCACTTTATCACCGACGACCGCCAGGGCGGCGGCCATCTGCTGGACTACCAGCTTGAAAACGGTGTGCTTACCTTCGGGGAGATCCACAAGCTGATGATTGACCTGCCCGCCGACAGCGCGTTTTTACAGGCCGACCTTCACCCCAGCAACCTTGATGCAGCGATCCGTTCCGTCGAAAACTAACAGGAGAACACCGTGAACAGTGATAAACAGTCACGTCAGTGGGCGCATGGCGCCGATATGATTGTCGCCCAGCTGGAAGCGCAGGGCGTGAAGCAGGTTTTCGGCATCCCAGGCGCAAAAATCGACAAGGTTTTTGATTCTCTGCTCGACTCCTCCATTGAGATCATCCCCGTTCGTCATGAGGCAAACGCGGCGTTTATGGCCGCGGCGGTCGGGCGTCTCACCGGCAAGGCCGGGGTGGCGCTGGTCACCTCCGGGCCGGGCTGTTCGAACCTGATCACCGGTATTGCCACCGCGAATAGCGAAGGCGACCCGGTGGTGGCGCTGGGCGGGGCGGTGAAGCGTGCGGACAAAGCGAAGCTGGTGCACCAGAGCATGGACACCGTCGGCATGTTCAGCCCGGTCACGAAATATGCCGTTGAGGTGAACTCGTCCGAAGCCATTGCCGAAGTGGTCTCAAACGCCTTCCGCGCCGCCGAGCAGGGCAGGCCGGGTGGGGCGTTCGTCAGCCTGCCGCAGGATATTGTCGATCAGCCCGTTACCGGGGCGATTTTACCTGCCAGCACCGCCGCGCTGATGGGGCCGGCACCGGCGTCTGCCATTAACGACGTGGCGAAGCGTATTCAGAGCGCCAAAAATCCGGTGATCTTGCTGGGCCTGATGGCCAGCCAGCCCGCCAACAGCGCCGCGCTGCATAAGCTGCTTGAGAAAAGTCGTATCCCGGTCACCAGCACCTATCAGGCCGCCGGGGCGGTAAATCAGGAGCACTTCACTCGCTTCGCGGGCCGCGTGGGTCTGTTTAATAACCAGGCGGGCGACCGGCTGCTGCATCTGGCGGATCTGATCATCTGCATCGGCTACAGCCCGGTGGAATACGAGCCGTCGATGTGGAACCGCGGCGACGCGACCCTGGTGCACATTGACGTGCTGCCTGCCTATGAAGAGCGCAACTACGTGCCCGACCTCGAACTGGTGGGGGATATCGCCGAAACGCTAAACCTGCTGGCCAGCCGCATCGATCGCAAGCTGGAACTCAGCCCGCGCGCGACCGAGATCCTCGTCGATCGCCAGCATCAGCGCGATCTCCTCGACCGCCGCGGCGCGTCGCTCAACCAGTTTGCCCTCCATCCGCTGCGCATCGTGCGTGCGATGCAGGACATCGTGAATAATGACGTGACGCTCACCGTTGATATGGGCAGCTTCCACATCTGGATCGCCCGCTATCTCTACAGCTTCCGGGCACGTCAGGTGATGATCTCCAACGGCCAGCAGACCATGGGGGTGGCGCTGCCGTGGGCGATTGGCGCCTGGCTGGTCAACCCGGGCCGCAAGGTTGTTTCCGTCTCCGGCGACGGCGGGTTCCTGCAGTCGAGCATGGAGCTGGAAACCGCCGTGCGCCTCAACGCCAACGTGCTGCACATCATCTGGGTGGATAACGCCTACAACATGGTGGCGATCCAGGAAGAGAAAAAATACCAGCGGCTTTCCGGCGTCGAGTTCGGCCCGGTCGATTTTAAAGCCTACGCCGACGCCTTTGGCGCGAAGGGCTTCGCCGTGGAGAGCGCCGACGCGCTGGAGCCGACGCTGCGTGCAGCAATGGATGTCGAGGGGCCAGCCGTGGTGGCGATCCCCGTCGACTATAGCGATAACCCGCTGCTGATGGGCCAGCTCCATCTCAGCCAGATTTTGTGAATCACGATAAGGATACAGATATGCAAAAAGTGGCTCTCGTCACCGGCTCCGGCCAGGGGATCGGTAAAGCAATCGCGCTTCGTCTGGTGAAAGACGGTTTTGCCGTTGCCATTGCGGATTATAACGAAGAGACGGCGAAAGCCGTCGCCGAAGAGATTGTCCGCAGCGGCGGGAAAGCCGTCGCCGTGAAGGTGGACGTGTCGAACCGCGAGCAGGTCTTTGCGGCGGTGGAAAAAGCGCGTACCGCCCTGGGTGGATTCAACGTTATCGTTAACAATGCGGGCGTGGCACCCTCGACGCCGATTGAGTCCATCACGCCGGATATTGTCGACAAGGTTTACAACATCAACGTGAAAGGGGTGATCTGGGGCATCCAGGCCGCGATTGACGCGTTTCGCAAAGAGGGGCATGGCGGCAAAATTATCAACGCATGCTCGCAGGCGGGCCACACCGGGAACCCTGAGCTGGCGGTCTACAGCTCCAGCAAGTTCGCAGTGCGTGGGCTGACCCAGACCGCCGCGCGGGACCTCGCGCCGCTCGGGATCACCGTTAACGCCTACTGCCCCGGTATCGTCAAAACGCCAATGTGGGCCGAAATCGACCGTCAGGTTTCCGAGGCGGCGGGTAAACCGCTCGGCTACGGAACGGAAACCTTCGCCAAACGCATCACCCTTGGCAGGCTTTCCGAGCCGGAAGACGTGGCGGCCTGTGTCTCCTACCTCGCCGGGCCGGATTCCGACTACATGACCGGCCAGTCGCTGCTGATTGACGGCGGGATGGTCTTTAACTAATAACATTATGCTCTGACATGAGTTTCCCCTGCCTGAAGGCAGGGGCTTTTTTTTGTCTGTACGGCCATTGTGCATTACACTGCGCGCTGCAAAAATTGAGTTAACGATCGACAGACAGGCGGAAGCAGCAATGAACGGTACAATCACCACGTGGTTTAAAGATAAAGGCTTTGGATTTATCAAAGATGAAAACGGCGACAACCGCTATTTTCACGTGATTAAGGTTGCCAACCCCGATCTGATCAAGAAAGACGCGGCGGTGACCTTCGAGCCGACCACCAACAACAAAGGCCTTTCCGCCTATGCGGTGAAGGTGATCCCGGAAAGCAAACACCTCTATATCGCGGGCGAGCGCGTGAAGCTCACCTCGATCAAATCTTTCGTGGTGTTCAGCGAAGAAGAGCCGGTTGAGACCAAAATCGACAAAGAGAATGCGGTGCTGTCGGTAGGGCTGCTGATGAACAGCATCAAACCGAAATCCGACAAAAAACCGGGCGAGATGCGTTCGGTGAAGAAGCTGGCGATCACCACCTTCCAGAACACGACAATGATTTTCACCGAAGATGAAATTGACATCGACGCCACGGTGAAACTGCTGAAGTAATCTTTTTGCCGGGTGACGTTAGCGCTTTACCCGGCCCCCATTTCTGGTCTTTTCGTTCTCTTTTTATCCTGCTATAACCATTCCCTTACCTTTCAGGGAGTCAACGCCGTGCCCGAAATCAATCAATATGGTCAAACCGTTAACGATATCGTCCCCGACTGGAAATGTGCGCGGGCGCTAACCCGCACGCCGCTGGTGGGCCAGTATTGTCGCCTGGAGCCGCTGGATGTAGACCGCCACGCGGCGGATCTGTTTGAGGCCTACGCGCTGGGTGATGAAAGCGACTGGACGTGGCTTGCCAGCACCCTGCCTGCCAGCGTGGAGGCCACCGCCCACTGGATCCTCGGTAAAGTGCTGGATGACGACCTGGTGCCTTTTGCCGTCATTGATTTACACACCGGGCGCGCGGTGGGGCTGGTGAGCTATATGGCGATTGAGCGGATGCAGGGGTCGGTGGAGATCGGCCACGTCACCTGGTCGCGCAAGATGAAAGGCACCCGCATCGGCACTGAGACGGTATGGCTGCTACTGAAAAACGCCTTCGAACACCGCTACCGACGGCTGGAGTGGAAGTGTGATTCGATGAATACCGCCTCGCGCCATGCGGCTGAACGGCTGGGCTTCGTCTGGGAAGGGAGACTGCGCCAGAAGCTGGTGCGCAAAGGACGCAACCGCGACAGCGATATGCTTTCGATCATTGACCGCGAATGGCCGTCGCGTGACGCGGCACTGCGCGCGTGGCTGGCGGCCGAGAATTTTGACGCGCACGGGCGGCAGCGTCAAAAGCTGGAGGCGTTTCGCTAGCTAAAAGATACTCGGGGGCAGCGCAGTAATCGCCTGCGCTGCCCGTCGGGCTTATTTCTCAATCATCTGCACAATCTGGTCCCGGTTAATAGCGTGCTCATTACCGGCAACGTCTTCATAGGTAATTAACCCGTTGTCATCATCTACCTCGGGTTTCCCGTGGGTGATAATCATCTCCCCGTTTTTCTTCTGTAAAACATAATCGCTGGAACACCCTGCAATGCTGAGGGTGATAAATGCCAGACTCATAATTGCGACAACTTTTTTCATCTTAATACCTGTTGTAATAAGGCCTGTCGTGGCCGAATGCGTGAATAACTTTCTGGTTAGCGAAATTGCGTGAACAGCAATACGCCATAGATGACCAGGATAAAAAACAGCGAGCCTGCGACAACGCGCCGCTCAAGTGTGGTGACCTCTTTTTTTGGATGACTTTCTGATGTTGGTAACACAGACATTTTCCCCTTTATCCGGCCAGCGTACCTGATACCCGTACGGGCAGGCCGATATGTTGAGCAATGCGCAGGACGTTATCCAGATTTGCGGAATAACAATTCCACGCGTATTCCCTGTTGAGTAATGTGTATTTCCCTGTCCCAAAGCGATGGTAAGGCAATAATTCAACGCCCAGTACGTTGTCCCGTCCGTGGATTAAAGAATAAATAAGTGTCAATAATTGCTCTGCTGATTCCGGCGCGTCATTAAAATCGGGGATGACCGGGATACGAATAATTATCTTGCGCCCCTCGTCAATGAGTCGGACCAGATTGCGCACGATGATTTTATTGCTGACACCGGTAAAGCGCTGGTGAAGCGCGTCATCCGCGCTTTTAAGATCGTACAGAATAAGATCGCAGCCCGACGTGACCTGATGGAGCGCACGCCAGGAGGCATAACCCGCCGTTTCAATCGTGGTGTGAATATCTTCGGCCTTGAGCCGGGCGATCAGCGCCTGGGCAAAATCCGGCTGGGTAGCCACTTCGCCGCCGCTCAGCGTTACGCCCCCGCCAGACTGCCGAAACCAGATCTCATCAGCCATCACCCGGTCGAACACCGTTTCAACGCTGAGCGGTTCGCCAACCACGTTGAGGGCGGCGGCGGGGCAGCGTTCTTCGCACAGCCCACAGCCCGTGCAACTGCGGTCGCGGTTCAGGCTGTGCAGCCCGTCCTGCCAGCTGTGCAGCCCTGTCGGGCACAGCTGCGCGCATTGTCCGCAGTGCAGGCAGCGTTCGGCATGGAAAAAGATCTCCCGATCGGGGTGAAGCCCTTCGGGATTTGCACACCAGGCGCAGCGCATCTGGCACCCCTTGAAAAAGACGATACTGCGGATCCCCGGCCCGTCATGTAATGAAAACCGCTGAATGTGGGTGATCCAGCCGGTGACCTGTTCAGAAGTGCCGTTGCGTGGTTCGGCTGATAATTTCATCCTGCACCTCCTTACTCAGCTCCACAAAGAAGGCGCTGTACCCCGCCACCCGAATCATCAGATTGCGATAGTCGCCGGGGTTCTGCTGGGCCTGGCGCAGGGTGTCGTCGTCCACATAGCTGAACTGCAGCTGGGCGTTCCCGAGGATGCTGGCCGTGCGCAGCAGGTGGATGAGGCTGTTCTGGCCCTCCGGGGTTTCCAGCATGCCGTACATCAGCTTGATATTGTGCACCATGCCAATATCCATCTCCTCGACGTTGATCCGGCTGACGGAGTTGATGATGGCCGTCGGCCCCAGATAATCCGTCTGTTGAGAGGGGCTGATCCCATCGGCCAGCGGCTTGCCCGCCAGTCGGCCCGAAGGCAGCGCACCGGTGATAAGGCCAAACGGCGTGTTATTCGAGATAGAAAGCGTGCCGAAGGCAAAAGGCGCATACAGCATCCGGTACTGACGGTGCTCCTGCTCCAGGAAACGCACCAGCTCGCGGGCGATCTCATCCACCGCGCGAATGTCATTACCGTATTTGGGCGCCCGCAGGCAGGCGGTCAGAATGTCGTCGTGGCCGACAAAGTTGTGTTCGAGCGCGTCCACCACCTGCTGCAGCGTAAAGCGTTGGGTCTCAAAAACCAGTGTCCTGATGGCCATCAGTGAGTTAACGCAGTCTGCCAGCCCGGTCCAGATCAGCCCCGGCCCGGCGTTGAGCACCGCGCCGCCCTGGGTGACGTCTTTGGCTGTCGCCATGCAGCCGTCGATCAGGCTCGACATCAGCGGTTTTCGGGCGTAATCGGCATGCAGCTTTTGCACAATCAGCGTGGCCTGCGCGGCTTTCCTGACGATGGCGGAGAGTTGCGTGCGAACGGCACGCTCCACGTCGTCATAGCAGCTGAACGCGGACACCTCACCCGTTGCCGGACCACAGGGTTTACCGGCTGACGATCGCCCGTTACGCAGCGCCAGTTCGATGGCGGCGGTGAAGGTGGTGTAACCCACCGACGTCCACTGATACATTTTGCCTGCCTTCTGTGGCTCAACGCAGCCCATCAGGCAGTAGTCGCGGGCATCCTCATAGCTGAAGCCTTTGTGCAACATCATCCGGATATGCGCATCGTCGAAATGGCAGGCCGGGAAACCCATTCCGCTGCGCACCACATCGACCACCTTGCGCATAAAGGGCTGAGGCGACTGGTTGTGGATCCGCACGGCCAGGCCGGGCTGATAGATTTTTAACTGCGCCGAGCAGTCCATGATCATCAGGGTCAGCGGATTGGTGGCATCGCCGCCCTCACGCTTCTGGCCCCCGACCACGAGGTTGATAAACGGCTGATAGCCGGCGAAATACATCGCCGTAGATTCACTGCAAATCCACAGGGTCTCCGCCATCTTGATCAGCCAGCAACAGAGCAGCTCTTCTGCCTGCGCGTGCGTCAGTACGCCGTCATTAAGATCCCGCTCCAGCAACGGCCAGAGGTATTGATCGACGCGGCCCAGGGAGATACCGGTTTGGTTTTCTTCCAGGGTAAAAAGAGAATGGACGAACCAGATAGCCTGCAATGCATCGTGAAAATGGCGCGGCGGCTGTTCCGGTACGCGACGGCAGATGTCCGCCAGATGCCGCAGCTCGTCCTGGCGAAGCGGGTCGCCTTCGGTTTCAGCCAGCTCGCTCAGCCGGGCCGCGTAACGGTGGGCATAGGTCAGCACGCCATCGCAGGTGTGCAGCATCGCCGTGTAAAAGTTGAACGCCTCTGCGCCTTCCGGTGACGCCGGATCAACCGCGGCAAGCCGGGCTGCCGCCTCTTCACGGATCCCTTTTATCCCTTTAGTGAGCAGGATATTGTCGTACCCGGGGCAGGAGTCACCTCCGCCGTTTTGCGTCTTGATGGTCACATCGCAAATGCCGTCGTCGTGACACCACTCCCACAGCCCCAGAACCTGTAGCTGCGTTTGCGCCATCTCATCCAGCGAGCGGCCTTCCCAGTAGGGGAACACCTCTTCGCGAAGCAGGCGCTTTGTTTCGTCATCAATCTGATACGGATCCTGCGCCCGCTGCGGGAGGGTATCCAGCTCGTCGGCGACCCAGCGCCAGCTGATTTCCGGCGATATCTCGCCGCCGCGTGCCCCTCCGGCCGGATGGCTCACGATCAGTTCATTGTCGGCCACATACAGGGGCGCATTCTCACAGGCGCGGCGAAAAGCCAGCGCCCGGAGGAGCGTGTTATCCATGCCCGGGTTTTCTTTATAAACCCGGGTCACGCTGATCGCCCGCCGGGCAGAGACAAAGGGTTTGGCCTGCAGGTAGTTATCGCGAAGCTGGCGCACCCGAAGTGAAAGCGCATCGATTTTCATATTTTCTCCCGTTAAACCGCTATCACAATCAGACCGGCCACGATGCAGCAGATCCCCACCTTTTCCAGCACGCTGCTGCGCATTTGATAAAAGATGCTGCTCATCAACGCGATCATGACAATGCCAAAACCTGACCAGACGGCATAAGCGACGACCGGTGTTACCGCATCCATCAGCATTGACAGGGCATAAAAGGACATGACGTAACAGACCATGCATAAAAGCGTCACGGATTTATTTTTAAAGTTATCCGTTTGGGGTAGCAGTAGCGTACCAATAACTTCCATGGTGACTGAAATAATCAGCCAGAAGAGGTAAGTCAATAGTGTAAACATCATGATTCGTCGCGTGATTTATTTTTGTTTAATGGCCAGGTTTAAAATTACCGTGCCGCTTATCACAAGGCAGACGCCGATCCATGCGCTCTGCGTCAGAATATAATCGAAGCAGCGCGTCTGAATATAGGTAATACTGAGTATGCCCACCGCAGACCAGATGGCATATGCTACGCCAATGTGAATTCTGCGTAACGCGACGGATAAGAAATAATAACTTATGCCATAAAACAGTATTGCCGTCATGCCAATGGTAGGGCGCTGAAAACTATTTGATAACGATAATAACGTTGTGGCAATAATTTCTATGGATACCGCAGCAATAAGCGCGGTAACGCTTTTGGATAACGTCACGGAATAATTCTCATGCTGATTAATAATGGGTTATGTCTTTTTTGCTAAAAAAATAGTAATTCGTCTTTAATAATAATAAAGAAAAAACACACGTCCGTGTGTTTACAAAATATACGCGCCTTCGATAATCAGACATGCCTCACCGGAGAGTGCGACGCGTCCGTTATCTTTTATCTCGCAGGTCAGCTCACCTTTGCGGCTGCCGCCCTGTTGCGCATGAAGCGTTTTTTTCCCGAGCTTCTCACTCCACAGCGGGGCGAGGAAGGTGTGTGCGGAACCCGTGACCGGATCCTCGTTCACGCCAACCTGCGGGCCAAACCAGCGGGAGCGGAAATCGACGTCGCGTGACGCTACCGTGACCACAACGCCGCGGGTATCGAATTTTTCCAGCGCGTTGAAATCCGGCTTCAGCAAATCCAGCGAGTTTTCATCATTAATAACCACGATAAGGTCGGATGCCTGCCAGACTTCGCCCGCGTCCTCGTGAAGCCCCAGCGCCGCGAACAGGCCTTGCGGCGGGGCGATCCTGACGGGCGTCACAAGCGGAAAATCGAGTGTATAAACGCCGTTACAGGCGGTGACGGTCAGCACGCCGCTGCGCGTATGAAAGCGCATCCGCTCGCCCGCCTCGTTACGGCTCAGCAGGACGCTGGCCGCCGCGAGCGTCGCATGGCCGCAGAGATCCACCTCTACCGCGGGCGTAAACCAGCGCAGCCCGAAATCGTCGCCCTGTTTAATGACAAACCCGGTTTCAGAAAGATTGTTTTCCGTGGCGATGCGCTGCAGAACTTTGTCATCCGGCCACGCATCCAGCAGGCAAACCGCCGCCGGATTGCCCGTAAAAGGCCCGTTAGAGAACGCGTCTACCTGGTAAAACGGAATGCGTTGCTGCCCGTTATTTTTCACCCAATACCTCGAGATCGTTATAAACCGTATAACGTGTTATGCCCAAGGCCTGGGCCGCGTGCTGAACGCCGCCCCGCATTTTAAAAATGCCTTTAGCGTGCATTTCAGCAACGATTTTAAGCCGCTGTGCTTTCTGGATTTTCTTACCCGGAACCGAATGCTTATCAATAATTTCCTGAATAGACTGCTCAATCAGGCCGCCGAGATTAATATCCTGTGCGTCGGAGTCAGGGCGCGCGCAGGCCATCACGGCGTCCAGGCTTTTGCGCATTTGTTCATACGGCGAGGTATCGACGTTGATGCAGAAGGCCATCAGGGGAATACCGTCTTCGCTGAAATAGAGCGTCGAGGCGCTGTTGAGGATCTTTCCTGATAACGTCGCGGTTTTATAATCTTTTACCGTGACCGGGGTACTGTCCTGGCGGTTTTTAAGCAACAGGGCGAACCCTTTGTCCTTCTCAGGGCCGGACAGGAGATTGTCACCGGCCTTTCTGCCGCTAACGTGGCCGTTGATGATTTTGACAACCGAGCACTCCGGCCTGGTGAGGTTATGCAGCACCACCTCCTGATTGGCCGATAATGTGCTTGCCAGCGCGTCCATTGCCGCTTCCAGCGGCCCGGAAATCAGTTCAATCTCTTTGGCGTAATCTGATTTCATTTTTACTCCCTCGTATGCAGCGTTGTCAGATGACAGTGTAGACCTTCATGTTGATCGCCATCCCGTACGGTTGAAGGAAATCAGAAAAGCCTGGTCAGGGTAAATTATACGCTCTATGTGTAATAATCAACAAAAAGTTGTATTTGGATATTGCGGCATAAAGCCTTACGGCAAGGGCATGTCGATGGGGACAGAAGGGCGTAAACAGAGGCTGGAGGGCAAACGCGGGACGAATTGTTGAATAATGCTAATCAATGCATTGAGGAGGCCAGAAGAAACAGGCCTCTGCAAGAGAGGCAGACTGATGAACAGGTTGTGATTAACCTATGCGCTTACGGGCTTCACTTTGCCGTGAGGGCAGGTAGTAAAGATACATCGCGCTGTGGAGGTACAGTGCATGTTCTCGGGTTCGGTGTCGCCTGGGCAGCTGGACATGTTCTGCATTACCCGCCAGAGCGTGGCGCTATGCTTATCTATCTGGATGATATTGATTTGCCGTAACTGGTCGGCAATAAGAAAGCCGCTGTTACAGACTTTAATCAAGTCGCCGGTTTTAATGAGATAGTCGCCCTTGTACCAAAGTACATATTTATGATTATGCTGAGTAATGATTGTCGTAAAAAATGTTCCAGTAATTGGACTGACAATGGAGCCTAAAGAAATCCAATTTTTCGACGTTACCATTAATTTACCTTTAATTAAAAACATGCTCTTTTTTAACAGGTTATCTATATTGGTAAAACGTGCAAAATAGTTATCCCCTATCAATTTGATTCTATTGTAAAAGCATCTGGCGGGCATCCTGTCAAATATTTACTCTCAGAAATGCAATAATAAAAAATTAAGTGGAAAAATTAACAAAATGAAGAGCGTATTCACAACATTTCGTTGGTTTTTTTACATGATGGAATAGGTTCACCGACCCGGGCGGATAATAAATGATCAGTGCAATGTGCTTCTTTCTTTCGGGTAGTGCAGCGTTATCGTTGCAATGTCGAGAGCGCTTAAACGAGAAATGCTCTAGCCTGGTTAGTTTTCATCCCAAATTGTTAAAACTTCCTCAACGTTCCTCACGCCGTCCCGGAAATAATTGACGTGGTTTTTTTCCATAAGCACGATTTCAATGCAGGCGATGATCAGAACGATCAGCAGAGAAAAGGTGACAATCTTTTTAATCATAGTGGTGTTCCGTAAAACAAAATCGGTTTATCAACTGAAGAACGGTGCCGCAGGGCGTAACCTGTCACCCTGTGCACCATGCGCAGGATGACATTGTTTCTGGCGACTTAGGCCTGCTTATAGAGAGAGAATTTTTTGGTCACACATGCCATTGAGTCGGTATCGCCGTAAAGCGCGATAGCCACAAACTCGAGCGAATCCAGGGCGGCTTTTTGCGTGTCGCGGATCTGAATTTCGCTGGAAGGCCCCAGCATGGTGGTGGTAAAGAAATTGGTTTCTATGCCCGCCTCCTGACACTTAAGCAGCGCTGTTTTTAATTGATTGCTATTTTTTGCCTGCAGGATCACCACCGGATAGTGGCTAAGCGAGGCACGCAGCCCGCTCTCTGCATTCGGATAATCATTAAACAGCACGTCTTCGGCTTTGCGCATGATACCGGCCGCGACATGGGCGGTGGCATTCAGAAGCAGTGCCGGATCCTGTTGACGATTGACAATGATGTAGAGCTTTTTTTGGTTGTCTTCAAACATACTCCATCCCCGATAACGATGTTCTGATACGCACTGGCCTGGCCATCAATGATGGTGATGGTAGCCATGATAATGTGAGGACTCATGGTGCCAGGAATGATGGTCCGGGTGATGGCGATCGTGGGAAGCGTGCCCGCCGATCACACAGCCACTGAGCATCAGGCTCATGGAAAACAGAGTGGCCTTCAGCAGGGCCTTAACGTTCAGCATTCTTTCTTTACCTCAATGACGGTCCGGATTGCGAAGAAAATACTAACAAAAAGTTGTGTTTTCAACAAATGATTGATTGTAGTTTGACCTGTAACAAAGTGAGTGGTTTTTAGATATCCCGAAGGGGTAGAGAAAATGGTCACCGTAAGGGCAGTGGTAGAGAAGAGGGGTCATGCGACATTTATTACTGAATGACGAGCAGTCGCCGAAATAAAAGAATCAGCTGACGGTGTATTATTATTTTTTTCCTAGTAATAAATGACCATCAAATATAAAAAGGTAAGGGAACGTGAAACGATATTTAACGGAAAGGTGACATTATCCTAAAGCTAAAATTTAGTTTAATTATGCACATTTAGTTGAATTCAGGAGTCGGATTTCCGTTGTTTCGCGCGTTTTATCGCCACTTGCTGTTGCTGGTAGTAAGTATTGTTAAATATTGAGTAACAATTATGAAATATTTAATCATTACATTTAAAATGTATTTATCACTTCAGTCATTCCTTCAATTAACTACTTTTTCTTATTAACAATAATCAAAAATAATAGCGAAATTAATGTGTAAATTCGCAGGGATGACTATTGTTACGGGTAACGCAAAGGTATAGAGTTTTCGACCTGCCAGGGAGATCCGCCTCTCTGGCTAAAAAGATATGACTCTCAACGCGCTCTTTTTGTGAGTTTATATATTGCATATACAGGTTAATGAAATGACGCCACGATTACAGTTCATAATTTCATTTATTATCTTTATTCTTAGCCCGATGTGTCTGTTCATAGGCTATAAAAAAACAGACAAAGAGATGAATGACACTGAGCAAAAAATCAATATCCTGATAAAGAAAAATGCGCTAATCGAGGCGATAGGCGAGGATTTCCTGTACTCTTCCACCCCCAATCCCAATCAGGGGGGAAAGTTGCGCACTACCTATCAACACTATATCACTGCGCTTAAGAGCAGTGCGCTGCCTGCGTCTATCGTTAGCCCTGAACTTGATAAAACGAAGGCGATGATGCTGGCCGCGAGCCGGCATAATATCGCTAAAATGAGGACGTACTTTGCAACGGATAACTTTGCCAGGGAAATTCAATCTGTTAACCAGCGTTCTACCCGCAGAACGACCTGGATTAAGCTATCACTGCTGCTTTGCCTCCCGCTGTTAATTTCCCTGGTGCGGACGGTTTATCATTATTACCTCACCACCCGGTTCAAGTTACTGGCAAAGGATTATTATCGGGACTCGCTGACCAAAGTATATAACCGGAATTATCTGGACGTGGCGTTGAAATCGCACCAGTCGTCACATCTGCTCATCGTAGACGTTGATGATTTCAAACGGGTCAATGATAAATATGGCCACTACACGGGAGATGTGGTTCTGGCGGAAATTGCCCGCAATATCTCTCAGTCCGTCAGGAGTCATGACATTGTCATTCGGTTTGGCGGCGATGAATTCCTGGTCATGCTGCATGACACCACGCTCGAAGAAGCCAAAAAGATCGCGCGCAGAATCGCCAGGCCGGAAAAAAAGACGCTGATGGTGAACCGGGAAGAAATCACCCTGCCGACCGTTTCTATCGGTATGGCTGACTTTAATGATTCATTCGTCAACAGTTTTAATTTAGCCGATAAAGCTATCTATAAAATGAAAAATAATGGCAAGGGAGGGGTATATCATGAGTAATGCGTTTAACGCCAGGATCTATCCTCTGACATTGTTGCATACCATTCTGCTGTTTTTAGCGATCACCTTCGCGACGGTTTTCTGCACCGTGTTCTTTATGCTTAAACATGCCAGTCAGGACATACTGAACACCATGAGCGATAAGATCATCAGCTCAAAGGGGGAAACGATAAAAAATACCATCAATTACTATATTGATACCCCGCGTCAGGTGAATTCCATTATTACGCATGCGCTGCAAAAGAATACCCGCGAGCATGTCGATCTGGTGAAGGTCCGTTCCGAACTGCTCAACGTCATGGAAACCGTTTTTGCAGATAACTATTACTTAAGCTCAACGGCATTTGGATCGGTTGAGGGCGACTATGTCGGTATCGCCAGGGAGTTAAGCGCACAAAACAAAGAATACCTGACGCAAAAGTCAAAAAGCACGGGTAATAACCTGACTTTTTATAGCGGCACCTCGGAAGCCTCAGGCATTGATGATGTGATTTCAGGCTATGATATGTTTCAGCGGCCGTGGTATGCCCAGGTGTATAAAGAGAAAAAATCGTCCTGGACCAATGCCTACCGCGACATGAACTCGACCAGCGCGGTAAGTATCTCTTACAGTTCACCCACCTACGATCTCAACGGGAAGTTCATCGGTGTGGTTTCAAGCGATCTTCGCTTAACGGAGCTCAATAAGTCTCTTGAGAAGATCAAACCCTTTGACGGCAGTATCCTGATCGTGGTGAATGAAAATAATCAGATTGTGGCCGCCTCTGACAGCTCTTTAACCCGGGGAGACAAACATGGGCGATTAACCGATCAGCACGGTTTTGATATCCCCTATTTGAAGGACTCCTCCCTGCCGGTGGTAAAAAAGGTAGGGCAGTTAATTGACCATAAACTACCGGCGCGTGTATCACGTATCAGTGTAAACGATTCGCAGTATTTTGTTCTGGTACTGCCATTAATGGATAATAACCATCTGTTGAACTGGAAAAGCGTGATTATTGTTCCTGAGAAAATCATGCTTAAAGAGCTGGAGAACTTTAAATACCTCGGCTTTTTAGGCTTGTTCGGGATATTTTCGCTTGGGTTAATACTCATACTCGTTGTGGTATCAAAAGTGATATCCCCGCTTCGCGCGATATTAAATAAAACAGATGAACTTACCAGCTACCGCTGGACGTTACCGGAAGATAAGTGGGTTTTTCCCGAAATTGCCCAGCTTGAGCAATCCTTCTGGAAGCTGTCTCGTCACCTGGCGAAAAGTTTCGACGCGCTTGAAAAGCAAATCAACCTGGATGCCACCACGGGACTGCTCACGCGTGCAGGCTTAACCAGTAAAGAGGAAACCTTTGCGCAAAGGAATCTCCTGGCGGTTATCAGTGTTGATAATATGAACGCGATTACAAACTCCCTTGGATATGAGTATGGCAATGAATTTATCCGGGCGTTTATCGATAAAATGCAAACGACTTTTCCTCAGGGTACCCTGATATGTCGCGATGCGGTCGATAAATTCATTGCCATTTTCCCCGGGATGCATCAACACGCTGATGTGGAATGGTATCAACAGCTCATCACCAACCTGTTTACTGATAAATACCACCCGAAGGAGTCCCTGCCTAAGAAGTTTGTTTTTACCGGTTATGCGGGGGCTGTCCTGAGCCGGGTGACGAAAAGTACGCTGACGGAAGCGATAATGAACGCCGGGATTGCGCTCGAATACGCCCGTAAAAGCACGACCTGTCATGCCATGCTGTTTACAGAGTCCATGCACGCTCAGGAAGTCTATAACCTTCAGTTACATGAAAACTTAAGCCGGGGCATCTATAACCAGGAGTTCCATCTGGTTCTGCAGCCTATTGTCGATCTCAGCACCGGGCAATGCACTGAGGGCGAGTGCCTGATACGCTGGCATTCCAAAGAGATGGGGATTGTGCCGCCTGACAGGTTTATCGCGCTTGCGGAAGAGACGGGATTAATATTGCCTTTAGGTAACTGGATTATTGAGCGCGCCTGCCTTGAGCTGGCGGATCTGATTACGCGTGGCGCGTCAGACGATTTTAAACTGCATATTAATATTTCCGCCAGACAGCTGCTGAGCGCGGATTTCGCCTGGTTTTTACTGGACGCCATTAAATCAAACGGTTTGAAGAACCAAAATATTTGCATCGAAATCACCGAAACGGTACTGCTTCAGGAAATTGAGCGTACCCGGAAAACGTTGCAGTATCTTCGCCGACACGGCATCACTGTGGCTATCGATGATTTCGGCTCAGGCTTTTCCAGCCTCTCTTACCTGAATATTTTACCGTTTGACGCGGTGAAGATAGATCGTACCTTTACGGCGGGTGTGTTAACCGATCAAAAATGCGAGTCAATTATCTCCTCTATCGTGACGTTAACCAACGGGTTTTCCGTTCCGCTTATCGCTGAAGGCATTGAAGATGACGCTACACGGTTGAAATTAATTGACCTGGGGTGCATGAAAGCGCAGGGCTATTATTTTAAAAAACCCGCGCCGTTCAGCGACTTTGTATGCAGTAACGGCAACATTATCTTATAAAATTTTTTGCTTCTGAGTGGTTCAGGGGCGCATTACGTAACGGGAAATAACATGAGATTTGTGTGTTTGATCGTCTTCGCCACGATCCTGACGGCATGCGGCGTGCTGCATCCCTTCGGCAATTCCGCGGTGTATCAATCCTATTACGCATCTGCAGAAACGGGGCTGGAGGGGCACTATATCTGTATGCGAAATCTGCTTAGCGCCGCGGGGTATGAGGTGGAAACCATTATTCCCGAGCGGGACAGCCCTAACTTTTTTGATATTGAGAAAGGGGGCGAGCGGATTGCGCAGATAGATATGTATCAGCTGACGGGGGAGAAGGGGATTAGCATCACCCTGATTGCGGGGTCGAAACAGACCAGCGCGGACATTGACCGGACGATCGCCTCGTGCGTTAACGATTAAGCGGTAACAGGGGCCTGCGTTAGCAAGCCCCTCGGCACGTTACCGGCGCACCGGTGCGCCGTTCGCCACATAATAGGCTGCCGTGCTTTTCGCCAGCGGCTCGCGCCCGCGGATCGCATCGGCAATTTTCTCGCCAATCATAATGGTGGTGGCGTTCAGGTTGCCGGTGATGATTTGCGGCATGATCGACGCATCCACCACGCGTAACCCTTCCAGCCCGTGAACACGGCCTTCGCCATCTACCACCGCCATCTCGTCGTAGCCCATCTTGCAGGTGCCGCACGGGTGGAAGGCGGTTTCAGCGTGGTTACGCACGAACTCGTCCAGCTGCTCGTCGGTCTGGCACTCCACGCCCGGGCTGATTTCCCGGCCACGGTATTTGTCCAGCGCGGGCTGGTGCATGATCTCGCGGGTGATGCGGATCGCGTCGCGAAACTCCTGCCAGTCCTGTTCGTGGGACATGTAGTTAAACAGGATCGCCGGATGCTGATGCGGGTCGCGGGATTTGATCCGCACGTGCCCGCGGCTCGGCGAGCGCATGGAGCCGACGTGACACTGGAAACCGTGCTCTTTCACCGCGTTCGAGCCGTTGTAGTTAATCGCCACCGGCAGGAAGTGGTACTGAATATTCGGCCACGCGAACTCCTCGCGGCTGCGGATAAACCCGCCCGCTTCGAAGTGGTTGCTTGCGCCCACGCCGGTGCCGCCAAACAGCCACTCCGCGCCAATTTTCGGCTGGTTCCACCACTGCAGGGCAGGGTAGAGGGAGACCGGCTCTTTGCACTCGTACTGGAGATACATCTCCAGGTGATCCTGCAGGTTCTCACCCACGCCGGGTAAGTCATGCACCAGCGGAATGTCGAACTGCTTCAGGAGTTCAGCGTTGCCCACGCCGGAACGCTGAAGGATCTGCGGAGAGGCAATCGCCCCCGCGCACAGCAGCACTTCTTTGTTCGCCGTTGCTTTCGACGGGATAGTGCTTTCGCCCTCCAGCCACTCGACGCCCACCGCACGTTTGCCGTCAAAGATAATGTGATCGGTCATGGCGTGAGTACGGATGGTCAGGTTCGGGCGCGGTTTCGCCTGGTCCAGATAGCCGCGTGCCGTGCTGGCGCGTCGGCCCTGCGGCGTGACGGTGCGATCCATCGGCCCGAAGCCTTCCTGCTGGTAGCCATTGAGATCGTCGGTGCGCGGATAACCCGCCTGCACGCCCGCTTCCACCATCGCCTCAAACAGCGGGTTCACGCCCGGTTTGGAGGTGGTAACGCTCACCGGACCGTCGCCGCCGTGGTAGTCATTCGGCCCCACGTCGCGCGTCTCCGCCTTGCGGTAGTAGGGCAGGCAGTTGAGATAGCTCCAGTGCTCCAGCCCGGCTTCCTTCGCCCAGTTATCCAGATCCATGGCGTTACCGCGCACGTAGCACATGCCGTTGATCAGCGATGAGCCGCCCAGCCCTTTACCGCGTCCGCACTCCATGCGGCGGTTGTTCATATACGGTTCTGGCTCGGTTTCATACGCCCAGTTGTAGCGCTTGCCCTGCAGCGGAAACGCCAGCGCGGCGGGCATCTGGGTGCGGAAGTCAAAACGGTAATCCGGGCCGCCCGCTTCAAGCAGCAGTACGGTGGTGTTCGGATCTTCAGTCAGTCGTGTTGCCAGCACGTTGCCGGCAGAGCCGGCTCCAATAATGATGTAGTCAAATTGCAAATAAACCTCCCGGTTAAAATATGGACTGGAATTTACCCATCTCAACCTGGATGGACTTCACCTGGGTATAGCTCTGGAGCGTCATCACCCCGTTCTCGCGGCCAATGCCGGAGTGTTTATAGCCGCCGACCGGCATCTCCGCAGCGGATTCACCCCAGGTGTTGATCCAGCAGATGCCCGCTTCGAGCTGGTGGATTGCACCGTGGGCGCGGTTCAGATCGGCGGTGACGATGCCCGCCGCCAGGCCGTAGTCGGTGTCGTTGGCGCGACGAATGGCTTCTTCGTCAGTGTGATAGGTGAGAATGGACATCACCGGCCCGAAGATCTCCTCGCGCACGATGGTCATCTCGTCGGTGCAGTCGGTGAACACGGTCGGGGCCACCCACGCGCCGTTGTCAAAGCCTTCACCTTTCAGCACGTCGCCGCCGCACAGTACGCGCGCGCCTTCCTCTTTGCCTTTGGCGATGTAGCGCAGCACGTTGTCGCGGTGCGGGAAGCTGACCAGCGGGCCAAAGTTGGTGTTTTCATCGAACAGATCGCCCGCACGGATGCGACCCACGCGCTCGACAATTTTCTGCTCAAATGCGGCTTTGTATTTCGCAGGCACAAACACGCGGGTGCCGTTGGTGCACACCTGGCCGGAGCTGAAGAAGTTGGCCATCATGGCGATGTCTGCCGCGAGATCGAGATCCGCATCGTCGAAAATAATCAGCGGTGATTTGCCGCCCAACTCCATCGTCACCTCTTTCAGGGACGAGGCCGCCGAGTTTGCCATCACCTTTTTGCCGCTGGCGACGCCGCCGGTAAAGGAGACCTTCGCGATGCCCGGATGTTCGGTCAGGAACTGGCCGGTTTCTGCCCCGACGCCCGGCAGGACGTTAAACACGCCGTCCGGCAGGCCCGCCTCGGTGTAAATTTCGGCAAGCTTCAGGGCGGTGAGCGGGGTGACCTCGCTCGGTTTGAAGATCATCGCGTTGCCCGCCGCCAGCGCCGGCGCGGATTTCCACAGGGCGATCTGGATCGGGTAGTTCCACGCGCCGATCCCCGCCACCACGCCTAACGGCTCGCGACGGGTGTAAACGAACGAGGTGTCACGCAGTGGGATCTGGCTGCCTTCCAGCGCCGGGATCAACCCCGCGTAGTACTCCAGCACGTCCGCACCGGTGACGATGTCCACGGTGCTGGTTTCAGAAAACGCTTTACCGGTATCCAGCGTTTCGAGTTTTGCCAACTCGTCGTTACGCTCGCGCAGGATCTCCACGGCGCGGCGCAAAATGCGCGAACGCTCCATAGCGGTCATCGCCGCCCAGATCTTTTGCCCGCGCTGTGCGCTTTCTACCGCGCGATCGACATCCTCGCGACCTGCGGCCTGCACCGTCGCCAGGACGTCACCATTGGCCGGGTTGATGGTCTCGAAGGTGCGACCGCTGGTGGCGGATGTATAACCACCATTGATATAAAGCTGCTGTTCTGCCATTCGGGACATACTTTCTCCTCGGTTAATCGGTCGGTAAATGCTGGCTGATAAAGTGGCTGGTGAGCGACTGGGCCAGGGTTTTATCCAGCGGTTTGCCGCTGAGGGCAGCGCGTAGCCACAGCCCGTCGATCAGGGCCGCCAGCCCGTAGCCTGCCTCCTGCGCCTGGTCACGCGGCAGTTCACGACGAAACTCGTACACCAGGTTCGACAGCAGGCGGCGGCTGCTCACCTGCTGCAATCGGTAAAGCATCGGCTGGTGCATGCTGCTCGCCCAGAAGGCCAGCCAGGCTTTCATTGCTGCGCTGCTGACCTGGGTTTCATCGAAGTTGCCGCTGACAATTGCCTGCAAACGCTGTTCGGCGCTGCCGTGCGGCAAGGCGTGCAGGCGGTTCAGCACCGCGTCGCGCAGCTGGCCCGTGATGTCGCGCATGGTCGCTTCCAGCAGGCCGTTTTTGTCTTTGAAGTAGTGGCTGATGATCCCCGTGGATACCCCCGCCCGGCGGGCGATCTGCGCCACGGTGGCGTCGTGCATTCCCACTTCATTAATTGCTTCCAGCGTGGCGTCGATCAGCTGCCTGCGCCGGATCGGCTGCATCCCCAGTTTGGGCATTTTTGCCACTCCATTCATCAGCGTTGGTAATACATTAAAGCGGTTTTTGATTGGACGTTCAATATAAAATGTGTCTTAATTGTTGCGGATTTGGATTTCAATAGTTACAAAAACAGTGGGGATACTGGATGACAGACCTTTCACAGGACAGAGAAAAAGACAAAATCAACCCGGTCGTTTTTTATACTTCCGCCGGGCTGATTTTGTTGTTTTCCCTGACGACGATCTTCTTTCGTGATTTTTCTGCCGAGTGGATCGGGCGCACCCTCAACTGGGTGTCGAAAACCTTCGGCTGGTACTATCTGCTGGCGGCGACGCTCTATATCGTCTTCGTGGTGTGCATTGCCTGCTCGCGCTTCGGTTCGGTGAAGCTCGGGCCAGAGCAGTCAAAGCCCGAATTTAGCCTGCTGAGCTGGGCCGCCATGCTGTTTGCTGCAGGCATCGGTATCGATTTGATGTTCTTCTCGGTGGCCGAGCCGGTGACACAGTATATGCAGCCGCCGGAAGGGGCGGGGCAGACCATTGAGGCCGCGCGCCAGGCGATGGTCTGGACGCTGTTCCACTACGGCCTGACCGGCTGGTCGATGTACGCCCTGATGGGGATGGCGCTCGGATACTTTAGCTATCGTTATAATTTGCCCCTGACCATCCGCTCTGCGCTCTATCCGATTTTCGGCAAAAAAATTAACGGGCCGATTGGGCATACCGTGGATATCGCGGCGGTGATCGGTACCATCTTCGGCATCGCCACCACGCTGGGGATTGGCGTGGTGCAGCTCAACTACGGGTTGAGCGTGCTGTTTGATATTCCGGATTCGATGGCGGCCAAAGCGGCGCTGATTGCGCTGTCGGTGATTATCGCCACCATTTCGGTTACCTCCGGCGTGGATAAAGGGATCCGCGTGCTCTCCGAGCTGAACGTCGCGCTGGCGTTGGGGCTGATACTGTTCGTGCTGTTTATGGGCGACACCTCGTTCCTGCTCAACGCGCTGGTGCTTAACGTCGGCGATTACGTGAACCGCTTTATGGGCATGACGCTGAACAGCTTCGCCTTTGACCGCCCGGTGGAGTGGATGAACAGCTGGACGCTGTTCTTCTGGGCGTGGTGGGTGGCCTGGTCGCCGTTTGTCGGCCTGTTCCTGGCGCGTATTTCGCGCGGGCGCACCATCCGCCAGTTCGTGCTGGGAACGCTGATTATCCCGTTCACCTTTACGCTGCTGTGGCTGTCAGTGTTCGGCAACAGCGCGCTGCACGAGATTATTCACGGCGACGCGGCGTTTGCCCAGGAGGCGATGGCGCACCCGGAGCGCGGCTTCTACAGCCTGCTGGCGCAGTATCCGGCGTTTACCTTTAGCGCCTCCGTGGCGACCATTACCGGCCTGCTGTTCTACGTCACCTCGGCGGATTCCGGCGCGCTGGTGCTGGGGAACTTCACCTCGAAGCTGAAGGACATCAACAGCGACGCGCCAAACTGGATCCGCATCTTCTGGTCGGTCGCCATTGGCCTGCTGACGCTCGGCATGCTGATGACCAACGGTATTTCCGCCCTGCAGAACACCACGGTGATCATGGGGCTGCCGTTCAGCTTTGTTATCTTCTTCGTGATGGCCGGGCTGTACAAATCGCTGAAGGTAGAGGACTACCGCCGCGAAAGCGCCAGCCGCGACACCGCCCCGCGCCCGATGGGCTCGCAGGACCGCCTGAGCTGGAAAAAACGCCTGTCGCGCCTGATGAACTACCCCGGCACGCGTTACACCAAACAGATGATGGAGACGGTCTGCTTCCCGGCAATGGAAGAGGTGGCCCAGGAGCTGAAGCTGCGCGGCGCGCACGTCGAGCTGAAAAGCCTGCCGCCGGAAGAGGGCGAAACCCTGGGGCACCTGGATCTGCTGGTGCATATGGGCGACGAGCAGAACTTTGTCTACCAGATTTGGCCGCAGCAGTATTCCGTGCCTGGGTTTACCTATCGCGCACGTAGCGGGAAATCGACCTACTACCGGCTTGAGACGTTCCTGCTGGAAGGCAGTCAGGGCAATGACCTGATGGATTACAGCAAGGAGCAGGTGATTACAGACATTCTGGATCAGTATGAACGGCACCTGAACTTTATCCACCTGCACAGGGAAGCGCCGGGAAATAGCGTGATGTTCCCGGATGTCTAAACGGATTCTTAAAATACTTTTAGACTGTGTATAAATACAGTGGTAAGGCGCAATATGGCTCCCGGACGAGTCATATTGCAGTAAAAGCCTGATGTTGATGCATTCAGGCTTTTGCTGCATTCAGGGAAGGAATCATGAATGAGCCACGCGTTAGAATTTATCGAGACGTCACTTTTTACCCGGCAGATCAAAAGTATTGCTTCGGATGATGAATTAAAGGATCTCCAAAAGGAACTCATTGCCTGGCCTGATAAAGGTGACGTGATCCAGCATACCGGAGGCTTGCGTAAAATAAGGATGGCCGCAGGGTTAAAGGGGAAGAGAGGAGGTGCCAGAGTCATTTACTTTTTGGCCACGGAAGAGGTGATTTATCTCATCATGGCCTATCCAAAAAATACGAAGGACACTCTGACAGAGACAGAAAAAGCACAGCTTAAAAAGCTCACCTCTGTTCTTAGAAATACTGCTTCCAATGCCCTTGATGAGAGGTGTACTATGTACCCCAATCAGGTAAGTGGAGGTTGAGAATGAGTATTTTTGAAGAACTGAAATCTTCGCTTGAAGAGGCTGTTGAGATCCATAGCGGAAAAAAAACACCCTCCCGAGTCACCCGCTATGAAGTCGCCGATGTTCGTGCAATCAGAGAACAGCTTAATGTTACGCAAAGCGAAATGGCAAAGGCGCTCGGCACTAGCGTTGATACCATAAAAAGCTGGGAGTCTAAACGTCGTAACCCAACGGGGCTGGCAGCGAAAGTCCTTAATGCGATTCGTGATAACCCTGCGTTTTACAGCGCGCTTGCTGGGCAATAAACCGCTTTCTGTCGGGTGGTGACCATGATTTACCTGGCCTGAACTCCCTTACCGTAGGCCTGATAAGCGAAGCGCCATCAGGCGCAGTTAAACGCCGTCAAGACTCCCGCCTTTTCTAATCCTTTTGCTGACATAACTTTAATGATAACCATTTTCATTTAAATATAGCCTGTGCTATACAATATAGCACGGGCTAATTATGCTTTGATTTTAACCATATCAGGAGACGTCTGCGATGCACCCACTGCAAGGATTGAAAAGACTGCTGCTTAGCGCGCTGTTTACCGCCGTGACCACCACTGGCGCGGTAGCGGCTGAAAAGTTCCAGGTCATCACCACCTTTACCGTTATCGCTGATATGGCGAAAAACGTGGCAGGGGACGCCGCAGAGGTCACCTCTATCACCAAACCGGGCGCGGAAATCCATGAGTATCAGCCGACGCCGGGCGACATCAAGCGCGCTCAGAAGGCGCAGCTGATCCTCTCGAACGGCATGAACCTTGAACTGTGGTTTAAGCGCTTCTATCAGCACCTCAACGGTGTGCCGGAAGTGGAGGTGACGAAAGGCATTACGCCGATGGGCATTACCGAAGGGCCGTATAATGGTAAACCGAACCCACATGCGTGGATGTCACCCGATAACGCGCTGATCTACGTCGACAATATCCGCGACGCGCTGGCGAAATACGATCCGGCTAACGCCGATACCTATGCCCGCAACGCCGAGGCCTACAAGCAGAAAATCACCCGCACCCTTGAGCCGCTGCGCAAGCAGGTGGCGGAGATCCCGCAAGACAAGCGCTGGATGGTGACCAGCGAAGGGGCGTTCTCCTATCTCGCCCGGGATCTGGGGCTGAAGGAGCTGTATCTCTGGCCGATCAACGCCGATCAGCAGGGCACGCCTCAGCAGGTGCGTAAGGTCATCGACAGCGTTAAGACGTATCACATTCCGGCGATATTCAGCGAAAGCACCGTCTCCGACAAACCTGCACGGCAGGTGGCGCGCGAAACGGGTATCCACTACGGCGGCGTGCTGTACGTGGACTCCCTGAGCGCGGAAAACGGCCCGGTGCCGACCTATCTTGACCTGCTGAACGTCACCACCCGCACCCTGGTACAGGGCATCCGCGACGGCATGAAGGAGTAACTATGCACGAGGGGATTGTCGTAAAGGACGTCACCGTCACCTACCGCAACGGCCATACTGCGCTGCGCGAAGCGTCGTTCAGCGTACCGGGCGGGTCGATTGCCGCCCTGGTCGGGGTGAACGGGTCCGGTAAATCGACGCTGTTTAAGGCGGTGATGGGCTTTGTGCGCGCCACGGGTACGATTTCCATTCTCGGGATGACGCCCTCGCTGGCGCTGCGCAAGAATCTGGTGGCCTATGTTCCGCAATCCGAGGAGGTCGACTGGTCATTTCCGGTGCTGGTTGAGGACGTGGTGATGATGGGGCGCTACGGCCACATGGGGTTTATGCGCCGTCCCAAAGAGAACGACCGGCGCATCGTGGCGCAGGCGCTGGAGCGTGTCGATATGCTCGATCTGCGCCACCGGCAGATTGGTGAGCTGTCCGGCGGGCAGAAGAAACGTATCTTCCTGGCGCGCGCCATCGCCCAGCAGGGGGAGGTGATCCTGCTCGACGAGCCGTTTACCGGCGTGGACGTCAAAACCGAGGCTAAAATCATCGGCCTGCTCCGCGAGCTTCGCGACGAGGGCAAAACCCTGCTGGTGTCGACCCACAACCTGGGGTCCGTGACCGAATTCTGCGATTACACGGTGATGGTCAAAGGCACCGTGCTGGCGAGCGGCCCGACGGAAACCACCTTCACCGCAGAGAACCTTGAGCGCGCGTTTAGCGGCGTGCTGCGCCACGTGGTATTGAGCGGCTCGGAGGAGCGCATCATCACCGATGACGAGCGGCCCTTTGTCACGCACCGCCGGGAGGGAGCATGAACGCGCTGCTGGAACCGTTTGGCTATGAGTACATGCTCAACGCGATGTGGGTCTCGGCGATGGTGGGCGGGCTGTGCGCGTTTCTCTCGTGCTACCTGATGCTCAAAGGCTGGTCGCTGATCGGTGATGCGCTGTCGCACTCGATTGTGCCGGGCGTTGCGGGAGCGTATATGCTCGGGCTGCCGTTTTCGCTCGGGGCATTTTTATCCGGCGGGCTGGCGGCGGGCAGTATGCTGTTTCTTAACCAGCGCAGCCGCCTGAAGGAGGATGCGATAATCGGCCTGATCTTCTCTTCCTTCTTCGGGCTGGGGCTGTTTATGGTGTCTCTGAACCCCACCTCCGTGAACATCCAGACTATCGTGCTGGGCAATATCCTCGCCATCGCGCCGGAAGATATCCTCCAGCTGTCGATCATCGGCGTGGTATCGATGCTGGTCCTGCTGTTCAAATGGAAGGATCTGATGGTCACCTTTTTCGATGAGAACCACGCGCGGGCGATCGGCCTGCGTCCGGAACGGCTGAAGATTTTGTTCTTCACGCTGCTGGCGGTCTCGACGGTGGCGGCGCTGCAAACCGTCGGCGCATTCCTGGTTATCTGCCTGGTGGTGACCCCCGGCGCGACGGCGTGGCTGCTCACGGACCGTTTCCCGCGGCTGCTGATGATTGCGGTTGCCATCGGGAGTATCACCAGCTTCCTCGGCGCGTGGGCGAGCTATTATCTCGACGGCGCGACCGGCGGCATTATCGTGGTGGCGCAGACCCTGCTGTTTCTGCTGGCGTTTGTCTTCGCGCCGAAGCACGGCGTACTGGCTAACCGCCGACGGGCGCGTGCGGCGCTGGAGGTACAGCCATGATGACCCTGTTATTAGAACCCTTCCAGTTTGCGTTCATGAACAACGCATTGCTGATTTCGCTGATGGTCGCCGTTCCCTGCGCGCTGCTATCGGTGTTCCTGGTGCTGAAGGGCTGGGCGCTGATGGGAGATGCCATGAGCCACGCGGTCTTCCCCGGAGTGGTGCTGGCGTGGATGGCCGGTATGCCGCTGGCGGTCGGGGCTTTTGTCGCCGGGTTGTTCTGCGCGGTAGCAACGGGTTATCTCAAGGACAACAGCCGCATCAAGCAGGACACCGTGATGGGCATCGTCTTTTCCGGTATGTTCGCCGCCGGGCTGATTTTGTACATAGCCGTGAAGCCGGAAGTGCACCTCGACCATATTCTGTTTGGCGATATGCTGGGCATTAACGGGGCGGACATGCTGCAAAGCGGCATCGTCGCCGCGCTCATCGCGCTGGTTATCGGCGTGAAGTGGCGGGAGTTTCTGCTGTTTTGCTTTGATTATCAGCAGGCGCAGGCCAGCGGATTACGCACGCGCTGGCTGCACTACGGCTTGCTGTGCATGGTCTCGCTGACCATTGTCGCCACGCTGAAAGCGGTGGGGATCATCCTGTCGATTTCACTGCTGATTGCCCCGGGGGCGATTGCGGTGCTGCTCACCCGACGCTTCCACGTCGCACTGCTGGTGGCGGTGGCGGTCTCCGGGCTGGTGTCGGTCAGCGGGGTATATCTCTCGTTCTTTCTCGACAGCGCGCCCGCGCCGACCATCGTGGTGCTGTTCGCGCTGGTGTTTATTGTCACCTTTGCGGCAACCAGCGTTAGCGCGAAGCGGCGGGAACGGGCGGGAGCAGTGTGATCAGCGTGTTGCCGTCGCGCAGCCAGTACAGCATGAAGGCATCATCCTGCGCAAACCCCGCCAGCGGGCGGGTCAGCGCCAGCGTCAGGCTCGTCTTGTCGAGCGCCGTGACGCGGGCGCTCTCAAAGCCCATCATCGCGTGAACCTGTGAAAACAGCGCCTTAAAGAGGCTCTCTTTGGCGCTAAACGCCAGCGTCAGCGCCTGCGCAAACGGCAGGGCGGTGTGGCGCAGCAACGCGTCCTCGGCGGGACTCACTATCCCGTCTTTGATCTCTTCCGCTTCGTCATCCGCGAGGATGATTTCCCCGTCGATACCCGTAAGCCCGCTTTGCGTGACAATGGCCAGCGCCCGCGTGGCCGTATGGCTGATGCTGCCCGTCACGCCGACAGGCCACAGCGGCTCCCCGCTGCTGCCGATAGCCGGTATGGATATGATGCCGTAGTCCCGCAGGGCATGGGCGGCGGCGAGGCGGCCGGCCAGGTGTTCGGCTTTCCGTTTGGGCGCGGCGTGAGCCAGCGTATTGTGATGGGGGAGCCAGAGAAGATCGGCGTCGGTGACGGTTGCAGGGTTGAAGATGATTTGATGGACCGCGTGTCCGGCAAGACGAAATGTGGAGTGGGTGGTGCGCATATTTTTGTCCTGACGTTGTGGAATAGTGCGGCCTGATGCCCTCACCCCGACCCTCTCCCACAGGGAGAGGGAGAGGGAGAGAAACGAAACCCCGCTCGCTCTATCAACTCCCTCTCCTCTTAGGGGAGAGGGTAGGGGTGAGGGGGAACATGCGGCCTGATAGCGCCACCCGGGCACTCTCCCTCAAAAACAAGAGCAAAAATTAAAAACGGCAACCGAAGTTGCCGTTTTGCGTTCACCTTAGAAGTGCGTATTCACGCTCATGTACCAGGTTCGGCCTGGTTCATTATACGTATAGGCACCCGCCCCGTACATATACGCCCCGGTAGTGGCGTTGCCGGTAGTCTGGGCATTCCCCGCGCGCCACTGGCGCTTGTCGAACACGTTATCCACGCCGCCGGTCAGGCTGACGTTTTTGGTCACGTCCCAGGTCGCGCTCAGGCCAACAATGCTGTACGGGCTGACTTCGTCTTTCTCAGACCCGGTAACCGGCTGGCCTTTATAATTGTACTTCTTCGGCTGCTGCTTGCCGTACCAGGTGAAGGTCGACTGCAGGGAGACGTCCTGACGCACCTGCCAGCTCAGCGTAGAGTTCAGCGTGTACTCCGGGATAATCGACAGACGGTCGCCGGTCTCTTTGTTCTTACTCTGCAGCATGTAGGTAATGTTGTTGGTCCAGTTGATCGTGTCGCTGACCGGCACGTTCAGGGAGCCTTCAAGACCTTCTACCACCGCTTTCGGCACGTTTTCCCACTGATAGATATCGGTGGTCACTTTGCTGGTGGATGTCTGGCCGATTGGTGCATAGCCCGCTTCAATCTTGTCGCGGTAGTCGTTGCGGAACCAGGTCACACCGGCCAGCCAGCCGTCGTGTTTCCACTCAAGGCCAATCTCTTTGTTGATGCTGGTCTCGGCTTTCAGATCGTCGTTACCCATCATGTAGCAGCCCACGCCGTCGGAACTTGCGTAGCAGCCCTGGCCTTTACTGTACAGCAGGTAGTTCGGGTTGGTCTGATACAGGCTCGGGGCTTTATAGGCGCGCGCGATACCCATCTTCAGGGTGAAGTCGTCGCCCAGACCTTGCGACAGGTTCAGGGACGGGCTCCAGTTGTTGCCAACGATGGTGTGATGGTCGAAGCGCAGCGCCGGGGTCAGCATGGTGCTGTCGGTCAGCTCCATGTTGTTCTCGGCAAACAGCGAGAAGATCTCCGCCGAGGAGTACGGGCTGCGATCGTCGCTCATGCCGGGAATGGTGCCGCCCTGCTGGGCCTGCGTATTAGAGGTCGAGTCCTTCATACGCTGCTGGTTCCACTCGGTGCCGAGCGTCAGGTTCTGGTTGACGAGGAAATCAATTGGCAGGTTGATCTCACTGTGCAGCATCACGTCGGCCAGGTCGGTGTCGGTGAATTTATTGCTGTTGAACAGACCTTCAAGGCCGCCCGCCAGGCCTTCACCCAGACGCGAGTTGCGGGTGTGCTCGTACTGCGCCCAGTTGCTGGTGGTAATGCCGTTATCCCAGCCGCCGTTCCAGGTCACCGCGAAGTTCTGGCGATAAATACGGTTAGTCTCTTTACCGTAGTTTTTCTTCACCAGGCCGCTTGAGCTGTTGTCGTTGTTGGTGTTCTGGGTGTCGCCGGCGTAAAGGTTGTTCTGGCGGCTGTAGCCCGCCTCAAACTCCAGGGACTGCATAGGCGCAAAGTCCCAGCGCACCACGCCGTTGATGTCTTTGTTCTCGACCCCTTCACGGCCTGCCGGCAGCGTGTCGGCGTAGGCACCGGTACGGTCGGACTGATGGCCCTGGTTAATGTCCCATGCATCGGCCTGGGTTTTATCGAGGTTACCAAACATGCGGAAGCTGAAGTCGCCGCCCAGTGGGCCGCTCAGGCTGAAGTTGGTGCGCTTGGTAGACCCTTCGTCCTTGTGTTCCGGGGCGTTCAGGTAGGTGTTCCAGGAGCCATGCCACTGGTCATCGAATTTTTTGGTGATGATGTTCACCACGCCGCCTGCCGCACCGTTACCGTAGCGGGCTGCAGCCGGGCCGCGGATCACTTCGATACGTTCGATCATCTCTGGCGGCACCCAGCCGGTGTCACCGCGGGTATCGCGCTCACCGCGCCAGCCGAGTCGGATCGAGTTGCGGCTGGTAACGGGCTTGCCGTCGATCAGGATCAGGGTGTTTTCCGGCCCCATGCCGCGAATGTCGATCTGACGGTTGTTGCCGCGCTGGCCGCTGGTGGAGTTACCGGTCAGGTTGACGCCCGGCATGGTGCGGATGATTTCGGCGACGTCGCGAGCGGGCGGGTTTTTACGGATTTCATCAGCCGTGATGGTTGATACGCCGGGTGCCTGCAGGTTCTGCTCTGCGGCGGTGATCACCATCGTGTCTTCGTGCTGCGCGCTGGCGGCGGTGTCGTCAGCCAGCGCAGGCATCGCGACGCCGTAAATCCCTAAGTTGACCAGCAAGGCCAGGGAGTGAATCTTCTTATTCATTGTACGTCCTGCTTTTCGCGCCGCATCCCCTGGTCTCCGTTCCCGAAAGGGAGAGGAGGCGGCATGTTGTCACCCGCCATTGCGTAAGCAGCCCTGTCCTCGAGCGCACACAATTCGTGGCATGATTAATTTATGAGCGCGCTTCCCACAGCGCGGGCACTACGCTATTGCAAATGCAAATAGTTATCAATAATATTATCAATAATTTTTGTCTTACAACAAAAAATGACTCGTTAAACATGAGGTTATAGTGACGGCGTTAACAACGGGAAGTGAAGCCTGGTGGCAGTCGAAAACCGGGCCGGAGTGGGTTCGCGACGGGGAGAAGTATCGCGTCACGTTCTGGTGGCGCGATCCGGCGGGCACGCAGGCCACATCGGCGACGCAGCGCGTCTGGCTTTATATCACTGGCGTCACCGATCACCATCAAAATGCTCGTCCGCAGTCTCTCGAACGCCTTCCCGATACCGATGTCTGGCAGTGGCAGGGTGAGTTCAGCCGCGAATGGCGCGGCAGCTACTGTTTTATCCCTTCTGATAACGAACACGATTTTGCCGATGCGGTGTTTGCAGGCGAACAGCCGGACCGCATGGCGCTGCGTGAAGGCTGGCGCAAGCTCCTCCCGCACGCGGTATCCGACCCGCTGAACCCGCAGAGCTGGCGCGGCGGGCGCGGTCACGCCGTCTCGGCGCTCGAAATGCCCGAGGCCCCGCTACAGCCGGGCTGGAACCATCCTGAAACGCCTTATACCCAGCCTGTATGTATCGAATGGAACAGCGCGCAGCTGGGCAACCGCCGCCGCGTCTGGATTTTTACCACCGGTGACGCCAGCCCCGAACGCCCGCTGGCGGTGCTGCTCGACGGCCAGTTCTGGGCCGAAAGTATGCCCGTATGGCCTGCGCTGACGGCGCTTACCGCGGCACGCCAGCTGCCGCCTGCGGTTTACGTGCTGATCGACGTCATCGATACCGCGCACCGCAGCCGCGAACTGCCCTGCAACCCTGCGTTCTGGCTGGCCGTGCAGGAAGAGCTTCTCCCGCAGGTGAAAGCCATGACACCCTTTAGCGACCGAGCCGAGCGTACCCTGGTGGCGGGGCAGAGCTTCGGCGGGCTTTCCTCCCTTTATGCGGGCCTGAACTGGCCGCAGCGGTTTGGCTGCGTGCTCAGCCAGTCCGGCTCCTTCTGGTGGCCGCACCGTGGCGCGCAGCAGGACGGGCTGCTTATCGAACAACTCAAAGCGGGTGAAAAAACCGCACACGGGCTGCGCATTGTCCTTGAGGCCGGGCGCAACGAGCCGCTTATCTTCCGCGCAAACCAGGCGATTTACGCCGAACTACAACACACACAGCAACCGGTTATCTGGCGTCAGGTTGACGGCGGACACGATGCGCTTTGCTGGCGCGGTGGGCTGACGCAGGGGCTCATGACCCTCTGGCAGCCGCTTATTCACTAACGGAGTCTGTATGGAATTCAGCAATCCTTTCGATAATCCGCAGGGACAGTTCGCCATTTTGCGTAACGACCAGGCGCAGTACAGCCTGTGGCCGCAGCAGTGCGATCTGCCCGCAGGCTGGCACGTGGTCTGCGAGCCGCAGTCTCAGGAAGCGTGCCAGCACTGGCTGGCCGAACACTGGCAAACCCTTATGCCGTCTCATTTTGCGAAGGAGAGCGTATGAACCGTCTTCCTCTCGTCGCTGCCCAGCCCGGCATCTGGATGGCAGAGCAGCTCTCCTCCCTGCCAAACGCCTGGAGCGTGGCACACTACACCGAGCTTAAGGGCGACATCGACGCGCCGCTGCTGGCAAAAGCCATTGTCGAGGGCATGATGCAGGCCGATACCCTGCGCACGCATTTCACCGAAGATAACGGCGAAGTGTGGCAGTGGGTCGATGAATCGATGATTTTAGCTGCACCGTCCGTAGTGCGCGTCGGTTCGCATGACGAAGCCGTGGCGCTGATGGAGGCCGACCTTCAGCAAAACCTGCGCGTGGACGGCGGCCAGCCGCTGGCGTTTCATCAGCTGATTCAGGCAGGCGAGGGGCATTGGTACTGGTATCAGCGCTATCACCACTTAGTGGTGGATGGCTTCAGTTTCCCGGCCATTACCCGCCAGATCGCCGCGATTTATCGTGCCTGGAAAAACGGTGAAGCTACCCCAGCCTCGCCGTTCACGCCGTTTGCCGAGGTGGTGGAAGAGTATCAGCGCTATCGCGACAGCGACGCATATCAGCGCGACGGTGCCTTCTGGGCCGAACAGCGCAGGCAACTGCCGTCTCCGGTCTCGCTTTCCGCCGCGCCGTTGCCGGGTCGGGCGGCCACCACTGATATTCTGCGACTGAAAATGGTTGCTGACCGCCACGCGTTTAGCCAGCTTGCGCAGGCCGCAGGGCAGGTGCAGCGTACCGATCTGGCGCTTGCGCTGGTGGCCCTGTGGCTGGGCCGCCTGACCGGGCGACTGGACTACGCCGCCGGGTTTATCTTTATGCGCCGCATGGGATCCGCAGCGCTTACCGCCACCGGGCCGGTGCTCAACGTGCTGCCGCTGGCGGTAAATATCGATCCGCAGGCGCGCTTGCCGGAGCTGGCGCTGCGCCTGGCGAACCAGTTAAAAAAAATGCGCCGTCATCAGCGCTACGACGCCGAGCAGATTGTCCGCGACGCCGGGCGTGCGGCGGGAGACGAGGCGCTATTTGGCCCGGTATTGAACGTCAAGGTGTTCGATTACCAGCTGAATATCGACGGCGTGGAGGCCACCACCCACACGCTGGCGACCGGCCCGGTTAACGACCTTGAACTGGCGCTGTTCCCGGACGAGCAAGGGGGGCTGAGCATTGAGATCCTCGCCAATAAACAGCGCTACGATGAGGCGACGCTTAAGCGCCACGTCGCACGCCTGAACGCGATGCTGGCCCAGTTTGCGGCCAATCCGGACCTGCGCTGCGGTGAGGTCGAGACCGTTTCGGAGCCAGAGTACGCACAGCTCGCGCGCATCAACGACACCGGGCATCACGTACCGGCAACCACGCTGGCAGCGCTGGTCGCGGAGCAGGCGAGCAACACGCCGGACGCCCCGGCGCTGGCGGATGCGCACATTGAACTGAGCTATCGCCAGATGCGCGAGCAGGTCGTCGCGCTGGCGAAACTGCTGCGTGAACGCGGCGTGAAGCCGGGCGACAGCGTGGCGGTTGCGCTGCCGCGCTCGGTGTTCCTGACCCTGGCGCTGCACGGCATCGTCGAAGCAGGCGCCGCATGGCTGCCGCTCGATACCGGCTACCCGGACGATCGCCTGCGGATGATGCTGGAGGACGCGAAGCCGTTGCTGCTGATTACCACCGACGAGCAGCTGGCGCGCTTTAGCGATCTGCCCATTGCCTCCTTTAGTTACAACACACTATTGCCGGGCACGGATGTTGAACCTCTGCGGCTGGCGACGCCGGAGCAGACCGCGTACATCATCTTTACCTCCGGTTCGACAGGCCGCCCGAAAGGGGTGATGGTGGGGCATACCGCCATCGTCAACCGCCTGATGTGGATGCAGGATCACTACCCGCTGACCGCGCGCGACGTGGTGGCGCAAAAAACGCCGTGCAGCTTTGACGTGTCGGTGTGGGAGTTCTGGTGGCCATTTATCGCCGGGGCGAAGCTGGTGATGGCCGAGCCGGACGCGCACCGCGATCCGCAGGCGATGCAGCGCTTTTTCGCGCGCTACGGCGTGACCACCACCCACTTTGTGCCGTCTATGCTGGCGGCGTTTGTCGCCTCGCTGACCCCGGAAACCGCTGGCTGCTGTAAAACGCTCGATAAGGTGTTCTGCAGCGGCGAAGCGCTGCCAGCCGGGCTGTGCCGTGAGTGGGAGCAGCTTACCCACGCGCCGCTGCATAACCTCTACGGCCCCACGGAAGCGGCGGTGGACGTGAGCTGGTATCCGGCGTTTGGCCCGGAACTGGCGGCGGTCGAGGGCAACAGCGTGCCGATTGGCTTCCCGGTCTGGAACACCGGGCTGCGTATTCTGGATGCGATGATGCGCCCGGTGCCGTTTGGCGTGGCGGGCGATCTCTATCTTACCGGCATCCAGCTGGCGCAGGGCTATCTTGGCCGCCCGGACCTCACCGCCAGCCGCTTTATTGCCGACCCGTTTGCCCCCGGCGAGCGGATGTACCGCACCGGCGACGTCGCCCGCTGGCTGGAGAACGGCGCGGTGGAATATTTGGGGCGCAGCGACGACCAGCTGAAAATTCGCGGGCAGCGTATTGAGCTGGGCGAAATCGACCGCGCGATGCTGTCGCTGCCGGACGTGGCGCAGGCCGTGGCGCACGCCTGCGTGATCAACCAGGCGGCGGCCACGGGCGGCGATGCCCGTCAGCTGGTGGGCTACGTCGTTTCTGAATCCGGCCTGCCGCTGGATCGCGATGCGCTGCTGGCAGCGTTGAAAGCGCAACTGCCGCCGCACATGGTGCCGGTGGTGCTGCTGCAAATCAGCGCGCTGCCGTTAAGCGCCAACGGCAAGCTGGATCGCAAGGCGCTGCCGCTGCCGGATCTGACCCGTACCGCCTCTGGCCGTGCACCCGAAACGGCAACCGAAATCGCCGTTGCCGAGGCGTTCTCTGCGCTGCTGGGCTGCGAGGTGAACGATATCGAGGCCGATTTCTTTGCCCTCGGCGGACACTCGCTGCTGGCAATGCGCCTGGCGGCACAGCTGAGCCGCACGTGTGAACGCAAGGTCACGCCGGGGCAGATCATGGTTGCCTCGACGGTCGGCAAGCTCAGCGAACTATTGGGATCGCAGATGAGCGACGAGCAGGCGCAGCGTCTGGGGTATGAAACCCTGCTGCCGCTGCGCGAAAGCGACGGCCCGACGCTGTTCTGCTTCCATCCGGCGTCCGGTTTTGCCTGGCAGTTCAGCGTGCTGGCGCGCTATCTCAGCCCGCGCTGGTCGATTATCGGCATTCAGTCCCCACGCCCGAACGGGCCGATGCAGCAGTGTGCGGATCTGGACGGCGTGATTGAACATCACCTGAAGACGTTGCGTAAGCAGCAGCCGCAAGGGCCGTACTACCTGTTTGGCTACTCGCTGGGTGGCACGCTGGCGCAGGGCATTGCCGCGCGCCTTTGCGAGCAAGGTGAAGCGGTGGCGTTCCTCGGCCTGCTCGATACCTGGCCGCCGGAAACCCAGAACTGGGCGGAGAAAGAGGCCAACGGTCTGGATCCGGACGTGCTGGCTGAAATCGAGCGCGAGCGCCAGGCGTTTATCGCCGCGCAGCAGGGGCAAGGCTCCAGCGAACTGTTTAACGCCATTGAAGGCAACTACGCCGATGCGGTGCGGCTGCTCACCACGGCGCACAGCTCGCGGTTTGATGGCAAAGCGACGCTGTTTGTCGCCGAGCGCACGCGAACGATGGATCCGCAGGTCGCCTGGGCACCGTGGGTGGGTGAGCTGGAGGTCTACAGCCAGGACTGCGCCCACGTGGATATCATTTCACCGCAGGCGTTTGAGGGGATAGGACCGGTGTTGAAGGGGATATTGGGGTAGAGCATATGCCCGGTGGCGCTGTGCTTACCGGGCCTACGGGGGAAAAATGTAGGCCGGGTAAGGCAAAGCCGCCACCCGGCGTTTACCGCCGACCCAGCGGCACCACCAGCGGCGTACCCGCCACCGGATCCTCAATAATCATGCAGCGCATGCCGTAGATCCGCGCGATCAGATCCGGCGTCACAATCTCTTTCGGCGCGCCCTGCGCCACGATCTCGCCGTCGCGCAGCGCAATCAGGTGCGTGGCGTAGCGGCATGCCTGATTCAGGTCGTGCAGCACCGCCGCCAGGGTATAACCCTGCGTGCGGTTCAGATCGCTCAACAGCTCCAGCAGGTCAATCTGATGGCTGATATCCAGCCACGTCGTCGGTTCGTCCAGCAGCATGATCGACGTCTCCTGCGCGAGAACCATCGCAATCCACGCGCGCTGGCGCTGGCCGCCGGAGAGGGTATCCACGCTCTGCTGAGCAAGATCGGTGATGCCCGTTGCGCGCATGGCCCGGTTGACCGCGTCGTCATCCTCTTTGCGCCAGCGGGTGAACAGCGGCTGGTGCGGGTAGCGCCCGCGCGAGACCAGCTCCTGCACCGTGATGTCGCCCGGCGTCGTCGCGTTTTGTGCCAGCAGCCCAATGCGTCTGGCCACTTCTTTGCTGGCGAAGCGCTGGATCTGCTCCCCATCGAGGAACACGCTGCCCGCCACCGGCGTCATCAGGCGGCTGAGGGTGCGCAGCAGGGTCGATTTACCGCAGCCGTTGGGGCCGATAATCGCCGTAAAGTGACCGTCCGGAATGGCGACGGTCAGGTCCCGGGCAACGATCTTTTTGCCATAGCCGAGGGTTAAATTTTCGCCGCGCAAGCGGGGGGTTGAGTCTGTCATTTCTTGCGTGACTCCTGAACGAGCAAGACGATGAGGTAAATCCCGCCAAGGCTGACGGTCACTACCCCCACCGGAAGTTGATACGGCATAAACAGCTGCTGGGCGCAGAGATCGGCGGCCAGCAGCAAAAGCGATCCGCACAGCGCTGCCTGGGTTAAGCCCCAGCGCGCGGTGCCGCTGACGCGCCGCGCTATGTGCGGGGCCACCAGCGCGATAAACGAAATCGGCCCGGCGATGGCGGTGGCGGCGGCGGTGAGCAACACGGCGACCAGCATCAGCAGCAGGCGTGAGCGCTCGACGCCCACCCCGAGTGCGCTCGCGGTGTCGTCGCCCATCTCCAGCAGACGCATACGCCGCACCAGCAGCAGCGCGCCGATGAACATCAGTAAAATCAGCGGCGCGGCGGGCCAGACTTTGCCCCACGTCAGGCCGTTAAGCGAACCGGCGTACCACAGCCCGGCGGAGACCGCGGTCTCCAGCGAGGCCTGTAACAGCAGCCAGGTGTTGAACGCCATCAGCATGGCGCGGATGCCGATGCCGATGATGATCAGCCGGAAGGTGTCGATGCCGTTGCGCCAGGCCAGCGCCCAGATAAGCAGCGAGGTTAAAATCCCCCCGGCCATTGCCGTAAAGGTGATGGCCGTCAGGTGCTGACCAAACAGCACCATCGCTACCAGCACGCCGCTCCACGCCCCGGTATTAAGGCCCATCACGTCCGGGCTGCCGAGGGGGTTGCGCATCAGCGACTGGAAAATCGCGCCGCTGACTCCGAGCGCCGCGCCGACGAGGATCGCCATCGCTACCCGCGGCAGTCGCCACTCCGTGACCACCATCGTGATATTCCGCGGCGCGCTGCCGAACAGGGCATGTAAGACCTGTGTGAAATCGAGCGTCACCGCGCCGCTGCGCAGGCTCCAGGCCGCAAGCAGCACGATGGCGACCGCCAGCAGAGACACGCTGACCGTTAAACGACGGGACGGGGCCATCATGCGCCACCTCCGCGCCTGCGGCGGACAAGGAATATCAGCACCGGCGCGCCGATAAAGGCGCTCACCACCGAAACGCGCAGTTCGCCGGGCACCAGTACGCGCCCCAGAATATCGGCGAACAGCAACAGGGCCGGGGTTGCCAGCAGGGTGACGGGCAACGACCAGCGGTGATCGGCCCCCACCAGCCAGCGCGCCATGTGCGGCATCATCAGGCCGATAAAGGCAATCGGGCCGACCACCGCCGTGGCGCTACCGCACAGGACGGTAATCGCCAGTAAGCCGATTAACTGCGTGCGCGCCACGCGGTTGCCAAGCGCGGTTGCGGTGTCGCTGCCAAGACTCAGGCTGTTCAGCGCCCGGCTTAAAAATAGCGCCACGGCGGCGGCAATGATCACCGGGATCACCACCACGCTGAGCGTTTCCAGGGTGCGGATATCCAGCGAACCAGCCTGCCAGAAGCGTAATTGATCGTAGACGTCGGGGTTAAGCAGGGCGATGCCGTTAGATAACCCTTCCAGCACCGCCGCCAGCGCCACGCCTGCAAGGGTTAAGCGCACCGGGCTAAGCTGGCCGCCGCCCTGGCTGCCGGTAAAGGCGACCACCAGCGAGGCCGCCAGTGCGCCGCAAAAGGCCATCACCAGCTGTTCTGACGGTGAAGTGAAGCCGAACAGCGCCGCGCCAAGCACGATGGCAAAGCTGGCACCGGCGTTCACGCCGAGAATACCGGGGTCGGCTAATGGATTACGGGTAAGGGTTTGCATCAGGGCACCGGCAAGGCCGAGGGCGCCGCCCGCCAATAGCCCGGCAAGGGTGCGGGGTAAACGGGCATCAAGCACGATAATGCAGTCGGCGCTCTGACAGCTGCCGGACAGCGCATCAACAATCACCGACGCGGGAAGCGGCTTCGCGCCGACCAGCAGGCTGAGTGCCATCGCGAGGAGTAACAGCAGCAATAAAACGGGCACGGCAATGGCGCGCACCGCAGAAGAGGAAAACGACATAGCAACATCCATGATTTGATAATGATAGTAATTATCGTTATCTATCTTATTTGGCTATGTTAGCATGTGCCGCCATGAAATTGGTAGAAATACACTCAAGGCCTTGTCATGAATCAAAAATCCTGGCTGCTCAATCTAAGCCTGCTGAAGACTCACCCGGCGTTTCGTGCCGTCTTTATCGCCCGCTTTATCTCGATTTTATCTCTCGGCCTGCTCGGCGTGGCCGTGCCGGTACAGATCCAGGCCATGACCCACTCCAGCTGGCTGGTGGGGTTGTCCGTCACCTTAACCGGCGGGGCGATGTTTATCGGCCTGATGGTCGGCGGCGTGCTGGCGGACCGCTACGAGCGTAAAAAGCTGATCCTGCTGGCGCGCGGGACCTGCGGGGTGGGGTTTGTCGGGCTGTGTCTGAACGCCATGCTGCCGGAGCCATCGCTGATCGCGATTTACGCGCTGGGGCTATGGGACGGCTTCTTTGCCTCGTTAGGCGTGACGGCGCTGCTGGCGGCCACGCCTGCGCTGGTGGGGCGCGAGAATCTGATGCAGGCCGGGGCGATCACCATGCTTACCGTGCGTCTCGGTTCGGTAATTTCGCCAATGGTGGGGGGATTATTGCTCGCCACCGGCAACGTGGCATGGAACTACGGGCTGGCAGCGGCGGGGACCTTTATCACCACGCTGACGCTGCTGCGTCTGCCGCAGTTGCCGCCGCCGCCGCAGCCGCGCGAGCACCCGTTGAAATCGCTGATGGCGGCGATCCGCTTTCTGTTCAGCAACCCGCTGATTGGCGGCATTGCGTTGATTGGCGGCCTGCTGACGATGGCGAGCGCGGTGCGTGTGCTGTATCCGGCGCTGGCGGGCGAGTGGCAGATGAGCGCTTCGGAGATGGGTATATTATATGCGGCGATCCCGCTCGGCGCGGCCTGTGGCGCGCTGACCAGTGGAAATCTGGCGCACAGCGCGCGGCCAGGGCTGATCGTGCTGCTGGCGACCCTGGCGGCGTTTATCGCGATTGGCTTCTTCAGCCTGATGCCGGTGTGGGCGCTGGGCGTGCTGTGTCTGGTCATTTTCGGCTGGCTTAGCGCAATCAGTTCGCTGCTGCAGTACACCCTGATCCAGACCCAGACGCCGGAAGGGATGCTGGGCCGCATCAACGGCCTGTGGACCGCGCAGAACGTGACGGGCGATGCGATTGGCGCGGCGATCCTCGGGGGATTAGGCTCGATGATGACCCCGGTGGCGTCGGCGAGCAGCAGCGGGTTTGCATTAGCCCTTGTTGGCGGGATTTTAGTGCTGGCGCTGGTGGAGTTGCGGCGGTTCAGGCAGGAGAGTGCTCCGGCGTGATTTGCCGGGTGGCGGCTTCGCCTTACCCGGCCTACATTTTGCACCCGCAGGCCCGGTAAGCGAAGCGCCACCGGGCGCAGGCATTACCCAAAAATTGCCTCTAAACGCTGCAACACCAGCATCGCGCTGTAATAATCCAGGCGGAATGTTTCCGTGCCCAGCGCCCAGACGCGCTTGTTTTTCACCGACGGTAAATGGGCCAGCAGCGGATTGGCGTAAATCGCCTCTACATCCTTCTGGTCACCGGCAAACAGGAATAACCCTTCACCGTTCAACCCCGTCGCCAGGTTTTCTCCCCCCAGCTGAATAATGTCGTGGCGTTTACCCTGGCTTTTGGAGGTTTGCAGCCCGGCGGGGAGGTCGGCCAGCGTAAAGCCCAGCTGGTGCAGCAGCTTGCCCTGCGCGGATTCCGGGGTCCACAGGTTGGCGCTGTGCGCGGCGGCTGTGTAAACGATGGCGTTCACCGGCTGCGGCGGCAGCGTCATCTGCTGTTTCACCTGCGCGAGCTGTTTATCAAACGCGGCGATGCGTCCGGCGGCCTGCTTTTCCTGACCGGTAATGGTCCCCAGCTGTGTCAGCAGTTCCTGCCAGCTCTTGTCGTCGTAGTTAATGACAAGCGTCGGCGCGATGGCGGAAAGCTGGTCGTAAAGCGCCAGCGCGGAATCCCCGCCGGTGGCGCTGATCAGGATCAGGTCCGGCATCTGGGCCGCTATCGCTTCGGCGCTCGGCTCGCCAATGTATAACCGCGCGAGCTTACGTTGTCTGGCGACATCCCCCCACTGACGCAGAAAGCCCTGCGCATCGGCCACGCGGTTGTTTGGCGTAGTGGCTCCGCTGGCAACCACCGGCGCGTCAATCGCCAGCAGGGAGCCGGTTAAGGTCACGCTGGTAGAGACAATGCGCGTTGGTTTGCTCTCAAGGGTGTGAACGCCGTGGCTGTCGCTCACTTGACGAGGCCAGTCGGCGGCGGCAGCTGAGGTTAGTCCTAAAACAAAAAGTGCTGTTAAAAGAAGGGTATTACGGCAAATGGCAGGGAATTTCACAACGCGGCATCCTGTTTTTGTTGAAGTTAATGCTTCTCATTTTCATGATTGCGCGAGAGGGATGCAAGCGTTAGTCGCACAAGTTGCTTGCTCTGCGGTTGACACCGGGGCGCTGTGCGATTAGGTTAGCCGTCGAAAATATAAATGATAATCATTATTACTGCTTTTATCATTTTAGGAGGATGATATGGATACGTCATTGGCTGAGGACATCCAGCACACCGCGACCACGCTGCAATCAGACAGCTTTTTCTTTATGTCGCCTTATCGCAGTTTTACCACCTCAGGCTGTTTTGCCCGTTTCGCTGAGTCTGCCGTCGGCGGCGACGATCCGGCAGGCCATTTCCAGCAAAAATTAGCCCAGGCTTTCGGGCACGCAAAAGCCAGCGGCATTGCCCATCCGATCATGGTGGGTGCCATCCCGTTCGATACCCGCAAACCGTCGTCCCTGTTTATCCCACAGCGCTGGCAGACCTTCTCTCGCCCGGCGCGCCAGCAGTCTTCCCGCTATTTCTCCGGCGCACAGACGCTGAACGTGGAAAAGCGCACCGAGATCCCTGCTCAGCCCGTGTTTGAAGAGATGGTCGCCCGCGCTGCGGCGCTAACCGCGACCCCGCAGGTGAATAAGGTCGTGCTGTCGCGCCTGATTGATATCGAGACCGACAAAACCATTGATAGCGGTGCGCTGCTTGAGCGTTTGATCGCACAGAACCCGGCAAGCTTTAACTTCCACGTTCCGCTGGAGGACGGCGGTGTGCTGCTTGGCGCCAGCCCGGAGCTGCTGCTGCGCAAAGAGGGCGCGCACTTTAGCTCGCTGCCGCTGGCAGGCTCCGCGCGCCGTCAGCCGGACGATGTGCTGGATCGCGAGGCGGGCAACAAGCTGCTGGCCTCTGAAAAAGACCGCCACGAGCACGACCTGGTAACCCAGGCGATGAACGCCATTCTGGCACCGCGCAGCCATCAGCTGACCATGCCGTCTTCTCCGCAGTTGATCACCACGCCGACGCTGTGGCACCTGGCTACCCCGATTGAAGGCGAAGCGCGTGAAAACGAAAACGCCCTGACTCTGGCCTGCCTGCTGCACCCGACCCCTGCGCTGAGCGGTTTCCCGCATCAGGCGGCTAAACAGCTGATCGCCGAGCTGGAGCCGTTTGACCGCGAGCTGTTCGGCGGCATCGTTGGCTGGTGCGACAGCGAAGGTAACGGCGAGTGGGTGGTGACCATCCGCTGCGCGCGCCTGCATGAAAATACCGTTCGCCTGTTTGCCGGTGCGGGCATTGTGCCTGCCTCCTCGCCGGTGGGTGAGTGGCGTGAAACCGGAGTGAAACTCTCCACCATGCTCAACGTATTTGGCTTGCACTAAGGACGCATCATGACCATTCCCTTTACCCGCTGGCCCGAGGATTTTGCCCGACGCTACCGTGAGAAAGGCTACTGGCAGGATCTGCCGCTGACCCACATCCTGACGGATCAGGCCAACAATGACGCCGTGGCCATCATTGACGGCGAGCGTCGGCTGACCTATCGCGCGTTCAATCAGCAGGTCAACAACCTGGCCTCTGCGCTACAGGCTCAGGGGATCGTGCGCGGTGAAACGGCGCTCGTTCAGCTGGGCAACGTGGCTGAGTTTTACATCACCTTCTTCGCCTTGCTGCAAATCGGCGTTGCGCCGGTTAACGCGCTCTTTAGCCATCAGCGCAGCGAGCTGAACGCCTACGCCGCGCAGATTAAACCGGCGGTGCTGATTGCCGATCGCCATCACCCGCTGTTTGCCGATGAAGCGTTTCTCAATACCTTCGTGGACGAACACCGCTCGGTCCGCGTGGTGCTGCTGCGCGGCGATAAAGGCGAACATGCGCTGGAAACGGCGATTGCGCGCCCGGCGGATAATTTCATTCCGACCCCGACGCCTGCCGATGAGGTCGCGTTCTTTCAGCTCTCCGGTGGTAGCACCGGCACGCCGAAGCTGATCCCGCGTACGCACAACGACTACGATTACAGCATTCGTCGCAGCAACGAGATTTGCGGCATCACCGCCGATACCCGTTACCTGAACGCGCTGCCCGCGGCGCATAACTACGCCATGAGCTCGCCGGGATCGCTCGGCATCTTCACCGCTGGCGGCTGCGTGGTGCTGGCAAATGACCCAAGCGCTACGCTCTGTTTCCCGCTGATTGAACAGCATCAGATCAACGTCACCTCGCTGGTTCCGCCTGCGGTCAGCCTGTGGCTACAGGCGATTGCCGAAGGGGCGGGGAATGCGCAGCTGCGGTCTTTAACGCTGTTACAGGTTGGCGGCGCTCGTCTGTCTGCCACCCTTGCCGCGCGTATCCCCGCCGAAATTGGCTGCCAGCTTCAGCAGGTGTTCGGCATGGCCGAGGGGCTGGTGAACTACACCGCGCTCGACGATACGCCGGAGCGCATCATGAATACTCAGGGCCGCCCGATGTGCCCGGACGACGAAGTGTGGGTGGCGGACGAGCACGGTAATCCGTTGCCGCGCGGAGAAGTCGGACGTTTGATGACGCGCGGGCCGTACACCTTCCGCGGCTATTTCAACAGCCCGGAGCACAACGCCAGCGCCTTTGACGCCGACGGTTTTTACTGCTCCGGCGACCTGATCGCCATCGACGAACAGGGCTATATCACCGTGCAGGGGCGCGAGAAAGATCAGATCAACCGCGGGGGCGAGAAGATCGCCGCTGAGGAGATCGAGAACCTGCTCCTGCGCCACGAGTCGGTGATCCACGCAGCCCTGGTGAGCATGGAAGACAGCCTGCTCGGCGAGAAAAGCTGCGCGTATCTGGTGGTCAAACAGCCGCTGCGCGCGGTCGAGGTGCGTCGCTTCCTGCGCGAGCAGGGCGTTGCCGAATTCAAACTGCCGGACCGCGTGGAGAGCGTTGACGCGCTTCCGTTAACGCCGGTCGGTAAAGTCGATAAGAAACAGCTGCGCCTGTGGCTCGCGGAACGCGCACAGGGCTGAGGAAAAAAATATGGCTATCCCAAAATTAACCGCTTACGCGCTGCCAACCGCCGCAGACCTGCCGAACAACAAAGTGAACTGGGCCTTTGAGCCAGAGCGCGCCGCGCTGCTGATCCATGATATGCAGGAATACTTCCTGAACTTCTGGGGCGAAAACAGCGCAATGATGGCGCAGGTGGTGGCGAACATCGCGAGACTTCGCGATTACTGCAAAGAACACAACATCCCGGTTTACTACACCGCCCAGCCGAAAGAGCAGAGCGACGAAGACCGTGCCCTGCTGAACGACATGTGGGGGCCGGGCCTGACCCGTTCGCCGGAGCAGCAGCGAATCGTCGCTGAACTGACGCCGGATGAAGCCGATACAGTGCTGGTGAAGTGGCGCTACAGCGCGTTCCACCGCTCGCCGCTGGAGCAGATGCTCAAGGAGACCGGCCGCAACCAGCTGCTGATCACCGGCGTTTACGCGCACATCGGCTGCATGACCACCGCCACCGACGCGTTTATGCGCGACATCAAGCCGTTTTTCATCGCCGATGCGCTGGCAGATTTCACCCGTGACGAGCACCTGATGTCGCTCAGGTATGTGGCAGGGCGTTCCGGTCGCGTGGTGATGACCGACGAACTGCTGCCGTCCGTTCCGGCTTCGAAAGCCGCGCTGCGTGAGCTTATCCTGCCGCTGCTGGACGAATCCGACGAGCCGATGGATGACGAAAACCTGATCGACTACGGCCTGGACTCGGTGCGCATGATGGCGCTGGCGGCGCGCTGGCGCAAAGTGCATGGCGACATCGACTTCGTGATGCTGGCGAAAAACCCGACCCTTGATGCCTGGTGGGCGTTGCTTTCCCGCGAGGTGAAGTGATGGCGGGATTTGATTTTACCGGCAAAACCGTCTGGGTTACGGGCGCGGGTAAGGGCATTGGCTACGCGACGGCGCAGGCCTTCGCGGAGGCCGGCGCACAGGTTACCGGGTTCGATCTGGCGTTTACCCGGACGCATTATCCGTTTGCCACTGAAACGCTGGACGTGGCCGACGCCGCGCAGGTTAAAGCGGTGTGCGGACGGTTGCTGCAGAGCACCGCGCGTCTTGACGTTCTGGTGAACGCCGCCGGGATCCTGCGCATGGGCGCGACTGACCAGCTCTCGCAGGAGGACTGGCAGCAGACCTTCGCGGTCAACGTCGGTGGTGCGTTCAACCTGTTTCAGCAGACGATGGACACGTTCCGTCGCCAGCAGGGCGGGGCGATTGTCACCGTAGCGTCTGACGCGGCGCACACTCCACGCATCGGAATGAGCGCCTACGGTGCCTCGAAGGCGGCGCTGAAAAGCCTGGCCCTCACCGTCGGGCTGGAACTGGCGGGCAGCGGCGTGCGCTGTAACCTGGTTTCCCCAGGCTCCACGGATACCGATATGCAGCGCACCCTGTGGACCAGCGACGATGCTGAACGCCAGCGTATCCGTGGCTTTGGCGAGCAGTTCAAGCTTGGCATTCCGCTGGGTAAAATCGCCCGTCCGCAGGAGATCGCCAGCACCGTGCTGTTCCTGGCGTCCGATGCCGCAAGCCATATCACCCTGCAGGATATCGTGGTGGACGGCGGCTCCACGCTGGGGGCGTAAGATGATCTGGAAACGTCATTTGTCGCTTGAGGCACTGAACGCCACCAGTCAGAACACGATGGTGGCGCATCTGGGCATTGTCTATACCCGCCTTGGTGATGACAGCCTGGAAGCTGAGATGCCGGTGGACGCCCGCACCCATCAGCCGTTTGGCCTGCTGCACGGCGGAGCCTCCGCTGCGCTTGCGGAGACGCTCGGTTCTATGGCCGGGTTCCTGATGACCCGCGACGGGCAGAACGTGGTGGGAACGGAGCTGAACGCCACGCACCACCGCGCCGTGGCGCAGGGCAAGGTGCGCGGCGTGTGTCAGCCGCTGCATCTGGGGCGCACCAGCCAGAGCTGGGAAATCGTGGTGTTCGACGAGCAGGGACGGCGCTGCTGTACGTGCCGGTTGAGCACGATGGTGCTGGGGTAGGGTTGGGCCTGAATTGCCGGGTGGCGGCTTCGCCTTACCCGGCCTCCATGCAGAGGGTAGGCCCGGTAAGCGAAGCGCCACCGGGCGGTGCCTTACAGCATCGAAACAACCCGTTTCAGCAACCGGATCCGCGGCTCAATCGACGCTTTATCCAGCCACTCCGCCGGGCTGTGGAAGCCTGCGCCAATCGGCCCTAAGCCGTCGAGCGTCGGAATGCCGAGCGCCGCGGTATGGTTGGCGTCGCTGCCGCCGCCGACCGCCTGCCAGGTGATGGCGATGTTTTCTTCTTTCCCCGCGTTCTCAACGAGTTGCATCAGCTGCTGAGTTGACTCCCCGGCCGCCATGGCTGGCTTATGATTCACGCGGCTTAGGGTGGTGGTCACGCCCTCTAAAAAGCCTTTTTCGCACAGCGCTTCAAGCGCCTGATTCACCCGGTCGTATTCATCGTTTTCCCAGAAACGCACGTCGAGTTCAGCCGTGGCGCTGTCGGCCACCACGTTGGCCGCGCTGCCGCCGTTAATAACCCCGACGTTCAGGGTGGTGCCGCGCGTCCATTCGGTGAGCGAATTTATTGCGGTAATCGCGTGTGCCAGCGCGGTGATGGCCGAGCGGCCTTTTTCCGGATCGTTACCCGCGTGCGCCGCCACGCCGCTAAAGGTGAGGTAATAGCCCGCCATGCCTTTGCGCGCCTTCACCAGCGAGCCGTCGGCGCGGGCCGCTTCGCACACCAGCACGCAGCGAGCGCGTTTTGCCAGCCCGCCGATCCATTCATGGGAATAGACCGAGCCGGTCTCTTCGTCCGGGTTCATCGCCACCGCAATCGACAGACGATCCTTGTCCGCCGCGTCCAGCGCGCGCATTGCCCACAATATATTCAGAAGACCGCTCTTCATATCCGATACGCCGGGGCCGTACAGCCGCGTCTCATCCTCGCGCATCGGGCGTTCGGCCACGGTGCCGGGGGCAAACACGGTATCGAGATGGCCAACCAGCAGCACGTCAAACTGCTCCGCTCCGGGACGGTTGCTGACAAACACGCCGGGGCCGACCTTGTCGCCCAGATTAACCTGCTCGGTGTGCCAGCCTTCGCGCTGCCAGAGCGCCTCAATAATGCCTGCCACGGTGGCGACCCCGGCGACGGTCTGGGTGCCGCAGTCGACGTTTACCAGGGTTTTCAACTCTTCAATGTATTGGTCAAGATTCATGTTCACGTCCTGTTCAGAAATGATGTGCATCAGCAGCTCGGTAAAAACGTTGCGTCATTCTGGCCGGGTTACGTGCAAAAAAAATGATACAAATCATCCCGTAATAACGCGCCTGGCTGAAAAAGGTAAAAGTGTGACCGCTGACGGCGCGAAAGTGATCGGCTTAACACTGTGGTGTAAATGTCTGGTATGACCCCACATTATTGCGTTTCAGAGTTGTTAAATTTTGGCGGGTGTTCTAGAAACAAAATGTAACATCTCACTGTTTCACAACAACGGACACCAACTATGAACAACTCAGGGAAATACCTTCTGTGGGCAGGGCTCTCCGTTGTGGGAGCCTTTGCCCTGGGCTATATCGCCCTCAATCGGGGGGAGCAGATCAACGCGCTGTGGATCGTCGTCGCCTCCGTCTGCATTTATCTGATCGCGTATCGTTTTTATGGCCGCTATATCGCTAAAAACGTGCTGAGCGTGGACAGCACGCGCATGACACCAGCGGTGCGCCATAACGACGGGCTGGACTACGTGCCGACCGACAAAAAAGTGCTGTTTGGTCACCATTTCGCGGCCATTGCCGGGGCAGGGCCGCTGGTGGGGCCGGTGCTGGCGGCGCAGATGGGCTACCTGCCAGGGATGATCTGGATCCTCGCGGGCGTGGTGCTGGCCGGGGCGGTGCAGGACTTCATGGTGTTGTTCGTCTCTACGCGCCGCGACGGACGTTCGCTGGGCGAGCTGGTGAAAGAGGAGATGGGAGCCACTGCCGGGGTGATTGCCCTGGTGGCGACCTTTATGATTATGGTGATCATCCTGGCGGTGCTGGCGATGATCGTGGTGAAAGCGCTGACCCACAGCCCGTGGGGAACCTACACCGTGGCCTTTACCATTCCGCTGGCGCTGTTCATGGGGATCTACATTCGCTATCTGCGCCCGGGGCGAATTGGCGAAGTGTCGGTGATTGGCCTGGTGTTCCTGGTGTTCGCCATTATCTCCGGCGGCTGGGTAGCGGAAAGCCCCACCTGGGCGCCGTGGTTTGACTTCACCGGCGTGCAGCTGACGTGGATGCTGGTGGGCTATGGCTTTGTGGCGGCGGTGCTGCCGGTGTGGCTGCTGCTGGCCCCGCGCGACTATCTCTCCACGTTCCTGAAAATCGGCACGATTGTCGGGCTGGCGATCGGCATTCTGATTATGCGCCCGACCCTGACCATGCCCGCATTAACCAAATTCATCGACGGTACCGGCCCGGTCTGGACCGGCAACCTGTTCCCGTTCCTGTTTATCACCATTGCCTGCGGAGCGGTGTCGGGCTTCCATGCCCTGATTGCCTCCGGCACCACGCCGAAGATGCTGGCGAATGAAAATCAGGCCTGCCTGATTGGCTACGGCGGTATGCTGATGGAGTCCTTCGTGGCGATCATGGCGCTGGTCTCCGCCTGTATTATCGACCCGGGCGTTTACTTTGCGATGAACAGCCCGATGGCGGTGCTGGCCCCTGCCGGAACCGTGGACGTGGTGGCTTCTGCTGCGCAGGTAGTCAGCGGCTGGGGCTTTGCGATTACCCCTGAAACGCTGACGCACATCGCGAATGAGGTGGGGGAACAGTCGATCATCTCCCGAGCGGGCGGCGCACCGACGCTGGCGGTGGGGATGGCCTACATTCTGCACGGCGCGCTGGGCGGGCTGATGGATGTCTCGTTCTGGTATCACTTTGCGATCCTGTTTGAAGCGCTGTTTATCCTGACCGCGGTGGACGCAGGCACGCGCGCGGCGCGCTTTATGCTGCAGGATCTGCTGGGCGTGATTTCGCCGAACCTGAAGCGTACCGACGCCCTCCCGGCCAACCTGCTGGCGACGGCGCTGTGCGTGCTGGCGTGGGGCTACTTCCTCCATCAGGGAGTGGTCGATCCGCTGGGCGGGATTAACACCCTGTGGCCGCTGTTCGGCATCGCCAACCAGATGCTGGCGGGGATGGCGCTGATGCTCTGTGCGGTGGTTCTGTTCAAAATGAAGCGCCAGCGCTATGCGTGGGTGGCCCTCCTGCCAACCGCGTGGCTGCTGATTTGTACCCTGACGGCAGGCTGGCAGAAAGCCTTCAGCCCGGATAACAAGGTAGGCTTCCTGGCGATTGCCAACAAGTTCCAGGCGATGATCGACAGCGGTAAAATCCCGGCGCAGTACACCGAATCGCAGCTGTCGCAGCTGGTGTTTAACAACCGTCTGGACGCCGGGCTGACCATCTTCTTTATGGTGGTGGTTGTGGTGCTGGCGTTGTATTCTCTGAAAACCGCGCTGGCGGCCCTGAAAGTGGACAAGCCGACGGCGAAAGAGACGCCGTACGAGCGGATGCCTGAGAACCTGGATGAGATTGTGACCCAGGCGAAAGGGGCGCATTAACCTGTGTGCCGGGTGGCGGCTCCGCCTTACCCGGCCTACATTTCCTGTGAGACCAGAATAATGTTCGACACCCTCTCCAAAGCTGGTAAGTACCTGGGCCAGGCCGCCAAAATGATGATTGGCGTGCCGGACTACGACAACTACGTCGAGCATATGCGCGTCACCCATCCGGACCAGACGCCGATGACCTACGAAGAATTTTTCCGCGATCGTCAGGACGCCCGCTACGGCGGCAAGGGCGGGGCGAAGTGCTGTTAACCCTCTTTCGGTAAATAGAGGCTGATCTGCTCCTGCTTACAGCCGTAAATGGCCGCCAGCTTTTCGCGGGTGCGCTTTTGCGGGCGCGAGTCGATGGCCTCAAGCTGCGACACGGCGGACTGGCTGATGCCGAGTTTCTCCGCCACCTCCTGCTGTGATAACCCGCAATGGATGCGCCACGCGGCCTGCAGGCTGACGTTCTGCCAGGTCATGATGCTGCACACTTCACCGGGCAATTCAACGTCATCCAGACTATCGTGTTCGACTTCAATATCCTCCAGATCGTCGTCGGTTTCGTCGTCAATCTCAGCCATCTGCAAGCACATGCGGAAGTATTCGTGATAAGGAATAACCACGTACTGCGTTTTACCGTTATCGTCCTTAATTAGCTGAACAGCCATAGGTGGCTTTCTCCTCGTGCAGGTAAGTTGTTGATGTTCTGCGTTTGATGGCCAGAACATAACAATGGTCATCGGGATCGTCCCGAAGCGTATAGATGATGCGGTAATCGCCAACGCGAAGCCGGAAATGATTTTCTGCCGTCGATATTTTTTTGATATCGGGCCGGGGAGCCGAGCTGTCATCCAGTTCGGTAAGCTTTACCTCAATGCGGCGCTGATACCGCTCGTCAATTCTGGAAAAAGCCTTTTTTGCACCATTAGACCAGACAATCTTCATCCGTACCTCCACTGTACGCCCACACAAAATATAAGGAAATAATAAGACTATTAGATAAATTCCGAATTTCTTATGGGAGCACTGTAGAGCGGAGCGCTGGCGGGATAAAGCGGCAAAACGCGAACCGTCGAGGCGGCTCGACAAAGCCTCTGCCGGGCGACAGAGGCGTGCAGAAAATATGCGATCAGGCGTTCAAACCGCCGTCCACGTCCAGACCGATGCCGGAAATTTGCCCCGCTGCCGGGCTGGCGAGGAAGGTGATCGCCGCAGCCACGTCTTCCGGCTGGCCGTAATGCCCCACTGCGATAAGCTGTCGCTGCGAGTCGGCCTGCTCACCGTCTTCCGGGTTCATGTCGCTGTTGGTCGGGCCGGGGTGAACGAGGTTTACGGTGATCCCGCGCGGGCCTAAATCGCGGGCCAGACCACGGGTCAGGGAGTTGAGTGCAGATTTTGTCATCGAGTAGACGGCAATTCCCGGCTGCGCCACGCGGTTCGCCAGACAACTGCCGATGTTGATGATACGCCCGCCGTCGGACATGTGGACCAGCGCCTTCTTACCTGTTAAATCGATCTGCATGATGACCTCGTTGCGAGAGTGGTGAGAATCATCATTAGGTATAGACGGTCGGCGCGTTTAGCGGGGGAATGTTTCCACCTTCTCAAACGCAGCGCGCAGCACATCCGGGCTGAGCGTAACCGGCAGGTAGTGAATCGACTCGACCGGGCGCAGGGTATGGGCAATCACCTTGTCCAGCTCGTCACGGTTGTTGATATCCACCTCCAGTTCACGCAGGGTGGTCGGCAGGTTAAAGCGCTGATAGGCCGCCACCAACTGCGCCAGCACCTCATCCTGACCGAGCAGCGCGCTTTGCACCAGAATGCCGTAGGCCACTTTGGTGCCGTGCAGGTATTTTTCCGTCTGCGGCAGCACCGTTAAGCCGTTGTGTACCGCATGCGCGGCGGCCACGCGGGTAAAGCGTTCGCCAAGACCACCAACCATCCCGCCTCCGGCGATGATGGCATCCACCACGTCGCGGAACGCCTGCGTCTGTTCACCACGCTGCTGGTCGGCCAGCGCCTCCTCGCTGCGCGCCAGCAGCACATCGCGGATTGCCAGTGCGCCGTTAATGCCCAGCCGCACGGTCAGCGGCAGCGCCTCCGGCTGCGGGGCGAGGACCACCGCCTCGTACCACTTCGCCAGCGTGTCGCCGATGCCCGCCAGCAGGTATTCCGCCGGGGCGTTGAGGATGATTTGCGGCTCCACCAGCACCAGAAAATTGGCGTCGTCGAAAATCTCGAACTGAAGCGCCTGACCGGCATCGTTGTACCAGACGGAGAGCGGCGTCCACGCGGCGCAGGTGGCAGCGATGGTCGGCACCGCCACGACAGACACGCCCAGACGGCGCGCCACGGCTTTGGCGGTATCAAGCAGCGCGCCGCCGCCCACCCCAATCACCACGCTGGCGTCGTCGCCGGCCTGGCGAACCAGGTCTGTCACGTCGCGCTCGCTGCAGTGGCCTTTAAATAACAGGCGTTTTGCCCCCGGGGCGTTAAAGCTTTCCGGCAGGAACGGGCGAGCGCCTTCGATGGCGCGTTCGCCGTAAAGCCACACGGCGCGGGAAAGCTGCTCCGGGGTAAAAAATTCGCTCAGGCGCGCAAGGCTCCCGGCGTGAGAGAAGTAGTTCGCCGGGCCGGGTACGACGCGGATATCGGTGTTGCTCATGGTGTTGTCCTTTTTCGCAAGCGCTAACCCGATGTTATGTCTGGACATCCGGATGGCTAATAATATTTCGCTTTATCTTATGCCTTTTCCGTCGTTGTCAGTCAACCGGAGCTGTGAAAAATTCGCTAAATCAAAAGAGTAATGAAGGATTTACGCAGATGGTTTCCAGTCGCCTTGAAATGCGCGGTATCAGCCTGGCCTTTTCCGGCTTTCAGGCGCTGACGCGCGTGGACTTTACGCTGGCGGGCGGCTCGGTACATGCGCTGACCGGCGCAAACGGCGCGGGGAAATCGACGTTGATGGCGGTGCTGTGCGGAACAAACGATCGTTATGAAGGCGAGATATGCATTAACAACCAGCCGGTGACGATCCGCGAGCCGCTGGATGCCAAACGTCTGGGGATCCACCTTGTTCAGCAGGAGGTGGATGTGGCGCTGGTGCCGGGGTTGAGCATTGCCGAAAACATTATGCTCGACCAGCTGGCGCAGCCGGGACACCGCTACCGCTGGCGCACCATTCGCCAGCAGGCGAGACAGGCGCTGGCGCAGCTTGACGTCTCGCTGGACGTCTGCCGCACCATCGACGGCTGTACGCTTGCCGAAAAGCAGCAGATTTTGCTGGCGCGGGCGCTCTCGCACCACTGCCGTTTTCTGATCCTCGATGAGCCTACCGCGCCGCTCGACGCCCACGAAAGCGAGCGCCTGTTTGCGGTGGTGAGACGTCTGCAACAGCAGGGCATCGGCGTGGTGTTTATCTCGCACCGTATCCACGAGCTGAAGGCCATCTGCGACACCCTGACGGTGCTGCGCGACGGCAGGCTGATTGAGTCCGGCCCGATGGCCGATCTCAGCGGTGAGGCGATCGTCGAGAAGATGCTCGGCCATGTGTTGAGCGATATCTATCCGCCCGCGCGTCCGCCGCACGGTGACGAGACGCTGCTGCGGGTAGAAGGGCTGCACGACGAGGCCCTGCTAAAAGATATCTCTCTGCACCTGCGCAAAGGCGAAATTCTCGGCATTGCCGGGCTGGCGGGGGCGGGTAAAACCGAGCTGTGCAAGGCGCTGTTTGGTGCAACCAAAAGCCGCATCGATCGCGGTGAGTTGAACCATCAACCCTGGCAGCCGCGCGACCCGGCGGACTCGGTGCTGCGCGGTCTGGCGCTGGTGCCGGAGGAGCGGCGCAAAGAGGGCATTTTTATTGATGAACCGATCGGCATGAACCTGGCGGTGACGGCGGACAAGACGTTTTCGCGCTGGAGCCTGTTCGGCCATCGTCAGGCGTGGCGCTGGGCAGAGGAGGTGATTGCCCGGGTTGGCGTGCGTGCGCGTGGGCCGGGGCAGGTGCTGCGCCGCCTGTCGGGCGGTAATCAACAGAAGGTCGCCATTGGCAAATGGCTGCGCAACGACGCCAGCGTATTGATTTTCGATGAGCCGACCAAGGGCGTCGACGTGAAGGCCAAAACCGATCTGTTTCAGCTGATCGACGGCCTGGCGCGCGAGGGCAAAGGGGTGATTTACGCCTCCGGTGAGTTCGCCGAGCTGGTCGGGCTGTGCGACCGCATCTGCGTACTGTGGGACGGGCGCATCGTGGCGGAAATTGCCGGGGCCGAGGCCCGCGAAGAGACACTACTTTATTATTCAACCGGAGGAACGGCGACGTGAGCAAGGCCCTTTCAGTGACCGCGGCGGCGTCGGGCCGCCAGCAGATTTTCGATTTTCTCTACCGGTGGGGCATGCTGTTGACCGTCGTCGCGCTGGTGGCGTTCTTTGGCCTGGCGTCAGACAGCTTCCTCGACCCGAACAACATCATCAATATCCTGCGCGCAATTGCCATCGTGACGGTGATTGCCGTGGGGGTGTCGATTTCCCTCACCGTCGGCGGGTTTGATCTGTCGGTGGGGTCAACGGCCTCGCTGGCTAACGCGCTGGTGATTTCACTTTTCGTCTGGCACGGCTTCGGCACCACCACGTCGATCCTGATTACCCTCGCGCTCTGTACGCTGGTGGGGCTGTTTAACGCCTTTCTGATCGTCATCCTGCGTATCCCGGACATGCTTGCCACGCTTGCCAGCCTGTTTGTGGTTCAGGGCGTGGCGATGACCTACAGCTACGGCGGGTCGATTACCGAAAACATGGTGCTGCCGAGCGGCGACATGGCCCAGGGGACCCTTCCGGCAGCGTTCAGCCTGCTCGGGCAGGTGCCGACCATCGTGATTGTCATGCTGGTGGTGACCGTGCTGGCGCAGCTCGGGCTGTCGCTGACTACCCATGGCCGTCGGATGTACGCCATCGGCGGTAACCCGGAGGCGGCGCGCCTTTCGGGCATTCGGACCACGCGCTACAAGGTGGCGGCCTATGTGATTGCCTCGCTGCTGGCCGGGCTGGGCGGCATTTTGCTGGCTTCGCGCATTGGCTCATCGCAGGTGAATGCGGGCGGCGGCTATCTGATGGACGCGGTAGCGGCGGCGTGGATCGGCTTTTCGCTGGCTGGATCCGGGAAACCAAATGCGCTGGGCACCCTGGTGGGCGCGGTGATTCTGGGCGTGCTGTCGAACGGCCTGGTGATGCTCTCCGTGCCGTACTACGCGATGGACATTATAAAAGGACTGGTGCTCGCCGTGGCGCTGGCCATTACCTACATACAAAAACGTTAAGGGATAGCACAATGAAAACAGTGACACGCGCTGTGGTGGCGCTCGGCTTTCTGACCTCGCTGCCGGGCTTCGCGGCAACGCCCGCACCGCTTCCGGCGGCCATTGCCAGCCATGACGGACCCATCCGCATTGCGGTGATCCGCAACCTCGGTTCCGATGACAACACCACCCAGTTTGTCGCCGGAGCCATCCAGCAGGGTAAAAAGCTCGGCTTTAAGGTCAGCACCTTCTTAAGCAACGGCGATGATGCCAAATTCCAGGACTTCGTTAATCAGGCGATCAGCCAAAAGTATGACGGGATTATTCTCTCGCAGGGGCGCGATCCGTATTCAACCGCGCTGGTGAAAAAAGCGGTGGAGGCCGGGATTAAGGTCTCGGTATTTGATACCGCCGTAAACGGTGACATTCCGGGCGTGACCGTGACCCAGCAGGATGACGCCTCCCTGACCAACCTCTCTTTCGGCCAGCTGGCGAAAGATTTCAACGGCAAAGCCAACATCGTCAAGCTGTGGGTGGCGGGCTTCCCGCCGATGGAACGCCGTCAGGCGGCCTATCAAGCGCTGCAAAAGCAGTACCCGGGCATCAAAGAGCTGGAGTCGATTGGCGCGGTCTCTTCTGACGTGCAGGGCGATACCGCCAACAAGGTGGGCGCGATCCTGGCGAAATACCCGAAAGGCAAAATCGACGCCATCTGGGGGACCTGGGACGCGTTCAGCCAGGGGGCATATAAGGCGTTGAAAGAGAATGGCCGGACCGAAATCAAACTCTACAGCATTGATATCTCTAACCAGGATCTCCAGCTAATGCGCGAGCCGGGCAGCCCGTGGACGGTGAGCGTGGCGGTGGATCCGAAACTCATCGGCGCGACCAACGTCCGCCTGATTGCCAACAAGATTGCCGGAGAAACCACGCCTGCAACCTACGACTTTAAAGCGGCGGCGATCCCGCAGGCATTGCTCACCGCCCAGCCTGGCGCGGTGAACGTGGCTACGCTCGGGAAAATCATTCCGGGCTGGGGCCAGACCGACGATTTTATCGCCCCGTGGTTTGCGACGCTGGAAGCCAAATCTAAATAATGCCCGGTGGCGCTTTTGTAGGCCGGATAAGGCGCAACTGCCATCCGGCGAAAGGACGAAAATATGTCTGCATTACCTCAACCCGAATACAGCCGCAATATGCGGCTGATAGGTCATAGCGACCAGGGCGGCCGGCCGGACGGCGTACAGCTGATGGTCCATCGCGGCTTTGCTTACATCGGCCATATGGTGTCGCAGGGTTTTTCAATTGTTGACGTGCGCGACCCGAAAAACCCTAAAGCGGCAGGGTATGTGCCCGCGCCACCCGGCACCTGGAACGTCCATCTGCAGGCGCACGACGATCTGCTGCTGGTGATTAACGCCCGCGATCTGTTTGCCGATGCCCGTTTTGCCGACGAAAAGGTGTACTACACCCGGCAGGTGGGCGAGACCGTGCGCGACGTGCAGGACACGGGCTGGAGCGCCGGGCTGCGCGTGTTTGATATCTCCACGCCGGATGCGCCGCGTGAGATCGGTTTTCTGTCGCTGAACGGCATTGGCATTCACCGCATCTGGTACGTGGGCGGGCGCTGGGCATACGTATCGGCGCTGATCGACGGCTTTACCGATTATATCTTTCTGACCATCGACCTGGCCGACCCGCGCAAGCCCGAGGTGGTGGGGCGCTGGTGGCTGCCGGGGATGAACCAGGCCGACGGCGAACAGCCGACCTGGCCCGAAGGCAAACGCTACGCGCTGCACCACGCGATTATCGCCGGGGATACCGCGTACGGCAGCTGGCGCGACGGCGGGCTGACCCTGCTGGACGTTAAGGACAGAGCGAATCCGACGCTGATTAGCCATCGCAACTGGAGTCCGCCGTTTGGCGGCGGTACGCACACCGCGCTGCCGTTGCCGGACCGCGATCTGCTGGTGGTGCTGGACGAGGCGGTGCTGGATAACCAGGAAGATGGCGAGAAGCTGATTTGGCTGTTTGATATCCGCGAGCCGTCGAACCCGGTGAGTATTTCCACCTTCCCGCAGCCTGAAGAACGCGATTACGTGGCGAAGGGGGCGCACTTTGGCCCGCATAACCTGCACGAGAACCGGCCGGGGAGCTTTGTCAGCTCCACGCTGATTTTTGCGACGTATCAGAATGCGGGCGTGCGGGCGTACGACATTTCCAACCCGTATCGCCCGGTGGAAACCGGCGCGCTGGTGCCCGCCGCGCCGCAGAAGATGATGGATACGCGGCCCAACCGCCCGCAGGTGATCCAGTCGTGCGATGTGTTTGTGGATGCGCAGGGAATTATCTACAGCACGGATTATAACGGCGGGTTATCGGTGATTGAGTATCTGGGGTGAGTGCGGTTCGATGCCCTCACCCCGGCCCTCTCCCACAGGGAGAGGGAGAAAATCAGGATCGTAGGCCGGGTAAGGCGAAGCCGCCACCCGGCAAAAGCACTCAGCTGTACTGCCGCACCCGCGCCACCAGCTCTTCCGCGCTGTCGATGCGATCGGCAATCACAATCAACGCTTTGCCGAGCGTGATGGCGTGACGCAGGCATTCGTGGCGCATCGCCTCGTCCCGAATGGTGTCGATATCCGCCACGTGCGACAGCCCCACGCTGCGGCGAATCAACTCGGTGCCGCAGAAGCCAATCGCGTCCTGCCAGACTTTTTTCAGGAATTCCGTGGCGTAGCCCGGTGCACTCAGCGCGGCGTCGCGCGTTTTCTCGTGTGCCAGCGCCTGGAAGCGTTCCGCAAAGGTGTGCCACAGCGTCTGGATATCGGTCAGACGCTGCTCGCGGGCGGCGGCGGCATCGCGAATGCCCAGATGACCCGGCAGGCCGCAGAAGTTCAGCAGCAGGTTGCCGATGGCGGTACCCATGTCGAAGCCAATCGGCCCAAAGTAGCCGAATTCGGCGTCAATGGCTTTCAGGCTGCCTTCCGCCACGAAAATCGAGCCGCTGTGAATATCGCCATGCAGCAGGGCTTCGGCCTGCGAGAAGAAGCGGTGCTTCAGGGACGCCACCGCAATTTTCAGTTGGGCGTCTTCACGCAGGGCGGCCACGTCATTTTCCAGCTCGGCAGGGTAGTTATTGCGCGCGTGGATCTGGTACGGATCGTTAAAGAACAGATCTTCGGTGATCTCGCACATCTCCGGGTTGATGAACTGCGCCACCCGCGCTTTTTTCTCGTGGGGATGCAGGTAAAAATCGCTGGTGTGAAACAGCGTGTGGGCGAGATATTCCCCCAACTGGCTCGCTGCCTGCGGGTAGGATACGTTACCGATCAGCTCGCCGCGCCAGATGCGATGGCTGGAGAGATCTTCCATCACCATCACCGCCAGCGCCGGATCGAAGTGGTGGATTTTCACCGTATGCTGCGGGCTGTGTTTGTAATGCTCGATCAGCGTTTGCGCTTCCAGGCGGGCGCGGTCCAGCGTCAGCGGCCAGGATTCGCCCACGCAGCGCACGTAGGGCAGCGCCTGCTTGACGATGATGCGGCTTACGCCTGCGCTGTCAAAAATTTTAAAGACCAGATTGAGGTTGCCGTCGCCCACTTCCTGCGCCTCTACCAGCGTTGAGGGATCATCAAGGCCCCCGAACTGCTTTGCATACTCCACGGCGTCCTGGGCGGTAAAGGTACGGTATTGCGACATCGCTGTTCCTCACGAGAATGACTAATTAAGACATGTAGACGTCTATACATCTGGATTTCATCCTGACACAATGTGCTACAACAACGCAACAGGGAATTAACGACATGCAGACATTACAGACGACCAGCCTGCGGGTGGCGGATAATCAGCTCTTTATTCTCGACCAGCAGGCGCTTCCGCAGGAGAAACGCTGGCTGGATGCCTCCAGCGTAGAGGCGCTGGTCGGGCACATTCACAGCCTGCGGGTGCGCGGCGCGCCGCTGATTGGTCTTTCTGCAAGCCTGCTGCTGGCGCTGCTGGCAGAAAAGGGCGCACGTCGTGACGAACTGGCGGCGGCGCTGGCGATCCTGCGGGCGTCACGTCCGACAGCGGTCAACCTGATGAACAACCTCGACCGCATGACGCTGGCGCTCGACGAGGCGGATTTTGTCCCGGCGCTGGTAGCCGAAGCGCTGCGCCTGATTGACGAAGACAAACAGCTCTGTGAGGCGATCGCGAAAGCGGGCAGCGCGCTGGTTAAGCCTGGCAGCCGCCTGCTGACCCACTGCAACACCGGCGGGCTGGCGACGGCGGGCGTCGGCACGGCGCTGGGCGTCATTGCCCGCGCGCATCAGGAAGGTAACGTGACCAACGTCTGGGTGGATGAAACCCGCCCGCTTCTGCAGGGCGGCAGGCTCACCGCATGGGAACTCGGCGAACTGGGCGTGCCGTATCAGCTGATCACCGATTCGATGGCCGCCAGCCTGATGGCAAAAGGACAGGTAGACGCCGTGTGGGTGGGGGCTGACCGCATTGCTGCCAACGGCGACGTGGCGAACAAAATTGGCACCTATTCGCTGGCGGTACTGGCGAAATTCCACGGCATACCGTTTTACGTCGCCGCGCCGCACACCACCCTCGACCGCGACTGTCCGAACGGCGAGGCGATCCCGATTGAGCAGCGCGCCGCCAGCGAAGTGACAGGCGTCGCCGGAAGCTTCGGCGCGGTCCAGTGGGCGCCGGAGAACGCGCAGGTCTACAACCCGGCGTTTGACGTTACGCCTGCCTCGCTGATTAGCGGCTGGGTGCTGGATACGGGCGTGGTTACGCCGAAAGAGGTGGCAGAAGGGAGATTTGCCTGATTCCGGCTATCCTTTAAGGGGTTCCCTTACGAGGACGTTATCATGACGCTCGATCCTGATACTGACTTAAAACTGGAACGCGTGGTGGATGCACCGCGCGATCTGCTGTGGCTATGCTGGACCACGCCAGAGCACATCAAAAATTTCTTCATTCCTGCTCCCCACACAGTAACCGATTGCGATCTCGACCTGCGCGTGGGCGGACGGTTTAACACCGTGTTTGAGGTGGACGGGCAGCGGATGGACAACCGGGGTGTGTTTCTTGAAATCGATCCCGGTAAAAAGCTGGTTTTTACCGACGGCTATACCGAAGGCTGGAAACCCGCCGAGAAGCCCTTTATGACTGCAATTCTGTTGCTGGAAGACGTCGGGGAGGGTAAAACCCGCTATACGGCGATTGCGCGCCATCCAACAAAAGAAATCCGGGAACAGCATGAGCAAATGGGTTTCCACGAAGGGTGGGGGATAGTGCTGGATCAGCTGGTGAGGTATGTGAAGGAATTGAAGCGGTAGTGCTTTTAGACCCCCTCTCCCTTGAGGGAGAGGGCAGGGGTGAGGGGGAAACGCCGCTGATCATGTTAAACAGGTTTTTTTCCTTGTCGCTCTCATCTGACGAAATATTGGCTCCCCCTTTTCATCAATGTATCTTTCGGGCCATATCACATCCGGTGGAACGTTCAGCGCCTGAGCGATGATTAATTCTCCTTTAGGCCATGGACGCGATAGTGCGTTTGCCAGTGTGGAAGATGAAAGGCCAGCCTTGCGTGACAACGCAGACAGGCTTGTACCCTGTTTCTTGAGTGCGGCGATGATATCGGCAGGATGCCAGTTCTGATGACGCATTGTGTCCTCCTTACATGTGTTTGTTACGCGATTAATTATCCTATTTTGGGATAAAAACGCAAAGAGAGGATATTCGATTTCAGGATATTTGTATGGAATCGGAATAATGGCCTCAGTTTACTCGGATCAATACCAGCGCGTTATCAATGCGTTGAAGAAAGCTCGCAAAGAAAAGGGAATCACTCAGGCGCAGCTTGCGGAGGCATTGGGCAAACCGCAGTCGTTTATTGCGAAGGTGGAAAACGGTGAGCGTAGGTTGGATGTGGTGGAGTTTGTGCATCTGGCGAGACTGGTTGGCGCTGATTTGCAGAGGATTATCGCCAGCATTTAATCAACGTTGCAAAAAAGGTTTATCAGCGCGCGGTTTCCCCTCACCCTCTCCCCGGAGGGGCGAGGAGACTGATCTACGCTCACCCAGCCGAATAGCGATAAAAATCAGGCCAGCCGTGGATACGCATCCGCAATCGCATCGCCCGTAAACTGCGCAATCCATCCTTCCGGGTTATCGAAAATACGGATGGCGGTAAAATTCGGCTCGGACCCCATATCAAACCAGTGCGGTGTACCGGCGGGGACGGAAATCAGGTCGTTTTTCTCACACAGTACCTGATACACCTCGTCGCCGATGTGCAGGCAGAACAGCCCGGCGCCCTCGACGAAGAAGCGTACTTCGTCTTCACCGTGGGTGTGTTCGTTGAGGAACTTCTCGCGTAGCGCCTCTTTCTGCGGGTTATCGGCGCGCAGGCTGATGACGTCCCAGCTCTGATAGCCTTTTTCCGCCACCAGTTTGTCGATCGCATGTTGGTAAGCGTCGATCACCGCGTCGGGGGTTGGATCGTGGCCTAAATCACGATCCGCCGCCCAGCGTTCAAACCGCACGCCTTTGGCGTTGAGCTGCCGGGCGATCTCGTCGGCGTCGGTGCTGTGCCACAGGTGCTGGTGCGGATCGTTAACAGAATAAAGGGTTAATGCGCTCATGAGGGGATCTGCTCCGGATTTATCTCGTCAAACTGGTGGACCTGATGGTGGTGGCTCGCGCCATCGTCATCGCCGCGAATCAGTTGCAGGGTGCGAAAACCCGCCTGTTCAGCGGCGTCCAGCTCCTGGTGAATGTCCGACAGGAACAAAATTTGCGACGCAGGGATACCCGTCTGCGCGGCAATGTTCTGATAGGACTGCACCTCGCGCTTGGCACCGATACGCGTGTCAAAGTAGCCGCTGAACAGATGAGTAATATCACCTTCATCGCTGTAGCCAAATAACAGTTTCTGCGCCGCCACGGAGCCTGAAGAATAAACATAGAGATCAACCCCTTGCGCTTTCCATTTTTCCAGCGCGGGCAGGACGTCCGGGTAGAGGTGGCCGGTAAAGTCGCCGTTGACGTAGCCGTCGTGCCAGATAATACCCTGCAGCGCCTTCAGCGCCGTGGATTTACGATCCTCGTCCATAAAGCCATACAGGGCATCAATAAGCTCGCTGACGCTGGCGTGCGGATGACCGGTTTCATCGCGCAGGTTGTCCAGAATCGATTTGACCGGCTCGGCGTACTGCTGGGCAGTCACGAAGGCCGCCAGCCGCTCACGCGCGTAGGGGAACAAAACCTCATGGACAAAACGAATATCGCTGGTGGTCCCTTCAATATCCGTCACAATCGCGCGAATCATACTCTCTCCCATTGGCGTAAACGCATTTCGCATTCAAATAAGAATTCTAATCCTTCCAGATGACGGCGGGCTTCTGCCACGTCGCGTCCCCAGCAGGTTAAGCCATGGCCGCGAAGAAGAAAACCATAATTCAGCGGGCGCTCGCGGGCGTAATGGGCGATGCGCGAGGCAAGAGCGTCGATATCCTGGTCGTTATCAAATACCGCAATGGCCACCGTATCCTCATGCGTGGTCTGTCCGGTGAGCGATTTCTGCATCTCAAAGCCGCTGATTTTCAGCTCGATATCGCGAACCAGACGTGAGAGCACGGTGGCGTTGACGGTGTGAACGTGCAGCACCGCGTTAGCCTCCGGGAACAGACGGTAGAGTAAGGTATGCAGCCCGGTTTCTGCTGAGGGCCTGCGGCCAGACGGCGCGCGGTTGGTGGCGATCTCCACCTGCAGAAAATCGTCCGTCGTGAGGCTGCCCTTATCTTTGCCGGATTCGCTGAGCCAGCACAGGTGCTCATCCTGACGTACGGACATGTTGCCGCCGGTGGCGGGTGCCCAGCCTTTGGAACCAATCCAGCGGCAGGCGTCGACCAGATGCGTGAGTTGCAGGTTGTCTGTCATTTTCCTTTTACCCTCTCGTCAGGCAGGAATATTCATATGGTTTAGACGTCTAAGCGTCTTGATTGCCAAAGACTAACATCGTGTTATAGTGTCAGCAACATAAGTATTACACGCAGGCACAACGCAATGAGCAATAACCCCTTGATTCCGCAAAGTAAACTTCCCAGTCTCGGCACCACCATCTTTACGCAGATGAGCGCGCTGGCACAGCAGCACAACGCCATTAACCTTTCCCAGGGATTCCCGGATTTTGACGGCCCGGCTTATCTGCAGGAGCGCCTGGCGTACCACGTTGCGCAGGGGGCGAACCAGTACGCGCCGATGACCGGCGTGCAGGCGCTGCGTGAAGCCATTGCGGATAAAACGGCGGCGCTTTATGGCTACACGCCGGATGCCAACAGCGAAATCACGGTGACAGCAGGGGCCACCGAAGCGCTGTATGCGGCCATTACCGCCCTGGTGCGCACCGGGGATGAAGTGATTTGCTTTGATCCGAGCTACGACAGTTACGCCCCCGCCGTTGCGCTTTCTGGCGGTGTGGTAAAACGCGTGGCGCTTCAGCCGCCGCATTTCCGCCCGGACTGGCAGGCCTTTGCCGCGCTGCTGAGTGATAAAACGCGCCTGGTTATCCTGAACACGCCGCACAATCCGTCCGCGACGGTATGGCATCAGGCGGATTTCGCCGCCCTGTGGCAGGCCATCAGCGAACGCGAAATTTACGTGCTGAGCGATGAAGTGTATGAGCACATCTGTTTTGCGAAAGAGGGGCATGCCAGCGTGCTGGCGCATCCGCAGTTGCGCGAGCGCGCCGTTGCGGTGTCGTCATTTGGCAAAACCTACCATATGACTGGCTGGAAAGTAGGCTACTGCGTGGCGCCGGAGGCCATCAGCGCGGAGCTGCGCAAAGTTCATCAATACCTGACCTTTGCGGTCAATACGCCCGCCCAGCTGGCGCTGGCGGACATGGTGCGCCATGAGCCGGCGCATTACCGCGAGCTGCCGGAGTTTTATCGCGCCCGCCGGGATCTGTTTGTGGATGCGCTTAGCAAAAGCCGGCTGAAGATTTTGCCGGGGGAAGGCACTTACTTCCTGCTGGTGGACTACAGCGCGATTTCCGATCTGGACGACGTGAGTTTCTGCCAGTGGCTGACCAAAGAGGCGGGCGTGGCGGCCATTCCGCTGTCGGTATTCTGCGCCGATCCCTTCCCGCACAGGCTGGTTCGCATCTGCTTTGCGAAACAGGAATCGACGCTGTTGGCCGCGGCGGAGCGCCTGAACGCCCTCTGATTATTTCACCGTCCAGGCTTCGGAATAACGGCGGTCTGCAAACAGCTCCAGCAGGCCGTTAATCTGCTTCAGACGCAGCACTTCGTCACAGTCCATCCCCAGCTCTTTGCCGATTTTCTCGTCAGGCCAGCCAAGCTGCGCCAGTTCACGTACGATATCGGACATGGCGTTGATCTGGTGTCGACCCCGCGCACGGTTGTGGCGAATGGTGGCGGCCATCCTGTCGACCTTCTCCCGGCGATCTTTGCGCAGGCAGGTGACGGGCAAATAGCCCCGGAGCTGGCGCTTGAGCGCTGCCCGATTTTTGCCTATCTCGTGGCGGTGAAAGCCATCGACGATTTCATAGTGCCGGGATTTGCCTTCCGTCACCACGATTGGCTGGGTGAATCCATCAAGCTCAAGCGACTGCGTCAGCAGACGCTTTTCCGGAGGGGCAACGTTATTGGGGTTGTAATCATTGGCGATAATCTCGTCCTGTTTGATCCACAGCACGCAGTCGATAGGTTGCTCGCGAAAAGGACTGTCTTCATGCAGCGCCTCGCGGAATTTGTTGATCGCCTCGATTTTTTGCTCTTCCGGCAGTGACGACAGATAGCGTTTGATATCGTTGATTAATCGTTGTTGCATAAGATCCCCCACTCCTTGCGTTTTAATTTCATCCGTTCGCTGTATCGCTGGTAATGCTTTGGCTTGTTAGGGCTGAACGACAGCGCGCGACACCAGTAGTCGTTATTGAGAAGTACCTTGCAGATGCGCCGCCACGACGGGATGTCTTTTGACCCGATGTCGCCCTCCTGGGTATCGGGGATCTCTGGCATCCCCTTTTTTTGGTACCAGTGCAGGTAAACGGCAATTTTATTGCGGTAATGTTCAGAGGTGGTTTGCGGCATGCTGTCGAGCAGCAGAAGGGCGTATTCTTGCCAGGTGAGGTGCTCGGGTTTGAGTATTTTACGGTGACCGTAGAAGTGATTGTCGTGGCCCGCGTAGATCCCCCCGCTCCTGACGCCGCTGACGCGTTCGCACATTGCGGCCCACCGCTCCGGCTCCAGCACATGATAAAGCCACAGCCCCTGACGTTGCTCCGGGCCGAAGGGTTCACAGATGCGCATATAGCGCGGCGGCACCCCGGCCTGGTACATCAAATCGTACAGCGGGTTATAGCAGGAACCGGTTTTGGCAAACCACGTCCAGATGTCAGCCGTTTTCCAGTCATAGAGCGGGTAGACATACCAGGCATGCCCGCCGGGGGCGACGGTGGTCCAGGGTTTATCATCGGCAAAACGCTGCTTGCGCGCGTTGGCGATGGTCAGAAAGCGGTTGTAGGACTCATCGGCGCGAATACCGATCATCACGGTGGCAGGGCGGTTTTGAGCAAACCAGTCGGAAAAGGCGCGAACAAACGCCTCAAACGTCATGCCCTGCTGGTAAAAATCAAAGTAGCCGGGATCGGTAATGGCATCGGGCGGCGGCTGGCGCACCCACTTCGCGCCCGGCTCCCAGCATTGCCATTCGGGCTGAAATTGAGAAAGGGCATTTTGCGTGGTCAGCGGCAGTGCAACCCACCAGAAATTATCGATGACGTCACAAAACTGGGCTCGCATATTTTCGACATGCTGGATGGTTGTGGAAAATTGCGCTTCCCAGTCGATGAACAGGACGTCAATTTTACGCTGCATCTTGCGCGCGCATTCACACGCCAGGTAGAGCATGACCGTGGAGTCTTTCCCGCCAGAAAATGACACACATACTCGGGAGAAATTTTCCAGCGTCCATGCAATGCGCTCCTGCGTTGCGTTCAGGACATTTTGGTTAAGGGGGAGCTTATATAATGACATATTCTTCCTCATCCTGAGTAAGTTACGCTGTGTCAGCACGGGCCAAACAGCGTGAAGAATAATATCATTATTTTTTCAATGGGTTAGCTGAAAAATTGTGAATATTTGAAAACGGTAGCGTGGAACCTGTTCTTATTGCCCCCGGCTGCTTTAAAGAAAGCAGCCGGAAGGGGGGTTATAAAACCGGTATTTCCTCAATGAAACTCGAAAATACCGAGCTATTAAGCGCCGAGCGGTTGTACAACATATAAATATCAACGGTAGGAAGAACAATATCTGTTTCCAGCGCTTTCAAACCCAACGCATCGCCGTATTGCCTGAAGGCATTTTCCGGTACAACGCCCACTAAATCGGAAACGGTAAGCATCGATAATATTGTCAGATAAGAATCGCTTCTGAAACTGACCGTTCTTTCCGGCAGTGCGTGTTCAATTTTTTCCTGAAACGTTTTTACGCCAGAACCGTCGCTTAAGTAAGCGGCAAATTTCTCATTAAGAAGATCCTGGCGAGTAGGCGATACGCTCAGTCGTGGATGCCCCTTGCGGCAGACGAGGTTCATCTGCAATTTGTGAAACATGTTGCAGGCGAGCGAGCGGTTGTTCACCGGCGCGATAGCAAAAACCAAATCGGCCTTACGGTAGGCCAGCAGGTTTTCTGCGGAGTCCGGCGAGACCATGACGTCATGCAGTTCGATCTCGTAATTATGCTTATCCATGAGAAGCTTAATCGGGTTGAGAAGGATGTTGGGCGTCAAAATTTGCGGGCAATAGATCACAAAGTTTTTCTTTAGCCCTGAGCTGTGCATAATGTTGATGGTCTGCTCAAGCTGGTTCAGGTTTTGTTCCAGATGATGATGCAGATTTACCCCGACAGTGGTAGGCGTGATGCCTTTACCCGAACGGATAAAAAGGGGATCATTAAGCTGGTTGCGCAGACGCTGCAGAGACTGGCTTACGGCTGACGGCGTAATGTAAAGCGTTTCTGCGGCCTTGCTGATGCTCAGATTCTGATAAATGCACTCAAAAATAACTAAAAGATTTAAATCAAATTTTTTGAGATCGTAGAGGTTAGCCATGTTTCGTCCTGATGTTGCTTCGTTGTCATGTTGTTAGTGCATTTGTATTAACTATAGATTGAAGCGAACCATTTACAATCCTTGTGGTTAGCTTACTTAATGCCACATTAAAACGTGCTTAATATATCACGCCACCAGATAAATGAAATAGTTCTGAAACGGAACTTAAGATATTATTATCTTTGAAAGGTTGACGTTTCGATTTAAAAAAACTTGAACTATTTTTTTTACGTATTCAACGTTTTTATTTGTTAAATTTCATGGGTGAAAATAGTGAACATCATTCATGCCATAAATAAAACTGCCTGCCTCCTATTCGTTATTCGATCAAACCTATCGCAGCCATAGGCAGTAACGCGGCCAGACCGATTGCCCTGAGCAGGGGCGGGTGCTTTAATCACTTTGCTGTTACGACCTTGATATTACGGTTTGTAGAGCGCAACGCAACGCCAGCGTCTGCTGGCACTGAAAGTTCCTGTGGGAAGTTCAGGTATCAGGGCCGCCCAATGGGCGGCCTTTTTACTTTCAGGCTTAGCTTCTTTTAGGTTCACCACCCTTTGAAGTGCGTTTGTAAGGTATCGCTGATTGATTTGATAAAGTAAACGCATTAGCCCGTTCAGCGAAAGTTCGATACCTTACATCTCAACGAAAACACGGAGGAAGTACAGATGTCCTTGATTAACACCAAAATTAAACCTTTCAAAAACCAGGCGTTCAAAAACGGCGAATTCGTAGAAATCACTGAGAAAGACACCGAAGGCCGCTGGAGCGTGTTCTTCTTCTATCCGGCTGACTTTACCTTCGTTTGCCCAACCGAACTGGGCGACGTGGCAGACCATTACGACGAACTGCAGAAGCTGGGCGTAGACGTTTACTCTGTCTCTACTGACACCCACTTCACCCACAAAGCGTGGCACGGCAGCTCTGAAACCATCGCAAAAATCAAATATGCGATGATCGGCGACCCAACCGGCGCCCTGACCCGTAACTTCGACAACATGCGTGAAGATGAAGGCCTGGCCGACCGTGCCACCTTCGTTGTTGACCCGCAGGGCATTATCCAGGCCATCGAAGTGACCGCTGAAGGCATCGGCCGCGACGCATCTGACCTGCTGCGTAAAGTGAAAGCAGCCCAGTACGTTGCTTCTCACCCAGGCGAAGTGTGCCCGGCGAAATGGAAAGAAGGCGAAGCGACCTTAGCGCCATCTTTGGATCTGGTCGGTAAAATCTAAATTTCCGTCGTCTTTCACGCCATAGCTGCGTTGGCGTCGCCTGCTCACCCCGGTCACTTACTTCAGTAGGCTCCCGGGGATCCACAGGCTAGCCGCCTTGCTCTGACGCGAAATACTTTGGAAATTGTTTCAGTTATGGGCGCACCCGCGCCCATTTTATCCCGGCACCATGATGCAAGTTGCATTCAGGTTGCCCGTTTAAGGCAATTTGCATGATGACGTCTTAAGAGAGGGAAGAACAATGCTCGACACCACAATGAAAAGCCAGCTCAAGGCGTACCTTGAGAAATTAACGAAGCCTGTTGAGCTGATTGCCACGCTGGACGACAGCGCAAAATCGGCAGAAATCAAAGAATTGTTGACCGAGATCGCTGAACTGTCGCCAAAGGTGACCTTCAGAGAAGATAACGCGCTGCCCGTTCGCAAGCCGTCATTCCTGATCGCTAACCCAGGCTCTGACCAGGGGCCGCGCTTTGCCGGTTCTCCGTTGGGGCACGAATTTACCTCACTGGTGCTGGCCCTGCTGTGGACCGGTGGTCATCCGTCGAAAGAGGCGCAGGCGCTGCTGGAGCAGATCCGCGATATCGACGGTGATTTTGAGTTTGAAACGTACTACTCGCTCTCCTGCCACAACTGCCCGGACGTGGTGCAGGCGCTGAACCTGATGGCAGTGCTGAACCCGCGCATTAAACACACGGCGATTGACGGTGGCACCTATCAGAACGAAATCACCGAACGCAACGTGATGGGCGTTCCGGCGGTCTTTATGAACGGTAAAGAGTTCGGTCAGGGCCGCATGACGCTGACGGAAATCGTTGCCAAAGTGGACACCGGTGCAGAAAAACGTGCGGCAGACGCGCTGAACAAACGCGATGCGTATGACGTGCTGATCGTCGGCTCCGGCCCTGCGGGCGCAGCGGCGGCGGTGTACTCCGCACGTAAAGGCATTCGTACCGGTCTGATGGGCGAACGTTTCGGCGGCCAGGTGCTGGATACGGTAGACATCGAAAACTACATCTCTGTGCCGAAAACCGAAGGCCAGAAGCTGGCCGGCGCACTGAAGGCGCACGTTAGCGATTACGACGTGGACGTCATCGACAGCCAGAGCGCCAGCAAGCTGGTCCCTGCGGCAGTGGAAGGCGGTTTACACCAGATTGAAACGGCCTCCGGCGCGGTACTGAAAGCGCGCAGCATTATCATTGCCACCGGCGCAAAATGGCGCAACATGAACGTGCCGGGTGAAGATCAGTACCGTACCAAGGGTGTGACCTACTGCCCGCACTGCGACGGCCCGCTGTTTAAGGGTAAACGCGTGGCGGTGATCGGCGGCGGTAACTCCGGTGTGGAAGCGGCCATTGATCTGGCGGGTATCGTTGAACACGTTACGCTGCTGGAGTTTGCCCCGGAAATGAAGGCCGACCAGGTGCTGCAGGACAAAGTGCGTAGCCTGAACAACGTCGACATCGTGCTGAACGCGCAGACGACGGAAGTGAAAGGCGACGGCAGTAAAGTGACGGGCCTGGAATACCGCGACCGCGTAAGCGGGGATGTGCACAGCGTTCCGCTTTCCGGCATCTTCGTGCAGATTGGTCTGCTGCCAAACACCACCTGGCTGGACGGGGCGATTGAGCGCAACCGCATGGGCGAAATCATCATCGATGCCAAATGCGAAACCAGCGTGAAGGGCGTGTTTGCGGCGGGCGATTGCACCACCGTTCCGTACAAACAGATCATCATCGCCACGGGCGAAGGTGCGAAAGCGTCGCTGAGTTCCTTCGACTACCTGATCCGCACCAAAACAGCATAATAAAAGAAAGTAAGACTACACCTGCATACCGCCTCATCACGAGGCGGTTTTTTTATTTCCACGCTTTTTTAATATTATTTTCCGCGCAAAATATTTTGCATCCCGAACCGACAGCCTGCCTTGATCAAAGAAATTGCCGAATATGTTGATAATATCTGCCAGATTTTCGTTGCAGATAATTATTTATATTTCCTATGAAAGATAAAAATACATTCGCAAATTCAATATATGACAATCTGTCATTATTTGAATTAACCGGGTTAGCCTTACGCGATTTTTTTAGCGCCGCAGAAATGACGGCACGACAGCGGGCGTTGCGTCAGCTTTATCCGCAGTGTAAAGCATGGGACGACAGCGCCTGGCTGGAGATGGAGTACGATTTCAGCGCGCTGTTTGTCGGGCCGATGGCACCGCTGGCCGCGCCTTACGCCTCGGTCTGGCTCGACGAGGAGCCGCTGGTTATGGGGCCGACAACCCTTAACGTACGCGAATTCTTAGACAGCGTGGGTCTGGTGGTGGGGGAGGACAGCGCGGCACCGGACGACCATATCAGCATCGAGCTGGAGCTGGTGGTTATGCTCTGTGCCCACGCTCGTCATTTACCGCAATATCATGACGCTTTGACCCGCTTTATAACGGGCCATCTGGCGCTGTGGCTGCCCGCATTTATCGACAACATTAATAACAATGCGAAAACATCTGCAATAAGAGATGTCGCCCTGCAACTTACTAATTGGTTAGATGAATTAAAAACGAGAGTAATATTATGAGCATTGATAAAGGACAGCTAAACCGGCGCTCCTTTTTAAAAGGTCTGATTGCATTAGGTACCGTTGCGGCACTGCCTGGCGGGTTATTATCTTCCCGCTGCGCGATGGCCCAGCCGCCGATTCCGTTTAACCCTAAAACCTACAAAATCTTTCGCAATGCCTGTCCGCGTAACTGTTATGACACCTGCAGCCTGAAAACCTGGGTGAAGGACGATGTCATCACCTTCGTGGAGGGGGCGAGCGAATCGACCTACACCCACGGCGCGCCGTGCGTGAAAGGCTTGACCTATCCGCGACGCGTTTATTCCCCGGACCGTATTAAGTATCCGATGATTCAGGACGGACGCGGCAGCGGTAAGTGGCGACGCATCTCCTGGGATGAGGCGATGCAGCGCATTGCCAGCAAAATGCTGGAGATCAAAAAGAAAGATGGCTCCCTGCTGGGCCTGGCGCTGACCAAATACTCCGGCAACCTCGGCGTGATGAGTTACGCCGTGGAAGGGATGATGTCTTCTCTGGGATACACCACCCGCTTTGCCGGTACCCCGTGCTGGCCTGCCGGGATTGACGCCCAGCATTACGATATGGGCGACATGTGGTGTAACGACCCGGAAGATATGGTGAAGGCCAAATACATCATTCTCTGGGGCGCGAACCCGGCCTGGTGCTCCATGCACTCGATGAAATACATCTATCAGGCGCGCGAGAAAGGGGCGAAGGTCGTGGTTATCGATCCGCTGTTCTCGCAAACCGCCGCAAAAGCCGATCTCTATCTGCGCGTGCGTCCCGGCTCTGACGGCGCGCTGGCGCTGGGCATGGCACGTCACCTGCTGGATTTAGGCCGCGTTGATCAGGAATTTGTGACCCAGTTCGCCCACGGCTATCCCGAGTTTGAGCAGTACCTGCGCAACAACATTACGGTGGAGTGGGCGTCCGAAATTTGTGGGCTGGCCCCGGACGTTATCCGGCAGCTGGCGGACGAGTTTACCGCCGTTAAGCCCGCCACCGTCTGGATCGGCTACGGCATGCAGCGTCACGTCAACGGCGGGGCGAACGTGCGCGCCATCGATGCCTTTGTGGCGATGACGGGTAACATCGGGGTTGAAGGCGGCGGGGCGCGCTACGGCCATCTGCAAACCTGGGGCTATAACTACCATGCGATGGCGCAAAAGCCACCGGCTGGCTCCGTCGGTATGACGGGTGCCGCGGGTCCGGTTGGCGAGTTTGTCAGCGACAGCGGCGAGAAAAGTCAGTATTCAGACCGCGCGCTGAACCTGAACCAGACCGCACAGAGCATTCTTGACGCTAACGATCCGCCGGTTCGCATGCTGTGGGTCGCCTGTAAGAACCCGTTCGCGCAGGATTTCGATCGCAACAAAATGGAAAAAGCGTTCGAGAAGCTGGAGATGGTGGTGTGCGTGGATCAGTTCTTTAACGAGACGGTACAGCACGCCGACATCGTTCTGCCTGTCACCACGACCTTTGAGCACTGGAGCGCCTCGTCCTCTTACTGGCACTACTGGCTGACGGTGAACGAACCGGCCATCAAGCCGATGTACGAATGCAAGAGCGACCTGGATATTGCCGTGCTGCTCTCGCGCACCATCAACAAAATGGAGCCGGGTTCATGCACCTTCCCGCAGGATGTCGATCAGAAAAAATGGCTGGACCTCGAGTTTAACGACGGGCTGGCGAAACAGTTCGGCATCAGCTCGTGGGACGACCTGCTGGACGGCCCGGTGAAGGCCAAAATGCCGAGCAGCGCCGCCTGGTACGATCGCAAATTCAAAACGCCGTCCGGCAAGTACGAGTTCCTCTCTGAGCTGTGCGAGAAAAACGGCCACAAGGCGCTGCCGGAATATCTGCCTGCCGCCGAGGGTAAACTGCCGTTCCACCTCTTTACGCCGCATCTGCAGTACGGCCTGCACTCGCAGTTCGTCAACCTCGACTGGATGCAGGTCTTCTGGCCGGAGCCGTTCGTCTATATCCATCCCGTCGCCGCGAAGAAAAAAGGCATCCGCGATCTGGCTACCGTCCGGGTATTTAACGAGATCGGTGAAGTTGAACTGCGCGCGAAGGTCACCACCAACGTGCCGGAGGATTTCCTGGTGATGTATGAATCCTGGTTTAACAAGCTCAGTTACAACGTGCAAAACGTGGTGAAAGACACCCCGGCCGATATGGGCCTGATGGCAACCGGCGCGCCCGGTGCGGCCATTCATGACCAGTTTGTTGACATTGTCCTCATTGCAAATGAAGGAGTAGAGGCATGAGACGCGCATTTTTAGTGAACAGTGATAAGTGCATTGGCTGCCGTGGGTGCGCGATGGCCTGTAAAAGCTTTAACCAGCTGGAGCCGGACCGCTTCTGGCGCTATGTCTATCCGCTGGATAAAGCCATTTACCCGCACGAAGAGCGCGCGTTTTTCTCGCTGGCCTGTAACCACTGTGAAAATCCGGCCTGCCTGGCCGCCTGCCCGGTGGAAGCCTACACCAAACGTGATGACGGCGTGGTGGTGCATAATCCTGAGCGCTGCATTGGCTGTAAAAACTGCATTCGCAACTGTCCTTACGGCGCGCCGCGCTTTAACGAAGAGACGCAAAAAGCCGAGAAGTGCAGCATGTGCTACGAACGTCTGGATATCGGCATGAATCCGGCCTGCGTGAACGCCTGCCCGGTAGGGGCGCTGACGCTTATCGACCTGGACGCCGATCCGCTGCCGAACAACGCGGTGCAGTATCCGCCGGGCTTCCCGCATATGCCGCAGCTTAATCCGGGTACGCGCTTTATTCTTGCCCGTCAGCCAAAACAGCCGGGGGATAAATAATGGAAAAGTATGAACTGCCGCTGGTGATTTTTACCGTGCTGAGCCAGATGTCTGTGGGGATGACGTTACTCCTCACCTGGCGGACGCTGCGCGGCGAGATCGAAGGTAACCGCCTGTACTGGCTGATCACCGGTGCGATCCTTGGGGTAGCGTCCGTTGCGGCGATCCTGCACCTGGCGCACCCGGAACACGCCTATAACGCGCTGATCAACCTGAAACACGCCTGGCTGAGCCGTGAAATTCTCGGCGCGACGATCTACGGGGGGACCATCGGCCTGGCCTTCCTCACCAAAGGCAATAAAGGCGCTGCGCTGCTGGCGTCCCTGTTTGGGGTGTTGCTGGTGGTTGTGCAGGGCATGACCTATGCCGCGCCCGCCATGCAGGCGATTGCCAACGGCATCACCATGATGCTGTTTTTCGCTACCGTCTGGGTGATGGGCTGCGCCGCCACGCCGCTGCTCGGGCTGCAATCCTCCCATCGCGCTCTGCAACAGGGTGTTATCGCCCTGATGGCACTGATGATCGCCGCGCCTGTTATCTGGCTGAGCGGCGGCACGGTGGTGAAGATGACGGCGCAGGCGTGGTTAAGCTCACCGCTCTATCTGGGTAGCCTGGTCTGCTGCCTGCTGGGATGTGGATTAACGCTGACGCGCCAGCCGAAGCAGAAAGCGATCTTCGCGATTCTGCTGGTGGGGGTCGTGCTCAGCCGCCTGACCTTCTTCGGTGATACAGTCAGCACCATCGTGAACATCGGACACCTGTACTGATAAAACTAACCCCGCATCAGCGGGGTTTTTTACGGGCGTTTAGCGCACCACCATCACCGGGATATGGGTGTGGCGGATCACGCTTGAGGCGTTGGACCCCAGCAGGTGCGTGGTAATCGAAGGATTGCGCGAGCCGATCACCACCACGTCAGCTTTCAGTTCGTCGGCCAGCTCGTTAACCACATCACGCACGCTGCCAAACCTGACGTGGGTTTTGATGCGGGAGGGATCGATGCTGAAGTGCCCGACCATGGTCTGCAGCCGCGTTTCGGCCTCGTGCTGTAAGTGTTCCTCAAAGCGACGCACGTCGGCGGCAAAGCGGTGCAAACTCAGGCTCGCCGAGCCGGGCAATACGTGCAAAAGGTGAATAATCCCGTCCTGCTGCGCCAGGAACTCGGCGTGGCGAACGGCTTTGTCGCTTAGCTCCATCTCAAAAACATCAACCGGCATAATGATTGTCTGATACATACCCGTTTCTCCTTGTTTATTAACGCTGAAATCATTCAACCATAAAATAGTTATGCTTTCTGTAACCTCAACAGCACTTTTTTATATCACCAGGATAAATCTCAAAAGGTGCGGATTTCGGGGGGATGCCCGAGAGGTAGCTACCCTTTTAGTAGCTTACCCACATCCTTTCGGAGGTCGTATGAAGGCATTGACGTATCACGGTCCGCACAATGTTCGCGTTGAGAATGTCCCCGATCCTGTCATTGAGCAGCCTGACGATATCATCCTGCGCGTGACGGCCACCGCCATCTGCGGCTCTGACCTGCATCTCTATCGCGGGAAGATCCCTAAGGTGGAACATGGCGATATCTTTGGTCATGAATTTATGGGCGAAGTGGTTGAAAGCGGGCGGGACGTGAAGAACCTTCAGAAGGGCGACCGCGTAGTGATCCCCTTTGTCATTGCCTGTGGCGACTGCTTCTTTTGCCAGATGCACCAGTACGCCGCCTGCGAAAAAACCAACGCCGGGCAGGGCGCTGCGCTGAACAAAAAGCAAATCCCCGCACCCGCCGCGCTGTTTGGCTACAGCCATCTTTATGGCGGCGTGCCGGGCGGGCAGGCGGAGTACGTGCGCGTGCCGAAAGGCAACGTGGGGCCGTTTAAAGTGCCGCAGCTGCTCTCCGACGACAAAGCGCTTTTCCTGTCTGACATTTTACCTACCGCCTGGCAGGCGGTGAAAAACGCGCAGGTGGGTAAAGGTTCAAGCGTTGCCGTTTTCGGGGCGGGGCCGGTGGGTCTTCTCACCATTGCCTGCGCGCGGCTGGCAGGCGCTGAGCAAATCTTTGTGGTGGATCATCACCCGTACCGCCTGCGGTTTGCGCAAGAACGTTACGGCGCCATCCCGATCAACTTCGACGACGACAACGATGCGGCGGAGAAAATCATCGAACAGACGGCGGGCCAGCGCGGCGTGGATGCGGTGATTGATGCTGTCGGCTTTGAAGCGAAGGGCAGCACCACGGAAACTATCCTGAGCAACCTCAAAATTGAGGGAAGCAGCGGTAAAGCGTTGCGCCAGTGCATTGCCGCAGTGCGTCGTGGCGGCGTGGTGAGCGTACCCGGGGTATATGCCGGGTTTATTCACGGCTTCCTGTTTGGCGATGCCTTCGATAAGGGCATTACGTTCAAAATGGGCCAGACGCACGTCCATGCCTGGCTGGGCGAGCTACTGCCGCTTATTGAACAGGGGCTGCTTACCCCGGAAGAGATTGTGACGCACTATCTGCCGCTGACCGATGCCGAACGTGCCTACAAAATTTTCGAAAAACGCGAAGAGGAGTGCCGGAAGGTTATCCTGGTGCCTGGCGCAGACACGCCGGAGGCGGCAGAGCAGAAGGTGAAAGGGCTGGTGAACGCCTTTCCCGGCGGGGTCGTGTAACCCGGCTCGCTTACCAGTGACGTTCCAGGTAAAGCACGGCCATGACGATGACCGCCAAAAAAACCAAATAAACCAGTGTGATGGACGCTATTTCACCCATAAGCGTTTCCGCGCGACGCAAACAGATTAAGCGTGGATGACGGCGTTTTTCGGCGATATAGGACGTTTGGGTGAAATGCGTAAAAAGCGGAAAGAGGATGCCTGGCATCCTCTGTGCAAAGCGGACAGGCGCTTGTTCAGAAGGGATTAACGCAGGTAATCACCGGCGGCTTCTGGCTGGTAGAGCAGGGCGAGCACTTCCAGATGGGTAGACGCACCGCCCGGAAGGTCCCAGTGAATGGTATCACCGGTACGCAGACCCAGCAGCGCCGCGCCGACGGGGGCCAGAACCGAAAGCTGCGTGGCGCTGTCGGTCATCTGCGCCGGGTAGACCAGCGTACGGGTCAGTTCTTCACCGGTGGTCAGGTTGCGGAACGTCACCTGGCTGTTCATCGTCACTACGTCATGCGGCATGGACTCAGGCGTACACATCTGCGCACGATCAAGCTCCTCGTTGAGGGCGTCGGCAACCGGGAGTGAGGCGTATTCTGGTTTTTCCAGAAGGCGGTCGATACGTTCTGCGTCGAGCTCATTAATGATAATTTTAGGTCTGGACATTTCTTACTCCATGTCGTGAATGCTGCGTGTTACGCAGAAACCAATCCAAAAGAAAACCCTCGCCGTCTGGCAGCGAGGGTTTAACTCTCCTGATGATACTGGCTGAAGACGCAAGTTTGAAGTGATGAAGGTCACATTCATACGCCATATGAATTTTTGGCGAAAAACGTGCTGCCTTGCCAATTTGCATTATTCTTTTTAAGCGCCCTTTGTGGGCGACTATCCGCCTTCCGTGTTTCCTGTCAGGAGATTTCATGAGCAATTACGACAAACTTACCCTGAAAGACGGCAGTTATTTGCATTTTAAGGACTGGGGCAGCGGGCAGCCGATTGTCTTCAGCCACGGCTGGCCGTTAACCGCCGATGCCTTTGAAGATCAAATGTTGTATCTGGGGTCGAAAGGATTTCGCGTTATTGCCCACGACCGCCGCGGTCACGGGCGCTCGGCGCAGCCGTGGGACGGGCATACGATGGATCAGTACGCGGACGACTTGGCCGAGCTGACCGCGCACCTTAACCTGAAAGAGGCGGTGCACGTTGGGCATTCGACGGGCGGTGGGGAAGTGGCGCGCTATATCGGCCGCCACGGCACCGATCGCGTCGCTAAGGCGGTGCTGATTGGGGCCGTGACGCCGATTATGATCAAAACCGATTTTAACCCGGACGGCGTGCCAAAAGAGGTCTTTGATGGTATTCGCGAAGGGGTAGTGAACGACCGGGCGGCCTTCTTCTACGAGCTGACCGCTGCGTTTTATGGCTACAACCGCCCGGGGGCAAAAGAGTCTAAAGCGGTACGTGAAAGTTTTGTGGAGCAGGGGCTTCAGGGGTCGATCAAGGCGCTGTACGACTGCGTGAAAGCCTTCTCGGAGACGGACCTGCGCGAAGATCTGAAGAAGATGACCATCCCTACGCTGGTGATCCACGGCGATGACGATCAAATTGTGCCGATCGACACCTGCGGGCGCGTGGCTGCGGAGATCCTGCCGAACGCGGAGCTTAAGGTGTACGCTGGCGGCTCTCACGGCATTTGCACTACCCATAAGCATCAGATTAATGACGATTTGCTGAAATTTATTCAGTCCTAATTTCGTGCGGATTGCGTTACGCTGAGTGTCCTGAATCAGGGCACTGAGCGAAGCGTCATTCGTATCTGCCCCACCAGTGAGAGAGCCTCATGTATTTTTATCAACCTTCTCAGGGGCACGGCCTGCCGCATGACCCGTTGAATGCCATTATTGGTCCGCGTCCGATCGGCTGGATCGCGTCGTGCGACCGCGCCGGTCAGCGAAACCTTGCCCCTTACAGCTTCTTTAACTGCTTTAACTATCGTCCGCCGATCATTGGGTTTTCCAGCAATGGCTGGAAAGACAGCGTTCGCAATATTACCGAAACGGGTGAGTTCGTGTGGAACCTGGCAACGCGCAGTCTGGCCGAAGCGATGAACGAAACGTCCGCGACGCTTTCGCCCGGCGAGGATGAATTTGCGTTTGCCGGGCTGACGCCAGCCGCCAGCCAGCTTGTCAGCGCGCCGCGCGTGGCGGAAAGTCCGGTCAACTTTGAGTGTCGCCTGTCCCAGTGTATTCAGCTCACGGGGGCCGAAGGTACGCCGATTGACACCTGGCTGGTGCTGGGCGAAGTGGTCGGGGTGCATATTGCCGAAACGCTGCTGGAGGAGGGGATTTACCAGACGGCGAAAGCGCAGCCGATCCTGCGCGCGGGCGGGCCAACGGCCTATTACGCAATCAGCGATACCCATCGCTTCGACCTGGTTCGCCCGGATGCGCGATAACAGCCTGCCTGCCGATCAACAGTTCTTTGCCGACCTGTTTAGCGGGCTGGTCCTCAATCCCCAGCAGCTTGGACGTGTCTGGTTTGCCCATCGCCCGTCATCCACCTCCTCCGGGACCGTGGCCCTCGAATGGCCGCGGCTCGATGTGGTGTTGCGCGGCGAGTACGGCAACCTGCTCATTGCCGAGCAAAAAGCGATTCGCCAGGGGGAGATGCTGTTTCTCCCGTCACGCACCGTCTGTTCGCCAACGTTTGCCCGGCCAGTTATGCTGCTGAGCATTATTTTTGCCCCGTCGTGGCTTGGGCTGGCATTTCAGGATGCCCGCAGCGGGCAGGCCGTAGAGCCGCAGCGAAAAGTAGAGCTTCCGCATCCGGAAAGGGGGGAGTGTGCGGCCATGCTGACGGCGCTTACCCATCTCAGTGCCTCCCCGCAGGACCAGGATATTATCCAGCCGCTGGTGCTGGGCCTGCTGAACTGGTGCCGTAAACGGGTCTCTTCTCTGCCCGAGCCAGGGATGTCGCGCGGCGATTTTCTCTATCAAAGCATCTGCAGCTGGATCCAGGTCAACTATGCGGGGGCGTTGACCCGTGAAAGCGTTGCCGCCCTGTTTAACATCTCGCCCAACCATCTCTCGCGCCTGTTTTCGCAGCAGGGCACCATGAGTTTTGTGGACTATGTTCGCTGGGTGCGTATGGGAAAAGCGCGGACGATCCTGCAAAAATATCACCTGCCGGTGGGGGAAGTGGCGAAGCGCTGCGGCTATCCCGACAGCGACTACTTTTGCCGTCTGTTCCGGCGTCAGTTTGGCCTGACGCCGGGGGAGTACCGCACGCGATTTCAGTAGCGGTCAGAAGGTGATTTCAGCATTGAGCAGGTCAAGCATGCTTTGCGGCGAGTCGGCCGCAAAAAGCGACGCGCGAAACGCCTTGTTGACCAGTTTTCTGGCCAGCTGAGAGAAGACCTTGACGTGGTTGTTTCCTTCCTGAGTACCCAGCGTCAGCATGATCACCAGCTCGACCTCTCCCATATCCGACTCCCAGTCAATCGGCTTCTCCAGACGGGCAATGCTAATGCTGGAGTGGCGTATCCACTGGGATTTGGTATGCGGGATCGCCACCCCTAACCCGACGGCGGTGGTGACAATCTCTTCCCGTTGCCAGAGATCTTCTTCAAGCTCGAGCGGGTGTTCTGTGCGTCCGTGGATAGCCAGATTGCCGCATAAAAATTGCAGCACCTGCTCTTTGGAAGCCAGCGGTTCGTTGAAGACGATTGTCTCCTGCGCCAGCAGTGGACGCGGCGGCTCTTCAGGGGTGAATTCCGCCAGAAGCGCTTCGATCTCCTCTGCGCTGCGGCACTCGCAGGCACGTTCTGCCAGGGTCTGACACGCGCTTAGCTCAAGCTGGCGGAGCAACGTTTTCACGTCAGGGATGCGCGGCCCGCTCATGCTAAATTCATCGATGTCCAACCCCAGAAGCAGAGGCAGATAACGACGTTCGCCGCCGAGTTCGCCGCAGATCCCAACCCATTTTCCGTGGCGATGGGCAGCGGTGACGATCTGGCGCACCATGCGTAAAAATGACGGTGTGATCGGGTTATACAGCGGCGAGACACGCGGGTTATTACGGTCGACGGCGTAGAGGTACTGGGTCATGTCGTTTGAGCCAATACTGAAAAAATCCACCTCGTCGCAGAAGTGATCGATGATAAAGCAGACGGACGGGACTTCCACCATGATGCCCAGCGGCAGGTCCGGGGTGTGACGCAGCCCCTGTGACGTCAGCTCCTCGCGGACGTTTTGCAGCTCTTGTTTTACCCACAGAATTTGGTCGAGGCTGTGGACCATGGGGATCATCAGCAGGGCATTTCCGCTGGCGCCAGCGCGTAAAATCGCCCGCAGCTGGGTACGGAACAGGTGAGCAAATTCAGGGTAGATGCGTACCGCACGATAGCCGAGGAAGGGGTTCTCCTCCTGCGGGATATTGAGATACGGGATCTGTTTATCGCCGCCGATATCCATGGTGCGGAAGATCACCGGTTTACCCTGAGCCGAGAGCAGCACCTGCTGATAGGCTTCAAACTGTTCCTGCTCATCCGGGGCGGTATCGCGATCCATGTAGAGCATTTCGGTACGGAACAGCCCAACGCCCTGCGCGCCACAGGCGAACGCGCCGGGGGCTTCCAGGGCGCTGCCGATATTAGCGGCAATATCCACGGCAACATTGTCCCGGGTCAGCGCAGGACGCCCGGCGTCTTTGAGCTGCTGCTGGTGGCGTTTATCGGCAAGCCGCTGCGCCACGCTGTAGTAGTGATTCACCGCCTCATCAGGCTTCACCACCAGTACGCTGCACACGCCGTCAAGAATGACCTCGTCGCCGGTAAACGGTGTCAGGGAGGAAATGGTTACCCCGCTGAGTACCGGAATGGAAGCGGCGCGGGCCAGGATCAGTGTATGCGACGTTCGCCCGGTTTTTTCCAGCACCATGCCTTTCAGATAGCGGGTATCAAGGCTTAAAAACTGGCTCGGGGTTAAATCTTCCGCCATCAGAATCGTGGGCGCATCCAGCGTAAATACGGATGCTTGCTGAAGCTCAGGCCAGGTAATGCTCAGCAGTTGTTCGCTGATATCACGGATGTCGCTGACGCGCTCGCGAAGGTAATCGCTGGCCGAATGGGAGAGCTTGTCGCAAATCTGCTCCATGTTGCCAATGATCGCCTCTGCAAGGCTCAGCCGTTCTTCGCCGATCAGACGGCGAATATTGCCACCAAACTCGTCGTCCTGAATCAGCGACAGATGAGCGCTGATAATGGTTTTACTTTCACCCCCCAGCCCGCGCAGGCGCTGGTTAAGCTGCTCCGCCAGCGTGGCGAGGCTGTGCTCCAGACGGGTGATATCCTCCGGCGAGGCCGGTATCTGACGATAGCGATGGAGATTATCACTCTGCCAGGCCCGCAGCGTTCCGCTACCGATGCCGCTGGCAAGCGTAATGGCGTGCTGCAGCTGCGGATTAAGCCGCATCAGCGAACGGGGCAGAGGATGTGCGACGTGCGGCGCATCCCCTGACGGAATGCTGTCGCTGTCGATGAACGACGTGTTTACATACTGTTCAAGCACGCGTCTGGCCTGCTCTTCGTCGCTGCCGCTGATTTCGAGCACGCAGCTGTCGTTAAACAGCGTGCCGGTGCTGATCAGCGCCAGCGAGCTTTTGGCATCCGCCTGGGTGTTAAGCCGGTTATTGATAAAACGGATATCGCTGCGCCAGACGCTGCACTGCTCTTTAAGCGCCCACGCCGGACGGGCGTGCAGGCCGTTGGGCAGCGGGCAGGAAAATTCAATAGAAATCATACGCTCTCCTTAACGCGTGAGATCAGCACCTGAAGTCCGTCAGGTGAGCCACGGTCTCACGATTCATACACGCCACCAGGGCGACAAGCAGTTGATGAGTTTGGTTAATGTCTTTTTCGTCGGCGATCGAGGCCGCGCAGTGCCCGTGTCGGGTTGGCGGGCCTAACACCACCGCGGGAACGCCCGTCCCGGACAGGTGAATGGCGCCGCCGTCGGTGCCGCCGTTGCTGAACATATCTTTTTGCAGCGGGATCCCCAGCGGACGCGCTACCGATTCAATAAACGCGGTCAGTTTCGGTGGGGCGATAAGCGTTTTGTCGTACAGCACCAGCATCGGGCCAGCACCGATTTGACGGTGGTTCGCGTTACCGTAGTCAAAGTTTTTCGACCAGCAGGCGGTATCAAGGACCAGCGCAATATCAGGTTGAATGGCCTGGGCTGCGGTGCGCCCTCCGCGAAGCCCAACCTCTTCGCTGGAACTGGCTACCAGCCACAGTTCACAGTCGAGCGGGGCCTGATGCAACTCGCGCAGCAGGGTGATCAGCAGATAGCACCCGAGGCGATCGTCGAAAGCTTTTCCCATCACCCGGTTATGGGGAAGCGTCTGGAAAGGCGTATCGAACGTCACGCGGTCGCCCGCATCTATGCCCGCAGCGTAGACCTCCTCGGCTGAGGTTGCGCCAATATCCACGCGCAGGTTGTCTACGGTTTCACCTTTCAGATCGCCGTCCAGCAGGCCCGGGATTTTTAGCCCGTTGCGGGTGGTGATGCGTACGGGCTGAAGCGTGCGGGCCATCATGCGGACGTTGCCAATCGGCAGGACATCAATGGCTCCTTCACGCGAAATACTGCGTACGATAAAACCGACTTCGTCCATGTGGGCGCAAATCATCACCTTTGGCCCGTTGCTCTGATTCACACGAATGAGCACCGAGCCGAGGCCGTCGAACTGAACGTCTTTGTGATAGCGGTGTGCTTCGTTAATCAGGATGTCGCGCACCTCTTGCTCCGACGCGGCAATGGCATCGGCTTCGCTTAACGCGCGCAGTAATTCCTTGTCCATCAGTGTTCTCCCGTCATCAGTAGCGTTTTGTCCATGGTGTAGAGCACCTCGGCCCCGGTGTGCGTGACCAGCACCACGTCTTCAATCCGCACGCCGCCCACACCGTCAAGGTAGATGCCAGGCTCCACGGTCAGGAGCATGCCGGGTTTGAGCAGCGTGGCGTCTGTGGGGGAAAATCGCGGATTTTCATGGACATCAATACCGATAGCGTGCCCGGTGTTGTGACCGAACTGCGGGCCGTAGCCTGCGCGCGCGATTGTCTCCCGGGCAGCAGCATCCACCGCATGGCAGGGGACGCCGGGACGAATGGCATTGATGGCCGCAAGCTGCGCCGCCAGCACGGTCTGGTAAACCGCGTAGAGCGGATGCGCCTCGGGTGTCTGGCCTTGTCTGGCGACAAGGAAGGTCCTCGTCATATCCGAACAATATCCCTGGTGTTGGGCGCCAAAATCGAGGGTGACCATTTCGCCCGCGTCGATGATCTTATCGGAGGCTTTGCCGTGCGGCATTGCGCCGCGTGGCCCGCTGGCAACGATAGTATCGAAGGAGGGCTTATCTGCGCCCTGCTGCTTCATAAACCACTCCAGCTCGGCGGCGACCTCGCGCTCGCGCAACCCCGGCTGAATGAAGCGGCGGATATGATGCGCGGCGTCGTCGGCGATGCGGCACGCCGCGCGGATCCGGGCGATTTCGTCCGCGGTTTTAATCTGTCGCAGGGCGTCGAGAGAGATCCCGCACAGCGTCGCATTCAGCGCGTCGCGCCACTGGCAGGCGGTGTGCCAGCTGACGTGTTCGCCTTCAAAGCCCAGCCGCGAAAGCCCTTCGTCGGCAATCAACTGGTTCACCACCCCGGCAAACGAATGCTCCGCATCAAGCAAGTGCATCCGGTAGCCTTCCGCACGTGAGGCGATGTCGTGGTAGTAGCGAAAATCCACCAGAATATGCGCGGCGGTTCGCGTAACCAGCACATAGCCCGAACCGGTGGACAAGCCCAGATGGGGCTGTTTGTTCTGCCGTGAGGCAATCAGCACGCCATCCAGCTTTTCGGCCTTCAGCCAGTGGCGAAGCGTTGTGAGTAAATCCATCTCGTTATCCCGTTACAGCGTATCGACGGAGAGTTTTCCGCGTTTATGCATGTGGTTACGGATAGTCACCACCAGCAGGGCCGTAATGACCGCGCCGACCAGAATGCTGAGCATATACGCACCCAGATTGGTCACCAGCGGCCATGCCCAGATGGCAGATTCCGGGAACCATTGCACGGCACCCAGGGCGGTGGCGGTCATCGCGCCCGCTATGGCACCGATCATGTACGCTGGCAGCGTCGCGAGCGGGTTTTCCAGCAGGAACGGGATTGCCCCTTCGCTGATCCCCATAAAAGCGAGGAACATGGCGGTTTTGCCCTGCGGATAAAGCTGTGGGCTAAACAGGCGTTTGCCGGTCAGGCGGCGGTCAATCAGCGTTGCCAGCCCCAGACCAATCGGTGGGATAACGATCGCCACCGCGCGGGAGGTTATCGGCAAAACGTGATCGGTCGTCAGCCCCAGCCCGACGAACCCGGCCGCTTTGTTGATCGGGCCGCCAAGGTCAATTGCCGTGGCCGCAGCCATGCCGATGGCATACATCATCGAGCCTGCTTCACCGGCGGCGAGAAGCAGGGCGCGCATCCCGGCGTTGAGCCAGCCGCCAATCGGGGTGATGACGTAATACATCGCCAGCATCACAAACAGGGCGGAGAGAATCGGGATCAGGAAGGTGCTTTTGAACGCCAGCAAATACTGTGGGAGGTTGATGCGGGTGTTCAGCCATTTCACCAGGTAGCCTGCGGCAATGGCGATAATCAGCGCGCCGATAAAGGTCGACGGCACCGGTTTGGTGGCAAGCCAGGTGAGTTTTTCAGGATCGAAATTCAGCACCAGCGTAGGCTGGGTGGCGACAAGACCGCCGATAAAGCCGGCCGGGAAGGCCAGTTTGCCGCCGATGGAGTTGGCGACGAACGCGGCGAACATCGGGATGGCGAAGCTAAACAGCAGCCCGCCAAAGGACTCGGTCAGATAACCGAATTTCAGCACCGACAGGTTAAACCCGGTGAATTTGCCCGAGTTAAGCGCGTCAAGAATACCGGTGTCTGGCGGGATCTCCAGCCAGACGTAGGCGATCAGCTGCGAAATAGCGAGGATTACCCCGCCCATGATGAGCGTTGGCACCATGCGGGAAATGCCCGACATAATGTGCTGAGGCAGCTCTTTCCAGAACGTATTGCCTGCCGCGACGGGTGCCGGCTTAATGGCGAGCGTATCGCCCTCTACCGGGCGCACCGCACTGCGTTTTTTTAATGCCATGACGAAAACCCCTGAGGTTGAGGATTATTGTTGTTCTGCAGCAATCAACTCTTCGATCTCTTTCAGGGTGCCAGCCGCATTTTTAATAGCATCCTGAAGCGTAATTTCGTAAACGTCGCGCGTTTCAAAGCGTTCGTTATCTTCCGGCGTAATGGCGATGGCGTGGATAATGATGTCAGCTTCGGCAATGTCCTGCGCCGTTAAGCGGTTCTGAATGCCGTCCGCGCCCTGCGTTTCAATTTTGACCTCATAGCCCGCTTCCACCGCCGCTTCTTCCAGCGCCTGTGCGGCCATAAAGGTGTGTGCCAGGCCCATTGGGCAGGCGCAAAGTGCAATCAATTTTTTAGCCATGTGTAATTCCTCCTGTAGGTAACGCCTTGATTATGGCGGGGAGGATCTGGCGCTGTTTACCGGATAAATAATGCATTGGCTGGAAAAATGATGCGTATAGCCGGAAGTGTGACGCGGGTCGTCATATAAGGGAAAGGAATGAATTGCCGGGCAGAAGCTGCCCGGCAGGAGGGTCAGTAGCCGACTTTATCGATAATAAACTGTTTGCCGCAGTTACCGGGATGCGGGCGTGGCGCGAAGGAGGCCGCCGCGAGCGGATTGTTAATGGTGCTGGCGTTCAGCGAGATTTGCATTTCCGTCAGATACGCCGGGTTGCCATTACAGGTGAGCTTGATCGCCTTCACGCTCTCTTTGCCCCAGCTTTTAGCCACTGCGTCATCAAAGGCGCTGCGGTTAACGGTTTTGCCGTAGTTCCCGGCGAGGAATGTCCCCAGGGCACTGCTTTTGACCTCCTGAGTCATACGGACCATGGTGCCGAAATAGGCGTCGGGATCGAAGCCAAAACAGACTCCATGCCGGGCGTACTCATACCGTTCGAGGCAGGACGTGCCGCCCGCGCCGGGCATCACGCTGTTCAGCTTTGCGGCAGCAGACAATGAAAGCCCTGTCTCGGCTGCGGCACATTTGCGGCTGGCTTTTGCTTCCGGCATGTCTGGAATGGGGCGGGTGGCGCAGCCGAAACGTATCCAGCGGCGTTCGTCCACGCCACGCGCGGCGACAGACTTAGGCAAGCCGGGCCATAGCCCGTGAACGGTCAGGAAATCGGTTTTATTCGCGCTCTCTTTTTGCAGGCGGCACTCCTCCGGCTCGTTGCGGTTGCGCTCAGCCATGCTCTGACAAAAACCGGTTTGCCAGGAGAGTGCCAGAACGTAGCGATCGAAATCGCCATACTGTGTGGCCTTGAGCGGTTCTGCGTGTGCGCTGAGTGCGCAGAGTGCGAGCGCCATAGCGCCAGCCGGGATAACGATATCCTTCCTGAACATGTGATTTCCTGATCGGTGAGAGCGAAATATTTCTGGAAGTTATTAAAGCATAAAAAGCGCCCGCAGGCGCTTTTTTGGCAACAGGCAGGAGGCTCAGGCGGCGCCTGGCACCAGTACCTCCGTCGCAATAATCACGATGATAAGCCCGACCAGGACCGGCACCGACGTGCGTTTCACCACTTCGAAAGGCGAGATTTTTGCCATCCCGGCCACCGCAACCACGACGCCGGAAACCGGGGAAATGGTGCGCCCCAGGTTGGATGCCTGCAGCATCGGAATGGAGAGGTACGCCGGGTTGATACCGGAGGAGTGCGCCAGTTTTGGGATCATCTCAACGAATGCATAGAACGGCGCGTTACCGGAGCCGGTGGTCATTGCCGCCAGCATGGTCAGCACGACCAGCACCAGCATCAGAATAATGCTGGCTGAGCCGAACGACGTCGCAATGGAGATGAGGCTCTGAATAAAGCCGATGGTGCTCAGCCCCTGCGCAAACACGCCTGCGGCCACCAATAGCATCACGACCCCGGCAAAGGCATCTGCCATTCCGCGATACGCCACTTCAAGGCCGGAGAACACTTTCTGTGTATTGAAGCCTCGCACAAACTCCAGCAGAGCGGCCAGCAGCATGCAGATCACGAGGATGGTGATAATGTGCAGCTGCGGGCCCCATTTGCCGTCAAAAATCAGCACGCCAATAATCGGCGTGAACGGCAGAATGGAGTAAAACGCCGGGGCGGTTGTGGTGATTTCACTCACATCCAGCATTTCGTGGTTAATGTTCTCTTTTTTATCGAGATAGCGCTGCCAGAAGAAATGCGTGATGCCCATGCCAACGATAGCCACAATCGAAATGGGCAGCGTTGTTTTAAAGGCAAAGTCGATGAGCGACATTTCCGCCGCTTTTGCCGCCAGCACAACGTCGCCGGAGGTTGGGGAGAGAATGATTGCCGCTGGCGAGGCGCAGATTGCCGCGGCTGCACCACGACTGATCCCCACGTTGACCATAATGGGGAACAGCGTTGCCATCAGCAGCACTCCAAGCCCGGTCGCCGATGACACCGCGAGCGACATCAGGCATGCCAGGAAGTAGGCCGCCACCATCAGCAGGTAAGGGGAGTTAATGTACTGCAGGGGTTTAGAGGCCAGCTTGACCACCATATCATTGGCACCGATATGGGTCATATAGGCAGCAAAGCCACACAGCATCATAATCATCATGCCCAGATCGCCGCCGCGGCTCATAAGCAGAATCTTAATATATTCCACGATATCGGTAGCGGTATAGCCGGTGCTGGCCTCGCTGGCGGGCAGAACCTGATGGCCCATCAACGCGCTGATAATCAACAGCGTCAGGCCACCGACAAACAGCACGCCCGTCGCTGAATACCCTTTAATGATGTAGCGCGCTACACCGACGATGACCACGACCCCAATAAGGAGCTCGATAAACGTAAGCATGATTTCCCCTGTATCCTTGCTGCCCAAAAGTAAGATAATCAATAAAAAAGAAGCATGAAATGTGCCGAATTAATGGCCTGCCCTTGCTGATTAAAATCAAAGAAGAGACGACTTGAGGCAGTATCGACGATTTTTTTGCCACCGCACTGGCATTTCTGTCTCGTCGTCATTGACTGCATGAATACTTATTATATGCCCTGGCACCCGGAAAATGGGTAGTTTTGTATTATCTTCGGGCGTTTCGCCCACGTCTCCCTGTGATTTTCACCTGTCTGAGTTTGCTGCGCAAACGTAAAAGATAGGATTTATGCATCACGGAGTTAAGATTGTATATGCCCATAATTCCTGAATAAAAATACGGGAATTATTTTTTTAGTTAATTAATTACGCCGCGTTTATGGGGTGGCGTGAATATATGTTTTCCCTAACCGCTCTCAACGGACCAGTCGCGCGTGCAGGCGTCGGCGTTATCGCGCTTTGCGCATTTGACTGAACAGGAGGGTGAGGGCGAAAGCCCAGCGCTGATGCGGTCCTGCGCGAGAGGGGACGATTAATAAATCCACGATGATATGAGGGGAGGATTATTCTGGTCTTCATTATAATGTTAAATTAACGTTAAAAAACTAATATTATGAGGTTATTCATAAAAGCTCAGATGTTTTCTCAGAATATTCTCAGCACAGAAAAGAATAATTAGGAACAGAGACGATTTTGTTAAGACTTCGTTCAACTATTCTATGGTAAGCTTCGCCTCGTATACTAAGAATGGTAATGGTATTGTGACTTTACGTAATAAGATTTTTATCATATTAGCCTTTATTTTCGGCCAGTTAAGTTTCGCCTGCGTTGCAGGTGCGAACGACAATGTAAGCGAGAAAGGGTGGTTCTCCACCTTTAAAGATAATGTGGCGCAGACGTGGAACGAGCCGGAGCATTACGATCTGTATATTCCGGCCATCACGTGGCATGCCCGCTTTGCGTATGACAAAGAGAAAACGGATCGCTACAACGAGCGCCCATGGGGTGCCGGCTTTGGTCAGTCCCGCTGGGATGAGAAAGGGAACTGGCACGGCCTCTATCTGATGGCGTTTAAAGATTCCTACAACAAGTGGGAACCGATTGGCGGCTACGGGTGGGAGAAAACCTGGCGTCCGTTATCGGATGATAATTTCCGCCTGGGGCTGGGGTATACGGCAGGTTTTACCGCGCGTGATAACTGGAAGTACATCCCGGTGCCGGTTCTGCTGCCGCTGGCCTCCATCGGCTATGGTCCTGCGACGTTCCAGATGACCTATATCCCAGGGACCTATAACAACGGTAACGTTTACTTCGCCTGGATGCGTTTTCAGTTTTAACTAAAAATGCGCTCCCTTCTGGCGAAAAAATGGGCAGGCCTTGAATCGTAAAGGATAAAAATCCGGCAGTTAAAATTAACGCGACTTTTGTCACTTTTTATCAAAGATCCGCTGGACAAAACGTTCCACAATTGATGTACTGATACCCGACACAGCATTTGTGTCGTTTTTTAATGTAAAGGTAATTTTGATGTCTAAGATTAAAGGTAACGTTAAGTGGTTTAATGAGTCCAAAGGATTCGGTTTCATTACTCCTGAAGATGGCAGCAAAGATGTGTTCGTACACTTCTCTGCAATCCAGTCTAATGGTTTCAAAACTCTGGCTGAAGGTCAGCGCGTAGAGTTCGAAATCACTAACGGTGCCAAAGGTCCATCTGCTGCTAACGTAATGGCTCTGTAATACAGACTCGTCAGCAAGAATTTCAAAACCCGCTCATCGAGCGGGTTTTTTTCGTCTGCAATCAGCCCATCAGATAGATTTTCAGGAAGCTGGCAACGATCGCGACGCTCAGCAAAACCATACCTGCGCTCATCAAACTCTCTTTCATGCTGTCACCCTCGTTCAGTATTGCGCTCAGAGTGACAGATAAAAATTAAGCTAACATTAACGCTGCGATCAGGAATGCGCGCTGGCGGAAGAAACGAGCCAAAATGCGAACCCGGTCATCGCAAATGAGCCGAGCATGTTAACCGCTATGTTGCCCAGCGCCCAGACGATGCGCCCTTCCTGAAACAGGAAGACCGTTTCGGCCGAGAAGGTGGAAAAGGTCGTTAATCCGCCGCAGAAGCCGGTGGTGATTAAGACTTTCCACATCGGGTCGATATCGGTCATGCGATTAAACCAGGCTAACCCCATTCCGATGATAAACGCCCCAATCAGGTTTGCAGCCAGTGTTCCCAGGGGGATAGCCTGATGCACCGGGTTAAACCGCATGCTTAACAGCCACCGTGCAACGCTACCTGTTCCTCCACCAATAAAAACGGCTAAAAGTAGTTGTAACACTGTAGATTCCTGCTATTTGATAGTTAAGAACATCGAGTGTAACGCTGTTTATGAGCAGGGGACAATTATGTATGTGGCCGTAGGACAGTTTGCCGTCACGCCAGACTGGCAGGTGAATGCGCAAAAATGCGTGTCTCTGATGGCACAGGCGCAGCAGAAGGGCGCAGCGATGCTGGTGCTGCCAGAGGCGTTGCTGGCGCGTGATGATAATGACCCGGACCTGTCGGTAAAGTCCGCGCAGTCGCTTGAGGGGCCGTTCCTGAAACGTCTGCTGGCCGAAAGCGAGGGCAATGCGCTCACCACCATCCTGACGATCCACGTCCCGTCCACGTCGGGCAGGGCGGTGAATACCCTGGTGGCTATACGCGCTGGAGAGGTGATTGCCAGCTACGCCAAGCTCCATCTCTACGACGCCTTTAGTATCCAGGAGTCACGGCTGGTTGATCCGGGGGATCGCGTCCCGCCAATGATTGATATTCAGGGTGTTAAGGTCGGGTTGATGACCTGCTACGATATCCGCTTCCCGGAGCTGGCGTTAAACCTGGCGCTGCAGGGGGCTGATGTGCTGGTGCTCCCCGCCGCATGGGTTAAAGGACCGCTTAAAGAGCACCACTGGGCCACGCTGCTGGCCGCCCGCGCGCTCGATACCACCTGCTATGTTGTGGCAGCAGGGGAGTGTGGGAATAAAAATATCGGGCAGAGCCGGGTTATCGATCCGTTGGGGGTGACCATCGCCGCAGCGGCAGAGGCACCCGCTTTGCTGTTGACGGAAGTAAATTCAGAGCGAATAGCGCTTGCGCGGCAGCAATTACCTGTTCTACGCAACCGACGTTTTGCGCCACCGCAATTATTATGATGTTTTTTTCATCAGTGCTTGATTCACCTTGTTACAGATTGCTATTGTGTGCGCGCGCCAAATGACCGTTAATACCATCAGGTTTTTTCGGTGCTGAATACAGCCTGTTTTATGTAAAGAAGGTATCTATGGGTGAGATTAGTATTACCAAACTGCTGGTGGTTGCCGCACTGGTCGTCCTGCTGTTTGGTACCAAGAAGTTACGCACACTGGGTGGCGATCTGGGTGCAGCCATCAAAGGCTTTAAGAAAGCGATGAACGATGATGACGCGGCGGCGAAGAAAAGCGCCGAAGATGGCGTTCCTGCAGAGAAGCTTTCTCACAAAGAGTAACGGCAATGCCTGTTGGCTTGCGAAAAAAAACCGGCTCATGAGGCCGGTTTTTTTGTATTACTGTAACGGTTTATTACAGCATTATTTAACTTCTTCGCCTTTCGCCTGCATGTCGGCGTGGTAGGAAGAGCGAACAAATGGCCCGCACGCTGCGTGGGTAAAGCCCATCGCCATCGCTTCGGCTTTCATTTCATCGAACTCATCCGGGCTGACATAGCGCTGTACCGGCAAATGGTGACGGCTTGGCTGCAGGTACTGGCCCAGCGTCAGCATAGTCACGCCGTGGCGACGCAGATCGCGCATCACTTCAATGATTTCAGCGTTGGTTTCGCCGAGACCCACCATCAGACCAGACTTGGTCGGGATATGCGGATGGGCTTCTTTAAAGCGCTCCAGCAGCTTCAGGGACCAGTTATAGTCGGCACCTGGGCGCACCTGGCGATAGATACGCGGCACGTTTTCCAGGTTGTGGTTGAAGACGTCCGGCGGGGTCGCCGTCAGAATGTCCAGCGCGCGGTCCATACGGCCACGGAAGTCAGGGACCAGCGTCTCAATCTTAATGCTTGGGCTTTTCTCGCGGATAGCCGTAATGCAGTCCGCAAAGTGCTGAGCACCGCCATCGCGCAGATCGTCACGGTCAACAGAGGTGATAACAACGTAACGCAACGCCATGTCAGCAATGGTCTGCGCCAGTTTCTGAGGTTCGTTCGCATCTGGCGCAACAGGGCGGCCATGGGCAACGTCACAGAATGGACAGCGGCGGGTACAGATTGCACCCAGGATCATAAAGGTTGCGGTACCGTGATTGAAACATTCAGCAAGGTTAGGGCAAGAGGCTTCTTCACACACAGAGTGAAGACCGTTTTTGCGCATCGCTGCCTTGATCCCCTGAATACGTGAAGAGTCGGCCGGAAGTTTAATTTTCATCCATTCCGGTTTTCTTAACAGCGCTTCGCGCTCTGTAGCCACGTTTTTAACCGGGATAAGGGCCATTTTATCGGCATCGCGGTATTTAACACCGCGTTCCATCACAATGGGTTTACTCATAGCGTGCGTGTTCCAGTTGCGAATAACGAAGGAAAGCGTTTCAATTCAAGGGAATGTTGTATTTATCAACTATTTTTGAACGAACGACAGGCAGTATATCATTGATAAGGGCCATAAAGCAGCCTGTCAGGTCGCCAAATTGTAAAATAGTTGTTGTTTTGTGCGTTATGGCCTGCAGGCTGCTGGGTTCGTCTGTCAGAAGGCCTGACGGATGATATTGATGACATTTTCCAGTACCGGATCGCGCAGACTCAGCTTGTTGTAATGCAGCGAAATGTCGAGGGATTCGCCATTCAACTCGCTCAGGGCGAGACGCTCCAGCGGCCAGCATTTGCGCAGCAGGGTAAACAGCCGCGAAGGCATGACGCACAGCATGTCGCTCCCGCCAATCAGTGACGCTACGGTAAACATATTGTAACTGCTAAAGCTAATCTGGCGGTCCGGGAAGAGCTCATCAAGACGCTGACGTAGCGGGGCAGAGCCTTGTCCCTCGGCCATGAAAGAGGCATGTTCGTAAAGGCGCAGGTTCTCAAGCGTGGCGGGCTGGCTGAGTGCCGGGTGGTGCTGGCGACACACCAGTACCAGCGCATCGGAATAAAGCACGTTTTGCCCCAGGGCTCTGGCACTGAAACTATTGATGTCGATAATCAGATCGGTCTGGAACTGCGCCAGCTGCGCTTCAGGTTCGTGAACGGGAACGTTGCGGATGAGTAACTGCGGCGCGTGCTGCCTGATGGCCTGATAAATTGCTGGCATCACCAGCACGCCAAGAGAGGCAGAGGCACCAATGGTGATGGTTCGCTGCTTGTCATAGCTCCCGGTTAAGTCCAGCGCGCCGAGTATCGATTCCAGCCCCTGGCTGATGTACTCATGCAGGTGCGTGGCGTAAGCGGTTGGCGTTACGCCCTGGCCTTTACGAATAAATAAGGGATCGGGAAATATGGCGCGCAGTTTTTGAATTGACTGGCTAATTGCGGAGGGCGTGAGATTAAGAATTTTCGCAGCATTAACGATACCCTTGTGGACATATACTGCCTCAAAAATAGTCAGCAAATTGAGATCAATATTACGTAAAGTCCGAAAAATTTGCGGCTTATCCTCGCCACCGGGTTCATTCAGGCGTTTAGCTGGTAAATTATTAGACTCCACGCGTTCACTCCGTATTCATTCACAATATGAATGATAGTTGAATTTATTTATTATGCCTGTAGAGATTCGTAAAGTGTTACCCGCGCCTCACTTGTTTCGCGAAAACAAACAGTTGGGTGATTATCACGCCGGTAACATGCACTCTGCAGCAGGGACTATTAGGGAACAAAATAATATGTAACGCTAATATGCGGGCGCTTCGAAAATATAGAATATGGGGATTATTGTAAAGCGTAAAAGCGGGAAATAAGCAGTGGCTCGACAAATAGTGAGCCACCGGGCGAAATATATTAAGCAGTGATATATTCGTGAGGAGGATTGTTAAGCAGCGCTAAAAAGTTGTTTAGAAGTACAGGGCGAATTATTTCAGGCGTCGCGTTCTCGACCCACTGGCGCATTTGCGTCATTTCCATCCCGGCATAGCCGCACGGGTTGATACGCAGGAATGGGGTGAGATCCATATTAATATTCAGCGCCAGCCCGTGGAATGAACAGCCCTTGCGAATACGCAGCCCCAGCGAACAAATTTTCATCTCTCCCACGTACACGCCGGGCGCATCAGCGCGGGGATGTGCATCGATATTGTATTCCGCCAGGGTACGCACCACCGTTTGTTCAAGCAGCGTGACCAGCTCGCGCACGCCCAGCTTTCTGCGTTTTAAATCCAGCAGAACGTACATCACCTGCTGTCCCGGACCGTGGTAGGTCACCTGCCCGCCGCGATCGCTTTGAATAACCGGAATATCACCGGTCATCAGCAGATGTTCAGCTTTTCCAGCCTGCCCCTGAGTAAACACGGGAAGGTGCTCTACCAGCCAGATTTCATCCGGTGTAGTTTCATCGCGTGAATCCGTGAAATCATGCATAGCCTGGGAGACAGGTTCGTAAGGTTGTAGCCCGAGATGGCGGACAAGAATGTTATCCTGGTACAAAACGACGACTCCGAAGAGGGACGAGAAACGATGTCAGGGAGTATATCACAGCGGGGAGGTGGGTTACCCGGCCAACCGGGTAACCGCGAGGGGACTACAGCACCATGCGAACGATTTCGATATTGCCGAGTTCTTCGTACAGCGTCTCAACCTGCTCAATGTGTGTCGCAGTGATAGTGATAGAAACCGAGTGGTAGTTGCCTTTGCTGCTTGGCTTAACCGACGGAGAGTAGTCGCCCGGCGCATGGCGCTGTACCACTTCAACCACCTGATCAACCAGCTCAGGTTTCGCCAGACCCATTACTTTGTAAGTAAATGAGGTAGGGAATTCAAGCAGTTCGTTAAGTTTGGTTTTCATGTCAGCTCCGGCGTAACGTCAAAAAAGAATAACTCCCACATCGGGTGGGAGTTATCAGGATACTTAGTATATGGGGATCAAAATCACACTTTCAAGTGTTCAATTTTTAGCCGAACCAGTGATGGAACATCAATTTAATGTAATCAATGATTTTGCCGAAGAAGTTGCCTTCCGGGATCTCATCCAGAACCACAAGCGGACGCTGATCGATGGTTTTACCATCGAGCTGGAAGTTGATCGTCCCCACAACCTGGTTTTTCTGCAGCGGTGCGTGCAGTTCGGAGGTGTTCAGCACGTAGCTGGCTTTCAGATCTTTCATGCGTCCGCGAGGAATGGTCAGATAGAGATCTTTGTCCACGCCCAGAGAAGCACGGTCGTTGTCGCCGAACCAGACCGGCTCGGAAGCAAACTCTTTGCCTGCTTTAAGCGGGTTCACCGTTTCGAAGAAGCGGAAGCCCCAGGTCAGCAGTTTTTTACTTTCGGTTTCACGGCCCTTGAAGGTTCGTCCGCCCATCACGGCTGAGATCAGACGCATCTGGCCTTCGGTAGCCGAAGCGACCAGGTTGTAGCCGGCTTTTTCGGTATGACCCGTTTTGATGCCGTCAACGTTCAGGCTGTTGTCCCACAGCAGGCCGTTACGGTTGGTCTGGCGAATACCGTTGAAGGTGAACTCTTTCTCTTTATAGATGGTGTACTCGTTCGGCACATCGCGGATCAGCGCCTGGCCGATCAGCGCCATGTCGCGCGCGGAGCTGTACTGGCCTTCAGCATCCAGGCCGTGAACGGTCTGGAAGTGGCTGTTTTTGAGACCCAGCGCAGTAACGTAGCTGTTCATCAGGCCCACGAAAGCGTCCTGGCTGCCCGCCGCAAAATCGGCCATGGCGACGCAGGCGTCGTTTCCGGACTGCAGGTTGATACCACGGATCAGCTGAGAAACAGGCACCTGCATGCCAGGTTTCAGGAACATCAGCGATGAGCCTTTGAAGACCGGGTTACCGGTGGCCCAGGCATCGTTACCAATGGTCACCAGATCGGTTTCTTTGAACTTGCCTGCCTTCATTGCCTGACCGATAACGTAGCTGGTCATCATTTTGGTCAGGCTCGCCGGATCGCGGCGGGCATCGGCGTTCTGTTCTGCCAGAACCTTGCCAGAGTTGTAGTCGATCAGGATGTAGGATTCCGCGTCGATCTGCGGAACGCCAGGGATCATGGTCTTGATGTTCAGGTCATCGGCATGCGCCGCGGAGAGAGCCGCTGCACAAAGGGCCGTGGTCAGCGCCATGCGCTGCACAAAACGAGCAGAAAAAGTGGTCTTCATGGTCAGAACTACGACATCCGTGATGGAATTAAAAAAAGTGCCTTACTATAGCAAAAGCTATACAGGCAGGCATCCGACTTTAAGCATGAGTTTGTGAATGTGTTTTACACAAATTGACATTTCGGATACCGCCGAATCATTATTTTGCAACAACGATGAACGACTGCAACTGCGCTTCGCTTTGCAGACGCTGTTGCAGGGCCGCTGCCTGCGATTTGCTGGCAAACGGTCCCATCTGAATGCGCCACACCGCACCGTTTTGCTCAACGCGGCCCGGCACGCTGAACTGCTGGCTCAGGCGTTGCTGGTACTGCTTCGCGCGAGCCTGATCGCTTACGGCACCGACCTGAACCACAAAGCCACCGCTGGAAGCCGCGGGTGCGGCAACCGGCGCGCTTTGCGCTGTGCCCGGTGCGGTAACAGGCGCGGGCTGAGTGACGGGTGCAGTCACTACAGGTTCAGTCACCGCAGGCGCAGCGACAACAGGCGCTGGCGTTGGCTCGCTGCCTTCCAGCACGCCCGACGCTAAGGTCGTTGGTGCGCCAAGGAAACCGCTGCTTTTAACCGGGGCGCCCGTGCTGTCATCACTCTGTAAGGTATCGTTGCTGATAGCGCGTACTTCACCCTGCGGCTGAGCAGGTTCAGCTGGCGTGGATGCGCCCCCCATACCGCCGCTCAGGTCAGGACGCGGGGGAAGGGCGTAGGTCTGTTTGGCGACCGTCGTACAGGCGGTACCCGGGCCGGAGAGCGTACCATCCTGCGCCACAATGATAGGATCGATGCGTACTTTGGTATTGTTCGAGGTGTTCAGACGGTCAGCTGCCGCGCGCGACAGGGAGATCACCCGGTCGTTACCGTACGGGCCCCGATCGTTAATACGCACCACAATCATGCGCCCATTGGCCAGGTTGGTGACGCGGGCATAGCTCGGGATAGGCAGCGTGGGATGCGCCGCGGTAATTTGCATCGGATCGAACGTTTCACCAGACGCCGTCAGGTTACTGCCTGGTTCAGCGTCATAGATGGCCGCTAAGCCTGCCTGGCTGAAGCGGGACGGGTCCTGAACGATTTTGTAGCTTTTACCGTCGCGCTGGTAATCCTGATTCGCGCTGGCGTTAAGCGGTTCATAAACAGGATCGGCACCGCTGATCTCAACTATCGGGCCATTACAGACCGCTGGCTGCGGCGGCGCGACAGTTGCCTGTTGCTGACCATCATCACTCGTACAGGCTGCAAGTAAACTTGCGGCGATACAGATCCCCAGCCACTGCTTACGCATTGCGATCCCCTTATTTTTATACGCTTTTGGACAACATTTTTCTGTGGGTATGGATCGACATGACGATACCAAACCCGGCCATCAACACGATCAGTGCCGAGCCCCCGTAACTGACCAGCGGGAGCGGGACGCCAACAACGGGCAGAATACCACTCACCATACCAATATTTACGAAGACATAAACGAATAAAATCAGCATCAATCCACCGGCCATGACGCGGCCAAAGGTGGTTTGCGCCCGTGCGGCAATCCACAGCCCGCGCATGATCAGCAGCACATAGAGCGCCAGCAGGATGAGGATGCCGACCAGTCCCAGCTCTTCGGCCAGGACCGCAAAGATAAAGTCGGTATGGCGCTCCGGCAAGAACTCCAGCTGTGACTGGGTCCCGTGAAGCCAGCCTTTACCGCGCAGACCGCCGGAACCGATGGCGATCTTGGACTGAATAATATGATAGCCCGCGCCCAGCGGATCGGTTTCCGGATCAAGCAGCATCATCACGCGCTGGCGTTGATAATCATGCATCAGGAAGAACCACAGGATCGGGATAAAGGCCGCCACCAGCACCACGGCAATGCCAATTAACCGCCAGCTCAGGCCAGACAAGAACAATACAAACAGGCCGGACAGCGCGATAAGGATGGAGGTGCCGAGGTCCGGCTGCGCCGCCACCAGCAGCGTAGGCAGGAAAATCAACACCAGCGCAATCGCGGTATTTTTCAGTGAAGGCGGGCAGACGTCGCGGTTGATAAAGCGCGCCACCATCAGCGGAACGGCGATTTTAGCGATTTCCGAAGGCTGGAAGCGGACGATCCCGAGGTCCAGCCAGCGCTGCGCCCCTTTGGAGATTGCCCCGAAGGCATCTACGGCCACCAACAGCACGATACAGAAGATATAGAGGTAGGGCGCCCAGCCTTCGTAAACACGCGGCGGGATTTGCGCCATAACCACCATAATGACCAGCCCCATCGCAATCTGGCCGACTTTACGCTCCATCATGCCAATGTCCTGGCCGCTGGCGCTCCAGATGACCAGCGCGCTGTAGACCAGCAGCGCCAGGAGAATCAGCAGCATAGCGGGGTCGATGTGAATCTTATCCCACAGCGATTTTTTGTTCGGATTATCCGTCATGATTTATTGGTCCTCCGCCGCAGCGGCTGCCGGGTTTTCAGCAGGCAGTTCGGTGTTGTTATCACCCAGCATGATATGGTCGAGGATCTGGCGCATGATTGTCCCCACTGCCGGACCCGCACCGCCGTTTTCCAGGATCATCGCGACCGCAACCTGCGGGTTATCGTAAGGGGCAAACGCCGTCATCAGCTTGTGGTCACGCAGGCGTTCGGCAATACGGTGCGCGTTGTAGGTCTCGTTCGCTTTCAGGCCAAATACCTGCGCCGTACCGGATTTCGCGGCGACTTTATAAGGCGCTCCGGCGAAATATTTGTGCGCGGTACCGTTAGGCCGGTTTGCTACGCCGTACATGCCGTCTTTGGCAATTTCCCAGAATCCGGAATGGATATCGCCCACCGGCGGTTCGTGCGGCTGGATCCACGGGACTTTTTTACCGTCTTCAACCGTACTTTGCAGCAGGTGCGGAACTTTCACCACGCCATCGTTGATGAGGATCATCATCGCTTTATTCATCTGTATCGGCGTTGCCGTCCAGTAACCCTGGCCGATACCGACCGGAATGGTGTCACCCTGATACCAGGGTTTTTTAAAGCGTTTCTGCTTCCATTCACGGGTTGGCATGTTGCCCGAACGCTCTTCGGAGAGGTCAATGCCGGTGTAGTGCCCATAGCCGAACTTGCTCATCCACTCGGAGAGGCGGTCAATCCCCATGTCATAGGCGACCTGGTAGAAGAAGGTATCCGCAGATTCTTCCAGCGATTTGGTGACGTTCAGATGACCATGTCCCCACTTCTTCCAGTCACGGTAGCGTTTTTCAGAACCCGGCAGTTGCCACCAGCCGGGGTCGAACAGGCTGGTATTGCGGTTGATCACGCCCGCGCTCAGGGCAGAGACGGCGACATAAGGTTTCACCGTGGATGCAGGAGGGTAGACGCCCTGCGTAGCGCGGTTAACCAGCGGCGTGTTCGGATCATTCAGCAGGCCGGAATAATCTTTGCTGGAGATACCATCCACGAAAAGGTTCGGATCGTAGCTGGGCATGGAAACCATTGCCAGGATCCCGCCGGTTCGCGGGTCGGTGACGACGACAGCGGCGCGACTGCCGGTCAGCAAGGTTTCGATATACTGCTGCAGTTTGAGGTCGAGCGTCAGATAGACGTCGTGGCCCGCCTGGGGCGGTACCTCTTTCAGCTGGCGGATCACGCGGCCACGGTTGTTGACCTCAACCTCTTCATAACCGGTCTGGCCGTGCAGAACGTCCTCGTAATAGCGCTCTATCCCAAGCTTACCGATATCATGCGTCGCGGCGTAGTTAGCCAGCTTGCCGTCTTTATCGAGGCGGTCGACGTCTTTATCGTTAATTTTGGACACATAGCCAATTACGTGCGTCAGCGCAGAGCCATAAGGATAGTAACGACGCTTATAGCCTTTTACTTCAACGCCGGGGAAGCGATACTGGTTCACGGCAAAACGGGCGACCTGCACTTCGGTGAGGTTCGTTTTAACCGGAATAGAGGTGAAGCGGTGCGAGCGGGCGCGCTCTTTTTTAAAGGCAGCGATGTCATCGTCGGTGAGATCGACCACGTTTCGCAGCGCGTTCAGCGTGTCCTGCACATTGTCGACTTTCTCCGGCATCATCTCGATTTGATAGATGGTGCGGTTCAACGCCAGCGGCGTACCGTTACGGTCGTAAATGATGCCGCGGCTTGGCGCAATAGGGACAAGCTTGATGCGGTTTTCGTTTGAACGCGTCTGGTAATCGGTATAGCGGACAATTTGCAGATTATAGAGGTTGGCGATCAGCACGCCGGTCAGCAGCAAAATCCCCAAAAAGGCGACCACTGCCCGGCGCACAAACAGCGCGGACTCAGCCGTATAGTCGCGAAAAGAATTCTGTAGTTTCATCCGCTGCTTAATCTACCCTGGTCAGTCATTACTCGCGGTGATAGGGGTGGTTGGTAGTAATGCTCCACGCGCGATACAGGCTTTCGGCCACCAGCACCCGAACGAGGGGATGGGGAAGCGTCAGCGCGGAGAGAGACCAACTTTGTTCTGCCGCCGCTTTGCAGGCAGGGGAGAGACCTTCCGGGCCGCCAATCAACAGACTGACGTCACGTCCATCCTGCTTCCAGCGCTCCAGTTCGTGCGCCAGCTGCGGCGTATCCCAGGGTTTACCCGGGATATCGAGGGTCACGATGCGGTTTTTGCCTGCGGCTGCCAGCATCAGCTCTCCCTCTTTATCGAGAATACGTTTGATATCGGCGTTCTTGCCGCGCTTTCCTGCCGGGATCTCCACCAGTTCGAACGGCATATCTTTTGGGAAACGACGCAGATACTCAGTAAAACCGGTTTGTACCCAGTCCGGCATTTTGGTGCCGACGGCGACCAGTTGCAACTTCACGCATTAACCCCAGAGTTTTTCCAGCTCATACAGGCGACGGCTCTCGTCCTGCATGACGTGGACAATCACATCGCCGAGATCGACAACCACCCAGTCAGCGGTCGCTTCACCTTCAACGCCAAGCGGATAAAGCCCTGCTGCGCGTGATTCCTGAACGACATGGTCGGCAATGGAAGCAACATGGCGAGTGGACGTGCCGGTGCAGATGATCATGCAGTCGGTGATGCTGGATTTACCCTTAACGTCGATAGCGATGATGTCCTGACCTTTCAGGTCATCAATTTTGTCGATAACAAAATCCTGGAGTGCTTTACCCTGCAAGTTTTCCCCCTGGGTGAATGAGATTGTACAACTGTGAATTCGTGGCCAGACAGTATACCTGAACTGACGCCAGTATCGGGACAAATGTCACCGGCCGGGCTTTTGAAGGCGGGTATCATCCCACCCCCCGCCTGAGATTGCATCGCCATTTTTGTAAAACAATTTCTGTAAAGCAATGTCTGGCGGGAAAGTCTGGCAGCGGAGGATAACAGTATGGCTTACCCTGTCAAGGCGGGATAATCAATAAGCCCGGTTTTCGTGTGCCAGCATTATGCGTCTGTACTTTTCTGATACAGCCCGTGCTGATGAATATAGTCCAGCACGGCGGCGGGCATCAGTTCGTCGCAGGATAATCCCTGCTGCAGGCGCTCGCGGATGAGGGTCGCCGAAATATCAAACCATGGCGTATCGGCCAGATAAATCTTCCCGGCAGGCAGGTTATGCAGATCCTCAACGTTGTTCGTCAGGTGGGTATCCAGCCACTGCTGATGCTGCTCTTCGCGCATGGTCAGGGGGTAGCCCGGACGGCGGGTTACAATCAGATGGCTGTTGTTCAGGATGGTTTCGTACTGATGCCAGCTCGGGAAATTCAGCAAGGAATCCTGCCCGATAATGAATGCCAGCGGCGCGTGCGGCCCTTGCTCATCGCGCCACTCCTGCAGCGTTTGCGATGTCCAGGAGGGGGCGTCGCGCTGCAGTTCACGCTCGTCGAGGGTAAAGAGCGGCTTATCGGCAATGGCCAGGGCGAGCATCGTTTTACGCTGTTCGCTGGTTGCCTCAGGCTGCGGGCGATGCGGTGGAACATTGTTGGGCATGATAATGACGCGCTGCAGGCCAATCAGGTTAGCCAGAATTTCTACCGGCTTAAGATGCCCGTAATGGACCGGATCGAAGGTGCCGCCATACAGCGCCTGAAGAGAATGCATATTATCCATCAATAAAAACGTCGGCGAGCGCCTTGTGGCAAAGCAGCAGAGAGAGGCTTTCCAGCTCCGCCCATATCGACTGCCCATAATCCTGCTTCAGCGTCAGCTCGGCGCGCATCAACAGTTGCACTCCCTGGCGCAGTTGCTCATGGCTCAGGCGCTGTACCGCTTCGGTGGTCATCGCCCGGCGATTCTGCCAGACACGGTGTTTATCAAACAGCGATCGCAGGGGAGCGTGTGCAGACTGGCGCTTGAGCGTAATCAGCAGTAACAGTTCACGCTGAAGCGTACGCAGCAAGATGACCGGTTCACTGCCTTCCAGCCTGAGCTGCTGCAAAATATGCAGAGCGCGCTTGCTCTTTGCCGCAAGCAGGGCATCAACCCAGTGGAAGGGGGTGAAGTGGGCGGCATCGTTAACGGCTTGTTCAACGCGGGGTAGGGTCAGTTTGCCATCAGGCCACAGCAGGGCGAGGCGATCCAGCGCCTGGGCCAGGGCCAGCAGGTTGCCTTCATAGCAGTAGCACAGCAGCTGATTCGCGGCGTCATCCAGCTGGAGATTATGCTGCTTTGCCCGCGTGGCAACCCATTTTGGCAGATGCGCCTGTTCCGGCGTCTGGCAGGTAACCAGCACGGCGTTTGTCGCAAGCTGGGTAACCCATGCCGCGTTCTCCTGCGCTTTGGTGAGCTTATTGCCGCGCACGATCAGCAATAAATCGCTGTGCAGCAGGCTGACCAGCGTCGCGAGTTGCTCATTGATGGCCGCATTTGGGCCGTTTTCTGGCAGCAGAAGCTGGATGGTCTGACGTGACGCAAACAGGCTCATCGCCTGACACACTGAAAAGAGGGCGTTCCAGTCAGTGCTGTTATCAAGCTGGAAGGTGTGGTGTTCATCAAAACCCTGAGTCGCCGCGACGTGTCGAACGGCATCAAGGCTTTCCTGAAGTAAGAGCGGATCGTTGCCCAGTAACAGATACGCCGCGCGCAGCCCTTCATTGAGCTGCGCGCGGAGTTGTTCAGGATACAACCTGATCATCAGTTACCCATCGAGGTGGTCAGCGGCGGCGAGTTTGCCTCCGGCTGGTCGATGATGTCTGAGCCCGGTTTCGTCGACGCGGCAATGCTTGGCAGCTTACGGATCAGCTGCTCGGCTGCCTTGTCATACATTTCGTTGATGATAATCGCCTGCTCAGCATCTTTCGCCAGCGCAGTTTGCGGGTTATCAAAGAACGAACGGTAGACCTTGGTGCTGATCGGATAGATATCTTTACCCGGGATCAGCACGGCTGCGTTAACCGACATGACCATCTGATATTCCGCCGTACGCCCATCCTGGAAGATAGAGGCGGTATCTTTACTCAGCGTCGAGCCGGTGACGCGGAATGACGGTACATCCTGGCGCAGCGTGTCTTTTTCGATAATCTCAACGCCATTCAGGCGCAGCTGGTTGCGGATCGCCCGGCTGAGTGGGCCATTCGGATCGGATGAATCAAAGATCATCGTTTTCATGTTAGCAGGCACTGCCGTAGTGTTGCGCAGATGCCAGCCACAGCCTGCGGTGACAAGCACCGCCAGGGATAAGAGTATTGTTGCCAGTTGTCGCACGTTTCCTCCCGCGCTTAGCCAACGACCAGATTGAGCAGTTTGCCCGGTACGTAGATCACTTTACGCACGGTAACGCCCTCAAGATATTTCGCCACCAGAGGTTCCTGGCCGGCACGCTCGCGAACCTGTTCTTCGGTGGCATCGACAGCCACGGTAATTTTACCGCGCACTTTGCCGTTGACCTGCACAACCACCAGCGTGGTGTTTTCCACCATGGCTGATTCATCGGCTACTGGCCACGGTGCGTTATCGATATCACCTTCGCCTTTCAGCTCCTGCCACAGGGTGAAGCTGACGTGCGGAGTGAACGGGTTCAGCATGCGAACCACAGCCAGCAACGCTTCACGCATCAGGGCACGATCCTGCTCGCCTTCCTGCGGGGCTTTTGCCAGCTTGTTCATCAGTTCCATAATAGCCGCAATTGCGGTATTGAAGGTCTGACGACGACCAATATCATCGGTCACTTTCGCGATGGTTTTATGAACATCACGACGCAGTGCCTGCTGATCTTCAGTCAGTGCCGCTACGTTCAGCGCCGGCGCATCGCCCTGTGAGGTGTGCTCGTAAACCAGTTTCCAGACGCGTTTCAGGAAGCGGTTTGCCCCTTCAACGCCGGACTCCTGCCATTCAAGCGTCATGTCTGCCGGAGAGGCAAACATCATGAACAGACGCACGGTATCCGCGCCGTAACGCTCAACCATCACCTGCGGGTCAATACCGTTGTTTTTCGACTTGGACATCTTGCTCATGCCGGTATAAACCAGCTCATGACCTTCGGCGTCTTTTGCCTTCACGATACGGCCTTTTTCGTCGCGCTCAACGATGGCATCAACCGGAGAGACCCAGTTACGCTCGCCGTTAGCACCCACGTAGTAGAACGCATCCGCCAGCACCATACCCTGACACAGCAGCTGTTTCGCCGGTTCATCAGAGTTCACCATGCCTGCGTCGCGCATCAGCTTGTGGAAGAAGCGGAAGTAGAGCAGGTGCATGATGGCGTGCTCGATACCACCGATGTAGATATCCACCGGCAGCCAGTAGTTTGCCGCGTCAGCGTCCAGCATGCCTTCCTGATACTGCGGGCAGGTGTAGCGCGCGTAGTACCATGATGACTCCATAAAGGTGTCGAAGGTGTCGGTTTCACGCAGCGCAGGCTGACCGTTAACGATGGTTTTTGCCCACTCAGGATCGGCTTTGATCGGGCTGGTGATGCCGTCCATGACCACATCTTCTGGCAGGATCACCGGCAGCTGATCTTCCGGTGTGGGCAGCACGGTGCCATCTTCCAGCGTCACCATTGGGATTGGCGCACCCCAGTAACGCTGACGGGAAACGCCCCAGTCGCGCAGACGGAAGTTCACTTTACGTTCGCCAACGCCCAGAGAGGCCAGTTTATCGGCAATGGCGTTAAAACCGTCTTCGAAGCTCAGGCCGCTAAACTCGCCGGAGTTGAACAGCGTGCCTTTTTCGGTCAGCGCGTGTTCGGACAGGTCCGGTTCAGAACCGTCAGCAGCCAGGATAACAGGCTTGATGTCCAGACCGTATTTGGTGGCAAACTCGTAGTCGCGCTGATCGTGACCCGGAACGGCCATCACGGCACCCGTGCCGTACTCCATCAGCACGAAGTTTGCGGCCCACACCGGGATCGCTTCGCCAGTCAGCGGATGCTTAGCGTAGTAACCGGTCGCAACGCCTTTCTTCTCCATCGTCGCCATGTCGGCTTCGGCCACTTTGGTGTTGCGGCATTCGTCGATGAAGGTCGCCAGTTCCGGATTGTTTTCTGCCGCTTTCTGCGCCAGCGGGTGACCTGCGGCCACGGCCAGGTAGGTCGCGCCCATGAAGGTATCCGGACGGGTGGTGTAAACGGTCAGCGGCCGATCGTAGTTGTCCACGTTGAAGGTGATCTCTACCCCTTCAGAACGGCCAATCCAGTTGCGCTGCATGGTTTTAACGGTGTCTGGCCAGTGGTCAAGCTTGTCCAGATCGTTCAGCAGCTCGTCAGCGTAGGCGGTGATTTTGATAAACCACTGCGGGATCTCTTTACGCTCAACTTTGGTATCGCAGCGCCAGCAGCAACCGTCGATAACCTGTTCGTTCGCCAGAACGGTCTGATCGTTCGGACACCAGTTAACGGCGGAGGTTTTTTTGTAGACCAGCCCTTTTTTATAGAGCTCGGTGAAGAATTTCTGCTCCCAACGGTAGTATTCCGGGGTACAGGTCGCCAGCTCGCGGCTCCAGTCGTAGCCGAAGCCCAGCATTTTGAGCTGGTTTTTCATGTACGCAATGTTGTCGTACGTCCACGGCGCAGGTGCCGTGTTGTTTTTAACCGCCGCACCCTCAGCAGGCAGGCCGAACGCATCCCAGCCGATCGGCTGCAGAACGTTTTTGCCAAGCATTCGCTGGTAGCGAGCAATCACATCGCCAATGGTATAGTTACGCACGTGGCCCATGTGTAGTCGACCAGAAGGATAGGGAAGCATCGACAGGCAGTAATACTTCTCTTTGCTCTCGTCTTCGGTTACTTCAAAGGTACGCTTCTCGTCCCAGTGTTGCTGGACTTTTGATTCTATCTCTTCCGGGCGGTATTGCTCTTGCATGGCAGCCAGTGGTCCTGTTTTCAATACAGCTACAAATGTAGCCAATGGATGTGGTAATTCAGATCCGCATAGCATAGCCCAAACGCCCGCGTCAAAACAGCCTTTCGCACAAATGCACTTTGCAGGAATTTACCGGGTCTGTGGCGCGCCTGACAAAGCGGCGGCGAAATAAGGTCTATTATTAGAGTTAGTTACTTACCCGGGAGGCAAAAGGATGAACAAGGTTGCTCAATTTTACCGCGAACTGGTGGCGACACTGACGGAGCGGCTGCGTAATGGCGAGCGTGATATCGATGCGCTGGTCGAACAGGCGCGCGCAAAGGTGACGCAAACGGGTGAGCTAACGCGAACCGAAGTTGAAGAGGTGACTCGCGCAGTGCGCCGCGATCTGGAAGAGTTTGCGCGCAGCTACGAAGAGAGCCAGGACGAGGTGGTCGACAGCGTCTTTATGCGGGTGATCAAAGAGAGCCTGTGGCAGGAACTGGCGGACATCACCGATAAAACCCAGCTGGAGTGGCGCGAGGTATTTCAGGATCTCAACCACCACGGCGTGTACCACAGCGGCGAAGTGGTGGGGTTGGGCAATCTGGTCTGCGAGAAGTGCCATCATCACATTGCGGTCTATACCCCCGACGTACTGCCGCTGTGCCCGAAATGCGGGCACGATCAGTTCCAGCGCCGGCCCTTTGAACCCTAGGTAAAAGCGAAGTAACATTCCCTCTCCCTGTGGGAGAGGGAGAATCGCGGGCCTACCTGTAATAAGCCAGTCTCTCTGCCAGCAAATCCACAAACGCTTCCCGGTCGATATCCACCATCACCGTCGTATTCGGCGCATTTCCCGTCAGCGAATAGTAGTCCACCACCGTCATCCCCTGCGTGTATTTCCCCTGCGTCTCCACACCGACCCAGCGGTCCACCGTGGTAAACATCTCCGGCTTCAACAGCCAGGCGATGGTGCAAGGGTCGTGCAGCGGCGCGCCGCTAAAGCCCCATTTTTCGGCTTTGTGATACTCCATAAAGAAGTCGAGCAGCTCCGCCACCGTCGTCGCAACCGGGTTCCCCACAGAACGGAACCGTTCGATGTCCTGGGCCATAATTTGCGCCCGGTGAGTCACGTCAAGCCCCGCCATGACGATCGGCAGGCCAGACTGGAAGACAATCTCCGCAGCTTCCGGATCAACAAAGATGTTGAATTCGGCCGCAGGCGTCCAGTTTCCCAGCCCCATCGCGCCGCCCATAATCACGATTTGGGCAATGTTGCGGTGCAGCTCAGGGTGGCTGTTGAGCAGCAGTGCGACGTTGGTCTGCGGACCGGTTGCCACCAGCGTCACGGGCTCTGCGCTTTCACGCAGTACCTTCGCCATCAGCTCAACGGCGGTGCAGGGTTGCGGCGCAAATGCTGGCTCTGGTAATGCCGGGCCGTCCAGCCCGCTTTCGCCGTGAACGTTGTCGGCAATGATCAGTTCGCGCATCAGCGGTTTTAGCGCGCCGCCAGCGACCGGGATATCGGTGCGCTTTAACAGCGTCAGCATCCGCAGGACGTTGCGCAGGGTTTTCTCTGGCGTCTGGTTCCCCGCAGACGAGGTGACGGCTTTGACGTCAAGCTCGGGGGAGGCGAGGGCAAGGACGAGGGCGATCGCGTCATCATGACCCGGATCGCAATCGAGAATAATGGGCTGTGCCATAGGGTTCTCCATTACTGGCGTTATTGTGTGACAAGGTTAACGCTGCACTGTCGCGCCGACGAGAAGAAGAGAGGCAAAGCGTGAAGCGGAGCGCAATCCGCAGATTGCGCTCCGGAAAATTAATGCAGAATTTTGGCGAGGAAGTCTTTTGCGCGTTCGGATTTCGGATCAGCGAAGAATGCCTCTTTCGGGGAGTCTTCCACGATTTTGCCTTCGTCCATGAAGATCACGCGGTTAGCCACTTTGCGGGCGAAGCCCATTTCATGGGTAACAACCATCATGGTCATCCCTTCGTGCGCCAGTTCGACCATCACGTCCAGCACTTCGTTGATCATCTCCGGATCGAGCGCCGAAGTCGGTTCATCGAACAACATCGCCACCGGATCCATGCACAAGGCTCGCGCAATCGCTACGCGCTGCTGCTGTCCGCCGGATAGCTGTGCCGGGAATTTATCGGCATGGGCCGTCAACCCGACGCGTTCCAGTAATTTCAGCCCTTTCTCACGCGCCGCTTTTTTATCACGCTTAAGCACTTTCACCTGCGCCAGGGTCAGGTTCTCAATAATTGAGAGATGCGGGAACAGCTCAAAATGCTGGAACACCATGCCGACGTGAGAACGCAGCTGAGCAAGGTTCGTTTTCTTGTCATTGACCTTCGTGCCGTTGACCACAATTTCACCCTGCTGCACCGGCTCCAGGCCGTTGACGGTTTTGATCAGCGTCGATTTACCGGACCCGGACGGCCCGCACACGACCACCACATCGCCTTTTTTCACTTCAGTGGAGCAGTCGGTCAGCACCTGAAAGTGCCCATACCATTTAGAAACATTTTTCAGGGAAATCATTATACCGTCCTTTTCTTCAGCCAGCTGACCAACAGCGACGCGCTTAAACTAATCACAAAATAGACCCCGCCCGCGAAGAGGACCATCTCAACCTGCGTACCGTCACGTTCGCCGATGGTGGATGCGGTACGGAAGAAGTCCGCCAGGCTCAGAACGTAGACCAGCGACGTATCCTGGAACAGGACGATGCCCTGCGTCAGCAGGAGCGGAACCATGGCGCGAAACGCCTGCGGCAGAATAATCAGCTTCATGGACTGCCAGTGCGTCATGCCCAGCGCCAGCGCCGCGCTGGATTGCCCGCGGGAGATGCTCTGAATACCGGCGCGAATAATCTCGGAGTAGTACGCGGCCTCGAACATGGAGAACGCCACCATGGCGGAGATCAGCCGGATATCGGTTTTTGGCGACAGCCCCAGTACGTTTTGCAGAAAACCGGGAACGATCAGGTAAAACCACAGCAGCACCATCACCAGCGGGATAGAGCGGAAGACGTTAACGTAGGCCGTTGCAAACCAGGCGAGCGGCTTAAAGCTCGACAGGCGCATCACTGCCAGCAGGGTGCCCCAGACAATCCCGACGATAATGGCAATCACGGTGATCTTTAACGTGATCGCCAGGCCATCAAGCAGGTAAGGCAGGGAAGGAACGATAGAACTCCAGTCAAACTCGTACATTATTTACCCCCCAGATTGCCCGGCAGGCGAGTTTTGCGTTCAACCAGGTTCATCACCAGCATGATGAAAGCGTTTATCAGAACATAGGCGAGCGTAATGGCCGTAAAGGATTCCCACGCATGGGCGGAATAATCCAGCAGCTTGCCCGCCTGCGCGGCCATATCCACCAGACCGATGGTCGAGGCGATGGCCGAGTTTTTCACCAGGTTCATCATCTCTGAGGTCATCGGCGGCACGATGACGCGATAGGCGTTAGGCAGCAACACGTAGCGGTAGGCCTGCGGCAGGGTCAGCCCCATTGCCAGGGCCGCATTCTTTTGCCCGCGTGGCAGCGACTGAATGGCGGCACGCACCTGCTCGCACACGCGCGCAGCGGTAAACAGGCCCAGACACAGCATCGAGGAGACGAAGAACTGCACGTTCGGATCCAGCTCGGCCTTGAACCACATGCCGATGTTTTCCGGCAGCAGTTCCGGGATAACCAGATACCAGGTAAAGAACTGCACAATCAGCGGAACGTTACGGAACAGTTCCACATAGAGCGTGCCAAGAGAAGAGAGGAAACGGTTGGGGACGGTGCGCAGAATACCGAACAGCGAACCGATAAGAAACGCGATGATCCACGCCGTTATCGATAGCGCCACGGTGACCTGAAAGCCGCTCCACAGCCAGCCAAGATAGGTGGTGTTGCCGAACGGGGCTTGCTGTAGAAAGATGCCCCAGTTCCAGTCAATTGACATAATAAACTCCAGAAAAAAAAGGGTAGCAGCGCTACCCTCGAAGATTGGTGAGAAGCTCATTTTTCGCGCTGAGTGGGGAACGAGCCACTCAGCGTAGAGTCTGTCCATGCTTCCCGACAATCGAGAGGGCAGGAGATCCCGCCCCTGTATTTCTAATTAGTTAAGAGCTTTGTCGTTTGGTGATTTGAACAGCGCTTTCATGTCGTCAGACAGTTCAAAGTTCATGTTCAGGTTTTTCGGTGGAATCGGGTTCTTGAACCACTTGTCGAACCATTTTGCCGCTTCGCCGGAGGTCTGCGCCTGCGCGATGGTGTCATCGATCAGTTTTTTGAAGTCCGCATCGTCTTTACGCAGCATACAGCCGTAGGCTTCTTTTGACTGCGCGGTACCGACGATCTCCCAGTTGTCTGGTTTCTTCGCCTTCGCACGTTCACCCGCCAGCAGAGCGTCATCCATCATAAACGCGACGGCACGACCGCTTTCCAGCGTACGGAAGGAGTCGCCGTGGTCTTTCGCGCTGATGATGCGCATATCCATTTTCTTGTCGTCATTCAGCTTGTGGAGCAGCACTTCTGAAGTGGTACCGGAGGTCACGACAACCGCTTTACCTTTCAGATCCGCGAAATCTTTAATGTCGCCGCCTTTCTTGGTCAGCAGACGAGTGCCCACGACGAAGATGGTATCGGAGAAGGCGGCCTGTTTCTGGCGTTCCAGGTTGTTGGTGGTGGAACCGCATTCAAAATCAAAGGTGCCGTTTTGCAGCAGTGGGATACGGTTCTGCGAGGTGATTGGAATCAGCTTCACCTGCAGGTCTGGTTTGTTCAGCTTTTTCTTCACAGCTTCAACGATGGCGTTGGAGTAGTCCTGTGAATAGCCCACGACTTTTTGCGTGTTATCGTAGTAAGAGAACGGGACGGAAGATTCACGGTGGCCGACCACGATCACGCCGTTTTTGGCAATCTTGGCGAGGGTGCTTCCGGCAGCCGGCGCGTCTTCAGCGTGAACGACGCCTGCGGACATTCCCATAACCAGCATTGCTGTGGCCAGTTTACGTAATTGCATACCCAACTCCTTTCTTATCAGCGCCAGTGACGCATTGATACCCATTGTGATGTTGTTATATCTCGCGCAACGCGAGTGCAGTGTTATGCAAGCTTGTTAACATTTAGTCTGGCTTAATGTAAAGATTTTGCTGCGTTATTGTTTATTTTTGCGAAGCGCGCCGCACCATTCAGAGGCAAAAATCTCTCATTGCACCGTTTCGGTGCCAGGGACGCTCAGTGCTGGTGCGGTCAGGTGCACGTTAAGCCAGATTGCGTTTGCGTGGAGAAATAAAAGCAATAGACGTGCCAGAATTGGAGTAGTGAGGGGATTGTCGGGTGGCGGCTACGCCTTCAGAAGCGAAATGGAGAAAGTAGGCCGGGTAAGCGTCAGCGCCACCCGGCAGGAAGAATTGAGATTATCGACGACGCTGACGAAGGCCCATCAGCACGGCGCCAAAACCAAACAGCGCGGTCAAAATCCACAGCGGCCAGTTGCCGGTGCGGGCGTATGGCGTCAGGCCGGTGGCTGGCGTCACGGTCGTGGTCAGCACGTCGCGGGTAAACTGCGGGATCATGGCCTGAATGTCCCCCTGCGGACCAATCACGGCGGTAATGCCGTTGTTGGTGCTGCGCAGCAGCGGACGCGCCAGCTCCAGGGAACGCATACGCGCCATCTGGAAGTGCTGCCACGGGCCAATCGACTTACCAAACCACGCATCATTCGAGATGGTCAGCAGATAGTCGGTATCCGGGCGGAAGTTATCGCGTACCTGCTCGCCGAGGATGATCTCATAGCAAATGGCCGCCGTGAGGGCAAAGCCGTGCGCGTGCAGCTGCGGCTGAACGTACGGGCCGCGGCTGAATGAAGACATCGGCAGATCGAAGAACGGTGCCAGCGGGCGCAGAATTGACTCCAGCGGAACAAATTCGCCAAACGGCACAAGGTGGTTCTTGTTGTAGCGATCGGTCGAGGTGTAGCTGTACTCGCTGTCTTTGCCAAGCGTGATGATGGTGTTGTAGGTGTCATAACGGTTTTGCGTGTTCAGACGCGCGTCTACAATCCCGGTGATCAGCGTACTGCCGTGTGCGCGCAGCAGGGCGTCCATCATCTTCAGGAACGGCTGCTGGTTGATTTCCAGATCGGGAATCGCGGATTCCGGCCAGATAATCAGCTGAGATTTACCCATCACCTTCTCGGTGGCTCCGGCGTAAATTTTCAGGGTGTTGATCAGCTGGTTCTCATCCCACTTCATCGACTGCGGGATATCCCCCTGCACCAGAGAAACCTGCGTCGCGCGCTCGGGCACGAGGTTATACCACTGGATATAGCGCAGCGGGAAAGGCAGGGCGAACAGTACGAGGGCGGCGACTAGCGCTTTCCAGTTGCGGGTTACCAGCGCCAGCACCAGCAGGCCGCTCACCACCATCAGCAGGAAGTTTATCGCCTCAACGCCCATTACCGGTGCCAGCCCTTTTAGCGGGCCGTCGATCTGGCTATAGCCGAACTGCAGCCACGGGAAGCCAGTCAGCACCCAACCGCGCAGGAACTCGGTAATTTGCCAGACAACCGGTGCGGCGATGGCAACGCGCAGCCAGCTCGTTTTCGGCCACAGGCGAGAGAGAATGCCGGCAAACAGGCCGGTATACAGCGAAAGGTAGGCGGCGAGCAGGACCACCAGGAAGACGTTTACCGGGCCCGGCATTCCGCCAAACTGAGCGATGCTGACATACACCCAGTTAATGCCGGAACCGAACAGCCCAAGACCCCAGAAATAGCCAATAGCAGCGGCTTGCACCGGGCGGCGATTCAGGGTTAACCCCTGTAATCCCATCAGGGAGAGGAGGGCAGCAGGCCAGATGTCGTAAGGAGAAAAAGCCAGCGTACCGCTGGCTCCGAGCAACAGCGCTAGTAGCAAACGGACGCGCTGGCGTTCAAGCAATGGGGCAAATGCCATTTACATTAATCTTCCAGTTTTGGCACCGGTGAGTCGTCCGGCGTTCTGACGTGAACCTGAATAATACGTCGGCTGTCGGCCATGGCGACTTTGAATTGGTAACCGTCGATGTCAACGGTCTCGCCGCGCGCCGGAAGATGACCAAAGGCCTGCATCACCAGCCCGCCAATGGTGTCCACCTCTTCATCGCTGAAGTGCGTGCCGAATGCATCGTTGAAGTCCTCAATCGAGGCCAGCGCGCGCACCGTCCAGGTGTGGCGGCTGAGCTGACGGAAGTCAATATCTTCTTCTTCGTCATACTCGTCTTCGATTTCGCCCACGATAAGCTCAAGGATATCTTCGATAGTGACCAGACCGGACACGCCGCCAAACTCATCAATCACAATCGCCATGTGGTAACGCTGAGAGCGAAACTCTTTCAGCATCCGATCCACACGTTTACTTTCCGGCACAACCACGGCCTGGCGTAACACTTTTTCCATGCTGAAGGCTTCGGCATCGCTGCGCATAAACGGCAGCAGATCTTTTGCCATCAGGATCCCTTCGATGTGATCTTTATCTTCGCTGATGACCGGGAAACGCGAGTGGGCAGATTCGATGATCACATCGAGGCACTCGTCCAGCGTCTGGTTGCGTTTCAGGGTGATCATCTGCGATCGGGGGATCATGATATCGCGGACGCGCTGGTCGGCAATGTCCATGACGCCTTCGAGCATTTCGCGCGTATCGTCGTCGATAAGGTCGTTTTGCCCGGAATCACGGATCAGCTCCAGCAGTTCATCACGGTTTTTTGGTTCACCGTGGAAAAGCTGGCTCAGGATGAGGGAGAAAAATCCCTTTTTAGTGTTGGTGTTGTCGCTACTGTGTGAATTGTCGTCGCTCATGGCGTTTGTTAAGGGTTCTCTTGTTAGTTCAACGTTTACCGCCGCGCTATATCCCTGCGCGGCAGCATGTGAGTCGGTCAATGGACTGACTATTCTTTCTCGGCAATGTACGGATCCTCATAGCCCAGAGCAAGCATTATCTCTGTCTCGAGGGACTCCATCTCTTCCGCTTCGTCATCGTCGATGTGGTCGTAGCCCAGCAGATGCAGACTGCCGTGCACCACCATATGCGCCCAGTGGGCGTCGAGCGGCTTCTGCTGCTCTTTCGCTTCCTGCTCAACCACCTGACGGCAGATGATCAGATCGCCCAGCAGCGGCATTTCCATGCCCGGTGGCGCTTCAAACGGGAAAGAGAGTACGTTGGTCGGCTTATCTTTCCCACGGTAGGTCAGGTTAAGTTCGTGGCTTTCCGCTTCGTCCACCAGGCGAATCGTAACTTCTGATTCTTCCTGAAACTGGGGGATAACGGCGTCCAGCCACGTCTGAAACTGTGCCTCATCTGGCATGCCGGAATTATCTTCACAGGCCAGCTGTAAATCGAGGATCACCTGACTCATTTATGTTCTTGCTCCTGCGCGTCGCGCTTACGTTCTGCGGCCAGTTCGGCCTTGCGCTTCTGATCGGCCTCTTCCCAGGCCTCATAAGCGTTTACAATGCGTGCCACGACAGGGTGGCGCACAACATCTTCACTGTGGAAGAAGTTAAAGCTGATTTCATCGACCTCTGCCAGCACTTCAATTGCGTGGCGCAGGCCAGATTTGGTGCTGCGCGGCAGGTCAATCTGCGTGACGTCACCGGTAATCACCGCTTTTGAGTTGAAGCCGATACGCGTCAGGAACATCTTCATCTGTTCGATGGTGGTGTTCTGGCTTTCATCAAGAATGATGAACGCATCGTTGAGCGTACGGCCACGCATGTAGGCCAGGGGCGCCACTTCAATCACGTTGCGCTCAATGAGCTTTTCGACTTTCTCAAAGCCCAGCATCTCGAACAGCGCGTCGTACAGCGGGCGTAGATACGGGTCAACCTTCTGGCTCAAATCGCCCGGCAGGAAGCCCAGCTTTTCACCCGCTTCCACGGCAGGGCGCGTCAGCAGAATGCGGCGAACGTCCTGGCGCTCCAGGGCATCCACCGCCGCGGCGACGGCAAGATAGGTTTTACCCGTACCCGCCGGGCCGACGCCGAAAGTAATATCATGGTCGAGGATATTGGCGATGTACTGCGCCTGGTTCGGCGTGCGTGGTTTGATGACGCCGCGCTTGGTCTTGATGTTGATCGCCTTGCCGTAGTCCGGCACGCTTTCCGCGCTTTGTTCAAGCACGCGCGCCTCTTTGATGGCGAGGTGGATCTGTTCCGGTTCGATGTCCTGCGTTTCGCCGCGCATCGGGGCGGTATCAACATACAGACTACGCAGAATATCCGCCGCCGCGTTAACGCAGATGGGGCGGCCGGTGAGTTTGAAATGATTATCGCGACGATTGATTTCGATACCCAGACGTCGCTCCAGTTGTTTGATGTTGTCATCAAACGGCCCGCACAGGCTCAGCAGGCGAGCGTTGTCTGCGGGCTCAAGGCTAATTTCACGCGTGTCTATATTCAAACCGTTCCTCTTTGATTGTTCAGAAGGCCCGTTAGCTCATCACCGAGGGGCATCATAAAACCGTCATTAATGAAATTATTCACGCCATAGAATAAAGGCGCAAGCATTGCTATGCATATTGGGGGTGAAGAAAGGAATTACAAGGCCTGCCGGAAAGGCAGGCCAGAAGGATTAGGGCTGGTAAATGCCCACGCCAGAATCGTTTACTTTGCGGGTACGCGAGATAACAGACTCAGGCGTCTCGGCAATGCGCAGACCCATTTCGTCCTCGGTACGCACCACCTTCGCACGCAGGGAGTTTGTCAGCACGTCGACAATTTCGACATCCACAAATTTACCGATCATGTCCGGCGTGCCTTCAAAGTTCACCACGCGGTTATTTTCGGTACGACCGGACAGCTCCATGATGCTCTTGCGCGAGGTGCCTTCCACCAGAATACGCTGAACGGTGCCGAGCATACGGCGGCTCCAGGCGTTGGCCTGCTGGTTGATACGCTCCTGCAGAATGTACAGACGCTGTTTTTTCTCTTCTTCCGGCACATCGTCAACCATATCGGCTGCAGGCGTGCCAGGACGCGCGGAGAAGATGAAGCTGTAGCTGACGTCAAAATTCACTTCGCCGATGAGCTTCATGGTGCGCTCGAAATCATCAGCCGTTTCGCCAGGGAAGCCAACAATAAAGTCGGAGCTGATCTGAATATCCGGGCGCGCTTCGCGCAGCTTACGGATGGTGGATTTGTACTCCAGCACCGTATGCGGACGACCCATCAGGTTCAGCACGCGGTCAGAGCCACACTGAATCGGCAGGTGCAGGAAGCTCACCAGCTCCGGCGTATCGCGATAGACATCAATGATGTCATCGGTAAATTCCATCGGATGGCTGGTGGTAAAGCGAATACGGTCGATGCCGTCAATCGCGGCCACCAGACGCAGCAGTTCAGCAAAGCTGCCGGTGGTGCCATCGTAGTTCTCACCGCGCCAGGCGTTAACGTTCTGGCCCAGCAGGTTGACTTCGCGTACACCCTGGGCGGCAAGCTGCGCGATTTCAAATAAAATATCGTCTGCCGGGCGGCTGACCTCTTCACCGCGCGTATAAGGCACCACGCAGTAAGTACAGTATTTGTTGCAACCTTCCATGATAGAGACGAAAGCGGTCGGGCCATCCGCGCGCGGCTCTGGCAGACGGTCAAATTTCTCGATCTCCGGGAAGCTCACGTCGACAACCGGGCTACGATTGCCGCGAACCTGGTTGATCATCTCTGGCAGGCGGTGCAGGGTCTGAGGGCCAAAGACGATATCCACATAAGGGGCTCTCTGGCGGATCAGCTTACCTTCCTGCGAGGCTACGCAGCCACCGACGCCGATGATCAGGTCCGGATTTTTTCGTTTGAGAAGTTTCCAGCGGCCTAATACGTGAAAGACTTTCTCCTGCGCTTTTTCACGAATTGAACAGGTGTTAAGCAGCAACACGTCGGCTTCTTTCGGATTTTCAGTCAGCTGGTATCCGTGGGTGGTATCCAGCAGATCGGCCATCTTCGATGAATCGTATTCGTTCATCTGACAGCCCCAGGTTTTTATATGGAGTTTTTTAGTCATCGACTTGCTCAGCTCAGGATTGCAAGCCGCGTATTGTAATGCTTTGGTGCGGTTGTGACCAGTATGAAGGTTGTCACCCTCACGCGCCCAAAAATCCGGTAAACTTAAGGTATTCTCCAATAAGGACAATTGACCATGACACTCCAACAAACCGAAGTTGCCGTTGTCGGCGGCGGTATGGTCGGCGCCGCGCTGGCGCTGGGGCTGGCGCAGCAGGGATTTGAAGTAACGGTAATCGAGCAGGCTGCGCCTCCGGCATTTGACCCGACCGCCAAACCGGACGTGCGCATTTCAGCCATCAGCGCCGCGTCCGTTGACCTGCTTCGCGGGCTGGGCGTGTGGGATGCCGTGCTGGCGATGCGCGCCCATCCGTATAACCGGCTGGAAACCTGGGAGTGGGAAAATGCCCATGTGACATTTGACGCCGCCGAGCTGAAGCTGCCGCGCCTGGGGTATATGGTGGAAAACAGTGTGCTCCAGCAGGCACTCTGGCAGGCGCTGGAGGGGCACCCTAATGTGACGCTGCGTTTGCCCGCCTCTCTCAAGGCGCTACGCCGCCACGATAGCGGCTATGTGCTGACCCTGGATAATGATGACGAGCTGGCCGTGAAGCTGGTGGTCGGCGCAGACGGTGCGAATTCGCAGGTCCGGCAGATGGCGGGGATCGGGATCCATGCCTGGCAATACGCGCAGTCCTGCATGTTGATCACCGTTCAGTCAGAGAATGCACCCGGTGAGAGCACCTGGCAGCACTTTACCCCGAATGGCCCCCGTGCGTTCTTGCCCCTGTTCGATAACTGGGCATCGCTGGTGTGGTACGACAAACCGGCGCGCATTCGCCAGCTTCAGGGGCTTTCGATGGAGCAGTTGCAGCGTGAAATCAAGCAACACTTCCCGAGTCGTCTGGGCAACGTGACGCCGGTTGCCGCGGGGGCCTTCCCGCTCACGCGCCGCCATGCGTTGCAGTATGCCCTCGAAGGGCTGGCGCTGGTGGGCGATGCGGCCCACACCATTCATCCGCTGGCGGGGCAGGGTGTGAATCTCGGCTACCGCGACGTGGATGCCCTGCTGGACGTGCTGGGCAATGCCCGCGCGCATGCTGAACCCTGGTCGGGTCTGCAGGTGCTGAAGCGCTACCAGATGCGACGGATGGCGGATAACTTTATCATGCAGTCGGGGATGGATCTGTTCTATGCCGGTTTCAGCAATGAGCTGGGACCTGTGCGTATTTTGCGCAATATTGGATTGATGGCCGCGGAGCGTGCCGGTGGGCTGAAACGTCAGGCCCTGAAATATGCCCTGGGACTGTAATCTTTTTTCCCTCTCCCCGTGGGAGAGGGCATCAGGCCGTACAGACAACAAAAACAAATAAGCCCGCATAGCGGGCTTATTTGTTTTTAAATGGCTGGGGTGCAGGGATTCGAACCCCGGAATGCTGGTATCAGAAACCAGTGCCTTACCGCTTGGCGACACCCCAATTGCGTTAAACATGCTGCTTAACGACTTTTTAAATTGGCTGGGGTACGAGGATTCGAACCTCGGAATGCTGGTATCAGAAACCAGAGCCTTACCGCTTGGCGATACCCCAACAATTTTTTCTAGTCTACCGAATAAATCGACAGATGACTAATATGGTGGCTACGACGGGATTCGAACCTGTGACCCCATCATTATGAGTGATGTGCTCTAACCAACTGAGCTACGTAGCCAGTACTGCAATCTTCGATGGCTGGGGTACCTGGATTCGAACCAGGGAATGCCGGTATCAAAAACCGGTGCCTTACCGCTTGGCGATACCCCAATAACCGCGGAGAACCGCAAAATCGAAGAAATATGGCTGGGGTACCTGGATTCGAACCAGGGAATGCCGGTATCAAAAACCGGTGCCTTACCGCTTGGCGATACCCCATCCGTGCAACGCTTATCTGGAAATGGTGCGGGAGGCGAGACTTGAACTCGCACACCTTGCGGCGCCAGAACCTAAATCTGGTGCGTCTACCAATTTCGCCACTCCCGCAAAAAAAGATGGTGGCTACGACGGGATTCGAACCTGTGACCCCATCATTATGAGTGATGTGCTCTAACCAACTGAGCTACGTAGCCATCTTTTTTTCGCGTTACCTTATCGGCGTTGCGGGGCGCATTATGCGTATAGACCCTTGCAGCGTCAACACCTTTTTCAACGAAAATGTCCTGAATGTGACTGTTTGGTTAGGTTGCGAACAGCGTGGCCGAATAATCGGCAATTATTGGTTATTAATCGTTTTTGTACCGTTAAATTCAGGGCAAAAAAAAGACCCCGCAGGGTCTTTTTTGGTGCAGGGGATCATTTATACGCAGACTGGTGAACGCCTACCGCACGCCCTGACGGATCGTTCATCGATTTGAACGATTCATCCCACTCGATCGCTTTCGCCGACGAGCAGGCCACGGACGGGCCGCCTGGTACGCATTCAGCAGCGCTCGGTACCGGGAACAGCTCTTCGAAGATCTCGCGATAGAGATACGCTTCTTTCGAACCCGGCGTGTTGTACGGGAAACGGAAGCTCGCGGTTTCCAGTTGCTGATCGGAAACCTGTTTCGCCGCCACCTCTTTCAGGGTGTCGATCCAGCTGTAACCCACGCCATCGGAGAACTGCTCTTTCTGACGCCATGCCACGCTTGCCGGCAGGTAAGATTCAAAACATTCGCGCAGGATATGTTTTTCCATTTTACCGTTGCCGCACATTTTATCCTGCGGGTTGATACGCATCGCGACGTCGAGAAATTTTTTATCGAGGAACGGGACGCGGGCTTCAACGCCCCAGGCCGACATCGCTTTGTTGGCGCGGGCGCAGTCAAACATGTGCAGCGCCTGCAGCTTGCGCACGGTCTCTTCATGCAGTTCTTTGGCGTTCGGCGCTTTGTGGAAGTACAGGTAGCCGCCAAACACTTCGTCAGATCCTTCCCCGGATAGCACCATCTTAATGCCCATCGCTTTGATCTTACGGGACATCAGGTACATCGGCGTGGAGGCGCGAATCGTCGTCACATCATAGGTTTCGATGTGATAGATCACATCGCGGATCGCATCCAGACCTTCCTGCACGGTGAAGTGAATTTCGTGGTGGACGGTACCAAGATGATTTGCCACTTCCTGCGCGGCTTTCAGATCCGGTGCCCCTTCCAGGCCGACGGCAAAGGAGTGCAGCTGCGGCCACCAGGCTTCCGAGCGCTCCTGATCCTCGACGCGACGTGCGGCGAACTTCTTGGTGATCGCGGAGATCACGGAGGAGTCCAGCCCGCCGGAAAGCAGTACGCCATACGGCACGTCTGACATCAGGTGGCTTTTCACGGACTCTTCCAGCGCCTGACGCAGTTCGGCTTTATCAGTGACGTTGTCTTTAACCGCGTCATAGTCAAACCAGTCGCGATGGTAATACGGGCGGATCTCGGCGTCCTGGCTCCACAGGTAGCTGCCCGCCGGGAACTCTTTGATGGTGCGGCAAACCGGCACCAGGGCTTTCATTTCAGAGGCGACATAGAAGTTACCGTGTTCATCGTGCCCCATGTACAGCGGGATAATACCGAGATGGTCACGCCCAATCAGGTAAGCCTCTTTTTCGCTGTCGTACAGCGCAAAGGCAAACATGCCCTGCAGATCGTCGAGGAATTCAGGTCCTTTCTCCTGATACAGCGCCAGGATCACTTCGCAGTCAGAACCGGTCTGGAAGGCGTAGCGGTCGCTATATTCAGCGCGCAGGGCCTGATGGTTGTAAATTTCACCGTTCACCGCCAGCGCGTGCGTTTTATTCTCGTTATACAGCGGCTGTGCTCCGGCATTGACGTCAACAATGGACAGACGCTCGTGCGCAAGGATGGCTTTATCGCTGGCGTAAACGCCGGACCAGTCCGGGCCGCGATGGCGCATCAGGCGGGACAGTTCGAGTGCTTTTTTACGCAGTTCACCCGCGTCAGTTTTAATATCCAGTACGCCAAAAATTGAACACATAACCTTCTCCGTTAACCCTGTTGCATTGTGATGTTGCTTGCTTATGAAAATGCCGCAAAGGGGCAGGGCGCGCAAGGGTTTTACGGGCTAAAACGCAAATAGTGCAATGACAATTGCAGAATGTTGAAAAACACGTATCTCAAACGTGCTTTTATTGAGGATTTCTCAATGAATTGCGCTTTTTATTAGGTGGGGTGAGGTTTTCAGGCGCTATAAATGAAAAACCACGCCCTGAGGCGTGGTCCGACGTCAGATAATGTCGATTTCATTGACCGAAGGGTAAATCCAGCTTGGCCGAAACGGCATACTGTCGATGTCATCAATGGTCGACACGCCGGAAAGCACCAGGATGGTCTCAAGACCAGCCTGAAAACCGGCCAGGATATCGGTGCGCAGGTTGTCGCCGACAATGACGGTCTCTTCAGAGTGCGCCTGCATGGTGTTCAGCGCCGCGCGGATGATCCACGGGCTAGGTTTGCCAACATAGAACGGTTTACGGCCCGAGATTTTTTCGATACCGGCGCACAGCGCGCCGCAGGCCGGGTAAAACCCACGACCATGAGTATCCGGATTGGTGGCGATAAACCGCGCGCCGTTGGCGACGAAGTAGGAAGCTTTGTGCATCATCTCCCAGTTGTAGGAACGGGTTTCACCGACGATCACAAAATCCGGATTCACATCGGTGATGGTAAAGCCCGCCTTGTACAGCTCGTGGATCAACGCCCCTTCGCCCACGACGTAGGCTTTTTTCCCTTCCTGACGCTTCAGAAAATCAGCCGTTGCCATCGCAGAGGTGTAAAACACGCTGTCCGGCACGTTAACGCCCGCGGTAGCAAAGCGGTTCGCCAGGTCCTGACCAGTTTGAGAAGGGTAGTTCGTGAGAAGAACCAGTGGCATTCCTTTGTCGATGATACGGCCAAGAAACTCCGCAGCACCCGGCACGGCAACGTTGTCGTGCATCAGCACGCCGTCAATATCACAAATTACGTTCTTAATGGTCATGGACAATCCGACATCACAAAAGAGAGGGCATTACTATAAGGTCCGATCAGCTTTCCAGCAAATGCTGGAGCAGAATACCGTTGAGCATGGCGCGCTTCACCAGCGCAAACGCGCCGATCGCTGAGCGGTGATCCAGCGTGGAACGCACGACCGGCAGGTTCTGACGAAATGCCTTCAGCGCCTGGGTGTTAATGCAGCCTTCAATCGCGGGCAGCAGCACTCTTTCGGCTTCGACGATTTCACCGGCAATGACCACTTTTTGCGGGTTAAACAGGTTGATGGCAATGGCAATGGTTTTGCCCAGATGACGACCGACCTGCTCAATCACCTCGCAGGCCAGCGCATCGCCTTTATTCGCGGCTTTGCAAATCGCCCCGATTTTACAGTCATCCAGCGTGACGCGGCTTTGATAGCCCTGCTCAAGCAGATGGCGAACGCGGTGTTCAATCGCAGCGTTGGCGGCAACGGTCTCAAGGCAGCCAAAGTTACCGCAGTGGCAGCGTTCGCCAAGCGGTTCCACCTGGATATGACCGATTTCACCCACGTTGCCGTTGCGGCCAATAAAGATACGGCCATTGGAAATAATGCCTGCCCCGGTTCCACGGTGAACGCGCACCAGAATAGAGTCTTCGCAGTCCTGACTCGCACCAAAATAGTGCTCTGCCAGCGCCAGAGAACGGATGTCGTGGCCGACAAAGCAGGTCACGTTGAACCGTTTTTCGAGCGCATCGACCAGCCCCCAGTTCTCTACCTGAATGTGCGGCATATACCGGATCACTCCGCTTTCGGGGTCGACGAGGCCGGGTAAAATCACAGAGATGGCAATGAGTTCACGGATCTTGCGCTGGCAGCTTTCCATAAACAGCGCAATGGTGTTCAGCAGCGCATGTTCCAGCGTCTCCTGCGTGCGCTCGGGCAGCGGATAGTGCTCTTCAGCAATCGCTTTGCTGCTCAGATCGTAAAGGGTCAGCGTGGTGTCATGACGGCCAAGACGGACGCCGATGGCCTGAAAGTTGCGGGTTTCGGTGACGATAGAGATAGCGCGGCGCCCCCCGGTGGAGGCCTGCTGATCGACTTCTTTGATCAGACCGCGCTCAATAAGCTGACGCGTGATTTTTGTCACGCTGGCAGGCGCAAGCTGGCTTTGTTCGGCTATCTGAATTCGAGAGATTGGCCCGTGCTGGTCAATCAGGCGATAAACTGCCGCGCTGTTAAGTTGTTTAACGAGATCGACATTACCGATTTGAGCTTGTCCGCCTGTTGTCATACTTTTACTTACTCAGTGACGACCTCGTTACCATTAACGATGGTCTTAATAATTTTATAATCGTGTGTGAAGGCCGTCAGGTTTGCCACCATACCCGGTGCAATCCCGCCCAGTTGTTTATCCACGCCGATTGCACGCGCCGGATAAAGCGTGGCCATCCGCAGCACTTCATCAAGTGCAATGCCGCAATGCTCTACGAGGTTACGGACCCCTTCAATCATTGTCAGGGAAGACCCGCTCAGCGTGCCGTTTTCATCCACACACAGTCCATTACGGTAGTATATTGTTTTACCAGCAAAAATGAACTGTTCAATATTTGCCCCTGCCGGTGCGGTAGCATCGGTGACCAGACACAGCTTATCGCCCTTCAGGCGTTTCGCATTACGGATATTGGTGTAATCAACGTGCAGGCCGTCGGCAATAATGCCGCAGTAAACGTCTGGCTCGTCCAGAATTGCCCCGACGAGACCCGGTTCGCGACCCGTAATATACGGCATGGCGTTATAGAGGTGCGTCGCAAAGGTAATGCCCGCGCGGAAACCGGCTTTCGCCTCTTTCAGCGTGGCGTTGGAGTGACCTGCGGACACCACAATCCCGGCGGCGGCCAGTTTGCTGATGACCTCAGTACCGGTCATTTCAGGCGCCAGCGTCACTTTGGTGATCACATCGGCGTTCGCGCACATGTAGTCAACCAGTTCGGCATCCGGCTTGCGGACATAATCCGGGTTGTGCGTGCCTTTCTTGACCATGTTCAGCCATGGCCCTTCCAGGTGCAGACCCAGCGCCTGGTTAGGGTGTTTCGCCAGGTAGTCGCGCATCACGCGGATACCCTGCTTCATCAGGTCATCGCTGCTGGTAATCAGCGTAGGCAGATAGCTGGTACAGCCCGATTTCTCGTTGGCTTTCTGCATGATTTCCAGCGTCTCGACCGTAACGGCCTCTGGCGTGTCGTTAAACTGCACGCCGCCGCAGCCGTTGAGCTGTACATCAATGAAACCGGGGGAGATTATTGCTCCGTTGAGTGAGCGCTGTTCTATCTCCGGCGGCAACTCAGCCAGCGGACAAACACGTTCAATCAGGCCATTAGCGATCACAATCGCATGGTCATCCAGAATTTCATGGCCGGTATAAATCCGACCGTGGGTTAAAGCGTACATATCGACCCCCGGTTTAAAAAAACGACCGCCCCTGCGTAACGGGGCGGTGATAAAATTACAGACCTTTAATGTTTTCTGCTTCTAGCTCGTTGAAGTATTTCAGCGTTTTGACCTTCAGTTCCATCGTGGACGGTTCGTCACACACGATCACTGATTTCGGGTGCAGCTGCAGGCAGCTGATGGTCCACATATGGTTAACGTTGCCTTCAACGGCTGCCTGGAGCGCCTGCGCTTTCACGCCGCCCAGCACCAGAATCATGACCTCCTCGGCATCCAGCAGGGTACCTACGCCCACGGTCAGGGCGAATTTTGGTACCTGGTTAACGTCGCCATCAAAGAAGCGAGAGTTTGCCACGCGGGTGTCATGGGTCAGGGTTTTAATACGAGTACGGGAAGCCAGAGAAGAGGCTGGCTCGTTAAACGCGATGTGACCATCGTTACCCACGCCGCCCATAAACAGGTGAATTTTGCCGTAAGAGCGGATTTTTTCTTCGTACTGGCGGCATTCTGCGTCAATATCGGGCGCGTTACCATTCAGCAGATTAATGTTTTCAGCTGGAATATCAACGTGGTCAAAGAAGTTACGGTGCATGAAGCTGTGGTAGCTTTCCGGATGCTCCTTCGGCAGGCCCACATATTCGTCCATATTAAAGGTTACAACATGCTTGAAGCTAACCTGGCCCGCTTTGTGCATTTCAACCAGCGCTTTGTATGCCGTCAGCGGGGTGCCGCCGGTAGGCAGGCCCAGAACGAAAGGACGATCTGCCGTTGGTTTGAACGCGTTAATGCGGTTAACGATATGACGTGCAGCCCATTTACCGACCTGTTCAGCTGTTGCCAGGGGAATCAGTCTCATTGTTCACCTCTAAAGTTAAAGTAATAAAGTGGGCGGATGATTAGGGAGCCTGAACTAAGCGTAACCTGGAAACTTCAGGCCGGATCAATCCGTCTTGATTTTTTGAATGATAAAATAAGTTTTCGCTGTTAGCCAGTGAAAGGGAGGGTGGTTAACGATATTTGGTGACAAAAATCACAAAAAATAGGTGTTTAATTTGCGATACGAATTAATTTTTCACACACTCACCATGCCAGTGAATCATCAACGGTATCTATCGTTGTCGACACAATAAAAACATAGTTTACGTGCGAGTCTTCACAAAGGGTCTCGTAGGGGGAATAGGATGAATATTTTAGGTTTTTTCCAGCGCCTCGGTAGGGCTTTGCAGCTCCCTATCGCCGTGCTACCGGTTGCAGCGCTGCTGCTGCGATTCGGGCAACCCGATCTTCTTAACGTGCCGTTTATTGCCCAGGCTGGCGGCGCAATTTTTGACAACCTGGCGCTGATTTTCGCCATCGGTGTGGCGTCAAGCTGGTCAAAAGATAGTGCTGGTGCTGCGGCACTGGCAGGGGCTGTAGGTTACTTCATCCTCACCAAAGCGATGGTAACCATCAACCCTGAAATCAACATGGGTGTCCTGGCGGGTATCATTACCGGTCTGGTCGGTGGTGCCGTCTATAACCGCTGGGCTGGTATCAAGCTGCCTGACTTCCTGAGCTTCTTTGGCGGTAAACGTTTTGTACCGATTGCGACGGGCTTCTTCTGTCTGATCCTCGCCGCCATTTTCGGCTACGTATGGCCACCAGTTCAACACGCTATCCATGCGGGTGGCGAGTGGATCGTTTCTGCGGGCGCACTGGGTGCGGGTATCTTCGGTTTCATCAACCGTCTGCTGATCCCAACGGGTCTGCATCAGGTACTGAACACTATCGCCTGGTTCCAGATTGGTGAATTCACTAACGCCGCTGGCGCGGTATTCCACGGTGATATCAACCGCTTCTACGCAGGCGACGGCACCGCGGGCATGTTCATGTCTGGCTTCTTCCCTATCATGATGTTTGGTCTGCCTGGTGCTGCGCTGGCAATGTACCTGGCTGCGCCGAAAGCGCGTCGCCCAATGGTTGGCGGTATGCTGTTGTCCGTTGCGATTACGGCCTTCCTGACCGGCGTAACCGAGCCACTGGAATTCCTGTTCATGTTCCTGGCTCCGCTGCTGTATCTCATGCACGCTATCCTGACCGGTATCAGCCTGTTCGTTGCCACCCTTCTGGGTATCCACGCTGGCTTCTCCTTCTCAGCAGGCGCCATCGACTATGTGTTGATGTACAACCTGCCGGCGGCAAGCAGCAACGTCTGGATGCTGGTGGTGATGGGCCTGATCTTCTTCGTTATCTACTTCGTTCTGTTCAGCGCGGTTATTCGTATGTTTAACCTGAAGACGCCGGGCCGCGAAGATACCAAAGACGACGTTGTGACCAGTGAAGCAAACAGCAATACCGAAGAAGGTTTAACCCAGCTGGCAACCAACTACGTTGCCGCTGTGGGTGGTACCGATAACCTGAAAGCCATTGATGCCTGTATTACCCGTCTGCGCCTGACCGTGGCCGACTCCGCGCGCGTCAGCGATGCAATGTGCAAACGCCTGGGTGCGTCTGGTGTGGTGAAACTGAACAAACAAACCATCCAGGTTATCGTGGGTGCGAAAGCCGAATCTATCGGCGATGAAATGAAAAAAGTGGTTGCCCGTGGGCCGGTAGCTGCCGCCTCAACGGATAGCGCGCCAGTGGCTGACGCTCCGGTGGTGAAACCGCAGGCTGTGCCAAATGCGGTAACCATCGCTGCCCTGGTCTCTCCGGTGACCGGTGAAGTGGTAGCGATTGAGCAGGTGCCAGACGAAGCGTTCGCCAGCAAAGCGGTCGGTGACGGTGTCGCTGTTAAACCAACGGAAAAAACCGTGGTGTCTCCGGCAGCTGGTACTATCGTGAAAATCTTCAACACCAACCACGCGTTCTGTCTTGAGACCGAAAACGGCGCGGAGATCGTTGTCCACATGGGTATCGATACCGTGGCGCTGAACGGCCAGGGCTTTACTCGCCTGGTGGAAGAGGGGGCTGAAGTGGTCGCAGGCCAACCGATTCTGGAAATGGATCTGGACTACCTGAACGCCAATGCGCGCTCGATGATTAGCCCGGTGGTTTGCAGCAACATCGACGACTTCAGCGGCCTGGTCATTCAGGCGAAAGGTCAGGTCGTTGCGGGCCAAACCCCACTGTATGAGATTAAAGGCAAGTAATCGCTCCTGAGTAGAGTCATGCCTTAAGCGGCGGGGGGATAACCTCCGCCGCTTTTTTTTGCGGTTATTGTCCCCATTATTTTATTCTGAATAGACGTTTTAAAGGTTGTCACTACGTCCGGCTTATAAGATCATATGCCGTTATACGTTGTTTATGCTTTGAGGAATCCACGATGAGTGAGGCAGAAGCCCGCCCGAGTAACTTTATTCGTCAGATCATTGATGAAGATCTGGCCAGTGGTAAGCACACCACGGTTCATACGCGTTTCCCGCCGGAGCCAAACGGCTACCTGCACATCGGCCACGCGAAATCTATCTGCCTGAACTTTGGTATCGCACAAGACTACCAGGGACAGTGCAACCTGCGTTTCGATGACACTAACCCTGCAAAAGAAGACATCGAATACGTTGAGTCCATCAAGAACGACGTGCAATGGCTGGGCTTCAACTGGTCGGGCGATATCTGCTACTCCTCTAACTATTTTGATCAGCTGTTCGCCTATGCGGTTGAGCTGATCAATAAAGGTCTGGCATATGTGGATGAGCTCTCTGCTGACGAAATCCGTGAATACCGCGGCTCGCTCACCGCACCGGGTAAAAACAGCCCGTACCGCGACCGCAGCGTAGAAGAGAACCTGGCGCTGTTTGAAAAAATGCGTGCCGGTGGCTTCGAAGAAGGCAAGGCCTGTCTGCGTGCCAAAATCGATATGGCCTCGCCATTCATCGTCATGCGCGACCCGGTGCTGTACCGCATTAAGTTCGCGGAACACCACCAGACCGGGAACAAGTGGTGCATCTACCCGATGTACGACTTCACCCACTGCATCAGCGATGCGCTGGAAGGCATTACGCACTCCCTGTGTACTCTCGAGTTCCAGGACAACCGTCGTCTGTACGACTGGGTGCTGGATAACATCACCATCCCTGTGCACCCGCGTCAGTACGAGTTCTCTCGTCTGAATCTGGAATACACGGTGATGTCCAAGCGTAAGCTGAACCTGCTGGTAACCGACAAGCATGTAGAAGGCTGGGATGACCCGCGTATGCCGACCATCTCTGGTCTGCGCCGCCGGGGTTACACCTCTGCCTCTATCCGCGAGTTCTGCAAACGTATTGGTGTGACCAAACAGGACAACACCATTGAGATTGCCTCTCTGGAATCCTGCATCCGTGAAGATCTGAACGAAAACGCTCCGCGCGCGATGGCGGTGATCGACCCGGTTAAACTGGTTATCGAAAACTACCCGCAGGGCGAGAGCGAGATGGTGACGATGCCGAACCATCCGAGCAAGCCTGAAATGGGCACACGTGATGTGCCGTTTAGCGGTGAGATTTGGATCGATCGCGCGGATTTCCGCGAAGAAGCCAACAAGCAGTACAAGCGTCTGGTGCTGGGCAAAGAAGTCCGTCTGCGTAATGCGTACGTGATTAAAGCCGAGCGCGTTGAAAAAGACGCGGAAGGCAACATCACCACCATCTTCTGCTCTTACGATGCCGAAACGCTGAGTAAAGACCCGGCGGATGGCCGTAAAGTGAAGGGCGTTATCCACTGGGTGAGCGCATCGCACGCGCTGCCGGTTGAGTTCCGCCTGTATGACCGTCTGTTCAGCGTGCCTAACCCAGGCGCTGCGGAAGACTTCCTGTCAACGATTAACCCGGAATCACTGGTGATCAAGCAGGGCTTTGCCGAACCGTCGCTGAAAGCCGCACAAACCAGCAAAGCGTTCCAGTTTGAACGTGAGGGTTACTTCTGCCTGGACAGCCGCTACAGCACTGCGGAAAAACCGGTATTTAACCGTACTGTCGGTCTGCGCGATACCTGGGCCAAAATCGGCGAATAATATCGCTGCACTGGTCAATGAGAAACAAACGCCGCTAATTGCGGCGTTTTTTTATTTAATGATCATGCCATTAAAGAACGCTTTTAATAAGGGAAGTCAAAATAACTGGTCAATGCGGTGCTACTTATTTTTTTTAATAAAGTTTGTATATACCCTAAAACAGTAAAGAGGAATTAACAGACAGGTTTTTTAACCCTTAGCCATTGAAAAATCGCGCTTCCCCCCGCCATTACTCGCTTCGGCGTAAATGTTACAAAGCACTACTAATTATGTGCACTTCGTCATAATCCTGAGTTTTGCCCACGAAAAAGCATTGATAATTCGCGTCGCGAAAAATAACCTAAAGACGGTAGTTAATTCGAGGGTATTTCTAACTACCCCTGACCATTAGGTCTTTTATATTTTTCGCCGTTCAGGCGTTTTTAATTCGTCAAAGAGGAATAATCTATGCGTACGTTCAGTGGCAAACGTAGTGCGCTGGCGCTGGCTATTGCCGGTGTGACAGCAATGTCGGGCCTGGTGATTGCGCCAGAGGCTAAAGCAGAAGGTTTCATTGATGATTCAACCCTCACGGGCGGAATTTATTACTGGCAGCGTGAGCGTGACCGTAAAGACGTCACTGAAGACAAATACAAAACCAACCTTTCTCACTCCACCTGGAACGCCAACCTGGACTTCCAGTCGGGTTATGCCGCGGATATGTTTGGCCTGGATATTGCGGCGTTTACCGCAATTGAAATGGCGGAAAACGGCGACAGCGGTCACCCGAACGAAATCGCATTCTCCTCCAGCAATAAAGCCTATGACGAAGACTGGTCCGGGGATAAGAGCGGCATAAGCCTCTATAAGGCTGCGGCGAAATTCAAATACGGCCCGGTATGGGCGCGCGCAGGTTATATTCAGCCAACCGGACAGACGCTGTTAGCCCCACACTGGAGCTTCATGCCGGGTACCTATCAGGGCGCAGAAGCGGGGGCCAATTTTGACTACGGCGATGCCGGGGCGCTGAGCTTCTCCTATATGTGGACCAACGAATACAAAGCGCCGTGGCACATTGAGATGGATAAGTTCTACCAGAACGATAAAACCACTAAAGTGGACTACCTCCACTCCCTGGGTGCGAAGTATGACTTCAAAAACGACCTGGTACTGGAAGCCGCCTTCGGACAGGCTGAAGGCTATATCGATCAGTATTTCGCGAAAGCCAGCTACAAATTCGACGTTGTGGGCAGCCCGCTGAGCACCAGCTATCAGTTCTATGGCACGCGTGATAAAGCCAGCAACGGCACCGTTAACGATATCTACGACGGTACCGCATGGCTGCAGGCGCTGACCTTCGGTTACAAGGTGGGCCAGGTTGACCTGCGTCTGGAAGGGACGTGGGTGAAGGCGGAAGGGCAGCAGGGTTACTTCCTGCAGCGTATGACCCCAACTTATGCATCATCAAACGGTCGTCTGGATATCTGGTGGGATAACCGCTCTGACTTCAACGCCGACGGTGAAAAAGCCGTCTTCTTCGGTGCAATGTATGACCTGAAAAACTGGAATCTGCCAGGCTGGGCGGTCGGTGCTTCTTATGCTTACGCGTGGGACGCGAAGCCTGCTGATATGGCAACCCCGGATGCGTACTACGATCCTAATTACCGCCTGAAAGAGTCCTCCTACAGTCTGGATGCGAGCTACACCCTGCAGGACGGGCGTGCCAAGGGCACCATGTTCAAACTGCACTTCACGCAGTATGACAACCACTCCGATATCCCAAGCTATGCGGGCGGTTACGGCAACATCTTCCAGGATGAACGTGACGTGAAATTCATGGTCATCGCGCCATTCACTATTTTCTGATGAAACCCCGGCGGGCGTGGCCCGCCGAAACGGAGACGGCAGATGAAAAGAAAAGTAGTCATGGTCGCGATGCTGGCAACAGGGCTGGTGGCCTGTGCGCAGCCTCAGGCCCCGAAAGAAGATTCGCGTCTGAAAGAGGCCTACAGCGCCTGTATCAATACCGCGCAAGGCTCGCCGGAGAAAGTTGAAGCCTGCCAGAGCGTGCTGAATGTGCTGAAGAAAGAGAAAGCGCATGAGCAGTTCGCGACGCAGGAGAATGTCCGCGTGATGGATTACCAGGCCTGTATTCAGGCGCGTCAAACCGGTAACGATCAGGAAGTCGAGAAGCGTTGCGATAAGATCTGGCAGGAAATTCGTAATAATAACCAATAGCGCTGTTTGACGCCCGGTGGCGCTGCGCTTACCGAACCTACAGAGGTGTCATCGCCCGTAGGCCCGGTAAGCGCAGCGCCACCGGGCTTTTTAAGGCAAAAAAAAGCCAACCTTGCGGCTGGCTCAGAGTATGAAAGTTTGCTTATTTCGCGTCGTGCGCGTGCTCATCTTCGCGGCAATCGCCTTCCGCACAGTGTCCATACAGGTACAGGCTGTGGTTAGTCAGACGGATACCGTGGCGCGCGGCAATTTCACGCTGGCGTGATTCAATAGAATCATCGCTGAACTCAATGACCTTGCCGCAGTCGAGGCAGATCAGATGATCGTGGTGGTGTTGCTGGGTCAGCTCGAAAACAGATTTACCGCCTTCGAAATTATGACGGGTAACAATGCCCGCGTCATCAAACTGGTTCAGCACACGATAAACGGTTGCCAGCCCAATTTCTTCGCCCATGTCGATAAGACGCTTGTAAAGGTCTTCCGCACTGACATGGTGATTGTCTGGCCCCTGAAGCACTTCAAGGATTTTTAACCGAGGAAGCGTTACTTTCAGGCCAGCCTTCTTTAATGCGGTATTGTTGTCGGTCATGCGGAATCTGTCCTGTTGCTAAACGTTTCACTTCAAAAGAAGAAGTGACAGAAAATGCACCTGGGATAATGCGTCTCATTATAGAACTGCCATGGCTAAATGAAAACTGCAAGTCTCAGGCAAAGTATGCTTATAAAAACGTGGTATCACCAACAAACTTGTTCGATGGAGCCCACTTTTTATCAGGGGGATATTGTACAGGTCTGAGCGAAAAAGTTAAAAGTTTGTAGCAATTAATTTAATCGGTTTTACCTGGCATGCGGGCGCAACCGCAGTTGCGCCGCAGGAAAATCAGGCGTTAAGAATGTCGTCGAGGTTCAGTTCTTCACGGACCTGCTTCACCCATTTTTCGACACGCTCAGCGGTCAGTTCTGGCTGGCGATCTTCGTCGATAGCCAGACCCACGAAGTGATCGTCGTCTGCCAGGCCTTTGGACGCTTCAAAGTGGTAGCCCGCCGTTGGCCAGTGGCCGACAATCGCCGCGCCGCGTGGCTCAATGATGTCGCGGATGGTGCCCAGCGCATCACAGAAGTATTCCGCGTAGTCTTCCTGGTCGCCGCAGCCAAACAGGGCAACCAGCTTGCCGTTGAAGTCCACTTCTTCGAGCGTCGGGAAGAAATCGTCCCAGTCGCACTGCGCTTCGCCATAGTACCAGGTCGGTATACCCAGCAGCAGGATGTCATAACCTTCGAGGTCTTCTTTGCTGCTTTTGGCGATGTCATGTACATCGGCAACGTCTTTACCGAGCTGTTTTTGAATGTTTTTTGCGATGTTTTCGGTATTGCCGGTATCACTGCCGAAGAAAATGCCGATGATTGCCATGAGTAAAATAACCTCTTGAAACTTAATGGTATGGTGGCGCAATTTGTCCACGGATAAGGGCAATAATAGCAGAACTGGCAACCCTGCGGAAACAGCTATCGCGCAGGACTGCACTCTGTGCTACATGAAAAGGGAAATACGGGGGTTTTTCAGACTTATGCCTTGCTGCGTAACGCGTTGAGCTGAGCGAGCAGCATCTCTTCAATCAACTCGCTGCGGCTGATATCACGGGCGGAGGCCAGCTCGTTTAGCGCATCGACAGCGTCAGCGTTGAGCTTCAGTTCGACACGCTTAAGCCCACGATTTTTATCGCGTTTAAGCTGGTTGCGTTTATTGATACGCAGCTGTTCATCACGCGAAAGCGGATTCGTCTTGGGTCGTCCCGGGCGACGCTCATTCGCGAACAGGTCTAGTGTCGTACGGTCCGTTTGTTCTTTGGCCATGATTCAGAGACTTCGGGGGAAAACAAGCCGCCCTGTTAATGCCCGGGCGATAAGCGCGCCATCATACATCACCGAAAACGACACGCCAACGACTGGAAGCCCTCTGTCTTCCAGTCGCTCTCTTTTTAATCAATTCGCCGTATCAGTAAGATAGCGGCGGATAGCGCGCAGGACCGCCTCCGGTTTTTCTGCATGAACCCAGTGGCCCGCCCCGGCGATGACGTGCGCGCGAGCCTGTGGGAACTGCGCCAGCAGTGCGTCGCGGTACGCCTCGGTCACGTAGGGTGAATTGCCGCCGGTAATAAAGAGGGCAGGGTGCTGCCAGGCGGGAACCGGCTGCCAGCCGACAATGTGAGTATACTGATCCCAAAGTACCGGGACGTTAAAACGCCACTGACCGTCGACAAAGGATTTAAGCAGGAACTGCACCACGCCTTCCTCATCGAGGTGTTCACGCATGACGGCTGCGGCCTGCTGACGGGTAGACACGCCAGACTCCGTGACCGCATTGATCGCCGCGAAAATCTCGTCGTGGCGACGTACGTCGTAATCCACGGGGGCCACGTCAACCACCACCAGACCAGCAATACGTTCCGGTGCCAGCGCCGTCAGCGCCATCACCGCTTTGCCACCCATGGAATGCCCGACTAAAGTGACCTTCTCAAGTTGATGGGCATCCAGCGTATCCAGCAAATCCTGCGCCATCGCCGCATAAGTCATGTCAGGCGAACGCCCGGAAAGGCCATGATTACGCATATCGACCTGCAAAATGTCATGATCGGCAACCAGATCGCGCGCCAGTATGCCCAGGTTATCCAGGCTACCAAACAGGCCGTGAACCAGTACGATGGGAGAATTATTGTTCGGCGATTGTGCAGATTGCGCTCGGGTATTCAATTTCATGGCAAAGTTCTTTTTTTACGTATGTCAGGTTAGGGTATCATGTTGTCCATTCTGCCGCCCGGCTGCAAGGATCCAGTTTAATCCGACTTTTGCCGCCAACCTGGTTTGACGCTATCCGCTGTTGGGATTTGCTCCTATAATCCCAACGACTTGTATTCAGATAAGATATCGCACTGGATTAAGATGAAAACAATCGAAGTTGATGACGAACTCTATCAGTATATTGCCAGCCAGACGCGGCATATCGGGGAGAGCGCGTCCGACATTTTACGGCGTATGCTCAAAATTTCCGCCGCCGCACAGCCTGCTACCCCAGCCACTAAAGATGTCGTCTCTCAGCCGAGTGTTACCGCACAAGCAAAACCTGCCGTCGCGCCGGTGAAAGACAAAGTGCGCGCGATGCGCGAGCTGCTGCTGTCAGATGAGTATGCAGAACAGAAAAAGGCGGTTAACCGCTTTATGCTGGTGCTGACTACACTTTATTCACTGGATAACACCGCGTTTGCTGAAGCGACCGAGTCGCTGCATGGTCGTACCCGCGTTTACTTCGCGGGCGATGAGCAGACGCTGCTGCAAAATGGCAATCAAACCAAACCTAAACACGTCCCGGGCACACCGTACTGGGTGATCACCAATACCAATACGGGCCGCAAGTGCAGCATGATTGAACACATCATGCAGTCCATGCAGTTCCCGGCGGAATTGATTGAAAAGGTTTGCGGTACAATTTAACCCTTGCATCAGAAGGACCAGGCAATGGCAAATCACAGCCGTGCAGGCCAACCTGCACAACAAAGCGATTTGATTAACGTCGCTCAACTGACCGCCCAGTACTACGTGCTGAAGCCGGTGGTGGGCAACGCAGAACACGCAGTGAAGTTTGGTACATCTGGCCACCGCGGCAGCGCGGCGCGCCACAGCTTTAACGAGCCGCACATTCTGGCCATTGCCCAGGCCATCGCGGAAGAGCGCGCCAAAAACGGCGTCACCGGTCCGTGCTATGTTGGGAAAGATACGCACGCCCTGTCTGAACCGGCCTTCATTTCCGTACTGGAAGTGCTGGCGGCGAACGGCGTCGACGTGATTGTTCAGGAGAACAACGGCTTTACGCCAACGCCTGCGGTGTCCAACGCCATTCTGGTGCACAACCAGAAAGGGGGCGCGCTGGCAGACGGGATTGTGATTACGCCATCCCACAACCCGCCGGATGACGGTGGCATCAAATACAACCCGCCTAACGGTGGCCCGGCAGACACTAACGTCACCAAAGTGGTGGAAGACCGCGCCAACGCGCTGCTCGCAGACGATCTGAAAGGCGTTAAGCGCATCTCTCTGGATGCGGCCATGGCCTCTGGCCACGTGAAAGAGCAGGATCTGGTGCAGCCATTCGTGGAAGGGCTGGCGGAGATCGTCGACATGGCGGCGATTCAGAAAGCGGGCCTGACGCTGGGCGTTGACCCGCTTGGCGGTTCCGGTATCGAATACTGGAAACGTATTGCCGAGCACTACAAGCTGAACCTGACCATCGTGAACGATCACGTCGATCAGACCTTCCGCTTTATGCACCTGGATAAAGACGGCGCGATCCGTATGGACTGCTCGTCAGAGTGCGCAATGGCCGGCCTGCTGGCGCTGCGCGATAAATTCGATCTGGCGTTTGCTAACGACCCGGATTATGACCGTCACGGTATCGTCACGCCTGCTGGCCTGATGAACCCGAACCACTATCTGGCGGTGGCGATTAATTATCTGTTCCAGCATCGTCCACAGTGGGGCAACGAGGTGGCTGTCGGTAAAACGCTGGTCTCTTCTGCGATGATCGACCGCGTGGTCGACGCGCTGGGCCGCAAGCTGGTGGAAGTGCCGGTAGGCTTCAAATGGTTTGTTGACGGTCTGCACGACGGCAGCTTCGGCTTCGGCGGCGAAGAGAGCGCGGGGGCTTCCTTCCTGCGCTTCGACGGCACGCCGTGGTCAACCGATAAAGACGGCATCATCATGTGTCTGCTGGCAGCGGAAATCACCGCTGTCACCGGTAAAAACCCGCAGGAGCACTATAACGAGCTGGCGGAGCGTTTTGGCGCGCCAAGCTACAACCGTCTCCAGGCGAGCGCGACCTCTGCGCAGAAAGCGGCGCTGTCTAAGCTTTCGCCAGAAATGGTCAGCGCCAGCACTCTGGCCGGTGATCCGATCACGGCTCGCCTGACGGCCGCTCCGGGTAACGGCGCGTCTATCGGCGGTCTGAAGGTGATGACCGAAAACGGCTGGTTCGCCGCGCGTCCGTCCGGCACGGAAGATGCGTACAAAATTTACTGTGAAAGCTTCCTCGGCGCTGAGCACCGTCAGCAGATTGAGAAAGAAGCGGTAGAGATTGTCAGCGAAGTGCTGAAAAACGCGTAAGTGCTGGTGTGTTGCGGGCTGATGCCCTCACCCCGACCCTCTCCCACAGGGAGAGGGAGAAAACACTAAAAACGGCAACCCCAGGGTTGCCGTTTTACATTGATTTTGTAGGCCCGGTAAGCGCTAGCGCCACCGGGCTTTTTTTTAGCTGTGTTTGTTCGTCAACTCAAAACGCGGTGAAACCAGCCCGTACAGCGTCCAGCCCATAAACGTGACCATTGCGCCGTAGAGCATCGCTTCCTGACCGGAGGAGTAGAGCGCATAGAAGCTGTAGATGGCCCCAATCAGCGCCACGATATTCGCCGCTTTTGCTTTGCGCGGTTCGACCTTCGCCACCTTCTGAATGATCACCAGCGCTGCCATCGACAGGATATACGGAATGATATTGGTCACCACCGCCAGGTTGACCAGCACGTTGAACTGGCTGTTCAGCGACGGGCTGATGGTCATCAACGACAGACCGCTCTGGAAAATCACAATCGCCAGCATTCCCTGCACGGGCGCATCGGCTTTGGTCACGCGGGAGAAGATTTTCGGAAAGTAGCCTTCATCCGCCGAGGATTTAAACACCTGCGCGATGGTGAACTGCCAGCCGAGCAGCGAACCACAGCAGGACATCACCATCAGTCCCATAATCACTTTCCCGACTTCCGGGGTGAACATTTGCGCGAAGGCCAGACCGAACGGCGCGGTAGAGCTGGCAAGATCCATATTTGGGACGATCCCGGCAATCACGTTGGTCGAGAGGATGTAAATCACCGCCGCCCCCAGCGTACCGCCCAGCACCGCAATCGGCACGTTCTTCTCCGGGTTTTCCACCACGTCGGCGTTGGCACAGGCCGATTCCAGGCCCAGGAAAGCCCACAGCGTCATGGCGATGGACGAACCTACCGCGGTAAAGAACGGCACATGGTGCGGGTTCCACGAGTTGGCGTACAGCGTCGGGCTAAACCAGAACCAGCCGATAACGCACAGCCCGACTACCGGGATAATCACCCCCCAGACGGTAATGCTGCTGAGCTGTCCGGTGATGCGCGCGCCGCCGAAGTTGGCGACGGTGCAGATCCACAGCACGCCGATGGTCGCCAGCCCAATTTGCACCGGACTCAGCGTGGCGCCAAACAGCTCCGTGCCGTAACCCACCGCTGAAATGGCAATCGCCACGTTAGCGATGAGCAGCGACACGCCGTAGGTGTAGTTCGCCATAAAGTTGCCGGACTTGCCGAACGCGTATTCCGCATAGCCTCCCATGCCGCCTGACTTGCGGCTAAACATCCCACACTTGGCAAACGCCCAGGCCAGCGCCATCGAGCCAACGGCGGTCACCAGCCAGGAGATGATAGAGATGGTCCCGACCTCGGCGAGCTTGGTGGGCAGCATGATAATCCCGGACCCCATCATGTTCACCATGGTGAGGATGGTCAGCTGCACCACGCCCATCTTGTTCGACTTGCTCATAATGCTTCTCCTTTCAGCAGCGCGGGCTGGTCAGCAGACCGTTTGATGACGTAGCAGCGAACCTGCTTACGACCGTCACACTCCTCGACGTACACACCCTGGAGTTCCGGTGCGAAGCCCGGTAACAGGTTGATCCCTTCTTCCAGCGCCGCAAAGTAGCGCAGTACCGAACCGCCCCAGACTTCACCGGGAACCACGCACAGCACGCCCGGTGGATAAGGGAGCGCGCCTTCGGCGGCGATACGTCCTTCAGCATCGCGCAGCGAAACCAGCTCAACCTCGCCGCGCAGATAGGCGTAGTTCGCCTCCTGCGGGCTCATCATCACGCGCGGGAAGTGAGATTTACGGAACATCTCTTTTTGCAGCTGTTTAACGTTATTGCGGGCGTACAGGTCATGCATCTCCTGGCAGATTTGCCGCAGGCTGTAATCCGCATAGCGATCCGGATGCTGTTTATAGAGTGACGGCAGCACCTCTTTTAAAGGCGCATCGCGCTGGAGCAGCTTTTCGAAGCGCACCAGTTGGGCGACCAGCTGCTGCAATTTGCCCATATCTTCCGCAGGCGTCAGCAGGAACAGGATCGAGTTGAGGTCGCATTTCTCCGGGATGATGCCGTTTTCGCGCAGGAAGTTGGCGAGAATGGTGGCGGGTACGCCGAAATCCTCATACTCACCGCTGCTGGCGTTGATCCCCGGCGTGGTCAGCAGCAGTTTGCAGGGGTCGATGAAGTACTGGTGCTCGGCGTAGCCGTCAAAGGCGTGCCAGCGTTCGCCCGGCACGAAGTGGAAGAAGCGCAGGTCGGTGGCTATTTCCGCCGTATCCCAGCTCTCCCAGGGGCGTCCATCGACCTGTTCAGGCACGAACGGGCGGATAAACCGGCAGTTTTCCAGAATGAGCTTGCGCGCTTCAATGCCGTTTACCACGCAGTCCATCCACATATTGCGTCCACTCTGGCCCTCGTGCATGCGGGCGTTAATATCCAGCGCGGCGAACAGCGGGTAAAACGGGCTGGTGGAGGCGTGCATCATGAAGGCGTTGTTGAGGCGCTTGTGGGGCACATAACGCGGCTGGCCTTTAATGTGGCTGTCCTTCTTGTGGATCTGCGAGGTTTGCGAGAAGCCGGCCTGCTGTTTATGCACGGATTGAGTGACCAGAATGCCCGGGTCGTTTTCGTTCAGCTCCAGAAGCAGCGGCGAGCAGTCGGCCATCATCGGAATAAACTGTTCGTAGCCCACCCAGGCGGAGTCAAACAGGATGTAGTCGCACAGATGACCGATCTTATCCACGACCTGACGGGCGTTATAAATGGTGCCGTCATAAGTACCAAGCTGGATCACCGCGAGGCGAAACGGGCGCGGTGCGTGCGTGCGATCGGGTGCCACGTCGGATATTAACTCGCGCAGATAGCGCTCTTCGAAGCAGTGCGCATCAATCCCGCCGATAAAGCCATACGGATTACGCGCGGTCTCCAGATAGACCGGCGTTGCGCCCGCCTGTAGCAGGGCACCGTGATGATTAGATTTGTGGTTGTTGCGATCGAACAGCACCAGGTCGCCCGGCGTGAGCAGGGCATTGAGCACCACTTTGTTTGACGATGAAGTGCCATTCAGCACGAAGTAGGTCTTATCGGCGTTAAAGACGTTAGCCGCATGCTGTTGGGCGATGCACGGCGCGCCTTCGTGGATCAGCAGATCCCCCATCGCCACGTCAGCGTTGCACAGGTCGGCGCGGAACAGGGTCTCGCCAAAGAAATCCACGAACTGATTTCCGGCAGGATGACGGCGGAAGAACTGGCCCCCCTGGTGCCCCGGGCAATCAAATTCGCTGTTGCCCTGCTCAACGTAGTCCACCAGGGCGCGGAAGAACGGCGGGCGCAGGTGGGTTTCGTACTTCTGTGCCGCCGCTTCCAGTTGGCGTCCGTAAAAATCATTGCTGGTGTCTGAACATTCAAAAACGCCATGAATGCGCGACAAATAGTCTGCCGGGACAATCTCGTCTTTCTGGGTGGCAATAAAGACAGGAATGCCAAAGCCTGTCGCCTCAATTTCTTCTATCGCGCCTGTATATATATCCTGGGTGGCCAGAACCACGGCGGCGACGTCAATATAATCGGTTGTGCTGACATCTACCGTCTCGCGATGTGTGGTAAAACAGTCGGGGCAGGTACGGCTGATGGCAATTTTTAAATTTTTCATCTTTCACTCTTTATTTTAGGTAATAGCAGTCCCTCGATTTCTTTAAAAAAGAAATCGAACGTTATCCGGAAAAAAGCAAACGGTGGCCGCTGATTGAAAATCAGTGGATTGCTTTTTGCAGAATACGATTCAGTCCGCCCGGTAGCGGATGAGTCTGAATCAGGAGAAATGAACGCAGGTGTTCACAGGCAAACGCCTGTAAGAGAAGGTGTTTTAAAACAACCTGTCAACAGATGCGCCAGAAGTCGAAGGACTACCGGGCGTTAAAGAGATGAAAGTCGAAGCAGTTACGATGCGCAAACATCATAATATGAGTTGTTCGCCTTATATGCGGCATTAAACGGTTGTTGTTTTCCATGCTTATTTTCCTTTCAGTAATTGAAAGCACGGCCATTTTATCCTGGAAAATGGGTTTAACTGTGAAGCAGATCACCATTAAACGATCATTTCAGAAATAAATATGCGCTTTTGATGAATATAGCAGATCAAAATGCTGTTTTGTGAATTTTATGTTATTTTTGTGTTTTGGAAATGTGTTTTGGAAATGTGTTTTGATGGCGGAAAATAAGTAAGGCACTGCCTTTCGGTTTATTTTCTCATTATTACCGGCGGGTTTTTGTTTTTATTTGAAATTAATGTGAATAACTATTCAAAGCATAAACCGATAACCGATACCGGTTTCAGTTAATAAATGGCGGGGGCGTGCGGGATCAACTTCAAGTTTTTGACGAAGGTGGCCCATATAAATGCGTAAATAGTGACTATGTTCGACGGCATTAGGTCCCCAGACCTGACTTAACAGCTGGCGCTGGGTCAGAACTTTGCCGTGATTGTTGAGCAGCACCGCCAGCAGGCGGAACTCGATCGGCGTGAGGTGGATCTCCTCGTCACCGCGAAGGATGCGCCGCACGGCGAGATCGACCTGGATCTCGCCAAAAGTATATACCGGGTCGCTGGGGGAGGGGGCACTGTGCCGACGCAGCGCCACGCGTAGCCGCGCCTGCAGCTCGCCAATACCAAAGGGTTTGACCAGGTAATCATCCGCTCCGGCATCGAGGGCGGCAATTTTATCCGTCTCTTCGGTGCGGGCAGAGAGCACCAGAATGGGCATCTGGCTCCACTGGCGCACCTCACGAATAAAATCGATGCCGTCGCCATCCGGTAGCCCTAAATCCAGGATCACCAGGTCCGGCTTGCGGGTCGCGGCCTCGATCAGCCCGCGCTGTAGCGTACCGGCTTCGTGGACGCGTAAGCCGTCGCCTTCCAGCGCGGCGCGCAGAAAACGGCTAATGGCGAGCTCATCTTCAACAATCAGGACGTTAATCACAAATCCTCTGGTAATTCATCAAGTTCGGGCGGGACATCAAGAGGAAGTGTAACACAAAAACGTGCGCCACCTTCCGGGCGGTTGGCTGCCGAAAGGGTACCGCCATGCACCTCAACGATGGCCTCGCAAATCGCCAGCCCAAGCCCGACGCCGGGAATGGCTGACTCTTTATTGCCGCGCGCAAACTTCTCAAAAATGGCCTGCTCCTGACCCTGCGGGATGCCCGGCCCCGTGTCCCACACCTCCAGGCGCAGCGCCTGTTCTTCCACGAAAGCATTCATGCCAATCTGCGCCTTCGGCCCCGCATATTTACCGGCATTTTCCAGCAGGTTGATCAGCACACGTTCGAACAGCGGGCCGTCAACATGGATAAGCGTAAGCGGCTCCGGCATATTCAGCGCGATATGGCGGCCGCCGAGACCCGGCTCCAGCATCTTCAGCGCGCTGCCAACCACTTCTTCCAGCGTCAGCCACTCTTTTTTAAGGTTAAACCCGCCGGACTGGATGCGCGCCATATCGAGCAGGTTGTTCACCAGGCGCGTCGTGTTCAGCACGTGCTCGCGGATCTCGCTGGCCTGCATCGCGTGTTTAGACCCTTCAGCAGCGAGATCCAGCGTCAGGATCTCAGACTGACCAAACAGGACGGTGAGGGGCGTGCGCAGGTCGTGCGAGAGCGCCGCCAGCAGCGAATTACGAATGCTTTCCCGCTCGCTCGCCAGCCGGGCCTGCTCCTCGCTGGCGGTGAGGGCCAGCCGCTCAAGCGCGCTGGCAACCAGCAGCGTGAAGGTCTCCAGCAGCCGCTGCTGCTCGGGGATCATCAGCTGGCGCAGGTTGGACGGCTCGACAATGACCAGCCCGTGATTTTTATCCGCGCTGCGCAGCGGCAGGATCTGATACGGCACTCCCGGCAGGGTATCCGTGCCCGCACCTGCCGGTAAGCCCTTGTCAAAACTCCAGCGCGCGATGGCTTCATCCCAGGGCGTCATGCCCGAGGTCGATGTCAGCGGGCGCAGTTTGCCGTGCTCATCAGGAAGCAGGATCAGGCTGCTGGCGTGAAAGGTCGAGCGGATAAACTGCTCGCTGGTCTGGACGATATCTCGCGGCGTGCGGCCGACCGCCAGCGATTTGGACATCTCGTATAAATGCCGCGTGCGTTGTTCGCGGTAGCGGGCAATACGCGCCTGATAGCGCACGCCTGCCGTCAGGTTCCCGATAACCAGCCCGACGGTAAGCATCACCCCAAAGGTGAGAATGTACTGCACATCCGAGACGGCGAGCGTCCCGCGAGGGGCAATAAAAAACAGATCGAAGCTGACCACGTTGAGAACCGTTGCCAGCACCGACGGCCAGCGTCCGTAAAACAGCGCCACGACAACCACGCCGAGCAGGTAAATCATCACCAGGTTGGCGGCATCGAAGGCAATCAGCCACTGGCTGGCAATCAGGGTGATCAGGGCGCAAAGTACCGCGGCCACCAGACAGCCGCGAAGCTGGATGCGCCACTTTTCACTAAACGTGCGGGCGTCTGGCGTTCGGCCAGGAAGGGGGGTGGGTTTATCATCCAGCGCGACGATCACCAGGTCCAGATCCGGCGCGCGGCGCGCCAGCCTGTCGGCGAAGGACTCCCGGCTCAACCAGCGACGCTGCTGACGGCGGCCAATCACAATCTTGCCGAGGTTGTGCTCGCGGGCGTAGCGCAGGATGGCTTTATCTTCCTGCGGGTCGGAGAGGGTGGCCGTTTCCGCCCCCAGCTCCTGTGCCAGCCTGAGCGCGCTTAAAATCGCGCGCCGCTGCTGTTCAGGCAGGGCGTGAAGCTGCGGCGTTTCAACGTACACCGCGTGCCAGACGCTGCCGAACTTCGCGGCGAGGCGGGCGGCGGTACGGATAAGCTTCTCATTCCCGCTGCTGTGACCAATGCACAGCAGAATGGCGTCCCGGGTATGCCAGACTCGCTCCTGTCCCTGCAGATCGCGCCAGGCGCGCATCTGGTCATCAACGCGATCCGCCGTGCGCCGCAGGGCCAGCTCGCGCAGGGCGATTAAATTGCCTTTGCGGAAAAAATGTTCGATGGCACGCTCGGCCTGCCCGGCAATATACACTTTTCCTTCGTGCAGGCGCTGGCGCAGATCGTCCGGCGGCAGGTCGACCAGCACCACTTCGTCGGCGGCGTCAAAAAACGGATCGGGAACCGTTTCCCGTACCTGTATGCCGGTCACACCGCTGACGACGTCGTTGAGGCTCTCCAGATGCTGAACGTTGACCGTGGTGAATACGTCGATGCCGGCTTCCAGCAGCTCTTCCACGTCCTGCCAGCGTTTAGGGTGGCGGGAGCCTGGCGCATTGCTGTGCGCCAGTTCATCCATCAGAATCAGAGCAGGACGGCGGGCGAGGGCCGCGTCAAGGTCGAACTCGGTGACCAGCCGCCCACGGTGGTTGATGCGGCGAGCCGGCTGCACGGCAAGCCCCTCCAGCAGCGCCGCCGTCTCTTTACGACCGTGCGTTTCGACAACACCGATAAGAATATCAAGCCCCTGCGCCCGCAGCCGCTGCGCTTCAGTGAGCATCGCGAAGGTTTTTCCGACCCCCGCGCAGGCCCCGAAGAAAATTTTCAGCTTGCCGCGATGGGCTTCCGCCGTCTGTTCGAGCAGCCTGTCCGGATCCGGGCGCATCGGCTCGTCGGTCATTTAGTTTTTCCTTAGCGCGTCCAGCGCCAGATTGAGCTCAACAATATTTACGACAGGCATGCCGATAAAACTGACCAGCGGTGTATGGGTATGTTCTGTGACCAGCTGACTCACCTGTTCCACCGTCAGGCGACGCGCGGCAGCGACGCGTGGAACTTGCCACGCGACGGCCTCCGGCGTCAGGCTGTAATCCAGCCCGCTGGCGGACGCGGTGACCAGCTCCACCGGTACCTCACGGCTTGCCTGCGGGTTCGCGGCTCGCAGCGCGGCAACGCGTTCGGCGATGGCGGTATCCAGCGCCGGGTTGCTGCCCGCGAGGTTGCTCCCCCCGGATGCCATGGGATTATACGGGCTTTCGGCGGTGGCGGAAGGGCGTCCCTGGAAGTAGCCAGCGGCGGTAAAGTGCTGGCCGATCAGCCGCGAGCCGCGGGTTTCGCCGTCTTGTATGATCAGCGAGCCGTTGGCCTGGTCAGCAAACCACCACTGGCCCAGTGCGGTCGTCATCAGGGGATAAAGCCCGCCGGTTATCAGCGCCAGCAGAATAAACAGAAGTATAGCGGGACGTAACATCATCATGAGATTCACCTTTTAAACCAGCCCGAACAGGGTTAACAGCAGGTCGATCGCCTTGATCCCGATAAAGGGAACGATCAGCCCGCCGAGACCGTAAATCCACAGATTGCGGCGCAGCATCGCGGCAGCGGTCAGCGGCTTATAGCTCACCCCTTTTAGCGCCAGCGGGATCAGAAAGACAATAATCAGCGCGTTGAAGATCACCGCGCTGAGAATGGCTGACGCCGGGGAGTGCAGGTGCATCACGTTCAGCGCATCCAGCTGCGGATAGGTGGCGGCAAAGGCCGCCGGAATAATGGCGAAGTATTTCGCCACATCGTTGGCGATACTGAATGTTGTCAGCGAGCCGCGCGTCATCAACATCTGCTTCCCGATGTGTACCACTTCAATCAGCTTGGTCGGGTTAGAGTCGAGATCGACCATGTTGCCCGCCTCTTTTGCCGCCTGCGTACCGGAGTTCATCGCAACCGCCACGTCGGCCTGCGCGAGGGCTGGTGCGTCGTTGGTGCCGTCTCCGGTCATCGCCACCAGCCGACCTTCGGCCTGATACTGGCGGATCAGCGCCAGCTTGGCTTCCGGCGTCGCTTCGGAAAGGAAATCGTCGACGCCCGCTTCGGCCGCAATGGCGGCTGCGGTAAGACGGTTATCGCCAGTGATCATCACCGTTTTGATGCCCATCTGGCGCAGCTGAGCGAAGCGCTCTTTGATCCCGCCTTTGACAATATCTTTCAGGGCAATCACCCCGAGGACGTGCGAACCTTCAGCCACCACCAGCGGCGTGGCCCCCTGACGGGCGACGCTCTCGACCAGCGCGTCGACTTCTGGCGGGAAGTGGCCACTGTTGGCTTCAATGTGGCGACGGATGGCGTCGACGGAGCCTTTGCGGATCATCCGGTCCTGAATGTTGATCCCGCTCATGCGGGTCTGAGCGGTGAAGGGGACAAAGGTGGCGTGCAGGCTCTGGACGTCACGCTGGCGCAGGTTAAAACGCTGTTTGGCAAGAATGACGATACTGCGGCCTTCTGGCGTTTCATCTGCCAGAGACGAGAGTTGCGCCGCGTCGGCCAGCGTTTTTTCATCCACGCCGGGGGCCGGTAAAAATTCGGAGGCCTGACGGTTACCGAGCGTGATCGTCCCGGTTTTGTCCAGCAGCAGGACGTCAACATCCCCGGCGGCCTCTACGGCGCGCCCGCTGGTGGCGATCACGTTCGCACCAAGCATGCGGCTCATCCCGGCCACGCCGATGGCCGACAGCAGGCCACCGATGGTGGTTGGGATCAGGCACACCAGCAGGGCGACCAGCACGGTAATGCTTACCGCTGTTCCGGCGTAGGCAGAGAACGGCCACAGGGTGGCGGTGGCGAGTAAAAAGACCATCGTCAGGGCGATCAGCAGAATGGTCAGGGCGATTTCGTTCGGCGTTTTGCGACGCTGTGCGCCTTCCACCATGGCGATCATCCGGTCGAGGAAGGTCTCGCCCGGGTTGACGCCGCACTGGATCACCAGCCAGTCCGAAAGAATGCGCGTTCCGCCGGTCACAGAGGCGAAGTCGCCGCCCGACTCGCGGATAACCGGCGCTGACTCCCCGGTAATGGCGCTTTCGTCTACCGATGCGCCCCCTTCAATCACTTCGCCATCACAGGGGATAATGTCCCCGGCTTCGACCAGCACCACGTCGCCTTTGCGCAGCTCGTCTGCTGGCACCTGGTCCATCTGCGCACCGTATTTCGGCTCACGCAGTTTGCGCGCAAAGGCGGTCTTTTTCACCCCTTTCAGGCTGTTGGCCTGCGCCTTACTGCGGCCTTCCGCCAGCGCTTCGGCAACGTTGGCGAAGAGCACGGTAAACCACAGCCACAGGCTGATGGCTCCGGTAAACAGGGCGTTCCCCGGGAGATGCCCCGTTCCCATGGCAATCGCCAGAGCGGTGGTCAGCACGCTGCCGATCCAGACGATAAACATCACCGGGTTGTGCCACTGCACGCGTGGGCTCAACTTTTTCACCGCATCCATGAGGGCCTGGCGAACTAACGACGGTTCGAACAGGGCCAGTTGTTTACGACTCATGACAATTCTCCGCAAATCAGCGTAAAGAGAGGGTTTCCGCGACCGGGCCTAACGCGAGGGCGGGGATAAAGGTCAGGGCACCGACAAGCAGGACGGTGCCAATCAGCAGCCCGGTAAACAGCGCGCCGTGGGTAGGCAGCGTACCGGTGGTCGTGGGTTGGATTTTTTTATTCACCAGCGAACCTGCAATCGCCATCACCGGCACAATTACGCCGAAACGCCCAACGAACATGCAGAAGGCCAGCAGGCAGTTCCAGAACGGTGAGTTGGCGCTCAGGCCCGCAAAGGCGCTGCCGTTGTTATTGGCGGCAGACGAGACGGCGTACAGCACTTCGCTAAAGCCGTGGATACCCGGATTAAAAATGCCGCTGCGTCCGGCAACGGTCATTAGCGCCAGCGCGGTGCCGAGCAGCACGAGGGCAGGCGTAACCAGAATAGCCAGCGCGGTCAGCTTCATCTCGCGCACGTCGATTTTTTTACCCAAATACTCGGGGGTACGGCCAATCATCAGACCGGCGATAAACACCGCCAGCAGCACGAAAAGCAGCATGCCGTACAGCCCCGAGCCAACGCCGCCAAACACCACTTCACCGATCTGCATCAGCCACATCGGGATCATGCCGCCGAGTGCCGTAAAGGAGTCATGCATCGCATTCACCGCCCCGCACGAGGCCGCCGTGGTGACCACGGCATACAGGCTACTGGCGAGAATACCGAAGCGGCTCTCTTTGCCTTCCATATTGATATTGCTGCTGGCGCCTAATGGCATAAGGTGGCCATTGCCGTGCCATTCGGCCCACATCACCAGCGCAACGCAGACCACGAAGATTAACGACATGGCCCACAGCAACGTCCGTCCCTGACGGCGGTCATTAACCACCTCGCCAAACGCAAAGCACAGCGCCGAAGGGATCAGGAAGATGGCCAGCATCTGGACCAGGTTGGTCAGCGCCGTTGGGTTTTCAAATGGATGGGATGAGTTAGCGTTGAAGAACCCGCCGCCGTTAGTCCCGAGCATCTTGATGGCCTCCTGCGACGCGACAGGTCCCATCGGCAGAAGCTGCTGTGCCCCTTCAAGCGAGGTATAAGGGGTGTAAGGGTGCAGGTTTTGCAGGGTGCCCTGCTGGATAAAGAACAGGGCAATGATCAGTGCGATGGGAAGCAGGATCCACAGGGTAATCCGGGTCAGGTCGACCCAGGCGTTGCCCAGCGTGTTGACATTCTGACGCGCAAACGCCCGCGTCAGGGCAAAAATCACCGCGATACCGCTCGCCGCAGAGAGAAAGTTTTGTACCGTCAGTCCCGCCATCTGGCTGAAGTAACTGAGCGTGGTTTCACCCGCATAGGATTGCCAGTTGGTGTTACTGACGAAGCTGACCGCCGTGTTCAGGGCCAGGTGCCAGGACAGGCCGGGCAGCTGCTGCGGATTCAGCGGCAGGCTTCCCTGCAGCATCAGCATGGCAAACAGGACCGCCAGACCGATAATATTCAGCAGCAAAATGGCCAGCAGATACTGCCGCCAGGTCATCTCCCGATCGTGTGTTCCCAGAAGCCGCCACAGCGCGTTTTCAACGCCTGCCGTGCCCGGTAACGCCACGTTGTTGATCATCCGCGCGAGTAAGGAACCCAACGGCCTTGCCAGTAAGAACAGCACCAGCAGGAAGCTGGCAATAAGCAAAAACGCCTGAGCAGCCATCAGAATGCCTCCGCATTAATCAGGGCATAAACCAGATAACCCAATAACAGGAACACCAGCACGATGCCGGTAATCAGACCTGCACTCACAATTCACCTCCGGGTGACAGTTGTACTGGTGCTAACGGTAGGATTTACGGCGCAAAGATTTCGCAAAAATCAGAAGGGAAGGTGTAAAAAAAGTATAAAAATGGCAAAGCCACAATTTAACTATTGATAAGTAAATCGTTAACTTTTTTGTAACTTTGTTACGGCGTGAATGTAAATATTCCCTAAATGGCGAGAAATGAGTGGTCGGATGAGTAGTAAAATTACAAACAAAACGATATTATTTTATCCAGGTCACAGATTTCACATTTTCCGGATGACGTTTCCGGCCAACTACAGGGGAGAAAAATATGGATCTTTATAAAGAGTATCCGGCTTATATCGTTTTCATGCGTCGCACTTTCGCCGTAGTGGCTGGCGTGCTGGCACTGCCGGTGATGCTTTTCTGGAAAGACCGCGCACGTTTTTACAGCTATCTGCATCGCGTCTGGGCGAAAACCAGCGAGAAGCCGGTGTGGATGGATCAGGCCGAGAAAGCGACCTGCGATTTCTACTAAAAAAGAAAGATGACGCACAGTGATAAAAAAACCGCCAACAGCAATGTGGCGGTTTTTTTGTCCCTCGGGATTCGCGGTCCGTTGGGATAGATGGTTTTTCAAGCTCTCACCAGAGGTCTGCGATCTTACTGCTCAGCACTGAAGAATCAAACGTTGTGTCTCTAAATATAATCTTAAAAGGCCGTAGAGCGGATTCCAGTCCATATCAATGCCGACTACCATGCGTCGTCCCTTTCCGCCATCTCGCACATGGGCACCGGTCCCGGGAAAGGTGTAACCACAACCGTGAGTCAGGCTCTCACCAGAGCTTGTGTCCACCGACTTATCACCGGTGGTGAACGGTGGAGCGGTTAGCTGCAGGGACCGCATAATGAAACGCTATTTTTGCATTGCGTTCATTGTCGCCAGCGTACTCGTCGTTAAGAGTGATGAACCTTCCGCGTTCATTGCGTTAACCACGATAGCGCAGGACAAGTAGCGTTAAGGCCGCCCCGGGCGGCCTTTTTTATTTCATCGCGTCTACACTTCATGGCAAAGTACATAAAAGCCTGCCCCCTTTTTCCTTTGGTGGCATGCCCTTACGGACATAATGGACAATTGCCTGGAGTTTTATGCCCACCCATCTGGTTTGGTTTCGCGCGGATCTGCGCGTTCACGACAACATCGCCCTGGCGGCAGCCTGCCGCGCCAAAGACGCCCGCGTGCTGGCACTGTTTATTGGGACCCCCGAGCAGTGGCAGCAGCATGATATGGCACCCCGACAGGCGGCCTACCTCTGCGCGCATCTGAACGAACTGCAGCGCTCGCTGGGCGAAAAAGGTATTCCGCTGATCTATAAAGAGGTGAGCGATTTCTCTGCGCAACTGCAGGCGGTGCAGGCGATATGTGACGAGCATGATGTCACGCACCTTTTTTATAACTACCAGTACGAATTCAACGAGCAGCAGCGGGACCGTCAGCTGGAAAACCGGTTAGACACCGTGGTGTGTCAGGGATTTGATGACAGCGTTATGCTGCCGCCGGGCAGCGTGATGACCGGCAACCACGAGATGTATAAAGTGTTTACCCCGTTCAAAAACGCTTTTATCAAACGCCTGAAAGAGGCGCTGCCGGAGTGCGTCGCCGCGCCCGCCGCAAGGGGCGAAGCCTTAACGGATCTCCCCGAGCTGACGTTTGATTATCCTCAACAGGCGTTTGATGAAACTCTCTTCCCCGCCGATGAAAAAGCGGCCATCACGCAGCTGCGCCACTTCTGCAAACAGGGGGCGGCTGAGTATGAAAGTCAGCGGGATTTTCCCGCCGTCGAGGGAACCAGTCGGTTGTCGGCCTGTTTAGCACTGGGCGTGCTCTCTCCACGCCAGTGTCTGCATCGTCTGCTGGCTGAGCAGCCGCAGGCGCTGGACGGTGCGGCAGGCGCCGTGTGGCTCAACGAGCTTATCTGGCGCGAGTTCTATCGCCATCTGATGACTTATCATCCTGATTTATGTAAACATCGACCTTTCATCCGCTGGACTGAAAACGTCAAGTGGCAGCAAAACGACGATCGGCTCCGCGCCTGGCAAAACGGCATGACGGGCTACCCGATTGTCGATGCCGCGATGCGTCAGCTCAATGCAACCGGGTGGATGCATAACCGCCTGCGCATGATTACTGCCAGCTTTCTGGTAAAAGATCTGCTTATCGACTGGCGCGTCGGGGAGCGGTATTTTATTTCTCAGCTGATCGATGGCGATCTGGCTGCCAATAACGGCGGCTGGCAGTGGGCGGCCTCTACCGGTACCGATGCGGCACCGTATTTCCGCATCTTTAACCCGACAACCCAGGGGCAACGGTTTGACGCCGACGGCGAGTTTATCCGCCACTGGCTTCCGGAGCTTAACGAGGTGCCGGCTAAAGCGATCCATGAACCCTGGACGTGGGCGGATAAGCAGGGCGTAACGCTCGATTATCCTCGCCCCCTCGTCGACCATAAACAGGCGCGCGTCGCCACGCTGGCGGCGTACGAAGCGGCCCGTAATGCGTAAGAGAATGATGATGAACAACCACGAACTTGAACGACTGATTAACGAGAAGCTCAACACCGCCGCCTTCAGCGACTACGGCCCGAACGGCCTGCAGGTTGAAGGGCGCGATAAGGTGCAAAAAATTATCACCGGCGTGACGGCAAGCCAGGCGCTGCTGGATGAGGCGGTACGCCAGCAGGCGGACGCCGTGATCGTCCATCACGGTTACTTCTGGAAAAACGAAGCGCCGGTTATTCGCGGTATGAAGCGTAACCGGCTAAAAACGCTGCTGGCGAACGACATCAACCTCTACGGCTATCATCTGCCGCTGGACGCGCACCCGGAACTGGGAAATAACGTGCAGCTGGCGCAGCTGCTGGGGATCACCGTGAAGGGGGAAATCGAGCCGCTGGTGCCGTGGGGCGAGCTGGCGATGCCGGTTCCGGGGCTGGAGCTGGCCTCGTGGATTGAAGCGCGTCTGGGGCGTCGTCCGCTGTGGTGCGGTGACACAGGGCCGGATCTGGTGAAGCGCGTCGCCTGGTGTACCGGCGGTGGTCAGGGCTTTATTGATAGCGCGGCACGTTTTGGCGTTGATGCCTTCATTACCGGCGAAGTCTCCGAGCAAACCATCCACTCCGCCCGCGAGCAGGGGCTGCATTTCTACGCGGCGGGGCATCATGCAACGGAGCGCGGCGGCATTCGCGCGCTCGGGGAGTGGCTGACAGAAAATACCGATCTGGATGTGACCTTTATAGATATTCCTAATCCGGCCTGATGAGAGGTAGTTAAGTGCAGCGAGCGCGTTGTTATCTTCTGGGCGAAACCGCCGTGGTTCTGGAACTTGAACCACCGGTGACGCTTGCCACGCAAAAGCGTATCTGGCGGCTGGCCCAGCGTCTGCCGGAGATGCCGGGGGTGGTTGAAGCCATTCCGGGTATGAATAATATCACCGTGGTGCTGCGTCACCCGCACACGGGGGCGCTGGATGCCATTGAACGATTGCAGCGCTGGTGGGAGGAGAGCGAGGCGCTGGAGCCGGAGTCCAGATCCATTGAAATCCCGGTGGTTTATGGCAGGGAAGGCGGGCCGGATCTTGGTGTCGTGGCGCAACACAGTGGTTTAACCGAGAAGCAGGTGGTTGAAATGCATGCTTCGGTAAATTACGTGGTCTGGTTCGTTGGCTTCCAGCCAGGTTTTCCGTATCTGGGCGGGCTGCCGTCAGAGCTGCATACCCCCCGTCGCGCCGAGCCGCGCCTGAGCGTACCCGCGGGGACGGTGGCGATCGGCGGTGAGCAGACCGGCATCTACCCGCTTGCCTCGCCCGGCGGCTGGCAGCTTATCGGACACACGTCCACCCCATTATTTGAACCACGCCAGGATGCGCCAATACTTCTGCGTCCCGGCGACACCCTTCGCTTTATCCCGCAGAAGGAGGGGGTATGTTAACGCTTATTCGCGCCGGGCTTTACACCTCGGTACAGGATGCCGGGCGCTTTGGCATGCGCCAGTCCGGCGTGAGCTATTGCGGCGCGCTCGACCGGCCTGCGCTTGAAATTGCAAACGTGCTGGTGGGCAACCCCGGCAGCACGGCGGCGCTGGAGATTACGCTCGGACAGTGCGTGATTGAATTCGGCCAGGAGACCTGGTTTGCGCTTACCGGCGCAGGCTGCGATGCAACGCTTGACGGTAAAGCGGTCTGGACGGGCTGGCGTCTCAGGGCGCAAGCGGGCCAGCGACTGACCCTCAACCGTCCTTCGCACGGCGTACGCAGTTACCTTGCCGTCGCCGGAGGCCTTGACGTGCCTGACGTCCTTGGCTCGTGCAGTACCGACGCAAAAGCGGGCATTGGCGGGCATGAAGGACGCTTGCTGCGCGACGGCGATCGCCTGGCTATCAAGCCTGCGGATCGGCATTTTTCCACCGCCCAGGGCGTGAAGCAGCTGCTGTGGGGAAATCAGATCCGCGCTTTGCCAGGGCCGGAATATCATGAGTTCGACGCGGCGTCTCAGGCATCCTTCTGGCGCTCGCCGTGGAAGATCAGCCCGCAAAGTAACCGCATGGGCTATCGCCTGCAGGGGCAGCCGCTGACCCGCACAACCGACCGCGAGCTGCTCTCGCACGGCCTGCTGCCAGGCGTGATTCAGGTTCCACCGAACGGGCAGCCTATCGTGCTGATGAACGATGCGCAAACTACCGGTGGATACCCGCGTATTGCCTGCATTATTGAAGCCGATCGCTACCATCTGGCGCAGATCCCGCTTGGTCAGCCGATCCATTTTGTACAATGTACGCTGGAAGAGGCGCTCAAAGCCCGGCAGGATCAGCAGCGCTACCTGGAGCAACTGGCCTGGAGGCTGGATGGCAAAGATTGATTTAAACGCCGATTTGGGCGAGGGCGGCAGCGCGGATGACGCGCTGATGACGCTGGTCTCTTCGGTCAATATCGCCTGCGGTTTTCATGCGGGCGACGCGCAAACCATGCTGACAAGCGTGCGCAATGCCATCAAACACGGCGTGGCGATCGGGGCGCACCCGGGTTTTCCTGACAGGGCCAATTTTGGCCGAACGGCGATGGAGCTGCCGCCGGAGACGGTCTATGCCCAGATGCTCTATCAGATTGGCGCGCTGGACGCGATTGTCCGTGCGCAGCAGGGGGTGCTGTGCCACGTGAAGCCGCACGGCATGCTTTACAACCAGGCGGCAAAAGAGCCTGCTCTGGCGGATGCCATCGCGCGGGCGGTGCGGGACTATAATCCGCATTGCATTCTGGTCGGCCTGGCCGGCAGTGAGCTTATCCGCGCCGGCGCGCGTCTGGGCTTAACTACCCGCCAGGAAGTCTTTGCCGACCGGGGATATCAGGCTGACGGCAGCCTCGTCCCCCGCACGCAGCCGGGCGCGCTTATCACTTCTGAACCGCAGGCGCTGGCGCAGACGCTGGAGATGGTACGCCTGGGGCAGGTCACGACGATTGACGGCACAACGGCAAAGGTCCAGGCTGATACGGTCTGTTTACACGGCGATGGTGAGCATGCGCTGGCATTTGCGCGCCGCCTGCGGGCGGCCTTTGCAGAGCAGGGTATTCTCGTCAGCGCCTGACATCGCAATAAGGACAACACCATGCCAGAAGGTCCGGAGATCCGCCGCGCGGCGGATAACCTGGAGGCGGCGATAAAAGGCAAACCCCTGACCCGTGTCTGGTTTGCTTTTCCGCAACTCAAAAAATATGAATCAATGCTGGTGGGCCAGACGGTGACCCACATCGACACGCGCGGCAAGGCGTTGCTGACGCATTTCTCCCATAACCTGACGTTATATAGCCATAACCAGCTATACGGCGTATGGCGCGTGGTGAATGCCCACGAACAGCCAGAAACCACCCGCGTGCTGCGCGTCAGGCTGCAAACGGCAGATAAAGCCGTTCTGCTTTACAGCGCGTCGGATATCGACATGTTAACGCCGGAGCAGTTGCTTACGCACCCGTTCCTGCAACGCGTGGGGCCGGACGTGCTGGATATGCGCCTGACGGCCAGCGACGTGAAAGCCCGGCTGTTATCGCCCAAATTCCGCAACCGGCAGTTCTCCGGCTTATTCCTCGATCAGGCGTTTCTGGCGGGGTTAGGAAATTATCTGCGGGTGGAAATTCTGTGGGACGTTGGGCTGGCGGCGCAGCATAAAGCCTCACAGCTGAGCGACGCGCAGCTGGACGCCCTGTCCCACGCGCTGCTGGAGATACCGCGCCTGTCCTACAACACGCGAGGCAGGGTGGATGATAAAAAGCACCACGGGGCGCTGTTCCGGTTCAGGGTGTTTCATCGGGCGGGAAAAAAGTGCGAACGCTGCGGCGGGATAATTGAAAAGACAACGCTCTCGTCCAGACCGTTTTACTGGTGTCCGGGGTGCCAGAGGTAAAAGCAAAACGGCAACGAAAGTTGCCGTTTTTAATGTTTTCACCCTCTCCCTGTGGGAGAGGGCCGGGTGAGGGCATCAGGCCGCACCCAACGTTGTTAGCGCTTAATATCAGACTTAAAATCACGCTGCTCGTAGCCGGTATACAGCTGACGAGGACGGGCGATTTTCATGCCTTCGCTGTGCATTTCGTTCCAGTGCGCAATCCAGCCTACGGTACGCGCCATCGCGAAGATCACGGTGAACATGGAAGACGGAATACCCATCGCTTTCAGGATGATACCGGAGTAGAAGTCGACGTTCGGGTAGAGTTTCTTCTCGATGAAGTACGGGTCGTTCAGCGCGATGTGTTCCAGCTCCATCGCCACTTCCAGCAGGTCATCTTTGGTACCCAGTTCTTTCAGCACTTCGTGGCAGGTTTCACGCATCACGGTGGCGCGCGGGTCGTAGTTTTTGTACACGCGGTGACCGAAGCCCATCAGACGGAAGGAGTCATTCTTGTCTTTCGCGCGACGCACGAACTCAGGAATGTGCTCAACGGAGCTGATCTCTTCCAGCATCTTGAGCGCCGCTTCGTTCGCGCCGCCGTGCGCCGGTCCCCACAGGGAGGCGATACCCGCTGCGATACAGGCGAACGGGTTCGCGCCTGAAGAGCCTGCGGTACGGACGGTAGAGGTAGAGGCGTTCTGTTCGTGGTCAGCGTGCAGGATCAGAATACGGTCCATGGCGCGTTCCAGCACCGGGTTCACTTCGTACTCTTCGCACGGCGTGGAGAACATCATGCGCAGGAAGTTACCGGCGTAGGAGAGGTCGTTACGCGGATATACAAACGGCTGGCCGATAGAATATTTGTAGCACATCGCCGCCATGGTCGGCATTTTGGACAGCAGGCGGAACGCGGCAATATCACGGTGACGTGGGTTATTCACGTCGAGGGAATCGTGATAGAACGCGGCCAGCGCACCGGTGATCCCGCACATTACCGCCATCGGGTGAGAGTCACGACGGAACGCATGGAACAGACGGGTAATCTGCTCGTGGATCATGGTGTGACGGGTAACGGTGGTCCGGAATTCATCGTATTCCGCCTGGGTCGGCTTTTCGCCGTTCAGCAGGATGTAGCACACTTCCAGATAGTTGGATTCGGTGGCTAACTGATCGATGGGGAAGCCGCGATGGAGCAGGATGCCTTCGTCACCGTCGATGAAGGTGATTTTGGATTCGCAAGATGCGGTAGAGGTAAATCCAGGGTCAAAGGTGAAAACACCTTTCGAACCCAGCGTACGGATATCAATAACATCCTGACCGAGCGTGCCTTTTAGCACATCCAGTTCAATAGCAGTATCACCCCCGAGGGTGAGCTTTGCCTTTGTATCAGCCATTTACGGTCTCCTTAGCGCCTTATGCTTAAGACTGCTGTTCACCGGATTTGCCTTCAGCTGTTAATCACCGTTACCAGATTGTTATTTGGCTTACCGCTCAGCTCACGAGGCATAACCAGGGTACAGAGCTATGGCGCCTTGCAGGTAAACGAATGAAATATCAGTGAAATAACAGCAAATCAGTGTTTCAGCGGTCCGAATTATTCAAACCTGTATACCACTAATAACTGTCCTGATAACTTCGGTCAATACCATCACACTGTTACATAACTATTTGTCAGGTGAAAGAGAGACCTCATAACTTTTGCGCATTATATGCCTTTTCTGATGACGTTTGTAACAATATTGTTTAACATTTGTCAAATCAGATGATTAAAAATTAAAAAGATGTTGTTATCGTGACCCGGATCACTGTTCCAGAGAAAACCCGACAAACTGTATGTAGGTTAATTGTAATGATTTTGTGAACGGCCTATACTGCCGCCAGGTCTCCGGAACACCCTGCAATCCCGAGCCACCCAGCGTTGTAACGTGTCGTTTTAGCATTTGGAAGCAATGTTTTGCATGACGCGCAGTTATAGAAAAGGAACGCTGTCTGACCCGCATCGCAGTCCGGAGGAAGGAAACAATAAGAACAGCATGTGGGCGTTATTCATGATAAGAAACGTGAAAAAACAAAGACCTGTCAATCTGGATCTCAAAACGATCCGATTCCCTGTAACAGCAATAGCGTCCATTCTGCACCGCGTATCCGGTGTGATTACGTTTGTGGCGGTCGGTATTTTGCTGTGGCTACTGGGAACCAGCCTCTCGTCTCCTGAAGGATTCCTCCAGGCCTCCGCCATTATGAACAGCTTCTTCGTGAAATTTATCATGTGGGGCATTCTGACCGCGCTGGCATACCACGTCGTAGGCGGCGTACGCCATATGCTGATGGATTTCGGCTATCTGGAAGAGACCTTCGAGGCCGGGAAACGCTCCGCTAACATTTCATTTGTATTGACTGTCGTGCTTTCAATTCTTGCAGGAGTTCTCGTATGGTAAGCAACGCCTCCGCATTAGGACGCAACGGCGTACATGACTTCATTCTGGTCCGCGCTACCGCCATCGTCCTCACGCTTTACATCATCTATATGATCGGTTTCTTCGCGACCAGCGGCACGCTGACGTGGGAGCTCTGGAGTGGTTTCTTCGGATCGGCCTTCACCAAAGTGTTTACCCTGCTGGCGCTGTTCTCCATCCTTATCCATGCCTGGATTGGCATGTGGCAGGTGTTGACCGATTACGTTAAACCTCTGGCCATTCGCCTCCCTCTGCAGCTGGCAATTGTCGTTGCACTGGTGGTTTACGTTATTTATGGATTCGTTGTGGTGTGGGGTGTGTAATGAAACTGCCAGTCAGAGAATTTGATGCTGTCGTGATTGGTGCTGGTGGCGCAGGTATGCGCGCAGCGCTGCAAATTTCCCAGAGCGGCCAGACCTGTGCGCTGCTCTCTAAAGTGTTCCCGACCCGTTCCCATACCGTATCAGCCCAGGGTGGTATCACCGTGGCGCTCGGTAATACCCATGAAGATAACTGGGAATGGCACATGTACGACACGGTAAAAGGTTCCGACTACATCGGTGACCAGGATGCCATCGAATATATGTGTAAAACCGGCCCGGAAGCGATTCTGGAGCTGGACCACATGGGCCTGCCGTTCTCCCGTCTGGAAAATGGCACCATCTATCAACGTCCGTTTGGCGGTCAGTCGAAAGATTTCGGCGGCGAGCAGGCGGCACGTACCGCAGCGGCGGCGGACCGTACCGGCCACGCGCTGTTGCACACTCTGTATCAGCAAAACCTGAAAAACCACACCACCATCTTCTCTGAGTGGTATGCGCTGGATCTGGTGAAAAACGCCGATGGCGCAGTCGTGGGCTGTACCGCACTGTGCATCGAGACCGGTGAGGTCGTCTACTTCAAAGCGCGTGCAACCGTGCTGGCTACCGGCGGTGCAGGGCGTATTTATCAGTCAACCACCAACGCCCACATTAACACCGGTGACGGCGTGGGGATGGCTATCCGCGCGGGCGTGCCGGTGCAGGATATGGAGATGTGGCAGTTCCACCCAACCGGTATCGCCGGCGCGGGGGTTCTGGTGACGGAAGGCTGCCGTGGTGAAGGTGGCTACCTGCTGAACAAACACGGCGAGCGCTTCATGGAGCGTTATGCCCCGAATGCGAAAGACCTGGCGGGTCGTGACGTGGTGGCGCGTTCCATCATGATCGAAATCCGCGAAGGCCGCGGCTGCGATGGCCCATGGGGTCCACACGCGAAGCTGAAGCTCGACCACCTGGGTAAAGAGGTACTGGAATCTCGCCTGCCGGGCATTCTGGAGCTGTCCCGCACCTTCGCCCACGTTGACCCGGTTAAAGAACCTATCCCGGTTATCCCAACCTGCCACTACATGATGGGCGGCATTCCGACCAAAGTGACCGGTCAGGCGCTGACCGTGAACGAGCAGGGCGAAGACGTGGTGATCCCTGGCCTGTTTGCCGTCGGCGAAATCGCCTGCGTGTCGGTACACGGCGCTAACCGTCTGGGCGGCAACTCCCTGCTGGACCTGGTGGTGTTTGGCCGTGCGGTGGGCCTGCATCTGCAGGAATCCATTGCCGAGCAGGGCGACCTGCTTGACGCTACCGACGCTGAAATCGATGCCTCCCTCGAGCGCCTCAACCGCTGGAACGGCAACCGTAACGGTGAAGATCCGGTGGAAATCCGTAAAGCGCTGCAGGAATGTATGCAGCACAACTTCTCGGTATTCCGTGAAGGCGACGCGATGGCGAAAGGCCTTGAGCAGCTGAAAGCGATCCGCGAGCGTCTGAAAAATGCCCGTCTGGATGATACCTCCAGCGAGTTCAATACCCAGCGCGTTGAGTGTCTGGAGCTGGATAACCTGATGGAAACGGCCTACGCCACTGCGGTGTCGGCAAACTTCCGTACCGAAAGCCGTGGCGCGCATAGCCGCTTCGACTTCCCGGATCGTGATGACGAAAACTGGCTGTGCCATTCCCTGTATCTGCCAGAGTCGGAAACCATGACGCGTCGTAGCGTTAACATGGAACCGAAACTGCGTCCGGCATTCCCGCCGAAGATTCGTACTTATTAATGCGGAGACAGGACAATGAAACTCGAATTCTCAGTTTATCGTTATAACCCGGATGTAGACGATGCGCCGCGTATGCAGGATTACACCCTGGACGCGGAAGAAGGTCGTGACATGATGCTGCTGGATGCCTTAATGCAGCTGAAAGAAAAAGATCCGACACTGTCGTTCCGCCGTTCCTGCCGTGAGGGGGTGTGTGGCTCCGATGGCGTGAACATGAACGGAAAAAATGGCCTGGCCTGTATTACGCCAATTTCAGCGTTGCAGCGTCCTGGTCAGAAAATTGTTATCCGTCCTCTGCCAGGCCTGCCGGTCGTGCGCGATTTGGTGGTAGACATGGGGCAATTCTATGCACAATATGAGAAGATTAAGCCTTACTTGTTGAATAATGGGCAAAATCCTCCTGCTCGTGAGCACTTACAGTCACCCGAGCAGCGTGAAAAACTCGATGGATTGTATGAGTGTATTCTCTGTGCATGTTGCTCGACGTCGTGCCCATCGTTCTGGTGGAACCCGGACAAATTTATCGGCCCGGCTGGTCTGCTGGCTGCCTATCGCTTCCTGATCGATAGCCGCGACACCGAAACCGATAACCGTCTGGAAGGATTAAGTGACGCTTTCAGCGTATTCCGCTGCCATAGCATCATGAACTGCGTCAGTGTGTGTCCTAAGGGGCTGAACCCGACGCGCGCCATCGGCCATATTAAGTCGATGCTGCTGCAGCGCAGTGCGTAAGTCATAAGAGGGGGCGCTGTTCCCCTCACCCTAACCCTCTCCCCAAGGGAGAGGGAATAGATTGCAGGAAATCTTTAAAAACTGCCGACGACATTCCCCCTCTCCTATGGGAGAGGGTCGGGGTGAGGGGAAACCCTTAAGACAGTTTCTAAAGGTTCCTTCGCGGGCCAGAAAGAGCTCGCAGGTGAACCCCGGCACGTACGTGTTGTACGTGGTAGTTTCTACGGCGAAAGTAAGCATAAAATGCTTAAGGGATCACGATGCAGAACGGCGCAATGAAAGCCTGGCTGGACTCTTCTTACCTCTCTGGTGCAAACCAGAGCTGGATAGAACAGCTCTATGAAGACTTCTTAACCGATCCTGACTCAGTGGACGCAAACTGGCGTTCCATGTTCCAGCAGTTGCCTGGTACAGGGGTCAAACCGGATCAATTCCATTCCAAAACACGTGATTATTTCCGTCGTCTGGCGAAGGATGCCTCACGTTACTCTTCTGCGATTTCCGACCCTGACACCAATGCGAAGCAGGTTAAAGTCCTGCAGCTTATTAACGCTTATCGCTTCCGTGGTCACCAGCATGCGAATCTCGATCCGCTGGGACTGTGGCAGCAAGAACGTGTGGCGGATCTCGATCCGGCCTTCCACGATCTGACCGAGGCCGATTTCCAGGAAACCTTTAACGTAGGTTCGTTTGCCATCGGCAAAGATACGATGAAGCTGGGCGAGTTGATTGACGCGCTCAAGCAGACTTACTGCGGCTCCATCGGCGCGGAATATATGCACATTACCTCCACCGAAGAGAAGCGCTGGATCCAGCAGCGTATCGAATCCGTGGCGGGGCACGCCACCTTCTCTCATGAAGAGAAAAAGCGCTTCCTGGGTGAGTTGACCGCAGCAGAAGGGCTTGAGCGCTATCTGGGCGCAAAATTCCCGGGCGCAAAACGCTTCTCGCTGGAAGGCGGCGATGCGTTAGTCCCGATGCTCAAAGAGCTGATCCGCCATGCGGGCAAGAGCGGCACCCGTGAAGTGGTGCTGGGCATGGCGCACCGTGGTCGTCTGAACGTGCTGGTCAACGTGCTGGGCAAAAAGCCTCAGGACCTGTTCGACGAATTCGCGGGTAAACACAAAGAACATCTCGGCACCGGTGACGTGAAGTACCACATGGGCTTCTCGTCAGATATCGAAACCGAAGGCGGTCAGGTTCACCTGGCGCTGGCGTTTAACCCGTCGCACCTCGAAATCGTAAGCCCGGTCGTCATTGGTTCGGTGCGCGCGCGTCTGGATCGTCTTGACGAGCCGAGCAGCAATAAAGTGCTGCCGATTACCATTCACGGTGATGCGGCGATTACCGGTCAGGGCGTGGTTCAGGAGACCCTGAACATGTCCAAAGCGCGGGGTTACGAAGTGGGCGGTACCGTTCGCATCGTGATCAACAACCAGGTGGGCTTCACTACCTCTAACCCGCTGGATGCGCGTTCTACGCCGTATTGTACCGACATCGGTAAGATGGTGCAGGCGCCAATCTTCCACGTCAACGCGGACGATCCGGAAGCAGTGGCCTTCGTCACCCGTCTGGCGCTGGACTACCGTAATACCTTCAAACGCGACGTGCTGATCGACCTGTTCTGCTACCGCCGTCACGGCCACAACGAAGCTGACGAGCCAAGCGCAACCCAGCCGTTGATGTACCAGAAAATCAAAAAACACCCAACGCCGCGCAAAATTTATGCCGACCGGCTTGAAGCCGAAAAAGTGGCGACGCTGGAAGATGCGACCGAGCTGGTCAATCTTTACCGTGACGCGCTGGATGCAGGTGAATGCGTTGTGAAAGAGCTGCGTCCGATGAACATGCACTCCTTTACCTGGTCGCCGTACCTCAACCACGAGTGGGATGAGAGCTACCCGAACAAGGTCGAGATGAAGCGCCTGCAGGAGCTGGCTAAACGCATTAGCACCGTGCCTGACGCTATCGAGATGCAGTCTCGCGTAGCAAAAATCTATGGCGATCGCCAGTCCATGGCGGCAGGTGAGAAGCTGTTCGACTGGGGCGGGGCGGAAACGCTGGCCTATGCCACGCTGGTTGACGAAGGTATCCCTGTTCGTCTTTCCGGTGAGGATGCGGGTCGCGGTACCTTCTTCCACCGCCACGCGGTTGTGCATAACCAGACCAACGGTTCAACCTATACCCCGCTGCAGCACGTGCATAACGGTCAGGGCCAGTTCCGGGTCTGGGACTCCGTGCTGTCTGAAGAAGCGGTTCTGGCATTCGAGTACGGTTACGCGACCGCAGAACCTCGCACCCTGACCATCTGGGAAGCGCAGTTTGGTGACTTCGCCAACGGTGCGCAGGTGGTTATCGACCAGTTCATCTCTTCTGGCGAACAGAAGTGGGGCCGTATGTGTGGCCTGGTGATGCTGCTGCCACACGGTTACGAAGGGCAGGGACCGGAGCACTCCTCCGCGCGTCTGGAGCGTTATCTGCAGCTCTGCGCCGAGCAGAACATGCAGGTCTGCGTACCATCGACCCCGGCTCAGGTTTACCACATGCTGCGTCGTCAGGCGCTGCGCGGTATGCGCCGTCCACTGGTGGTGATGTCGCCGAAATCGCTGCTGCGTCATCCGCTGGCGGTGTCCAGCCTCGACGAACTGGCGAACGGCACCTTCCTGCCGGCCATCGGTGAAATCGACGAACTGGATCCGAAGGGCGTGAAGCGCGTTGTGATGTGTTCTGGTAAGGTTTATTACGACCTGCTGGAACAGCGCCGCAAGAACGATCAGAAAGATGTCGCCATCGTGCGTATCGAACAGCTTTATCCGTTCCCGCATCAGGCGATGCAGGAAGTGCTGAAACAGTATGCTCACGTCCATGATTTTGTCTGGTGCCAGGAAGAGCCGCTCAACCAGGGCGCATGGTACTGCAGCCAGCATCATTTCCGTGAAGTGATTCCATTTGGGTCTGCCCTGCGTTACGCAGGTCGCCCGGCCTCCGCCTCTCCGGCGGTAGGGTATATGTCCGTTCACCAGAAGCAGCAACAAGATCTGGTCAATGACGCGCTGAACGTCGATTAATTAAAGGATACATAATGAGTAGCGTAGATATTCTTGTTCCCGACCTGCCTGAATCCGTAGCAGATGCGACTGTTGCCACCTGGCATAAAAAACCGGGCGATAGCGTTAAGCGTGATGAAGTGCTGGTAGAAATCGAAACTGACAAAGTGGTACTGGAAGTACCGGCATCGGCGGATGGCATTCTGGACGCAGTGCTGGAAGATGAAGGTACAACCGTCACCTCTCGCCAGATCCTCGGTCGCCTGCGTGAAGGCAACAGCGCGGGCAAAGAGTCGAGCGCCAAAACGGAAGAGAAAGCCTCTACCCCGGCGCAGCGTCAGCAGGCTTCTCTGGAAGAGCAGTCTAACGACGCGCTCAGCCCGGCGATCCGTCGTCTGCTGGCCGAGCACACTCTCGACGCGTCCGCCATCAAAGGCACCGGCGTGGGTGGTCGACTGACCCGTGAAGACGTTGAGAAGCATCTGGCGAAAGCGCCTTCTGAAGCGAAAGCGCCTGCGACTGCACCAGCAGCACAGCCTGCTCTGGGTGCCCGTAGTGAAAAACGCGTGCCGATGACCCGCCTGCGTAAGCGTGTGGCCGAGCGTCTGCTGGAAGCGAAAAACTCTACCGCGATGCTGACCACCTTCAACGAAGTGAACATGAAGCCCATCATGGACCTGCGTAAGCAGTACGGTGACGCGTTTGAAAAACGTCACGGTATCCGTCTGGGCTTTATGTCCTTCTACGTGAAGGCGGTGGTTGAAGCGCTGAAACGCTACCCGGAAGTGAATGCCTCTATTGATGGCGACGACGTGGTTTATCACAACTACTTCGACGTCAGCATGGCGGTATCGACCCCGCGTGGTCTGGTCACGCCGGTTCTGCGCGACGTAGACACCCTGGGCATGGCAGACATCGAGAAGAAAATCAAAGAGCTGGCCGTGAAAGGCCGTGACGGCAAGCTGACCGTCGACGACCTGACCGGCGGTAACTTCACCATTACCAACGGCGGCGTATTTGGTTCGCTGATGTCCACTCCAATCATTAACCCGCCACAGAGCGCGATCCTCGGCATGCATGCCATCAAAGATCGTCCTATGGCGGTAGACGGTAAAGTTGAGATCCTGCCGATGATGTACCTGGCACTCTCTTACGATCACCGTCTGATCGACGGCCGCGAGTCCGTGGGCTTCCTGGTCGCCATTAAAGAGCTGCTGGAAGACCCAACGCGTCTGCTGCTGGACGTGTAGTAGTTTTGCATCACCTGCCCTGTAGGCCGGATAAGCGTAGCGCCATGCGGCGCTCAGAACGCGCCGGTCTACAGGTTAAAAGATAACGATTACCCTGAAGGATGGATAGAACACATGAACTTACATGAATATCAGGCCAAACAGCTGTTTGCCCGGTATGGCTTACCGGCTCCGGTGGGTTATGCCTGTACTACTCCGCGTGAAGCAGAAGAAGCCGCTTCCAAAATTGGCGCTGGCCCGTGGGTAGTTAAATGTCAGGTTCACGCTGGTGGCCGTGGTAAAGCGGGCGGTGTGAAGGTTGTTAAGAGCAAAGAAGAGATCCGCGCGTTCGCTGAACACTGGCTGGGCAAGCGTCTGGTGACGTACCAAACGGATGCCAACGGCCAGCCGGTAAACCAGATCCTGGTTGAAGCTGCGACCGATATCGCAAAAGAGCTGTACCTGGGCGCGGTTGTTGACCGTAGCTCCCGTCGCGTGGTGTTCATGGCGTCTACTGAAGGCGGCGTGGAAATCGAAAAAGTGGCGGAAGAGACCCCGCACCTGATCCACAAAGTGGCTATCGATCCGCTGGCAGGCCCTATGCCTTACCAGGGACGTGAGCTGGCGTTCAAACTGGGTCTGGAAGGCAAGCTGGTCCAGCAGTTCACCAAGATCTTCATGGGTCTGGCGAATATCTTCCTCGAGCGCGACCTGGCGCTGATCGAAATCAACCCGCTGGTGATCACCACGCAGGGCGACCTGATCTGCCTCGACGGCAAGCTGGGTGCAGACGGCAACGCGCTGTTCCGCCAGGCCGATCTGCGCGAAATGCGCGACCAGTCTCAGGAAGATCCGCGTGAAGCGCAGGCTGCACAGTGGGAACTGAACTACGTGGCGCTGGATGGCAACATCGGCTGCATGGTTAACGGTGCGGGCCTGGCAATGGGCACCATGGACATCGTTAAGCTGCACGGTGGCGAACCGGCAAACTTCCTCGACGTGGGCGGTGGCGCAACCAAAGAGCGCGTGACCGAAGCGTTCAAAATCATCCTCTCTGACGACAACGTGAAGGCCGTTCTGGTGAACATCTTCGGCGGTATCGTTCGCTGCGACCTGATTGCCGACGGCATTATCGGTGCGGTGGAAGAAGTGGGTGTTAACGTGCCGGTGGTTGTGCGTCTGGAAGGTAACAACGCTGAACTTGGCGCGAAAAAACTGGCTGACAGCGGCCTGAATATTATTGCAGCGAAAAGTCTGACGGATGCAGCTCAGCAGGTTGTTGCCGCAGTGGAGGGGAAATAATGTCAGTTTTAATTAATAAAGATACCAAGGTTATCTGCCAGGGCTTCACCGGTAGCCAGGGGACTTTCCACTCCGAACAGGCGATTGCCTACGGTACGCAGATGGTTGGCGGCGTGACGCCAGGTAAAGGCGGCACCACGCACCTGGGCCTGCCGGTATTTAATACCGTGCGTGAAGCGGTAGAAGCGACGGGCGCGACCGCGACCGTGATCTACGTTCCGGCACCGTTCTGCAAAGACTCCATCCTGGAAGCGATCGATGCGGGTATCAAGCTGATTATCACCATCACCGAAGGTATCCCGACGCTGGATATGCTGACCGTGAAGGTCAAGCTGGATGAAGCGGGCGTGCGTATGATTGGCCCGAACTGCCCAGGCGTCATCACCCCGGGTGAATGCAAAATCGGCATCATGCCAGGCCACATTCACAAGCCGGGCAAAGTGGGCATCGTTTCCCGCTCTGGTACCCTGACTTATGAAGCCGTTAAGCAGACCACCGACTACGGTTTCGGCCAGTCCACCTGTGTGGGCATCGGCGGTGACCCGATCCCTGGCTCTAACTTCATCGACATCCTGAAGCTGTTCCAGGAAGATCCGCAGACCGAAGCGATCGTGATGATCGGCGAGATCGGCGGAAGCGCGGAAGAAGAAGCGGCTGCTTACATTAAAGAAAACGTGACCAAACCGGTTGTGGGCTATATCGCAGGCGTGACTGCGCCGAAAGGCAAACGTATGGGTCACGCAGGGGCGATTATCGCCGGCGGTAAAGGGACCGCAGACGAGAAATTCGCAGCACTGGAAGCCGCAGGCGTGAAGACCGTTCGCAGCCTGGCGGATATCGGTGAAGCACTGAAATCCATCATTAAGTAAATCCTCTCTGCTCTCTGAATGGGGAGCTTGATATAACAAAATGTCCGTTTCGACATGGTTGGCCGCTGAAAAGCGGCCTTTTTTTACATTACAACGCTGACGCCAGCAAAAAACGTCAGCTCGGGCTGATAATCGCCTTTATGCGCCACCGTCCACTGCGGCTCAAGGAACGCGCTCACCACATTTGATCCCACGCTCCAGGCTCGCCCTCCGCCAAGCCCCACGGGAATGGCGTAGTCATCAGTCTCCATGTTCCAGGTCCAGATCCCCGACGTACGCAGATACCAGCCCTCCGGCATTTTGAGGACCATGATCGGCTGAAACGTACCGGTTTGGACGTCGTCGCGATCGCTGTCGCCCGCCACGCTCGTTTGCCACTGGACAAGCGTGCCCGCCATCCAGACGGGCGTCGATTTGATGGCAATGGCCGAGAGGCCCGCCTGCCACTTGCCGGTGCCGGTATCGTCGTGCGCAGCGGAGTTGGCGGTTAACAGAGGGCCGATGCCCAGCTTAATGCCGTCCTGCTTGAGCAGAAAAATGTCAAAGAGGTTGATATCGCCGAGTCCCGTTGCGTAGCCGCCACCCGGCTGCGGTCGTGTGGCAAGCGGCACCGTCATGCGTAAAATCTGCGGTACCGGCACCAGATCGTTCGCTGCAACGGGCGTGGTCATCCGGAAAAGGGTGTCGTTGGTATGACGGTCGCTGCCGTAAAGCTCAGGCGTGTAGTAGTCCTGTAACGCCACGGAGGTGGAAAGGTGCAGCGGATTAGTGGCCTTTTCTATCGCGTCATCGGTGGCGGCACCGCTTGATAGCGGTATAAGAAGCGCGACGAGGCAAGGAAAGAAATAGCGCATCGTCTTCTCCTTACCAGAGATACTGGAGTCTGAATGTCCAGGTAGCGACATCCGGCGACCCCTCACGCCGATCGACGGTATCGGTATACGCCACCATGCCGCCAAAATGCGGGCTAAGCATAAAGCCCACCGTTCCACCAAGCAGAACGTTTTCCTGCTCATCGTCCTGAAGCACGCCGTCTACGCGCGTTTCGCCGCCTTTGGCCCAGCTGCCGTCCAGTGAAAGCCAGAACGCAGGGGAGAGAGTGTAGCTCCAGTGCCCTTCCAGTGCGTACAGCGGACGCTGTTCAAGCCTGCTGTTTTGCTGATACTCCTTGTTATCCGTATAAAAATTGATCCAGCTGTTTAGCTCGATCCAGCTGTGACCAACAGGGGTGCCGAACGCCAGTTCGGGCTTAAAGCCCCAGCGGTTAGCGCCAATGTTAATTGTATTATTACGGTCATAATCCCCGGTGGGCAGCGTGAGCCAGAACGCCGCGCTGAGGAAGGTCTCCGGCTTCCACTGACGGAACTGTTCTTCACTAAGCGCGGGCGCGCCAAACAGGTTATGGGCGAAAATAACCTGCGTATCGCCGATATTTTCATGCTCCAGCGAGCCGGTGAAATAGCGGGAATTATCCAGCGAGGCGCTCACGCTGGCGTAAGGCTGAATGATCTGGATGGCGGAAATGCGCCCGTCAATGTCAAACGTGCGCGCGTAACGGAATATATAAACGTCCGCATCCACGCTAACGCCATCGACCGGCAGGGCACTACTGATATCGGTGTTGCTTTTAACGTTATTGTAATAGCCAAAAATAAGGTTTTTATCCTTCGGTAAATTTTGCCAGTCGCGCGCATTATCAGCCTTCGCAACCAGCGGCAATAAAATGAGGAGTAAACCACATAATAAAACTATCAGTGCGACAATCAGACTTTTACTGGAGCTTCGCATAGCGCCTCCTTATTTATAAAAAAACCTCCCGCGTAGTTAAGGCGGGAGGTGCCAGAGGTTAAGGGGTCACAATATTAAACATGGAAGGGAATACGTCGATCAGGGAAAGCAGTTGTTCACAGGCATCCGGGTTGCCCTTTAATTCAACCGATTTATTACGCATAGCCTCATTTAGCGAAGTGGCTTTCGTGAGCAGATGCGAGAAATTGACGACGTCAGAAGTCAGGGTAAAGGCCGGGTCGTTAAATGGCTTATTTTTGTGATAAACAATAACGCTATTATTTAACGCGATCCCATAGGTTGAACCCTCTGAAACCTGCCAGTTAAAGTGCAGGGTTTTATTGTTGGCTTTCGGTCCATTAAGCGCAACGCCCATATAATCCAGCAGCGCTTCAGGTTCAATGCGCGCCGTCAGTTCGCTGTCGAGCGTACTTGAGACCGGAATAGCCGGAACGCCATCACGCAACTCTTTCGCCCCTGAGAGATACTCATTGCGCCAGATAGCGTTTTCACTCTGGTAAGCAAGCTGGGTGAAGACCTCTGCCTGCAGCGCTTTGGCCTGCTTGTTATCCGGCTCGGCGAAAATGAGGTGATTCAGCAGCTGCGCGGCCCAGCGATACTCGCCGCTGGACATCGCCTGTTTGGCACCCTCAAAGACCTTTTTCGCGCCGCCCATCATGTGGATATAGCGAGGGGCGGATTTCACATCGGGTAGGGGCTGAAGTTTTGCCGGATTGCTGTCATACCAGCCCATATAGTAAATGTACATGGCTTTGGCATTGTGGCTGAGTGAGCCGTAATAACCGCGGTTCTTCCAGCTTTTTGCCAGCGAATCAGGCAGCGTCATGTTCTCGGCGACTTCCTCCATGTTGTAGCCTTTGTTGATGAGGTTAAGCGCCTGGTCATTGATGTATTTATACATATCGCGCTGAGCCGCGATGTAAGATTTCACCCGGGCATTGTTCCATACCGGCCACAGATGCTGACTGACGGCGATCTCCGCTCTATCGCCATATTTATCGAGCACATAATTGAGCGCTTTCCACCAGTTAACCGCGCTGCGGGCCTTCGCGCCGCGCAAGGTGTATAAGTTGTGCATCGTGGCGTTGAAGAGTTCTGAACCATTCAGAACTTTCATTTGCGGGAACCAGAGCATCATCTCTGACGGTGCCTCGGTGCCGGGGGCTAAAATAAACTCCACCTCCACGCCGTCGATAGTGACCCGTTTACCCGATTCGTTAACAATATAGGTGGGGGGGATGAGCGAGTTGCGCCCAATGGCAATGCTTTTACCGATGCCGTCGTCAACGTGCCCCTGTGGACCCTGCTTCACCATCATGCCGTACATAAACAGCGCCCGCCGGCTCATGGCGTTCCCGGCCAGCAGATTCTCGCTGGAAGCCTCCTCCATAAAACCTTCCGGGGCGAATATTTTCACTTTCCCCGCGTTGACGTCGGCTTCCGACACAACACCTGTCACACCGCCAAAGTGGTCAAGATGGCTATGAGAGTAAATGACCGCGACCACTGGCTTTTTCGGGCGATGCTGATAATAGAGTTCAAGCGCAGCGCGCGCTGAATCCGGTACGACAAGCGGATCGATAATAATAAGCCCGCTGTCGCCCTCGATAATGGTCATGTTGGAGATATCCAGCCCGCGGATCTGGTACATCCGGTCGGTAACCTTAAACAGGCCGGCAATGTTCGTGAGCTGGGCGTGCCGCCACAGCGACGGGTTAACGGTGTCCGGGGCTTCGCCTTTTAAAAACGACCAGTTGTCGAGATTAATTACGGTTTTGCCCTGGTCGTTTTTAATCATTTGCGGGGACAGCGAGGCGATAAATCCCCGTTTTGCGTCTTCTATATCCTGTTTATCGTTGAAGTCGAGCTGCTGATATACGGCGGCGTTCATCTCTTTCGTGTAGGCCGAAGCGGGTGGGGCGGTGTCTTCGGCATACAGGTAACCGCTCCCAATCAATCCAGCGACTAATAAAGCCATTTTTCCATATTTCATTTCTCTTTTCCTTTTACGTGGAGATAACACCGTCAAGGATAAGAAATGCAAATGTCGCTGAATGGAAATTATATCGCGAGAGTAGAATGGATTGTCTGGCGGAAAAAGAAAAGAGGCTAAGATATCATCGTGTTGAATATATTACCGCAACGCAGGCGGGGCAGTAAATGTTGGCTTGAAATAATCGGCCTGGTGGAAATAAAATGTGATGGGCTTAGCGTAAAATATATTGTCTGGATGAATGTCTAAACTTTGTTGTTTTACAAAAGGCTACACAAAGAAATAATTTAAGCCGAAAAATATTAAAGCGTTGTGTTGTTATTGCTAACTAACGTCAACGCTCAGGGTGCTAATGCAAACGCTTTGCTACCAATGTGAAATGATAGTCATCGCTATTAAAGATATTTCGGCTGTATTCAAACAGACGTCCGTCCTGTAAAAAGCCGCGGGAAATTTTTTCCAGAACCGGTTTATGCGGATCGATTCCCAGAAGCCTGACGGTCTCCGCGTCGGGGACGATCGGCACGATTTCCTGCTCGCTGCGATCGATCACCATCTTTTTGACCTGCTCGATATAATGATATTTGGAGTTTTCCATCACCTCCCAGGTCAGATCGGCAAACAGTGCCAGCGGCATCCAGGTTTCTTCGAGATTCACCGGTTTATGTTTGATAAAGCGCACGCGTTTGACGTGCCAGACTTTCTCTTCAGGCATCAGATCCAGTTTTTGGGCCAGCCAGGCATCGGCTTTTATCACCTCAAAAATTTTGACGTCGCTGTGCGTGGCAATGTTTCTGTCGGCCAGTTTCTCGTAAAAGCCCGTGAGCTGGTAGATATCGTAATTGACGCGCTCCTCTTTCACATACGAGCCGCTGCCCTGAATGCTTTCGATGATGTGCTCTTCGGTGAGGAGCTTCAGGGCCTGCCGGACCGTAACCCGGCTGACGCCAAAGGTCTGCTGGAGAGCTGACTCCGTCGGTAGCGCATCGCCTGGCTTCAGCTCACCGCTGGCGATTTTTTCACGCAGCGCGTCGGCTATCTGCCGGTACATCGGTTTAGTGCCCATTTTGATTGATCCAATCAATACCTTTTCAAGGAATTATGCCTTCCGGCAAAAAATTGTAAATAATACAACTTAAATACAAATTATCAGGGTTAGTGAAAATGATCACATAAATGTATTGTTATGTCTGCCACAATCGATCCTCACCAATGACAACATGAGTGTGAGGATCTTTATGGACCTGACGACCCTGACCCATCCCGAGGCAATCTGCGTGCAAAAGCGCTTTGCCAGCCGCGATGAAGCCATACACCAGCTCACGGCGCAGCTGGTGGCGCTGGGCAAGATCACCGATGGTGATGCCTTTTTAGCGGAAGTTTTCCACCGGGAATCGCTTGGCCCCACCGCCCTGGGCGAAGGGCTGGCCGTTCCCCACGGTAAATCGTCCGCGGTGAAAGAGGCCGCTTTTGCCGTCGCAACGTTAAGTGAACCGCTGGAGTGGGAAGGGGTGGACGGCCCTGAACAGGTTAAGCTGGTTTTCCTGCTCGCCATCCCGCCTGCGCAGGCAGGATCCACGCATATACAGCTTTTAACCGAGCTCACCTCCCGCCTCGCGGATGATGCCCTTCGGGCACGGGTGATGGCAGCAAAGACGGCGGTCGCGGTGATTGCCGCCCTCGAAGATGCGCCGCAGGACGATGAGCGCGCCGCGCCGGTGAATGCGCCGACCATCGTGTGCGTAACTGCATGCCCGGCAGGCATCGCGCATACCTATATGGCTGCGGAATATCTTGAAAAAGCAGGGCGTAAGCTCGGCATTAATGTGGTGGTAGAGAAGCAGGGGGCGAACGGCATAGAGGGGCGGATTACCGCGCAGCAACTGCGGGAAGCGCAAGCCTGTATTTTTGCGACAGAAGTGGCGGTCAAGGAGAGCGAACGATTCAACGGCATTCCGGCTATTTCCGTGCCGGTGGCAGAACCGCTGCGCCATGCCGAAGCGTTAATCGAGCGCGCGCTGACCTTGTCATCTTCGTCTGCTGCGCAGACTGTCCAGGCAGAAAAAAAGAGCGTTAAGACCGAGCTGAAGCAGGCGCTTCTCAGCGGTATCTCGTTTGCTGTACCTCTGATTGTTGCCGGAGGAACGGTGCTGGCCGTTGCGGTACTGCTGGCACAAATGCTTGGCTTGCAGCATCTGTTCGATCAGGAAAACTCATGGCTGTGGATGTATCGAAAGCTCGGCGGCGGCATGCTCGGGATTTTGATGGTCCCGGTGCTTGCCGCATACACCGCCTTTTCGCTGGCCGATAAACCAGCTCTGGCACCGGGGTTTGCTGCCGGTCTTGCCGCCAACATGATCGGCTCCGGCTTTCTGGGGGCCGTCGCGGGCGGTCTGATCGCCGGCTACCTGATGCGCTGGGTGAAACAGCACATTCGCCTTGGTAACCGCTACAACGGTTTTTTAACCTATTACCTCTATCCGGTTATCGGCGTGCTGGGCGCGGGCAGCCTGATGCTGTTTGTGATTGGCGAGCCGGTGGCGTGGATCAACAACTCGCTGACGGCCTGGCTTAATGGCCTGTCCGGGGCAAATGCCCTGTTGCTGGGCACGCTTCTCGGCTTTATGTGTTCCTTTGATTTAGGCGGCCCGGTCAATAAAGCAGCCTATGCGTTCTGTCTCGGGGCGATGGCTAACGGCGTCTATGGGCCTTACGCCATTTTCGCCTCGGTCAAAATGGTCTCGGCTTTTACCGTGACGGCCTCCACGGTGTTAGCTCCCTCACTCTTTAAACCCTTTGAAATTGAAACCGGTAAATCCACCTGGCTGCTCGGGCTGGCGGGGATTACCGAAGGGGCTATCCCGATGGCGATAGAAGATCCGCTGCGGGTGATTGGCTCGTTTGTTCTTGGCTCAATGGCAACGGGGGCCATCGTCGGGGCGATGGGCGTGGGGTTATCTACGCCGGGAGCGGGCATTTTCTCCCTCTTTTTACTGCACCCTGCCGGACTGGGCGGCCTGATGGCTGCGGCAGGCTGGTTTGGCGCAGCGCTGGTGGGCACCGCTATCTCGACCGTTGTGTTGCTGCTCTGGCGACGCCAGGCAGTGAAAAAGGGTCACTACACCGTTGAAGACGTCACGTCATAACCACGCATAAACAGGAAACGAAGATGAAAGCTGTATCTCGTGTTCACATCACGCCGCACATGCACTGGGACCGTGAGTGGTACTTCACCACGGAAGAGTCACGTATTCTTCTGGTCAATAATATGGAGGAGATCCTGACGCGTCTCGAGCAGGACGATGCCTGGAAATATTACGTCCTCGACGGCCAGACCGCGGTACTGGAAGACTACTTCGCGGTGAAGCCGGAAAACCGCCCTCGGGTAAGGGCGCTGGTACAGGCGGGTAAGCTGATTATCGGCCCGTGGTATACCCAAACGGATACCACCCTCGTCTCTGCCGAGTCGATTGTGCGTAACCTGATGTACGGCATTCGCGATTGCATGGCCTTTGGTGAGCCGATGAAAATTGGCTATCTGCCGGATTCGTTTGGGATGTCAGCGCAACTGCCGCACATTTATAACGGATTTGGTATCACCCGGACCCTGTTCTGGCGAGGGTGCTCGGAACGTCACGGCACCGATAAAACCGAATTTCTCTGGCAGAGCACGGACGGCAGCGAAGTCACGGCGCAGGTGCTGCCGCTGGGCTACGCGATTGGTAAGTACTTACCGGAGGACGAAGCCGGACTGCGAAAACGTCTCGACAGCTACTTCGAGGTGCTGGAGAAGGCCTCGGTCACCAAAGAGATTTTACTGCCTAACGGCCACGACCAGATGCCGCTCCAGCAGAATATTTTTGCGGTGATGGATAAACTGCGTGAGATCTACCCGCAGCGTGAATTTGTGATGAGCCGGTTTGAGGAAGTTTTCGATCGCATTGATGCCCATCGTGACCAACTGGCAACCCTGAAAGGTGAGTTTATCGACGGTAAATACATGCGCGTACACCGGACTATCGGCTCCACGCGGATGGACATCAAAATCGCCCATGCCCGGATTGAGAATAAAATCGTTAATATTCTTGAGCCGCTGGCGACGCTCGCCTGGAGTCTGGGATTTGAGTATCACCACGGCTTGCTGGAGAAAATGTGGAAGGAGATCCTCAAAAACCATGCTCATGACAGCATCGGGTGCTGCTGTAGCGATAAGGTCCATCGCGAAATTGTCGCCCGGTTCGCGCTGGCCGAAGACATGGCCGACAACCTGACGCGGTTTTATATGCGCAAAATCGTCGATAACATGCCGCAACGCGATCAGGACAAGCTGGTGATGTTCAATCTGATGCCCTGGCCGCGAGAGGAGGTCATTAACACCACTATCCGCTTGCGCGCCCGTCAGTTCCGTATTGTGGATGATAAAGGCAACGACATCCCTTATTTCCTTCGTAGCGCACGCGAAATCGATCCGGGACTCATCGACCGGCAAATCGTCCATTACGGCAACTACGACCCGTTTATGGAGTTTGACATCCAGCTCAGCCAGATCCTCCCGTCAATGGGGTATCGCACGTTCTTTATTGAACCCCATGTTGCCGGGAGCGTGCGCCCTGCGCAGAACGCCCCCCAGGCGCTGCTGGAAAATGCGTTCTGGCAGATCGATATCAATGACGACGGGACGCTGCGCCTGCGGGATAAAGAATCCGGGCTGGTTTATGACCGCGCGCTGGAGATCGAAGAGAGTTCCGATGACGGGGATGAGTACGATTACTCTCCGTCTCGTGAAGAGTGGCGACTCACATCGGCGCAGGGAAAGCATGACGTTGAGGTGACGCATGAGGGCTGGCAGAGCAGGGCGGTGATCCGGCATCAACTGTCGGTACCGGCAAACCTGGCCGAGCGCTCGGCGCGCCAGCGAAGCGGCTCGCTCACGGCTGAAGTTGAGATCACGCTCAGCCACAACAGCAGGCGGATTGATGTGGCGGTTCGCCTGGATAACCAGGCTGACGATCACCGTGTCCGCGTACTGATCCCCACGCCGTTTACCACGCAAGAGGTGCTGGCTGACACGCAGTTTGGCTCGCTGACCCGCCCTGTGCAGGATGCCGCGATGGCCAACTGGCAGGCGGAGGGATGGAAAGAGGCGCCGCTGCCGGTCTGGAATATGCTGCATTACGCCGTCCTTCAGGCGCAGCGTAATGGCATGGCGCTCTTTACCGAGGGGCTACGGGAATTCGAAATCGTGGGTGACGATACCAAAGCCTTCGCCCTGACGCTGCTGCGCGGCGTAGGGGTGCTCGGTAAGGAGGATTTACTGCTGCGCCCGGGACGGCCTTCTGGGATCAAGATGCCGGTGCCGGACTCACAGCTGCGGGGCAAGCTGGACTGCCGCTTTAGCCTCTTCAGTTTTAGCGGCACACCGGAAAGCGCCGGCGTCGCTCAGCAGGCGAAGGCATGGCTTACGCCGGTGCATTGCTACAATAAAATCCCCTGGGATGCGATGAAACTTAACCGTGCGGCGTTTACCACACCGGAGGGCTACAGCTTGTTGACCCTGTCGCCCACAGGCTGCGTCCTGAGTGCGCTGAAAAAGGCAGAAGACCGCGAGTCACTTATTCTCCGCCTGTTCAACCCCTCAGAAACCACCTCTTGCGACGTAACGTTATCGATGAATCGGCCAATAGCGGCATGTAACGAAACGGACCTGAAAGAGTGTCTACGGGAAGGGGAGGGCAATGCAGACGGGATCACTGGTGCTTTCAGACCGGGTCAGTCACGAACGTTTGACCTTAGCTTAGCCTGACATCACATCCTCCAATAACCAAGGCCGCAGACTGTGCGGCCTTTTGCTTTATAAATAGTCACAATGAGGTGTTAATTTTGTGACTATTAAAAGTAAAATTAATGTAATTATCAGGCTTAACAGATCCCGCGTAAAATACTGTGAGGTGGATAACACTCTATGTTTGCCGTCAGATTACAGGTTGCGCTCCGCACTGGTTAAATAAAATCACAGCTGTTTATATTATTATCTGTGATTGATAACTATTATCCTCCCGCAATGCACATATCGTTAACATGGGTTTTACCATTCTCACCACAATTAAACATGTTTAACAATGCCGTCTGTTTTTGATTTAAATCAATGTTTAATCCTTGGAAAAAGACATCAAAAGGCGTTAAATTGTCCGCGATCAAAATGGTCGAAAACCGGTAGATTTGCTATAAATTGATCACCGTCGAAAAACGTAAAAGTGATTCATTAAAAACCTGTTTATTGTAAGGGTTTTGCAGCGTATTATATTTGCGGGATCAATTTGGGTTTTTTATTAACGTATTTGTAACCTTTCATCACTGCTTTTTCCCGTCGAGGAGAAAAAGCAGCGAAGAAGGGGAGCAGATTACTTTGTATTGGGGCATGCGTGTGAATCCGTTTATGACGGGCTTCACTCTCGGAGTCTTCATGCGATGAGCAAGGAGTCATGATGTTAGATATAGTCGAACTGTCGCGCTTACAGTTTGCCTTGACCGCGATGTACCACTTCCTGTTTGTGCCACTGACGCTCGGTATGGCGTTCCTGCTGGCCATTATGGAAACGGTCTACGTCCTCTCCGGCAAACAGATTTATAAAGATATGACCAAGTTCTGGGGCAAGTTGTTTGGTATCAACTTTGCACTGGGCGTGGCAACCGGCCTGACCATGGAGTTCCAGTTCGGGACTAACTGGTCTTACTATTCCCACTATGTAGGGGATATCTTCGGTGCGCCGCTGGCCATTGAAGGTCTGATGGCCTTCTTCCTCGAATCCACCTTTGTAGGTCTGTTCTTCTTCGGTTGGGACCGTCTCGGTAAGGTTCAGCACATGGCTGTGACCTGGCTTGTCGCATTAGGGTCTAACCTGTCTGCACTGTGGATCCTGGTGGCGAACGGCTGGATGCAGAACCCTATCGCCTCTGATTTCAACTTCGAAACCATGCGTATGGAGATGGTCAGCTTCTCTGAGCTGGTCCTGAACCCGGTGGCACAGGTTAAATTTGTTCACACTGTGGCCTCAGGCTACGTGTGCGGCGCGATGTTTGTCCTGGGCATCAGTTCTTACTATATGCTGCGCGGTCGTGACTTTGCCTTCGCAAAACGCTCCTTTGCTATCGCAGCCAGCTTCGGTATGGCGGCGATTCTCTCCGTTATTGTTCTGGGTGATGAATCCGGCTACGAAATGGGCGACGTACAGAAAACCAAACTGGCGGCAATTGAAGCCGAGTGGGAAACGCAACCGGCGCCGGCTGCCTTTACCCTGTTTGGTATTCCTGACCAGGATGCGCAGGAAAACCGCTTCGCGATTCAGATCCCTTATGCACTGGGTATCATCGCTACGCGTTCCGTCGATAAGCAGGTTACCGGCCTGAAAGATCTGATGGAGCAGCATGAAGAGCGTATCCGTAACGGTATGAAAGCCTACTCGCTGCTGGAACAGCTGCGCGGTGGTTCTACCGACCAGAGCGTTCGCGACAGCTTTAACGACGTGAAGAAAGACCTGGGCTACGGTCTGCTGCTGAAACGCTATACCCCGAACGTCTCCGACGCGACGGAAGCGCAGATTCAGATGGCGACCAAAGACTCGATTCCACGCGTTGCGCCACTGTACTTCGCGTTCCGCATCATGGTGGGCTGCGGCATTATCATGCTGCTGATCATCGCGGCCTCCTTCTGGAGCGTGATTCGTAACCGCATCGGTGAGAAAAAATGGCTGCTGCGCACCGCACTGTACGGTATTCCGCTGCCGTGGATTGCCATCGAATCCGGCTGGTTCGTCGCAGAATATGGCCGTCAGCCGTGGGCGATTGGTGAGGTGCTGCCAACTGCGGTAGCGAACTCCTCCCTGACAGCGGGCGACCTGATCTTCTCCATGCTGCTGATCTGTGGTCTTTACACCCTGTTCCTGGTGGCTGAACTGTTCCTGATGTTCAAGTTCGCGCGCCTTGGCCCAAGCAGCCTGAAAACCGGTCGCTATCACTACGAGCAGTCCACTGCGACTACTCAGCCGGCACGCTAAGACAGGAGTCATCAAATGATCGATTATGAAGTATTGCGTTTTATCTGGTGGCTGCTGGTCGGTATTCTGCTGATCGGTTTTGCGGTCACCGACGGGTTCGACATGGGGGTGGGCATGCTCACCCGTTTCCTCGGTCGTAACGACACCGAGCGTCGTATCATGATCAACTCCATCGCCCCGCACTGGGACGGTAACCAGGTGTGGCTGATCACCGCAGGCGGCGCGCTGTTCGCTGCCTGGCCGATGGTCTACGCGGCGGCTTTCTCCGGTTTCTACGTGGCGATGATTTTAGTGCTGGCCTCTTTGTTCTTCCGTCCGGTCGGTTTCGATTACCGCTCCAAGATTGAAGACACCCGCTGGCGCAACATGTGGGACTGGGGCATCTTCATCGGTAGCTTCGTTCCACCGCTGGTGATTGGCGTGGCGTTTGGTAACCTGCTGCAGGGCGTGCCGTTCCACATCGACGAGTACATGCGTCTTTACTACACAGGTAACTTCTTCCAGCTGCTGAATCCGTTTGGTCTGCTGGCGGGCGTGGTCAGCGTGGCGATGATCATTACTCAGGGCGCAACCTATCTGCAGATGCGTACCGTGGGTGAACTGCACCTGCGCTCCCGCGCAACGGCGCAGGTTGCTGCGCTGGTAACGCTGGTTTGCTTCGCACTGGGTGGTGTTTGGGTGGTTTACGGCATCGATGGTTACGTGGTGACCTCGGCTATTAACCATGCCGCACCGTCTAACCCGCTGACCAAAGAAGTGGCGCGTCAGGCAGGAGCATGGCTGGTTAACTTCAACAACATGCCTGCGCTATGGGCTATCCCGGCTCTGGGTGTACTGCTGCCGCTGCTGACCGTGCTGACCTCTCGTCTGGAAAAAGGCGCACTGGCATTCGTGTTCTCTTCCCTGACCCTGGCGTGCATTATCCTGACGGCGGGTATCGCGATGTTCCCGTTCGTGATGCCATCCAGCACGATGATGAATGCGAGCCTGACCATGTGGGATGCGACCTCCAGCCAGCTGACGCTGAACCTGATGACGTATGTGGCCTGCGTGTTCGTTCCGATCATCCTCCTCTACACCTCCTGGTGTTACTGGAAAATGTTCGGTCGTATCACCAAAGAGCATATCGAAAGCAACACTCACTCTATGTATTAAGTTAGGAGCTGAATATGTGGTATTTCGCATGGATTTTAGGGACGCTTCTTGCTTGTGCATTTGGTGTCATCACTGCCCTGGCGCTTGAGCACGTCGAAGCGTCAAAAGCAGGTGAAGAGAAGCACTGATGAATATCATTGCGACACTTTACCGTGTCATGGATAAGCGCCCGTTACGGGCGCTTTCTTTAGTGATGGCATTACTGCTGGCAGGCTGCATCTTCTGGGACCCGTCGCGCTTTGCGGCAAAAACCAGCGAGCTGGAGATCTGGCACGGCTTCCTGATGATGTGGGCCGTCTGTACGGGCGTGATCCACGGCGTAGGCTTTCGTCCGAAAGCGCTGCACTGGCAGGGGATCTTCTGCCCGCTCATTGCCGATCTGGTGCTTCTTGCAGGCCTGATTTTCTTCTTCTTCTGAATAAGAAATGTCCGTTAACCTTATGGGCTTACCCGAGCCCATAAAAATTTACTCTCCGTTTACTTTCCCCCATTCCAAACCATCATTCCCGCGCGTATAGTAGCGAAGTTTAAAAGCTCTCTCTATTTGTTGCATTACTGGGATGTAAAGTGAATACAACGCTGTTTCGATGGCCGGTACGTGTCTACTATGAAGACACCGACGCCGGTGGTGTGGTCTACCATGCCAGCTACGTTGCTTTTTATGAACGGGCACGCACAGAGATGCTGCGACATCATCACTTTAGTCAACAGGTGCTGTTGGCTGAGCGAGTTGCCTTCGTGGTACGCAAGATGACGCTTGAGTATTTTGCGCCTGCCAGACTCGACGATATGCTCGAAGTCCAAACTGAAATTACATCTATGCGCGGGACCTCGCTGGTGTTCACGCAGCGGATAGTTAATGCTGACAACACCGTACTGAACTCAGCTGAAGTACTGATTGTCTGTGTTGATCCAACCATAATGAAGCCTCGTGCGCTTCCTAAGTCTATTGTCGCGGAGTTTAAGCAGTGACTGACATGAATATCCTTGATTTGTTCCTGAAGGCTAGCCTTCTGGTTAAACTTATCATGTTGATTTTGATTGGTTTTTCAATCGCATCCTGGGCCATCATTATCCAGAGAACCCGTATCCTCAATGCTGCCAGCCGCGAAGCTGAAGCCTTTGAAGATAAGTTCTGGTCGGGTATCGAACTGTCTCGCCTGTATCAGGAAAGCCAGGGGCGCCGTGATAACCTCGCTGGCTCCGAACAGATTTTTTACAGCGGTTTTAAGGAGTTTGCGCGTTTACATCGTGCTAACAACCATGCGCCGGAAGCGGTCGTTGAAGGGGCGTCGCGTGCGATGCGCATTTCCATGAATCGCGAACTGGAAACGCTGGAAACGCATATTCCGTTCCTCGGTACCGTCGGTTCCATCAGCCCGTATATCGGTCTGTTTGGTACGGTGTGGGGGATCATGCACGCCTTTATCGCCCTGGGCGCGGTGAAGCAGGCGACGTTGCAGATGGTCGCACCGGGTATCGCAGAAGCGCTGATCGCAACCGCGATTGGTCTGTTTGCGGCGATCCCGGCGGTTATGGCGTATAACCGTCTGAACCAGCGCGTGAACAAACTGGAGCTGAACTACGACAACTTTATGGAAGAGTTCACTGCGATTCTGCACCGTCAGGCGTTTACCAGCACCGAGAGCAACAAGGGGTAAACCATGGCCAGATCGCGTGGACGAGGTCGTCGCGAACTCAAGTCCGAAATCAATATCGTTCCACTGCTGGACGTACTGCTGGTACTTCTGCTGATCTTTATGGCAACGGCACCCATCATTACGCAGAGCGTGGAGGTTGATCTGCCGGATGCGACAGAATCGCAAGCGGTGAGCACCAATGACGATCCTCCGGTCATCATTGAGGTTTCCGGAGTAGGGCAGTACAGCGTGGTGGTTGAGAAAGATCGTATGGATCAGTTGCCGCCAGAGCAGGTGATTGCCGAAGCGCAACGGCGTCTGGAGTCAAATCCGAAAACGGTCTTCTTGATCGGAGGCGCTAAGGATGTGCCCTATGATGAAATTATTAAGGCGCTGAACTTGCTACATAGTGCGGGCGTTAAGTCGGTTGGCTTAATGACTCAGCCTATTTGATCATCTGCGTAGTTTTTGGGAACCGATAGTGTCAAAGGCAACCGAACAGAACGACAAGCTTAAACGAGCGATAATCGTCTCCGCTGTGCTGCACGTGATTCTTTTTGCAGCACTGATCTGGAGTTCGTTCGACGAGCATATTGATGCATCAGGCGGCGGTGGGGGATCCTCCATCGACGCCGTTATGGTGGATCCCGGTGCGGTCGTTCAGAACTATAATCGCCAGCAACAGCAGCAGGCGAGTGCGAAACGTGCTGAAGAACAGCGTGAAAAACAGGCGCAACAGCAGGCTGAGGAGCTGCGTGAAAAGCAGGCCGCAGAGCAGGAGCGTCTGAAACAGCTGGAGAAAGAGCGTTTGCAGGCGCAGGAAGCGGCGAAAGAGCAGGCGGAACAGCAAAAACAAGCGGAAGCGGCAGCGAAAAAAGCGCAGGAACAGCAGAAGCAGGCGGAAGAGGCTGCAGCCAAAGCGGCCGCAGACGCGAAAGCACAGGCTGATGCTCAGGCGAAACAGGCGGCCGACGCCGCGAAGAAAGCCGCTGCGGATGCCCAGAAAAAAGCGGAAGCAGAAGCTGCGAAGAAAGCCGCTGCCGATGCTCAGAAAAAAGCGGAAGCGGAAGCTGCGAAAAAAGCCGCTGCTGATGCTCAGAAAAAAGCTGAAGCGGATGCTGCGAAGAAAGCCGCTCAGGAAGCCGAGAAAAAAGCGGCGGCTGACGCTGCGAAGAAAGCGGCTGCTGCCGAGAAGGCCGCGGCTGAAAAAGCGGCTGCCGCTGAAAAAGCTGCGGCTGATAAAAAAGCGGCTGCCGAGAAAGCTGCCGCAGATAAAAAAGCTGCAGCCGAAAAAGCCGCTGCCGATAAGAAAGCTGCTGCTAAAAAGGCCGCTGCTGAAAAAGCTGCCGCTGAAGCTGCCACCGCCGACGATATCATTGGCGACCTGAGTTCAGGTAAGAATGCACCGAAAGCGGGCGGCGGGGCGAAAGGGAACGGTCAGCCGTCTAAAGACAGCGGGACTTCCGGCGCCCACGGCGGTGCAACGGGGGCAGATATCAGCGCTTATGCGAAGCAGATTCAGGTGGCGATCCAAAGCCGTCTGTTTGATGCGGGCCTGTATCAGGGCAAACAGTGCGTGCTGCATATCAATCTTGCCCCGGATGGACGGTTGAAAAGCGTCACTTCCGAAGGGGGCGATCCTGCGCTTTGTCAGGCAGCGTTAGCCGCAGCAAGATCGGCGAACATTCCTAAACCGCCGAGTGAGGCTGTTTACGATAAGATAAAAGATGCCAAACTAGACTTTAAGCTGTGATCGTCTTTCCTTTGGGAAGTATGGAAAACCGACTATTGTCATAGCCAGGACCGTGTCGTTTTTATATTTGGGTTTGTTAACATTCTGCTAAATTATCGTGGGTAAGGTTACCCGGATAAGGGAGATATGATGAAGCAGGCATTACGTGTAGCATTTGGTTTTTTAATGCTGTGGGCAGCTGTGCTGCACGCAGAAGTACGTATCGAGATCACCCAGGGGGTGGACTCGGCGCGCCCGATCGGCGTTGTTCCGTTCCAGTGGGCGGGGCCGGGTGCCGCGCCTGAAGATATCGGTGGCATCGTTGCGGCTGACCTGCGTAACAGCGGAAAATTCAACCCGTTAGATCGCTCTCGTCTGCCACAGCAGCCGGGCACCGCGCAGGAAGTACAGCCTGCCGCATGGTCTGCGCTGGGCATTGATGCCGTTGTTGTCGGTCAGGTAACGCCTGCTCCGGACGGTGGCTATAACGTTGCTTACCAGCTGGTGGATACCGGCGGTGCGCCGGGTACCGTTCTGGCTCAGAACACTTACAAAGTGAACAAGCAGTGGCTGCGCTACGCGGGTCACACGGCAAGTGACGAAGTGTTCGAAAAGCTTACCGGGATCAAAGGTGCATTCCGTACGCGTATCGCTTACGTCGTTCAGACCAACGGCGGTCAGTTCCCGTATGAACTGCGCGTCTCTGACTACGATGGCTACAACCAGTTCACCGTTCACCGTTCTCCACAGCCGCTGATGTCTCCGGCCTGGTCTCCGGACGGCTCGAAACTGGCCTACGTGACCTTCGAAAGCGGTCGTTCAGCGCTGGTGATTCAGACGCTGTCTAACGGTGCTGTGCGTCAGGTTGCGTCGTTCCCGCGTCACAATGGTGCACCGGCATTCTCTCCGGACGGCACAAAACTGGCGTTCGCCCTGTCGAAAACCGGCAGCCTGAACCTGTACGTGATGGACATCGGCTCGGGTCAAATTCGCCAGATCACCGATGGTCGCAGCAACAATACCGAACCAACCTGGTTCCCGGACAGCCAGAACCTGGCCTTTACGTCTGACCAGGCCGGTCGTCCACAAGTTTATAAAGTGAATATCAACGGCGGAGCAGCGCAGCGTATTACCTGGGAAGGTTCACAGAACCAGGATGCTGATATCAGTGCCGATGGTAAAACGATGGTAATGGTCAGTACTGCGGGTGGTCAGCAGCACATTGCCAAACAAGATCTGGTTACGGGTGGCGTGCAAGTTCTCTCGTCAACGTTCCTGGATGAAACGCCAAGTCTGGCACCTAACGGCACTATGGTAATCTACAGCTCTTCTCAGGGGATGGGATCTGTGCTGAATCTGGTTTCTACAGATGGGCGTTTCAAAGCGCGTATTCCGGCAACTGATGGACAGGTCAAATCACCTGCCTGGTCGCCGTATCTGTAAATAATAATTAATTGATTACTAAAGGAATCTTAGAAATGCAACTGAACAAAGTGCTGAAGGGGCTGATGATCGCTCTGCCTGTAATGGCAATCGCAGCGTGTTCTTCCAACAAGAACGCAAGCAATGACCAGAGCGGCGAAGGCATGATGGGTGCCGGTACTGGTATGGACGCTAACGGCAATGGCAACATGTCTTCTGAAGAGCAGGCGCGTCTTCAGATGCAGCAGCTGCAGCAGAACAACATCGTTTACTTCGATCTGGATAAATACGACATCCGTTCTGACTTCGCTGCGATGCTGGATGCTCACGCTAACTTCCTGCGTAGCAACCCGTCTTACAAAGTCACCGTAGAAGGTCATGCGGACGAACGTGGTACGCCAGAATACAACATCTCCCTGGGTGAGCGTCGTGCTAACGCCGTTAAAATGTACCTGCAGGGTAAAGGCGTTTCTGCTGACCAGATCTCCATCGTTTCTTACGGTAAAGAAAAACCTGCAGTACTGGGTCATGACGAAGCGGCTTACGCCAAAAACCGTCGTGCCGTACTGGTTTACTAAGAGAATTGCATGAGCAGTAACTTCAGACATCAACTGTTGAGTCTGTCGTTACTGGTTGGAATAGCGGCCCCCTGGGCCGCTTTTGCTCAGGCACCAATCAGTAGTGTCGGCTCAGGCTCGGTAGAAGACCGGGTCACCCAACTTGAGCGTATCTCTAACGCTCACAGCCAGCTTTTAACGCAACTCCAGCAGCAGCTTTCCGATAACCAAAACGATATTGATTCCCTGCGTGGTCAGATCCAGGAAAGTCAGTATCAGCTTAATCAGGTTGTGGAACGTCAGAAGCAAATCCTGCAGCAAATGGATAGCCTGAGCAGCGGCGGTGCAGCAGCACAGCCTGCGACAGGTGACCAGAGCGCTGCTGCCACGACGACGCCTGCTCCGGACGCTTCAGCCTCAACAGGCGCGCCTGTACAGAGCGGTGACGCGAATACGGACTACAACGCGGCCATTGCCCTGGTACAGGACAAATCGCGGCAGGACGACGCTATCGTGGCGTTTCAGAACTTCGTTAAGAAGTACCCTGATTCCACTTACCAGCCAAACGCCAATTACTGGCTGGGACAGTTGAATTACAACAAGGGTAAAAAAGACGATGCGGCGTTTTATTTTGCCTCTGTAGTGAAAAATTACCCGAAATCGCCTAAAGCGCCGGATGCGATGTTTAAAGTCGGCGTAATCATGCAGGACAAAGGCGACACTGCGAAGGCCAAAGCGGTTTATCAGCAGGTGGTTGCAAAATTCCCGGGCACCGAAGGTGCCAAACAGGCGCAAAAACGTCTGAATTCGATGGGATGATTAACGCATGACCAGAAATCGTGTTATTTCTGGTCGTGCAGCATGATTACTAAGCAGTTAAGTGATCTTCATCGAAATTTTTGTTGCGCAGAAATCTTAAACCAGTAATATATGCCGCCGTTGCCACGGGATATCAAACAACGTGAAAGCAGCGCAAAAGTGGGTCGTTAGCTCAGTTGGTAGAGCAGTTGACTTTTAATCAATTGGTCGCAGGTTCGAATCCTGCACGACCCACCACTTAAAGCAGTTCCGGTAGTTCAGAGTGGGTGATTAGCTCAGTTGGTAGAGCATCTCCTTTACACGGAGGGGGTCGGCGGTTCGAGCCCGTCATCACCCACCACTCGGGTCGTTAGCTCAGTTGGTAGAGCAGTTGACTTTTAATCAATTGGTCGCAGGTTCGAATCCTGCACGACCCACCAATTTAATGTCTTACTCAGATATTAAACGTGAAGGATAACGTTGCTTTAGCAGCGGCCCGAAGGGCGAGGCGAAGCCGAGTCATCCTGCACGACCCACCAATCTTTTGATTGGTACCGAGTAAAATCTTCGAAGTCAGCACCACTCGGGTCGTTAGCTCAGTTGGTAGAGCAGTTGACTTTTAATCAATTGGTCGCAGGTTCGAATCCTGCACGACCCACCACTTCGAAGACAAAGCAGTAAATCCCGCAAGGGGTCGTTAGCTCAGTTGGTAGAGCAGTTGACTTTTAATCAATTGGTCGCAGGTTCGAATCCTGCACGACCCACCAATGTAAAAAAGCGCCCTAAAGGCGCTTTTTTGCTTTCTGCGATTTGTATGATTCGAACCTGCAGCAGGTTTGAGCCGAACGCAGTGAGGCACCGGAGCCGTTTACGGCGACGGCCCGAAGGGCGAGCGAAGCGAGTCATCCTGCACGACCCACCAATGTAAAAAAGCGCCCTAAAGGCGCTTTTTTGCTTTCTGCAATTCCCGAAGAGTTATCCCTGTAGGTCGGGTAAGGCGAAGCCGCCACCCGACAAATGCTGCACGCATCTATTTCCGATGACTTTTCTTCGCACATTCGCTATCTTGTTTAGTATATAAAACACATTGCCGCTCATTTTGCTCTCTCCTGCAAAACAAGGGCAATATTGTTAAGCCAGTAAAACGAGAAGCCATAATGAGCGTGATGTTTGATCCAGAAGCCGCAATCTATCCCTTCCCGCCAAAGCCCGCTCCGCTGAGCCGGGACGAAAAACAGTTTTACCGCGAGAAGATCAAAGGTCTTCTTAAAGCGCGCGACGCGGTGATGGTGGCGCATTACTACACCGACCCGGAAATCCAGCAGCTGGCGGAAGAGACGGGCGGCTGTATCTCTGATTCCCTGGAAATGGCACGTTTTGGCGCGAAGCATCCTGCTTCTACGCTGCTGGTGGCTGGCGTGCGTTTTATGGGCGAAACGGCAAAAATCTTAAGCCCTGAAAAAACCATCCTGATGCCCACCCTGAATGCCGAATGCTCCCTCGACCTCGGCTGTCCTGTCGATGCGTTCACAGCCTTCTGCGACGCGCATCCGGACCGGACCGTGGTGGTGTACGCCAATACCTCCGCAGCGGTTAAAGCGCGTGCCGACTGGGTCGTGACTTCAAGCATTGCCGTTGAGCTGATTGAGCATCTCGACAGCCTCGGTGAGAAGATCATCTGGGCACCCGATCGCCATCTTGGACACTATGTTCAGAAACAAACCGGCGCGGATATCCTCTGCTGGCAGGGGGCCTGTATTGTTCATGACGAATTCAAAACACAGGCGCTGATGCGGATGAAGGGCCTCTATCCCGAAGCGGCTATTCTGGTGCATCCGGAGTCGCCACAATCCATTGTGGACCTCGCCGATGCCGTCGGTTCAACCAGCCAGCTGATTAACGCTGCGAAAACCCTGCCGCATAAGCAGCTTATAGTGGCGACCGATCGCGGCATCTTCTACAAAATGCAGCAGGCCGTGCCTGACAAGGAGCTGCTCGAAGCTCCAACCGCCGGGGAAGGAGCGACCTGCCGCAGCTGCGCCCATTGTCCATGGATGGCGATGAACGGCCTGAAGGCCATTGCCGAAGGGCTGGAAAACGGGGGGGCTGCGCATGAAATCCACGTTGACCCCGCGTTGCGTCAGGGCGCATTAATTCCGCTTAACCGCATGCTGGATTTTGCGGCTACACTACGAACTTAATTCATTACGTCTCGGGGAAAAGATGGATTTTTTTAGCACACAGAACATCCTGGTTCATATACCGATTGGTGCGGGTGGCTATGACCTGTCATGGATTGAAGCCGTTGGCACGCTGGCGGGATTGCTTTGCATCTGGCTGGCAAGCCTTGAGAAGATTGTTAACTACGCTTTTGGGCTAATAAACGTCACGCTCTTTGCAATTATTTTCTTCCAGATCCAGCTTTATGCCAGCCTGCTTTTACAGCTGTTCTTTTTCGTGGCGAATATTTACGGCTGGTACGCCTGGTCGCGTCAGAACAGCCAACAGGAGGCGGAGCTGCAAATCCGCTGGCTACCCTTGCCAAAAGCGATTGCCTGGCTTGTGGCCTGCGTAGTGGCGATTGGTTTAATGACGATCTATATCAACCCGGTATTCGCCTTCCTGACCCGTGTGGCGGTTTCCGCAATGTCTGGCCTCGGGTTGAACGTCACCATGCCAGCGCTTCAGCCGGATGCCTTTCCGTTCTGGGATTCCTGCATGATGGTCTTGTCGATTGCAGCCATGGTCCTGATGACCCGGAAATATGTTGAAAACTGGCTCCTGTGGGTCATTATCAACGTAATAAGCGTGGTGATCTTTGCGTTGCAGGGTGTCTACGCGATGTCGCTGGAGTATCTGCTCCTGACGTTCATCGCGCTGAACGGCAGCCGGATGTGGATCAAGAGCGCGCGCGAGCGAGGCTCCCGCGCGCTGTCGCATTAATGGTGATGATGGTGTGAATGGCCAGGCTGCGCCTCATTCAGGTCGCAGTCTGGTCCGCTACACGGCTGATACTCCATCTGAATGGTGGCGTGTGCGATGTCGTAATGATGCTCCAGAAAGTGCTGAATACGCCCTAGCAAAGCATCATGATCATGAGGGGGGATCACCTGAACATGCAGCGTCATGATCGGTTTCTCGCCCACCAGCCAGACGTGAACATGGTGAACGTTACGCACTTCGGGTATTGAGCGGCTCAGGTTGCGCTTAAGCTCGCCGATGTCCAGCGATGTCGGCGCGCCTTCCAGCAACTCGTTCACGCTCTCTTTCAACAGCTGCCAGGCGCTGCGCAGGACCAGGCATGACACCAGAACGGAAAGTATCGGGTCGATTGGCGTCCACCCTGTGCCCATGATAATCAGCGCCGCCACGATGGCACCCACAGAGCCAAGCAAATCGCCCAGCACGTGCAGCGCCGCGGCGCGTACGTTAAGGTTCTTTTCGCTGCTGCCCCGATGCAAAATCCAGAATGCCAGAAGATTCGCCAGCAAACCGGCAATCGCGATGACCATCATAGTCGCGCCCGCGACGGGCTGCGGGTGTCTGAAGCGCTGGAACGCCTCCCAGACAATCAGGATGGTAATCACCACCAGCGCAATGGCATTCACAAACGCAGCAAGGGTGGTCAGCCTGAGCCAGCCAAACGTATGGCGCGCGTTGGCAGGGCGGCGGGCAAAATGAACGGCCAGCAGGGCAAAGAGCAGGGCGGCAGCGTCGGTGAGCATATGCCCGGCATCGGCCAGCAGCGCCAGGGAACCGGAAACCAGCCCGCCAATAACTTCAATGACCATAAACGTCGCGGTGACGCCAAAAGCCAGCAACAGCCGTTTAGCGTTATCGTCACCGGCGGTATGGGAATGGGAGTGCGCCATGGGATCGTTCCTGATACGTTGGGATAAGTAAGCGTCGATTTTTTAATATTTTGCACAAAAAAGAAAGGAGAGCCGAAGCTCTCCTTTCATATTTGCGTTTACTCAATGTTACTGAGTTGTACCGTCAGTTTTGGTGTTAGCGTCGCTACCCACTTTGTCATTCGGGTCTGGACATTTGCCGTCTTTACACATTGAGTTTTTATGCACTTCATCTTTGGTCATGCCGTCGTGAGACATGGTGCCGTTTTGATGCTGCATGGTACCGTCGGTCGTGCCAGTGGTATTGGTATTCGTGTTGCCGGTGTTGATATTGCTGTTATCAACGTTGTTAGGGGCGATATTTTGCTTAGCGTCCGGGGCAACCTGGCCTGCCGCGGCGGCTGCGTTTGCATCGCCGTTGCTGTCAGATGAGCCCGTCTCGGCCGCAAGGGCGCTGGCGCTAGCCATTGAGAGAGTAGCCGTCAGGAAAAGTGTAGCCAGTTTCGTCATTTTCATGATGTTGCTCCTGTTTTTGGTCGTTATGCTGAATAACATTTCCAACTTGTGCATCACGTTGTGTGGCGAAAGATTCCACTAACCGAACTTATGGCGATATGGAATCGCGTTTAAGCAAACAAATTTAGTTGTTACAATTAAAAAGTTTAGGTCAGATCTCATTTTTCGCTATTTTGTGGCGTTTTTTTGGCTCATTCCAGGAATTATCTGCCTGAAGTGTAAAAGCCCGTTTACACTTCCCGGTCGACGAGATAGATTGAAAGGATTGCATTCCTTACAAAAGATATGGCAGAGCTGGAAAAGAGATGAACTATCAGAACGACGATTTACGCATTAAAGAGATCAATGAGTTATTACCGCCTGTAGCACTCCTTGAAAAATTCCCCGCCACGGAGAATGCCGCCAACACGGTGTCCCATGCGCGCAAAGCGATCCACAAGATTCTGAAAGGTAATGACGATCGTCTGTTAGTGGTGATTGGTCCGTGCTCTATTCACGATCCAGCAGCCGCCAAAGAGTATGCCGCACGCTTGAAAACTTTGCGTGAAGAGCTGAAGGACGAGCTGGAAATCGTCATGCGCGTCTACTTTGAAAAACCCCGCACCACCGTGGGCTGGAAAGGGCTGATTAACGATCCGCATATGGACAACAGCTTCCAGATTAACGACGGCCTTCGCATTGCCCGTAAGCTGCTGCTGGAGATCAACGACAGCGGTCTGCCCGCTGCCGGCGAATTCCTCGATATGATTACGCCACAATACCTGGCGGACCTGATGAGCTGGGGCGCAATTGGCGCGCGTACCACCGAATCTCAGGTTCACCGCGAGCTGGCCTCTGGCCTCTCTTGCCCGGTTGGGTTTAAAAATGGCACCGACGGCACCATCAAAGTGGCTATCGACGCCATCAACGCAGCGGGTGCGCCACACTGTTTCCTGTCAGTGACCAAATGGGGCCACTCCGCCATCGTGAACACCAGCGGTAACGGTGACTGCCATATCATTCTGCGCGGCGGTAAAGAGCCGAACTACAGTGCAAAACACGTGGCAGAGGTGAAAGCCGGTCTGGAAAAAGCCGGCCTGGCACCGCAGGTAATGATCGATTTCAGCCACGCCAACTCCAGCAAGCAGTTTAAAAAGCAGATGGACGTCGGGGCCGACGTTTGTCAGCAGATTGCCAACGGTGAACACGCGGTGATTGGGGTGATGATTGAGAGCCATCTGGTCGAAGGTAATCAGAACCTGGAAGGCAGCGAGCCGCTGGTTTACGGCAAGAGCGTAACGGATGCCTGCATTGGCTGGGAAGACACCGACGCGCTTCTGCGCCAGCTGGCGAATGCGGTAAAAGCCCGCCGCGGCTGAGCCATTCAGGGCAAATAAAAAAGCGTGGATTGCTCCACGCTTTTTTTATGGCTTGCGAAACTTACTTCGCTTTACCCTGGTTCGCTACGGCCGCCGCTTTTGCCGCGATCTCGTCAGCGTTGCCCAGATAGTAGTGTTTGACAGGTTTGAAGTTTTCATCGAATTCATACACCAGCGGTACGCCCGTTGGGATATTCAGTTCGAGGATCTCATCTTCACCCATATCGTCCAGGTATTTTACCAGCGCACGCAGGGAGTTACCGTGAGCGGCGATGATCACGCGCTCGCCGCTTTTCAGGCGTGGCAGGATGGTTTCGTTCCAGTAAGGCACAACGCGATCGATGGTCAGCGCCAGGCTTTCAGTCTGCGGCAGTTCTGCATCGGTCAGTTTTGCGTAGCGTGGGTCATGGCCCGGGTAGCGCTCGTCATCTTTGCTCAGCTCTGGTGGCGTGACCGCGAAACCGCGACGCCACTGCTTAACCTGCTCGTCACCGTATTTTTCAGCGGTTTCCGCTTTGTTCAGGCCCTGCAGCGCACCGTAGTGACGTTCGTTCAGTTTCCAGGATTTCTCAACTGGCAGCCAGGCCTGATCCAGTTCGTCCAGCACGTTCCACAGGGTATGGATGGCACGTTTCAGCACAGAGGTGTAAGCAAAATCAAAGCTGAAGCCTTCTTCCTTCAGCAGTTTACCTGCTGCTTTTGCTTCGCTTACGCCTTTCTCGGACAGATCAACGTCGTACCAACCGGTGAAGCGGTTTTCGTTGTTCCACTGGCTTTCGCCGTGGCGTACCAGGACCAGCTTAGTTATAGCCATCTCTTACTCCTCATAAGCTTTATTGAATGATAAAGATTCTCATTATATTGCTGTGGCTGTGCCAGCAGCAACGCTTATGCAATACAATAGCGAAAATCTCTGCTCTATGTAAGACACTTGTAAACGAGTCGTTGCCTGGGATTGTTAGGACGTTGAGCCTTTGTCGAAAATTGCTGCCAGCAGAAAAAGGTGCGCCGCAAAAATTATACGATTTGTGAAAAACATCAATCTCTCAGGTCAATCAGCCATCATTCGCGTTACTCATCCGTTATCGGCTAGCAGGCCGCTCAGTTATGCTAAACACCATTCTGATGATGTAAGAGCAACGCTTTTTTAGGGATGCACGCAGGGTAAATTCCCCATCAAAAATGTGAGGATATCTATTATGGCTGGTTTTGTCGGCTCGCTGGAGCGCGTGATTTTGCCTGTGGCAATCACACTGGGAAAACAAGTGCACGTAAATGCGATAAAAAACGGCTTCATTCGCTTAATGCCTTTAACCCTGGTCGGGGCAATATTTGTTCTGATTAATAATGTATTGCTTAACTTTGAAGAGGGGTCATTTTTCTACTCAATGGGTATCCATCTGGATACCGCAGCGTTAAGTACACTCAATGATTTAAAAGCTACAGGTAACAGCGTTTATAACGGTACGTTAGGGATCATGTCCTTGATGACGCCTTTTTTTATCGGCATGGCGCTGGCAGAGGAGCGCAAGGTCGACCCGCTTGCCGCAGGATTATTATCTATTGCCACTTTTATGACCGTCACGCCATTCAAAATAGGGGAAATAAATGCCATTGGCGCCAACTGGCTGGGCGGGGCCAATATTATCTCAGGTATGATTATTGGTCTGGCGGTGGCCGAGGCGTTCACCTTTATTATCCGGCGAAAGTGGGTAGTGGTTCTGCCTGACAGTGTGCCGGAGTCTGTGTCTCGTTCATTTACGGCGCTGATCCCGTGCTTTATTATTCTATTTCTTGCAGGGCTGACCTCCTGGGGGCTTTCTCTGGCAGGCATCCATTTTCACCAGGTAATAATGAATTCCATCTCCAGTCCGTTGGCGTCGCTTGGTGCGGTTGTGGGCTGGGTGTATGTTATTTTTAACGCCTTATTATGGTTCTTTGGCGTCCATGGAGGACTGGCGCTCACTGCTTTAAATAGCGGTATTCTTGGCCCATGGGGGCTGGAAAATATGGCGACGTACACGGAATATGGATCCGTTGAGGCGGCGTTGGCGGCGGGGAAAACATTCCACTTCTGGACTGGACCCATGCTTGAATCCTACGTATACCTGGGCGGGACAGGCGCAACCCTTGGCCTGATTATTGCAATTTTCATTGCCTCCCGTCGCGCGGACTATCGTCAGGTAGCAAAAATGGCGTTGCCCTCTGGGCTATTCAATATTAATGAGCCCATTTTATTTGGCCTGCCCATTATTATGAACCCGGTATTGATGATCCCCTTTGTTATTATTCAACCGATCCTCGCCGGATTGGCTCTGGTAGCCTGGTCGCTGAATATTATTCCACCTTCAACAAACTTCGCGCCATGGACTATGCCACCGGGACTTGGGGCCTTCTTTAATAGCAACGGTAGCGTACCCGCGTTCATCCTCGCCCTCGTAAACCTTACCGTCGCTACGCTGATCTATCTGCCGTTTGTCGTCATTGCCAATAAAGCGCAAGGCATTATCGAAGAAGAAGAGAGCGAAGAAGAGATCGCGAATGCGTTAAAATTTTGAAGAGGGTCGGTCATGGAATTCCATACCGTACATGAAAGCCAGTTTTTGAAGGGAAAGGATTTCTATTTTTTCATTCTTGATAAAACAGAAAGTATGAGTGGCTTACATGAACATGATTATTACGAATTTACGCTTATTTTGAATGGACTATGCAGCCAGAATATAAATGGTAAAAGGGTCGAATTGTCCAGAGGGGATTTTGTCTTTATTCCAATTGGATCCCATCACCAGACGTATTATGACTATGGCGTGACCCGGATACTTAACATGGGGATCGGCAAATGTTATTTTGAGGAGTATTATCTGCACATGTTGCCACCCTGTTTCGTGGCATCGCAGCGTTATTCGGTTTCGGCAGATTTTTTAAACTATATCGAATCCACGCTCGCAACGCTGAATACCCATCCTGGTGAATTTGATGAGTTCAATAAGCTTTTAACTTTTTACATCGTTAATCGATTATACCATTACGATAATTCACAAGATGAGAGTCAATTTCCTGGATGGCTTACCCGGCTGATTCGGCAGATGCATAATAAATCTCTTTTTGCAGAGAATGCTCTGGAAAATATGGTTCGGCTTTCAGGGAAAACACAATCTTACCTGACGAGAGCTACGAATCGCTATTATAAAAAAACACCCGGGCAACTCATAAACGAAATCTGCATTAATTACGCAAAACAGCAACTGGAAACCACAAATTTCTCAGTCACGGATATTGCTTTTGATGCGGGTTTCAGCAGTCCGGGCATGTTTATTAATAATTTTAAGAAGCTAACCTCCGTCACGCCGGGTCACTATCGGCGGCGACTGGTAAATTAAATTCTTCAACGTGAGACACAGGATGAAAAAATTAAAAATCGTAACGATAGGGGGAGGTAGCAGTTATACCCCTGAGTTAGTCGATGGATTTATTAAGCGTTTCGCTGAACTCCCGGTCAGTGAACTGTGGCTGGTGGATGTGCCGGAGGGCGAAGAAAAGCTAAATATTATTCACGCGCTCTGCGAGCGAATGGTCGCGAAGGCAAATCTGCCGATTAAGATTTATAAAACGCTCAATCGGCAGGAGGCGCTGGTCAACGCGGATTTTATCACCACGCAGTTCCGTGTGGGCCAGTTAAAGGCGCGCGAGCTTGACGAATGCATTCCGCTGTCTCATGGTTTTTTGGGGCAGGAGACAAATGGTGCAGGCGGGCTATTCAAAGGCTTACGTACCATACCCGTTATATTTGACATTATCCGCGATGTGCAGGCGATCTGTCCCCAGGCCTGGATCGTGAATTTCACCAATCCGGCAGGGATGGTGACCGAAGCTGTCTTTCGACACACTGACTTTAGACGATTCATTGGCATCTGTAATGTGCCGGTCGGAATGAAGATGCTCATTCAGGATATCCTGGCGCTCACGCCGGAAGATACGCTTTCCATAGATCTGTTCGGGCTTAATCATCTGGTATTTATTAAAGAGGTGCAGGTCAACGGCCAGTCGCGCTTTGCTGAAATACTTGATCTTGTCGCATCGGGCACAATAAGTGGTAGTACCGTCAGAAATATTTATAGCCTGCCATTTAGCGAAGGATTTATTCGTGCATTGAACCTGATCCCCTGTTCTTATTTACTCTATTACTTTAAGAAAAAAGAGATGCTGGCGATAGAGTTGGGCGAGTATCACAAAGGTGGTGTTCGTGCGCAGGTAGTGCAAAAACTGGAGAAACAGCTTTTCGATATCTATCGCAGCCCGCAAGTTAATACTAAACCCCCGGAACTGGACGCGCGTGGCGGAGCATATTACTCCGACGCAGCGTGTGAAGCGATCAACGCCATCTACAACGATAAACAGACCGAGCATTATATTAATATTACACATCGTGGTCACGTTGAGAATATTCCAGCAGAGTGGGCAGTTGAAATGACCTGTCTGTTAGGAAAAGAGGGGGCCACGCCTCATCCGCGAATAAGACATTTTGATGATAACGTTCTGGGGTTAATTCACACTCTGAAAGCCTTTGAAATTGCTGCAGCACGCGCGGCGCTAAACGGTGATTTCAACGATATTTTACTGGCGCTGAATCTTAATCCACTCATTGGCTCAGACACCAGCGCGGAATGCCTGGCGAAGGAGCTGCTGCTGGCCCACCAGGCGTATCTGCCGCAGTTTGCTGATGCCGTGCGCGCGCTTAATCACCAATAAGGAAAAGCGAATGTCAATGCGGGTTATTGTGAATGCGGATGATTTTGGACTGAGTCCAGCCATTAATTACGGCATTATTGAAGCGCATCGTCACGGCGTCGTGACGTCAACGACGGCGATGATGAATGCCAACGCCATTGAACACGCGGCCAGCCTGAGTGCAGATTTGCCCGGGCTAGGGATCGGACTGCATTTTGTGCTGAGTTTCGGCGTGCCGCTTACCGCCATGTCTTCGCTTGCGCGGGAAGGGAAGCTCGGTAAATGGATATGGGACACAGCGGAACAGGGGCTGTTGCAGGATGGAGACATTGCCGCCGAACTACATGCGCAGTATGAGCGCTTTATTGTCCTGTTTGGCCGGCAGCCAACCCATATTGACAGCCACCATCACGTTCATTTTATTCCGCAAGTATGGCGGCAGGTGGAACGTTTTTGTCGCGAAAAGGGGTTGCCCATCCGCATGGACGGCAAGACCACCTGCACCAGCCCTATGCCTGCGCCTGTACGCGGACCGGAGAGGTTTAATGGCGATTTTTATGGGCAAAATGCCACTATCGCCTTTTTCATCGATGCGCTGCAAAAGGCCAAAGAAGAAGGGGCAACATCTCTAGAGATGATGTGTCATCCCGGCTTTGTCGATAATGTGGTTCGCCAGAGCCACTACTGCGAGCCCAGGCTCGAAGAGCTGGAAACTCTCACCTCACCTGAGTTAAAACAAGCCCTGCTTGAACAGGGCTACCAACTGGCGACCTACCGCAATCTCTGAACCCACGCTCACCCTTTGCGGTGGGCGTATTGGTTATTTTCAGGCAGGGATAAAATGATAAACCGTCACGCTGACGTACTCTTCACCCGGACGCAGCACGCAGTCGGGCTGCGGCCATTCCGGGTGGTTAGGGCTGTCGGGCAAGTATTCACTTTCCAGCGCCACGCCCTGCCAGTTACGGTATTCATCCCCCTCGCGCGCCGCAGTACCGTTGAGGTAATTGCCCGAATAAAACTGCAGGGCCGGGGCGGTGGTGTAGACCGTCATCTGCAGTTTCTCATCGGTTGACCACAGTTGTGCACCAGGCTGGCGCAGATCGCCTTTCGCCTGGAGCAGGAAGGCGTGGTCGTAGCCATTCACCTTACGCTGGTCGTCATCGCTCAGGAAATCCTGGCCGATGGGCTTAGCCGTGCGGAAATCGAAGCTGTTGCCGCTTACGGCTTTCAGCCCCTGATACGGGATGCCCATCTCATCTACCGGCAGGTATTCATCGGCCAGTATCTGCAGCTTGTGCTGGCGCACGTCGCTGGTGTTACCGTCCAGGTTGAAGTAGGCATGGTTGGTGAGATTAACCGGACAAGGTTGATCCACCGTCGCGCGATACTCAATGGCAATGCGGTTATCGTCGGTCAGGGTAAAGCGTGCCGAGGCAGAGAGCGCGCCCGGGAAACCCTGGTCGCCATCGGGCGAATCCAGCGAAAACAATACTTCCCCGTCGTTCTGCTGAACGATTTTCCAGCGGCGTTTATCGAAGCCTTCCGGCCCACCGTGCAGCTGATTGTCACCCTGGCTTGGCAGGAGGGCATACCCGACGCCGTCGAGTTCGAAGCGGCTCTGCGCAATGCGGTTGGCATAACGGCCCACCGACGCGCCAAGGTAGGCCGTCTGGGTAACATACTGTTCCGGTGATGCGCAGCCGAGCAGGGTTTCGCGCACGCTGCCATCCGGCATCGGCACGCGGGCGGAGAGCAGGGTAGCGCCCCAGTCCATCAGCGTCACCACCATCCCTGCTTCATTGCGCAGGGTTAACAGGCGATACGGCAGTCCATCCGGTGCGAGGTTTGGCGTCTCTTTTAGCACTGTCCGGCTCCTTGTGAGGCTTTACAGACATAGAATGTCTCTTTGATGCCCGTTTTGGCTTCGTACTGCTTCGCCACGGCGTCCTGGACCACTGGCACCAGGTCTTCAGGGATTAGCGCCACGATACAGCCACCAAAACCGCCACCGGTCATGCGCACGCCACCGTTATCGCCGATAGCCGCTTTAACAATCTCAACCAGGGTGTCGATCTGCGGAACGGTGATTTCGAAATCATCGCGCATGGAGGCGTGAGATTCAGCCATCAGCTCACCCATGCGTTTGAGGTCACCTTTTTCGAGCGCGCAGGCGGCTTCAACGGTACGCGCGTTTTCCGTCAGGACGTGACGCACGCGTTTTGCCACGGTCGGGTCCAACTCGTGCGCCACCTTATTGAACTCGTCGAGTGTGACATCGCGCAGCGCGGGCTGCTGGAAGAAGCGGGCCCCGGTTTCGCACTGCTCGCGGCGGGTGTTGTACTCGCTGCCCACCAGCGTGCGTTTGAAATTACTGTTAATAATCACCACCGCGGCGCCCTTCGGCAGCGGTACGGCTTTGGTGCCGAGAGAGCGGCAGTCAATCAGCAGGGCATGCTCTTTTTTGCCCAGCGCGGAGATAAGCTGATCCATAATGCCGCAGTTACAGCCCACAAACTGGTTTTCTGCTTCCTGGCCGTTAAGGGCAATTTGCGCCCCGTCCAGCGGCAGATGGTAAAGCTGCTGGAACACGGTACCGACCGCCACTTCCAGCGAGGCCGACGAGCTTAAACCCGCCCCTTGCGGAACGTTGCCGCTGATGACTAAATCTGCGCCGCCAAAATTTTTGTTACGCTGCTGCAGATGCTTCACCACGCCGCGCACATAGTTCGACCACTGTTGTGTGTCGTGGGTCACGACAGGGGCATCGAGAGAAAACTCGTCGATCTCATTGTCGTAGTCTGCCGCGATCACGCGCACGGTGCGGTCGTCGCGTGTGGCGCAGCTGATCACCGTCTGGTAGTCGATGGCGCAGGGCAGAACAAATCCGTCGTTATAATCGGTATGTTCCCCGATAAGGTTCACGCGCCCGGGGGCCTGGATAACGTGGGTGGCAGGGTAGCCAAATTTTTCAGCAAACAGGGACTGTGTTTTATCTTTCAGACTCATTTATTCGACTCCTGATTCGCGGTAGTGGACATCGCTCACGGCACGCAGACGCTCTGCCGCTTGTTCTGCCGTCAGGTCGCGCTGGGTTTCCGCCAGCATTTCGTAGCCCACCATAAATTTACGCACCGTCGCGGAACGCAGCAGCGGCGGATAGAAATGGGCATGCAGCTGCCAGTGTGCATTCTCTTCACCGTTGAACGGTGCCCCGTGCCAGCCCATGGAGTACGGGAAGGAGCACTGGAAGAGATTGTCGTAACGGCTGGTCAGCTTCTTCAGCGCCAGCGCAAGGTCATCGCGCTGGGCATCGCTGAGATCGGTGATGCGCTGAACGTGCGCTTTTGGCAGCAGCAGCGTTTCAAACGGCCACGCCGCCCAGTAGGGCACTACCGCCAGCCAGTGTTCGGTTTCGACCACGGTGCGGCTGCCGTCGGCCAGCTCGCGCTGGGTATAGTCCACCAGCATCGGCGAGCCGTTTTCGGCAAAATAGGCTTTTTGCAGGCGATCTTCGCGCTCGGCTTCATTCGGCAGGAAGCTGTTCGCCCAGACCTGGCCGTGCGGATGCGGGTTGGAGCAGCCCATGGCCGCGCCTTTATTTTCAAACACCTGCACCCACGGGTAGGTTTGGCCCAGCTCTGCCGTCTGCGCTTGCCAGGTGCTGACCACCTCTTTAAGCGCCTCAACGCTCAGCTCCGGCAGCGTTTTGCTGTGATCCGGCGAGAAACAGATCACGCGGCTGGTTCCACGGGCGCTTTCGCAGCGCATCAGCGGATCGTGGCTTTCCGGTGCATCCGGCGTGTCGGTCATCAGCGCGGCAAAATCGTTGGTAAAGACGAAGGTGCCTGTATAGTCCGGGTTTTTGTCACCGGTCACGCGCGTATTGCCCGGACAGAGGAAACAGTCCGGATCGTGCTGGGGCAGCGTCTGTTTTGCAGGCGTCTCTTGCGCCCCCTGCCAGGGGCGCTTGGCGCGATGCGGAGAGACCAAAATCCATTGCCCGCTGAGCGGGTTAAAACGACGATGCGGGTGATCGACGGGGTTGAATTGCGTCATGACAAATCCTTAGTCCGGATAGCCTTGCGGGTGGCGTGACTGCCAGTGCCAGGTATCTTGTGCCATTTCATCGAGCGTGCGGGTGACACGCCAGTTAAGCTCTTTATCGGCTTTGGTGGCATCCGCCCAGTAAGCGGGAAGGTCGCCGTCGCGGCGTGGAGCAAAGTGGTAATTCACCGGCTTCCCGCAGGCTTTGCTGAAGGCATTCACCACGTCGAGCACGCTGCTGCCGACCCCGGCACCGAGGTTATAAATATGCACACCCGCTTTGCCAGCCAGCTGCTGCATGGCCGCCACGTGGCCGTCGGCCAGGTCCATCACGTGGATATAGTCGCGCACGCCGGTACCGTCTTCGGTTGGATAGTCGTTGCCAAAAATGGCCAGCGATTCGCGACGGCCAACGGCAACCTGGGCGATGTACGGCATCAGGTTATTGGGAATACCCTGCGGATCTTCGCCCATATCGCCTGATGGATGCGCGCCGACCGGGTTGAAATAGCGCAGCAACGCAATGCTCCACTCCGGCTGTGCTTTCTGTAAATCAGTCAGGATCTGCTCGACCATCAGCTTGCTTTTGCCATACGGGCTTTGCGGCGTGCCGGTCGGGAAGCTTTCAACGTAAGGGATTTTGGGCTGATCGCCGTAGACGGTCGCGGATGAGCTGAAGATGAAGTTTTTAACGTTCGCCGCGCGCATCGCCGAGATTAACCGCAGCGTGCCGTTGACGTTGTTGTCGTAATACTCCAGCGGTTTTGCCACCGATTCGCCAACTGCTTTCAGGCCAGCGAAGTGGATCACGGTTTCAATCGCGTGATCGTGAAGGATCTCGGTCATCAACGCTTCGTTGCGGATGTCGCCTTCCACGAAAGTGGGTTGTTTACCGCCAAGACGTTCAATCACAGGCAGCACGCTGCGCTTACTATTGCACAGGTTGTCGAGGATGATGACATCATGACCGTTTTGCAGCAGCTGCACGCAGGTATGACTTCCTATGTAACCGCTACCACCTGTTACCAGAACTCGCATATTTCGCTCCATTGGGCTTATGGTATGAATTAACCATAGCATAACAGAGACGACAAAAGTGTGACATGGGATAAAATAGTGGAATCGCTTACACTGGTTTTCACGCGCCTGTTCGGGGGGCCAGAGGGCATTATAGATCAAAGAGATAGATTTAGTGCTGCAGGTAGTCTGAAAAGAGGAGGGCACCGCCCTCCGGGGTCAGTCGATCTTGCTGAGAAGGTAACGGTAGCACTCGCCGTCTGGCACAAATTCCAGCCGATGGGTGATGCAGGCGGGGGCGTCTTCCGCATGGTGGGAGACAAACAGCAGCTGCGTCTCGCCTTCGCTAATCAGCACATCCACAAAGCGGCGGATCAGCTGGCGGTTGAGCGGGTCCAGCCCCTGCAACGGCTCGTCCAGGATCAGCAGCGTCGGGTGTTTTACCAGCGCGCGAACGATCAGCGCCAGCCGTTGCTGGCCCCACGAGAGGCTGTGAAAAGGGGCATCCGCCACGCGGTTATCCATCCCCAGAATATCCAGCCACTGCTGCGCCAGCTTGTGCTGTTTATCCGACACCGCCTGATAAATGCCGATGGAGTCAAAAAAGCCCGAGAGGATCACGTTGCGCACCGTCGTGCTGACGCGATAATCCAGATGGAGGCTGCTGCTGACGTAGCCAATATGCTTTTTGATATCCCAGATGGTTTCGCCGCTGCCGCGACGGCGGCCAAACAGCGTAAGATCGTTACTGTAGCCCTGCGGATGATCGCCGGTAATCAGGCTTAACAGCGTGGATTTCCCCGCGCCGTTAGGGCCGACAATCTGCCAGTGCTCACCGGGGTTTACCGTCCAGCTCAGATGATTAAGGATAGGGCGATCGTCGTACGACACCACACCGTCGCGCAGTACAATGCGCGGCTGGTGGGGGTCCAAATCGTGGCGCGCGGAAAGGGTATCCGGTTCCGGAAGCGCAATACCGTCCAGTTTCTCGCTGTGGGCCAGCTGAGCAATCAGCGCCTGTTTGAGCAGGGTGGATTTCTCACCGGTTTCGGTCAGGTTACAGTCGGCCAGCACGCCTGCGTTTTGCACAAAGTCCGGGATCTCATCAAAGCGGTTCAGCACCAGCACGAGCGTGTAACCCTGCTGATTGAGCCTCTCCAGCAGGGTCGCCAGCTGGGCGCGGGACTGCACGTCCAGCCCGTCAAACGGCTCGTCGAGGATCAGCAGGTCCGGCTCGCTCATCAGCGCCTGGCACAACAGCGTTTTGCGCGTCTCGCCGGTAGAAAGGTATTTAAAGCGGCGCCCGAGAAGGGCTGTGATGCCAAACTGCTCCGCCAGGTGCCTGCAGCGCGCGTCGTCTTTGACCGTATCCTGAATGATCTCCCCCGTGGTGCGGCCAGTATCTTCTTCTCCGGGGCTAAGCAGATCGGTGTTGTTGCGCTGCCACTCATCGCTGACCAGCTTTTGCAACTGTTCGAACGAGAGGCGCGTCAGGCGGGTAAAGGTACAGCGGCGTTCACCCTTGAGCTGGGTAAGCTCTCCGGCCAGCGCGCGGGCAAGAGCCGATTTTCCGCTGCCGTTTGTGCCGACAAATGCCCAGCTCTCACCGGCTCGCAGCGTTAAATCAGGAAGCGACAGCGTTCGGGTATCGCTAAGACGAAACGTGCCTTGCGAAATATGCAATGATGACATGATTTATCCCATTTTTTGCAGCAATATATGTCAGGGATACCCACTGTCGGCACGATTGTCAATGCGCTTAGCATAATGTGGCGATAATCACCCGGTCCGCGTTGAAATATGCGGTGACTTCAGCACCTTCCTCCAGATCCGCCGCGTCGTGCAGGGGGACCGTGGCGCAAAGCATCTGCCCGTCGGGCAACGTCATCAGCACTTCGCACTGCTCCGCGCCGCGTTCAATATGGCTAATGGTGCCCTGCAGCTGATTATCCGCCTCTTTAGCCTGCTCCGGCTGGCGGGTCATGCTCACCCAGGGGGCTTTGAGTAACACCAGCACCTCTTTGCCTTCTTCCAGCCCCAGGCGCTGGCCGCTTTGCGCGGTGATGGCGGCCTTAAGGCGGGTGGTGCCGTCGGCAAGCAGGATCTCAATATGCTGCTGAACCTGCGAATTATCACGCGCCGTGACCGTGCCGAACCACTGATTGCGGGCGCTGGTTTGCAGCGAAAAGCGCGAAATAGCTCCCAGCAGGCTGTCCAGCGGAACGTTGTCGTCGTCGCTCAGCACGTCAAACGCTTTCTGCTGGATTTGGGCCAGCAGATCGTAAAGCTGGATCAGGCGTTGCCCGTAGCGGGTAAGCACCGCGCCGCCACCGCCTTTTCCGCCCGTCGCCCGGTCAACCAGCGTTTGCTCGCTCAGGGTGTTCATCTCGTTGATGGCGTCCCAGGCGCTTTTGTAGCTGATGCCTGCGTTTTTCGCCCCCTGGCTAATTGAACCAGTCTGTTCTATTTGTTTAAGCAGGGCGATGCGTCGTGGATCGGCGAAAAGCTTCTGCTGAAGACGGAGAGTGAGGAGAATTTCGGCCTGCATAACAATGTCCTGGCAAAAAGGGTATTGTGACCCAAATGGCGCAGCGCGCAAAGCGCACCGCACAAAAGGGGATGTTTTTCTTACCGTTCAGGGTAGAATAAAGCGGTTCACACAATCTGGAGAAAACCATGTTAGAGTTGTTGAAGAGTCTGGTATTCGCCGTGATCATGGTACCAGTAGTGATGGCTATCATCCTCGGTGCCATCTACGGCCTGGGTGAAGTGTTCAACGTCTTTTCGAACATCGGTCACAGAGACCAGCCTAAAAAGCAGCAATAATTCCCCTCAGAACGCCCGGCCAGCCCGGGCGTTTTGCTCTCAAGTTTTTCCCCTTTCCGCCGATAGTTATTTCTGCAGTAGCCGGGTTTACTCATTAATCGGTACGATTTAACGCTAGGATATCCCTGCGGTTATCGTTATATTTATATGTATATAACGAAATGCACAGGAGCTACAAATGGCAGGTACATGGGTACGCCTTTTCGCAGGGGCAACGCTGACGCTTTCTCTGGCCGGACACGCGCTGGCTGACGAGGGTAAAATCACGGTTTTTGCGGCTGCATCGCTCACCAATGCTATGCAGGATATCGCGACCGCGTATAAGAAAGAGAAAAACGTTGATGTGGTCTCCTCGTTTGCCTCGTCGTCCACGCTTGCCCGCCAGATAGAAGCGGGTGCGCCTGCGGATCTGTTTATCTCCGCCGACCAGAAGTGGATGGATTATGCGGTAGAGAAAAAATCCGTTGATACCGCCACCCGCGAAACGCTGCTGGGCAATAGCCTGGTGGTAGTGGCACCAAAAGACAGCGCGCAGGGCGACATTAATATCAGCAAAGAGACCCCGTGGATACGCCTGCTGAACGGTGGTCGACTGGCCGTTGGCGATCCGGCGCATGTCCCGGCCGGGATTTATGCCAAAGAGGCGCTGCAGAAGCTGGGCGCGTGGGCGTCACTCTCGCCAAAACTGGCCCCGGCTGAAGATGTCCGCGGCGCGCTGGCGCTGGTTGAGCGCAACGAAGCGCCACTGGGCATCGTCTACGGCTCTGATGCCGTCGCCAGCAAAGGGGTAAAAGTCGTTGGCACCTTCCCGGAAGACTCGCACAAGAAAGTGGAATATCCTGTTGCGATTGTTGACGGGCACAAAAATGCGGCGGTAACGGCCTTTTATGATTACCTGAAGGGGCCGGAAGCGTCAGCCATCTTTAAACGTTACGGATTTACGACTCACGAATGATGTTGACCGATCCTGAATGGCAGGCCGTGCTGCTGAG